>CAZRRO010000012.1:0-203061 GCA_964602595.1 uncultured Verrucomicrobiota bacterium | reverse complement strand
ACGCAGCCGGCGCGGACCTTGTTGAGCGGGCACAGCACGACCGGCCGGAGGGCATCCGGCGGAACGGCAGCGCTGACGGAAAGGGGCTCGCTCAAGGGAGGCAAAGCTACGGGACTCCGCAATCGTCGGCAAACCCGCGCGTTGTCGGCCAATTGCGCTCCAGTATCGGCCGGTTGCGGTCGCGGCAAAAATGTCGGCGCTCCCGAGACTCCCGGCTTGCTCTCCGCCGCTTGGGTCGTAAGATGCAACCGCTTTGCAACACGGCCTCCAACGACAGTTCCGCTGGCTCCCCTTGGGGCGGGCGCTGCTGGCATCCTGGCTGGCCTTGCTCGTCGTGCTGGTGGGGACGCTTTCCCGGAGCCCCAGCCTCCATGCCGCATTTCACGAGGCATTGGAAGCCAACCACGACGATTCTGCGGGGCACCCGGAGTCAGGGCACGACGCCGATTCGCATACCGAGGAAGCCGGCTGCGCCCTTTGCCTGTTTAGCCACGGGCAATGGCTGAACGACCTGCCCGCGCCCCCGGTCGCCGAGCATCGCCCCGGTTTCGCCTTGGGTTTGGTGTCGCTGCCGGAAGGCACGGGGTCAACGATTTGGTTTACGCCCACGCTGGGACGCGGTCCGCCGGCACAGCTCTGAGCTGTCACCCGTCGGGCCTTGAACGGGCCCGCCTTTCCCGCTGGGAAGGGTTTCGCCGTCGTCGTCCTTGCTGACCGGTTTTCCCGGTCGTCCTCTGTGAACTCCAATCCCCCTGCCCCGGCATGGTATCCGTGCCGGCGTGCGGCCTTCACGCTGATCGAGTTGCTCGTCGTGATCGCAATCATTGCGATTCTCGCCGGGTTGCTCCTGCCCGCCCTCGCCTCGGCCAAGTCCAAGGCGAATCGGACGGCTTGCGCCTCGAACCTTCGCCAGGTCGGGCTCGCGATCCAGATGTATGCCGACGACAACCGGGGCTACTTCCCGGAAACCACGCACGGCACTTCGGAGACGAACCGGTCCTGGATCTTCACGCTCCGGACCTATCTGGGAAACACCGACAAGGTGCGCACGTGTCCCAGTGATCCCCAGCGCCAAGCCCGGCTCACGAACCATGCCTCCAGCTACATTCCCAATGAGTATGTGGCGGTTGACCAACTGGACCCGTTTGGCCGCAGCTTGGAGTCGTTCCGCAAGCTCGACGCCCTGAAGAGCCCCACGGAGACGATCACCGTGTTCGAGATCGCCGACACCGCTGCGCCCAGCGTCTTCGCCGACCACACCCATTCCCGGAACTGGTTCAAGGGCTGGGACGCGGTTCGCGCCGACATCCAGCCGGACCGCCATCGGTCCGGTTCCGCCAAGCCCGACAGCTCGTCCGGCACGGCCAATTATCTTTACGCCTGCGGCCATGTTCTGCCGCTGAACGCGCGCCTGCTCAAGGAACGGTTCGCGCGCGGTGAAAACATCGCCAAACCACCGGAGTGAGTCTCCGGAACGGCCTTCGTTCCCCCTGCACTTCAACTTGCCGTTTACCCAATTCTTTTCGCATGAAATCGTTGTCCCTGTTCGCCCTCGCCCTTACCGCCGGCATCGCGTTTCCAGCCGCCGCCCAAACCTTCCTGTCCGCGGGCCATGCCGACATCGGCATTGCCTACGATGCTGGTTCCTTCGACTTGCACGTCCATGACGGGGAGTCCGCAACCGAATTCTCCCCGCCGTCGGGCGCGATGCTCGTGGTCGGTTCGGCCGCCCAAACGACCACGCCGGGAGCACTCTCCGTGCTGGCGCCCGTGGGCAGCAGCCTGTGGATTCTGCCCAAGACCCAGGACCCGAGCCTGCTCTTCCTGGGCTTTGGCACCGAGGAACTCACGGTCGCTGACTGGACCGGCAACCTCAGCCTGCGCCTCAAGTCAGTCAGTGGGCCCGGCAATTTCGGCGTCTATGACGTGGGCACGTTCGGTGATATCCAGATCAAGATGAACTCCGCCGACGGCGTCACTGCCAGTGACGCGCTGTCGCTCGTGCCGGGCAGCCACGGGCACTACAACCTAACCTTCACGGCCCCGGGCGACTACACCATCGGGCTTGAGGCTTCCGGCATCCACGCGGTGGATGGCGCGGTCACCAGCGGCACGGTGAACTACTCCTTCACGGTCGTGCCTGAGCCCGAGGAATATGCCGCCCTCGCCGCGGCGGGCCTGCTGGGTTTCGCCATGTGGCGCCGTTCCCGCCGCTAAGCACTCGGTTTTCGTCGCAGAGCGGCGGGCCGGCTCCGGCCGGTCCGCCGCCAGGTTTCCCGCCATGAAATTCACCTTGGTCTCCTTGCTGTTGGTAGTGTTGTTCACCGCCCGCTCATTCGCCGTGTCGCTGAGCGAACGGGTTCGGCTCACCACCGAGCATGTGGACCTCAAGGTGATCTTGGCGCCGCGAGGAACGAACCTCCTGCAGCTGGTCGTCCGCGACGAGGACCGGCGAACGAACCACTTCGCCACCAACGTGGTGCTGGTCGTGGCCGAAGCTGCCAAACTCAGCGTCCCCGACGGCTTTCCGGACCTGGGTCCGGCCGGCTCCGACCTGTGGGTTTTGCCGGCGAGCCAGAACACGCAGTTGCTTTACCTCGGCGTCAGCGGTGAGGACTTGGCATTGCCCCCGCAGCCGTTGGATCTGTTCGTGCGCCGCATCGAAGGCGGCAGTCACTTCGCCATCTGGCAGTTCGATAGCACCGGCGGTATTGATGTCGGCGTCAATTCGCGCGATGGCCTGAGCGATGCCGACAAGCTAACACCCAACGTCGGCGGCCACGCGCACCACAACTTCGGCTTCACCACGAATGGCTACGCGACCGTCTGGATGCAGGCCCGGGCCACAGTGGGTGGCACCAATGCCTGGAGCCCGGAAACCCCCATCCTCTTCGCGATCGAACCCGTCCCGCTGGTTCCCGCCGAACCCGCCGCCTTGGTGGCCACCGGCCTTGGACCCGACGGTTCACTGCGCTTGGAACTGCGGGGCACTCCCGAGGCCCGCTACCGCCTGGAACGGTCCGCCGATCTCAAGACCTGGGAGCCCGTCGAAGAAGTCGTCGCCGGCGCTTCCGCCGTCACCGTCCTCACGCCGCTGCCCGTCAGTGCGGCGCAGTGGTTCTTCCGGGCTGTGACGCTCTAACCCCACCGAATCGTCCCCTTCACGTCCCGCAGAAGGTCCGATACCGCGGGCTGTCCGGTGGCGGCGCCGCGTTGAATTCCGCCGGCGCGCGTTCGTGGTCAAAGGGCGTCGCCAGCACTTCCAGCAACCGGTGCAACGGCGCCAAGTCACCCCGGGTCGCGGCTGCGAGCGCGGCTTCGACCCGGTGGTTGCGCGGAATCACCGCGGGATTGGCCCGGCGCAGCGCGCCGACGAGTTCCGACGGCGGACGCGACGTCACCCCGAGGCGCATGAGCCAGCGATTCCTCCACACCTGGAACGCCGCATCGTCGGGCAGCCAGCCGGCGCCCAGGTCCGGCGTCGCCAGGAGCCGGAAGGTGTTCGTGAAGTCGGCCTGGCGATCCTGCATCCAGGCCAAGAGGTCGTCGGCCAGCGCGTGGTCCCCTGGATCTTCCCCGGCAAGGCCCAGCTTGGCGCGCATGCCGGCCAGCCACTGGCGTTCGAACTGTCCGGGGAATTGCTCCAGCGCCGCGTTGGCGAGTTCCACCGCCCTCGTCTCGTCCGGATGCAGCAGCGGCAGCAGCGCTTCGGCGAGGCGCGCAAGGTTCCACTGCGCGATCCGCGGCTGGTTCGCGTAGGCGTAGCGGCCGTGGTGATCGATCGAGCTAAACACCGTCGCCGGGTGGTAGGTGTCCAGGAAGGCGCACGGCCCGTAGTCGATCGTCTCGCCGGACAACGCCATGTTGTCCGTGTTCATCACCCCGTGGACGAAGCCCAGCAGCAGCCAGCGCGCAATCAGCGAAGCCTGCCGTTCGGACACCGCCGCCAATAACCCCGCGGCCGGCCCCGGCGAATCGGCGGCTTCCGGGTAATGACGGCGCAGCGTGAAGTCCGTCAGCGCGGCCAAGGCCGAGGTATCGCCGTGGGCGGCGGCCCACTCGAACGTGCCGACCCGCACATGGCTGGCCGCGATCCGCGTGAGCACCGCGCCGGGCAAGGTCTCCTCGCGGAACACCGGTTCGCCCGTCGCCACGACCGCCAGGCTGCGCGTGGTCGGCACGCCGAGCGCGTGCATCGCCTCGCTGATGACGTATTCCCGCAGCATCGGGCCCAACGCCGCCCGGCCGTCGCCGCGCCGTGAGAACGGCGTCGGGCCGGGGCCCTTCAACTGCACGTCCACCCGGGCGCCGGCCGGTGTCCGCTGCTCTCCGAGCAGGATGGCGCGGCCATCGCCGAGGACGGTGAAGTGCCCGTATTGATGCCCCGCATAGGCCTGCGCCAGCGGCTGCGCGCCTTCGGGAAGCACGTTGCCGGCGAACAAGGCGGCGGCCTCGGGAACATCGAAGCACCGTGGCTCCAGGCCCAGTTCCAAGGCCAGCGGACGGTTGAACACGACCCATTGCGACGCCCGCACCGCGGTCGGCCTGACCCGCGCGAACAGGCGCTCGGGCAACCGGCCATACGCGGAATCGAGCCGCCAACCGGCGGCGGCGGAAGCGAAGTCAGCGGAAGCAGTCATGCGAGGCGGGCAGAGAGGGCGGTGAAGGAGCCGGGCGCGAGGATCGTTCCGCAGTTGAACGGGCGGCGCCTCACGCCACGGCGTGGGCCTGGAGGTCTTCGCGGGAGACGAACTCCAGTGCGCTGACGTGGGTGGCCGCGAGCACGACCGGCGGGGCGCAACCCGCGCGCAGGGCCTCGGCCCAACGCGTCACACACAGGCACCAGCGGTCGCCGGGCTCCAGCCCAGGAAAACCATACGCCGGCACGGGCGTGGACAGGTCGTTCCCGACCGCCCGCGTGAAGGCCAGGAATTCCTCCGTCATCACGGCGCAGACGGTGTGGAGGCCGCGGTCCTCCGGCCCCGTGTGGCAGAAGCCGTCGCGGTAGAAACCGGTGAGGGGATCACGGCAGCAGGCTTGCAGCGGTGCGCCGAGGACATTCGAAGCCATGCGCCACGGTGGCGGCGAATCCCGGCGGGTCAAATTCCGCGGGGCGGCCAATTGACCGGCCCGCCCCCGGGCCTTCACGGCGATTCTACAACCCGCGCGCGAAACCAACGGGACTCGGCGGTCGCGGGAACCACCACGTCGAGGTCGGCCTCGGTATGCAGTTCCCGCACGGACAATTCGTTCCACTGGCGCAGATCGCCGGAGCTTTCCACCACCACCCGGTCGCCCTGCGTGCCGGTGAGCCGCAGGCGCAGTTCAGACCCGGTGGTGGCCACCGGGTCCAGCCAGACTGCGCCTCGCTCGGCGTAGGCACGCAGTTCGGTTCCCGTGCTTAGCAGGACGTAACGCTCCGTGGCCGTCATTTCCTGAATACCTCCCGAGGAAACATTGGGAAATGGCTCGCGGGGCCGCCACGGCAGGACCGTGCGAGTCTCCGGATTGAGGGCAACGATGCCTGGCACCGCGTTGGTGCCCACCCGGTCCAGCACGAAGGGATACAAGTGGCCCAGCACAATGGAGTCCTTGAAGACCGTCCCGGTGTATTTGCCTACTGGCAGTTCGTGACCGGGCGCGTTGGTCCAGGGTCGAATTGTCCCGTCGGTGATCCGCACCCAGGACAGCAGCGGTTCCGCCAAATCCCCGAACGCTTCGCCGCCATCCGCGACCCAAAATCCATCGTCCTGAATGCCTACAAAATATTCGCGCCGTCGCCCATCACGATTGGCGTGGTATTCGGCGGGCAGTTTCCAGATCACCTCCCATCGGCCATTACGCTCTTCCCACACCGCCAGCCGGTCGGAGGTCGCCGCGTCTCGATATTGACCGTAGAGGAAGGTCACAAGTCGGCCATGCACAAAACGCAGGTCGTCGAAGGCCCACGCATTGAGGTTAGTGGCGGTGAGGTTCTTGAGCGGCGCGCCGGGAAAAGGGATCTCCATCAGGCCGGAACCGCCGGGCACGGTTAGTTCGCCCGGATCGCCGAAAGGCACCTGGCGATGCATCCCAAGAAATAGCCGGTCGCCGAGCGCCGCTGCGGAACTAATCAGTTGTAATCCTGCGGATCTCGGATCTATCAGGTTTCCCAACTCATAGACGGCCGCAATTTGCGGCCACTTCCGCCTATCACCCATCAACAGAAACTGTGGATGCGGAGTATCCTCCGGGCCCCTGAGGTTAGTTCCCACCATCGCGACAAATGCATCGGTTGGGAGGATCCGGTAAATGCCTGCGGACCGATCAAACTCGCGTAGCGCGTCCAGCGATGGTAGTAGAGGCAACGAATAGCTCGGCGTTACCGTCCGAGCATCTAAAGACTCTAAATCCCACCAAGCGCTCGTGAAAATCTGCCCCTTGGATTCTGTCAATCTCACCGCTTGAAAGGCCCCCGGGGCTACCGGCTTTCGCGGAAACCCGACCAGTTGCCGGTCGGCGAGCACGGCGGCGGCTCTCGTGACGGACATCATCGCGAAGCCAACGACCAACAATGGCAGCAGCTTTCCCATTCTATCCCAGAGTTTGAACCGCGAACCCGCACTCACCCCCGGTTCTTCACCGGCCGGAAGGGCTGGATCCAGCTCGCGAAGGCGCCGAGTCGGCGGGTTTGGATCCAGACCCGGCCCTGGCCGCGGAACCGGCACACGAGGCCTTCGCCGGAGAAGAACAGCGACTTGTAGCCGCCGATCCGGCCGACCTCGTATTGCAGGCTTTCGGTGAAAGCGACGACGTGGCCGGTGTCCACCACGTAGCTGCCGTTCACGTTCACGCAGAACATCGCGCCGTAGGTGTTGAACCACAGGTCGCCCCGGCCGGAACAGCGCAGCAGGAACAGCCCTTCGCCGCTGAAGAAGCCCTTCCAGCCCTGCCACTTGCTGTCGAGGGTGACCTCGGGGCTGCTGGCCACGTAGCCGCTGCTCTGGAGGAACAGCCCGTCGCCGTCGAGATAGACGTGTTCCAGGTCGCCAGGCGCGCCGGGCGCGATGCCGATGCTCGCCGGGCCGCCGGCGGCGGTGAACTCGTTCACGAAGATGTTTTCCCCGGTGAGGAGGCGGGTCAGGCCGCCGCGCATCCGGGTCTTCATCTGGAGGTTGGTGTCCATCGTGGCCATGGCCGAGGCCTCGACCTTGAGGGTTCGGTTGGCCGGAACCTGCACGGTGAGGAACGCGAAGTCGGGCCGGCCCTCGATCTGGAATTCGAAGTCGCGGCGCGGGTCGGCGGTCTGCGCCGGGCTCAGGAGCGCCGAGGTCGCGGCGGCAATCGGCGGCGGGCCGGCCAGCACGGGCGGCACCCGGGGTGGCGCCGGCGGCACGAGCGCGGGCGATTGGCTGGCGAGCACCCAGTCGGTCAGGCCCTCGTGGAAAACGTGGTCGGTGGGCTTGAGGTCACCGGCGGCATACATCTGGCGGACCTGTTCCAGCGGGAACGGGCCTTCCTGGACGCCATTGCGGAAGAGATGGATTTGCATGGGCGAAGCGGGGTTCGGGATTCAGCGGGGCCGGAGTTGCGGGCCGACTTCGAGGCCGAAGCCGCGGGCGTTGTGGCTCTGGCACCACACGGTGCCACGGCCGGAGAAGCGGCAGACGAGGCCTTCGCCGCCGAAGATGGCGGTGGCCCAGCTGCCCCCGGCCTTGGTGATCTTGAAGTTGAGCGTCTCCTGGAACGCCACGATGTGGCCGGTGTCCACGATGTATTCGCCGTCCACCTCCACGGCGTAGATGGCGCCGAAGCTCGACAGGATGACCGGCCCGGTGCCGCTGAGGTGCAGCCAGAAGGCGCGTTCGCCAGAGAGGAACGACTTGAAGCCCTGCCAGCCGAAACTGACGTTCACGCCACTCTCGCAGGCCACGAACGAGCCGGCCTGGACGACGAGGTTTTCGCCCCGCAGATCGTAGCGGAGCATGTCGCCCGCGAGCGTGGCCGCGAGGAAGACTTCGCCGCCGGTGGCACCCGTGGAGAAGTGGTTCAGGAAGAGCGATTCGCCGGCGAGCATGCGCTTGAGGCCCGCCATCACGGAACCCGACTCGCGCTTGTGCGTGGTCGTGGTCAGCGTGAGGGCGTCGCTCATGGCGATCATCGCGCCGGACTCGGTGGTGAGGTGTTCGCCGGGCGCGAGGAACACGCGGGCGGCGGCGTTGCCGGGCCGGAAGAGCAGTTCGATGTCCATGGCGGTTCAGATGCGGGGGTTGAGCCAGCTGGCGAGCCCGGTGAGGCTGCGGGTCTGGATGACGACCTTGCCGCGGCCCTCGACGCGGGTGACGAAACCTTCGCCGCCGAACAAGCTGGAGAAGATGCCGCCGGCGAGCTGGAGCTTGAGCTTCAACTGCGGTTCGTAGGCCACGAGATGGCTGGTATCGACGATGTATTCGCCCTCGACCTGACGTTCCACGAGTTCGCCGTAGGCGCCATACCAGAGCGTGCCGGTGCCACTGACGGTGAGCTTGAAGAAGCCTTCCCGCGCGATGCCGCTCACGAACCCGGCCCAGCGCAGGCCCAGCTTCAGCCCCGGCGTCGACGCGACGTAGGCGCCGGGCTGGAGGCAGATTGTCTCCCCGTTGAGCCGCACCTCGCGCATGTTGCCCGGCGTGGTCTGGACGAGCGTGACGCGTCGGGGGGAGTTGGTGGTGTTGGTGAACGTGTTCACGAACAGCGTCTCGCCCGCGAGGAACTTCTTCGCGAGGCCGGAGATCAGGCCGCCGTTGAACGAGGCCTTCATCGCGAGGTCGGCGCTCATGCTCGACATGGCGTCCGACTCCGCGACGACGCTCTCGCCGGGGTAGAGGTCAACGTGCAGATAGGCGAACGACGGGGCGCCCGCGATGGTGGTGTTCATGGTTTTTCGGTTTTGTCCGGCAGGGCCGAGTTGGTCGGGGCGGAATCAAGCTGGGAAAGGTGCGCGCGGACGGCCTGCTGGAAGGCCTTGAAGTCCACCGCGGTCCGGGTGAAGCCGTCCTGCCGCGGCGAGGCCGCCAGCAGGGCTTCGAGATGTTGGGCCCGTTCGGCGGTGGCGGGATGCGTGCTGAGGAACCCCAGCGCGTCGAGTGCCGCGCCGCCCGGCACCTGCGCCTTCAGCTTGGCCTCCTCCTGGCGCAGCTTCTCGAAGAAGGAAATCATGCCGCGCGGATCGAGCCCGGCCGTTTCGAGGGCACGGAAACCCACCTCATCGGCCTCGCGTTCGTGGTCGCGGGAGAACTTCTGGGTCAGCAGGAACGGGGCGTTGTTCACCAGGATCGCGGCCACACCCGAGACGTCGCCCAGGAACAGCGAGACCGTCGCATAGAGCCCCAGGCCCTGGACAATGCCGCGCACGCCGTGCTGCCGGGTCACGTGGGCCAGTTCGTGCGCCAGCACGCCGAGGACTTCCTCCGGCGAATCGGAGGCAAGGAGCAAGCCGGTGTGCAGCACGACCTTGCCGCCCGGGAGGGCAAAGGCATTCAGCGAGGCGTCCTCCACGACATGCAGCGTGAACGGATGGCGGTCCTGCGGCACTGCCTTGAGCAGCGGCGCCGCGAGTTGCTGGAGCGCCTCGGTCACCGCCGGATCCGTGATGAACTTCTTCCCCAGGCTGAAGTGGACAAACGCCGCCTCGCCAAGTTTCTGCTCCCAGGCGGCCGGCACCTGCCCCGCGATCTTCTCCACCATGGAGTCCTTCGCCAGCCACAGGCCCGCCAACGCCAAGGCGACGGCCACCGCCACCGCCAACACGAGGCTCCGGGCCGCGAAGTGCCGCCGGCGAATCTGGCCGCGGGCTTGGCCCAGCACGGGATTCTGGGCAAAGGCCGGATGCTCCAACACCGCCCGATCGGACGTGAACACGCTCACGCCCGGGGCCCTGGCATGCTCGAAGAAAATCAGGCGGTCGCTCGCCCCACCGAGCCGGACGGAGACGCCGTCCAAGGGCAGCGAAAACGCCACCGATTCCCCCTCGAAATGGACCGAGCCGCCATCGAGCCGCAGCGTGCCGGTGACCCGACGGGTCCCCTGACTGGGATGAAAGGCCCCGGCGGCGAACGACTGGGCTGGGGAGGATTCCGGCATGGCGGGCAGAGTTTTGCCCCGGGGATGGCGCGCGGGACAGGCAGACGTTGGTAGAATCATTCGCCGGCTTCAACCGGGAAACCCGCGCGCCGGGCGTCGGACGCAGCCAGCCAAACGCCAACTGGTCCGCTACTTCTTTCCTGCCGCATTCCCGCCGGCCCGCGGTGCGGTTACACCCACGCCACCTCATGCGTTCCCCCTTTGCCTTCCTCGTGCTCGCCCTGCTCGGCGGCTCAATTGGCTTCGCGGCCGATTACTTTCCGCCGCCGGACAGCCAAGGCGGTTGGCGCACCTTGCAGGATGCTCGGGCGATCCGGAAAAAGGCCGGCCTGGACACCGCCGCGTTGGAACGCGCCTACGACTTCACCCAGCGTTGCACGCAGAACGGCGGGCTCGTCGTCGTGCGCAAGGGCTACCTCGTGTTCGAGCGCTACTTCGGTCGAGCCGGACGCAACGTGAATCCGGACATGGCGTCCACCGGCAAGGCCTACACCAGCATCGCGTGCGGCATCATGCTCAAGGAGTTCCGCGACAAGATTCCCGACGGCCTCAACACGAAGGTCTTCACGGAGAAGTTCCTCCCGGAAGCGTTGCCGCTCGATGATCCGCGCCGCGCCGACATCACGCTGGGCCACCTGCTCTGCATGTCGGCCGGTTACTGGGGCGAAGGCGGTTCACCCACGGCCGTGGCGGAAGGAAAGGTCATCCAGTTCAAAAGCGTGCCCGGCCAGAACATTCACGATCTCGACCAATCGTCGCTCAAGGTTCCCATGTGGACGAATGCTGGCGGCGGATACTCCTATTCCTCCCCTGCTCCGCACATTGCCAGCATCGTGCTCCGTCATGTGACCGGCATGGAACTCGACCGCTTCATCGACGAACGCCTCGCCAAGCCGATGGGTTGGGGCCCTTGGGGGGTATTGCCTGAACCGCGGTGGCTTCCGCATGCCGCACGCGAACGGCGCGGGCAGCATCGCCGTCCACGCCACGGACGCGGTGCGTTTCGGCTACTGCCTTGCCCATGGGGGCCAGTGGGCCGGCAGACAGCTCATTCCCGCCGACTACATCGCGCTCTGCGCCAAGCCGTCGCACTTCAATCCGCACACGCCCTTCAGCCTCCAGTTCGAGCACAACTCCGACGCGCATGTGGCCGGTGCTCCCAAGGACGCCTTCTGGAAATCAGGCGCGGGCGGCTTCGGCCTGATGATCGTGCCATCGCTCGATCTCGTGATCTACAAGATGGGCGGCAACAACGGCCAATACGATCCCACGTTGACCGACGTGCCGCAGCCCAATGACGTCGACACCTCACGCGACAACTGGAAGCCGATCGCCCGGACGCCCTTCCACGAAGGCAGCCGCGGCGGCGACGACGGGCTGCGGCGGGTTCTGGAGATGGTGGTCGGCGCGGTGCGGGATTAGTCCGCATCAACCACCTTGGGCCAGCCGCGCAATGGCCCACCGGAGATTGCCCCTGGCGGATGCCTCGTAACGCCGGCAAAACGAATCGGTGCTGTAAATCGCGGGGCGTCCCAGAAAGCCACCCAGAATGGTGCCGCGACCCGCCCCAAAATCAGCGGGCGCCACCCACGAATACTCGCTGCGGATTTCCTCCTCGAAGCGGGCATAGCGCTCGCGGGGCTGACCGAGGATCGCCAGGTCGATATCCACCAGAAGCGCGGCATCCGGCGAACCAGGCGGGGCTGCATGTTTCGTCGCGTGGATCAACGACCCGACCGACGAGATGAGCCCGGGATCGACTCCGGCTTCATCGAGAAACTGCGCGGCTAGTCGGGCGCTCTGTTCCTCGTTGTCCTTCGCGTGCGTGTCGTAGATCGCGTCGTGGAACCAGATGGCGAGCTCCACAGCATCGGGAGATTCAGCCAACGACCGCACGGCCTCGAACTCAGCCAGGCAATGCCCGATGTGGTCGAAGTTGTGATACGGCCGGTGCGGCTCCCGGTAGCGACGCTCCAGCTCGTTCCAGACCGAGCGGCCGTCTCCGGTTGCGCTGATCCGCGACCACAGCGCGAGCTATTGCTCAAGGGTCGGTGCCGCCACGGAATTTCCTCAGCAGCCTCCCATAGACCGGAGGCGGGACGTATTTCTCCACGATAGGTTCCCAGCCTTCCGGACCGATCAGACCCTTCACCATGCTGGAGCTGACTTCCGCAATGTCGCGCGGCGGCATGAGGAAGACGCTCGTGACCTTCGGTTCCAGGTCGCCGTTCAGATTCCGCATGGTGCGTTCATACTCGAAGTCGCTCGGCGAACGGATGCCGCGCAGGATGTGCGTTCCGCCGATGGACTTCGCGTAGTGGATGAGGAACTGGGCGCCGAAGCTGGTGACTTCGACGCCCGGAAGATGCCGGATGGATTCCCGCAGAAGCTCCAACCGTTCGGCCTCGCTGAAGGTCGGCTTCTTGTTCGGGTTGATGCCGATGGCCACCGTGAACCGGTCGAACAGCCGGACGCCCTGTTCGATCATCCACAGGTGGCCGATAGTAAGCGGATCGAACGTGCCCGCGTAGACGCCGTGTTTGGGTTCCGCGGGCATTGATTCAATCGGGTTACTTCTTCAACGCGCGGACGAAGCGGTCCATCCGCTCCAGGCCCTTTTCGATGTTGGCGAGGCTCGTCGCGTAGCTGATGCGGATATAGTCGTCGGCTCCGAAGGCGATGCCCGGGACGGCGGCGACTTTTTCCTGCTCCAGCAAGCGGGCGCAGAAGTCAGCGGACTTGAGACCGGTGCCGCTGATGTTCGGGAAGAGGTAGAACGCGCCCTTGCTGTTCACGCATGTGACGCCCGGGATCGCATTGAGCATCTGCCACGCGCGAGTGCGGCGCTTGGCGTATTCCGCGAGCCAACCGGGCAGATGATCCTGCGGTCCGGTCAACGCGGCCACGCCACCCTTCTGGGCGAAGGAGCACGGATTGCTGGTGCTATGGCTTTGCACGGCGTCGATGGCCTTTGCGATGGGTTCCGGGGCGGCGAGGAAGCCCAACCGCCATCCAGTCATGCTCCAGGCTTTGGCGAAGCCGTGGACGATGATGGTGTGGTCGTAGTGGGCTTGGCTGAAGCTGGCGACGCTCTTGACCACGGCACCGTCATAGGTGAGGTGCTCGTAGATTTCGTCGCTCATGATGAGCACACCCTTTTCCACGCAGATGTCGCCGAGGGCCTTGATTTCGTCGGGCGTGTAGACGCTGCCGGTGGGGTTGCTCGGGGAATTGAGGATGAACAGCCGGGTGTTCGGCGTGATGGCGGCGCGGAGCTGGGCGGGCGTGACCTTGAACTCGGTCTTGTCCGTGGTCTCGAGGATCACGGGCTTGGCACCGGCGAGCTTGGCCATCTCGGGATAGCTGAGCCAATAGGGAGAAGGGATGATGACCTCGTCGCCTTCCTGGCAGGTGGCGAGGATGACGTTGTAGCAGGAATGTTTGCCACCGTTGCTGACGACGATCTGGGACGGCTTGTAGGTCAGGCCGTTCTCCGCCTTGAACTTGGCCGCGATGGCCTCGCGCAGCTCGGGAATGCCGCTGCTCGGCGTGTATTTCGTGAACCCGCCCGCCAGCGCCTTGGCCGCGGCATCCTTGATGTGCTGGGGAGTATCGAAATCGGGCTCGCCCGCGCCGAAACCCACGACGTCTTCGCCCGCCGCTTTCATGGCCTTGGCCTTTGAATCAATGGCCAAGGTCAGGGACGGGGACAACGAGGCAGCACGCTGCGCGATGTGGTAGTTCATATCGAAACGGCGCGGAGGTTGGGGAAGGCGGCCGGCGAGGCAAGTGGATTCCCGGCACCGCAGGTTCGCCGGACCGCCGCTGCCCGCGGTTCACGGCAAGCCGGAAGCAAGGCCTTCGTTCCGCCAATTCGCCGCAATCAGTCGCCGCAGTTCCGGCCGACCGATGCCCACCAGCGCCTCGCGCAGTCGCTGCAAGCCCGCCTCGGCCGAGCCGGCCGGGCAGCTCCGGAGCAGGTTGGCGATCTGGCCCTGGGCCTGCGTCAGCCGGGGATCCTCCGCCGTCGGCGAATGCCCAGCCCAGGCCGCCAGCAGCTGGGCGTAGGCGTCCTCCGGGAGTTCCTCGATCGTGGAACTGAAAACCTCCGCCCGCAGGTGGCTGTAGAAACCGCCCGGCGCCCCGAACACCTGGGCCAGCGCCTCCACCCGTGGATCGGCCGGCGCTGCCGAACCCGGCACCTTGGGTTCGGCCGCGACCGGGCTAGCGGCCAGCGGGGCTTCCGTTGCGGCGTTGGCCCGCAGCTTGAACTCAATGGTCACGGCCGGCGGCCGGACCGCACCCGCCGCCTCGGAAACGCGCAAACCCGCCGAGCGAACACCGAAGGCAAGCGCCGGCGCTCCGTCCGCACCCGGTGGTTCGGCCAACTCCAGCTCCAGGGAAACCACTACCCGTTCCGCCTCCCACTGGCGGCCGCCGGGAACGGTCGGCTCCGCGTGAAGCGCAGCCTCCAATTCGTGACGCAGGGCGATGATGACCTCCTTGAGCGGGCGCATGGTTGAACCCTAGCAGATGCAGCCCACCGCGGACCAGCCGTGCCGGCGAATTTGTCCGTCCGCAGCGACCTAACCGCTGGAAAACAAGGGGCCAATACCGCTTTGCCCTTTGAGCTTCCCGGCGGCTTCCGCTACACCCTCCGCCCATGACTTCCCCGGAACCGAAGCCGACGGACTACATCCACAGCGAATCGTTCCTCCACACGCTCATGCGCCGCCAACTGCGGCTGTCCGTGGCGTGCGCCGCCGCGTTCCTGATCGCCCTGCTGGGCATGCCGCTGCTGAACTACTTCTTTCCCGAGGCGATGGCCGTGCGCGTGGGCGGCTTCACGCTCACCTGGCTGCTGCTCGGCGTGCTGTTCTTCCCCTTCGTCTGGATCATCTCCTTCCTCTTCATCCGCCGCTCCATCGCCCTCGAGGACGCCGAGGTTAAAGAAGCGAATGAATCTGGAAGGCAGGAAAGCAGGAAGGAATTACCATGATTGCTTTTCGCCTCGTCCGCCTCCTTTCCTGTTTTCCTGCCTTCTGATTTTCCGCGCCATGCTTCCCCACGAGCAACTCACCGGCCGGATCATCGCTGCTGCGATTGCCGTCCACCGTGAGCTGGGGCCGGGTTTTCTCGAACCGCTTTACGAGCAGGCCATGTGCGTGGAATTGGAGTTCTGCGGTCTGCGCTACGAGCGCCAAAAGCCCGTTCCGCTCACCTACCGGCAACGCCCCATTGGTGAACACCGGCTGGATCTGCTGGTGGAAGGACTCGTGGTAGTTGAGCTGAAGGCCGTCACCGACCTGGACCCGATCTTTTTCGCCACCGTCCGCTCCTACCTCAAGGCCCTGAACCTCGACGCCGGCCTGCTGATCAACTTCAACTCCATGCCCCTGACCGTGAAGCGCGTGGGCCGTGAACGCTTCGGTCCTGATTCCAGCACCTCTGGCACAATGGAATCTTAGTCTTCGCCCTTTCCTGTTTTCCTGCCTTCCAAATTGAATCCCATGCTCGCCGCCTTCGACCCTTGGATCCTCGCCTTCTCGCTCGTCACCGTCGCGGTCACGATCTGGATGGGCTTCCGCTCGGCCAAGACTTCCAAATCCGCGTCCGACTTCTTCGTCGCCGGGCGCAGCGTCTCGGTTGGCTGGAACGCCTCGGCCATCTCCGGCGAATACCTGTCCGCCGCCTCGTTCATGGGCGTGGCCGGCATGGTCATGTCCAGCGGCTATGACGCGCTGTGGTATCCCGTCTGTTACGCCTGCGGCTACCTGTTCCTGCTGCTGTTCATCGCCGGACCGCTTCGCCGCTTCGGCGCCTACACGATCCCCGACTTCGCCGAGGGCCGTTACGACTCGCCGCTGTTCCGCAAGATCGCGGTGATCTTCGTCCTGTTCATCGGCTTCTTCTACACCATGCCGCAGATGAAGGGCGCGGGCACGACCCTGGCCTACATCTTCCCCGGCCTGCCGTATTGGGTGGGCGTGGTGCTGGTCGGGGCGGTCATCACGCTGAACGTCGCGCTGGGCGGCATGAAGGGCATCACGCTGGTGCAGGCCTTCCAGTATTGGGCGAAGATGTTCGCCATCTCCGTGCCCATCTTCGTGCTGATGAGCGTGTATGGGGGCTACGGAAAACAGGTCGGCGTGAACGGCGATGGCGGGAACGGGCCCGCCCAGGGTGCTCCGATCACACCCGCCTTCGCATGGTTTGAGCCCGGCCCCGCCACAGACATTCCGGCTGCGTTCCGGGTCGGCAATCAGGTGGGACCGCTGAAGCTGTCCGCCTACCGGGAATTGTCCTTCGGCCCCATCACGAACCAGCCGTGGAATATCTGTCACTTGGCGAGCAACTACGTCGCGCTGACGGGCAAGCGCCTCCTGATCAGTTCGGAACTCACGAACAGCACCGTCTGGATCAGTCATGCCACCACACTGAAAGCTGACCAGTATGCCGCCCTGACTGAGGACACTTTGCAACGCACAGGCGCCCTGAGTTGGGTTCGCACCAACGGCAAGCCGCTCATCGTGAACGGGGAATCCCAGATTGCCACCAACCGGGTGGCCATTGTGCATGAGCAGGACCTAGTGCGTTGGCTGCCCTTGGACCGTCTGGCCGACTACAACATGAAGATCAGCGACCGTCTCGCCGCGAACGCCGCTGAGACGGCCAAACTCCCCGCCGATGCGACCTGGCGCAACTCCTCCGGCCCGCTGACCACGAACCTGATCAGCCTCAGCACCCGGATGACGGTGGAATCCGTGAATGGCTGGGTCCGCTTCGAGGCGCCTTCGCTGACAGACCGTCTGGAGGACCGTGCCAAGGCCCTGTTCGGCAACGGCGTGCCCTACTACATGGTAAGCGACGCCAAACTCGCTTCCGTGCTGATCGAGTATGCGCGGTTCAGCGGTAAAACGGTCGTCGCCCACACCAATCTGGAGCTTCCCCGCATGCTGGGACCCATGACGATCCGGGAGACAAACTGGTCCGGAGTCGTCAGCCAATACACCAGCTTCCTGACCAACCACGGAGTGTTTCTCCAGCCAGCCGGATCTCAAATCTTGGCCATGCCACCCGCGATGGCAGCCACCTTGGCCACCGCCCCAAGTGTGCAATCCCGGCTCCCGCTTCCAGCCAAGGCTCCGAAGGACGAGACTTGGTTGAACCCCTTCGGCCCGCTGACCACCAAAGCCGCCAAGGCGGCGAAGCTGGATTCCGAACAGGCGAAACCCTACGCGCTGCTCTACACCTACTCGCTCATCATCGCGCTGGTCTGCGGCACGGCGGGGTTGCCGCACATCCTCGTGCGCTTCTACACCAACCCCGACGGCGTCGCCGCCAAGCGCACCACCATGTGGGTGATGATCCTGATCGGCATCTTCTACGTGTTCCCGCCCGTCTTCGGCGTCATGGGCCGCAACCTCATGCCCTCGCTCTACGAAGGCACCGGCGCGAAGGGCACGGACAAGGTGGTGCTGGAGCTACCCAAGGTGTTGGACTCAAAAGACGGAGGAATTTGGAAAATAGGAAAGCAGGAAGAGGGGAAGACGGGTGTGACCGGATCTGTTCAGTCATCCACTGGGGCAGAGCCCGCCTCTCAGAAATCGCAAATCGCAAATCGCAAATCGCAAATCCCTTGGGGCTCGATTCTCAGCGGCATCACCTGCGCCGGGGCGTTCGCGGCGTTCATGAGCACCTTCAGCGGCCTGCTGGTGTCCATGACCGGCGCGCTGGCCCACGACGTTTACGGGCGGATGCTGCGGCCCAACTCCACGCCCGCCGAGCGGATGCGCATGTTCAAGTTCTGCGCCGTCGCCGTCGGCACCGTGGCGGTCGTGCTGGGCAGCTTCGTCGAACCGCTCCAGATCAACTTCATGGTCGGCCAGGCCTTCGCCATCGCCGCCGCGAGCTACTTTCCGCTGCTCTTCATGAGCGTGTGGTGGCGCGGCATGACCATGCGCGGCGCCGCGGCCGGCATGTTGACCGGCGGCGTGTGCGCCCTCGCCGCGGTGACGCTCACGAACTTCAGCGACCTGAAGTGGATCGCCCTCAGCGACTTCTGGGCCGCCCATCCCCTGCTCCGCATCCTGTGTGAGCAACCCGCCATCTGGACCGTGCCGCTGGCCATCGGCCTGATGGTCGCCGTCTCCAAGCTCACCCGCGCCACCGTGCCCGCCGACGTGCGCATGAAGATGCTCGTCCTGCATGCCCCGGAAAAACTCGGCCTCAAGCAGGAATACATCAAGGAACACGAGGCCCACGGGCATTGAGCTGGAACGATGCCGTTGCCCGGGGCCCGGTCGGCCACGTCAGCCTGACCATCCCGGCGGCCGGCGCAGGGGAAACGACGGAGTGGCGCACGAACCATTCGGTTCGCCCTCCCGGTCCCAGTGCTGTCGCCTTCCCAGGCGGGCAGGCAATCCCCACCGGGGCGGGCCTCCACGCTCCGGCCGCACCGCCCGGCCTGAGTGTTTCTACTCACTCAAAATTGAGTAGGTCCCGGGCTTCCCCGGATACCGCCGCCGCGGGCTACCGTGTCGCCTGAACGAGATGAAGGCCCTGATCGTGGATGACCATGCGGCGATGCGCCGGCTGCTTGGGAGTTGCCTCCCGGACGCCTGGGAATTCGCCGAATGCGGCGATGGCGCCGCCGCGGTCACCGCGTATCCGGGGCTCCGTCCCGACTGCGTCCTCATGGACGTCGAGATGCCGGTGATGGACGGCTTCACCGCCGCCGCCCGACTGCGCGAACTCGACCCCGCGGCCTGGATCGTCTTTGTGTCGCAGCACGCCGGGGCCGGTTTCCGGGAAATGGCCGCGCGCCTCGGCGCCCGCGCCTTCGTGCCCAAACAGCAACTCGAACAGCTCACCGCCGCCCTGCCGGCGGAGGCCGCTCTTCAAGCGATTTCCGTCCCGGCCGCCCCCTTTTCTCCTCTGCCATGACCGCCATTAACGCAAAGCCCATAGCCCTCCGCCCAATGTCCTCCAGTCGCCGCCTCAAGGTCCTGTTCCTGGCCGCGCTGGTGCTATGCCTCCACCTCACCGCGCCAGTCGCTTTCGCCGCACCGACGATCACTTCCCAGCCTGCGTCTCAGACAGTGACCCAGGGGGCGAATGTGACGCTTTCAGTGGCGGCGACGGTTTCCTCCGGCGCGCTGAGCTACCAGTGGCGGAAGGAGGGGCTGGCGATTCCTTCGGCGACGGGGGCGAGTTACAGCATCACCGGCGTGCAGCCGTGGCAGATCGGCGACTACACGGTGGTGGTAACGGATGCGGGCGGCTCGGTGACGAGTTCGGTGGCGGCGTTGGCGCTCACGGGCGTGCCGGCGGGCGTGTGGAAGGGGCTCGTGGGCTATTACCCGTTGAGCGGAAATGCGAACGACAGCACCGCCTTCGTCCGCCACGGCACGGTCTCGGGCGCCACCACCACGACGGATCGCTTCAGCCAGGCTTCCTCGGCCTACAGCTTCAATGGTGCGTCGCACTTTATCTCTGCCGCCGCCGGCACGCCCGGCTGGCCCAGCGCCAATGCCGACCGCACGGTGTCGGTCTGGTTCAAA
This sequence comes from uncultured Verrucomicrobiota bacterium, assembly GCA_964602595.1. Classification (GTDB taxonomy): domain Bacteria; phylum Verrucomicrobiota; class Verrucomicrobiia; order Limisphaerales; family UBA9464; genus CAIWAH01. The sequence continues at coordinate 183,397 of CAZRRO010000012.1, read as the reverse complement.
ACCGCCTCCACCACCGCCTCGGGCAACCTCTTCGCCCTCGGTGCACGCGCATCGAACCAGCGATTCTCCCTGCTCTTCTTCAACGCCACGGCACCGGCCTTCATCGGCGAGAACAATGATCAGGGCTACACCACGGCCTCGCTTGCGGGCGCGGTCTGGCATCACTGCGTGATCACCTACGGCTCGAATGTGGGCAAGGTGTTCATGGATGGCGTGAAGCTGACGACTCCCGTCTCGTCGTGGACGAAGACGCTCGCCACCGACGGCACGCAGCCCTTTTTCCTCGCCGTGAATGCCCAGCAGCAGGGCGAATACTTCGCCGGCAGCCTGGATGACGCCCGCATCTACAATCGGGCGCTGAGCGAGAGCGAGGTGGCGGCGCTCTACGCGCAGGAGAACGGGACCAGCCTCTTGGTGGTGGGAAATCAGACCATCATCGCCAGCGGCGACACCACGCCGGACAGCGCCGACGACACCGCCTACGGCTATACCCCGGTGGGCACGCCCGTCACGCGCACCTTCACGCTGCAGAATCCGAATCCGACCACGGCACTGACGGTCGGCACAGTGACGCTGACGGGCGCGGACGCGGGGCAGTTCAGTATCACCACCTCCCCGGCGGCCAGCATCCCGGCGGGCGGCAGCGCCTCGCTGGAGATCACCTATCTGGCGGGCGTGTCGGGCTTGGATGGCGCTGTGGTCACCATCCCGAACAGCAGCCCGGACATGCCTTCCTTCACCTTTTCTATCAGTGGCCGCACGGCAGCGATTGCGCCGACGGTCACAACCGTCGCGCCCACCGGAGTGACCATTAACACCGCAACGCTCCAGGGCACCGTCAATCCGAATAGCGGGTCGACCGCTTACTGTTTCGAATACGGCCCCAACACCAACTACGGCTCGTTTACGCCCACCAATGCGCTGGCGTCGGGAAATCTCAGCATGGCGGTGAGCCACACGATTTCTGGCTTCACGCCCGGCAGCGCCAACCATTACCGGATAGTGGCCTGGAATGCGGGGGGAATTTCCTACGGCGACGATGTCGTCTTTGGCTCGCCGGTGGTCCCGCCGACGGTGCTGAACGCCAACGACAGCGGTCCCGGCTCGCTGCGGCAGGCGGTGTTGGATGCAATTCCCGGCGCCACCATTACCTTCACCGACACGCTTTCCGGGCAGACCATCCTCCTGACCAGTGGGCAGATTGTGGTGAACAAGAACCTGTCCATTGACGCTTCCTCGCTCGCGAACGGCATCCACATTGATGCGAATAACACCTCACGCATCTTCACGGTGAACAGGGGCATAACCATGGCGCTGAACTCGCTGACGCTCGCCAATGGCCACACCGTCGCCCCCTACAACACCGACGGCTACGGCGGCGGCATTTTCAACAGCGGCACGTTGACGCTCAATTACTGCACTTTGGCCAACAATAAAGTTACCGGCGGTCTCGGTGACGTAGCCGGCTCGTTCGGTCTCACCGGCCGTGTCGGTTACGGCGGCGGCGTTTTCAATAACGGCAAGTTAACAGCCAATCACTGCACTTTGACGGGCAATACCGCCAAAGGCGGCAATGGCGGCATCGGCAGCGGCTTCGGCAACGCCGGTGACGGCGGCTGGAGCAGCGGCGGCGGCATTTTCAACAGCGGCACGTTGACCGTCAATCAATGCACTTTGGTTAGCAACAGCGCCACCGGCGGCGGCGGCGGCATCGGCGGCGGCGGCATCGGCGGCAGTGGCTTCGGCGGTGGCATCGCCAACAGCGGCACGTTGACCGTCAGTCAATGCACTTTGGCCAACAACGGCGCCACCGTCGGTGCGGGTGGCGTCGGCTACGGTTACGGCGGCGGCATTTACAACGGCAACTCCCTGAACCTGAAGAACTCCATCGTCTGCGGCAATTCGTCATGGACTGGCGGTGCGAATATTTGGAATACGCCGGGCATTACTGTCTCCGGTGCGAACAATCTCGTGGATGCGAACGCGCTCCTCGCCCCGCTCGGCAACTACGGCGGGCCGACGCAGACCATGCCGCCCCTGACCGGCTCCCCCGCCATTGACGCGGGCAACGACACCGCCGCCAGCCCGTTCGCCACCGACCAGCGCGGCGACGGTTTTCCACGGTTGTCCGGACCCCACGTGGACATCGGCGCGGTGGAGTTCCAATACCCCGTGCCGGGCGTCTTCACGGCCGACGCCACGGCCATCACAAGCACTTCCGCAACCCTCAATGGCACGGTGAACCCGCACGGCCTGGCCACCACCGTCTCCTTTGAATACGGCCCGGACACCAGCTATGGCAGCACGGCGAGCGTGACCCTTTCGCCCAATGACGGCACGAGCGCGCAGAACGTGAGCGTGGCACTCAGCGGGCTGGTGGCGCACACGACGTATCACTTCCGCGTGGTGGGGGCGAACACCGCAGGCACGGCCTACGGCAGCGACGCAACCTTCACCACGGCCAACACGGCCCCGACCGCGCCCAACGCAACGACGGCCGGCACGACCGGCGACCCGCAGACCCACCCGGTAACCTTTCCCGCCACGGATGCGGACGGCGACCCGGTGGTGATCAACGCGGCGACTGCGGTGAGCGGGCTGGCGGTGAACGGCTTCACCGGCACGCGCGTGACCTTCACGCCGGCCAGCGGCTTCACGGGCAACGCCAGCTTCACCTACACGGTGAGTGACGGCTTCGGCGGCACCGCCACGGGCACGATCACCGTGGCGGTGACGGACAACGACGCCCCGGTGGTGGCCGCGCACGCCAACGTGGGCCCGGTCGAGGCAACGGGCGCCAGCGGAGCCGTGGTGACCTACGCCGCCGGCAGCGCAGGCGACAACATCGGGGTGACCTCGCTGACTTACTCGCCGAACAGCGGGACGACCTTTCCCCTCGGCACAACCCCGGTGACGCTCACCGCCACGGACGCAGCGAACCTCACGGGCACGGGCAGCTTCACCGTGACCGTGCAGGACACGACCCCGCCCGCGATCAGCGGCGTGCCGGCGGACCTCACCGTGGCGGCAACGAGCGCGGCCGGGGCGGTGGTGACCTTCTCCAGCCCGACGGCGAGCGACCTCGTGGACGGGGCACGGACGGTCACCTGCGTGCCGGCGAGCGGAAGCACCTTCCCCCTCGGCACGACCACGGTGACCTGCACGGCCAGCGACACGCGCGGCCACAGCAGCACCGCGACCTTCACCGTGACGGTGAGCAACAACCCGCCCACCGACATCACCCTGAGCACCGGCAGCGTGGCGGAAAACCGGCCTGCCGGGACGCTCGTGGGCACCTTCACGGCGTCGGATGTGGACGCCATCGGCGCCGCCGCCTTCACGCTCGTCCCGGGCGAGGGCAGCGATGACAACGCCAGTTTCAGCCTCGCCGGCGAGGCGCTCCAGACCGCCGCCAGCTTCAACTTCGAGGTGAAGGACAGCTACCACATCCGCGTGCGCGCCACGGACGACGGCGGGCTGTTCCACGAGCAGCAGTTCACCATCACCGTGACGGATGTGGCTGAAAACGCTGCGCCGATGGCGGCGGCCGACACGCTGGACCGCGCCGACACGACCCGCACCGCGAAGGTCCTCCTCTCGGCGCTGCTCGGGAACGACTCGGACGCGGACGGGGATTCGCTCACCGTAATCGCCGTGGGCGACGCCCAACCGCCCGGCGCCACGGTGATCGTGGCCGGCGCCTTTGCCCTCTACACCGCCCCGACGACCACCTCGGGCCACGGCAGTTTCACCTACACGCTGAGTGATGGGCCGGGCGGCCACACCGTCACCGGCCTGGTGACCGTGAACGAAACTTCGCCCGCATCCACCTCCGGTCCGAACCACGCCGTGATCGCCGTCGTGGGTGACGACATCGTGGTGACGTTCCTCGGGGTGCCAGGCCGGACTTACCGGGTGCAGTTCCGGGAACTTCCCGGTGACTGGCAGGACGCCACGCCGGCCATCCACACCGCGGCGCCCAACGGCGTGTTCACCCACACCGACGCGAACCCGAATTCGCCCATGCGCCTCTACCGTGCCGTAGGGACCCCGTGAGCTCCGAAACCGATCCGCAGATGACGCAGATTTCGCAGATTCAGGAGCGGTTCCCGGTGCCGGGGCCTTCGCCCTCCCATCCGCGCAATCCGTGGAGTCTGTGGACGCCCTGCCTTTGATCATTGAACCCTGAAAACTGCCCTCCGATGAAACTGCTCATCACCGCCGCCACTCTGCTCGCCGCCCACGCCGCGCAGGCCGCGCAGATCACCGAAAACTATCCGTTCACGCCGGCCGCCCTGATCACCGACAACAATCCCGTGGCCACGCCGTTCCTGGCGAGCGTCACCGGCTCGACCATCGTGTCACTCCAGTCCGTCCGTGTGTCCTTCGAGCTTACGGGCGACCCCGTGGGCACCGGCTTCGCGCACGACATGTTCGCGTCTTTGCTGCGAAGTCCGGTCAACGTCCCGCCGGCGATCACGGACCCCGCGGCCGTGCTGCTGAACCAGGTGGCCAGCTTTCACGACGGCTGGTCGGTCACCGTGCGGGACGACGCCGCGACGAGCCTTCAGACCGCGACGCTGGTGAGCGGCGTGCTGACCGGCAATTTCCAGGGCGCCCAGTCGTTGGACGGCGCGTTCGGCGGCCTCGGCGGGAATGCCGACTGGCGTTTCAACGTGGCGGACCTCGAAGCCGCGGGGCAGATGCGCCTGCACCGTTGGACTCTGACGCTGGTGGGAGACAACGGCCTGTCCGCAGTGCCGGAAGCTGGCACTTGGGCGGCGATCGGGGCCGTAGGAACGATGGTGTTTTGGGGCTGGGGGCGGGCCCGTCGCCGGGATTGAACCGGGGGCGGGCCTCTCCTGGGGCGGCACCGGACCCGCTGCCCGTGAATTTCTGGTGTCGCCGTCCGCACGCATCGGTTTTCCTCACTCCGTGATCTCCGCTCCGACCTGCCATTGGTGGCCACGACTGCGCGCGTGGGTCCGGCTGTTGCTGGCGCTCGCGGTGGGGCCGGCGGTTCTAGCCGAGCCACTGGAGCTCGATTACACCGTCCGGCGGTGGACCGACGAGGACGGCCTGCCAACCCAGGCGATCACCACGATCACGCAGTCCCACGACCGTCAGCTCTGGCTGGGCACCGACGACAGCCTCGTGAGCTTCGATGGCCGCGAATGGGTGTCCTATCGCCGCCGGACCACGCCCGCGCTCGCGCAAGGCCGGGTGAACCAGGTGGTGGAAGATTCTGACGGCACGCTGTGGATCGCCACGGCCGGGGCGGGCGTCGTGGCCAAGCGGGGACCGGAGTTCCGCCGCTTCGGACCGTCCGCCGGCCTGAGCAACGAACTCGCCCGCACCATCAGCCTCGGGCCGACCGGAACGCTCTGGGTGGGCACGGATGGCGGCGGGGTTTTCCGCCGGCTCGGGGAGCGTTTCGAGAGTCTCCCCGGCCAGCCCGCCGGGGTCCGGCACGTCAATGGCGTGCTCGAAACCGCGGATGGGGCGGTCTTCGTGAGCGTGGAGGGCGCCGCGGTCTGGCGCTGGCGCCGCGGCACCTGGCAGAAGCTGGCCTACGCACCGCCCAAGCGGGCCAACGCCTTCACCGGCCTTTTCAGCGGTCCGTCCGGCACGGTCTGGGTCATGACCACGGAGGGCCTTTGCCGCGTGGCGGGCGACACGGTCGAGCCCTTCCCGGTGCCGCTGATCCCGACCGACGTGGCGGTCTTCTGCGGCGCGGAGTTCGAAGACGGAGAGCTCTGGCTGGGCACCAGCCGGGATCTCCTGCGCCGACGCGGCGGCGAATGGACCCGCATGAATGTGGGCGGCGGCTTCTCCGAGCGCGGCCATTCCACGCTCGTGCGCGATCACCAGGGGAGCCTGTGGTGCGTGCCGGATGGCCAGGGACTCGTGCAACTGAAGCGTGCCCGATTCACCGCCGTGGGCGAACCCGAAGGGCTGTCCCACGACGAGGTCACCTCGCTCGCCCGCACGGGCAACGGTGACCTGTGGCTGGCGACTGCCAAGGGCCTGAACCGGATCAACGCCGGCGGTATCCGGCGGTTCACCGGGGCCGACGGTTTGCCCGACGAATTCATCTTCAGCCTTCACGTGGATGTCGCCGACACCCTGTGGCTGGGCACCCGCACCCAGGGCATCCATCGCTTCGCCGACGGCCGCTTCACGCGGGTGACCAACACCCTGGGACGTCCGCCGATCTGGGCGTTGGCCGCCGGCCGCCACGGCGAGGTGTTTGCCGGCACGCGTTACGGGTTGCTGGTGTTTCGGGACGGATTGCAGACGGCCGTCTTCCGCGGCACGAATGGATTGAGCCATGACGACGTGCGCGCAATCGCTGACGACGCGCGGGGCAATCTCTGGGTGGGCACTTCCTACGGCCTGAACCTGATCCGCGACGGCCGGGTGTCCACCAACTGGGTCGCGCCCGACGGCATGCCGCTGGAGTCGGTCGTCACGCTGCACGCGCGCACCAACGGCTCGCTGTGGATCGGCACGCTGGACCGGGGCCTGTTTCGGCACCGGGAGGGCAAGTTCACGCGGGCGCTGACGGCGGACGGCCTGCCGGACAACACGATCCACCAGATCCTCGACGACGGCCACGGCCGGCTGTGGTTCACGTCCGGCAACGGGATTTTTCACGCGCCGGCCGACGCATTGGAGGCGGCGGCGGACCGCGGCGACTGGAAGGGCGTCACGTTCACCAGCCATTCGGTCCGGGATGGACTGCGTTCGACCGAATTCAACGGCACGATCCAGCCCGCCGGCTTGGTGGCCGGCGGACGCCTGTGGTTTCCCACCAGCCGAGGGGCGGCGGTCGTGAACCTCGATCAATTCGCCAGCCCGCCGGTCCCTCCACGGGTGCTCCTGCACGGCCTCATGCTGGACTTGCCCACTGAGTCGTGGACGAACGGCCCGCTTGAACTCGGGGCAAACGGGCACTGGCTGCCCGTGCCCCGGGAGCGGCTGGCGAACATCAGCGAAGCCCGGCCCGAAAGGCGCCTGAGCATTGCAGGCGATCGCCCGCGCCGGCGCGGTCCCCGGCCCGGCGGGCCGGACGGCGGGCGCGGCGGCGAGGACCGGCCCCCACGGGGCCAGCGGGAGCGCCGCGGCGGACCGGGCGAAGGCCCTCCCGAGGACGGACCCGGCGGCGGCCGGCCGCCCGACGATGGTGATGGCCCGGGCGGAAGACCACCGGATGGGAAGGGTGCCGAAAGCGACCGGACGCGCCGCAATCGCGGACAGACCATCAACCGGCCGCGGGAAGCCGCCGGCAAACAGCGGGTGCGGGTCAACTCCGCCGGACCGCTGCGGCTCCCGCCGCGCTCGACGTTCCTGGAATTCGAGTTCGCCGCCGCGGATTTCCTCGCGCCGCAGTCCCTGGCCTACGAATTCCAGCTCACGGGCCGGGACGAAGCGTGGGCCGAGTATTCGCCAGGCCAAGAGTCGGTCTTCTATACCGGGCTGGAACCGGGCGACTACACCTTCCGCGTGCGGGCCCGCAACCCCGGCGGCAGGTGGAGCGACCCGGAATTGGCCGTGCGCATCGAGATCCTGCCAGCGTGGTTCCAGACTCCGGCCGCCCGCGCGGCGCCGCTACTGGCGGTATTCGCGCTGGGCTGGGGCGGCTACCGCTGGCGACTACGCGCGGTGGAACGCCAACGCGACGAGAAGCAGCGGCTTTCCCGCCTGCTCATCGAGTCGCAGGAGGCGGAACGCCGGCGGCTGGCGTCCGAACTCCACGACAGCCTCAGCCAGACTCTGCTGGTCGTGAAGAATCGGGCATGGATGGGCCAGCAACCCGGCCAGGCACCCGAGAAGATGGCGCGACAACTCCGGGAGATTTCTGAGGCGGCCGAAAATGCGCTCGAGGAAGTCCGCGCCCTCAGTCATGCGCTGCGCCCGCCGGAATTGGACCGGCTTGGACTCACGCGCGCCTTCGTCGCCTTGGGCGAACGGCTGGCCGAGGCCGGGGGATCGGCGATCATCTTCTCCGTGGATCCGGTGGACGGCACGCTTCCGTCGGAGCTGGAGATCAACCTGTTCCGGATCGCCCAGGAGGCGATCAACAACGCCCTCAAGCACGCGCAGGCGACGCGCATCGAACTTTGCCTCCGGCGCGAGCACGCCACGCTGCTGCTGACGGTGCGCGATGATGGCCAGGGATTCACGCCGGCCCCGTCGGCATCTGGCGCCGGCGCGAAACGAAGCGGGCTCGGGTTGAGCAGCATGCAGGAACGGGCACGGATCCTGGGAGGCGAACTTACGCTTGAATCCGCCCCGGGGCGCGGGACAAGGCTTACCGCCGTCATCCCGTTGCCGCCCGACCGATGCCAGAAACCATCACCGTCCTGATTGCCGATGACCATCCGATCTTCCGGAAGGGTCTGATGGAGGTTGTGGGCGAGGCGGACGGACTCCGACTCCTCAAGGCGGTGGCCAACGGCGAAGAGGCCGTGGCGGCGGCGGGCCAATTGATACCGGAGGTCGTGGTCCTGGACTTCGAGATGCCCAAGCTCGACGGCGTCGAGGCGGCCCGGGCCATCCGCGCCGCGGACCTTCCGGTGGCGCTCGTGCTGCTCACCGGCCACAAGGACGAGTCCATCTTCAACGCCGCCCTGGACGCCGGGGTGCAGGGGTTCCTGCTCAAGGACAACGCCGCGGAGGAACTCGTGACGTGCATCCGCCAGGTTGCCGCAGGTGAACCTTACGTGAGCCCGTCCGCCGCGCGATTTCTGCTGCGGCGGCGGGAGCAGGCCGAAGCCCTCCGGCGAGACCGACCTGGGTTGGATCTGCTGACTGAATCCGAACGGCGGGTGCTGCGGCTAATCGCCGAAAACCTGACGAGCAAGGAAATCGCGGCCCGGCTCGGCGTCAGCCCCCGCACGGTGGAGAATCACCGGTTCCGCATGGGCGACAAACTCGGTCTCAGCGGCAGCCATTCCTTGCTGAAATTTGCGTTCGCCCACAGGATGGCGCTGTAGGCGGCGTCCGTCGTGGCCACCACCGCCCAGTCGTCGGAACGGCGGATGGGCGCATAGTTCCCTGGTCATTCTCCCCCGCTTGTCTTCCCCGCGTCGGCTCGGCACCTTCCGCGCCCATGTCGTCATCGGTTCGAGTTCGCTTCGCTCCGTCGCCCACCGGCTACCTCCACATCGGGGGTGCCCGCACGGCGCTGTTCAACTGGCTCTTCGCCCGCCATCACGGCGGCACGTTCATCCTGCGCATCGAGGACACCGACACCGCGCGCAATTCGCAGGCGGCCGTGGACGTCATTCTCCAGGGCCTTCGCTGGCTGGGTATGGACTGGGATGAAGGTCCCGTGAACGGTGACGTCGCCGGCCCCAGCAAGGGCAACTGCGGCCCCTACTTCCAGAGCCAGCGTGGCGAGGTTTATCGGAAGCGCGTGAACGAACTCCGCGACAAGGGCCTCGCCTACGAACGCGACGGCGCCCTGTATTTCCGCATGACCCGCGAGCCGATCACGATTCCCGATCTCATCGTCGGCGACGTCGTCCGGCCGCTCACCGACCGGGAGGAACAGGACCCCGACTGGGTCCTCTGGCGGAGCGACGGCCAACCAGTGTTCCACTTCGTCAACGTGGTGGACGACCTCGAAATGGGCATGACCCACGTCATCCGCGGCGAGGATCACCTGAGCAACACCGCCAAACACATCGCGCTCTTCCGCGCCTTCGGCGTCGAACCGCCGCGCTACGCCCACATCCCGCTGATCCTCAACGAGGACGGTTCCAAGATGAGCAAGCGCGACCGCGGCGCCGTGGTGACCAACTACCTCGACGACGGCTTTACGCCCGAAGCCGTGGTAAACTACCTCTCGCTCCTCGGCTGGTCGCCCACCGACGGCCAGGAACTCCTCAGCGTCGCGGAGCTTGTCTCCCGCTTCGACCTCGACCGCGTGAATCGCAGCCCGGCGCGCTTCGACGCCAAGAAGCTGGAGGCGCTCCACTTCGAGCACACGCGTCGGATGGATCCCGACCGCTTCGTCGCGCTGGGCGTGGACTACCTCCGCAAGTCCGGCATCGAAACCGCCGGCTTCCCCGCCGACTACGTCCGCGCCGCCCTGCTCACCGCCCAGGAGAAGGGCAAACTCTTCAAGGAACTGCCCGTCTGGACCGACTTCTATTTCGCGGCCGACTACGCGCTGACCCTCGATCCCGAAGCCAAGGCCAAGGCCCTCACGCCCGCCGCCAAACCGCTGCTGGAGAAACTAGCCGCCACCTTTACCGCGGTGCCCGAGTTCAAGTCCGCCGCCCTCGAAGCCGCGCTCAAGGCCCTCGCCGCCGAACTCGGCGTGAAAGCCGGCGCGCTGGTGCAACCCTGCCGCGTCGCCTGCACCGGCAAGCTCGTCGGCCCCAGCCTGTATCACCTGCTGGAGGTGCTGGGGCGGGAACGGGTGGCGACGCGGTTGTTCGCGGCACCGCTTTGACCCAACTCCTCTTCATCTGCAGCCGGAATGAAATCCGCAGCCTCACGGCGGAACGGATGTTCGAAGGTTCGCCGCGGTTCCAAGCGCGGTCGGCGGGCACGCAACCGCAGGCGCGGGTGCGCGTGACGGAGGGGCTCATCGGCTGGGCGGACGTGGTCTTCGCCATGGAGAAGTCGCACGTCGCTAAGCTGCGCGAACGGTTCCCGGAGGCGCTGGCCGATAAGCGGTTGGTCTGCCTACGGATTCCGGATGACTACGCGTTCATGCAACCGGAACTGGTGGAGGCGTTGACGGCGGCCCTATCCGGAGAACTTGAGGAGTGGCCGGCGTGAGGCCCGTCCTCTAGCGTGGCGGAGCCTTCGGAATTCCCCCTTGCCCGTTCGGCGCCACTCCACTACCCAATCGCCCGTGATTCGCACGTTGAACCTCCGACTTACCGCACTCGCGCTGCTGCTTGGCCGCGCGACGGTTGGGGTTTGAGGCGAGTCCATCACACTTTCCCGCCCCATCGTCGCACCCGACGATGGGGCTTTTTGTTTGGCCGCATTTGCCGGGTGCTTGCGTTGGGGCGGCCAAAACAGCGAAAAACAGGCAGAACATGTTGAAGAATCCCGCCGAGAAGTATCGCCGGTTCCAGCCGGTGCAATTGCCCGACCGCCAATGGCCGTCCCGCGTGCTCACCCAGGCCCCACGCTGGTGCAGCGTGGACCTCCGCGACGGCAACCAGGCGCTCGCGGTGCCCATGAACGTCGCGCAGAAGCTTGAGCTGTTTCAGGCGCTGGTGAAGTGCGGCTTCAAGGAAATCGAAGTCGGCTTCCCCTCGGCCTCGAACACCGAGTTCCGCTTCAACCGCCTGCTGATCGAGAACGGCCACATTCCCGACGACGTCGCCATCCAGGTGCTCGTGCAGGCGCGCGAGGACCTGATTGAGCGCACCTTCGAGTCGCTGGTCGGCGCGAAGAACGTCATCATCCACCTCTACAACTCGACCTCGCCGGCCCAGCGCCGCGTCGTGTTCGGCAAGTCCAAGGAGGAGATCGTCCAGATCGCCGTCCGCGGCGCGCAGTGGATCAAGGATCGGCTGCCCCGGCTGAAGGGCACGAACGTCCGGCTCCAGTATTCGCCGGAAAGCTTCAGCGCGACCGAGGTGGAGTTCGCCAAGGAAATCTCCGAGGCCGTGATGGACGTCTGGCAGCCCACGCCGGCCAACCCGATGATCCTGAACCTGCCCGACACGGTCGAGGTGGCGATGCCCAACGTGTATGCCGACCAGATCGAGTGGATCTGCCGGAACATCCGGAACCGCGATTCGCTCGTCATCTCGCTGCACACGCACAACGACCGTTGCACCGGCGTGGCCGCGACCGAACTCGGCCTGCTGGCCGGCGCCGACCGCGTCGAGGGCACGCTCTTCGGCAACGGCGAACGCACGGGCAACCTCGACGTCATCGCCGTGGCGTTAAACCTCTACATGCACGGCATCGACCCGCAGCTCGACTTCAGCGACCTGGGCGCATTGCGCGACGTTTACGAGCGCAGCACCGGCCTGACCGTGCCGCCGCGCCAGCCTTACGCCGGCGAACTGGTCTTCACCGCCTTCAGCGGCTCGCACCAGGACGCCATCAAGAAGGGCTTGGCCGAATGGGACGCCGGCGGCCGTTCCCATTGGGACGTGCCTTACCTGACCATCGATCCGACCGACATCGGCCGGCGTTACCAGGAGGTCATCCGCGTCAACAGCCAGTCCGGCAAGGGCGGCGTCGCGTATCTGCTGGAGAGCGAGTTCGGCATCGAGCTGCCCAAGGACATGCAGCGCGAGTTCGGGCCGATTGCCAACGACCTCGTGGACGCCCTCGGCCGCGAGGTGAAGGCGGAGGAACTCAAGGCAATGTTCTGGCAGGAATACATCGAGCGAACCACGCCGTGGTCGCTCATCCACTTCCATGCAGACGGCGTGGACGGCAAATTCCGCTGCCGCGCCTCGGTCATCCACCAAGGCACCGAGAAAAAGGTGGAAGGCAAAGGCAACGGTCCCATTGCCGCGTTCGTAAACGCCCTCGCCGCGAGCGGCGCGCCGAAGTTCGAGGTCGCCAACTACCGCGAACACGCCCTCAGCGCCGGTGAAGGCGCGAGCGCCATCGCCTACATCCAGATCAAGCTGCCCAACGGCAAGGTCCAGTGGGGCGCCGCCGTGGACACCAACATCGAGCTCGCCTCGATCAAGGGCGTGCTCAGCGCGCTGAACCGGTTGCGTTAACTTCGTTCGGCCGCCAGTGGTCAACCCGCTGGCGGCTCCAATTGCCAACCATGCACTGGTTTGGAATGGCTTGCGGAGCCCTGTTCTTCGAGTTGGTCGAACTTGGCTTGCTGGTAGTCGATGCCATCGCTGCTCTTCTGCGCCCGCGGCCTTCTCGGGTCGACGCTTCCGGCGCGCGGACACCGGCAGGGGCCCGGTCGGACAGCTCCCCCGCTGCTGGCCACATTGGGACGGTCATCCGTTGGAAATCTCCGCGGGGGATCGTTGAAATCGACGGCCAGCCGCATCCGGCGCTCGCGTTCCGAGGAAAGCCACACCCGGGCGACGCCGTCCGCGTGATCCGAGTTGGCCGGCATAGCCTGCTGGTGGAACCCATCTCGTGACTCATTCCCAGCGGAAGCCCGCCGCCCGTGCTCCCCGTTTTGTGAATTGGTCGCCGCAGCACCGCCGTCTAGGATTGCCAATATGCAGCGGCGGTTCACGACACTCCTGGCGGTTCTTCTCCTGGTCGCCTTCCGGTTGCCCCCGCACGCCTTGGCGCAGCACGCCACGGCTTCACCCGCCTTCGAGGCCGCCGCGGGCGACGCCAAGCGCCTTCAGCTCGCACCCGGCCTCAAGCTTGACGTCTGGGCCGCCGAACCGCAGCTCAGCAACAGCGTCGCCTTCGCCTTCGACGGCAAGGGCCGGGTCTATCTCGCCGAGTCCGACCGCTGGGCGATCAGCGTCTTCGACATCACGCAGCACACGAACTGGCTCTGGCAGGACATGTCGTTCCGAAGCGTGATGGAGCGCGGCGCCTTCCTGACCAACCAGTTCGCCACCAATCTCGCCTTCCTGACCAAGGACAGCGAAGTGGTCCGCCGCGTCGAGGACCGCGACGGCGATGGCCAGGCCGACCACTCGGAGATCCTCGCGTCCGGCTTCACCAACGCCGTGGACGGCACCGCCGCCGGCGTCCTGGCCACCCACGAGGGCATCTACTTCGCGAACATCCCGAGCCTGTGGCGCCTGAACGGGACGGGAGTAATCAGTGGAGCAGTGATCAGTAATCAGCCAGCAGCCAGACAACCATCCACTGACTCACCGAAAACTGACCCACTGAATACTCGTTCCCTTCTGGCAACGGGCTTCGGCGTCCACATCGGCGTGTCCGGCCACGACCTGCACGGCCTGATCAAGGGGCCCGACGGACGCATCTACCTGAGCTTTGGCGACCGCGGCTGCGTGCTCACCAACCGCGAGGGTGTGGTCATCAACCTGCCCGACACCGGCGGCGTGCTCCGTTGCGAGCCCGACGGACGCGACCTCGAAGTCTTCTGCTACGGCCTCCGCAACCCGCAGGAACTCGCCTTCGACGACTTCGGCAACCTCTGGACCGTGGACAACGACACGGCCGGCGCCGACCCCTGCCGCGTGCTCCACCTCGTCGAGGGCGGCGACTACGGCTGGCGCACCAGCTACCAGCACATGGACGGCTTCGGCCCGTGGGTGCAGGAGGAACTCTGGAAGGGCGGCCAGGACGGCATCCTCCCGCCCGCCGGCACCGTGAGCCAGGGCCCAAGCGGACTCGCCTTCTATCCCGGCACCGGCTTCGGCGAACAGCTTGCCGGCACCTTCCTCCACGCCGATTTCCCGGGCGGCGTGTGGGCCTACACCGTGAAGCCGCAGGGCGCGAGCTACGTGGTGGACCGCAAGGAGAAGTTCCTCTGGAACTGCTGGCCCACCGACGTGGACTTCGGCCCCGACGGCGCCGCCTACGTGCTCGACTGGGTCAGCGGCTGGGGCCAGACCCCGCGCGGAAGAATCTACCGGATCACGCCGAACTCGGAACTCGGAACTCGACACTCGTCACTCGTCACTGAAACTCGCCGCCTGCTCGCCGAAGGCATGACGCAGCGCGGCGAAAAGGAACTGCTCGACCTCCTCGGCCACGCCGACCGCCGCGTGCGGCTGGAGGCGCAGTGGGAACTCGCCGACCGCGGGATGAAATCGCTTCCCGGCCTGGCCGCCACCGCGCACGCGGCCGGATCGTTTTTTCAGCGGCTTCATGCCCTATGGGCCGTTGGGCAGATCGCCCGATTGTCGCAGGATCGCGGAATCGAATGGGAACTCCCGCTTCTGCGGGTGCTGGATGTCGTGGTCGGCGCGGATCGTCGCCTCGCGGTTGAAGCGGCGCTAGTCCTAGACGAGGCTGGAAACGCCGAAGAACTCCGGCATGTCGATCGGCTCCGTGACCTTCAGTCGGACCCAGACCCGGGCGTTCGACGACGCGTAGGGGCAGTGGCCTCCACCCTTCCCTTCGGCAAGGGGTTCCGTCCGCTTCCCCGCCGGGTTGATCAACTAGCTTCCGCCGCGACACGTCTGAAACAGCCGTGGATCGCCAGGCTCCTGAACCAAACTTTTCCGCGCGTGTTCAAGGCCGACCCTCAGCCAATTGCAAATGTGGAGCGAATTCTCGCTTCGGCAACCCCGGATCCGTTTCTCGATCACGTGGCGCGGGAGATCCTCATCGGCGCGGCGGGGCTAGAGAACCTCCACAGCCAGAATCTCGCACAAGCCGCCACCAATAAGTCGCCCGATGTGCGCCGCATCGCGCTCCTTGCCTACCGGCGCCTTGGCGAATTCGGCGCGCTGGGAAATCGCTGGCCTGGATTCGGTCACTATCCAGCGTCCGCAGTGGCGCTCTCGCCACAAGTCACCAACTTCCTCACCGACTCCGACCCGCGCCTCATCGTCGCGGCCGGACGCGCCATCCACGACGTGCCGATCGTCGAGGGGTTCCCGGCACTGGCGGCGTTCGTCACCAAGATTGACTGCCCCACCAACCTCATGTCGCGCGTCATCAACGCCTGCTACCGCCTCGGCACCCAGCAGCACGCGCAGATGCTCGCCGGCTTCGCCGCCCGCGAGGACGTGCCCGACTGGGCCCGCGTCCTCGCTCTCCGCGCCCTCGCCGACTGGGAAAAGCCCTCGCCCCTCGACCGCGTTAACGGGTTGTGGCGGCCCTTGGTGACCGGAGAACGCCCGCCCTCACCCCGGCCCTCTCCCCCGGGGAGAGGGGGAAACGCTCCCGCCGTCGACGACTCCACCAACCCAACTCCGCTCGCACCAACGGCCGGTCTCGCCGCAAACGCTGCGCAGTCCTCAGCCACCGCCGCTGTGGACGCCACCGCCGTCCAGCCGGCTTCCCCCTCTCCTGGGGGAGAGGGTCGGGGTGAGGGCGGGCCCACTTCGCGCAGCGCCATTCCTGCCAACCCGCTCCTCGAACGTGCCGCCCAAGCCCAAGCCGCCCGCAACCTTGGCCGCGCCGCGGAAATTCCCGTCCTGCCCGCCGACCTGGGCCGATCCGTTTCCTACGACGAGGCGGTGGCCCTGCGTCGCAATCCCGCCCCAGCCCAGCGCGCCTTCCTCCGCGTGGCCGGCGACCTGATGAATCCCTTCAACCTCAACGAAGCCGGCCAGCCCGCCGGCACGCGCGAGGTGCTGCCGCTCCAGATCGCCGTCGCCGAAGCCGCCGCCAAACTGCGCGTGAAGGAGGCGGGCACGCCGCTCTTTGAGAAGTTCGCCCACACGAACACCGCCCCGGAACTCCGTCGCGCCATCCTGCCCGCCCTCGCCGAACTCCGTTCCCCGCTCACCGGCGACGCCGTGAAACTCGCCCTCACCGATCCCGATCCGAAGCTGCGCGCCACCGCCCTGCCCTACCTCGACCGGCTGGAGGGTGACTCGGTGGAGCTGCTGGTCAGTTTGATTGGGGGCCCGCCCTCACCCCGGCCCTCTCCCCCAGGGAGAGGGGGAAACGCTCCCGCCAACAACAACCCCACCAACCAAACTCCGCTCGCACCGACGACCACTTCCCCAGTCGCTGCGCAGTCCTTGCCAACCGCCACTGTGGACGCCTCCGCCGCCCAGCATACTTCTCCCTCTCCTGGGGGAGAGGGCTGGGGTGAGGGCGGGCGTCCCACCAACATTCCCTTGGCCCAAGCCGCCTTGGCCGCGTTGGCGAAGCTTCCCGGCGCCAAGGCGGACGAGGCCATTCGAGGCGCATTCGCGCAGCTCGAAGCGAAGCAGCTTCCGGTTGCCCTCACCCTCGATGTGCGCGAGGCCGCCAGGGCCAGGGGACTAGCGGCTCAGCGAGCCGCGCTCCCGGGACTGCTCGTCGGCGGCAATGCGGAGCGCGGCCGGCAGGTCTTCTTTCAGAGCCAGACCGTGCAATGCCTGCGGTGCCACAAGGTCGGCACCGACGGCGGGATTGTCGGCCCCGAGCTCACTGGGATCGGGAAACGCCAGTCCCGCGATTACCTGCTCGAAAGCATCCTCCAGCCCAATGCGAAGATCGCCGCCGGCTTCGAGGGCCTGGTGCTGACCTTGGACGACGGTTCCACCGTGGCCGGCACGCTGAAGGCGGAAGGCGACGCGGAACTCGCCGTCGAAGTGACCGGCGAGGACGGATTGCCCGCCATCACCAAGGTGGCGAAATCGGCCGTGAAACAGCGCGAACGCGGTCCCAGCGCGATGCCGGAAGGCTTGGGCGACCAACTCACGCCATTTGAGCTGCGGGACTTGGTCGAGTATCTGGCGACGCTGCAATGACGTCCGCGGCCCGACTCACGGCATGGGCGGCGGGCCGTCGTCCAGTTCATACCAGACGCGGATGAACTGGTGCCAGTTGGCGCTCATCTCGCCGCTGGTGCGGAGCGAAACATCCTCGCTGCCTTCCTCGTGGGCCTGATGGATGTTGGGCAGAACCACGGTCTCCACGTTGAACACGCGGATGTTCCGTTCCTTGATCCACCGATTCGCCTCGAAAACGGATGCCCGCAGGGTGTCGAACTGCGCGGGCCGGAGAAATCCGCCGCGGTCCTTCACTCGCGGAACGAAGTCTTGGTAGGCAATCACGGCCGCAGGCTAGGAACACCGTCGCGTTCGTCGAGTGGATTGCCGGTCCGGAATTCAATGACGCCGCGGGTCGCCAGCGCCCGCTCGGATGCCCTACCAAAACCCCACCGAGTCGTGCTGGCTGCGGGCCCGGGCCCGTTTCAACCCAGCTCGCCGGCTTCCAGGTCCTCCAAGTAGACGAACTCGGGGGCCTTCACTCCGGCCTCGGCGCGAATCCGGACCAGCTCCGGCGACTCGAAGAAGCGCCGGGCATCGGCCAACGATGTCCACCGGGAGAAATGCACGATGCGGTTCGGGGCATGCTCCTGCCGGAGCACCTGATACGAGCGCTCGCCCGCCGCGTGACGAAGCCCAGCCGCCCGGTCGAAGACCCGTTTCCAGGCCTCATAATCGGCGACTTCGTGGAGGATGAGGACGTGGGGCATCGGGTGACGGGGCAGCGCCCCGCTTAACCTTGCTTCGCGCCGCCGAGTTCACGGACCACTTCATCGAGCTGCGCAACCTCCATCTCCACCAGGTGGCTGCGCGCCGGGAAGCGGCCTTCGTTCACGTCGGCGATGTATTCGCGGAAGGCGGCGAGGCGCTCGGCCTGGAGGCGGCGGTGTTCGGCGGCGAAATTCCGGTAGGCCTTGGCGTGGCGCGGCGGG
Source organism: uncultured Verrucomicrobiota bacterium (assembly GCA_964602595.1). Lineage (GTDB taxonomy): Bacteria > Verrucomicrobiota > Verrucomicrobiia > Limisphaerales > UBA9464 > CAIWAH01. The sequence continues at coordinate 165,129 of CAZRRO010000012.1, read as the reverse complement.
CGTTCCTCGTAGTCGCCCAGGATGTCGTCGGAAAACAGGAACTGGGTGTCGCACCCACTGCCGGAACCGAGCGACATGAGCAGCATCCGGGTCTGCGACGCGAGGAACCGCGCGAGGTTGTGCGGCACGACCTCCAGCTCCGCCGCGTAGGCGCCGGCGTTCTCCAGTTCCTTCATGCGGCGATGCAGTTCCTTCGCCTCCGCCACCGTCTTGCCAATGGCGCGGTAGCCGGTCCACGTGACGTGTCGCGGCACCAAACCGAGATGGCCGACGACGGGAATGCCCTCCCGCGCCATCGCCTCGATGATGAAAGGGCTGGCCGAGCAGTAAACCGAGCTGGCGCCCAGTTCGAGCGCCCGGAAGCCGACGCGGATCGCTTCCTCGGGCGAGGCCAAGCCGTGCGGGGTGGCGCCGGACAGGAAGCTCGTCGGCGCGGCGGCCACCAGGAGCGGCAGCCGCACCTGCGCCTCAGGGCAGTCGAAGCTGCAGCTCATCAAATCCACGCCGGCCTGCTCCGCCGCCGCCGCTTCCTCGGGCGACTTGACGTGGATGTGCGTGAGGACGCGTTTGCCCTTGAGCTGCCGGAGGTCGTGAACGGTGTATTTCTTGCGGGGACGAAGCATGGGAGCGCGGTGTTTTTGGACGGCGGCAGCAGTCTGGGAAGCACCTCGCCCCACGGCAAGCCCGGCATTCCCGGTCGGCTCACCTACCGACCCACGACCAGCAACGCGGGATAGGTGGCGAACCACGCCCAGACGAACCGGTTGAGCCCGATCACAAACGCATTGGTCAGGTGGAAGCCGCCCAATAGCGCGATCAGCACCCACCTGCCCTCCGGCGGCAGCACCAGCACCGCCGGCGCGGCCAACTGGAGCAGCACCACGGTCCAACCCAGCCAGCGGCACCGGGAGACGTTCCCGGCCCATGGGCGGACGGCGGGGATCAGCGCGTAGGGCCCGGTCGAGGCAAAGAGATTTTGTAACGCCCGCCCGTTCCACCACGACCGGTTGCGCGCCTTGGACACGGCGGCGAGGAAGTAGGACAAGACGCTTTGCGCCGCGATCCAACCGAGGCCGATTCGCGGAGCGGCAGGCCCGAGGAAACCGAGCTGGGCCACCAACAGGCCCAGTTGGACCTGGAAGAACATGCTGTCGCTGCCGCCGCACACCGGCCCGCGCGACCGGACGGTCAGCCAGATCGAACTCGCCAGCATCAGTCCGTGGCTCAGCCACGCGAAGGGCGAACCCAACGTGATCGGCGCGAGCAGCAACCACGCGGCCCCGGCGAGGCGCAGCACCAGTCCCGGCGTCACGTCGCGCCCGGCCAGCGCACCGTCGGCCCCGTAGAGGCCACGGGTGGCGAGCAACTCCACGGACTGGATCGCCATCCCCGCGCCCAGCAGGCGCTGCGAGACCGTCACCGCGAGCTGAAGTTCTTCCGGGCTCATCGGCCGGGACCTCCGACCGCGAGCACGGGTGAGGTGAAAATGATTTCCTCTTTCCGCCCCGGTTCCCGCAGCACGAGCCGGAATCGGAACCCGGCGTCGACCGGCACGCCCAGCCGGGCAATCCGCCCGCGCGCCAGTCGGACCAGGCTCGGATAAGTGCCGTCGCGCGTATCCGTGGTGGCAGGCGGCTGCCCGCGGAATTCCTCGGCGGCCCGCTCCACCAGGGTCTGCTCCAGCAGCTCGAGGTTGCCCTGCGGGTTGAACCCCATTCGCCACCACCGCGGGGTGGCACTGGCCCCGAACATCGGCCGCCAGTCACCGACGGTGTCCCCGGAGCCGACGACCGCGAATTCCATCGTCGGGACCGCCGTGAAGTCGTTGAAGAAGTTCCAGGACGGCAGGAACAGCTTCAGGGCGACAAGCCAAGGGGAGGTCGGCATCGGTTTCCGCCGCGAAGGGAACCGCCTTGGAGTCACCCGACAAGCGTCATTTCGCATCCGAGGCCCGCCGTGCGGCCTCGAAAGCCGTGGGGCAAATCCGCCGCTGCTCGGCCCAAGTCGCACGCCACAGGGTTCCGGAGCCGTTCACCGCGCTTGCCAGCGGCCGCGGTTGCGGTTGCAGTCCGGGTGTGACGCAGCGTTGCATCGGTATTCGTCTCTCGGCCCGAATGCGAGTCTCCGCCGGGCCACACAATCCTTCATGGCATCTCGGCCGGTGGGGGCGTCTTGGTTGCAGTCCTCGCGTTCTGGGAGCCGAGTCGCTGAGCTTGCGTGTTTAGGCCACAGTTGTGCCCGTGGGGTATGAGCATTTTCGCCAACCAATTCCGGAAGGTTCACTTTTTCATTCTTTTGGCGTTCGCTGCCGTGTTCAGCACTCTGACCCTCTGGGCCCTGATTCACCAGTCGCCATCTGATTGGCGCGACAACCACAATTTTGCAGCCACATTACTGACCGTTTCCGGCCCATTCACCGGCGCGATAGCCCGACCATCTGAGGCGAGTTGTTTGAGATTTGCTTGGAGATTGTTCCCGTATTGCGGCGGCTTTCTTTCGCTGGCGGTCATTTTCCAACTTATCCGATTACCGGAGAAGCGCGGTGCCAAGGCGACGCAGATCGCTTTGTGGATGCTTGGTTTGTTGGGGTGGTTTGGTGGCGGAGCCCTGTCTTTGCTCTTTGCACTGTCGTGACCCTGCTGCCCGCCCATACGCTGCGCCTTGGAGTCATTGGAATTAAGCGAGGGTGAAACCGGGGGCGGCGGTGGAGTGCTGGAGGCAGGCGAGCTGATTACGTTGCAGTCAGGCCTCCGCGTGTCCGAACATTCTCGGATTGAACGGCCCCTCTTGCGTTAGCAGGTGCCCCGAGGTTCGCGCCATGCCCGTAGTCGCCTTTGAGGCCTCCCGCTCGGCCCGCCAACGCCGGAATGACGCGTAAGCGGAGTTCCGCACCGACCATTCCTGGATTGCCAGGCCGCACCCACCCGCGTAGCTACCGTCATGGACTCCCACCGGCTACCACTCCGCCGTTGGTTCGGCTTGATCGCTCTGCTGGGCGTCGCCGCCACCGCTGCGGCCCAGACTGGCCACCGCGCCGAGCTGCCCCGCGATCCGCTGTTCGCCCGGAGCTTCCTCGAACTGCCCGTCCAGTCGCCCGACGCCGGAGATAGTGCCGCCGGCGAAACACCGGTGGGCGCGACGGCAAAACACCGTCTGGGCGCCTTGCGCCTGCGCAGCGAACTGGACGAACGCCGCATCGAGCAGCTTTGGCGCCTCAAATCCACGAACGAGACGATCCTGGATTTCACCGTCGGCTACCGTCTGCCCGGCACTGTGCTCACCTGGGAGCTGTATGATCCGCTGTGGTATTTCGGTCCCGAGTCCACCTGGTGGATCGTGCATGGACCGGGCACGGTGCAGCGGTCCGACGCAGCGTTCCCGGAGTTTGGCCGCTACCATTTGGCGGCCTTATTCCGGCCCCCAGGCATGCTGCCGGTCGAGTTGGGGACGCGGTCCGTGCTCACGGAGCCGGCCGGAGCGCGGTCCTCGCCGAGCCAAGACTCCGCCCGCGACAATCGCCGGACGGAGGCGACCCGCCCCGGCCTGCCGCCCGCTGCCGCTACCGGGGCGACTGATCGCCCCAGCCGCCGGGTAGAGCCGTAGCGGCCGGGTGAACCAGCGCGACGGAACGGCGATCAGCCGTCGCCGGGGGCACGGGCTGGACGAAGCCAGCCACACAAACCCGCGCCTTGCATGGAAACGGGCCGACCATATCGTCCCGCGTCTTTTATGCCTGAATCCGTTCGCACCCTGTTGCGCCGTGCCGTGCTTGGCGCCTTGGCCGTTTCCGCCGCCACCCATGCCTTTGCCCAGCACAAACTCGGGCCGCAGGGCAGCTTTGAGGCGCCCAAGCTCGCGCCGCGTTCCGACGAGGGCGAAAAGAACATCAAGCGGTTCCAGGTGCCGCCGGGCTGGAAGGTAGAGCTTTGGGCCACCGAGCCGGATGTCGCGCATGGCGTCGCCTTCGACATCGCCAACGACGGCCGGGTGTTCGTCGCCGAGTCCTTCCGCGCCTGGCGCGGCGTGCCGGACATCCGTGGCATAATGCCCTGGCTGGATGAGGACCTCGCCTGCAAGTCGGTCGATGACCGGCTGATGATGATGAAACGGCACCTCGGCGAGGAGGGCATGAAGGATTACTACCGGAACACCGAGCGCGTCCGCTACCTGCGCGACGAAACCGGCGCTGGCAAGGCCACGGTGTCGAAGGTGTTCGCCGAGAACTTCGCCACGCCCCTCGACGGCGTCGCCTCCGGCGTGCTGGCCCGGGGCAAGGACGTCTTCTTTGCCAACATCCCGAATGTCTGGCATCTGCGCGACGAGAACCTCGACGGTGTGGCCGATTCGCGCCGCAGCATCAGCTACGGCCACGGCGTGCGCGTGGGTTTCCTGGGCCACGACCTTCACGGCCTGACGTGGGGACCGGACGGCAAACTCTACTTCAGCATTGGCGACCGGGCATCGGTCCTCAAGACGCCGAACGGCGAGGTTGGCACGCCCGACTGCGGCGCCGTATTCCGCTGCAATGCGGACGGTTCGAACATCGAGATGGTCTACAAGGGTCTGCGGAACCCGCAGGAACTGGTCTTCGACGAATGGGGCAACCTGTTCACCGGCGACAACAACTCCGACGGCGGCGACCAGGCCCGTTGGACTTACCTGATCGAAGGCGGCGACAGCGGTTGGCGCATTGGCTGGCAATTCATCGAACGGTCCGACGCCCCGATGCCCCGCGGCCCGTGGAATATGGAAAAGATGTGGGCGCCGCAGAACGAATCGCACCCGGCCTACATCACGCCGCCGATCAAGAACATCACCGCCGGCCCGAGCGGCAACGCCTACTATCCAGGCACCGGCCTGGGGGCGGAATGGCAGGGCACGTTCACGCTGTGCGATTTCCGGGGCAGCGGCAGCGGTTCGGGCATCATGCAGTTCAAGCATCAGCCCAAGGGCGCGAGCTTCGAGATCGTCGAGGACAAAAAGATGATCTGGGCGGTGGAGGCCACCGACGGCACCTGGGGACCGGACGGAGCCTATTGGGTGCTCGACTGGGTGGACGGCTGGGAACCAGTCGGCAAAGGCCGCATCTATCGGATGTATGACCCGAAGACGATCGGTGCCCCGATCGTGCAGGAGACACAGAAGCTGCTGGCCTCGGACTTCGCCGCGAAGAAGGACGGCGAACTCCTGAAGCTGCTCGCGCATGCGAACTACCGGGTTCGGCAGGCTGCCCAGTTTGAACTCGCCGGCCGTGGTGAAAAGCAGACCGGCGCCTTCGCCAAACTCGCCAAATCCGGCGGCAACTTGCATGCGCGGCTCCACTCGCTGTGGGGCCTGGGGCAGATCGCGCAGGCCTCCCGGGCCACGAAGGAAGGAGCCAAATCGGAAGCCTTGGAAACGCTGGTTGCCCTGGCCGGCGACCAGGAAGCCCATATCCGGGCGAACGTCGCCCGCTTGCTGGGCGACGCGAAGTATCAGCCGGGCTACGACGCCCTGGTGAAGCTCACAACTGACCACGATGCCCACGTCCGCGCGTTGGGAACGATTGCGCTGGGCAAGCTGGGGCGGCGTGAGGCGCTGCCGGCAATCTTCGCCGTGCTCAAGGCCAATGCCGACCAGGACCCACACCTGCGGCACGCGGCGGTGACCGCCTTAGTTGCCAGCAACGACTTCGATGCCCTTCAGTCCGCCGCTAAGGATGCCAACGACTCCGTCCGCATGGGCGTCCTGCTGGCCATGCGCCGGCTTCAGAGGAATGAAATCGTCAGCTTTTTGACGGATGCCAACCCCAAGTTGGTCACCGAGGCCGCCCGGGCCATCAACGACGAACCGATCCCGGGCGCGATGGACAATCTCGCGGCCTTGATCGCCAAGCCGTTCGCCAACAAGGACGACGCGCTCGTTCGCCGGGTGGTGAACGCGAACTACCGCTTCGGGACCAAAGAAACCGCGAAGGCCCTCGCCGACTTCGCCACCCGCGACGCCGGCAGCGAAGGACAGCGCGCCGAAGCCCTTGAAGCCCTCGCCGCCTGGCCGAAGAACGGCGGGCGTGACCGCATCAGCGGCTTGTGGCGCCCGACGGCATTTGCCCGCGATGCGAAAGTGCCGGGCGAGGCCGTGAAGCCCGTGGTCAGCGGATTGCTCGCGACGGCGCCGGACCGGATTCGGCAAGCCGCCGCGACGGCGGCGGGTGAATTGCAGGTCAAGGAGGCATCCGCCGCGTTGTCCAAGCTGGTTGCCGACAAACAGGCCACGGCCCGCAGCCGCACGACCGCGTTGACGGCGCTCTCGAAACTCCAGACCCCGGAATATGCCCCTGCCTTGGCCGCGGCGCAGAACGACGAGGAGGAATTCGTCCGCAAGGCGGCATTGAAACTGTCCGTGGACGCACCGCCGGTCGCGGCCGCGGCAGCCGGCGTCACCGCCGACCCGACCGCCAAGCTGGCAAGCGTGCTGGCTTCGGGTTCGGTATCCGAGAAGCAGGGCGCCTTGGCGGCCTTGGCCAAAGTTCCCGGAACCGCCGCCGATGAGCTGGCCCGCAAATGGATGGACGACCTGCTAGCCGCGAAACTTCCTGCCGAGCTGCACTTGGACGTGCTGGATTCGGCGTCCGCCCGGCCGGCCCTCAAGGCGCTGGTGGAGAAATGGACCGCCACCACCGCCAAGAAATCGGATTTCGACACCACCCCCTGGAAAATCACCCTTGCCGGCGGGAATGCGGACGACGGCAAGAAGGTGTTCTTTGAGAAGGCGGAGGTCAGTTGCGTGCGTTGCCACAAGGTAGGCGGCGAGGGCGGTGAAGTCGGCCCGGAGCTGACCGGCTTGGCCGCCAAGAAGGGTTTGGAATATGTTCTCCAGTCGATCGTTCACCCCAACGCGTCCATCGCGCAGGGATTTGAAACGGTGCTGGTGAACCTGAAAAACGGAACGGCCTACGCCGGGGTCATCAAATCCGAGAACGCTGAAGTGCTGGAATTGAATTCCCCGGAAGATGGGTTGGTGAAGATCAAGAAGGCCGATATCGCGAACCGGGAGAAGGGACTCAGTGGCATGCCCGACGGATTTGGCGACCTGCTGACGAAGCAGGAACTGCGGAATCTGATCGAGTATCTCGACAAGAACTAGACAGCTTCACCGCTCAAGTCGGCCATGCGGCTGCCGATGCCCTCAGGGCATTGGCGGCCACTTCATTTGACCGCCAAGGTCCGCCTGCGCTACCACCACCCCCGATGAACGACGCTTCCGCCCAATCCTCAGCCGCTCCGGCCGGTCGCCGCCCGCTCGCGCCCATCTGGTCCAACTGGGCGTTCACGACGCTGGAAGCGATCCTTTGGGCGTGGTCGATCATCGTCTGCATCCCCTTCTGGGAACTGGACCCGAACTACTCCTACGGTTGGGTGGTGCCGTTCCTGATGTTCTTCTTCCTTTGGCGCCGTTTGGCGGAACAGACGCCGGAGTTCTGGACCGAAATCAGCCGCGACGAGCAACGTATCCGCTCCAAGGTTTCACCCTGGCTGCTCGCCGCAATTGGGCTTGGGCTTTTTCCACTCGAAGTTTACCGGGCTGAATATCACCAGTCCGGCATTGTGCTGTGGGGCATAAACCTGGCGAAGGTGTTCTTCTCGTTGCTGGGCGCATGGTGGCTGGGCGGCCGGAAGCTGATGGTTTTGGTGATGTTTCCGATCCTGTTCTTCCTTACGGCGGTTCCGTGGCCAGCGAAGATTGCCATTCCGCTCCAGCAGGGACTGATGCAGGGCGTGGCCGCGGTGGTAACCGAAATTCTCCTGTGGCTGGGCGTGCCAGTCCAGTTGGAGGGCGCGGTCCTCCACCTGACCAAGGGCACGGTCGGGATCGTGGAGGCGTGCAGCGGCATCCGCTCGTTGCAATCGGGGTTGATGGTCAGCTTGGCGGTGGGCGAACTGCTCATGATCAGCCGGGCCCGACGGGCGGTTTTGGTCGGCACCGGCATCTCGTTGGCGCTGCTCAGCAATCTCTGTCGAACTTTTTACCTTTGCTGGGTCACCGAACATCAGGGCCCCGATGCCATGCACAAGGCCCATGACTTGGCCGGAAATGTGGCAATGTATTCGCTCTACATCCTAATCTGGCTGACCGGCAAGCTACTCGAGGGCAAGAACATCGCCCCGTGGCCCGCAGGATTTTCCGATTGGCGGGCCAAGGTCGGAGGCTTGCGGTGGCATCGGCTGCCCAACTTCCAACCCTTGGCGGCGATCACGGCCCTATCGTTCATTGCGGTGCATGCTTGGTATTTCGCGCTGACCTTGACCGTTTCCCCCCAGACCAAGCCCTACCTCGCCCTGAAAATGGACAAGGAATCTGGCAACGAGGCGGTCGAGATGGACGAAACGGTCGTTCGAGCCCTCGGCTGCACGGACCACGAGCAGCTTCGCCGCCGGACACCATTGGCCCCGCTGGAGTCGGGATTCAATGTCAGCCATCTCTTCTGGCGCCCATCGCCCATGAGCAAGGTCGCCTTGCATCACCGGCCCGATATTTGCATGCCCGGCTCCGGCTGGACCCAATTCGGCGAAGTGGAACGGGTGACCCTAAATCTGCTGGGCCGACCACGAGATTTCTACGTGTTCCGATTCGAGCGCCAGGGTTTCAAGGCCCTCTCGGTCTGGGGCGTCTGGCGAAACGGCAAAGCCGTGGAAATGGACTACTCCAACAAGATGACCGCGTTGCCCGAGGTGTATCATCCCTACCCCAGCAGCCGGCACCTGATGGGGATTGAAATCCTCTCGTTTTTCGTGCCGTATCGCTCCGAACCGGAACCGACTCCCGCATTGGTGGAGAAACTGTTTTCCGACGTGGTGGCGTGGGACAAGAACGCGCCCGAGCCGGAATCCGGGGCACGCTAAGCCAAATTCATGAACCAGCCCGACTCTGCCCCCAGCGGTCAAACTGACCCCAAGGCAAAAAACCGCGGTGGCGCCCGGCCGAACAAGAATCGCCGACTCCTGATCGCAGTCGGCGGGATTGCCGTCGCAGTCCTAATCCTCGGAATCGCGGCCAAGTTTCTCTACCCGCGAATCAAGCTCGCGCGCGGTCGCCAGAATGCGGTCGAGGCGATGTCCGCGATGCGGAAAGGGCAATTGGAGACGGCGGGATTAAAGGTCAAGACGGCCTTGGCCATGGCCCCCAAGCTGCCCGAAGTGCTCCGAGCCGCAGCTCAATATTGCAGCCTTCGCAGCGACCCTGCCGGGATCAATTATTACCAGATGCTGCTCGCAACCCCAGAAGGCGGGTTGAGCGACCGCACCAACTTGCTCCAGTTGGCTCATGCCACAAAACGCCTCGGTCCGGCCCGGGATGTGATTCGGCAAATGCTCCAGGCCAATAGCAACGACGTCGTCGCCCTAAAATATCTGGTGGAAAACCATTTGTTGGCCGAGGACGTTGAAAGGGCGATCAAGTCGGCGGCATTTGCGCTCAAAGCCAACCCGACGAACACGTGGTTCCAATTCACGCTAGGGTCACTGCTGATTGATGACCCGCGAGGTGCGAAATTCCAAGACGAAGGACGAAAACTCCTGTTTGCCCTGGCGATCAGCCAGTTGCCCGAACGCGATGCCGCCCAGAACCGCATCGCGCAATCACCGAACCTCACCAAGGCGGAGATGGTGGTGCTGCAACGGCAGCTCCAAAATCGGACCAATCGCAGCCTAGCCGACGAAATCCTGATCTACGACCTGCGGCGACGTCAGACGCCGGACAAGGCCCCTGAAGTCGTCGCCGAAGCATTGGCCCGTTACTTGGGTGAAGACTCCGGAATCGGACTGTCCACGGTCGTCGGCTGGGCCGCCAGCGGCAAGCAGTTCGCCCCCATCCTTGCGACCGTGCCTGCGAAAATCGCCCAGACGAATCTCAGCGTCGCGCCACTCTATGCTGCCGTATTGGCTGCGTCCGGCAAATGGGACCAACTCGACAGTTTTCTTGTCGGCGCGGAGAATTCGATCGGCAAGGTCCTTTCTGCCGGATTTCGGGCGCGGCTCGCCATGGCGAAAGGCAGCCGGTCCGAAGCGGAGGCTCAGTTTCGAAGCCTCGGCAGCGTGAAAGAGGTGCCGTTGATTGATGCCAAGATTCTCGCGGAACAGGCGGAAGCGGCCGGCTTACCGGATGTCGCAGTCGACATTTACCAACGCATCGCGAACGATCCCGGGGCCGCCATCGAGGCATCTCGGCAATCGCTTCGGCTGCTCAATTCGCTGGAGGACCTATTTCAGGTCCGCGCTTTGGCGGGTCGGCTAGCTCGGGCCTTTCCAAATGATCCCGGAGTGGCTGGCGAATATGCTTGGGCCAACCTCGTCGCCGGCGAGGAAGTTCCCGAAGCCTTGGCGACCTTTGGAAAATTGAGCGAACGGGCTCCCTCCAACCCGACCTGGCGCTACGGCCTCGCCTTTGCCGAAATGAAAATGGGACGGAACGCCAAGGCGTTTGAACTGGTTCAGGCGTCGGGCATTGCTCCCAAAGACCTCAACCCTCGCCTTCAGGTGGTCCATGCCCTGGTGCTGGCCGCCAATGACCAGCGGGAACTCGCCCGGCGAACCGCCCGGTTGGTTAACCTCAAGCGCCTCCGTTCCGCCGAACAGGCTCTGCTTAAAGACCTCCTCTGACTTCGCTCAGCGTAGCGGCTGATCAAGCGGGTCACTTGCCCAAGGGGGTAACCGGCCGCAATGTCGGTGCATGAAGCTCCGGTATCTGGCCATCGCGGCTGCCTGTTCCCATTTACAGGGGCAGGTGGTAATCAACGAGCTCCACCCGTCACCGGACATCAAGCAGGAGCGGGTCGAGTTCATCGAACTGCATAACGCCGGGGCCCACACCGTCGATCTTTCGGGCTGGCGAATCTCCGGAGGAGTCGAATTTGGCTTCGGTTCAGGTGTTCAGATTCCCGCCGGCGGATTCCTCGTGATCGGCGCCGATCCCGCCTCGCTGGCGCGAAAGTTCGCCGTGGCCGATGCCTTGGGGCCGTGGACAGGTCGCCTCTCTGGTGACGGCGAAACGGTCGCGCTCCGGGATGTCAGCGGATCTGTGGTGGACGACGTGGATTACCGCCTGGGTTTTCCGTGGCCCACCGTCGGTGACGCCCCGGGATACTCGCTCGAACTCATTCACCCTTCGCTGGACAATTCCCTGGGGGGCCATTGGCGGGCGTCCGTCATGGGTGACGTCACACCGACCACGATCCCTTTGGTCGTAGCTGGCCAAGTGTGGCGATTCCAGCGCGGCACTAGTGAAGCATCGGTGCCATCCGATGCTTGGCGCACCACCAGCTTCGACGACTCCGGCTGGGAAACCGGAACCGCGCCCGTCGGCTATGACAATTCGGAGCCAGTCGCGGCGACGGTGCTCAACGACATGGCCGGCCACTACACCCAGTTTTTCCTCCGGCAGGAATTTGGTTTAGCCGACCCGTCCCAAATCGGAGCCCTGCGAGTGCAGGCCCTGTATGACGATGGCTTCAAACTCTGGCTCAACGGCACCCCACTCCTGGACGTGGGCATGCCAACCGGCGAGGTCTCATTTGACGCCACCGCCAACACTGGCGGTCCCGACGACGAGGTATATGCGACTTTCGAGGTGCCGATCCCTGCGGGCGCGCTGCGGCCTGGCACGAATGTGATCGCAGTCCAAGTTGCCAACATCAGCCTCGGCAACAGTTCCGACTGCTATTTTGACGCGCGGTTGTCTGCAATTGAACGGCTCGGCACCCGCGGTCCGACGCCGGGGCGGCAAAACATTGTCTTCGCGACCAACGCCCCGCCTGCCATCCGGCAGGTCGAACATTCGCCCAAGGAACCCTCTTCCGGTGTCCCGCTCCTGATCTCCGCCCGCATCACCGATCCCGATGGGGTCGGCCGAGTGGAGCTGGAATACCAACTCGTGACGCCCGGCAACTACCTGGAGATCGCCGACAGCGCTTTCCAGACCACTTGGACGACGCTGCCCATGGTTCGCACGGCCGCCGATACCAACACCTTCGTCGCACCGCTGCCGTCGGAGCTCATCCGCCACCGCAACCTGATCCGTTACCGGATCAAGGCGCGCGATCAGCAGGGCGCAGAAGTCCGGGTCCCCTACCCCGACGATCCGCAACCGAATTTCGCCCTGTTCGTCTACGACGGCGTTCCCGCGTGGAGCGGTTCCGTCAGGCCCGGCGCGGCCGGTGCCCTCGGAGCCCAGTTTACCGTGGGCACCAACGAGATGAACCGTCTGCCCGCCTATCACCTCATCGCCAAGAAGACTTCCGTCGAGGACTGCACGTGGCGCGACCGGTCGCACGGGGACGAGTATTTCTGGAACGCGACGCTCGTTTACGATGGCAAGGTGTATGATCACATTCGGATGCGCCCCCGTGGCGGAGTTTGGCGTTACGCAATGGGCAAAAACATGTGGAAGTTCGACTTCAACCGCGGCCACGACTTCGAACCCCGCGACAATTGGGGCCGCAAGCTCGCCACGCCGTGGACCAAGCTGAACCTCGGCGCCTGCATCCAGCAGGGCGACTACGGATTCCGCGGTGAGCAGGGTCTTTTCGAAAGCGTGGGCTTCCGCCTGTTCCAACTGGCCGGCCAACCCGCGATGAACACCGCCTTCGTCCAATTGCGGATCATCGACGAGGCGGAAGAAGTCAATCCCACCGACCAATTCGGTGGAGACTTCTGGGGACTTTATCTCGCCCTCGAACAGCCGGACGGGCGTTTCCTCGACGAGCATGGGCTCCCGGACGGAAACCTCTACAAGATGGAAGGCGGTGGCGGCGACGCCAACAATCTAGGGCCCGATGGTCCGGTGGACGAATCGGATCTGAATGCGTTCCAAGGCGCCTACCTTAACCAGTTGGACGGCCTGGCAGAACAGTGGTGGCGGACCAATTTCAACCTGCCGGCCTACTACAATTACCAGGCCATCGTGCAGGCGATCCACCACTACGACATTGCGGACGGAAAGAACTACTTCTTCTACCACCAGCCGGACAACGGCCAATGGATGACCATTGTCTGGGACCTCGACCTAACCTGGGCCGACAGCATGTATCGCAGCGGTCAGCAGGGTGGCGACGAACCGTTCAAGAGCCGGGTCCTTTCCAATTTCAGCCTTACCTCACCGCGTTATCCCAACCTTTCCCGGGAATTTCGCAACCGAGTCCGCGAGATCCGCGACCTACTCTGGAACGGCGACGAGGCCCATCGGTTGGTGGACGAATATGTCCGCCTGGTTCGCGGCACAAATGCCACCTCCTTGGTCGATGCCGACCGGGCGCAGTGGGATTACCATCCGGTCATGGCCAGCGGCCTGGTCAATTCCAGCAAGGCGGGCCAAGGACGATATTACCAGTTCCCGCTCGCGTCCGGCGTCACCAAATCGTTCGCCGGCGCCGCCGAATGGATGAAGCGATACATCGGCTACCGCGGCACCAATGCCACCTTCTCGCTCGACACCATGAGCCGGGAACCGGACCGCCCGCAGCGGCCGACCTTGGCCTATGCCGGTCCCGCGGGATTTCCGGTCAATCGCCTGACTGTGCAAGCTTCGCGATTCGCCGGCGCCGCCGCGTTCGGTTCCGTGAAGTTCCGGGTCGCGGAAGTCACCCGCCCGGACCATCCCGCTCACCGACCCGACGCCCCGCTGCCCTACGAAATCACGCCGGTGTGGGAGAGCCCCGAGCTCGGGACCGAAACGGAGTCCATCGCGCTTCCCCAGGAAGCGCTGCGGGTCGGCCGCCTCTATCGTGCCCGCGTTCGCCATACCGATGCGGAGGGCCGGACCAGCAATTGGTCGGCCCCGGTCGAGTTCACCGCGGGCGAACCGGACAACGGCACCGCCTTGGTCACCCACCTCAAGCTGACGGAAGTAATGTATAACCCCGTCAGTGCCGGCTTCGAGTTCCTGGAAATGCACAACGGCAGCCCCACTGAGACGCTGCGGTTGGACGGAGCAAACTTCACCGCGGGAATCGATTTCACGTTTCCCACCAACAGCCTGCTGTCCCCCTTGGCCTACGCAGTGCTGATCGGCACCACCAACCGCCCGGGCTTCCTGGCCTACCACCGTTTGGCTGACACACAGCAGGTCCTCGGCCCGTTTTCCGGAAACCTCGCCAACGGCGGCGAAACCTTGACCCTCAAGGCTTCTGCCGGCGGCGAAGTGATTTTCAGCGTGAGTTACGACGACTCGGAACCGTGGCCGACCTTGGCGGATGGCGGCGGGCATTCCTTGGTCCCCCGCGGCATCGGGGCGGACCTGAACAGCCCAGCCTATTGGCGCGCCAGCCAAGCTACCGACGGCTCGCCGGGGCGGGCGGACGCGGGCACCGCAATTCCGTTTTCGTTTGCCGCCCCGCGAGTTTCCACCGAAGGCATTCGCCTTGAGTTCACCACCGATTCCACCCGGGGTTGGGTGCTCGAGGCCTCGCCGGATTTCACCAATTGGACCGCGCAGGCCACGAACACCGGCCCGGCCGTGCTGAATTTCCCCCTGCCTGCGGACTCTACCGCCCGATTTTTCCGTGCAGTCGCCCGCTGAGCTCGCGCGCTCAGGTGGTTGAGCCCTGTGCCGGAAACGTAACCGGAAACCGCTCGACCGTTCGGGGCTACCTTCGCTCCACTGACGCCTGTGAGTTGCGCCTCCCACCGCCGTGCCATCATCGACGTCGGCACCAATTCCGTGAAAATCCTGGTCGGCGACGTGTCGCCAGACGGCGTGGTGACGCCCTTGCTCGAAACCAGCGAGCAGACTCGGCTCGGTCGCGGATTCTACGAAACCCACCGCCTCCAACCTGGTCCCATCGCCGCCACGGCGGCGGCTGTCGCCCGCTTTGTCGCGTTAGCCCGCGACCACAGAACCAACACCGTCCGGGTGATTGCCACCAGCGCGGCGCGGGATGCGGAGAACCGACACGACCTCCTGTCCGCGCTGGAATCCGCCGCCGGCGTGCGCGTGGAAGTGATCAGCGGCGACATCGAAGCAGAGTGGGCTTTCGCCGGCGTTGGCTCCGCGCCGGGCCTGAACCATTCGCGGATGCTGGTTCTCGATGTCGGCGGAGGCAGCACCGAGTTCATCCTTGGCTCGCAGGGGCGGCCCGAATTCCGACAGAGCTTTCAGTTGGGCAGCGTCCGTCTGTTCGAACAGTTGCAGCCGGGCGACGCGCCCAGCCCAACCGACCTGGCCCGGGCCCGGGCTGCACTCGCTGATTTCATGCGACGCGAGGTGGCACCGACCTTGGAACCGGCGTTGGCGAATGGGCAGCCGGAACGGGTATTCGGCGTCGGTGGCAGCACTTCAATCCTCGCCCTGATCAAGGCCGGGGTGGCTGCTTTTGACCGCGACCTAGTAGAAGGAACCCGTTTCCCCCAGCCGGAACTGTCCGCCTTGGTGGAGCGACTTTGGTCGCTGCCGTTGGCCGAGCGACGTCAACTGCCCGGCCTCCCGCCAGAGCGTGCGGACGTCATCCTGACCGGGGCGGCGATCTACGAGGCGGTCCTCCTCGTGTTCGGTTTTCCAGAACTCAGCGTCAGCACTCGGGGGCTACGCTTTGCCGCCTTGGCCCAACCGTGAACGAAGCCGCCTTGCGCCAAGGGATGACGGAGTTGTTGGGCCGGTTTGAAACGGAACCCACCCACACCCTTCATGTCGCTTGCTTGGCCCTGAGCCTGTTTGACGACCTGCATTCCTGGCACGGTTTTGGCCCTAGTGAACGTCTGATCCTGGAGGCGTCAGCGACCTTGCATGACATCGGTTGGTCCCAAACTCAGCCTGACGGCGCCGGACATCACAAAGCGTCCGCGCGAATGATCCGGGAATACCCGTGGCCTGGCCTCACCCGGCACTCCGTGGAATTGATCGCCCAGATCGCCCGCTATCACCGGAAATCGCTGCCCGCGCGGGATCACGAGCCCTATGCGGCCCTCGACGACTGGGACCGGCGACGGGTGAGCCGGCTCGCCGCGATCCTGCGCATCGCCGATGGCCTGGACCGGCGCCATATCCAAGCGGTCAACCAGGTTGCCCTATCGCGGCGCGAAGCCGGGTGGCGGGGTGCCGTCTCCGGGCACGGCGCTCTGGAGGCGGAAATCGAGGCCGCCGGCCGCAAGGCGGACCTGCTGGAGCTGGAGGCCGGATTCTCCATCACATTCGTTCAGGTGGCGGGACGGTGAGCCTACGAGTTGCCGATGCGGATTTGTCGCTTCCAGAAACCTTCGCGCGACCGGCATGGTTCAACCGCAAAAACCCTTTGCGTTGCAGGAAACGCACCCCATACGCTCGCCGGGTTGCAAGCGTGGGCCAGTGATTCCGCGCATCCGTTATCTCAGAGACATGAATTCGTATCCGTCCGTTCCGAACTCGCTGTATCGGCCCGATTTCGAGCATGACGCCTGTGGCGTCGGTTTTGTCGCCAACATCAAGGGCGTCAAATCCCACGCGCTCGTCGAGCAGGGCCTGCAGATTTTGCGGAACCTCGACCACCGAGGGGCCTGTGGCTGTGAGGCCAATACCGGCGACGGCGCCGGCATCCTCATCCAGATGCCGCATGAATTTCTTGTGGAAGCCGCCCAAAAAGCCGGCATCACGCTGCCCCCCGCCGGCGAATATGGCGTCGGGATGATCTATCTCCCGCCCGACCCCCGGCAGCGCCGCAAGCTGGAACAGACCTTCGAGAAAATCGTCAACTCCGAGGGCCAGGATTTCCTCGGGTGGCGGACGGTGCCGACCGACAATAGTTCCCTCGGCGAGACCGCGAAGGCGTCGGAGCCGCATGTCCGGCAGGTGTTCATCGGCCGCGCCGCCGACCTGAAGGACGACCTCGCTTTCGAGCGGAAGCTCTATGTCATCCGCAAGCGGGCCTACACGGAGATCCGCTGTTCCACGAAGGACGGTGCGGGCTTCTGGTATGTTTGCAGCCTTTCCTGCCGCACCCTGGTCTACAAGGGCATGCTGCTCACCGAGCAGGTGGACAAGTATTTCCCGGAACTGAAGAACCCGGCGATGAAGACGGCGCTCGCGCTGATCCACTCCCGGTTCAGCACGAACACCTTCCCGAGCTGGGCGCGTTCCCACCCTTACCGCTACATCGCGCACAACGGCGAGATCAACACCCTCCGCGGCAACATCAACTGGATGCACGCCCGCGAGGCCTTGTTCCAATCGGACGCCTTCGGTGAGGACATCCAGAAGGTTCTTCCCATCGTGGATCCTAACGGCAGCGACTCGGCCATGTTCGACAACGTGCTCGAACTGCTGGTGCTCGCCGGCCGCTCGCTTCCGCACGCGATGATGATGATGATTCCGGAGCCGTGGGCGAACCACGAGTCCATGAGCGACGAGAAGAAGGCGTTCTACGAATACCACTCCTGCCTGATGGAACCGTGGGACGGACCAGCCTGCATCGCCTTCACCGACGGCGTCCGCATCGGCGCTTCGTTGGACCGTAATGGCCTCCGCCCTTCGCGCTACTACGTCACCAAGGACGACCACGTGATCATGGCGTCGGAGGTCGGCGTCCTCGACGTGGCCCCGGACAACATCCTCCAGAAAGGTCGGCTGCAACCGGGCCGGATGTTCTACATCGATACGAACTTGGGCCGCATCGTCGATGACGCGGAGATCAAGGATCAGATCGCCAGCGAACAGCCCTATCGCCAATGGCTTAACCAGCACCTCATCGAACTGGCCTCCCTGCCCGACCCCGAGCATCTGCCGGAACCCAGCCACGACACCGTGCTGCAGCGCCAGCAGGCGTTTGGCTACACGTTCGAGGATTTGCGGATGCTGATGGTTCCGATGGCTCGGGACGGCGTGGAAGCGATCGGCTCCATGGGCACCGACACCCCGATCGCGGTGCTGTCGAACAAATCGCAACTGCTCTACAATTACTTCCAGCAACTCTTTGCGCAGGTCACCAACCCGCCGATCGACTGCATCCGCGAGGAAATTGTCACCAGCGCGATAACGACCATTGGCTCCGAGAAGAACCTGCTGAACCCGGTTCCGGAAAGCTGCCATTTGATCGAGCTGAAATCCCCGGTGCTGACCAACGAGGAATTCGCCAAGCTCAAGCACCTCGACCAGCCCGGCTACAAGTCCATCACTCTGCCCATTCTCTACAGGGTCGACCGAGGCGCCAAGGCCCTGGAGAAGGCGCTCAAGGACCTGTTCAAGGCCGCATCCAAGGCCATCGCAGACGGGATCAACATAATCATCCTTTCTGACCGTGGGGTGAACCCGAAGAATGCCGCGATCCCCGCCCTGCTCGCCGTCAGCGGCCTGCATCATCACCTGATCCGCGAGGGCACCCGAACCAAGGTCGGCCTCGTGCTCGAGTCGGGCGAACCGCGTGAAGTCCACCACTTCTCGCTGCTAATCGGCTACGGTTGCGGGGCAATCAATCCGTATCTCGCCTTCGAGTCCATCGACGACATGATCCGCCAGGGCATGCTCGTCGGCGTGGACCACAAGACCGCCTGCAAGAATTTCGTGAAGGCTGCCGTCAAGGGCGTCGTGAAGGTCGCCTCCAAGATGGGCATCTCCACGATCCAATCCTATCGCGGCGCCCAGATCTTCGAGGCCATCGGCATCAACGAAGCCGTCGTCGACAAGTATTTCACGTGGACCCCGACCCGGGTCGAGGGCGTTGGCATGGAGGAGATCGCCAAGGAAATCGAGCTTCGCCACCGCGTCGCCTTCCCCGATCGCAAGTCCGGGGTCAACGTGCTCGACGTCGGCGGCCGCTACCAGTGGCGGCGGGAGGGAGAATATCACCTCTTCAATCCGGAGACGGTGCACAAGCTCCAGAAGGCCGTCCGTAATGCCGACTACAAGGCATTTCAAGATTACTCCAAGTCCGTCAACGAGCAGTTCAAGAATTGGGCAACGCTCCGCGGCCTGCTCGATTTCAAGGCGGCTACGGCCATCCCGATTGAGGAGGTGGAGTCCGTCGAGTCCATCCTGAAGCGCTTCAAGACCGGCGCGATGAGCTACGGCTCAATCTCCAAAGAAGCCCACGAAGCGCTGGCCATCGCCATGAACCGGGTCGGCGGCAAGTCGAACACGGGCGAAGGCGGTGAGGACCCGGAGCGTTTCACCTGGACCAACGAGCAGGGCGATTCGAAGAATTCTGCGATCAAGCAGGTCGCCTCCGGCCGCTTTGGAGTCACGAGCCAATACTTGGTCAACGCCAAGGAATTGCAGATCAAGATGGCGCAGGGCGCTAAGCCCGGCGAAGGCGGCCAGTTGCCCGGCACCAAGGTTTACCCGTGGGTCGCCAAGACCCGGCATTCGACGCCCGGGGTCGGCCTCATCTCCCCTCCGCCGCACCACGACATCTACTCCATCGAGGATCTCGCCGAACTGATCCACGACCTCAAGAACTCCAACGTCAAGGCCCGCATCAGCGTCAAGCTGGTATCGGAAGTCGGCGTGGGCACCATTGCCGCCGGTGTGGCCAAGGCCCACGCCGACGTCGTGCTGATCTCCGGTTACGATGGCGGCACGGGCGCTTCGCCGCAGACTTCCATCAAGCATGCGGGCATTCCCTGGGAGCTCGGCCTCGCCGAAACCCACCAGACGCTCGTGCTGAACAATCTTCGCTCCCGCATCGTGGTGGAGACCGACGGACAGTTGAAGACCGGCCGCGACGTCGTCATTGCCGCGCTGCTCGGCGCCGAGGAATTCGGCTTCGCCACCGCGCCGCTGGTTTCGCTCGGCTGCATCATGATGCGCGTCTGCCACCTGAATACCTGCCCGGTCGGTGTCGCCACCCAGGACCCCGAGCTGCGCAAGCGTTTCACGGGTGACCCCGCGCACGTCGTGAACTTCATGAAGTTCATCGCCCAGGAAGTCCGTGAACTCATGGCCCAACTTGGCTTCCGGACGATCAATGAGATGGTCGGCCGCACCGACCGCCTCGAACCGCGCCAGGCCATTGAGCACTGGAAGGCCAAGGGCGTAGACTTCAGCAAGATCCTCTACCAGCCGGAAGCTGGCCCGGAAGTGGGCCGATACTGCCAGATGGTTCAGGACCACGGCATCGACAAGTCGCTCGACGTCACCCAGTTGCTGGCCATCTGCGAACCCGCCTTGGCCCGCGGCGAAAAGGTCCGCGCCACTCTGCCGGTCCGGAACGTCAATCGCGTGGTCGGCACGATCACCGGCAGCGAACTCACCCGTCGTCACGGTGCCGCGGGCCTGCCAGAGGACACGATTGAGATTACCTTCAAGGGCAGCGCCGGCCAGAGCTTCGGCGCCTTCATGCCGAAGGGCATGACCTTCATCCTGGAGGGCGACGCGAACGACTACTTCGGCAAGGGTCTCAGTGGCGGCAAGATCAGCCTGTTCCCGCCTGCCGGCTCCACCTTCGCGGCGGAGGAGAACATGATCATCGGCAACGTCGCGCTCTACGGCGCGACCGCCGGCGAGGTCTTCATCCGCGGCATGGCGGGCGAGCGCTTCGGCGTCCGCAATTCCGGCGTGAAGGCCGTCGTGGAAGCCATCGGCGACCACGGCTGCGAATACATGACCGGCGGCACCGTGGTCGTGCTCGGGCCCACCGGCCGCAACTTCGCGGCCGGCATGTCCGGCGGCGTGGCCTACCTGCTCGACGAGAAGGGCGACTTCGCGACTCGCTGCAACATGCAGATGGTCGGCATCGAGAAGCTCGACGACGAGGACGTCGCGACCCTGAAGGCGATGATCGAGAACCACGCCATCAACACCAAGAGCACCCGGGCGGCGACCATCCTCCGCGAATGGGTCGCCTACCTGCCCAAGTTCGTGAAAGTGATGCCCAAGGATTACAAGCGCGTGCTCGCGGCAATCAAGAAAGCGAAGGCCGACGGCCTCACCGGCGACGACGCGCTCAACGCGGCGTTCGAAGCCAACTCCAAGGATGCGTCCCGCGTCGGCGGCGGCTGAGCCCGCGCCGTTCCACCACCATTTAAGACCCCGAACGAAACTGAGAAATGGGTAAACCCACAGGATTCCTCGACTACGTCCGCGAATTGCCCCTCGACCGCAGCGCCCTCAAGCGCATCCGCGACTGGAATGAATTCCACGAGCATTTGGACGAGGCCAAGCTGCGTGAACAAGGCGCCCGTTGCATGGATTGCGGCGTTCCTTTCTGCCACAACGGGTCGCTTGTCAGCGGCATGGCCAGCGGCTGCCCGATCAACAACCTGATCCCTGAGTGGAACGACCTTGTTTACCGCGGGCTCTGGCGCGAAGCGCTTGATCGGTTGCACAAGACCAACAACTTCCCGGAATTCACCGGCCGGGTCTGCCCGGCTCCGTGTGAAGGTTCGTGCGTGCTTGGCATCAACGCCCCGCCCGTGACGATCAAGAACATCGAGGTCTCGATCATCGACAAGGGCTGGGCCGAAGGCTGGGTCAAACCGCAGCCGCCGAAGAAGCGCACCGGCAAGAAGGTCGCCGTCGTCGGTTCCGGCCCCTCCGGCCTGAGCGCCGCCGCGCAGCTCAACCGCGCCGGTCACTGGGTCACCGTCTTCGAGCGTGCCGACCGGCCGGGCGGCCTGCTCATGTATGGCATCCCCAACATGAAGCTCGACAAGAAGCAGGTCGTGCTGCGCCGCCTCAAGCAGATGGAGCGCGAGGGCATCGCCTTCCGCTGTAACACGGAGGTCGGCAAGGACATCACCTCACAGGAGCTCCTCAACGACTTCGACGCCGTCGTGCTCTGCACCGGCGCCACCAAACCGCGCGACCTGCCCATCGAAGGCCGCAGCCTGAAAGGCATCCATTTCGCGATGGAATTCCTGCACGGCAACACCAAAGCCGTCCTCGACAAGGCCGACCCGGCCATCACGGCGGCCGGCAAGGATGTCATCATCATCGGTGGCGGCGACACCGGCACTGACTGCGTGGGCACTTCCATCCGCCACGGCTGCAAGAGCCTCGTCCAGGTCGAAATCCTCCCGAAGCCCCCGCAGGAACGCGCCAAGGACAATCCGTGGCCCGAATGGCCCAAGACCTACAAGCTCGACTACGGCCAGGAAGAGGCCGCGGCCAAGTTCGGCGCCGATCCGCGTGTCTATCTGACCACCGCGAAGAAGTTCCTCAGCGACGAGAACGGCAACGTGTCCGGCGTCCATCTCGTCGAGATTAGGTGGGACAAGAACGAGAAGGGCCAGTTCATCCCCGTGGACGTTCCCGGCACCGACCGCATCGTTCCCGCCCAGCTGGTCCTGCTCGCCATGGGCTTCCTCGGGCCCGAACAGCCGCTGCTGGAATCCCTCGCGGTAGAGCGCGACCCCCGTTCCAACGTAAAGGCCGAGCACGGCAAGTTCACCACCAGCATTCCCAAGGTCTTTGCTGCCGGTGACTGCCGCCGTGGGCAATCCCTAGTCGTCTGGGCCTTCAACGAAGGGCGTGGTGCCGCCCGGGAATGCGATCGCTTCCTGATGGGTTCAACGTCACTGCCCTGAGTTCATCCCAGCCCGTTTCCCGGTCCGCGCGCCTCATCGCTGAATGATGAGGCGTTTTCCTTTTCCGCCCCGGAATTCCCGTGACGACCACCGGGATTCCATCCCTGAATTCCTCCCGGCCGGCGGGCCACTCCCGCGGCCACCTTTGCGCTGCAACATGACCTCGTATCCGTCCGTTCCCGAGTCGCTCTACCGTCCCGAGTTCGAACACGATGCCTGTGGCGTCGGCTTCGTCGCCAACATCAACGGCAAAAAGGAACATCGCATCGTCGAATTCGCCCTCGAAGCGCTTAACTCGCTGTCCCACCGCGGTGCCCTCGACGCTGACGCGACAACCGGTGATGGCGCGGGCCTCCTGACTCAGCTGCCAAAGGCATTCTTCCAGCGGGAGGCGGAGAAGCTTGGCCTGAAGGCGGTCCAGCCGGAAGACTTGGCAGTAGGCTTCCTGTTTCTGCCGGCGGGCAACCGCTTTCTCGTCGCCAAGTGCCGCCATTTCGTCGAGCAGGCGTGCGAGCAATACGGCGTGTATTTCCTCGCCTGGCGACCGGTGCCGGTCAACGCCCGCTGTCTCGGTGAGAAGGCGCGCAACACGATGCCGGAGATGCTCCAGTGCCTGCTCGGTCGCGATCCGCGATGGTCGCAGGACGAGTTCGAGCGGAAGCTGTTCCTGGTGCGGAACCACGCGGAACGGGCCACGCTCGCCGAGAAGGTCGAGGGTTTCTATATCCCCTCGATGTCGTCGCGGACTATCGTTTACAAGGGCCTCTTCAACGCGCCGCAGTTGCCCAAGTTCTATCCCGACCTGAAGGATCCGCTCTTCGTCAGTGCACTCGCGATCTTCCACCAGCGTTATTCGACCAACACTTTCCCCAACTGGAAGCTCGCACACCCGTTCCGGATGCTCGCCCACAACGGCGAGATCAACACCCTGCTCGGCAACAAGAACTGGACCCGCGCCCGCGAACGCGAGCTGACGTCCGCGGTGTGGGGCGACGAAATTGAGACCCTCAAGCCGCTGATCCAGCCGGGCGGCTCGGATTCCGCCGCGCTCGACAATGCGCTGGAGGCGCTCCAGCTCTCCGGCCGCGACATCCGGCATGCCATCATGATGTTGGCGCCCGAGGCGTGGGAAAACATGACCGACATGGATCCCAAGCTGCGGGCGTTCTACCAGTTTCACGCCTGCCTCAATGAGCCTTGGGACGGCCCGGCCGCCGTCGCGTTTTCCGACGGCCATTACATCGGTGCGACCCTGGATCGCAACGGCCTGCGCCCCGCCCGCTACAAGATCTACCAGGATGGCCTGATCGTCATGGGCTCCGAAGTTGGCGTCGTGGCCGGCGATGAAAAGCTGGTCGTGAAAAAGGGCCGCCTCGGCCCCGGCAAGATGCTCGCCATCGACACCGAGGCGGGCGTCTTCCTCGACAATGACGAGGTCAAGGGCCTGATGGCCTCCCGCCAACCCTACTCGGAGTGGGTCGCCCAAAACTTGGTCCGGCTGACGCCTCACCAAGCGGCCGCGACCAGCCAGCCGGTCAATCTGCTGGACCTTACCTCGCAGCAAATCGCGTTCGGCTGGGACCAGGAACAAGTCGAGGACCTGCTTACCCCGATGGCGACGCAGGCGGCGGAACCGGTCGGTTCGATGGGCGACGACACCCCGTTCGCCGTGTTGTCCAAGCGCCCGCGGCTGCTCTTCGACTACTTCAAGCAGCTCTTCGCGCAGGTCACCAATCCGCCGATTGATTCGATCCGCGAGAAAGTCGTCATGTCGCTCGGCACCATGCTGGGCCACCGGCTCTCCTGGTTTGAAGAATCGCCTGAACACGCGCGACAGGTCCGCATCGATTCGCCGATCCTCCTCGGCCACGAGCTGGAAGCGCTGAAGAACGTGCCCGGCTTTCCGGCGGCAGTGCTGGCGTGCCATTTCCCAGCCGCCGCGGGCGAAGCCGGCATTGAGGCTGCCTTGAACGCCATCTGTGCCCGGGCGAGCCAAGCGGTGGACACCGGGTGCCAAGTCTTGGTGCTCACGGACCGAGGAACCGCTGCTCAGCTAGTTCCGTTGCCCATGCTCTTGGTTGTCGGTGCGGTGCATCACCACCTCATCCGCGAGGGCAAACGCCTCCGGGTCTCACTGGTCTGCGAAGCCGGTGAACCGCGCGACGTGCACCACTTCGCCTGCCTGATCGGTTTCGGGGCCAGCGCGATTTTCCCCTATGTCGCACTCGACACGATCCGCAACGCGGTCGAGAGCGGCAAATACGGCGAACTCCCCTTCGACAAGGCGGCAGCCAATTACCGGAAGGCCATCGAAAGCGGCTTGCTCAAGGTCATGGCCAAGATGGGCATCTCAACCGTCGCCAGCTATCGCGGCGGACAGCTCTTCGAAGCCATCGGCATTGGGCCCGAGGTGATTGAACGGTGCTTCCTCGGCACCACGAGCCAAGTCGGCGGCATCGCATTCGCCCAGATCGGCCACGATGCGCTCCGCCGGCATCAGGCCGCGTTCGGCGCGCCGGAAAGCGCGGCGCTCGACGTCGGCGGCAACTACCGCGTCGCGAAAGGCGGCAAGGGCGAGTTCCACGCCTACAATCCGCAGGTCGTTGGCACGCTCCACCGTTTCCTCAAGTCGGGCCAGCGCGAGGAGTTCCTGAAATACATGGAGACGGTCAACAAACGGGAACCGGTCAGCCCGCGCGACCTGCTCGACTTCAAGCCGTCGGGCACCGTGGTTCCGCTCGCCGAAGTGGAGCCCATTGAGGAAATCCGCCGCCGCTTCACGACGGCCGGCATGTCGCTCGGCGCGCTTTCGCCGGAGGCCCACGAGTGCCTCGCCATCGCGATGAACAGCATCGGGGGCAAGTCCAACTCCGGGGAAGGCGGCGAAGATCCGGCCCGCTACAACAACGAGAAGTGCTCCGCGATCAAGCAGGTGGCCTCCGGACGCTTCGGCGTCACTCCGGCCTACCTCGCCAGTGCGCAGGAGATTGAGATCAAGATGGCCCAGGGCGCGAAGCCCGGCGAAGGCGGCCAGTTGCCCGGCCACAAGGTCAGCCCGCTCATCGCCAAGCTGCGTTACAGCGTTCCCGGCGTGCCGCTCATCTCGCCGCCGCCACACCACGACATCTATTCCATCGAGGATCTCGCGCAGCTCATCTTCGACCTAAAGCAGGTCAACCCTCGCGCCAAGGTCTGCGTGAAGCTGGTCGCCTGCGCCGGCGTGGGCACCGTCGCCGCTGGTGTGGCCAAAGCCTACGCCGACGTCGTGCTGATTTCCGGCCACGACGGCGGCACTGGCGCTTCGCCCCTCAGTTCGATCAAGAGCACCGGCGGACCATTTGAGTTCGGCGTCGCCGAGGTGCAGCAGACGCTGATGTTGAATGATCTCCGCTCCCGCATCGTGCTGCGCACCGACGGCGGCCTAAAGACCGGCCGCGACATCGTGCTTGCTGCCTTGCTGGGCGCGGAGGAGTTCAACTTTGGCACCGCCGCCCTGGTCGCCGCCGGTTGCGCGATGTTCCGCGTCTGCCACCTGAACACCTGTCCCGTCGGCGTTGCCACGCAGAAGGAAGAACTGCGGCTGAAGTTTCGCGGCAAACCCGAGAACGTCGTCGCCTTCTTCAACGGGGTCGCGCAGGAGGTCCGCGAAATCCTCGCCGAACTTGGGTTCCGCACGCTCGACGAAGTCATCGGGCGGACGGACCTGCTCCAGCGGAAACCGCTCGCCACCTTCCCCGAGGAAGTTCGCGCCAAGGTAGCCACGCTCAACCTCGACAAGCTGCTCTACCAGGTCGATCCCACCGGGGCATCCGAGCGCATCCACACCCGGGACCGCAACGAACGTTTCGGCGACAGTCTGCTCGACGACAAGATCATGGCCGACGGCCGGATCGCCATGCAGGGCAAGGGCGTCGCGCGGCTCAGCTACAAGATCCGCAACGTCCACCGGAACGTCGGCACCCGGGTCTCCGGCCACATTGGCTATGTCTACGGCGATGCGGGGTTGCCCGAGGGTTCGCTCCTCGACGTTACGCTGCGCGGCACGGCCGGACAGAGTTTCGGCACGTTCCTCGCCGCAGGTGTGCGCCTGAAGCTGATCGGCGAGGCCAACGACTACGTGGGCAAGGGCATGAATGGCGGAGAAATCGTCGTGCGCCCGCCCGAGGATGTGACCTTTGCCTGGGCGGACAACCAAGTCGTCGGCAACACCTGCCTGTATGGCGCGACCGGCGGACGCCTTTTCGCCGCGGGTCGTGCGGGCGAACGATTCTGCGTGCGCAATTCCGGCGGCAGCGCCGTCGTCGAGGGCGTGGGGGAACACGGCTGCGAATACATGACCGGGGGCACGGTCGTCGTGCTGGGGGAAACCGGCCGCAACTTCGGCGCCGGCATGTCGGGCGGCCGGGCATTTGTCTTTGATCCGCAGAACGTGCTCCCCGGCCGCTACAACAACGGCATGGTCGACCTCGAACGTCTCACCGATGACGAAGAAGCCAAGCGTCTGGAGAAGCTGATCTACGCCCACCTCGAAGCCACGGAATCTCCGCGGGCCGCCGCTATCCTCAAGAATTGGAGCGAGACCCGCGGCCAGTTCTGGGCCGTGGTGCCG
The DNA here is from genome assembly GCA_964602595.1 of uncultured Verrucomicrobiota bacterium. Classification (GTDB taxonomy): domain Bacteria; phylum Verrucomicrobiota; class Verrucomicrobiia; order Limisphaerales; family UBA9464; genus CAIWAH01. Next base: position 138,060 of record CAZRRO010000012.1, on the reverse strand, counting down.
CATCCCGCAGAAGCCAAGCCGGCCGCGGCGCCCGTGCATGAACCGGAGAAGCCGCAGGCGGCCCCGATCAAGGGTTAGGCGCTCAGAGAGCCGGCACCGGTTGAAACGGAGCACGGACGTGACCGCCCGCGCTCCGAACTGACAGTCGGTCAACCTTCGGCGGCTTCGGTCGGTTTCGGCAGCAAGAAGCTCAAGCCGAAGCCGATGACGAACACCGCCGTGCCCACGATGGCCGCCGCCGTTGCGACCTGCTCAAAGGTGGAACCTGGCAGTTGCGGCGCCACGAACGAGGTCGTCACAAACGCCGCGGAGGTGCCGATCATCCGGCCGCCGACGTTGGTCGCGAAACTGCCGCCGGTGCCGCGCAGGTGCAGCGGGAAGACCTTGGGCAGGAATTCGCCCATATAGCTGAACTGCGCGACCGTCATGAAGCCGCACAGGGCAATGCCCCATTGAAACAGCTCGGGCTGCTTCTGGAACAGGTGGAGATACGTCACCGCAAACAGAATTACTCCCGGCCCGATGAAAAGCCGCAGCAGCATGCCGCGGCTGATTGCGGTCACAACGAGCACCGCGAGCGCAATGCGGCCCAACAGGCCACCGAGTTCCTGCCAGAGCTGGACCTGATTGCCACGCTTCTTGACGCTGGAATCGGCCGTCTCCTGCTTCGCCCGGTTGGCCGCAAGCTGGCCCAAGGTCTTCTCCCGCTCCACGACGGCCATTTTGGCGGCCGGCTTGGCGGCGGTTAGATCGGCCAGCTGTTTGTCCATGTCGGCGAGGCTGTTGGTCAGGCCACCCAGCTGCGTCCGCAATGCCACCTTTTGCTCATCGGACGTCTGATCACTTTCCAGCGAACGCCGCACTCCCGAAATGCCTTGGCGCACCTTCGCCCGTTTGCCGGCCAATTCCTTGAGCCCGCTGATGTCGGCCACGGCCTGGTTGAAGGCGTGCAGATTCGTCAGGAGCAGTTGCTGGTTGAGAGCCCGCGCCTCGTCCTGCAGCGGCTTGAGCACCTTGCGTTGTTCCGCGAGGTCGGGCAGGCCGGGAACAATGCGGGTGGGGGTCAGCTGGAGCGCGCCAAATGCCGCGCCGTAGGCGCAGGCCGACAGGGCGGCGGTGACCAACGTGGTGCGCCGCAGGGCGGGTGAAAACAGCTCGCCGAAGCTCGGGCGGCGCAAGGTGCCAGCGCGGCGGCGTTCCTGCCAAACCTTGGATTCCGGCACGAACGGCAGCAGCAACGCGATGGGCAATGCGGGCAATAGGCCGGTCAGCAACAGGTAACGCCAGGAGCCGTGGGCGTTGAACGGTTCGGCAATCGGCAGCGCCGGCAACGTCGCGGCATGGGCCACAATCCAGACGTTTACGCCGGTGACCATCAGTCCGCCAATCGAGGCAAACGCCTGCGTCCAGCCGAGGGCCTTTTCCTTCTGCTTCTTGTCCGGGAACAATTCCGCAAGCCAGGTGATGGCGGCGACGAACTCCACGCATACTCCGACAAAGGTGGCCGAGCGGAAGAAAACGAATTGCTCAATGGTCGTGCTGAGCGCCGCCGCGGCGGGCGACAGCGAATACAGTGCGATGCTGGCGGCCAGGATGGTCTTGCGGCCGAACCGGTCAGTCAGCCAGCCGCCCAGCAGGCCGAATACACCGCCGCACAGCGCCGTAATCCAGAGCATTTTGCCCAGCCACTCCGTGACGATCGGGTTATTGGCGGGAAGCTGGAGCAACTCCGCGACGGCCGGGCCACCGATCAGCGGAAACATCAGCAGCTCGTAGGTGTCGAACGCGAAGCCGATGATGGCGATCAGGATGACCAGCCACTGGGTAGTCGTGAGCCGCGAAGCCGAAGCCGTGGGGTTCATACGTAAGCGTAGTAAATCAGTCGGAGGCAGGCGGAAGCAACCGCCAACTCGTATCGAGCGATCAGAACGCCCGCAGCGGCGCTGCCGCTGGCAAGACCGGGCAACAACCCGACCTAGTCAACCTGGCTAACCACACGAAGCGTCAGGAACCAGCGACCACCCGCACTTTCGAGGACATACCAAGTTCCTAATCCGTGGTCAGCCCCGTAAGAATTGCCGCGGTGCAGCAGTGCTTCGCCGCGGCGGCGAAACAGAACTTGGTGGTTTTCGTAAACCGGTGGTCCCAAGCGAAACTCACTGAACGTCTTCACCAGGTCTTCATTGATCGCAACGACACCGGCCTGCTCCGCCGGGTGCAGCAACGACACTATAGCGGCCTGATCGTGATGCCGAACAGCTTCGCTGAGATTCGTTACAACCGTCAGAATGGCGGTGACATCCTTGTGCAGAGCCTTCGCTCGGCGTGCGCCACAGACCGCTAACCCGGCGACAAACAGAATCAGAATTCCCCACCATGCTGCTCGCTTTGTGGTTTCGGTAGATTACGCCACGTGGGCGACAGCCCAACAAGCGTGACTGGTGCCCGCAATCGGAAAGACAAGCTATCGGTTGTCGGATTAGCCAGTAACACCACGCCCGCTTTCAACTTTGAGCTTTGGCCCGCTTCTGGCACACAACGCGCCGACATGCATTCGTTTCGTTACGTCAAAGGCCGGTTGCAGTGCGAAGGTGTGGCCCTCGCCAAGCTGGCCGAGCAGCACGGCACCCCGCTCTACGTCTATTCGCAGGCCACGCTGACCGACCACTACACGAAGCTGGACCAGGCCCTCGCGCCGCTGGATCACCTGATCTGCTTCGCGATGAAGTCCAATTCCAACCTCGCGGTCATCCGCACGCTCGCGAACCTGGGCAGCGGCTTTGACACCGTGAGCGCGGGCGAAATCCAGCGCGTGGTCGAGGCGGGCGGCGACGCCCGGAAATGCGTCTTCGCCGGCGTCGGCAAAACCGAGGAGGAAATCGCCTACGCGCTCCGACAGGACATTTACTGCTTCAACGTGGAATCTGAGGCCGAGCTGAAGCGCATCAGCAAGGTCGCCGTGCGCCTCCGTAAAATTGCGCCGGTCGCGGTGCGGGTGAACCCGAACGTGGACGCCGGCACCCATGCGAAGATCACCACCGGGACCTACGAGAACAAGTTCGGCATCGCCTTCGAGCAGATCGAGGCGGTTTACGCCCGCGCCGCGAAACTGCCCAACCTCCGGCTGCGCGGCCTCCAGATGCACATCGGCTCGCAGCTCACGGACGTGAAGCCGTTCCGCCTCGCGGTGGAAAAGGTCGCGCCACTGGTGGATCGCCTGAACCGCAAGCATGGCTTCGACTTCTTCAGCGTCGGCGGCGGCATTGGCATCGTCTATCGGGACGCACTGGCCAGCGGCGACGCCGCGTGGTGGCAAACCAAGGAAGGCAAGAAGGTCCTCACCCCGCAGGTTTACGCGGACACGCTGGTGCCGCTGCTCCGGCCGCTCGGGCTCAAGGTCCTGCTCGAGCCCGGCCGTTTCCTCACTGGCAACTCCGGCGCCTTGGTCACCCGCGTCGAGTTCATCAAGAAGACCGGCAAGAAGAATTTCGTCATCGTGGACGCCGCGATGAACGACCTGATCCGGCCCGCCTTCTACGACAGCTTCCACGAGATCATTCCTCTCCGGAAAACGGCCGGCGCGACCGTTTCCTCCGATGTTGTCGGCCCGATCTGCGAGTCCGGCGACTACTTCGCCAAGGATCGCCCCCTGCCAAAGGTCGGCGAGGGCGATTACCTCGCGTTGCTCAGCGCCGGCGCCTACGGCTCGGTGATGGGTTCCAACTACAACTCCCGCGGCCTCGCCGCCGAGGTGCTCGTCAATGGGACCAAGTCCGCCGTTGTCCGTCGGCGGCAGGAAGTCGCCGAGATTTGGGCCAACGAACAGACGGCGCCCTGGCAATGAACCGGTGAATTGCCGCTGGCGGCCGGCGTCAGCAGCGGTTGCACTGGTTCCCCGTCGCATGGCTGAAGCCGCAAAGCAGGATTGGTTCCCCCGGTGGGCCGTTTGGCCCCGCGCCCTCCTGCTCGCGTGGATCCTGCTCGGCGGCCAGACCGCCGTCGGACAGGTGCAGCCGGCCGACCGGATCGCCTTCGACGCGGCCTTGCGGTCCTTCGAGGGCGGACTCTGGGAACGGGCCGCGAAGGAGCTCGATGAGTTCGCCATCGCCTTCCCGAAATCCGAGCTCAAGGCGGAGGGCGAACAACGCCGGCTCTACGCCCAGGCTGAGCTTGATCTCCTGCGCGGCGCGTTCCAGGACGCCCAGCGGAACTTCGCCACCTATCAGGCAGCCTACCCGACCAATGCACGGGCGGTCCTCGCCGGTGTGCGCGAAGCCGAGGCGGCATTGAAATTGGGCAAGCCCGACATCGCGGTGATCCCCCTCGGCAAGCCGGAGCTGCCGTTTGCCAAGGCACTCGCGGCGGGGGCGCCGGTCCCGGTCCTATTCCGCGGCCTGCTGGTGCGCAGCGAAGCATGGATGGCCAAACAGGATCTGGCGGCCGCGGAAACCGCACTCGTGGAGGCGGAGAAGTTTGCCCAATCCTCCGACGAAAAATGGGTCCGCTGGCGGCGGTTGGTGAACCTCCGGCAAGCCGCGGGGAAGGCCAAGGAAGCCGCCGAGGCCGCGGTCGCGTTCCTCGGGCTGGCCAATGCCGATCCCGCCCTGGAATCCCGCCGCGCCGAAACCGTTTCGATCGTTGGCCAGCTCCGCCTGAAACTGGGCGACCCCAAGGGCGCCACCGAAGCCTTTACCCAAAATCTCGCTCCCGCCACACCCGCCGAATTTCTGCGCGAAGCCACGCTGCGGCTCGCGGAGCTGGACCTGGCCGCCGGCAATTTCCTCTCGGCGCGCCAACGCCTGGAGGCGTTCCTCGGTGCCCAGCCACAGGACCCGGAAATCAATTCGCTGCGCCTGCGACTGGGCCAGGGACTGTTCCGGCAGTATCTCCAGCAGGGCACCAACGCCGAGGCGGCCACGCTGCTGACGTTGGCCGCCCAGAGTTTTCAGACCGCGTTGACCAATGCGCCCGGCAAGGAACTCCAAGGTCCCCTGCACCTCGGCCGGGGCTGGTGCCTGTGGGAAGAGGGGTTGCGTTTGGGCAATGCCGAGCGGGTCCGCGAGGCGGAAACGAACTTTCTGGCGGCCGCCACGCTGCTGCCCCGCGGGGCCGACCAGGCAGTGGCCCGCTTCAAATCCGGGGATTGCCTAGCGTCTCGAAAGAGCTGGGCCGAGGCCGCGACCAATTACCTGTCCGCCGCCAACGATTTCACGGATGTGCCGGCGGCCGGCTCCCTGGTGGAACCCGCCCTCGCCCAGGCGGTCATCGCCGCGACTGAAGCCGGCGATTTGGCCAGCGGCCAGGCGGCGGTCACCCGCCTGCTATCACTCAATGCCCGCGCGGAAGCCCTGGCCCAAAGCACCCTCCTGGTCGGCCAAGCCCTTTCCCTGCGCGGCCGGGACGGCGAGTCCGCGCGGCTGCTGGAAGATTTCCTGAAACGCTTTCCGGAATCAGCCTTGGGCGCTGAGATCAGACTCACCTTGGTGTCCGTGCGCCTGCGGACCGGCGATTGGACCAATGCCTATGTTGAGTTGGACCGCTGGATCGCCACCCACACTAATCACCCCTCCCTCGCCCGCGCCGAGGTGGATCGATGGTGGGCCGGCACCCAGGCGGGCGTCATCACCAACGCCATCGAGCGGGTCCAGGATCTGGCCCGGCGTTACCCGACCAACGCGAGCGTGCTTACGGCCCAGTTGGCCTTGGCGGCCGATTTTTTCTCGCAGGGCGACTTCGCCCGAGCCGAACAGGCGTGCCTCTCGGTAGTCACCAATGCGGTCTGGAAAGGCACCGACGGTTGGTATCGCGCCAAGCTTCGCGCCGCGGAATCCGCCCGCCGCCGGCAGGCTTGGAGCAACGCGAGCACGAACATCTTTGAGCTGCTGAACGACGTCGCCCTCCCGGAAGCACTGGTGGCGCCCGCCTATTTTGAACTGGGCGAATTGCACCTTGAACGCCCGTTGGAGGCCGGCACCGCGCCGCTCGCGAATTTCCGGAACGCGCTCGAATCTTTTACCCGGGCTGGCCAATTCACGAACTCACCGATCGCCCCGCTCGCGGTGGGCAAAATGGCGGACTGCCACCTGCAATTGGCGTCCATCAGCACAAATTCCTACGAACTTGCAGCCGACCTGTATCGCCGGGTGGCGGATTGGCCGGGCGTTGATCTCGGCGCCCGCTGCAAGGCCACGCTGGGCCGTGGCATTGTCGCCGAGAAGCTCGCCGCCCAGCGCGCCAACGGTGAGTCGGCCCCCCTGCTGCGGACGGCCCTGAACCATTACCTCGACGTCGCCTACGGCAAAGTGCTGCGCCCGGGCGAATCCGCCGATGGCTGGTGGCTCAAGGAGGCCGGACGTGAGGCCGGTCGGGTGCTAGAGATCCTCGGCCAGTGGTCCGAAGCGGCGACTCTCTACGAGCAGATGGGGCGTGAACTGCCCGCGTTGAAGGCCGTGTGGGACGGCAAGGCGGCCGACGCCCGCAAGCGCCAGTCCGCCGGCTGATCAGCGAGCCCGTTTGTCGAGGCGCGTGAGCGCCCGGGCTTCCACGAGCATCTGCGCTTCTTCCGGGAGGAGGCCCGCGCGATCCGCCGTTTCAAGCTCTGCCCGGGCTGCCGCCCGGTCGCTGTCCTGCGCCAACAGCAACGTCAACAAGGCCCGCCGCGCCGGCGGCGCCAGCTCCGTTGCCGGCAATCCTTGGAGAATCCGCAGTCCGGCCTCCGATTGGTTGGCCCGCGCCTTGAACATGGCCACCGCGACCGCGGCGGCTGGCGATTCGGTCATCCGCGACTCAACTCGTTCCGCTAGCGGGCGCATCTGCAGGGTTTCGATCTGGAGGAGCGCGCTGAAGTAGAGGACGTCCGCCTCGAAAGCCGGATCGCGGGGGTGAAGTTCGAGTTGTCGTTTGGCCACCTTGAGCAGTCCGTCCGCCTGCCCCAGTCGGCGGTAAATTGCCGCGAGGCGTTCCAACGAGCCGTCGGCGTCCACATCCTTCTGGACCATCATCCAGAGCGTCGCGTCCGCGGCGGAAAACAATTCCCACGTCTCCGCCCGCCCTGCCAGCCAGTGCAAATGCTGCGCCTGGCCATTGGCTTCCCGCAACGCCTTGCGCCACGAACCCTCGGCCGCGCCCGGCCCCCCTGTTTCCAGCCGGCTGAAGGCGAGCGCCTCGAAAGCCATCCGTTGGATCTCCAGTTCCGCCCAATTCGCATTGAAGACCCATTCCCGCAGCCCCTTCCAGTCGGCCAGGGCCACGTGCAGGTCGGCCGCCGCCGACATCACAACCGACTGGTTCTGCTGCTCCGCCGGCAGTGTCTGGAACCACCGCAACGCGTCTTCCGCCATTCCTTCCTCGGTCATCCACCCCAGCCAACGCACCAACAGCGCGGGCTCCGCCACCGCTTCGTTCCGCATCCGCACAAATTCCGCCTCGAAACTGTCGGACTTGCCCCGGTGCAACACCGACAGATGCACGAGCCGATCGCCGAAGGTCAGGTTGGGGAGCGCCAGCAATTGCGCGCTAAATTGCCCGGCGCGTTCGGTATCGCCCCGACCCAAGGCTTCCCGGGTCAACGTGCTTAAGGCTCGCGGACTGCGGGAACCGGCGGCCAATCGCTCCAGCAACTCCACCGAACGCCGCCGCTCCGCCGCATCGGGTGAGTCCAGGTGGGCTTCCGCAAAGCGGGCTTCAATCTCGGGGTCCGCCGGCGATTTCTCCAACGCCCGTTTCAGGTGAAACCGCGCCTTGTCGCGGTCATTGCGGTTCAGGGCGATCCGGCCGGCAATGTCATGGTAGGCCGCCGTGTCGGTGCCGCGCGGGAACTGGCGCAAGGCGGAGTAGGCGGAGCGCAGGTCATCAAACTGCAGCGCGGCATTCGCCCACTGGGTCACGGAATCCGCATCATACCGGCTCAGGTCCGCAACCCGGCGCCACCACCGCACCGAATCAACGAGGCCCAACCGTTGCAGGGATTCCGCGGCAACCCGGGCCGCCCGCAGGCTACGGTTGTCCACCGCGCCTACCTCCCGCGCAAGCCGGGCGGCTTCCTCGTAATTGCTGGCGCGTAACGCCGCATCCGCCGCGTTCAGTTGCTGGTCGCGATGCCAGCGCTGGTAAATCGCCCGGCCCCGGGAATTCCACGCCAAAGCGCCCAGCGCAACCACGAGGATCAGCAAGGCAAGCCCGATCATCCGACGGGCGAAACGCGCCGCCTTTTCCGCCCGCCGGGACGTTTGGCGGCGCGGATCGGCATTCGGCTTGGGGGTAACCGTGGCTGGCACAGACGGACCTTCCGGCAGCGCCCGGCCAATTTCAAGGCGCCGCCACGGGTTCCGAGGGTGGCTCGCCGTGCTTTTGGCTTTGCCGCGTCGCCGGCCAGGCCGTTTCCTACCGGTGTTCCCGATCTCTTTCGCGACATGAATCCGCGTCTCCTGCTCGTTACCGGTTCGCTTATCCTCAGCGTCCTCCTCGGCGTGGTGGTTTCCCGCCGCGGCACCACCGCCGAAGCTGGCGGCGCCGCCAAGCCCGGCGGCAAGCTCCGCATTGGCCTCTCGCTGGACACGCTCAAGGAGGAACGCTGGCAGCGCGACCGCGACCGCTTCACCGCCAAGGCCACCGAACTCGGCGCGGAAGTCTTCGCGTCGTCCGCCAACTCCGACGACGCCCGCCAGATGCAGGACTGCGAGGCGCTGCTCACGCGCGGCATCGACGTGCTGGTGATCGTCCCGCACAACGGCGAGGCCATGGCCAAGGCCGTCGCCGCCGCCAAGCAGGCCGGCGTGCCCGTGATCAGCTACGACCGCCTGATCCGCGATTCCGACGTGGACCTCTACCTGAGCTTCGACAACGTGCGTGTCGGTGAGGAACAGGCGCGCTATCTCGTGAACCAGCTTCGCGGCAAGAAGGCCCGCATCGTCCGCATCTACGGCTCGAAGACCGACAACAACGCCGCCCTCTTCAAGCTCGGCCAGGACAACATCCTCAACCCGCTCATCGCCAGCGGGCAGATCGAGGTGCTGTTCGAGGATTGGTGCGTGGATTGGAAGCCTGAGAACGCCAAGAAGATCATGAACGCCGCCATCACCGCCAAGGGCCGTGAACTCGACGGCGTGCTCGCGTCCAACGACGGCACCGCCGGCGGCGCGATCCAGGCGCTCACCGAGGAAGGCCTCGCCGGCAAGGTGCTCGTCACCGGCCAGGACGCCGAACTCGCCGCCTGTCAGCGCATCCTGCGTGGCACGCAGACCATGACCATCTACAAGCCGCTTTCAAAGCTCGCCGACCGCGCCGCGGAAGCCGCCGTCGCCCTTGGCAAGCGCCAGGTGCTCGTCGCCAACGGCGTCGTGGAAAACGGCTTCAAGAAAGTGCCCAGCATCCTGGAAGACGTCGTCTCCGTGGATAAGGCGAACATGCAGGACACCGTAGTGAAGGACGGCTTCCACAAGGCCGAAGATTTGAGGTAGGTCATCCGCAAGTTGCGCCAACGCCAACGAGCGTGCGGTTCGCAATCTGTCGGACTCCTGAAACCCGGACATGAACTACTACACGCTTTGGGGAAACGACCAAGCTCGCCACAGCTGGGTCCTGATCACGGAAGAAAAGGCGAAGCCCCGCGCCAGGCCGCCCGAGGTTCCGAAAGTCGTGCACCAACTGTTAGGTGCGCCCGTTCCGTCCGGGTTGCGCTTTAAGCCCCGTTATTCCCGGTTTCGCTGCGGCCTGTGTCGCCGCTTCGACGGTTATGCGGTGTTCGACGAGGGATTCGACGGCGACGTGAAAATCAGGATCAAGGGCGACTTCGGGCACAGCACTGACCGGATCTTTGTGGTCAACGACCGCTTTTTGGCCGCACTCCGTTCAGTCAACACCAGCGGCTACGAAACCAAGGCACTGGGCCAGAGCGGCTGGCACGCCTTGAAAATAACCACCGCGGTCAGAGTGGCTGACAGTGCGTATGGAGGCGGTGGCAACACTTGTCCAGAATGTGGACGCTTGGAGTTTGGCGGTATGGATATTGATCGGATTTCCGATATCACTCCCCCAACTGAAGCGGTCACGCTATTCACGCACCAAAAGAGTTGGCCCTGCACAGCATTCGACCGGATGCCGCTTTTGACCGAACCCGTTGTCCACGCCCTCAAAGAGCACGGGATCAAGGGTGGATTCTGTGACCAATTGTTCACCGATGAAGTATGGGCCACGTTGAAACTCGATTCGTTAGGAAATTTGGTAAAGCGCCCCAAGGGGTCGCAGGTTTTCCTTTAGAGTTTAACCACGCCGCTCTCTCCGATGAACCTCCTCGAAGCCAGGCATCTGACCAAATCGTTCCCCGGCGTGGTCGCGTTGCGCGACGTGTCGTTTGACCTGCGGCCGGGCGAGATCCACGCGTTGTGCGGCGAGAACGGTGCGGGCAAGTCCACGCTCATCAAGACGCTGTCGGGCATTCACCCGTTCGGCAGTTACGAGGGCGAAATCCTCGTGGACGGGAAACGGGCCGAGTTCCGTTCCCTGCGCGACGCCGAGGCGGCGGGCCTCGCGGTGATCTATCAGGAACTCGCGCTCGTGGAGGAGATGAGCGTGGCCGAGAACATCTTCCTCGGGGCCGAACGCCGCCGCGGACCTTGGGTGGACTGGGACCGTGCCTACGCCGACGCCGCGTCCCTGCTCGCCAAGTTCCGCATCGAACTCGATCCCGACACGCCCGTGCGCGAACTCGGCGTCGGCCAGAAGCAGCTCGTCGAGATCGTGAAGGCGCTCGGCAAACAGTCACGGATCCTGATCCTCGACGAACCGACCGCCGCGCTGGCCGAGAGCGAAGTCGCCATCCTTCTCCGCATCCTTGGTGAACTCCGCGCTGCTGGCGTCGCGTGCATCTACATTTCCCACAAGCTCGGCGAGGTGAAGTCCATCGCCGACCGCATCACCGTGCTGCGTGACGGCGCGAGCATCACCACGCTGCCCGCCGCCGAGGCGGACATCCCGACGATCATCCGCCACATGGTTGGGCGGGAGATCAAGGACCTGTTCCCGCGGCAGCAGGGGGCTCGCCCCGCTAGTGGGCCGGGCTGCCAGCCCGGCACCGTAGGGCAGGCTGCCAGCCTGCCCGCCGGAGCCGCAGCTGAGCGGTCTTCCTCAACGGACACTCCTCTGCTCTCCGTCTGCGATCTCTCCGTCTCACCCGACGCCGATTCGGCTCCGCGCCTACACGACATCTCGTTCGCAGTCGCCGCGGGAGAAGTCCTCGGCATCGGCGGGCTCATGGGCGCGGGCCGTTCGGAACTGCTCCAGCACCTGTTTGGCGCCTGGGGCGTTCGCCAAAACGGCGAAGTCGCGCTTGGTGGCCACGAATATCCCGAGCCCAACCCTCGCGAATCCATCCGGCGCGGCCTCGTGCTCGTGACTGAGGATCGCAAACGGCTTGGATTGCACCTGGAACAGCCCATCGGCTTCAACCTGTCACTCTCGTCGCTCGACCGGCTCAATCCCGGCGTCTTCCTCGACGAGACTGCGGTGGCACCGGCCAACCGCCGCTTCTTTGACGCCCTCCGCATCAAGGCGCCCGGCCTCGAAACCACCGTCGGAGGGCTCTCCGGTGGCAACCAGCAGAAGGTCGTGCTCGGCAAGGCGCTCATGACCGAACCCAAGGTCGTGTTCCTCGACGAGCCGACCCGCGGCATTGATGTCGGTGCGAAGCTGGAGGTCTATCACCTCATCAACGACCTCACCGCACAGGGCAAGGCTGTGGTGCTGGTCTCCAGCGAACTGCCCGAACTCATGGGCATGAGCGACCGCATCGTGATGCTCCACGAAGGCCGGATCGGCGGCGAATTCACCCGCGAGCAGTTCAACCAGGAAGCCCTGATGGCCGCGGCAATGGGGAACGAAAGCACCGTCTCGCGATGAACTGCCACCATCCAGCCCTCCCTCGTAGCAGCCGACGAGAGGAGGCTCATTTTCAAAAGCGGAACCGGATCGCTTCCCGTTCCGGTAGAGCTTCCTGGCCCGAAGCAGCGTCGACGTCTCCTCAGCGCCCACCTCACCCCGGCCCTCTCCCCCCGCTAGGGCGGGCGGAGAGGGAGAACGTTTCGCCGCCAGACAACTCCACCAAGTCTGCCCTTCGCTCCAGCTCACCGCCGCGCAGTCCTAGTCACCCAGGGCTGTGGTGCCCCCCGACGCAGGTCCGCCATCCCCTCTCCTCGGGGGACAGGGCCAGGGTGAGGGCGGGACAATCATGCCAACGTAAGGAGGCTCACCCTTCCTTGCAGGTGAGCAGGTGGGAAAGTGAGCAGGTGAGACGTTCGTCGCCTTGCCCACTTTCCCACCCGCCCACTTTCTCACTTTCTCCCCTCGTGAAATCGCCATGACCACGACCGCCCCTGCCCTGCCCGCCGCGCCGCGCACGCCGGCCGCCACGACGCGCGAACTGATCATGCCGGCCATGCTGGCGCTGATCTGGATCCTGTTCGCGCTGCTGTCGCCGCAGTTCCTCAGCCCGCGCAACCTGTCCATGCTGATGATCGAACTGTCGGTCACGGCCACACTCGCCGTCGGCGTGCTCCTCGTGCTGCTGCCGGGCCACACCGATCTGTCCGTTGGGGCGGGCGCGGGGTTGATGGGCGGAACCGCCGCCGTGCTCGTGAACCAGCACGGCTGGTCCGCGCCCGCGGCACTGCTGCTCAGCCTCGCCGTTGGCCTGCTGCTCTATGCAGGCGTCGGCTGGTTCATCGTGCGGAACCGCATCCAGGCTTTCATCGCGACGTTGGGCGGACTGCTCACCTTCAAGGGCGCCTTCTGGCTCGTGATCCAGAGCCATACCGTTCCCGTCACACGCGACGGACGCGACAACCTGTATTCCCTGCTGACGACCTACTACCTCACGCCCGCCGCCGGTTGGGTGCTCGCCGCGGCCATCGTGGCCTTGCTCGTGTTCCTCGAAACCCGGGCCCGCGCCCGTCGCCGCGCAATCGGCGCTCGTGTCGAAGACTTCGAACTCGCCTTCCTCAAGACCTTCATCGCGGCGCAGGGCATCGCGCTGGTCGTGCTCGTGTGTAATCAGTTCCGGGGCGTGCCGCAGAGCTTTGTGATCCTGTGCGCGGTGGCGGCGGGCGTGCATGTGCTGACGCGGCACACGCCGTTCGGCCGGCACCTCTACGCCATCGGCGGCAACGAGGAGGCGGCGGTCATCTCCGGCGTGCCGGTGGGCAAGACCGTGATCATCGCCTTCACGATCCTGGGCGGCATCGTGGCGATCACCGGCTTCATGCAGACGGCCTACATCGGCAACTCGACCACGACGGTGGGCGACTTGATGGAACTAGACGCCATCGCCGCCTGCGTGATCGGCGGCACGAGCCTGAAGGGTGGACGCGGCTCGGTGCTCGGTGCGCTGTTCGGCGCGCTGATCATGGCCAGCCTGCTCAACGGCATGACGCTGCTCGCCGTGTCGCCCGAGCTGAAATACATCGTCCGTGGCCTCGTGCTGGCCTTCGCCGTGTGGATGGACGTGCGGTTTGGGAAGAAGTGAAACCCATCGCCAGCAAACTGGGCGGTGGGTGCCTGTCTTTCTGGCGGGCTTGGCCGCGATCAGGGCATCGCTGTGGCTGAGGTGCTCAACTAGCCGACCGCAATCCTGCGGTTGAGTCGGCCATTGCTTTCGGTGATCGCGCTGCTGGCACTGCCGTTGACCGCGGCCTGGATCCTCGACGCATGGCCGCATTACAAGGTTCGCAGCCCAATACCGGTCAGGTTCCTCGATCCATAGGTCGCGCCATTGGCTGGGCCGGAATCACTGAAGTTCCTTCGCCGGAATCCGCCAGACCGGCCCGATCTTCTTGGCCTTGATCTCGCCTTTGCTGATCGCGTTGAGGACGTCGGATTCTGAGATTTTCAAGATCGCTGCGGCTTCGACTGGGGTCAGCCATTCGGCGACGGGCTTGTCAGGCTTTTCCTGAGGGTCAGGCTTGAGCGATTTTTCGGGAACCCCGGCAGTGGCCTTGCTGTTCTTGCTGTCCTTGCCCGCGTCGGGCAGCGCGACAACCGGCGGCGCGGGTTGCGCAGGTGCGCCCGGAGCCGGAGTCGCAGCGGGTGGCGGCACCGCGGCGGTTGGTTGGCCAGTCGCCGCTTCCAGTGCGTTGGTCACCGCATCGAGCTTCTTCTTGGTCTCCGGGCTCTTGTTGAGGTAGCCGCTTGCCGCATTCGCGGCGTCCTTGATTCCGCCCAAGATGCTACCAAACGTGGCCTTCTTGCTTTCGCTCTTTGCTTTGGCCTGTGCCTGCACCTGCAGGTCCGCCGCCGCCTGCGCGGCCAGGTGCTTTTCTTCACCTTCCATTGGCAGTTCGGGCAGTTCTGACCGCAGGACCCCCAGTTTCTCGGCCCCCATCGCGCGGATCGCACCAAAGGAACCATCGGCACGGATGCTGAAGGAATCGCGGATGGGCGGTAGTGCCTCGCCCTTCGCGTGTCTCTGCCCAAGATATCGGACACTCAAGCCGGCGGCCTGAAGCTGCTTGGCCACGTCCGCGGGCAAGGCCTTCCCGGCCGACAGCAGGTCCCGGACGGTGTAACGCGGTTCGTCACACTCCAGCTCCAAGGTGAACTCCACGAAGCGGACCCTGATGTTGTTGGTGGTGAACTTCAGGTCCACCGGCTTCAATGGCGTGAGCCCTTTGGGCGTATTGTCGGTGATGTGCTTGCGGGCTTTTTCCAGCCGGATCGCTTCCCCTTCCCCGTCGGTTTCGGCGGGACTGGAGAACGGCGCCGACGCCGCCAGAAGGGTGAGCCAGACCCAGCGTCGCACGAATCGGGCGAACGGCACCCTCCCGTAACGGGTCGACACTGAGACATGGGCCAAGCTGGGGTTGGATTTGGAATTCATCTTGGGGGGTAGCGCACCTGAATCTGGAGTCGTTTTCAAAAAGCCCAAACGTCGTCCAAAAGCCAAGGGAATAATCCCGAAGCCTCAGGTCCACACGGCTGTCTCGGGCTGTGTTGTATACCGTGCCCGGTGAGACAACTCGGCCAACCGTCTCGGGATTCCTCTTGGTCATCGCCGAAATCACTTCCGGCGACTAGGAGTTCTACGATCTCGCGCCCGACGGAGAATAGCCGGAGCCGCGGGCGGCACCCTCCCATCACTCCGGCGCCTTCGCCGCCGCGCGGGCGGCCTGCACCTTGAGGGTGGGCACGTAAGTCGCCGCGAATTCCCGGCGGTATTCCGCGAAAGTGCCGGCATCGAGGTGATCCCGGATGTCCTGCATCACCTTCAGGAAGAAATGGCTGTTGTGGATGCTGACCAGCCGGAGCCCGAGGATCTCGTTCACGTTGAGCAGGTGACGGATGTAGGCGCGGGAATGGTTCCGGCACGCAAAGCACAGGCAGCCCGGTTCAATGGGATCGAAGTCGGCCTTCACCGCGCCGCCCTTGATGGCAAACGTGCCCTTGCTGGTGAAGGCGGTGCCGTTGCGGGCAACCCGGGTGGGCAGAACGCAATCGAACATGTCCACGCCGCGGGCCACGAGTTCCACCAACTGGGCCGGCGTGCCGAGGCCCATCGCGTAGCGTGCCTTGTGGGCCGGCAGATGGGGTTCGGTGATTTCCACGGCCTTCATCATTTCCGGCTCGGGTTCGCCGACGCTGACGCCCCCGATGGCGTAACCGTCGAAATCCATCGCGACGAGTTCCCGGGCGCACTTCTCGCGGAGCTGGGGATCGCTCGCGCCTTGGACGATACCGAAATACTTCTGCCCGGGTGCCCGGGGTTGCTGGAGACACTCGGCCGCCCAGCGGATGGTCCGTTTCACGGCTCGGGCGATTTCCTCGGGCGGCGCGTCGTGCGGCGGGCACTCGTCGAAGACCATGGCGATATCCGAACCCAGCACCCGTTGGATCGCCATGCTCTGCTGCGGCCCAAGGACGATGAGCGAACCGTCCAGGTGGCTGCGGAACTCGACGCCGTGCTCCTTGATCTTGCGGATCTTGCCGAGGCTGAAGACCTGGAATCCGCCCGAATCGGTCAGGATGGGCAGCTTCCAGTTCATGAAACCGTGCAGGCCGCCCGCGGCGGTGATGATGTCGAGCCCGGGCCGGAGGTTCAGGTGGTAGGTGTTGCCCAGCAGGATCTGGGTGTTCATCTCCAGCAACTCACGGTTGTCGAGCGCCTTGACGCTGGCCTGGGTCCCAACTGGCATGAACACGGGCGTCTCGATGACACCGTGGGCGGTCGTGAGGCGCCCGCGCCGGGCGCGGGACTGAGGGTCGATCTTCAGAAGCTCGAACATGGGAGGCGGACCTTGGACCCTGCCGGGCCGGGATTCAATTTCGACCACAGCAAGATGCGCCTCACCACAAAGGGGGAGGACGGTTCGCATCAGCCGATTGACTTGCGGCCGACCCGCGGGCAACTGTATGGCCAGTCACACACATTCACTGACGCATGAACCTTTCCCTGAATGCTCCACGCCGCGCCGTGCGGGCGGCTTTCACCCTGATCGAACTGCTGGTTGTCATCGCGATCATCGCGATCCTGGCCGGAATGCTCCTGCCTGCCCTAGGCAAGGCCAAGAGCAAGGCCATGACCGTCAAGGTGCTCAGCAACAACAAGCAGCTGATCCTGGCCCTCAATCTCTACGCGAGCGAATACACTGACTTCCTGCCGCCCAATCCGGACGACGGCAACAAAGACCCAGGCCGCAACTGGTGTCCGGGGAACGCAGCCCCAGGCTCGGCGGATGAGGCCAACACTGACATTCTGGTCGATCCGAAGCTCTGCCTAATCGCGCCGTTCATCGGCGGATCCGCGGAGATTTTCGTCAGCCCATTCGATACCAAGCCCGCTCGGACCGCCTATCGGACCAAGGATGGTCGCCTTCTGAAGAAGCGGGCCCGTTCGGTGGCGATGAGCCAGGCGGTCGGCACCAACCCATCCAAGCAGGCCCGCGCAGCGGTGGACGGTCCCTGGCTTGACGGCAGCCACGGGCACACTTCGGGCAAGACCTACCACACCTACGGCAAGATGGGCAGTTTCAACTCGCCAGGACCTTCCATGACTTGGGTATTCATGGACGAGGATCCCGCCAGCATCAACGACGGTGGACTCGCCATTGCTGCCGAAACCCCTTCGTGGATCGATTGGCCGGCCTACTTCGGAACCGGAACCGCCGCGCTGGCATTCGCCGATGGACATGCGGAAGTCCGCCGCTGGCAGTCGGGCGAGACCAAAGTGGTGAACGGCAACGTCGGTCAGCGCGCCCCGAAGACCATCCAGGGCAAGGCCGACCGCAACTGGATCAGCGAGCGGACCTCCGCCCGTCTGGACGGTGCGCCCCTCAAGAAATTCTAAGCTGGAGATCCAAGTTCTTCATTGCCGCCGCGGCTCCCGTGGCGGCGATTTTCTTTTTCAGGGGTCCGAAGCCGCGCACAGTTTCAGCATAACTGTCAACGAACGCCATCACTCGCGGAACATGCCGGAAGAACCTTCGCTGCCGCCGCCCCCGCTCCGGCGGCCTACGTTCGGGAACGAACGTAACCCAGCACCAAAACAGTCTTCGATCTCTGGGCAGACACCTCGCCACAATAGGGAGAAAACCCGGTTCGCCCGGTTGACTTACCGAGACCCGGCGACAACTGTATGGGTAGCCACACACATTCACCAACCCATGAACACCCCTTCGAGCACGCCGCGCCGTGCGATCAACGCTGCATTCACCCTGATCGAATTGCTGGTCGTGATTGCGATCATCGCCATCTTGGCCGGCATGCTCCTGCCGGCCCTGAGCAAGGCCAAGACCAAGGCCCAGGGCATCCTGTGCATGAGCAACAACAAGCAGCTCATGCTCGCGTGGAAGCTCTATGCCGGCGACAACAGCGACAAGTTGGTGGCCTCCTTGGCAGTTCCCGGCCGGCCGGTGTGGGTCGAAGGCGGTTTGGATTTCCCGGGCGACGCCAGCCAGACCAATAGCCGCAACATCACCAATGGTCCGCTGTTCAAATATGGTGGTAGCTCAATGGCGATCTACAAATGCCCAGCAGACCGCGCCGCCACGGGCAAGATTCCCGGTCCCAACGGACGCTACACCCCGCGCATCCGTAGCATTTCGATGAGCCAGGTATTTGATACAGGCCAGTGGTTGCCGGCTCCTACCTACCGCCTCTACGCGAAGGACGCGGACATTGTGAAGCCGACCCAGACGTTCGTGTTCGTTGAGGAACATTCCGACAGCATTAACGACGCTGCCTTTGCAGTTCAGATGGTCCAACCGGCAGCAACCAGCGGCAACATCATCGACATGCCCGCAGCCTACCACAACGGCGCCTGCAGTTTCTCCTTTGCCGATGGCCACGCTGAAATTCACCGATGGATTGGCAACACCATCAAACCCAAGGTGAAGTATGACGGCTCCGTCGCACTCAACGTGGCGGCGAGGGACTCCCTTGTGGACCTCAAGTGGATGTGTTTGAACACAACCGTCGGTCCCGGCTACTGACCTCCAGGTAATCCTTGCTGGCCGCCGCCTCTGGGCGGCGGTTTTCTTTTGCATGGCCGACGCCTATCCCCATCGCCTCCGGGCCGCCCGCATGCTGGTGGCCTGCTGCGCCGTCTGGGCATTCAGTTTTCCGGCGATGAAATCCCTGGCGCTCTTGGGCGAGCGATCGGCACCCGGAAACGGCTCCTTTTTCTTTGCCGCCCTGTGCGTGACCGAACGATTCGCCTTGGCGGGGCTCCTGCTTACAGTTTTTCCCGGCCTTCGGCTGCGGGAACTGAGCCGCCGGGAGGTGAAGCAGGGACTGGGGCTTGGACTGTTCGGCGCGGCCGGCCTGATCCTCCAGATGGATGGCATGGCCTACACTCACGCCTCCACGGCCGCGTTCCTGACCCAAGGCTACTGCGTCTGGATTCCGATCTGGTTTGCGCTGCGCCACGGGCGTTGGCCCGGGTGGCATTCGCTCGGCGCCACGCTCCTCGTCATCGCGGGCGCCGCAGTGCTCAATGACGTGGCGGCAGGAAACCTCCGCCTCGGCCGCGGGGAACTGGAAAATCTGTTAGGCTCCGTGTTCTTCGCCGCGCAGATCCTCTGGCTGGAGAAAAAGGAGTTCGCCGGCAACAGCGTGCTCCGGTTCTCGTGGGTCATGTTCGCCACCATGGCAGCCGCCGCACTGCCGCTGACCCTGGCCCTAGCCAGTTCACCCGCGGCGGTGTTCTCCGCCTACGCTTCGCCGCCGGCGTGTGTGCTGATGGGGGGACTCACGCTGTTTTGCACGCTCCTGACCTTCCTGCTCGCCAACCGATGGCAACCGGAAGTGCCCGCCACCGAGGCCGGACTGCTCTACTGCACGGAGCCGGTGTTCACCAGTGCCGTGACCTTGTTCTTGCCCGGGATCATTTCCCGGTGGACCGGCATCGCTTACCCCAACGAACTGCTCACCTGGAACCTCCTGCTGGGCGGCGGAATGATCATCGCCGCGAACGTGTGGATGCAATTGCGGGCCGGAAAGACCTGAGGCTCCCGTCCGCTGAGGCGGGTCGATCGCGAAACCAAGGGCGGAGTGGTCCCGCTTCTCCCGGCCGGCATTTGCAATTTCAGTGGCCGCCTGGGCTGAAATGCACCCGCGCCCGGACAATTTTGGGTTCAGTTACGGAGCATCAATGCCCCCAGGGCCGATTAGCCCAGAACCTTCCAAGGTCGCCCTGGCCGATGTGAGCACGCCGACGGTTTCCGCCCCCAGTTCGCGGAGGACCCGGGCCACGGCATTCGTGGTGGCGCCGGTGGTCAGCACGTCGTCCACGACGAGGAAGCGCCGGCCAGCGAGTTGGGCGGAAGCAACCGGAGCGAACGCCCGGCGAACGTTGTCGGCCCGTTCATCGCGGCTAAGCCGAGTCTGAGTGCGGGTCGCCTCAGTGCGGCAGACCAGCCCGGGGAACATGGGCAAATTGAGGGCGCGCCCGAGAAACCCGCCGAGCCGTTCCGCCTGATTGAATTCCCGCTCCCGCTCCCGCACGGGATGAAGGGGCACCGGAACGATGCCATCCCAATCGGCTGGGATGAAGTCCGGCCCGGCGGCCCGCCGCAGCAGGTCTCCGAGGAACGGTTCAAACCAGAGTGCCCTCTGGTATTTGTAACGATGGATCACTTCCAGGGCGACGCCGTCCGCCACGACCGCGGCCCGAGCGAAGTCGAAGGCCAAGTCGAGGTCACGGCAGTTGGCGCACTCAAATTCGTGGCTGATCGCGCCGGCAAACGGCAGCCCGCAGCGCCGGCAGGCGGGCGGCTGGATGAACCGCAATCCGGTCCAGCATTGCGGGCACACATAGCCCTCGGCCGCGGTCGCACGGCGAGCGCCGCAAAGCTGGCAAGCGTTGGGAAACACCCAACCGGTCACCGCCTCCAAGATTGCCTTGGCGCCCATCTCCATGTCGTCCGCCGACCGTGAGCGTCCGCCCGGAGAAAAGCCAGCGGCCGGGGACAATTCCCCACCCGACGGGCTCCCTGGTCGAACGGAACGCGAGCCAATCGGGCCAGACAACTCCGCGGCAAAACGACATCGTCGGGCCGTTTTGACGGCGGTTTGGAGTTCGGGCGGCGGCAGTTTTTTGGCGAAGTTCTTTCCGCCGGTTTGGCCCTGTGGTAGCTACCGCGGCTCAGTTACCGATGCCACAAGCAGGTCAAACACTGGGACGCTACACCCTCCACGAACCGATCAACGAGGGCGGCATGTCCGAAATCTGGCTGGCCACCGACGAGGCCGGCCGGCCGTATGCCGTCCGGCTGATGAAGAACAACACGGCGTTCGCGTTTGCCGAGCGGAAGCGGTTCAACACGGGCTCGGAAACCCTGAAGTCGTGCCAGGACGGACAGTTCATCATCGGCTACGTGGAGCATGGCAAGCTCGGGGACGAGCTGGCGCTGGTCCTTGAGTATGTCGAAGGCGCGAACCTCAAGCTCCTGATGGCTGCCGGCGACCCGGTGCTGACCGACGACATTGCGCGGGTGCTGATCGATTTCGCGAGCGCGATGGAGGTGGTGCATGACCGCGGCTTCATGCATCTGGACATCAAGCCGGAAAACGTGCTGCTGACCCGTAATGGCAGCCTGCGCCTGGTGGATTTCGACCTTGCCCAGCCCATTCCCAATCCCCCTCGCAAACAGGAAAAGCTGTCCGGCACGCCGCTTTACATGGCCCCGGAGCAATTGCTGAAGCAACCGGTGGATCACCGCGTGGATCTCTGGGCGTGGGGTGTCAGCGCCTACGAATTGCTGACGTTCCGCAAGCCCTTCCCGGGCGAGAATGCCGACGAGGTCCTGCGTCGCCAATTGAACCGCCGGGACTTCGTGCCGCCGCGCGAGGTCAACGGCGACATCCCGGCCGAGTTGGAACGCATCGTCCTGAAGTGCCTCGATCAGGACATGAACCGCCGCTACCCGATCACGAGCGTGCTGGTGCATGAGCTAAAGCAGGCGCTCTACGTCTGATCCCACCGAGAGTTGGCTTGCCCCGCGGCGGGGTGTCCCGCACTACTTCGCCCCACCGTTTCAGCTATGAGCCAGGTCACCGCCGCCGACATCGCCGCTGCCATTCGCAACGTGCCGGATTTCCCCAAGCCGGGCGTCCAGTTCAAGGACATCACCCCGGTGCTTGCCGACGCACGGCTGTTCGACGGTGCGATGAACCTGTTGGTGGACGCTTATCGCGACGCCGGGGTGCAAAAGGTGGTCGGAATCGACGCCCGCGGATTCATTTTCGGCGCGGTCGCCGCGATCAAGCTGGGGGCCGGGTTCGTGCCCGTGCGGAAGAAGGGCAAGCTGCCCTGGAACACCCACGAGCAGAGCTACGACCTAGAATACGGCTCCTCGACCGTCGCCGTGCACGTGGATGCCATCCGCCCCGGTGAACGCGTGCTGTTGGTGGATGATTTGCTCGCCACCGGCGGCACCGCCGCGGCCGCCATGCGCTTGCTGGAAAAGCTGGGCGCGCAGGTTGTCGGCTTTGATTTCCTGATCGAACTCAAGTTCCTCGGGGGCCGCAGCAAACTCGCCGGCCATCCAGTGCGTTCGTTGATCGAGTATTGAAGCGGCCGTGAAAACGAATCGGGAAGGCAGAACAACCGGAGCAAACAGGAACACGTTCCGGGCTCGGGCCTGCTGATCCGTCCGCCAGCCTCCGTCCCCTTACCGCACGCCGCCAATCATGTATTCGGGGCGTTCGCCGTCTTCGCCGAGCTTGATGGTCGGGAAGGCCTTCAGTTGGAAAGTGAGCGCGATCGCCCATTCGTCACCGGCGAGGCGGTTGTCCCGCAGGCGCAGCGTCAGGCCCGCCGTCCAGCTCCGCAGGTCGCGGTAAATCGTGTAGTATTGCTCCTCCAACGTGCCGTCGCGGCCCTCGAAATGGTGGTTTGCGCGGACAGCCCAGTTCTCGTTCAGGCGCAGGACGAGGCTGGAGTAGTAGATGTTGTTCCCGAGGCCGACGGTGGCGAAGTCCTGCCGCAGGTAACGGTTGCCAAAGGTCCAGTTCCACTGGTCGTTGGGGAGCAGCGTCAGCCGATGGTTAATCTCACGCCAACGCTCCTCGTTGATCCCGTAACGGACCTCGGAGTTGAGCACGATCCATGAGCGCGGGCTGAAATCGAGGTCCGAGTAGAGGTCTGGAAACGTCGTCTGGCCCGGCCGCGGGTCGAGGCGCCAGTCGGTGTAGAGCGCCCAGTTGACGACGTTCTCGACCTCGCCGCGACGTTTGGTCTGGACCTTGTTCCGCAGGGCGAATCGCAAGGCATTCTGCGAATCAATGCTGTCCACCGCATTGTAGTCCGGGAACTCAATCGGCAGCAGGCGATAGGTCGGCAACGTGGTGTCGAGCTGCGGCAGGTTGAACGGTCGCGCATCCGGTTCCGGCACGAAGACGTAGTTCACCGACGGCTCGAGGATGTGCCGCAGACCGTCCACGGCGAATATTGAGCTCTTGGCATCCTGCCAAACCCGCGAGGCCTTGAAGCTGACTTCCGCCCCGGTGTTGAACAGCCAGCGATCGCGTTCGGTGAGGTTAAGGTCCTCGGTCTCTCCGTAATGGGTGAACCGCCCGCCGGCGCGCGGCGTGACGTTGAGCCAGCCGAACAGCGTCCACGGCACGGTGAGCTGATGATACGTGTCGGCCCGCATCGCCTCGTAGTCCGGGCCCACGCCGAGCGGCCCTCGGCGCCGGCGCAGGTAGGCGACCGAGCTGTCGCTGTCGTAGTAAACCGGCGACTCGCCCAACTGCTGGCGCAGGCCGGTCAGCTTCACGTCCGGCAGGCGCTCGATGGTCTGGTAGAAGTCGTTGACCGCCGGCTGGGCGATGACGTCGAGGCTGAAGTTGTCCCAGAACTGGTTCGCTTCGAAGAAGGACTTGGGCTGGGTGTCGGCCCGGTATTGGCCCTCGAAGAAGTCGCGTTCGACGATGGCGTCACCCCAGTAGCGGACCACCGCCCGGGCGGTGAAGTCGTCCCACGACGACATCAGGTGCGTGAAGGTCGCCCGCTTCCGGTTCTCCGGCACGATGGCGGGGTTCAGGTAACCTTCGCCCGGGGATTCGTCGTGGGCGTAATAGAAACTCACGTCACCCTGGCCCCACTCCTTGAAATCGTAACGCAGTTCCGGTCCGCCCGCCAAGCCGCGCTTCGAGCGGTAGTCGAGGTGGGCGATGGCCTCCAGCTCCGGCGTCAGCCGAAGGTGGTAGGACATCAGCGCGTAGGCTCCGAAGTAACCGCGGTAACCAGGCTGGAAGAGGAAGAAGTTCGGATGCCCCTCCTGGGTGCGGGAATAGGTCGGGAAATACATCACCGGAACGCCGCTGACGTAGAGGACCGCATCCTTGGCGGTGATCCGTCGGTCGCTGGAAATCGTCAGCTTGCGCGCGCGGACCTTGTAGCGGGGATCATGGTAATCCTCGGTGGTCACGATCGCGTTGGTCGCCAGCTGATTGGTGGCAAACTGGCCGCCCTGAAGCTTCTCGCCGGCGACGAAGAACGGCGGTTGCCCAACCCGGAACGACTCCGCCTCAATGGACTTCGCCACGTAGTCGTAGCGCACCCGTTCGCCGCGCCAGAGCTGGACGTTTCCCTTCGCGTCCTTGCGCTCGATGATCACCTCGCCCTCGGCCACGGCCGTGTGGGTGGCCTGATCGACCGTGACCCGTTTGGCCCGCAGCGAACTGCCTTGGAATCGAAGGATCACGCCATTGCTGGCGGTCGCCTGACCGGTCGCCCGGTCCAGCTCGACCTCACCCATGCCGTCGGCCGCCTCAATGCTCACCTCGTCCTCCGCCAACGGCGCAGCGGTCGGCGCGGAATCCTCGGCCCAGGCCAGGCTGGTGGCGGTGAACAGGATCGCGAGACCAAGGGCGGTGAACTTCATGCGGGCGGGTTCCAAGCTACCCAAGCGCGGAAAGGCGCGCCAAGCGCAAGTTCCTCCAGTTCCGCGAATTCGCGGCAACAAACCGCCGAACGGGATTTCCGCCTTCGCCCGGGAAATCCGTCCCCCTAGCCTTGGCCCGTTGCATCCGCTCGTCGAACTCGCGCAGGCCTCCCTGGTCCGCCACCGGCTCTGGCCGGCGGGCGGTCCGTTGGTCGTCGCGGTCTCCGGCGGCCTCGACTCAGTCGTGTTGCTGCGGGTTCTTTCGGAACTTGGCCCGGCTGCCGGCGTCCCGCTGGTGGTCGCCCACGCAAACCACTGCCTGCGCGACGAGGCCGAAGCGGAAGCCTCCTTTGTGGCGGATTTGGCCCGGCAATACGCGCTTCCGTTGGCCAGCGAACGGCTGCTGGTCCGGGAGGCAGCGGATCAGTCCCGCGAATCCATCGAGATGACCGCCCGACGTCTCCGCCACGCGTTTTACATCCGGGCCGCCGCCACCCACCAAGCGAAGCGAATCGCGCTCGCCCACCACGCCGGTGATCAGGCCGAACTGTTCCTGCTGCGACTGCTGCGCGGCGCCGGCGGTGCGGGCTTAGGCGGCATGCGCCCCTGTTCGCCTTCGCCGGCCGATTCTCGGTTCGAGCTGGTGCGCCCCTTCCTTGACGCCCCCCGGGAATTGCTGCGGGACTACGCCGCCGCCCACGGCATAGACCACTGTGAGGATGCCTCCAACGCGGACGTCCGCATTCCGCGGAACCGGATCCGCCACGAACTCCTCCCCCTGCTCCGCCGCGAGTATTCACCGGCCATCGACACGCTCCTGCTCCGCACCGGTGACGTGCTCGGGGCCGAGGCCCAGTTCGTCCAGGACGAGGCGCACCGTTGGTTGCGGGCGAACCGACGCCAGTCGTTTGGACATCTCGCGGTGGCGCTCCAGCGGGCGATCATCCGGGAACAACTGTGGGCGCTGGGACACGCGGCGGATTTCGGACTTGTGGAGCGTCTCCGGTTGCATCCGGAATTCGTCTCGGCGAGCCGCGAAAAAACGGTCCGGCTGAATGCGGGCCGTGTCGAGGTATCGACCGGACGGGCAGCGGAATTTTCCACCGCGGAGCTGAAAGTGCCCCTCACCGACAAGTCCGGCCAACTACGGTTCGGCGCCGTTGAGGTCACATGGTCGCGGACCCGCACGTCGGCGCCTTCCCGGCGTCCGTCGCCGGGAAGGGAAATCTTCGACGCAGCGGCAGTTGGCCCGGAGATCACGCTGCGTCACTGGCGGCGAGGCGATCGGTTCCGCCCGCTGGGTTTGTCGCGAGCCGTCAAACTCCAAGACGTCTTCGTCAACCGGAAGATCCCGGCCAACCAACGACATGGACTTGTCGTCGCCACGACTTCAGCCGGCGAGATCTTTTGGGTGGAAGGCCTGCCGCCGGGCGAAGCGTTCAAGGTCGGTCCCGCGACCACGGAACGCCTGACATTGCGGTGGCGACGTGCCTCCTGAGGCAAAATCTCCCGGGCACGGATTCACACAATCACGCACCCGGGAGTTCCCCCTTGAGAGTCAGGATTCGCTGCGTTCACCGGGTAGACTTCACCCGACGCCACGTGGCCCAGCCAACCAAGCCGGCCGCGGCCAGCGCCGCGTAAGCCTCCGGTTCCGGCACTGCCGTGCCGCCGCCGGCAATGGTGTAGTCGTTGAAATAATGGTCCGCCCTTTCGACCCCGGGAGTGGGATTGGCGACGAATACCGGGGACGTGAAGCTGGAGATGCTAAGGTTCAGGACAGGACTGCCCTGGATGGTCGTCAGGTCGTCCACGAAGCCGTGGCCGCCCACCGCTTGAAGCGTCACGCTGCCCGTGCCCGTCGCGAGGGTGAAGCTCGGCGAGTTCCGGTCGGTGTCGGTCACGATGGACAGCGAAAAATCCATGCCGGTCGCAATCTTGTTGCCTTGCAGGTAGAGGTTGAAGAACCGGGCGCCCGCATCGGCCTCACCGTAGGTCTCGGTCGCGCTGTTGGCACCGATGTCCAATTGCAGGAGTTCGAGGTCGCCGAATTCAAACGTGAGGTCGGCGGCCGGCACGCCGCCCAGCGAACCGAAGCCGGCGTGGGCGGAGACAGTCCCCTGGCCGTTATCCACCGATTTCCACGCATAAAACGGCACTTCGCCCAGCCCGGGAATCGGCACCACGATCAGGGGAGGATTGGGCGGTGCCGTGTTGTCGGAGGAACGCAAACTGCCGTCGAAGGAGAACGACGCCGCCGACAATCCGGGCAGCAGCGCGACCGAAACGGCGCAGGTGGCGATCAGGGTGGATGCCGGGCGGAAGAACCCGTCCGGCGCAGAGCACATTGTTTTCATGACGTGAGAACCATGAGCGGGCGCCAAGCCGTTCTCAGGGCCAAAGCCCTCCGTAAAGTTACGGAGGCCAACTCACTGGCCGACCACAAAACCCGACTCCACGGCCCGTCTCACCAGATCAACGGCATTCCGCGCGCCGAACTTGACCACCAATTGATTCCGATACGTTTCCACCGTGCGTGGGCTGATGCCCAGCCGGGACGCCATTTCCGACGCCGGGGCGCCTTGAACAAGGAGCCGGAGCACGTCCATTTCGCGGCCACTGACCGCCAGGGAGTTCATTGCCTCCCGCAAGGCCGGTCGATCCACGGCGGGACTGATCACGCACTCGCCAGCGGCCAACCGTGCCGTGCCGTCCGCCAACGTCGCCGGGGAATCCTCCTTCAGCAGGTAACCGTCCGCGCCCGACCGCAGGGCTTCGGCGACCAACAGCGGATTGCCGAATGAGCTGAGCAGCCCACACCGGGTCGGGACGGACTGGCGTTGAGCGGACCGCAGGACCTCCAAACCGCTACGGACTGGCATCGCGTGGTCCAGCAGCGCCACGTCTGGGCGCAACCGCAGCAACTCGGCCTTCGCCACGGCGCCGTTCGGGGCCACCGCCACGACTTCAAAGCGGCCGTCGCGCTGCAACAGGCCGCGCAACGCCTCGCGAAACAGCGGATGGTCGTCCGCCAACAGCACTGTGATCAAAGTCGGATTCATGCGCCGCGAAAGGGTCTTCGCAGGGTCACCGAAATGGTGGTTCCCCGGCCCGGGGCCGACCGCACCGCCAGATTTCCTCCGATCCACTCCGCGTGGTCCCGCAGGAAGCCCAAGCCCAAGCGCCCCGGGGCCACGTCGGTGGGCTCGAAGCCGCGACCGGCGTCACGCACTTCCATTTGAATCGCCCGCCCATCATCGCGGACTTCAACCTCGGCCACGGTGGCACCCGAATGGCGGCAGGCATTGCCCAATGCCTCCTGCGCAATCCGGTAAAGCGTCTCGCGGACCGCCGCCGGCACGTCCTCGCACAACTGCACGGAAATCTGGCAGGCCACTCCATGCCGTTGGCGGAGGCGTTCGCCCAAGTCCGCCAACGCACTGGCCAAATCCTGACAACGGGCGGTCAGCGGCTGGAGATCCTCCGCGACCTGCCGGAGCTCCCTCGCGACGTCGCGAAGTCCGGAGCCGATGGCGCTAAGCGCTTCCCGCGGCGACTGGGGCGGGTTTTCTCCGCCGCCGATCTCCGCTTGGAGCCGCCAGTATTGGATGTCCTGCAGCGCTCCGTCGTGCAATTGGCGGCCCAAGCGGCTCCGTTCGTCCCCGTGCGCCGCCACCAACCGCCGGCCAAGTTCCACTTCCCGGCGGCGCGCCAGCACTTGGCCGCGCAGCAAGGCGCCGCCGAGCAGGGTCACGAACACCAGGATGCCGATATCCGAAAAGTCCCACCACTGCGCGGCGAACGGAACCAGCGGCCAGACACCCAGTGCGGCGACCAGCAGGCCCGCGACCGTCAACGCCACCGTTCCGGCCGCTGTCGCCCGCGCGACCAAACGTCGTTCGGACGGCGCGGCGAGGCATTGCGCCAGGATCGGAACCAGCGTCCACACCGCGAAGGCCGCATAGATTTCCATGACCCGCCCCACGTTCTTTGCCGCCGCGAACGAGAAACCGAAGAACGCCAACGTGCCCACGACCACCCACAGATCCCAGACTCGCGAGGGCCGGCCCAGCCGTTTGGCAAAACCGTAGATCGACGGCGCCGTGCACCCCGCGACCAGCCAGGCCAGCAAGGCGAGCACCGGCCGGGCGGGGCCAAGCGCAATGGAGTTCACCCATTGCGAATGCAGCAACACGCCGGTTCCGATAAGTGCGGCCGGAGTTCCCGCCCCGGAAAAGATGCCCGTCCGATCGCCGACCAACCGGAACAGCAGCGGCACCAGCGCCCACCCGAAACACAGCGCCGACAGGCCGACCCGCGTCACTTCCCGTTGGAGTTCGAGATGTTTCCACGCCGGCAGAAATTCCCCGGCTTCGAAGATCCCGACGGGACCGCCTAGGATGCCGCCGGCTCCCCCGACGTTACGCACGCGGACCGCCAAGACGTTTGTGCCCGGATGCAGCAAATGGGGCGGCACGACCGCCGCATGGACCGCCCGCTGCGCGGTGATTTCGGGCAGTTCAAACGAGCCGAATCCGCCAAGCCGAAGCCCGTTCAACCACAGTTCGCTGACATTGCCCACGAAGCCGGCCGAGGCAGTCCAGGGTCGGGTCCCGACATCGGCCGGCAGAACCACGGCGACGCGATACCAGCCTTCATCCCCGACCCGCCACGGCATACCGACCGGCTGGGCGTGCCAACTCTGGTCGAGCCGGATGGGTCGCCAATCCGCATCAGCCCAGTTTTCCTGCGCCCATTGCGGATCGTGACCGGCACGGAAGACCGAACGAACCACCGGCGGCGAATTCGCGACCAGGGCATCCGTCGCGCCCAACACTGCTCCCAGCCCAAGCCACGGGAGCAGCACCAACCAAGGCCACCCCGACCGGCCTCGCCTCAGGTTTTGTGGCAGCCCAGCACTCATCAAGGCGCGACGGTCCGTCCCGCGGTCCAGTCGCAGAGGCGGCGGAAGATTTCCCAATTGTCCTGGCCGCGCAGCGTCAGCGGGCCGAGGCCCAGTTCCTTCAAGGCATTGTCGGTGATCCAGCCGGCGTCGGTGGCCACCAATACCCGGCCTTTGCCCGGCGAAGCGGAGGCCAGCAGGACGCCAGGCTCGTTGCGCAGCCCGGTCGCAGTCGGAACCTCGACTGGATTTTCGACCCAAGCCGTCGGGCGGGCGGTGTGATTCGGCCACAGCAGTATCTCATTGCCCGTGTAGAAACCCCAGCGCAAGCCGCCGATGGCGGGAGTCGCCGGGGGAACGGCAATCCCCTTCGCATCATGAAAGCGGTTGGTGAGTTGCAGGCCGAACCGCGCCAGCAGGCGATTCAAGTCCGGCACCTCCAGATTGTGGCCTTCCTGATTGCCGAAAACGATTAGGCCGCCGCCACGCCGGACAAATTTCTCCAGCACCTGGACGTCGCGCAGCCCGACGTGCGGCGGCGGCGGATTGGTCCCGTGCGCCATGTCATTGGGATTGGCCAGCAGCACCACGGCGACATCGCGCAACTGTCGGGCCGTCGGTCGCTCCGGACTAACCCGCACCTCAAAGTGTTCCCGCAACCGGCTGATCACCTCGCGATACGCGCCGTCCGCGGCGTAGCGGTTCTCGCCGGGCGCCTGAAAATACAGGGAATACAGCAGCACCGGCTTCGCCACTTCCGCCGCAGCCGCCGGCAACAGGGCCAGCAGCCAAACTGCAATGAGCCAGGAAAGCCGGTGTCGCATGGCCTTGGAATCGCATGGCGCCCGGCTAACGCCAACCGGAAATGCCAGGACGGGTGACTGCCCCGAGTCCCGACCGACCGAAGGCTGCTCAACCGGGCAGACACGAAACTACCGAACGGGCGGGAGATTGGTCAGGAACCCGGAACTCAGGTCAAAGGACCGCCGCCAAGTCGGCTCGATGAAGGTCTTGAAGAACCGATCGGCAATTGGTCGCGGCAGCTTTTCCAAAGCATTCCTAACCCACCGCCGGTTCGGGGTTTCATCGAAGTAACTCCGGCTGAACAGGTCGCTTCGAAAACATTTTGTAGTCACCCGCCAGCGTTCTGTCTCGGGCGGCAATTTCACCCTCAGCGAAACTACTCCTGCTGCTGGAACCCCGACATTTGGGGTAACGACCGCAAGGCTTACAAAATCGACGTTTTCGCGGTAATAGAGGTCGGTTAGTTGGTTGGTCTTTCCCTTACCAATCGCTTCGCCGTCGTATTTGGCAGCGAAATTCCGCGTTTCGACAAATTGCAGATTCCGAGTGGGATTGGTGACAACCAAATTCGCGCACCAAGCACCCTGGACATTGGTGAAGCCAACGGGCTCAAGGCGAAGTCCGGGATTCTGAACCCGACCGCCACATCCCCTCATTGACCAGAGCAGAATTGCCAGACTGAGAACCGCCAAGCTCAGCGCCGCCACCGACACCCTGGCCCCGCGCCGCTTCACTCCACCAGCCAGTTCACGATTGCCTTCTGGGTGTGCAGCCGGTTCTCGGCCTCGGTGAAGATCGTGTCGGCGTGGGCTTCGACCGTGGCGTCGTCGATCTCCTTGCCGCGGTAGGCGGGCAGGCAGTGCATCACGAGCGCGTTGGGCTTAGCGAGCTTCACCAACTCGGCGTTGATCTGGTAACCGGACAGGTCCTTGAGCCGCTGGGCAGACTCGGCCTCTTTGCCCATCGAAACCCAGACATCGGTGTAAAGCAGATCGGCCTGGCGGGCCGCGAGGTTCAGGTCGGTGAGCAGCTCCAGCATACCCGCACCGATGGGCAGGCGTTCGACCACCTGTTCGGCGGAGTAACCGGTCCACGGCATCGGCCCGCCGGCCGCCGCGCGCCGCACGATGGCTTCGTCGGGCCAGTAGGCCTTGGGCGCCGCGAGCCGGAGCGTAAAGCCCAGCTTCGCCGCCGCCCACAGCCAGGACACGGGGACGTTGCACGCCGCGTCGCCGACAAACGTGACGGTCTTGTCCTCGATCCGCTCGCCCCGCCGCTCCTCGAACGTGAAGATGTCCGTGAGGATCTGGCAGGGGTGCTCGTCGTCGGTCAGCGCGTTGACCGTCGGGATCTGCGCGTATTGGGCGAAATCCACGACGTCGCTCTGGGCAAAGGTCCGGATGACGGCGCCATGGATCATGCGGCCGAGGACGCGGGCGGTGTCCTTGATCGGTTCGCCACGCCCGAGCTGGATGTCGCCGGCGTTGAGGAAGAGCACATGGGCGCCGAGTTCGCGAAGGCCGACCTCGAAGCTCACGCGGGTGCGGGTCGAGGACTTGCTGAAGATGAGCGCCCAAGTTTGGCCCTGGAGCGGCCGGGCGTGCGTGGTGCGGTTCCGTTTGAAGTCGGCCGTGCGGTCCAAGATGGCCCGCATGTCGGCTCCGGAAAGCGCCTCAAGACTCAGCAAATGTTTCATCGGTCGGTTTGTCGGCGGCGAAAAGCCGTGGATAAAAGCGAAACGACGGGGTTTGTGAACTCAAAACATCCGGAAACCGGGAAAAGAAATCGGCGGCCGCCTCGTCGAGGCCGACCGCCGATCGGGGGAAACCTTGTCCGTTCACACCATTGCCGCGCGGACCCAGGAGACCAGCCCTTCCCAGGCGAGCAGGAATTGCATCCCGGAATAGGCCAGCCAACCGAGCCCCGCGAGCCCAGCGGCCATGAGCGTCCACGTCAGCGCGCGTTCGGCAAATGCGTCGCGGGTCTCCGCCATCGTCACGCGCCAGAGGCTTTCGGCCGGCGCCGGCACGGCGGCCCGGGAGGAAACCCGACGGAGGCGGACCTTGGGTTCCGGCGTCCGGGAATCCGGCAGGAGGTCGGTGGATTTGGTGCGGGGGGCGACCACCGTATCCATCATTTGATCCAGCACGTTCAGTTTTGCATTCATCGTCGTCGTCATCACGGGAGGTGTTACGCGGCAAGGCGGGGAAAAGTTTCAGAATTCTTGTTCGCCCATCCGGAAGCGCCTTCGCGAGGCTTTGCGTGCGCCGCCACCCCGCCTACCTTGGCCGGGTGGCGAATGCCTCCATTGCGATCCAAAGTTCCTGGGCGGCGGTCCAGGACCACACGCGGGTTTTCCAGGACTTGGTTTACGTCTATCCGGTGATCTCCCGCCGCTCGCGCGGGCTCTCGATCGGCGTGAACCTGAACCCGGACAAACGCTGCAACTTCGATTGCGTTTACTGCGAGGTGGACCGTCGCACGCCTGGCCGTGCGGACACCGTGAATCTCGCCCAACTCGCCGAGGAACTGACCTGGCTCATCCGCTACGCGCAGGACGGCGGCTTGGCGACGCAGCCCAAGTTCGACCAAGTCCCGGAACTGACCCGCACCGTCCGGGACATCGCCTTCAGCGGGGACGGCGAACCGACGATGGTCCCCAATTTCGACGAATGTGTCCGGACAGTGGTCGGCGTGAAGGAATCGCTCCAACTGCCCGACGCCAAGCTGGTGCTGATCACCGACTCCGCCGGACTCGACAAGGGAACCGTGAAACGCGGTCTCGAACTGATGGACGCGAACAATGGCGAATATTGGTGCAAACTGGATTCGGGCTCGGAGCCCTACTACCGCTTGGTCAACCGTTCGGCCGTGCGTTTCGACCGCATCCTCGCCAACTTGCTGGAGACCGCCCGGGCGCGGCCGATCGTCATCCAGACGCTTTTCCTTAAGGTCAACGGCACCGCGATGCCGCCCGAGGAACTGGCCGCCTACTGCGAGCGGCTGAATAGCATCAGCCGGGACGGTGGCCGCATCCGCGAGGTCCATGCCTACACCATTGCCCGCCCCACGCCGGAACCCTGGGCCACCAAGC
Organism: uncultured Verrucomicrobiota bacterium; assembly: GCA_964602595.1. Lineage (GTDB taxonomy): Bacteria > Verrucomicrobiota > Verrucomicrobiia > Limisphaerales > UBA9464 > CAIWAH01. The sequence continues at coordinate 104,888 of CAZRRO010000012.1, read as the reverse complement.
TGAGCGCGGCCGAACTGCAAGGCATCGCGGCCGAAGTCCACCAGCGCACGGGCCTCAAGGTGGAGGTCTTCGATTGAGCTCCCCTGCCCTCGCGGCCCAAAGTGAACGAACGAAAGTCGCGAAGGATCGCCGGAGCCGGCGCGGCGCCAAGCCGAATGCGGCGCCCGAGTTCGGGCATCCGCCGGAGCTCCTAGCCTATTGGCGCAACCAAGCCGTCGAAGCGATGCGGCTGGGCGCCAGCACTCCGTTTTTCCTGTTCAGCGCCCAACCGGTTGCCGACGCGGTGGCCCGCCTCGAGTCGCTCGACTTCGGACGGCCATTGGTGAATTGGCTGTCCACCAAGACACAGCCGCTGCCGGCGTTGTTGCGGTGGTGGCGTTCGCAGGGGCGACCGGCCGAGGTCGTCAGCGAAGCGGAATTCCGGCTGGCCGAGGCCGCGGGCTTCACCGGGGACGATCTGTTGGTGAACGGCCCCGCCAAACACCGCTGGCTGCCCGCGCATTCCCGTCCTGGACTTCGGGTGAATTTCGATTCCCTCCACGAACTCACCCAACTGCTGCCGCTGGCCCGCCAGGACCGTTGGCAGGTCGGGCTCCGCCTGTGCACGACAGCGGAATTTGACCCGGAGAATCCCGCATTGCCGACCCAGTTTGGCCTGGCCCCGGCCGAAGCGATGCTGGCCGTCCGTCGCCTTCGGCGCGCCGGACTGGCGGTGGAGACCCTCCACTTCCATCTGCGAACCAACGTCGCGTCCCCGGACTGCTACGCCCTCGCCCTGACCGAAGTCGCGGAATTCGCCGCGGCGGCCAAAGTTTCGCCCCGCCACCTGGACCTCGGCGGCGGACTCCCTCCGCGCCACGCCCTCAGTCGGGCCGGGAAACGGCTGGACGCAGGGATTTCTCCCGAGTCATTGGCCCGGACTGTCCGGGACGCGCTCCGCCGAATGCCTACCGTGGAACAGGTTTGGCTGGAGAACGGCCGGTTTGTCAGCGCCGGTTCCGGCGTGCTGGTGGTGCGGGTGCTGGACGTGAAGGAACGCCGGGGGTTGCGCCAGTTGATCTGCGACGGCGGCCGGACCCTCCACGCCCTAGTCTCCGTGTGGGAACAGCATGAACTGCTCCCGCTCCGGAAATTCTCCGGCGCCTCCGTCCTGACCGCGGTCTACGGCCCCACCTGCATGGCGTTTGACCAACTCGCCCGGAAGCCCCTGCCCCGCGCGCTCCGGCCCGGCGCGCCTCTGCTCTGGCTGGATGCCGGTGCGTATCACTTGCCTTGGGAAACGCGTTTCTCCCACGGGCTGGCCGAAATCTGGTGGCATGGGCCCGCCGGCCTTGAGCGGGTTCGCTCCGCCGGCGATTGACGCAGCAGGCTTAGTCGCGCTCCAGGACGGCCACGTAGGCACCGTCCACCTGATTTTGGAATGGCGTCAGTTGCCGGTCTTTCCGCAGGCGGAAACCAGCGCATTGCCGGAGGAAGCGGTCCACGACGGCGCGGTTTTCCTCGGGTTCCAAGCTGCACGTCGAATACACGAGGCGCCCGGCCGGCTTGAGCAGGTCCACGACAGTGAGCAGCAATTGCAACTGCTGATCCGCCAGCCGGGGAATTTCGTCCGGCTGCAATCGCCAGCGCGCCTCCAGTCGTCGGCGCAGCACACCGGTATTGGAACAGGGCGCATCCACGAGAATCCGGTCGTAACGGCCTTTTTCCCGGACGGCAGTGGGAGCCACGTTGGTGGTCAGCACGCTGGAACAGCCCAGGCGCGAGGCATTTTCCTGCACCAGCCGCAGGCGTTCCAGCGAGGGGTCATGGGCCATGACGACGCCCTTGTTCTCCATCCGTTGGGCCATGTAGGTCGTCTTGCCGCCCGGTGCCGCGCAGTAGTCGAGGACCGTCTCGCCGGGCTGTGGATCCAGCATCTGGACCGCCAGCAAGGTGCTGGGATCCTGGACATAGAAGCCGCCCCGGACGAACGAACGGAGCCCGGCCAGCGGCGGATGGGATTTCAGTTCGAACACGAGTTCAGGTGGAAACCAATCCCGACGGACCGGCTCGAATTCGATTTCCTCCTCCTTCCACAGCTCGACCAGCTTTTCGGGGTCGAGGCGGCGCGGATTCAACCGCACGAACGTGGCCGGCGGAGTGTTGTCCCAATCCAGCAATTGCCGACAGGCGTCGGCGTTGAAGAGTTCGTCCCACCGTTTCACGAGCCATGCCGGATGCGACCAGGCGACGGCAGGGTCGGATTGTTGCAGGGCTTCGAACGCCTTGCCGACCTCCGCCTTGTCGCGGGTCACGCCGCGCAGGACGGCATTCACGAACTTGCCAAGGCCTTCGCCCCCGAAACGGCGGGCCAGCTCAACGGAATCGTTCAGGACGGCGTAGGCGGGAACGCGGTCGAGCCAGAACAGTTGGTAGAGCGCGAGCCGGAGGATCGTCTGGGCGAGGGGCTTCTGGGGGCGGCCCTCGGTGCGGGTGTGAATCATCCAATCCAGCGTGCCGCGCCACCGGATCACCCCGAAAATCAGTTCCTGGACGAGCCGTCGATCTTCGGGACGAAGCTCCCGCACGAAGCGGTCCTTTTCGAGCCGGTGCTCGATGAAATCTCCCGGCGTGTCGGCGTCGCGCAAAAGGCGCACTGCAATTTGTCGTGGTGCGGAAACCATTCAGGCGGCATACTGCCCGCCATTCAATTCGGAGTCATCTTTTTGAACGTATGAAAGAGGAAATGGAGCAATTGGTCGCCGCGGGCAAAATTCAATCCCGCCATGTGGGAGCCCTGACGGCCTTGCTCGAAGCTGGTTTTTGCCAGCACAAAAGCTGGGGTTTTGGCAAAGTGAAGGCGCTGGACGGTATTGCCGGCCGGTTGGTGATCGACTTCCAGACCAAGGCCGGACACGGGATGGACCTCGCCTTTTCGGCGGAAACGCTCAAGGCCATCTCCAAGGAGCACATCCTCGCCCGCAAGGCGTCCGACTTGAAGGGATTGCAGCAGATGGCAGCGCTCCACCATCTCGATGTGGTCAAGCTGGTGCTCGATAGCTTCGGCGGCCGGGCCACGATCACCCAAATCCAGGATGCCCTGAAGGATGTCGTCCCCAGTGACTGGAAGAAGTGGTGGGAAGTGGCCCGGGCGGAGATGAAGAAGGACGGCCACTTCATGATTCCCGCGAAGAAGACCGATCCGATCATCTACCAGTCGGAACAAACCGAACTGGGCGACCGGCTGCTTACCGAGTTCCGGGCCGCGAAGGGGCTCAAAGCCCGCGTGGTTGTCGTGAACGAGATCCTGAAGAGCTTCGACGACTTCAAAAACCGCGACGCGATCCCCGAGATCCTGCAACTGATCAACTCCGAGATCACCAGCCACGCGCAGACCCGCGAATCCGAGGCGTTGGAAGGCATTTTTGCCCGGGACGATCTGAGGGTTGCCGCCGGCTTGGGCCCGATCGAGGGGGAAATCGGGGCGCAGGACATCTGGGTCAAGGCCAGCCGCGTCCGCAGCCTGTTCGAGGAGTTGCCGGCGGCCAAACACCGCCGGGCCCTGGAATCCTTCAAGGATGCCATCCCCGACTGGTCGCCGTTGATCGTCAACATGTTGAACGAGCGGATTCCGGCCAAATTGGTCGGTGAATGCGCCCGTCTCCTCCTGACAGAAGACCGCGGCCAACTCCTGAAGGACACGATCACCCGTCTCATCAGCCAGCACTCCGCCAGCAGCGAACTGCTGCTCTGGCTGGGCAAGGAACGCGCCGACTACTTCGCGGACATCCTTGGGCCGGAAGTTTTCCGCGCCATGCTGACCGCCATTGAGCGGGACCAATTCCAGGAGAAGAAGAGCAACCGGCTCCGCGACTACGTCATGCAGGACCTGGAACTGCTGCCGGAACTCATCGAATCGGCCGACGTCGAGGTGGTCCGCGACCTGACGCGTTCACTGCAGCTCAGCCCGAGCTTCGATGACATGGACAAGCGTTCGCTGCTCGCCCGCATCGTGAAGGCCTATCCCGCCATCCAGGACATGATCTCCGGGGACCATGTGCGGGAAGACAAGACGATCCAGACCAGCTGGAAGAGCATTGAGCGTCGCAAGGCCGAATACGACGACCTCTGCAACAACAAGATTCCCGCGAACATCAAGGACATCGCCTTGGCGCGGAGCTACGGCGACCTGCGCGAAAACGCGGAATACAAGTTCGCCAAGGAACAGCAGAAGATCCTGAACCGCCGCAAGCACGAGCTCGAACTGCAACAGGCCCGCGCCCGCGGCACGGACTTCGCCAACGTCGCCACCGACGCGGTCAATCCCGGCACGACCGTGACCTTCACGGACGTGGCCACCGGGCAGCAGGAAACCCTACACATTTTGGGTGCCTGGGACGGCAACGACGAACGCAGCGTGATCAGCTACCTTTCGCCGGTCGGCCAGGCCCTCCAGGGCAAGTCCGTGGGCGCCGAAGTGGCCATGGGCGAGGGCGCCCATAAACGCCGCGTCCGCATCGACGCAATCGCAGCCGCCGACGTTGCCACTCTGACGGCCTGATCCGGATCCCCTTCTAGGCCGGCGGGGACCCGTTCCCGCCGGCTTTTTGCTGCCCATCCCTCGCATCTGGCACCGCGACGGTGGACAAGCCGACGCTGCCCGCGATGATTCGCCCGTGTCGGAGACCAAGTTAAATCAGCTCCGGGAATTGCTCCGCGGATTCGGTTCGTGCCTCGTTGCCTACTCCGGCGGCGTGGACTCCGTCTTCCTTGCCAAGGTCGCCCATGATGTGCTCGGCGGGAATTCTCTCGCCGCGATCGCCGATTCCCCCAGCCTGCCGCGCCGCGAACTGGCGGAGGCGCTGAGCCTCGGCAAGCAATTCGGCTTCGCCGTCCGGGTCGTCAATACGGCTGAATTTGCCAACGACCAGTATCTGCAAAACCCGACGAATCGGTGCTACTTCTGCAAGCACGCACTGTTCACGGAACTGGAGCCGCTCGCCCGGAAGGAGAAGTTCGCGGTTTTGGCCTACGGCGAAAATGCGTCCGATCTCGGCGATCACCGTCCCGGCGCCCAGGCGGCGGCGGAGTTTCAGGTGCGGGCGCCACTGAAGGAGGTCGGCTTGACCAAGGCGGAAATCCGGGCCCTCAGCGCCGCCCTCGGTCTGCCGACGGCGGACAAGCCGCAGTTGGCCTGCCTCAGTTCCCGGATCCCGACCGGCGAGCGGGTCACGCCGCGGAAGCTCCGGATGATCGAGGAAGCCGAATACTTCCTGAGAGATGCCGGTTGTTTCGATGTGCGGGTCCGGCACCACGAACTCGCCCAAGGTCATCTTGCCCGCATTGAGATCGGTCCGGAGGAATGGCCGCGGCTGTTGGCCGGCGAATTCCGCGACGAGTTGACGGCCCACCTGCGGCAGCTCGGTTACGGTTGGGTAACCGTCGATTTGCTCGGGTATCGCCGCGGCAGCACGAACGGCCAGACGGCGCCGATCCGTTTCCAGCCCCAGTCCGCGGGCAGTCCCGGCTAATTCTGCGGCAGGGACAACAGATACTCCGGGGACCAATCACTGCTGGCAACCCGTCGCGGGAGCCCCGGATAGTAGTAGTCGAACTTGAACCGATATGGGACGTGGATCCGGTCCCCGGGGACCGGAACTTCGCCCTCAAACCGGTTCTCCGTGTTGGGCACCCGAATCAAGGGATGCAATGCTTGGTCAATGACCACGTAGGCCCGCACCTCGGAGTTGTTGGCCCCGGAACGCCGGGTTTCCCACTCGACCTCAAACCGATACATGTGGGTCGAACTTCGCGGCGCTGTCCGGGGCGTCAGGTTCACGTAGGATGGCGCGCATCCCGCCAGGACAGCAACTAACGCCAGCAGGTGCAAACTTCGCGGCACTCTCATCGCGGGGAGAATGGTTCACGCTCCGCCGGGTTCAAGGCGAACGCCGCGGCAATTGGAACCAAGCTCCCAACCGCGCCATTGTGGCGCCAAATTCCGGCCGCGTTTGAACAAAGAAGTATGGTGATGTGGACGGGTTTTGGCCCTAGTGTGCCCCCGTCCGCCACCTTGGGGCAACTTGCCTAGGACGACGGATCTTTCTGAAATTATGACCAGTGCAGTCGTTGCTACGGAAAAGACAACCCCGCCGGGAAGGCCCGACCTGCGGGCGATCGTCGCCCCATTTGAGAAACCGTCCGTCTCCCGTGCCGTGTGGCAAATCGTGAATACCTTCGTGCCGTTCGCCCTGATCTGGGCTGCGATGTATTTCACCCGGCAAACCTCGTGGTGGTTGACGGTGCCGCTGGCGATGCTCAACGGGCTGTTCCTGGTCCGAATTTTCATCATCTTCCACGACTGCGGCCACGGCTCATTTCTCGCCTCGAAGAAGGCCAATTCCATCATTGGTTTCTTCAGCGGCTTGCTGACCTTCACCCCGTATCATCACTGGCGCTGGCAGCACTCGGTGCACCACGCGACCTCCGGCAATTTGGATGCCCGGGGCATGGGTGACATCTGGACCATGACGGTTGACGAATATCTGGCCGCGACCCCGAAACAGCGGTTCACCTACCGCCTGGTCCGGAATCCCGTAATCCTGTTCCTCGTAGGGCCTCTGTTTCTGTTCGTGCTCTGGCATCGTGTTCCCTCAGCGAAGGCTCGACCTCGCGAACGCCGGGAGGTCCACCTCATGTCGCTTTCGATTTTGGCGATGGCGGCGGCCCTGAGCTGGGTCTTCGGCGTGCGGGATTACCTGATCATTCAGGGCATCATTCTCCTGGTGGGCGGCGGCGCCGGGCTTTGGATGTTCTATGTCCAACACCAGTTTGAGGACGTGTATTGGGAAAAGGACGCCGGTTGGAGCCCGACGGCAGCGGCGCTGGAAGGCAGCTCCTTCTACAAGCTGCCCCGCATCCTACAGTGGTTTTCCGGCAACATTGGTTTCCACCACATCCACCACCTGAATTCCCGGATTCCCAACTACAACTTGGAACGCTGCTTCCTCGCGTGTCCCACCTTCCAGGATGTCAAGCCCATCACGCTGATCAGCAGCCTGAAGACGATTCGACTGCGGCTCTGGGACACCCGAAGTCGGCGAATGATCGGGTTCCGCGAATTGAAGTCGTATCCTCCTGCGGGCGGCGCACGGGCTTAGGTCCGACCTTGTCGTTCCAAATCGGCACCGGTCCGATTCGAGTGCCGACCGGTTAGTTTCCATTCCGCCCACTCGCGCCTTCCTTCGTGCAGGGCGACTCAGGCATGTTCCCGTGAAACCGTGCGCGAATGGTGGCAACAGTTCTCTGAGCGGGCCGAAACTTGGCTCTTGGACGTCATATTCCAGCATCGGCCCGGCAAGAAGGCGGCGCTGGTGCGGTTCGCGTTGCTGAGCCTTTCAAAGGTATTCACCGGGGCCGTGAAATTACGGCGTTCCCTCTACAGTGTGCGGATCCTGCGAGATTCCACGCTGGGTGTGCAGGTGATCGCCGTCGGCAACCTGACGGTGGGCGGCACGGGCAAGACTCCAGTCGTCGAGAAGTTTGCCCGGGCACTGCAGGACGCCGGTCGCAAGGTCGCCATCCTGTCCCGTGGCTACCGGTCCCGGCCGAAGCCCCTGCGCCAACGACTCGCCGACAAGCTGTTGCTCCGCGAGGACACCACGCCTCCGCGGATCGTCAGCGACGGCCGTTCGCTGCTGCTCGACTCGGAAACCGCCGGCGACGAGCCCTACATGCTGGCGAGCAACTTGCGGGATGTCGTGGTCCTGGTGGACAAGGACCGGGTCAAGGCGGGGCGCTACGCCGTCGAGCAGTTCGGGTGTGACACACTGCTGTTGGACGATGGCTTCCAGTATTGGAAGCTCGCCGGCCGGCGGACCGACGTGGTGTTGGTGGACGCCCAGCAACCCTTTGGCAACGGCCACCTCCTCCCCCGGGGGACGTTGCGGGAGCCCCCAAGCCATCTGGCGCGGGCCAGCGTTATCTTCCTGACCAAGGTTGACCGCAGCTCGTCGGAACGCAGCCGCCAGATTGACGGACTTCGCGAGCGAATCTCGCAATTGAATCAACGGGCCGAACTGGTCGAATGCCAGCATCATCCGCTTTATTTCGAGGACGTTTTCACCGGGGAAATCCACGGTTTGGAGGTCCTGCGCAATCGGAAGGTCGCCAGCCTCAGCGGCATTGCCCAGCCGGAAAGCTTTGAATCCAAGCTGGTCGAATTGGGCGCCCAAATCGTGCTCGCCCGACGCTTCGCCGATCACCATCGGTTCAGCCAGCAGGAGGTGCTGGACGCCATCAACCGGGGCAAGAAGCGGGGCGCCGAACTGCTGGTGACCACGCAAAAAGACGCGGTCCGATTTCCGAAGATCGACCGCCGTGACCTGCCGATCTACTTCATGCGGGTCGAAATCAAGATCACTGCCGGCGCGACGGGCTTCGACGAGGCCGTCCGTCGGATTTGCTTCAAATAGATAGCAAGAATCCGCCGGAACGGCGGTTCCGGCGGATCCTGTCAGTCTCGCTAGGGAAGTCTACTTGGCGCCTTGGTCGATCCAGGCACGGACCAATCCCACCTGTTCTTTGGTCCACGGATCGCCTTTGCCTTCCGGCGGCATGGCTTCGTCCTCCGTCAAGCGGGCGACGCTGTGGACCAAGGTGCTCTTGGCAGAATCGCCCTTAACCACGTTCGGACCGTTTTCACCGCCCTTGAGGGTCGCCTCGAGGGAATCGAGTCGCAGATCCCCTTTCTTCTTCTCGGCGCCGTGACACTTGAAGCAGGACTTTTCAAACAGGGGACGAATGTCCTTTTCAAACGTCAGGCCTTCCTTCTTGGCAGCGGGAGGCAGCTTGCTGGTATCGACATCGGCCGCAAGCGCAGTTACCCCGGCAACGGCGGCCATCAGGAGAGCAAATCGAGTTTTCATGCGTAAGTTGGAGCGCGAACGCTGGCCACTGACGGTTGGACCGTCAAAACGATTCAATCATGGTCCGATCACGGATTGGAAAACCCATGCTGCCTGGGGACCGATGGCCCGATGCCCCCCGGATTTTTACGAAGGCCTGACAAATCCGGTGGGTTTCCCACATCCAGGTTTAACGCGTCCCACTTTTCCTAGTTTCGCCGTCGCTCCCCGCGCAGGCGGCACGGTGGATGCTTAGCCAAGGTGAAGCCTAGGATCTCCGCCAATCGAAGCGACCGGTTCCTATTTTGACAAAAAGGTGAACTTTACGTGACGGGTCCAAAAGGCTTCATTGCGGCCGCGCACAACACTTTGCCTACTGACCATGGCTGACGACAAAATGCAGCTTCAACGCTGGGAACTGAAATATGTCATCCCAGACGAAGTGGCGTTGGCGGCGCGGGAATTCGTGCGGTCCTACCTGGAACTCGACGAATACGGGGCGAAACGGGCGGACCTATCCTACACGATCCACAATCTCTACCTCGATTCGCGGGACCTGGCGATCTACTGGGGCACGATCAACGGCAACAAGAACCGCTACAAGCTCCGCCTCCGGTTCTACGAGGACAACCCGAGCGCCCCGGTCTATTTCGAGATTAAGCGGCGGATGAATGAGGCGATCCTCAAGCAGCGCGGAGGCGTGAAACGGCACGCGGTTGAATCGGTGCTGGCGGGCCATTTGCCGGGCGCGAGTGAATTGGTCTCGGGCGACGGGCGACAGTTGGTTGCCATCCAACGGTTTGTCGAACTGATGCAGCACGACCAAGCGGGGCCCATCGCTCATGTGCGCTACGACCGTGAGGCTTGGATCAGCCCAACCGACAATTCCGTCCGGGTAACGATGGATCGCAACGTCTACATTTCCCCGGAGTTCGTGACCCGATTTTCCGAGCAGATGGATGACCCTTTCTGCGCCTTCGGCAAGCTGGTCATCCTCGAGCTGAAGTTCACGGGGCGCTTTCCGGACTGGTTCAAGGAAATGGTGCGGATTTTCAACCTGAGGCAAGGCTCCGCCTCCAAATACGCCGATGGCATCGCCCGCAAGGGCGAGAGTTATTTCTATCCGGGCAACGCGCAGCCGGACCCGGATTGGTCCGGCGCCGCCGCCGAACGCCGGGCAGAACGCCTCGCCAGACTCGACAACCTGCTCGCCAAGGCGGCATAAGACGGCATTCGCAATGGGTAACTGGATACTGAGAGGGGATTTCGGCACGGCGCCCGACGACCTGCGAGGCATGCTGCTGGGGCTAATGCTGGCATTCCTGTGTGGCCACGTGGTCGCCTGGGTTTACATGGTCTGCCACAATGGCCTGAGCTACTCACGCTCGTTCGTCAATTCGCTGATCGTATTGTGCATCATCGTAGCGGTCGTGATGATGGTGATGGCCAACAACCTCCTGATCGCGTTCGGGCTGATGGCGGTCTTCGCGATCGTGCGGTTCCGCAACATCCTCCGCGACACCTTGGACACCACCTACATCCTTTCTTCGATAACGATGGGGATGGCTTGTGGCACCAAGAAATACAGCACCGCAATCCTGGGAACCGGCATCTTTTCCCTGCTGATGCTTTACTTGCATTGGACTCAGTTCGGGGCCCGTCACCGGTTTGACCTGATCCTGAACCTCCACTGGGGTCGCCCGCTGGCGGAGCTGAAGGAATTGCTGCTACTCCTCGACCGGCATTCGCGCCGGGCACAGGTGGCAAGCCAGCGTTCGGCCGCCAGCGCCGAAGGGACCGACCTTAGTTATCGCCTGCTCCTGCGCGATGCCGGCCGGGTGGACGAATTGATCACCGAGTTGAAAGCTTTTCCCGGAGTCACCCGGGTCACCAGCCTCAAGGCCGAGGAAGAGTCAGAGGTCTGAGCCATGGATAAGAACGAAAAATTGCCGACAATCCCCAGCCCGCCGGGAACCGCATTTCGCGAGTTTCGGATCCGCTACCTGCCGGCGATCACGTTTGCCTCCGTTCTCACCCTGACGGTGGTAACTTGGCAGAATTATGTCGCCCCCTCCAACCTCGTCGGTGAGGTCGAGAGCGTGCGATCCATCATCACGAGCACCCAACCCGGCCGCCTCGCCGAGCTCACTGTGAATCATCTGCAACACGTCCAGGCAGGGGACCTCGTCGCGCGCGTATTGCCCTCCGACCCGCAATTGGTGGATGCCCAAGTCTCGCTCACCCGGGCCCGGATGATCTTCTTGCGCGAAGGCGTCGATGCGCGGGTTCGCCAACAGAACAACCGCGTCAATTATGCCCAATTGAAGCTCGACTGGCTTGATCAAAGGGTTGAACTCGCCGCCCTCAAGGCCCGATTGGGCCAACTGGAGGCCGAAGTCGTCCGGGCGCGTCGGGCCCAAGAAGGCGTCGGGCTTGGACCGGACGGGAAGTCGGTCCCGTTCGGCAGCGTCGCAGACCTGCAGTTGGCCGAGGCTGATTACAATTCCGCCCTCGCCGAAACTACCGAACGCGAAAAACTCATCACGGAAATCGAAGCCACGATGAACCAGCTCGCGCCGGATGATGCCAAGCTGAACGAGGATATTCCAAACGCCCTGCGGTCCGCCGTGGCGGTCCAGGAACAGGAGCTCAAGCTGCTGGAGGCGCAATTGGCGCCGGTCAATCTCACCGCGCCGATGGACGGCGTGGTCTCGGTGGTTCATCGGCGCGGCGGCGAAAATGTCCTCGCCGGCGAACCCATCGTCACGCTGAGCGCCTTGCGGGGCGATCGCGTCGTGGCGTTCCTTCGGCAGCCGCTCAATCTGGAACCGACGACCAACACTTTGGTGGAGGTCCGTTCCCGCTCCCTCGAACGGGCCATCGGCCAAGGCCGTGTGGTGGCGGTGGGCACCCAGATGGAACCCATCCTGCCCCAATTGCTTTCGGGCCGCTCCAACCCCAACGTTTTGGAATATGGACTTCCCATCTTGGTGAGCCTGCCGCCGGAAGTTCCGGCACGGCCCGGCGAAATCGTGGACCTGCGCCCGTTGGAAAACTGAGCCGAGCATCCGACAAAATGTGGCTTGCCGCCTGCGCTGGCCGACACCATATATCGCGCGCAATTTTCAACATCACCGACAAATCCTATGGCTGACATCGCCAACCGCTACGAACAGAACGTCACCGGCAAGTTCTTCGTCGATAACCAATGCATCGACTGCGACCTCTGCCGCGAGACCGCCCCCAACAATTTCACCCGCTGGGAAGATGGCGGATACAGCTACGTGAAGAAGCAGCCGGAGTCTCCTGAGGAAGAAGCTCAGTGCAAGGAAGCCATGGAAGGCTGCCCGGTCGAGGCGATCGGCAATTTCGGCGCCTGAATCGCGCGTCATCCCGTTGCCAAACGCCCGCCTATCCGGCGGGCGTTTGCATTTTCCGGCTACTTGCCGAGGCAGAATTGCCCGAACACCGCGTCCAGCAGGTCCTCAGTGGTCGTTTTGCCCACGATTTCACCGACCGCCGCCGTGGCGGTTCGCAACTCAAACGCCACCAGTTCCAGCGACTCCCCCCGGGCCAATCCGGACCGAGCCAGGCGCAGACCTTCGGCCCCGCGCCGCAAGGCCGCCGCGTGACGCGCATTTATGGTCAGCTGATGCGGCTCCCCGGCCACCGCGCCCGACCACACCAAGGCCGCTATCGCGTCTTTCAATGCCTCGATTCCCTGCCCGTCGGCACACGCGACCGAAACCACCGGCCAGTCTGGGGGCGCGACCAGCGCCACGGGTAAGTCAGCCTTGTTGCGGACCACCAATCGCGGTCGCCCGCCACAGGCAGCCGCCAGTCGCTCATCCGCGGCAGTGAGCGGTTCGGATTGATCGATCACATGGAGAATCAATTCGGCGGAATCCATCGCCGAACGACTGCGGCGGACGCCTTCCGCCTCGACCGCATCACTAGTTTCCCGGAGGCCCGCCGTATCAACGAATACCACAGGGATGCCGCGCACGTTGGCCGTTTCCTCCACGGTGTCACGGGTCGTCCCTGCGACCGGCGACACAATGGCCCGTTCACGCCCCAGCAACTGATTCAGCAGCGACGACTTGCCCGCATTGGGCCGTCCCACGATCGCGGCCCGGATGCCCCGCCGCAGGATTTGCCCTTCCCGCTCGGTCCGCAGCAGCTCGGCCATGCCTTCACTCGCCTGATCCAGGCGACGCAGCAAGGCCGCCTGCGTGTCCGGGGCAATGTCCTCGTCCGGAAAATCAATGTGCGCCTCGACATGGGCGAGCACGTTCATGAGGTCGTCGCGCAGCCGGTTAATACGCGCCGCCAGCTTGCCGGCCAATTGCTCGTGGGCCGCCCCAAGCGCTAATTCCGTGCGCGCATGGATGAGGTCGGCAACCGCCTCCGCCTGGGTCAGGTCGATCCGCCCGTTGAGGAAGGCCCGCTGCGTAAATTCGCCCGCTTCCGCCAGACGTGCTCCCGCCGCTAGGACGGTCTCCAAAACCATGCGGGTCACGAGCACGCCGCCATGGCACGAAATTTCGACGGTATCCTCCCGCGTGAACGTCCGCGGTGCCCGCAACACGGTCAGTAGCACCTCATCCACCCGGTGGCCGTCACGGACGACGTGGCCGTAGTGAACGGTGTGTGAAGGCGCTGCACCGATCCAGGGTGCCGACCTGGCGGCCGACTCAAAAACACGTGCGGCGACCGCCACCGCATCGCGACCCGAAATACGGATGATGGCCAAGCCGCCTTCACCCAGCGGTGTGGCAATGGCAGCAATGGTGTCAGTGAGCAGCATCTGGTAGTTGCGCGCGCGGCTGCGTTTTTCGGAACTCCATCGGGCGGCCGCGTTAATCCACATGGCCCAGGCAGTTGCCCGCGGCGTTTTCGGCGTCACGCCCCTGCAGGAACAGGCGGGCTTTCTCGAAGGAGTGTTTGTGCAGGTAGTGCCACAGCTGCGGGTCGGTTCCAGCCGGCAGTTCGCCCGTCAGGCGGTTGAGGTCACCAAGGATGGGCGCGAGGCTGGGCTTGGGGTTCGTCGTCGCCATGGCGGCAACGGTCTGTTCCAAGGTCAGTAGGCGGTCGAGGATCTGTTGTTCCAGCGCGGTCACACCCGACCAGTAGCGCACCCGGGCGAACCGGCCAACATCCCATTGCACGGTCCGGTGTCCGCCCGCTACGTTGGCCGGGCAATGACGTTGACCGAAAAACTGCTCGCCCGCGCCTCCGGTAAAGCCTCCGTCCAGGCCGGCGACAACATCTGGGTGAATGCCGATGTCCTGATGACGCACGACGTGTGCGGCCCGGGGACCATTGGTGTCTTCAAGCGCGAGTTTGGCCAAAATGCGAAGGTCTGGGACCGCGAACGCGTGGTCATCATTCCCGACCACTACATCTTCACCGCCGACTCCAAGTCGAACCGCAACGTGGACATCCTCCGTGACTTCTCGCGCGAGCAGGGCCTGCCCTACTTCTACGACGTGATCGACGACCCGAACGGCCACTGGCAGTTCGACACCTCCAAGGGCCTGCTGAAGAAGCAATACGGCTCGAACTACGCCGGCGTCTGTCACACCGCCCTTCCCGCCAAGGGCCATACGCGCCCCGGTGAAGTGCTCTTCGGCACTGATTCGCACACCTGCATGGCGGGCGCGTTCAACGAGTTCGCCACCGGCATCGGCAACACCGACGCGGGCTTCGTCATGGGCACCGGCAAGCTGCTCCTCAAGGTTCCCGAGACCATGCGCTTCCGCCTCGAGGGCAAGCTCCAGCCGGGCGTCATGGCCAAGGACATCATCCTGCACATCATCGGCGAGATCGGCTTCGACGGCGCGACCTATCGCGCGATGCAGTTCGACGGCCCCGGCATTCCGACGCTGTCGATGGATGACCGCATGACCATCGCCAATATGGCCATCGAAGCCGGCGGCAAAAACGCCATCTTCCCGTTCGACGCCCGCACCGCGGAATACGTCAACGCCCGCACCGCCCTGAACGGCACGAAACAGGGCTACGAACCGGTCGAAGCCGATGCCAACCAGACGTTCGTCTACGAGACCGTCGTGGACCTGAGCCAGCTCGAACCGACGGTCGCCTGCCATCCCGATCCCGGCCAACGCAAGAAGGCCAAGGACATGGGCCACATGAAGCTGGACCGTGCCTACGTCGGCTCCTGCACCGGCGGCAAGACGAGCGACTTCGTGGAATTCGCCCGCGTGCTGCGCGGCAAGAAGGTCGTCATCGACACGTTCGGCGTGCCCGCCACGCCCGACATTGTGCGCGACCTTCAGTCCACCCGCTGGGGCAATCAGACCATCTGGCAGATCCTTGAGGACGCCGGCGTGCGCATGACCGAAAACGCTGGCTGCGCCGCGTGCCTCGGTGGCCCGGTGGACACCTTCGGCCGCATGAACCAGGGCGGCCTGAAGTGCATCAGTGCCACGAACCGCAACTTCCCCGGCCGCATGGGCAGCAAGGAAAGCGAAGTCTATCTCGCCAGCCCGGCGACGGTGGCCGCGAGTGCCCTGACCGGCCACGTCACCGACCCGCGCGAATACTTGGCGAACTGAGCAGACAGCTCACGCCCGTTGCTTTTCAAAACCCGCGCTCGTCACGGCGCGGGTTTTTGGTTTTCGTTTCCCCATGTCCGCCCCCGATCCCGCCATGGAATCCTTCATCCGCAACCTTGAGGAGAAGACCGGCAAGCCGCTGGCCCACTGGGTCGCGCTGGCCCGCAAGTCCGGTCTCGCGAAACACGGCGAGATCGTGAAGCACCTGAAGACCGACCACGGCTTCACGCACGGCTACGCGAATCTCGTCGCGCACAAGGCGCTGGAATCGGATGCCGGCTCGAAACAGGAGGCCGGCGAAGATCTCGTGGCGGCCGCCTATTCCGGCGCGAAGGCCGGACTCCGGCCCATTCACGACGCACTCGCGGCGGCAGTCGCCAAGTTCGGCAACGACGTCGAGTTCGCGCCGAAGAAGGGCTACGTGAGCCTGCGCCGCTCGAAGCAGTTCGGCCTCATCCAGCCCAGCACCGCGACCCGCGTGGATGTCGGCATCCAACTCAAGGGAACGCCCCCGGTCGGCCGGCTGGAAACCTCGGGCAGCTTCAACGCGATGGTGTCGCATCGCGTCCGTGTCGCGACGATCGCCGAAGTGGACGCGGAACTGATCGGCTGGTTGCGCCAAGCCTACGACGCCGCCTGAACTTTCACTAAACTCTCCCCATGAAGTTTTCCCGTTTGTGCCTGTTGCCCGTAATCGCAGCCTGCGTCGTTTCCGACCTGGCCGCTGCCGATGGCGCCGCCCTATTCAAGCAGCATTGCGCGCTCTGCCACGGCAAGGACGGCAAGGCGAACACCCCGGTCGCGAAGAAGTTCGGCGCCAAGAATCTGTCGCTCAGCAAGACCGAGGACGCCGAAATCACCCGTCAGATCCGCGAGGGCAAGCGGGACGAAAAGGGCAAGCAGCTGATGCCGCCGTTTGGCGAAAAACTGTCGGCCGAAGACATCACCGCGCTCGTCGGCGCGGTGAAGGCGTTCCGGCAGCCCTGAGTCTCAATTCCCGAGGGTGGTCGTGCTGAGCGTCTCGGCCAGGGACCGCCGGACGTGGAGGAAACTCACCGACACCTTTTCACCCCGCGCCGACTCCAGCTTGGTCACGACCAGGAACTCGCCGCCCGCGTGTTCGCCCACTTCGACCTCGACCGGATAACCGGTCCGGAACGCCGCTGATTCGGCCGACTCGGCGGTCGCCTTCGGGCCCCAAATCTCACCCGACTTGGTTTCAAAGATGAGGTATTCGGCCTGCCGCCAGACGACCGGCACGCCGGGTCCTCGCCAAACGAGACTGAATGACATGGCCGCGGCGCCGCCGGCCGAGCGGGTTGGCACCACCTTGAGGCTGATTGCCCCGGTCTTGAGTTCGGCCGCCGAATCCGTCGTCTCTTCGGGCCGAAACTCGGCCAACTTCACCGCGCAGGCCTCGTCGGCAAACAGCCGATGGAAGTCGTAGGTCATCCGGCCGTAGCCGCGGTCGCCCCATTGCTCGCTCCAGGAATTCTTGAAGATGAATCCCTCGCGGTCGTAGCCGACTATGGTCACCACGTGGCCGCCTTCCAGGGCGTGCGGCTGTTTGCCCTTGAGCCGGGATTGCTGCTTCACGATGCGCTCAAAGATCCGGTCGCCGAACCGCCGCCGCGCGTCCTCCCAGGTGATCTCCTCCCCGCCATCGAGCACGAGCACGCAGTCGCCCGGTTGCATGGCACGGGTGCCGTCGTGGGCTTCCCAGAAGGGCGTCGCCGTGAAATAGCCCGCCGCGACGGCCTTCGCGCCGCCGGCCAACTGCTCCTGGATCCAGCGAACGTCTTTCGCGGCCGCCCCGGGCTGGAAGGCGAGCGCCTCGGCCGGAATTTTCCACGTCAGCTTGGCAAAGCTCAGCAGGTCAAAGAGCCGGGCACCGGCGAGGTCCTTCTCGAACCGCTCGCGGGTGGGCGCCTCATCCGTCCAGATGCCCGCCTTGGGGTTGTAGGGCATGAACGCCTCGGGGACCACCCCGGTGAGCCGCAGGGTGTCGAGGTAGTTCTTCAGCTCGGTGCCCTCGATGTATTTCGCCTGCGGGGCCGCGATGAACACGCCAAGCTTGGTCTGGCCATAAACCCATTGCTCGCTCAGGTCGGCCGGCACGCCAGGCAACGTTTCGAGCATCGCCATCAGGCCGAACGAAGTGCAGGTGCCCCGTTCCGCCTGAAACCGGACTGGCGACTGTGCCTCCCGCCAGTTGACCGACGCGGGTAGGGCGCCGTCCCGCAGGCGCAATGCATCGAGCCGGGAGTCGTCGGCCGCCGCAGCGGGATCGAACCTCATCGCGGCGAGAAGAGCGGCGAGCACCAAGCCGGAATCGGCTACCCAAGGAAGTCGCTTCATGCGGCAACGCTCCCAAAACGTGCCGCATGGCCGCCAAACAATTCTTCGGCCAGGAGCGCGACTCGCTGAGCCGCGTGTTTGCCCCAACCCGCAGCTCATCGAACCGCGCTCCCGCCGCTTGCCAAGGGGCTGCCGGCCCGCCTGACTTCGCCGCAGCATGAGCCTGCCCACCGGCTACACTTGGCGGCCCGCACGCACGTCCGACGCGGACGCGTTGCGCGGACTGATCTTCGGAATTCTGCGGGAATACGGCCTCCAGCCTTCCCCCGACGGCACGGACGCCGATTTGGCGGACGTGGAAGCCAGCTTTGCCCAGCAGGGCGGGTGGTTTGAGGTCCTGCTCGACGCCGGACAGACGATTGTCGGTTCGGTTGGGCTGTTCCCCCTGCAACCGGGCACGTGGGAGCTACGGAAAATGTATCTCGCCGCCCCGCATCGTGGACGTGGCCTCGGGCGCGCCCTGCTGGACCGGGCGCTGACCGAAGCCCGCCGAGGTGGTGCCGTGCGGGTCACGCTCGAAACCGCCACGGTCCTCAAGGAAGCCCTTGCGCTCTACGAACGTGCCGGCTTCCGCCGCCAACCGTTCGCGCCCCACGTCTGCCGTTGCGACATCGTAATGGAGCTGGAGCTGCCCTTTGAACGCCAGCGGGGCAACTTCAGCCTCTCCACGGACCTGCGCCGCTTCCATCTCGGCCAAATCCATTCCCTGCTCAGCCAGACCTACTGGGCCGCCGGCATTCCGGAGGACACGGTGGCCCGGTCTCTCGCCAATTCGCTGTGCTTCGGGCTGTTCCACGGCCCGGAACAAATTGGGCTCGCCCGGGTGGTCACCGACCGCGCGACCTACGCCTACCTGTGCGACGTGATCGTCGCCGACGCCTTTCGCGGCCAAGGGCTGGGCCGCTGGCTCATCGAAGGCGTGCTGGCGCATCCCGACCTCGCGGGCGTGCGCCGCTTCCAATTGGTGACTCGGGACATGCAACCGCTCTACGTGCCGTTTGGTTTCCAGGTTTCTGCCCATCCCGAACGGCACCTGGAAATTAGCCGGCCAAATCTCTACCGAAAACCGGCGGCATAGCTTGCTCGCCCCGGGCCTGTGGCCAACGCCCGCCGCAGGCTACTCCCCATCCACCCGCTCGATCTTCGCGCCGAGTTTGCGGAGCTTGTCCTCCATGCGCTCGTAGCCGCGGTCGAGGTGGTAGATGCGGTGGACCTGCGTTTCGCCCTTCGCCGCCAAACCAGCGATCACCAGCGCCGCGCTGGCCCGCAGGTCGCTCGCCATCACCGGCGCACCGCTGAGCGGTTTGCCGCCCTTCACGATGGCGCTCGGCCCCTCGATGGCCACGTCGGCGCCCAACCGCATCAACTCGGCGACGTGCATGAAGCGCGATTCAAAGATACGCTCCGTGATCACGCTGATGCCCGGCGCGAGGCACATCAGCGCCATGAACTGCGCCTGCACGTCAGTCGGGAAACCAGCGTAGGGCAGCGTCGTCACGTCGGCCGGCTTCAGTTTGCCGGGGCGCGTGACGCGCAGGGCGCCGGCCTTGCGTTCCACCTTCACGCCGGCCTCGCGCAACTTGTCGAGCACAGCGGCGAAGTGCTCCGGCCGCGCCCCATGGATGATGACATCGCCCTTGGTCGCGGCGGCGGCGCAGATGAAGGTGCAGGCCTCGATGCGGTCGGGGATCACTTCGTAGTCGGTCCCGTGCAACTCCTTCACGCCGGTGATGGTCAGCGTCGGGCTGCCGATGCCAGTGATCTTGGCCCCCATCGAGACGAGGAAGTTGGCCACGTCGCAAACCTCCGGTTCACACGCGGCGCTTTCGATGACCGTGACGCCAGAGGCCAAGGCGGCGGCCATCATGATATTCGCCGTGCCGAGCACCGTAGGACCGGCACGACCGCCCAGGAAGATGGTGGTGCCCTTCAGCCCCTTGGTTTTGGCCCGGATGTAGCCGGATTCGATCTCCAGCTTGGCGCCCAACGCGATGAGGCCCTTCAGGTGAAGGTCGATCGGGCGCGTGCCGATCACGCAGCCGCCGGGCAATGACACGCTCGCCTCGTGCAGGCGGGTGAGCAGCGGGCCGAGGATGCAGATGCTGCCGCGCATCTTGCGGATCAGGTCGTAGTCGCCGAAACCCTTCAGCTTGGCCGCGCGGACCGTGAGCGTGCCCGCCTCGAACTTCACCTCGGCGCCAAGGGATTCCAGGATCTTGACCATGAAACGCACGTCGCTCAGGTCGGGCACGCGGTGGATGACGCAGGTGTCCTTGGTCAGCAGCGCCGCCGCCATGAGCGGGAGCACGGCGTTCTTGGAGCCGGATACGGTGACTTCGCCGCGCAAGGGCGTGCCGCCTTTGATCAGAAAACTGTCCATGTGAGGAAGGGCCCGGAAAACGAACGTCGGCCGCTGGGTCGGCCTTCAGTCGCGAACGGGTGACCGCACGATGAGAATCCGTTCGCGGCCGGACAAGTCTTTCTCCACGGCTTCGATCAGCCAGCCGGATTTCCCGAACAAATCGACGAGGGCCGACGCTTGTCCGTCGCCGAATTCGGCCAGCAAACTCCCGCCAGGCCGGAGCCACGCCAACGCTTCGGTCGCCAAACGCCGGTAGCAATCCAGTCCGTCGTCACCGCCGACCAAGGCCAATCGCGGGTCATGCAGGCGAACTTCCGGGTCGAGTGTCTCGACCTCTGCCGCCGGAATGTAGGGCGGATTCGTGACGATTAGATCGAACACGCGGTCCGGATTCGGGAAGGCAGAACCGAGCGCCGCGAAGCCATCGCCCAAGTGGAACCGCACGCGGTCGGCCAGCAGGTAAGCCGTCGCATTGGCCCGCGCAATCCGCAGGGCGTCGGGCGACAGGTCGAGCGCGTGCACTTCGGCTGCCGGCACCGTCTGGGCGATCGCCAACGCGAGGCACCCGGACCCGGTGCCCCAGTCGAGCACACGGGGAGCGGCGGCGCCGGCCAGCCGCTGAATGGCCAATTGCGCCAACACCTCCGTCTCCGGACGGGGCACCAGCACCTCCCGCGTCACATGCAGTTCAAAGTCCAGGAACGGCGCCCAGCCCAGGATGTGCTGGATCGGTTCGCGCGTGCTGCGGCGGGCCAACCAGTCCGCCAGCTTCTCGCGCTGCCCCTCGGTCAGGACGTTGTCGCGCTGGAGCCACAGGTTCAGCCGGGGCTCCTCCCGCAGTTGCGCCAGCATCATCTCCGTCTCCAGCCGGCCGGAATCAATGCCCGCCGCCAAGAGCTGCTTTTCCCCCGCCAAAATGGCCTCGCCAATCGTCATCTCGGTGAGCGTCCGGGCGAAGCCGGGGCCATGGCAAGGAGAGTCAACGGCGGGCAGCCGAACCGCGCCCAGCCAATTGACGGATGCCATCCGCCTCACGATGCTCGCCGCCCGTCACCCATGAGCGGTTCCAATCCGACAACGGCCGACTTTCTCCGATTCCTGCGCACGTCCGAGCTGCCCGAACTGGGCGCCGGTCCGCGGGCCGGCGTGCAGTCTGCCCGTGGCCTGAACGCCGTGTTGGATGCGTGGTTCGCCGCCCACGCCGTGGCCCCGGAGATTGCGACGCGCCTACGCGCGCTCACCTTGCTCTACCACGACGAGCACGATGCGGCCCACGACATCGTCCAGGACCTGACCGACCGCGACGGAGCGCTGATCCACGCGCTGCTACACCGGCGCGAACCCGACTACTGGAACGCGAAATACTGGTTCCGGCGCACCGATGAACATCCGGTATACCTCGCCTTGGCGAACCGGGTGAAGGCCCTTTCCGGCGAACCGGACGAAGCCAAGATGGCCCGCCAACTCACCCTGCCCGGCGCGTTTGATCCGTTCGCGTTCGTGGACCTGTGCGAACAAGTTGCCCGCCAACCCGCCACCGATCCGCAAGTCGCCTGGCTCCGGCGTGTCCAGCAGGCCGAGTTCGAGGCCGTCGCGGAACACCTCCTGTCCGCGTGAACGAAACCGCCACGGTCCTCTCCGCGGTTCTCCCGGTGTTTTGCCTCGCTGCCACCGGCACGGCACTGCGCAAGGTCGAATGGCTCACCGAGGAGGCCGATGCCAGCCTGATGCGCGTCGTGGTCAACGTGCTCACACCGGCGCTCATCCTCGACAAGGTCCTGGGCAATGCCGCGCTGCGCCGGCCGGAAAACCTGTTCCTACCACCGGTGCTGGGATTTCTCGGCGTCGCGGTTGGGGTGTGGATCGCCTGGTTGTTGCGGCGGCAAGCCGAGCCCGGCGCCGAAACCGTCCAGCGCACCTTTGCGGCGGCCACGGGCATCCAGAACTACGGCTACGTGCCGCTGCCGCTGATCCTCCAGCTATTTCCCGGCGACACCGCGGGGGTCCTGTTCGTCCACAATCTCGGCGTGGACATCGGCATGTGGACCGTGTGCCTGATCGCCCTCGGCCACGGCGGCGTGCGGGAATGGCGCAAGCTGTTGAACCCGCCCATCGTGTCCATCGTCGCCGCGCTCGCGCTCAATGCCCTGGGCGCCGGCGATTGGCTGCCGAAGTTCGTCCGGACCACCGCGCACATGCTGGGCGAATGCTGCTTCCCGCTCGCGCTGGTGCTGATCGGCGCGACCATGGCCGACTCCTTTCGCGAACTGCGCCAAGGCTTCGGCCTGCGCGTCAGTGCGTGGAGCTGCCTCCTGCGGCTCGGCGTGCTGCCGGTCGTCCTGCTGGGCATCGCCCACTTCGTGCCCGCCTCCCATGAGCTCAAGCAGGTGTTGGTGGTCCAGGCCGCAATGCCCGCCGCGGTCTTCCCGATCATGCTGGCCCGGCATTACGGCGGTGATGCGGCCACGGCCATCCGCATCGTGATCGTCACGTCGCTGCTCGGTTTCCTGACCATCCCGTTCTGGCTGCGGATCGGCCTGCAGGCAGTCGGTTTCTAGCCCTGGCGGAAACACCAGGAACGGTAGGACAGCTCGCGGGTCCGCAGCGCTTCATGCACCCGCGAGCCCGGCACCCCGGCGAAATCGCGGCCCAACCCGTGCAGGAAGCGCGGCAATCGGGCCGCGACCAGCGCCTCGCTACGCGGGGCGTTGCATTCCATGCCCCGCAGCACCTCGTCGCGGATGTCCCGGGTCCGCACCACCGGCAGCGGCGCCGCGGCGATCGCCTGCTCCCACGCGGCCACCTGGTCGCGGAAGCGGAAGTCCGCGTAAAGCAAGTGGCCGCCCGGCCGCAGGACGCGGGCGACTTCCGCGAGAAAGCCCGGAAAGTCCGGGTAACAATGCGACGCCTCCACATTCAGGACCACATCCTGCGATCCGTCCGCGAACGGCATCCGCTGGGCGTCACCCATCACAAACTCCAGGCCAGGCACGCGGTGACGTTCGCGGCAGAACCGGATGCCGGTCGGGTTCAAGTCTAGCCCCGTGTAACGAGCCGGCTGCAAGGTGCGTGTCACCCACGACGCACCGCCGCCATGCCCACAGCTCACCTCCAGGACCTCGCGTCCCCGCAACTCCACCTGCGTGGCCACATGGTGATACAGCTGGATACTGGCCCGATTCGTTTCGTCCTCCGGCGCCAACACCACACCGAGCGGCGGCTCAGTTTCAAAGGCGTAGTTCAAGAACAGCACTTCCTCACCGCGCAGCCGGCGGGTCAGGAAAGGATACCAAAACCGCCAGATCGCCTTGCGGATGGGACCAACGGAAAACAGGCCTTCAAGCAGCGACATGGCGCCAAGTCAGGCACGTCGCCCCAATCCGGCGCCAGCGGTTTTCGGGAGGCATGCCTGGTGAGGCGGGCGATTTCGCGCCCCCGGGAAAGAGCCGAGGCCGTTAGGGTGCTGCCAGTTTGAAACTGGCAGTCCGGCTTCGGCGGTAGTCACGGGGGCGGAAAACTCTGACCGTTAGCTCGTTATCGGCCCGTTCTCTGCAAGTCGCAAACCGGCAGCACTTCACGCCTTCGGCTTGAGCTGCGGGAAGAGGATCACATCGCGGATGCTTTCCTGGCCGAGGAGCATCATGCAAAGGCGGTCAATGCCGATGCCGATGCCGCCCGCGGGGGGCATGCCGTGCTCCAGCGCCACGAGGAAGTCCTCGTCGAGTTTCTGCTGTTCGCCGCCGGCCTGGTGTTCAAGCACGTCGCGCTGGGCGATGGGATCGTTCTGCTCGGTGTAGCCGGGCGAAATCTCCTGGCCGTTGATGCAGCACTCGAAGACCTCGACGGTCGTCGGGTCGTCGGGCGAAAGCTTGGCGAGCGGCACGAGTTCCTTGGGAACGTGAGTCACGAAATGCGGGTCAATCAAACTCGGTTCTACAAGTTTCTCAAAAACCGCATTCGTAATCTCAAAGTCGTTTTCGTATGCGTCCGCAAGTTCGCCATCTAGCGGAAGTTCATCGTGGGCTCGCTTTACCTTTTGTTCAGTTGTGAGTTCGAACCAGTCGGCACCTGCAACCTCTCGGATCAGATCCTTGTAAGCGACACGTCGCCAAGGGGGAGCGAGATTAATCACCTTAGGCGTCGATAGCCTTTCAAGTTCTCCGATCACCGTCGTGAGCTCCCTGGCACAACTCTGCCATGACCCTGAATCGTTAGCTGATAATTTTGCCTGAGCGTTCTTGCAGATTCGAGCAGCTTCCGCAGCAGTAACCGCCCCAACGCAGTTCCTCCGAAGGACCCCAAGCTGTTCGAGCTCTTCCGCAGCCGGGTTTTGTTTCATGGCGGACCCAACCTCGCCTAGAGATGCGCTGGGATTCTGCGGATCAACTGGGCGCTGAGACTGGGGAATCATCAACGGAACGGACGCATTCAGGATTTGTTGGGCCACCTCCTGTGAGCGCTCGTGAACGATCAGATACTTTTCAGCGGTGGGCTTGTCCCGATTTACAATTACTGCAAGTCGGCAAACCAGGGTCTCAACGACCTCCATCATCGTCTCGTAGTCGCCGAAGGCCTGGTAGGCTTCGAGCATGGTGAACTCGGGGTTGTGCCGGCGCGACAGGCCCTCGTTGCGGAAGTTCTTCCCGATCTCGAACAGCCGGTCCACGCCGCCCACGAGCAGGCGCTTGTGGTAAAGCTCCAGCGCGATGCGCAGGTAGAAGTCGCAGCCGAGCGCGTTGTGCTTGGTGATGAAGGGCTGCGCCGCCGCGCCGCCGGGGATGGCCTGCATCACGGGCGTCTCGACCTCCACGTAGCCGCGTTCGTGGAAGAAGGCGCGGATCTCGCGGACGATGGCGGAGCGCTTGAGGAAGACGTTCTTCACGTCGTCGTTGGCGATCAGGTCGAGGTAGCGCTGGCGATAGCGGATCTCGGTGTCGGCCAGCCCCTCCCACTTCGCCGGCGGCGGCCGCAGCGCCTTGCCGAGGATGGTGAACCTCTCGACCTTGAGGCTGGGTTCGCCCGCGCGGGTGACGAACAGCGTGCCCTCGACACCGATGAAGTCGGCGAGGTCGAGGTGCTTGAAGACCTCGAACTGGTCGTCGCCGAGCGCCTGCTTCTGCGCGTAGAGCTGGATGCGGCCGGAGACGTCCTTGAGGTCGAGGAACTGGCTCTTGCCCATGTCGCGGTGGGCGGTGATGCGGCCGGCGAGCTTCACGCGGGTGCCCTCGGGCAGGCCGACGGTTGTGTTCGGGTCGGTTTGTTTCGCGTCGAACCAGGCCTTGAGGCCGGCGCGGGCCTCGTCACACCCGCGGTCGGGCGTGAACTTGTTCATGAAGGGGTTGATGCCCTTCGCCTGGAGGGCGGTGAGCTTGGCCTTGCGCTGTTCGATAAGCGAATTCGTGTCTTCCATGTGCGTGAGCCGTCCGGCGCGGGCCAAACGGGACGCGGAGTGAAGCACGCCGGGGCAAACCGCCGCAAGCGGGGGTGCAACGGCGGCCAACGACAACTTCGCCATCGCCCTGCCCCGTCGGGAATTCCATCCTGCCGGCATGAAACGACTGTTCGCCCTGACCGCCGGCGTCGCCCTGGTCCCCTGCCTCGCCGCGGCGGACCTGCGGGTGGGGGCGGCCCAGGTGGTGATCACGCCGCCGGAGGGCGCACCGATGGCCGGCTATTACCATCCGCGCGGTTCCGCCGGCGTGCTCGACGACCTCCATAGCAAGGCGCTGGTGCTCGACGACGGCACGACGCGAGTCGCCTTAGTGACCTTGGACCTGATTTCCACCACCCGGGCGCTCACCGAGCGGGCCCGCGCCGAGGTAACCCGGGTCACCGGCATTCCGGGCACCAACGTGCTGCTCACCGCCACGCACGCCCACACCGGCCCGGAGCTGAGTAACCGGGGCGCCCGGGATTCCTTCAACGAGGCCATGGTCGGCAACGACACCCGCGCCGCGGACTACACGGCCGGGCTGCCGGGCAAGATTGCCGAAAGCGTCCGGCAGGCGTTGGCCGCGGCCACGAACGCCCAACTGAGCATCGCGACGGGCCGATGCGAGGGGCTGGCCTTCAACCGGCGCTTCTTCATGCGTGACGGTTCGGTGAGCTGGAATCCGGGCAAAAAGCACCCCGACGTGGTGTTGCCGGCGGGCGCGACGGACCCGGAGCTGGCCGTTCTACTCGTGGAGCCGCCACACCCGCCGGCGGCGCTGGTGCCCGCCTATGCGGCGTTCGTGAACTTCACCATGCACCCCGACACCACCGGCGGCGCGCGCATTTCGGCCGACTTCCCGGGCGCCCTGGCCCGCCGGCTCGGCGAGTATCACGGCGCCGCGTGCGTGACGCTGTTTGCCAACGGCACCTGCGGGAACATCAACCACGTGGACGTGAACTGGGAACGTGCCCAGTCGAGCCCGCAGGAGGCCCAACGCATCGCCACGATCCTCGCGGCGGCAGTATTCCAGGCGGAGAAATCCCTGCGGACGGTGGCGCCGGCGCCCTTGCGGGTGCGGTCCACGCCGGTGCGACTGCCCCTGCCCCGCGTGAGCGACGACGAGGTAGCCCAGGCCCGGATCGACGCGCGCACGGCCCGGGACAACACGCGCGAAGGTTTCATGAAGCTCGTGAACGCCTTCAAGGTGCTGGACGTCGCCGCCCGCGAAGGGCAGCCGCTGGAGGTCGAGGTGCAGGTCATTGCGCTCGGGGACGAACTTGCGTGGGTGAGCCTGCCGGGCGAGGTCTTCGTGGAGCTCGGCCTGGCGATCAAACAACGGTCGCCCTTCCGCACGACGATGCTGGCGGAGCTGGCGAACGGCAGCATCGGTTACATCCCGGACCGCCGCGCCTTCGCCGAGGGCAACTACGAGGCGGTCAGCGCGCGCTGCGCACCCGGCGGCGGCGAGCTGCTGGTGGACGCGGCGCTGAAGCTCCTCACCGAACTCAATCGGACGGCCACGCCGGGCACCGAGGGTTCCCGCTAAGGACACACATGAGCGAGTCCGCCCAACTCAAGGAGTGGTTCAACGCCGCGCGTTACCGTCAGATCGCCGCCGACCTGAAGGAGGTTCATCCGGCCACCGACATTCGGGCGTTCCTCGGCATCACGTTGCCCGGTTTGGACGAACTCAGCCTGCTACAGCGCCTGCGCCGGACCACCGAGGCGTTGCACGCCGCGCTGCCGGCGGATTTTCCCGCGGCCGTGGCGATCCTGCGGCGGCTGGCGCCGAAGTTCCGGCACAACTTCGTGTCGCTGGTGCTGCCGGACTACGTGGGGCTCTACGGCCACGGCCACTTCGCGGAGTCGATGGCCGCGCTGAAGTTCTTCACTCCGTTCGGTTCGTCCGAGTTTGCCATCCGTGAATTCCTGCGCCGTGACCTGCGGCGCACGTTGGCGGTCATGACCGAGTGGAGCACGGACCCGGATGAACACGTCCGGCGACTGGCCTCGGAAGGCTGCCGGCCGCGGCTGCCATGGTCCTTCCGGCTGGAAGCGCTGGTGGCCGATCCGGCACCGGTCACGCCGATCCTCGAAAACCTCCGCGCCGACCCGAGCCTCTACGTGCGGAAATCCGTCGCCAACCACCTCAACGACATCACCAAGGATCATCCCGAATGGGTGCTCGAACGCCTCGGTCGGTGGGACCTCACCCACCCGCCCACCGGGTGGATTGCCCAGCGGGCCCTGCGCACGCTGATCAAGCAAGGCGACCGCCGGGCGCTCGGCCTGGTCGGCGCCGGGCGCAAGGCCGAGATCACCGAGATTGAGTTCAAGGTTTCACCCAAGTCCCTTCACCTCGGCGAGGCCGTGACCCTCGGGTTGCGCCTGAAATCGGCGGCGGCCGGACCGCAGAAACTCGTCGTCGACTACACGATCCACTACGTGAAGCAGTCCGGCGAAACCTCGGCCAAGGTCTTCAAGTGGAAGAATGTCACGCTCGCGCCGGGCGAAACGCTCCGCCTCACGAAGCGCCAGCGCATCCAGGATTTCACGACCCGCAAACATCACGCCGGCCGGCATCGGGTCGAAGTGACCGTGAACGGCGACCACCAAGGCGCCGGCGAATTCCGGCTGGATCCATAAGGCGCAGTCCCGAGCTTATTTGGCCGGCTGGTAGGGCACGCGGACGAAGAACGTGGTGCCTTCGCCGACCCGGCTCTCGAAGGTGAGTTCACCGCCGTGCAGGCGCGTGCAGTCCCGCGCGATGGTCAGGCCGATGCCGGTGCCGCGGATCTTGCCGACATTGGTCGCCCGGAAGAACGGCTGGAACAACTTGGCCTGATCCTCCGCCGGTATGCCGCAGCCGTGGTCCCGCACCGCGAAGCACAGCCTCGCGGGGTTGGTTCCGTCCGGGGGCTCCACCGCGACGGCCAGCGTGACGCCCGCGGGCGCGACGGAGTATTTGAGCCCGTTGCCCAGCAGATTGATCAGGGCGTGGGAGAGGATGTTGGTGTCCAGCAGGGCGACGGCGGGCAACGCCGGATCGAGGCGGATTTCGAGGCGCTCGTTGCCGGTGCCGATCTGGCGCCAGAGTTCCTCGGTGAAGGCGGCGAGTTCCACCGGGACCGGCGCCGTGACGAGCTTGCCGGACTCGATGCGGCCGAGCAGCAGCAGATCGTTCATCAGGTCGCTCATCCGCTTGGAGCCGTCCATGATGATCTCGACGTAACGCTGCTGGCGGGTGCCCGTGCCCTCGGGGAGCGCCTTCACGTGGCTGGCCAACATCTCGGCGGCGTAGACGATGCCGGTGAGCGGCGTCCGGAACTCGTGGGAAGCCATGGTCACGAAGGAGCTCTTCAGGCTGTTGAGTTCCCGTTCGCGGGCCAGGGCGGCCTCCATTTGGTGCTCCACCCGCTTTTGCTCGGAGAGATCCGTCACCACCGCAATGGTGCCTGCGAGGCGCCCCCGCTCCATGCGCGGCACGCCGGTGACCAGGACGGGCAACGTGGTGCCGCCGGGTTGCTGGAGCTTGACCTGGTAGGACGAAGTCTTGCCCTGCGCCCGTTCCTTCCGGACTAGGGAAAGGGTATCGCGGTCGTCCGCCGGCGACACCTCGGACGGGAGCCGGCCGATCAGGTCCTCCTTGGGGCGGCCCACCATCTGGGCGAAGGCGTCGTTGACGTAGGAGAAGTAGCCCAACTCGTCGGTGACGGTCAGGCCCTGGCCCATGAGGTTCATGACCTGCATGGCGAAGTCGCGGGAGCGTTGCAGCTCCCTGCGGGCCTGGTTCCGGGCGATGAACTGGCCGATCTGGTTGCCGAGGATGCCAAGCAGGCGGCCTAGTTCGGCGGAGGGTGGGGCGATCCGTTCACCCACGAGGATGACCTTGGCCACCACGCGGTTGTCGGCCCGGCACGGCAGGGCCAGCACGGGCAGCGACGACACGGTCAGCGCCTCCGCCGCGGCGGCGGGCGGATGCAGGTAGACGGGTTCGTCGGTGTGGGCCACCGGCACGAGGCGTTCCCGGACGAATTCGATCGCCCCGTCGGCCGACGCGTCGCGCCCCAGGGCTCCATCCGTCCAGATCGTGAAGGGCGTGTCCCGCAGGGTCGCCCGGTCCACCGGCCAACAGCCGCCGAAGCCGGCCTCCAACGCGGTGCCGAGGCACTTCAGCAACTGGAACACGCCCTGTTCGAGGGCGTCGTTCTCAGTGATGATCGTCGAAACGGCCTGCTGAAGGTCACGCCGCCTCTGTTCCTCGACCCGTTCGGTGACGTCCTGCTCAATGGCGATGAAGTTGGTGACCTCCCCTGTCTCGTTGAGCACAGGCTGGACTTCCAGGGACACCCAATAACGTCGGCCATCCTTGGCGTAGTTGACCAACTCCGACTTGAACCCCTCCGACTTGGCGATCTTACCCCGCATGTATTCGACCGTCACGGGATCGGAGTCGGGGCCCTGAAGCATCCGGCCTGGGATCTGGCCCACCGCGTCGCTGGCGGCGTAGCCGGTGAGCCGCGTGAAACTTTGGTTCACCCATTCGACCCGCCCCTCACGGTCGGTGATCACCACCGCGTTGTGGGTGCGGGCGGCAACGTAGGCCAGCTTGGTGGCCTCGGCCTCGCGGGCCTTGAGGAGGGCGTTGGCCTGCTGAAGTTCGGAACGCTGGCTCTTGAGCCGCTCGACCAACCGCTGATGGTCGGTCGCGGCCATGCGCTGCGCCTGCACCGCGTGGATCAGGTCCAACGAGGCGTCATGCAGGGCGAACTCCTCGACCGAAACCCCGAGTTCCCGGATGTCCCGCATGTCGGTGATCCAAGGCGAGCCGACGAACATCACCTCGCCACCCGGCAGCGGCAGAATCTGGCCGCGGAGCTGAAGGTCACGGGCGCTTAGCCGAAGCAGGAACAGCGATTCCAAGTGGCTGGCAACCGCGGCCGGCAACGAGGGCACGGCAGGCCGTTGGATGGTCAGGACATCGTCAAAACGAACTCCGACTACCATCCCGGGGCAGACACTTCCAAGGGTGCGCCCGACCTGCACCAACCGGTTAGCCGCATTCACGACGAAGTGGAACGGGAACAGTTCGGCGAACTGCTCCGGTGACGGCCCCAGACGCACTTCAGGTTGGACGCCCGATGCGTTCATGCGGCGACCGGTTGCGACGCGGTCCACTCGATGCGGAACGAATCCCGGTCGCAGCCGGGACCGCGCGCCCCCACCTGCGTCACCGTGACGGAGGTGTTGAAATGTCGTCCGAGGCCCTTGATCAGGCCGACGGTGAACGGGGCCAATCCTTCCCGGTGGGTCTGGTGATGCAGGACCAGCGAGTTCGGGGTCGTGTCCGTGACGGTGAAGCGCGGCGGCTGGAGCTTCGGGAACAGCAGGATGACGCGCGAGTGCAGGTTAGGCAGGTTCCGCAGGAAATCGGGCAGGTTTTTGCCGCAGACATCGAGCATCGCCCCGTAGCTTTCCCGGGCGGTCTTGAGCACCCAGTGCTCCCCGAACGCCTCCAGAATTTCCGCGGGCGGCACGCCCAGCACCTGGCTGGCGGCCCCCACCAGTTGGTAGGTCAGGCTGTCAGGGTAGCTTTCATTGCTGAGGAACACTTCCTCCTCCACACCCGAGGCAATACGGATTTTTTCCCAGGTGGCGTCCCCGTAACGGGAAACGATCAGGTCCTCGATCGAACGATTTACCAAGCCATACATAGTCGGGGCGGCAGTAATTGGATTCAGTTTAGGTTTAGGGCAACAGGGGAGCGGGCGAAAGGGTTACGGCGATCCCCTTGGGCCGCGTGCAGTCAAACTTCAGGAGCAGTCCGTTGAGCTTGGCGACCGCCGAGACGATGGCCAGGCCAAGGCCGGGACCTTGCTGTTCGCGCAGCGGGCGATCGAATTGCCGGAGTGGGCCGACTGCCGCCACCTGTTCGGGGGTCATGCCCACGCCGTGGTCGGCAACGGTCAGGGACCAGGCGCCGCCGATTTCACGGACACTGATCTCCAGCTTCTCGCCCGGGCGGGAGAATTTCAGGGAGTTCTCGATGAGTTCCTGCATCATCAGGCGGAGGTGTTCCTCGCTGATGGGCAGCCGTAGCGGCATTAGGTCCAGCTTGAGGTCGTCGGTCCGCGCGGCGGATCCAACGAGGACGTTAGCCAACTCAATGATCCGGTCCGTGTGGGCCACCTCGCGACGGGACGGAGCCTCGCCGGCCGCCCGGTTCTTCAGGTCGAACTGGAGTTCGTTCCACCGCCAGAAGCGCTTCACGGTCCGCGTCATGCGGTCACAGCCCTGGAGGATCATGCCGACCAATTCCTTGCCGCCCTCGTCTAGACCGGGTTCCAGCGAGAGAATTTCGGTCGCACCCCGGATGGTGTGCAGTGGGGTGAGGAGCTCGTGCGGCACGCTGCGGGCCAGTTCGTCGCGGAACTGGTCGAGCATCTGCCGCTGGCACCGGCCGGCGACCCTGGACCGCATGAGGCGGGTGCGGACGGCGTTGATGAGGTCCTGCCGGGCGACGGGTTTGATGAGGTAGTCGTCCGCGCCAAGATTCATGCTTCGGCGCAAGTCCGTGGGTTCGCTCCGGGCGGTCAGGAAGATGAACGGGATGCCGTTGAGCATCGGGTCGCCCTGCACGCTGCGGAGCAGGTCATGACCGTCCCCGTCCGCCATCATCACGTCGGAAATGATGAGCTGGGGGCGGATCGTCTTCAGGAGGCCGTGGGCCTCGTTACCGGAGACGGCGGTCGTCACGTCGGCACCTTCGAGGCTGAGGATGTCACCCAGAAGTTCGCGGATGGTGTCGTCGTCCTCGACGATGAGGATCTGGATGTTGGCGAGCAGCGGGGCGGCGGAATTGGCGGCAGTCATGGTGAAAATGGGTTGGCGTCGAACGTTCAGAGGATCGGTTTGCCCGGACGAACCTCGGCGGTGGCCCGGCGTGGCAGCCGCAAGGTGAAAGTCGTGCCCTGGCCGGGGGCGGACCGGAACGCCAGGTGCCCGCCATGCAGCCGGGCGCACTGCCGGGCGATGCTCAGTCCCACACCGGTCCCCTGCACCGAGCCGACGTTGGAGGCGCGGAAGAAGGCGCGGAACATCCGTTCCTGGTCCTTCTCCGGGATGCCGATGCCGCGATCCTCGACCTCAAAGCAGACTTGGTCGCCCTCCGCCCGGACGCTGACCGTCACCGGCTTGTCCGTCGGGGAATACTTGAGGGCGTTGGTCATCAGGTTGAGCAGGGTGTGGCGGAGCAAAGTCGGGTCGAGCGACGCCGTTTCGTCGGCCGCCAGCGCGGACCGGATCTCGACGCGAGCCTGCCGGTCCGGGGCGCCGACGTCGCGGCGGAGGGACTCACAGAGTTCCATCGGCGAGATTTCGATGGGATTGAACCGGAGGGCGCCCGACTCGATCCGGCCGAGCAGCAGCAGCTCATCCATCAGGCGGCACATGCGGTCCGACGCCTTGAGGATGGCTCCGAGGTATTCCCGCGTCGTGGCGGGATCGGGGCTCGCCTCGGTCTCCGCGTGCAACTGGAGCACCTCGGTCGCGCAGACGATCGCGGTCAGGGGATTGCGGAACTCATGCGAGACCATCGTCACGAAGGTGCTCTTCAGCGAATTCAGCTCCCGCTCGCGCTCCAGCGCCGCCCGGGCCTCTTCGCGCTCGCGGCGCCCGTCGGTCACGTCGCGCACGAGGGCGAGATACGCCGCGCCCCGCGCGCCGCCGGACTTCGCCCGGCGCAGCGTAAGTTCGATCCACACCGGAGCCGCGCCCGACACGAGGAGCCGCAGCTCGTGGACAAACGCCCCGCTCGGCTGGACGGCCCATTGCCCGAACCGGTCGCTCCAGCCACCCGAAGCGTCCTCCACCATCTCGGCCAGCCGCCGGCCGACCAGCTCGTTGGCCCCGAAGCCGAGTCCGTGGCGGGACCACCAGGCATTCGCCCGGACAATCTCCAGCTTGGCGCCGAGTTCGAGCAGGCCGCCGTCCAGCACTTCGTCGAGCACGGCGAACGCATCGGCGCCGACGCCGGCCGACGGAGTTGCCGGCAGCGGCTCCCGCAGTGGCCGCCGGGCATCCATTTCCGGCCCGCCGCAGAGGTGGCGAATCGGGGTGGCCGTGGGCAGCGGCGAAGGTCCCAGCCCAGTGGGTTTGGCTTCCGTGTCCGGCGAAACGAGCGTCGTCATGAGCGTAGTCAAATCTGGCTAAATAACGCGATATCCACCCCCTTGTCGCAATAGCCAATCGTGGCTAGTGGCCTTCCGCGCCGACCGTGGCGATGTTTCCCGGTGATGACTGGGCATCCGTTTCGCGGTTCCGATGTGCCTCCGCCAGAGACCGCCAGGTTCGGCCCGGTCGTCACGACCATAAATTGGGATTGAACAGCGTCACCTCCGTGCGGCTTCCTGCCCCCAGCATGCGCGCAACCGGAACCCATCCCGACCGCCAGGCACTTCGCGTGGTCCTCGTCGAGGACGACGAAGTGCTCGCCGAACTGTTGGGCGACTTCCTTGCCGCGCATCCCCGTTTCGCGCGGCCGCGCGTCTATGCGCACGCCGGCGCCGCCCTGCCGGGCATCCGGGAATTTGCCCCGCAGGTGGTCCTCGTGGACCTGCGCCTGGCCGGTTCTTCCGGGCTCGATTGCATCCGCCGGATCCGCGAGGAGGGGCTGCGCACGCACGTCCTCGCCTTCACTTCATCCAATGACGAGGAGACGATCCTCGGCGCGCTCAAGGCGGGGGCGGAAGGCTATTTGCTGAAACAGCAGTCGATGGACTTCGTCGCCCAATCGCTGCTCGACGTCTGCGCGGGCCAGCCCGTGATCTCGGAGGCCGCCCTGCGCAAGATCATCGGCAGTTTCCACCGGCCCACCGGTGAACAGACGGTCACCCAGCTCAGCCCCGCCGAACGGGCGGTCATGGACCTCACGGTGGACGGACTCGACTGCAAACACATCGCCCGGCAGCTCGGCATCAGCGTCCACACCGTCTACATCCACAACAAGAACATCATCCGGAAGCTCGGCGTGACCAACCGCCACGCCGCCGCCGCCCTGTGGCGCGACCAGCGCGTCGGCGGCGCGGGCACTCCGCCGTCCATCTGAGGCGCCGGGCCCGCGAACTAGCCTACGGGATTTCGACCAACCGGTAGAACGTGCCGCCGTCCGGCACCTCGGGGCTGATGCCGAAGTTCAGCTCACCGGCCGCATCCAGGCTCATGAACTCCACGGTTTGCCAGAACTTTAGGTCGAGGCTGGATTCAAACCGGACACCGACGTGCGGCCGCCCGTTGACGGAGAATTCCAGCGTCTTGCCGGGCCCCCGTTTCACCACGGTGTTCACCCGCTTCGGTTCGCCAACCACCAACACGACTTCGCCGGCCAAACCCAATCCGCCGACGTGATCGCCGGCGTAAATGACCCGGTCAAAGCCCACGAAGCCGGGCTCGGGCTCGTAATTAACCCGGGGCGGAACTCCCGTGAGCCGGCCATGGCTGGGCGAGCGGGTGACCGTGAGGTTACTGAACGTGTCCGCCGGAATCCCGAAGGCGAGGTCGAGGCCGACCGACGAACCCGTCCGCACCGCCAACTCCCGCCTTACGGTAAAGCTGTAGTTCGCACCCGGCGCCACGCGGAGTGTGACCCGGTGGGTGCCGGTGTTCCCGGAAGTCGCGCTGGTGGCCCGCAGCTCGACCACCGCCGCGCCCGCCCAACCCGCGACCGGGCGCAACACCAGCGTGCGGTTCGTGCCAGTGCCCTCCCAGCGGATCCGGTCGTCCGGCAGCAGGTGCCGGTCCGATGAATCCCAGGTCACATCCGGCACGACGTCCGGATTCTCTGGATCCATCAGCGTGAACGCCAACCGGACCGGCTCATCGCCCTCGGCCGCCACGGTAGGAAGTGAGGTGCTAGTCGGTCCGGTGAACTCAGGCGGCCCGACCAATAGGAACGATCGTTCCGGCGAAAACGGTCCGCCGGCAAACGACGCATCCACGGCCTGCACGCTCCAGTAGTAGGTGCGGCCAGGTTTGAGGTCCTTGAGCATCAGGCTAGTCCGCCACCCGAGGTTACCAGGGCCGGGAACCAATTTGCGGCCGTCGGGCAATGCCTCGGCTGCCCACACGTCGTTGCTGCCCGGCGCAGTGCCCATCCGAAGATTGTAGGTGAGGGCGTTCGTCTGTTCCGCGTCGACGGCGGGTTGCCACCGCAACGCAACGGAGCCGTCGGCGTTGACCAAATGACTGGCGGAATTAACGGGCCCCGGCGGTTGGTTGGTTACGAGTAGGTCGTTCCGGATGACGCCGGCGACCAAGGCGGAGTTTCGGTCAAACACAAGGGCCGCGAGGTCCACATCCCCATCGCCATCCATATCCGCCAAGGGAGCCGGAATTCCTTCCAACGTGCCGACGCCGACAGTCATGGGGAGTGCGAACCAGCCACTGACCACCGAATTCAGCAACGGCCTGATCGCCGCGCCGCCATAGGACACCAAGTCAGTCTGGCCATCGCCGTTCAGGTCGCCAGTGACGCCATTTCCCAGCGGCAGTTCGAACGTCGCACTCGGCACGTAGCTAGGGGTGGGCTGTCCGGCGAAAACAGTCACCCAGGGCCGTCCCGCCTGGACAACCAAGGCGTCCCCGAGTCCATCGCCCGTCATGTCGTCCCACGCCAGCAATTCGCGGTGGCCGCGATGCCACGGCCGGGTGGACTCGGCAAAGGTGCCGTCGGCTGTGCCCAGCAGCCGTAGGGAGGTTGTGTCCGGCGCGGTAGCGAGCGCATGGAAGGCGACCTCGAGGTCCATTCGTCCATCGGCGTCCTGGTCCGCAAACACCACCGCGGACAGTTCCTGCGAGGTCAGCGTGAGCGAGCCGAAACTCGACGCCCGAAGGCTAAATCCAGACGGGAGGTTTCGCCACACCTTGAGCATGACGGCCGACGTGGCCGTGCTCACGAGCGCGACATCCTTGCTCCCGTTGCCGTCGGCATCCGCCACCTTGAGCGCCGCCGGCGCCGCTCCGAGGTAGCCGGCCGGCAGTAAATGCGCGGAGAACCGATCACCGTCGTTGCGCAACCAGGCGGCCTTTCCGTCATGGCCAATCGTTACGATATCAAGGTCGCCATCTCCGTCGAGGTCACCGGCCGCCACCAGCGTGACTTCGCCGGCCGCGGACAAATCCGCCGCGGCGACGGAAAACGTCCCGGCTCCCTCGTTGTGCCAGAGGCGTAGCGCCCGGGTGTCGCGATTCACCGTCAGCAAATCAGGGCGCCCATCGCCGTCGAAATCACCCCAGGTGAGCGTCGACGCCGGCTCCTCCGCCAAGGCGCCGGCGACAGGTGTGAACGCCTGATCACGGACTTCGATGAAGACTCTTTGGCGCCGAGACCCGTTTTCACTGGAACCATCCCAGACGGTCAATTCGATCTCCGCCAAGCCCCTCCGGCCCGCCTCAGGAGTCGCGGTCAATTCCCGCCGCGCACCGTTGGTGGACAGTCCGATCCGACTGGTGGCGATGAGGTCCGGAGTAAGGCTGGTGGCGAAGACTTGGAGCGAGTCGGGCGCGGATTCCACGTCCCCGACCGTGAAGGATACCGGTGGAATGGGCTGCCCCATGAACACGACTTGGCGTTGGGGCTCACTGATGAACGGCGCGTCATTCACTGGCAGCACGGTTACCTTAACCTGGTTCGTCGACCTCGCACCCCGGCCGTCGGTAGCGATCATCGTGATTTCCGCCTCGCCGAATGCGTTTTCGGCCGGCCGCAAGGTAATCGGCCGGTTCGTCGAAGGCGAAAAGACGGTGGCTCGCGCCGGCCCCTGCTTGAACGTGGGAAACAGCTTCAGGTTGCTGGTGAACACCTCCGTCACCACCTGGGACGGCGAACTGAAATCGTCCGTGACCGTCACCGCGAGCACGGCAGTCGTGTCCTCGTTCATCACCACGTCCGCCATGCCCCGGATGACCGGCGACTCGTTCGGAATGCCCTCCACGCGGATCGATTGCTCGGGCGCCCACATGCCGCCGGCGAAGGAATTGTCCACGGCCTGCACGCTCCAATAGAGCCCGTCGGTGTCCACCGGGCCTAGGCGCAGTCGCCGCGACAGCGCAAAGCCGGCGTTGCCCGGCGTTAGCAGCAGCCGCGTGCCGTCGTCCAACGACATGGAGGCCACGACGTCATTCGAGCCCGGCCGAGTGCCCACGCGAAGATTGTAAGTCAGCGGGGCGGTTTGGTTGAGATCCCTGGCCGGCAGCCAGGTGAAAACCACGTTGGTGCCCTCGGCGAGCGCGAACAGGCCGCTCGGCGGTTCCGGCGGGAGGTTGGGCCGGCGAAGCTGGTTGAACATCAACCGCCCCTGCCCTTCCGGAACCCAGAGGTCCAGGGAACCGTCGCGGTTAAAGTCCCCCGCCGCGGGACTGTAACCGGCGCCGTTGCCGAAAAGGTAATTTCCCGCCGTAAAGCCGCCGCGGCCATCATTGCGGTAGAGGGCAAAACAGTTGGTCACCCGCGCGCCCAGGCTGGTGCCCCACACCGCCGGACTGAGCCGGGGCGCGACCAGGTCGAGCCACCCGTCGCCATCAAAGTCGCCCCACGCCGGCGGTCCGGCCTGGGCCACCGCCTCGCCGGGCAGGCGCAGGACCTCGGCAAAGCCGACCGATGTCTGGCGCCACAGCGCGAGGACGCGGGGCGAGCCCAGCACATTGGCCGAACTCCGGTGTAGCACCCAGAGATCCAGCCGGCCGTCTCCGTCGAAGTCCACCGCGCCCGCCGACATGAGCAGCGGCGCGGGCACCCGCCAGGACGTCGGCGTGAAACGGAAGCCACCTTCGTTGCGCCAAACCACCGCCTGATTCGTTTGCCCCAGACCGCTACCCAACAGGACATCCGGGGCCCCATCGCCATCAAAGTCGGCAACAAGCAGCGCGTCGCTCGCCGCGGGGAGCCGATTGGTCAGGGTAACGAAACTGCCGGCCCCGTCATTGCGGGCGAAGAGCACTGGTTTCAGCGCCAGGCTGTTCACCGGCGGCGTCCCTCCGCCCGCAACCAGATCCAGGTCGCCGTCGCCATCAAAGTCAGCCCAGGCGGCATTGGCCGAGGATTCTTTTCGCGCGAAAAACGGCGCCATCTGTCCAAACCGTAGGGTCGTCAGCGGGCTGGTGTTTTGCCAATAAACCCCGGGGCCCGCCGCTTCGGCCAAGTAGGCATCCACGTCGCCGTCGCCGTCCGCATCGCCCAGCGCCAGGCTCGACGCCGCGATCGGCAGTTGAAGGCTGGAGCGGTTTTGGCTGAGCACCGTGAATCCAGTCTGGAGTCCCACGGCTACATCCAGCCCACCGTCCCGGTTGGCGTCAAAGACCACGGCCCGTTCCCCGGTGATACCCGCGGCGTTGGTGAGGGCAAATTCCCGCGGCAGCACCGTGAGGGCAAACGAGACGCTGGCCGAGGCAGCCACTTCCTTCTTCGCCTGCGGGTAGATCGTGATCACCGAACTGCCGACGAAGCCATTTGCGAGCCGGAGGTTCAGCCAGCGATTCGTCCCCGTCGTCGTGATGGTCGGCAACGTCGCAAGATTGGAGCGGGAACTCCCCGCGGTGAAGCGCACCGAATCGGGCGACTCGGGCGTCGTGAAGCTGAAGGGAACCCACAGCGGCGGCGCGCCCTCCGCCGTGATCTGGTGCGGGATTGGCGCCAGGACCGGCGGGTCGTCCACCGGCGTCCACGTCAGGTAGGCCTGCCCCTGCGCGATGCCCCCGGAGCCATCCTCGACGGCGACGACCACACCGGAAGCCCCGCTGGCATCGGGCGCGGGCGTCAACCGGATGACCCGTTCATTGCCCTGCCCTTCGACAACGATGTTTCCAGCCGGAAGCAGCCGGCTATCTACGGGCTTCACCGTAAGCTGCAAATCACCGGCCGAGGTCTCCACGTCGGCGACGACCACTCGCAGGAGGATCGGCGTATCCTCCGCGGCCGTCAGCTCGTTGGTCGGGTTGTGGATCAGCAACTGCGGCGGCAGGTTGGCGGCCGACGCGGGCAAGGCCCCAGCCAGCAGAGCCAAGGTTCCAATCAGGGCACTCCATCGGCACCAGGCCGACGGTAAGAGATGGGAATTCATGGAGTCAGGGGCAGGCGGGCAAGCGCGGTGCGGGTGGGAACTGTTTGCGTGTTCGCATACAGACAAACTCAAGTCAAGGTCAGGGATTGGATTCGGCTTCGCAGTTGCCGTGCCAGCTCCCAGACCGCGGGCCAAGGCGGTTTGCCGCGGAGTGACGTTTGGAAAAAACACGCCCGGCGATTGCCGGGGGCGGCGGCGGGATGTTACCGACGACCTGCACATGCGATCCATGAACTGGGCTTTCATTGCAGTGGTGGGGATGGTCGGACTCGCGGTCGTCGTCTTCGCCTTCGAGCCGTCCCGCGACGGCATGGACGGCATGCGGACGCTCGTGCGCGAACGTTTTCCCGACGTCCGCCAACTGTCGCCCGCCGACCTTGTCGCCTGGCTGTCGGACACCAATCGGCCTGCCCCAGTGCTGCTGGATGTCCGCACCCCAACCGAGTTCGCGGTCAGCCATCTGCCCGGCGCCCGGCAGGTGGACCCGGCAATCTCCGGCCCGGCCTTGGCGGCCACCCTGCCCCGGGATCGCGCGGTGGTGGTCTATTGTTCCGTGGGCTATCGCTCCAGCGACTGTGCCACCCGGCTGTTGCAGGCGGGCTTTACCAACGTGATGAACCTCGAAGGCTCGATCTTCCAGTGGGCCAATGACGGCCACCCCGTCGAGCGCGACGGTCAACGGGTCCGCGAGGTTCATCCCTACAACGCCACGTTCGGCAAACTGCTCCGCCCCGAACTGCGTCCGGCCAAGGTGGAGGCGCCCCGGTGAGCGACTTCACGGAACTCGGCCGCTGGCGAGGTCTGGCCAGCACGGCCTGGCTGATCGTGCTCTTGCTATGGGAAACGGCGGCTCCGTGTTTCGCCCTGTTTGTCGGCTCGCGGGAGCGTTGGCGTCACGGCTTCCGCAACGTGGTAGTCGGGGCGCTCAACGCCGTGCTCGTCGTCGTCGGGTTCGTCTGGGCGTGGAAAGCCGTGGCGGTGTGGGCGACGGAACACCGGTTCGGTCTCCTGAACTGGCTGGGCCTGACCGGCTGGCCCGCGGCGCTACTCGGCGTGCTGCTGTTCGATTGCTGGACTTACTGGTGGCATCGCTCCGCCCACGAACTGCCCGGCCTGTGGAACTTCCATCGCGTGCATCATTCCGACGCCCGGATGGATGTGACCACCGCCAATCGCTTTCACCTCGTCGAGATCGGCCTCTCCTCCCTGCTCCGGCTCGCAGTCATCCCACTGATCGGACTCCAGTTTGGCCATGTCGTCCTGTATGAGACGCTACTCCAAGGCTGTGTGCAGTGGCAGCACGCCAACGTGGCATTGCCGCCCGTGTGGGAACGGACGCTGGGCTGGCTCATCGTCACCCCGGGCCTGCACAAGGTTCACCACTCGCGCGAACCCGCCGACACCGACTCCAACTACGCCTCCTTGCTGTCCGTCTGGGATCGCCTGTTCGGCAGCTTCCGGCTGCGAGCCCGCCCGGAAGAAATCCGCTTCGGTCTGGACGGCATGGATGCCGACGGCCGCCAAACCGTCCGCGGCATGATCCGGACACCGTTTGAGAAATAGCCGCGGAAGAGGCGCGCTTGATCGTTCGGGTCTCGTCCCCACCGAGGCGACCTTGGGTTGGCAACCTCCGTGGAAACTCCGCTTGGCCGAACAGCCAGGAAATCCGTTCCCGTAGGAGACGAGGTAACGAGGATCACTTTGCCGCACAAAATCAGGGCTCCTCACATCGGCACCTACCGGATGAACCCCACCGGATTGGGCAGTTAGCGCCGGAGGGGCGGCAGAAAGTAGCCCCGGGCGTCAGCCCGGGGATT
The DNA here is from genome assembly GCA_964602595.1 of uncultured Verrucomicrobiota bacterium. Taxonomy (GTDB): domain Bacteria; phylum Verrucomicrobiota; class Verrucomicrobiia; order Limisphaerales; family UBA9464; genus CAIWAH01. The sequence goes on along the minus strand of CAZRRO010000012.1, from coordinate 63,340 downwards.
CAAAGCCTTACCAACGGAGCCCCAGCAGGGCGACAGATCGGGGTGGACAGGCATCTGGAACTTCTTTCGCCCCTCCGGGGCTTGGTCGCCTTTCTTCGACCACCCACAGCTTACGCTGTGGGCTACCGTCTGGCGCCGCTCCGCGGCTCGTCGAATCTGCTCACCAGCGTGTCAGCTTTTTCCGCGACGAACACCTACTTCAGCATCCGCGCCAGATAGCTTCCCGTATGGCTCGCCGGCGTCGCCGCGATCCGTTCCGGCGGGCCTTCGGCGACGATTTGTCCGCCGCGGCCACCGCCTTCCGGACCGAGGTCGATCACCCAGTCGGCGGTCTTGATCACGTCGAGATTGTGCTCGATGACGATGAGCGTGTTGCCGCTGGCCCGCAGGCGGAAGAGCACTTCCAGCAACTTCGCCACGTCGGCGAAGTGCAGCCCGGTCGTCGGCTCGTCGAGGAGGTAAAGCGTCCGGCCGGTCTGCCGGCGGCTCAGTTCGGCGGCCAGCTTCAGGCGCTGGGCTTCGCCGCCGGAAAGTGTCGTGGCGGACTGTCCGAGCCGGATGTAACCGAGGCCGACTTCGGCCAGCGTCTGGGTCACCTCATGGAGTTTGGGCACGGCGCGGAAGAAGTGGACCGCCTCGTCCACCGTCAGGTTCAGCACGTCGGCGATGTTCAGGCCTTTGTAGGTGATCTCCAGCGTCTCGCGGTTGTAGCGTTTGCCACCGCACGCCTCGCAGGTGACGAACACCGGCGGCAGGAAATGCATCTCGATCTTCAGCAGGCCGTCGCCCTCGCACTTTTCGCAGCGGCCGCCCTTCACGTTGAAGCTGAACCGGCCCGTCTCGTAGCCGCGCACCCGGGCCGCGGGCAGCGAGGCGAACAGGTCGCGGATCTCGTTGAACATGCCGGTGAACGTCGCCGGATTGCTTCGCGGCGTCCGCCCAATGGGCGACTGGTCCACGACCACGCATTTCTCGAACAGTTCCAAGCCGCGCAATTCGTCATGGAGCCCAGGTTTCTCCTTCGAGCCATACCATTGGCGGAAGATCGCACGGCGCAGGATGTCATCGACCAACGTGGATTTGCCGCTGCCGCTGACGCCAGTCACGCAGGTGAAGAGGCCCAGCGGAAACCGGGCGTGGACGTTCCGGAGGTTGTTTTCCCGCGCGCCAACGACCTCGATCCAGCCCTTGTCCTCGCGCGGCGCATTTCGCTGCCGCGGCACCTCAATCTTCAGGTCGCCCCGCAGGTAACGCCCGGTCGTGGACTTCGGGTGGGCGAGGATCTCCGCAACGGTGCCCTGGGCGACGATCTCGCCGCCGTTGATGCCCGCGCCGGGGCCCATGTCCACGACATGGTCGGCGGCGCGGATGGTGTCCTCGTCGTGCTCGACCACGAGCACGGTGTTTCCGAGGTCCCGCAGATGTTTCAGCGTGGCGAGCAAGCGGTCGTTGTCGCGCTGGTGCAGGCCGATGCTGGGTTCGTCCAACACGTAAAGCACGCCCATCAGGCCGGCGCCGATCTGCGTCGCGAGGCGGATGCGCTGGGCCTCGCCGCCGCTCAACGTGCCGCTTTCCCGGTCCAAGGTCAGGTAGCCGAGGCCAACTTCGAGGAGAAATCCCAGCCGCGCGCGCACCTCACGGATGACATCGCCGGCGACCTTGCGCTGGAACTCAGTAAGCGGCAGCCCGGCGAGGAAGGCGTCGGCCTCGGAGATCGAAAGCCGGCCGAAGTCGGCGATGCTGAGGCCGGGGACCGCGGAGTGATCAGTAATCAGTGAGTCAGTCTTCAGTGAAGCCGGGGCACTCACGGACTGATTACTGACCACTGACCACTGATTACTCTCCCCACTCCGCGGCAAGGTAATGGCCAGCACGTCAGGTTTTAGGCGCCGCCCGCCGCAGGCGTCGCACGGCGAGAGCGTCATGTAGTTCTTCAGCCGGTTGCGGGTGAACTCGCTTTCGCTCTCGGCATAGAGGCGTTGCAGGTTCGGCAGCACGCCCTCGAAGACTTTCTTCGTCTTGCGCGGTGCGCCCGCGTGCATGAACCAGAACTCAATCTCGTCCGCGCCGGTGCCGTTGAGCAGCCGTTCCTTGAACTCCGGCTTCAGGTCTTTCCACGGGGCATCCAGCGGCGCGCCATAGTGCGTCGCCACGCCTTTAAGTAGTCCCTTGTAGTAAACCACCATCTTCTTCCCGCCCAGGCCGCGATACGGCTTCACCGCGCCGTCTTCGAGCGACTTGGTTTCGTCCGGCACGATGAGCGTGGGATCGAACACCAGTTTCTGACCGAGCCCATGGCAGACGGTGCAGGCGCCCTTCGGCGAATTGAACGAGAAGTGCTGCGGCGTGGGCGTGTCGAAACTGCGACCGGTCGCGGGCGAATACATGCGGGTGGAATGCAGCGTCTCCAGCCAGCGGGTCGGGTCCGGGTTGTCGGGCGGCTGGTGCAGGACCAGCAGCCGGCTCTCGCCCCAGCGCAACGCGGTCTCGATGGAGTCGGAAAGCCGGGTGCGGACGCCGTCGGCGATGACCACGCGGTCCACCACCACCTCGATGGTGTGCTTCGCCTTGGCGTCGAGGCGGACGGGCTTGTTGGCGATCAGTTCGATGATCTGGCCGTCCACGCGGGCGCGGACGAACCCTTCGCGGGCGAGCCGTTCCAGCACATCGCGAAATTCCCCCCGCTGCTCGTCCACGACCGGCGCGAGCAGCATCACGCGCGTCTTCGGCGGCAAGGCGGCCACCTTGTCCACGATCTCGCTCGGCGTCTGCGCGCTCAGCGGCGTGCCGGTGGCGGGATCATGCGCCTGGCCGACGTTGGCGTAGAGCAGGCGCAGGTAGTCGTAGATCTCGGTCGTGGTCGCGATGGTGGAGCGCGGGTTGCCGCCGCTGGAGCGCTGTTCGATGGCGATGGCCGGGGAAAGTCCCTCGATGTGGTCGAGGTCCGGCTTCGGCAATTGGTCGAGGAACTGCCGGGCGAAGGCGCTCAGCGACTCGACATATTTCCGTTGGCCTTCGGCGAAGATGGTGTCGAAGGCGAGCGACGACTTGCCCGATCCGCTGGGCCCGGTGAGCACGACCAACCGGTCGCGCGGGATCGCCACCGAGAGGTTCTTGAGGTTGTGCTGCCGGGCGCCCCGGAGGCGGATGAAATCCTTCGACATGCGGTCGGCCTAAAGAGCATGGAAGCACGCCCGAGGAAAGCCCGGATGTCGCCAAGGGGCCCTGCGGCCGAGGGCGCATTGCGTCAGCGTGTCAGGATCACCGTTGGGGTGGCGATAGCTGGCTCGATGCGCTGCCGACGGGACACCGGCAGCACATAGTCGACACCGGTCCCCCCCCGGCACACGGTTTGCCTGTCCTCTGACCCGGCACTGAGACGACGGCCCGGCGAGGCGCCTTCCCTGCTTTGTCGGGTCACTCCGATTCACCCGCGGGTTCGATCCAAGTTCGCCGACGGGGCAAATCACTTCCCCTTCTTGCCGAATTTCTTCGCCGCCGGCGCCTTAAGGCTTTTGAACTCCTTGGTCAGGTTAGTCAGCGACGCCTCAATGCCCATGCGTTCCAGGCTGGTCGCGCCGACAAAGCCGACGGCGTCCGTGGCCTTCATCACGCGGTCCGCATCGGCCGGTGTGTTAATCGGGCCGCCGTGGCAAAGGAAGAAGATGTCCTTCCGCACGCGGGTGGCCGCATCGATGATTTCCTGGGTGCGCTGGATCGTGAAGTCCCAGCTCACCACCGCCTTCTTCACGCCGATGCTGCCGCCGACCGTCGTGCCGACGTGCGCGATGATCGCGTCGGCGCCGGCCTTCGCCATTTCCACGGCTTCCTCGGGCGAACCGACGTAAACGACGGAGAACAGGTCCATCTTGCGAGCCAGCGCGACCATCTCGAACTCCTTCTTCACACTCATGCCGGTCTCTTCCAGCACGCCGCGGAAGTGGCCATCCACGATGGTGTGGGTGGGAAAATTGTTCACGCCGCTGAAGCCCATTTCCTTCACCTTGCCCAGCCAGTGCCACATGCGGCGGCGCGGATCGGTGGCGTGGACGCCGCAGATCACCGGACATTCCTCGACCACCGGCAGCACCTCGTATTCGCCGATTTCCATGGCGATCGCGTTGGCGTCACCGTAGGCCATCATGCCGGCGGTGGAGCCGTGGCCCATCATGCGGAAGCGGCCGCTGTTGTAGATGATGATCAGGTCGGCGCCGCCCTTCTCGATGAACTTGGCGCTGATGCCCGTGCCCGCCCCGCCGGCGATGATGGCGTCGCCCTTCTTGATGGTGCTCATCAGGCGATCGCGAACTTCTTTGCGGGTGTAGGGATTGCCTTTGCCGGTCCAAGGATTGGGCATGGAAGTGAAGTGTTGTGTTACGTGTGACGGAAACCGGAGGTGAACATGGCCAATCCGCCGGCTCCGGGGCAATGCCGCAGAGGCGCGTCCGGCTATCGGGAACACAACGGGATCCCTCCGGTGGAGCACCGGCTGATCGAAAGCGTAACGGGCCCCGGGACGAGACAACTGCCGGTTGACAGCTCGACTGAGTTTATAGGGCGAGCAGAAGGCGGGGTTACAGGACCAAATCTGCGCCTCGCATCCCAGGCCGAGCAGTTCATTGAAAACCCGGGTATTGTGCTGACACCGGGCTTGGGCGGTGGAAGTCATGGGAGGCGGGCAAGGCGTGGTCGATCCCGGGGGAACACGCTCTGTCTGCTTTCGCCGGCGAGCCGGGTGTCGCCGAACCACGCGCTGCGGCGGGCGAAGCAGACCCTTGAATGGTCACAGCCCAACAATCTCGGCCTCCTCTCCATCGCAATAGACCACCTCGCCCTCGCGCGAGTGGCCCTCGACCGCGCGCTGCTCACCGCTGCGCTACAGCATCACTCTTGCGGCGAAACAGTCGCCGCGAGGCGCGCGCTGATCGAGAAACACGGCTACGACCGCCGGCACGCAGAGCCCGCCGACGCCGAAACCGCCATCCAGTAACCGCCCGCCCCAGCCGCGCTCCCGGCCGGACGACCAAAAGGTCCAACTAGGCCCGATTCCTCCTGCACAGCCAAAGCTACGCCGGATGGCTCAGCTCAGAGCAGTTCGCCCTGCCAGACGGTGACGGCGGTGCCGCCGAGCCAAACGCGATCGCCGGCCAGATTCATCCGGACTTCCCCGCCGCGCCGGCTGGCTTGCCAACCGCGGAGCTCGGTCCGGCCCGACCTCGCCGCCCAATAGGGCGCCAGCGCGCAGTGCGCGGAGCCGGTCACCGGGTCTTCCGGCACACCGACGCCGGGAGCGAAGAACCGCGACACACAGTCGAAGCCGTCCTCGCCGCGCGCGGTTACGATGACACCGCGGAATGGCAGCCTAGCCAGTGCCGCGAGATCGGGGCGCAGGTCCCGGACGGCGTCGGCGTCGGTCAGTTCGCAGAGGAGATCAAACTCGGCGCGGCCCACCCAGCCTGGTTCCGTGCCCAACATTTTTGCCAAGCCCGCGGGCACCGGGATCGGCATGACCGGACAGGCCGGAAAATCCATCGCAATCCGGCCGTCGCGCCGTTCACAGACCAGCACGCCGCTGCGTTCGGTGTGGAAGCGGATCGCTTGGTCGCCGGTAACCAGGCCGCGTTCCCAGAGCACATGGGCGCTCGCCAGGGTGGCGTGGCCGCACAGGGCGACCTCGACGGTGGGCGTGAACCAACGCAGGCCCCAGCCGTCCCCACGCGGGACCACGAACCCGGTCTCGGAAAGGTTCATTTCCGCCGCAACGGACTGCATCCATTCCACCGACGCCGGGGCGGCCAGCAGGCACACGGCGGCGGGGTTGCCGCGGAACCGTTCGGACGCGAACGCATCCACGACGCAGACGGGAGTCTTCATCGGCCGGCCTACTTGGAGAGCCGCAGCAGGAGCGTGTCCTCGCTCAGCGGCACGGTGACGACATTGGTGCCGCCCACGCTGGTGACCGGATACGGCGAGGGTTCCCAGTCGGTGGTGTCGGCAAAGCTCCGGCGCTGCTGAAGGGAGAAGCCGGTGAAGGCCGCGGGCCAGGTGATTCTCAGGCTTTCGGTCTCAGTTTCGTAGCTGATGGCGGGATCGCCGCCCGTGTTGGAGGACGGCGCCAGCAGGGCGTCCAGCCGGAGGTTGAAGCGCAGGTCGGAACTGTTCAGGGCCACCTGATGCACTTCCACCGCGAGCACGTTGCGCCCCTTCACGAAGTCGGTCGGTGCTAGCTCGGTCTCGAAGTAGGTCACCTCGTCGGCGTCACCCACGGTGGTGGACGCGAGCGTGGTGTGATTCACGGTGGCGGTGGGCAGGTTGCTCCGGAAGACCTCGCGGTTGTTCAGGAACACGAGCGCGCCGTCGTCACGGATGAGCCCCAGCGTGGCGCTCAGGAACCGTGCCGGATCATCGACGAAAAACTCGTGGCGGAAATAGTAGGTCGGATACTTGGCGCTGGAATTGGGGCCGAAATCGAGCGTGGTGGTCACTTCCGGGTCACCATAGCCCAATTGGGCCGGCCCCTTCTTCCATGCCGAGTCATTGAAGGCCGGCGCGCGCCAAGTGGTGCCGAGGTTGATACCCGAGTCGTTGTAGCGCCATTCCGCGCCGGCAGGGACAAGGATGGCTGCCTCAAGGTCGCCGGGCAGCGAGCCGGTGAAGTCGAGGTTCACGAAGTTGCGGTTCACGACGATCGGGTTGGTGAAGCCGGCCCGGGTGAACAGCAAACCATCCGCCTGCGCCCGCAGCGTGTAGGAACCGCCCGTGACCCCGGGCAGGATGTAGCTACCGTCCGAATCGGTGTAGGTGAGCTTGGTGTTGGACGTGTAGACGCGCACGCCGGCGATGGGCTTGCCCTCGCGGGTGATCTTGCCCGTCAGCCGGTAGGTGGTCGCCGAGCCCACCTTCACGGCCACGGAATCCGTGCCCACGCCGCCGCGCAGGTCGCTGACCGTGCAGCGAACCAGGTAGTCGCCGGCCGTGGTCCATGACTTCGAGGCGGTCGCCCCGTTGGTGCCGAAGGTGCCGTCCCCGAAGTCCCAGAAATACGCCAGCGAATCACCGTCCGCATCCGTCGCGGCGACCGTGAATCGCACGGCCACATTGGCGGCGGCGGCGGTGGCGGAAGGCGTGACGGCGACGGCCGGGGCCACGTTGTTGGTGTAGATACCGCGGAAATACTGGACGTCGACCGACTCCGGCACCGTGCCGTTCTTGCGCAGCGGCGTGATGTGCAGGCCGACCTCCGGGTCGGTGAAAGTCCGGCCCAGCACGATGGCGGAGTCATTCTTGCCGTCGGCCGAGCCCGGGGTTGTGTCCAGCAGGAGACTCTGGCGGGTGTTGTCGGAACGCGCCCAGCGCACGCCGATGCCGTTCATGAGCCAACGATTGTCGGTGAATTTCTGGCGAAGCTCGAACCAGTAGTTGGTCCGCGTGTTCCGGGCGACCTTGAGCGCGCGGGCGCCGGTGACGGCGTTCGTGTCGTCATGCGCGTAGAGGCGATAGACGCCGTTGGTGGTGAACGTCACGACCTGGGTGCCCCGCAGCCATTCGAGCGCGGTCTTGTTCCGGACATTGAAGTGGCGGCGGCCGGCGCTGGCATTGCCCATCGTGTCGAAGGTGTCGCCGTATTCCACGTCGGTGCCGGTCTTGCCGATGGCGTTGGCGCCCGCGGTGTCCCAGAAGTTGGCGTGGTTGAGGCCGAAGTTGTGGCCCAGCTCGTGGGCCGAAACGCCGCCGGAGGAATCGAACGAACCCTGGATCCACGAACCGGGAGCCCCCACGTAACCGAGGCCAGCCCACGAGTAATTGGGCACGGACGTGAAGCAGGTAAGGTCGAACTGGTAGCTGCTGAGCGTGTAGCCCGCCGCCGTCGCCGCGGCGCGGGCATCCGTGCGCAGCACCGAGGCATCAAGCGCTCCGTAGGCCGCGGAAGTCTTGGGCATCCGCAGGGTGCGGGTCATCGCCGAACCCGTCGCGGCAAAGGGCTGCCAACTGGTGCGGCCGTAGGAATTCTCACGAAAGAAGGAATTGATGCCGTTGAGCAAGTTGGTGCCCGCCGAGTCCGTGAATGGCGCCCCGACCCGGTCGGAAAAATCCACCCGGATGAAAATGGCCCGCTTGACGCCTTCGGTGTAGGCCGATGACCGCCGGATGCGCCCGGTGGAAGTCACTTCGGTGGAGTCCGCGTCGCTTTCCGCGAGGATCAGGTCCTCGTTCAGTTGCGCGGCATGCGCCGGACCGCACATCGCCTTCGGCACTTCCTCGCCGACATCGACCGCCAGCATCGCGCCTTCCTCGTGGACCGCCGCCCGCGGCAGAGCGCACAGGTGGGCCGTCATCAGGGGCGCGGCGTCCGCCTCGGCCTGCTCCAGCAAGCGGACCGGGTTTTCGTCGACCGCCAGCTGGCCGTCGAGGGCGATGCCGTGCAAGGCGACGCCGAACCGAGCGGGTTCCTCCAGCCGGCGACCGTAAACGTTCGCCCGGAACGAACGCTCGCCGAGGATCGCGGTCCGCCACATCGGTTCCACGGCCGTTTCCTGGCCCGGCAGCGGAGTCGTGGCCAGCACCGCGAGATCACCGCGGCCATCCAGGCGTTCCTCCAGCAGGCCGACGACGGACTCGGGAAGTTCCCGGCGAACGGCCAACGGGACGGTCAGGGCCAGTGCGCGTTCCGGTTCGGTCCGGATGAGCACGCCCAGTTCCTCGCGACGGGCGGTGGCGAGTGAAACCCCTTCCGCGGTCAGCGCCGCCTTCTCCGTTGGACTCGCCGCGCGATAGGCGTCGGTCCAACGCCGGAAGCGTTCAAACTGGGGTTCCGGCACGGGCTGGCTCCAGGTGCGGTCGGCCGGCACCCGCAACGTGGCCGGGCGGGGCTCCGGTTCCGCACTTGGTTCGTCCGGTTCCGGTGCGGCCACGGCTGCCGGCGGCGGCGGAGGGGCGACTGCCGCGACCAGCGCGGGCGTTTCCCCGGCGGACTCCGTCGCATCTGGCCCCGATTGGGGGCGCGGGCCGCCGGACCACCAGAGTCCGGCGCCCAAGGTCAAGATTCCCAGCCCGATGACGACACGATAGCGCTTCATGAAAGAGTCAGAATTCTGCCGGAAGGCTTGGCAGGTTCCGTGCCGAAAGGGAACCGGATTGCAGGCAATCTTCCGGCCTCGCGAACATATCCTCCCAGCGGCGTGGAGCTTCCCGCCCGCGCGGGTTTGCCGGCGCGGCGGCGGAGCAGCACCGCCCTACCCTGGTGGGGCTGCGCTGCGGCGCAGCCGTAGCCGCGGGGCGCGACTGACCATCGCCGGCAGCCGGAACCACAATGAAGGGCTGCCCCATCCACACCCAGCTAACCGCGGGCGCCCAACCGGATGTGCTGGTCCAACCGCTGGGGCATGACCTTCGCCGGCGAGGCTTTCTTCGCCGCGTCACGGCGGCGTTCCACGCGGGCGCTGACGTGCCGAGTCTCGGGCAGGATGAATTTGCGCACTTCGACGCTAACCGTTTCCGCCGGCGTTTCCGCCAGAACGAACTCCGCCAGATCCACCGCCAGTTTCTCGATCAGCTTCCAGCTCCGGCCCTCGCCAAAGGCCAGCAGCTGGCGGCTGAGCGTGAAATAGTCGATCGTTCGGGTGAGGTCATCCGTGGAGGCGGCCGGGGTGAAATCGAGCCCCAGCTCCAGCGTCAGCAGCAATCGCTGCGGGCGGGCCCGTTCGGCGTCGGGGACACCGAGATGATACGCAACTTCGAGTTCGGCGATGGTGATTCGGTCCATGACAGGATTCCCGTGAATTCTTGTCTCCCGTCAGGCGGCCGGACGGGGGGCTGCCGCCAGTTGGTCGCCGCGAAACACCGTCTGCAGCAACACCCGGGTCGGGCCATTGAGCGGCAGGGCCAGCGCCTCCTGTAACGAGAGCCAGCGATATTCCTGTGCCTCCGTGTTTAGCCGCACCGGCTGGCCACCGGGCGCCCGGCAGGTGTAATTCAGCAGGAGGAAATGGGCCGGTTTGTAGAACTCGGGCGGCTGAATGGCGTCCTGCACCATCACAAAGGCAACGTCCGTGACGCTCAGGCCAGTTTCCTCGGCCAACTCGCGGCGCAGCGCGTCTTCGCTGGCTTCGCCCCATTCGATCTTGCCGCCGGGGATGCCCCAGAGGTTCGACCATTTGTTGGTCCGCACGAGCAGGAACCGGCCGGCGTCGTTGAAGATCAGGCCTCCCACCGTGGCGATGGGGCGGGCGGGCGCCGACGGGGACACAGCCGTTTCCAGATGCAGGGAATTGCGGTCCAGCAACCCGCGGAGTTCGCCCAGATGCTCGACGATCAGGTCCGGGCGTGCTGACCGGAGCTGGTCGAGGGAATTGTAACCGGTCAGCACCGCCACGCTCCGGATGCCGCCGTGCCGGGCGGTCTCGATGTCGTGCTCCATGTCGCCCACGAAAATCGTGGCGGCGGGATCCAGGGCGTTTTCGGCGAGGATTTCCCCGATTCGGGCCCGCTTGTCGGCCACGCCGGCGTAGATGCGTTCGAAGTAGTCGGTGAAGCCCGCGGCTTCAGCCTGCGCCTGCCAGTGCCGCGGATGAACGGTGCTCAGCAGGAACACGCGCAAGCCATGGTGCCGGCAAAAATCGAGCAACTCGCGGGCGTGCGGTAACGCGACGACGGAATCCTGGCATTCGACAAACCGGCCGTGGAACCAGACCTCCAGCTGTTCCAGCCCGACATGTGGCACGAACTTGTCGTAGAAGCCCTTGTAGGGCAGCCGGAATTCGGCCCGGAACTGCTCCAGCGTGAGCGGTTCGACGCCCGCCTGGCGGAACACCTGGTTGCTGGACTCCCACACCGCGGGGAGGTCGTCCACCAAGGTCCCGGACCAGTCGAAGATCACGTTCCGAATCACGGCGGCGACGCTAAGCGCGGACCCGCGATTGTCGAATCGCGATCTGGCGACGTCCGCGAGGGCAACGGCGCGTGGTCATGCGGATCAAGAGTCCACGGCGCCGCGGTCAACTTCGCCGCGCGGCTTTCACCCCCAAGATGATTCCCCGTGCCGCCAGGAACAGTAGGGCGCAGAGCACCGCGAAGGGCAGGCATGACAGCAGGTCGGCGTTCGGCCCGTTGAAGAACGGATTCGACTTGGTCGCCCAATCCGTCAGGGCGGCGTCCTGCTTGTCCAGCACGCCCACCATGAAGGCGATGACGATGCCGGCGATGCTGCCGCCGGCGATGTAGCCCGACGCCATCAGCACACCCGGCGACTTGTCGCCTTCCGCCGCGATTTGGTCCTCGGTTAGGCCGGCGTTGACGTGCTGGGCGCGGCCCAACCGGTCGACCAACCAACGGATCATGCCGCCGATGAAGATCGGCAGCGAAACCGCGATCGGCAGGTAGACGCCCACTGCGAACGCGAGCGCGGAGATGCCGCTCAACTCCAGCACGACCGAGATTAGGACGCCGAACAAGACGAGGTCCCACGGCAGCTTGCGGTCGAGGATGCCCTTGATGATGTAGCTCACGAGCGTGGCCTTGGGGGCGTCGAACTTACGCACCTCCGTCCCGTCGGGCCGTTTGGTGAACTGGCCGTTGATGCCGGGATCCACCAGCCAGACCGGTTCGCCGTCGGGCTTCACTAGGAATTTCCGCGCCGCGCCACCCGAGGGATCCGGCGAATGCCAGACCAGGTATTGCGTGGCGTCACTCTTGCGCTGCGGACCGACCAGAAACTCCTTGGGCGCATTCGCCAGTTCCGCCGCCGGGGCTCGCAATGCCGGGGCCACTTCCTTGGCGTCAATGTAAGTGGTCGCCGTCTGGTTCAGGCCCAGGAGGATCGGCCCCATTACCAAGGCCGAGGCGAAGGCACCGATCAGGATGGCGATTTGCTGCCGTTTCGGGGTGCCACCGACAAGGTAACCGGTCTTCAAGTCCTGCGATGTCGTGCCGCCGTTCGAGCAGGCGATGCAGACCACCGCGCCGACCGACAGCGCGGTGACGTAGTAGGTGTTGCCGGTCCAACCGACCGCCAGGAAGGCCAGGCAAGTGATCAGCAAGGTCGCGATGGTCATCCCGGAAACCGGGTTCGATGACGAACCGATCTCCCCGGTAAGGCGCGACGACACCGTCACGAAGAGGAACCCAAGCAGCACGATGAGCCCGGCGCCGAGCGGATTCATGTGCAGCGGTTTCGCGAACGTGATGGCCGCGACGAGCCCAATGATTCCGATGAGCACGAACTTCATCGGCAAATCCTGGCCGGTGCGTTCGGCCGCGGCGGCCGCGGCGGCTCGGCGGGAGTCCACCATGTCGAGCACGCCAAGCTTGAGCCCGTGCCAGATCGTGGGCAGCGAGCGGACGAGACTGATCAAGCCGCCCATCGCCACCGCCCCGGCGCCGACGTAGAGGATGTAGGCGCTGCGGATGTCGCCGTGGGACATCTCGCTGATAAGCTTGGTGCCGGGCGCCAGCGGCTCGGTCAGGCGTTCGCCGAAGAACTTGATCAACGGGATCAGCACCAGGTAGCTGAGCACGCCGCCCGCCGCCATAATGCCGCCGGTGCGCGGCCCGATGATGTAGCCGACGCCCAGCATTTCCGGCGAAATCTCCGCGGAAAGCGATCCCGCCTTGAGTGGCGCCCCGAAGACCTTTTCGGGAACGTCCTTCCAGCCCTTAAGGGCCACGTTAGCCACCTTGTAGAGCAGGCCGATGCCGAAGCCGGCGAAGATCGTCTTCGCGTTCACGGAAGCACCCAAGTCGTCGCCCCGGTGGACCGGGTCGGCCGCCGCGCGGGATTCCTCGCTGGCGCCCGCCTTGAGCACCTCCGCGCACGCTGTGCCCTCGGGATACTTCAGTTCGCCGTGCTGCTGGACGATCAGCGCCCGCCGCAGCGGGATCATCATGAGAATGCCCAGCAAACCGCCGAGCACACCCACCAGCAGGACGCGGGTGATCTCCAGGTCGAAGCCAAGGATCAGGATCGCCGGCATGGTCACGCCCACCCCGAACGCGATGGATTCGCCGGCGGAACCGGCCGTCTGCGCGATGTTGTGTTCGAGGATCGTGGCGTCCTTCCCGCCAAACTTCGCCCACAGCTTGAACAGAGCGATGGAGATCACCGCCACCGGGATGCTGGCACTGACGGTCAAGCCGACCTTGAGGGTGAGGAACAAAGACGACGCGCCGAACACCATGCCCAGCAGCGTGCCCATGATGAGCGAACGCGCAGTGAACTCGCGCAGAGCCGTGCGGTCGGGAATGTAGGGCCGGAAGGCCGGCTTCGAATCGGCTGCCATAATGGCGCGAGCGTGGACCACCCGGCCCGACGCGGCAATGCGCGGTTCGAGCGGAAGGCAGGGAGCAGGGAGAACGGAGCTCGGGACGGCGGGAGCGCGGCTCTCTGAGCCGCGAGTCTGGTCCCATCCGCGTTCACACCAAACGGATGCCCCCTTATCGCGACTCAGAGAGTCGCGCTCCCTGCTCCCTGCGCTTGCAGATTGGTCATTCCTCGGTCTCCGCCTACCGTCCGCGGCGTGATCTGGCTGGCCGCATTGTTTTCCCGTTGGACGTGGCTCATGGCGTGGCGTGATTCGCGCTCGTCGCGGCGGCGCCTGCTGCTGTTCTCGTCGAGCATCTCGCTCGGCATCGCGGCCCTGGTCGGCATCGGCTCGCTGGGCCGGAACCTCGAACAGGCCATCGGCCAGCAAGCCAAGGCGTTGCTCGGCGCCGACCTCGTGGTGGCGTCCCGCACGGCACTCACCCTGGAGATGGAGTCCCTCTTCACCCGCATCGGCGGCGAACAGGCCCGGGAAACCAGCTTCTCGACGATGCTCTCGCTGACGAACGGCACCCGGCTCGTGAACGCCCGGGCGCTTGATGGCGACTTTCCCTTCTATGGCGAACTCGAAACCGAACCACGCGGGGCGAGCACGGAATTCCGGCGCGGCGGCGGCGTCCTGGTGGAGGAGGGCGTGCTGCACCAATTCGACGCGAAGGTTGGCAACACGGTCAGGCTGGGTTTGGCGAGCTTCCGCATCCTTGGTTCCCTGCGCCGCGTGCCCGGCGACACCGTGGCGTTTTCCACGATTGCGCCGCGCGTTTACCTGAGCGCCGGAGACCTGCCCGCCACGGGCTTGGTCGGCGCCAAGAGTCTCGCCCGCTATCGGGTGATGTTCCGCCTGCCTGCCGGCGTGGACCCGGAAAAGCTGCGCACGGACCTGAAGCCCGAGTTCGAGCGCCTCCGCCTGAGCACGGACACCGTGAAGGAACGCCAGCAGGACCTCGGGCGGGCGCTGGAGAACCTGTATCGCTTCCTGAACCTGGTCGCGCTTATCGCCCTGCTGCTCGGCGCCGTTGGCATCGCTAGCGCGATCCACGTCCATGTCCGGCAAAAGCTCGCCAACGTCGCCGTGCTGCGTTGCCTGGGCTGCTCGCTGCCGCAGACCTTCGCGATCTACCTGGCGCAGGGACTCGCCCTCGGGGCCGTCGGGACTGCCGCCGGCATCGTCGTCGGGGCCGTGGTCGCGCAACAACTGCCGGCCTTGGTGAGCAGCTTCGTGCCGTTCGAGTTCACCGCCCACTTCGACTGGTGGGCCGCGCTGGTCGCCGCCGGCATCGGTTTTGTCCTGTGCCTGCTGTTCGCGCTCCTGCCGCTGCTCGACGTCCGGCGCGTGCCACCGCTTGCGGCCATCCGCGTGGCCTACGAACCACCCCGGCACGACCCACTGCGTTGGGTGCTGTTCGGTCTGATCGCCCTGGGCGTGGCCGGCTTCGCCTCGTTCCAGACCCGCCGCTGGTGGGAAGGGCTCGCCTTCGCCGGCGGCCTCGGGCTCGCCTTCCTTATCCTCGCCGGCATGGCCCGACTCATCGCGTGGAGCGCGCGCCGCCTGACGCCACCTTCCCTGCCCTTCGCGTGGCGCCAGGGCCTCGCCAATCTGCACCGACCGCAGAACCGCACCGGCCTGCTGCTCGTCGCCATCGGCCTCGGGACGTTCCTCATCCTCACGCTCCACCTCACGCGCGACGTGCTGCTAACCTCCCTGTTCCCGCCCAACCAGGCGAGCCAGCCCAACGCCATCCTCTTCGACATCCAGCCCGACCAGCGCGACGGCGTGGTCGCGTTGCTGAAGGCCCAGTCGCTGCCCGTCTTGGAAGAAGCGCCCATCATCACGATGCGGCTGGCCACCGTGAAAGGCGTCGGCGTGGAACAGCTCGCGACGAACCGGACCGCCGACATCCCCGGCTGGGTGCTGAAACGCGAGTTCCGCTCCACTTGGCGCACCAACCTGACCGACAGTGAGGAGGTCACCGCCGGCCAGTTCATCGGCCAGTTCACCGCCGCCACCGCCAATCCGGAAGCGCCGATCCCCGTCTCGGTCGAGGACGGCATTGCCCGCGACCTCAAGGTAACCGTCGGCGACGAACTCGTCTGGGACGTGCAAGGGATCCCGTTGGCCACCCGCGTCGCCAGCCTGCGCAAGGTAGACTGGCGGCAGGTGCGGCCGAACTTCTTCGTGGTCTTCCCGGGCGGTTCGCTCGAAGCGGCCCCCGCCATGCACGTCCTCGCGACACGGGTGGCCAACGCCGGCGAATCCGCCCGCATGCAGCGCGAGCTGGTGCGGGCCTTCCCGAACGTCAGCGCCATCGACCTCACGCTCGTGCTCCAGACGCTCGACGGCATCCTGACCAAGGTGGGTTTCGTGATCCGCTTCATGGCGCTGTTCACCGTCGCGACCGGCCTGATCGTGCTGGCCGGCGCGGTGCTGACCGGTCGCTGGCAACGCGTGCAAGAAAGCATCCTGCTCCGCACGCTGGGCGCCACCCGCGCCCAGATCCGGCGTATCCTTTTCGCGGAATACTTCGCGCTCGGCCTGCTCGCCGCACTGACCGGCGTGGTGCTGTCCGTGGGTTCGAGCTGGGCGCTGGCGAAGTTCGCGTTCAAGGCCGACTACGTCGTCGCCGTGCTCCCCCTGGTCGTCGCGGTATTCGCCGTCACGACCGTCACCGTGCTCGTCGGCCTCGCCACCAGCCGCGGCATCGCCGACGAACCCCCGCTGGAAATCCTGCGGCGGGAGGGGTGATCCAGCGCCCGCCGGCTTAGCTCATCCGGTCCAACGCCCGGATGCCCACCATCAGTGCCACAATCCCGCCGGCGACCAGCCAGGGAATCCCCGTGATCGCGTGCGCCGCCAGCAGGCCGGCGACGGCCGGCAGAAAAGCCGCACCGAGGTAGGCGGCCCCGGACTGCCGGCCGATCACCACCGGCGCGGCCTCGGGCGCGAACCGGTTGGGCACCTCGTGCATCAGGCAGGGATAGACCGGGGCAAAGCCCAAGCCGGTCACCAGCAGCGCCGCCGTCGCCAGCCCCGGGGACGAGCTGACTGCGAACAACGCGCACCCGGCCAGCGCCAGCCCCGCCCCCGCGTTGACCAGACGGCGGTTGCCCCACCGGTTGACCACAAAACCGATGAGCACCCGGCCCAAGGTGATCGCACCGTAATACGTGGCGGTCGCCAGCGCCGCCGTGGTCGCGGAAAAGCCGCGACCGGACACGAGAATGGATCCGACCCAAACGCCCACCGTCCCCTCGACCGCCGCGTAAATCACGAAGAGCCCCGCCGAGAGCCAGCCGGCCGACGAACCCGACGACAGCGTTGGCCGCCGTCCGGAATTCCCTTCCGGTGTTTCCGCCTGCGACAATTCCGGCACAATCCGCCACAGCCGGAGCGACAGTAGGAGGACCACGGCCAGCGTCAATTGGGTCGCCCCGATCAGCCGGTAGCCGTCTCGCCAGCCGCCTGCACCGGCGAGGGCGGAACCCATGATCAGCGGTCCGCACAGGGCGCCGCCGCCCCAGCACGCGTGGAGCCAGTTCATGTGCCGCGCGCTGTAATGGCGGGCCACGAAGCCGTTAAGTCCCGTGTCCACCGCCCCGGCGCCCAAACCGAGCGGCACCGCCGCGACAAACAGCCAGGCCGCACCCCGCGCCTGGGCGAAGGCGAGCAGGGCCAGTCCGGTGAGGGCGCAGCTGACCAACGCGACCGGCCCGGTGCGAAACCGGGCGATGACCGCTCCGCCGGCGAAGCCAGACAATGCGGACAGCAGCGTCACGACCGTGGTGATGGTGCCCGCGAGGCCAATGGGAAGCCCGAGCTCAGGATGCATCGCCGGCCACGCGACGCCGAACGATCCGTCCGGCAACCCCAGGCTGAAGAAGCCGAAATAGATGATGACCAGCAGCAGCAGCGATGGGCGGCGCGTATCCACGGATGGGGATCCTGCGAGCGGCGATTCGTTCAAGTCGTGAAGTCCGTTCCCAGTTCGCGCCGCAGCTCGACGTATTCGGACGCGTTCATCTCCAACGCCCAAACCGTGGTCCGCCCAATCGCCGAAACCCCTTCGATTCGGGGAGCCAGATACCGGAAGTGCTCTTCCCACCGGTCTATTCGCGGGTTGAACAGGCGGATGACCTCCGGGGAATCGGGATCATGCCCCGCCACCAGCGGACCTTTGTGGCGATTACAATGCAGGCAGGACCATGCCAAATTTTCGAGAGTGGAGGTTCCGTCGAACTTCTCCGGCCGGATGTGGTCGGCCTCAAATCGGTGGTAGGGCAACAGGCGTTCCGGCAGCCGACAGTATTCGCAGCGGAACTGCGCGCGGCTCCGGACCGATTCTCGCAGCTCGGCGGTCATTCCGCCTGACCAGCGTCCGCCAAGAACCGGCGGGCCTTGGCCTGAAGCACGCCAATGCGGATGCCGAAGCGGATATATCCGTCGTATTCCGCCCGTTCCTCGGCAGAAAGCTCTCCCCGACAGGACTTGGCCGCGAGTTCGTCCACGCGGGATTGCTCTACCTCACCCGCCCGCAGGCCAAGGATCAGGCGAGCCCGGTCCGGCGTCAGAATCTGGGCGAACGATTCGACCAGCAGCCGTTCCATCGTTTGCAGCGTGAGCGCATCCGAACTCATGACGGAAGACTGGCATAGGCCAACGCCACTGGCCAGAGCCGGGTTTGCTGGGGTGGAAACGTTCCACCCACACTTCGGTGTCGAGCTGGGGTAAACAGGTAGCGCAGATTGCCAATCTGCTGTGTCGCGGGCGGCCAGCCCGCTGGGGTTGGGCTTCGTTCACCTGGCTGGTGTTAGCGGCGACGCCTGCCGACTGCCAGTCGGCGAAACGGCAAATTGCCAATCTGCGCTACGGACCGCGCGTGCGGGGTTTCGTAACGCCGGTTGAATCCTACCCAAGCCTTATCGCTCCACGGTGAATACCACGTCGTAGCCGTCCGCCTTCTCCGTCCCGGCGGGCTGGCGCCGGCCGCCGTTGTCGGTGAAGTCGGGGCCGACGCTGTAAACGGTGAAGCCCTGCGGCAGCCGGCGGTAACGCAGCGGTTGTTCGTCGAACGGATCTTCGGGAATGGCCGGCAGCGTGTCGGGCACCAGTTCGGCGAGAGAGTCGGGAAGTTTGCCGTCGTGGGCTGCGCGCCAGCGCAGGACCGATAGCGCAACCCGTGCCGCACGCGACTGGGCGGATCCTCGGCTAGTCTCCTTGGCGAGAACATAGCAGTCACACCAGCCAACGGTCCAAGCAACACAGCGCAGCCTTCGCGTTTCGGCCAGCTCAGAAATCGCCCTCAACGCCTCCCAACGGGCCAAAGGCGGCTGATCCAAGGCTTCGATGTTGCGTGCCCAATGGTTGAGCAGCTCGACAAAATCACGATCCCGATAACCTTCCGACGACCACTGCACCAACAACGGTCCTAACTCGGCTGCCAGCGGGTCGAGCCATGAAGGAAACTTTGGGGACGCCATCCATAGAGGCATGGCCCAAACCTTCGTGAGGTATCCGACCGTATCCTCTCTCACCTCCTGAAGCGTTTCGATGACTTGGGCGCGATCCTCGATCAGCTCCGAGCGACTCAGCAAGGATGGCTCAAGGCGCACCAACAGCGACTCAAACTCCTTCAGACACTCCGGCGGCGGATCCGTTCGGCTGAGGATCAGCTCCAAGGTTTGAAGCCCTTGTTCCACCAGTTCGAAATCGAACCGGCGGGAAAGGGAAAGCATTTGGGATATGGTCGCTCCCTGACTCATGCGTTTCACCGCGGCTTCAAAGCGTCCGCTTTCCGCAAGGGCCAAGGCACTCCTCCAGCACAATTTGCCGAGGAGTTTGCCTTTCGGGTCCGACCACTGTTTTGGGGCGGCCCAGCAGCCGTTCAGCGACGTGGGCACGAGGTCCATCGCGGGCTGGTTCTCCTCGATAAGGGAGGCCAGCTCGTCCCGGTGTTCCGGCTGAATGAATCCGACCGGCAAGTCCAGAAGGAAACGGATTGCGTTGGGTTTCCTGAGGAGTGCCAGTCCGGGCGCGAGAAGCACGCCGACCTCCTTCTCGGGGCTCTTCTTCGGACTGCGAGCCTCAATTTCTGCGATCGAAACGGGTTCCCCAGCCGCCCGAATCGCGTCGAGGCGTCGGTCTATCTCGGCCTGCTCCGACTTCGCACGTAGCTCGAAGATTACCGCCAAACCAACCAATGCCGGAAGGAGGAGCCCGCCCCCGAGCAAGGCAATCCGCATCTTCGTCCAGCGCCGTGGGGGCGAATCAACCGTCATCGGGACTCCTTCACATTGAGGGGACCTTGCCATCGCGGCAGCCGACGTGAAAGGAATCAGTATTCTTCAGGGATCGGCCGGGAATCTCGGGGCATGTAGCCAAGTTCAATTCCGAGATACCGATCCGGAGGGGCAACCCTACCACTTCAGCGCCTGAATCCGCCTCGCGACTTCCTCGGCGTTGGCGCGGCTGTTGAAGGCGCTCACGCGGAAGTAGCCCTCGCCCTTCGAGCCGAAGCCGCTGCCGGGGGTGATGACCACGTTGGCCTCGTGCAGAATCTTGTCGAAGGCCTGCCAGCTGGTGAACCCGGCCGGCGCGCCGACCCAAATGTAGGGCGCATTCACGCCGCCGAACACGGTCAGGCCCGCCGCCTTGGCCCCGGCGACCAGCACGCGGGCATTGCCGAGGTAATGCTCGATGAGCGCCTGGACCTGCGCCTTGCCCTCCGGCGTGTAGAGCGCCGCCGCGGCGCGCTGCACGAGGTAGGAGACGCCGTTGAACTTCGTTGTCATGCGGCGCGACCAAAGCGGGTGCAACGGCTTGCGTTCGCCCTTCGCGGTGCTGGCCAGGAGCGTCTTGGGCACGACGGTGAACGCGCAGCGAGTGCCGGTGAAGCCGCCGTTCTTGGAGAAGCTGCGGAACTCGATCGCGCACTCACGGGCGCCCGGAATCTCGTAGATCGAGTGCGGGATGCCCGGCTCGGTGATGTAGGCCTCGTAGGCGGCGTCGAACAGGATGATGGCCTGGTTCGCCAGCGCATACTTCACCCACGCCTCCAACTGCGGCCGGGTGGCGGCGGCGCCGGTGGGATTGTTGGGCGAGCACAGGTAGATGACGTCCACCTTCCCGGCCGGCGGCTCGGGGATGAAGCCGTTCTGCGCCGTGCACGGCAGGTAGGTGATGCCCGCGTAGGCGCCGGATTCGTCGGCTTCGCCCGTGTGGCCAGCCATGACGTTGGTGTCCACATAGACGGGATAGACCGGGTCGCTGATGGCGAGGCGGTTCTGGTCACCAAGGATGTCGAGGATGGCGCCGCAGTCGCACTTCGAACCGTCGCTGACAAAGATCTCGTCGTCGGCCACGTCGAGTCCGTGGGCACGGAAGTCGTTCTGGGCGATGGCGGCGCGGAGCCATTCGTAACCCTGCTCAGGGCCGTAGCCCTTGAAGGTCGCGCGGCTGGCCATCTCGTCCACGGCGGCGTGCATCGCGGCGATGACGGCCGGTGGCAGCGGCTCGGTCACGTCGCCGATGCCGCAGCGGATCAGGCGCCTGGCGGCGTCCGGATTGGCGTCGGTGAACGCCTTCACGCGGCGGCCGATTTCGGGGAAAAGGTAGCCGGCCTTGAGCTTGAGGTAGTTGTCGTTGAGGAAAGCCATGGTCTCAGTGCGTCAGTGATCAGTATTCAGTAAACAGGGAAAGGTGATGTTCAGCGGCCTGCCAATCGCCGGAAGTCGGAACGGAGGCGGACGGTAGGAAGGCCGCTCCGGCAGGGCAAGCTGGCTGTCGAAGACAAAATGGGCTTGACCATCGGCTGCGGAAACTAGCCATATTTAGTTTGCAAGGAGTTCCACATGAAAAAAAATCCGCATCATCGGGGCCGGCCTGCTGGCCGGAATCACTAGTTGGGCAGCGACGGCGCCTACCGTTTGGCATCAGTGGTCGTCGGGCGTCGGGGGTAACGACCATTGGTATGGCGTCAGCCAAGATGCCGACAGCTGGCAAGCGATGAACACCTTGGCCGTTGGATTGGGCTACAATTTGGCGAGCTTGGGCAGCGCGGCTGAGGAGACCTTCGTTGCCAATCTCGTCCCCGAGCAGTATGCATGGATCGGTTACAACGACATTGCTTCCGAAGGAAACTTCGTTTGGACCGATGGCAGTCCGGTGAGTTACATCAACTGGGCCGACGGCGAACCCAATGATGCTGGTGGCGAAGACGCCACGGTAATTAATTGGTCTGGAATCAGCTGGAACGACTTACCTGATAACAGTGAGGGAACCATGAATCAGGCCATTTTCGAATCCGTGAACAATCCCGCCGAAGTTCCCGAGGCCAGCCATGCCGCGGCGGTAGGTGGCACGGCGATCCTCGCATTAGGCCTCTGGCGTGCCCGCCGTGCCCGCCTCTAAACCCGTCCAAAACAGATTAGTGACACCCGGCCTCGGCCGGGTTTTTCTTTTTCCGTGGGGACGATCAACTTCGCCTTTGGCTCCAACATGGACCTCGCACAGATGCGGGAACGATGCCCCGCGTCGAAACCCTTGGGGCCCGCCGTGCTCCGGGGGTGGCGGTTCCGGATCACCCGGCATGGCTATGCCACGGTGGTCCCGGAAGCGGGCGCGGCCGTGCATGGTTTGCTCTGGGATTTGACCGCCCAAGACGAAGCCCGGCTCGACGCCTACGAAGGCACGGCGGAGGGACTTTACTCCAAGATCCAACTGGCCGCGGAACTGCCCACGGGCGGCAGTGTGAATGCCATGGTTTACTCGATGAATGACGCCGAGCCGGGCGATCCCATGCCCGGCTATCTCGAAGACGTGATCGCAGCCGCCAAAGGACACCACTTTCCCCAAGCCTACCTTGAGGAACTCGGACGGTGGCGGACCGACGCGGACTTGGCTTCCGACTGAGGCTATTTCCGTTTGCGGAAGCCCTTAGGCAAAGCCGCTTGGTCGGGCGGCGGCTCCGGAGCGGGAGGTTCGGCGGTTTCCTCGGGCGCTGCGGCCTCCTCGACCGCCTCGGGCGTGGGTTCGGGAATCCCCAGCCGTTCGCGGGCCTTCTTGGCCGCCGAGGTGTCGGAGTAGTCGTTAACGATCCGATCCAGGACGGCCAGCGCCTTGGCCGGTTGGTTGAGGCGGCCGGAGTAGAGATTCGAAAGGCGGATCGCGGTCCATCCCCACTTTTCGCGGGGCAGCTTTTTCTGGAGCACTTCCTCGAGTTCCAAGGCCGCGGCGAGGTAATTGCCCAGGTCCTTCTCGTAAATCTCCGCGATGCGGATGGCGGCGTGCTGTTCGCTGGGATTGCGCTCCAAGTAATCGCGCAGCATGCGGACGGCATCAAGGTGGTTGCCCTTGGACCACTCCTCCTCGGCGGCCTCGTAGTCGGGATCCTTGTGTTCGGTGTAATCCTCCGCCATGACCGAGCGCCCCGCACGGCCACCGATCATCTGGCCAATGTCCCAAGCGCCCATGATCCCAATCCCGAGGACGGCCACCAGGAAACAGCCGAGATAGAGCATGGCCGACGATTTGTCGGCCTTTTTGGCGGGCGCCGGTGCCGGGGGCGCGGATTCGGTGACCGGCGCCGGGGCGTTGGTGGTGATCTCGGCTACGGCATTCGTTTCCCCGCCCGCGACGGCGTTGGTCAGGACGGCGGCGGCTGCCCCCGGAACCGCATTGGTTTCGGTGGCGACCGCGGCCGGCGGCGTCTTGTCCCCATCACGGACATCGAAGGTTCGCGTGGGCCCACCCTGGTAGGCTGCGCGGAACTTGGAGAAGGTGACTCCCGCGAGCACCAGCAGCACCAGGTAGATGGCGATTCGGACGACGAACTTCATTTGGACGGCGGAAGGATTGGAATGGACCGGCCAGCGGAGCAACGCCGATTTCACCGTTCTAGCCCACGCCGCCGGCCGACTGAAGCTAGCCCAAAATCCGTTCCCGCTTCGGATCGTAAACCGGCTTCAGGTGCGGCGTAGCCGAGATCCGGCGGCCGTCCACGAGCAGTTCGTAGCGACCGGCCAAGATCCATTCCGGCGTGACGGGTTCGCCGCCGTTCTTCACGTAGCCCATAGCGATGGCGCCGCCCGCGGTGTGGCCATAGCTGCCGCTGGTCGTGTAGCCCACGCCAATGCCATTGCGGAAGATGACCTCGCCGCCCCACACGGGTGGTTCGGGATCGTTCAGCACGAAGGTTGTCAGCAGTTTCTTCCGTGGACGCTCTTTGGCGGCCAGCATCGCGGCGCGGCCGCAGAAGTCCTTCGTTAAGTCCACCGCGAAGGCGAGCCCGGCTTCGAACGGCGTTTCGTCCGGCGACAACTCCGCACCGAAGGCCCGGTAGCCCTTCTCCAGGCGCAGCGAATTGATCGCATAATGACCGGCATTCGCGACCCCGAGGTCCGCGCCGGTCGTCATCAGCAAATCGTAAACGTGGCCGGCCTGCTCCACGGGAACGTGCAGTTCCCAGCCCAGTTCGCCCACGTAGGTAAGGCGGACTGCGCGGGCGTTGGCCATGCCGATGCCGATCACTTGCGCCGTCCCAAACGGGAAGGCGGCATTGCCCAAATCCGCATCGGCAATCCGGGAAAGCAGTTCGCGGGAACGCGGGCCCATCACGCCCAGCACGGCGTAAGCAACAGTCACATCAACCACTTCGCAGCACTCGCCGGGTTTCAGGTTCCAGCGCAGCCAGCTCGCGTCGCGGGCGGCCTGCGCGCTGCCGGTGATCAGGTAAAATTCGTCGCGGCTCACGCGCACCACGGTCAGGTCGCTCTCGAAACCACCCCGCTCGGTGAAGAGGCCCGTGTAAACGACCTTGCCGGGCGCAACATCCACGTTGTTGCCGCAAACCCGTTGGAGCACTGCGCACGCATCGGTTCCGCGCACGAGCAGCTTGGCGAAGCCCGTCTGGTCAAACACGGCCACACGCTCGCGGCAGGCGCGGTGCTCGAAAGCGTGATTCGCGAACCAGTTCTGGCGACCGAAGCTGTAGGCGGCTTCCGGCACAGCGGCGAAGCCGGAGTCACTCCGCGCAAACCAGTTCGGCCGTTCCCATCCACCCTTGGTGCCAAAGCAGGCGCCAGCCGCCTTGAGTCGTTCGTGCAGTGGGCTCAGGCGCACATTCCGGGCGGTCACGGGCTCGCGATTGGGCCAGGCCATTTCATAGTGGAGGCCGAGCGATTCCGTCACGCGGTCGCGCAGGAAGGCCCGGTTGTTGGCCCAGCCGCCAAAGCGCCGGATGTCCACGCCGGTAAGGTCGTAGGGCATCGCACCGCCTAGAATCCATTCGGCAAGCGCCTTCCCTGCCCCGCCCGCGCAGGCGATGCCGGCGCTGTTGAAGCCCGCGGCGACGAACAGCCCGCGCAGTTCCGCGGTTTCACCCAGCAGGAAGTTGTTGTCCGGCGTGAAGCTCTCCGGGCCGTTCACGAATTTCGAGAAACCGGCTTCCTTCAGTCCAGGAATGCGGAGCAACCCCTGCGCGAGCGGCTCGCTGAACTTCTCCCAATCCGGTTCTAGCAGGCCAAAAGAGAAATCGTCCGGCACGCGGGCCACGTCCCAGATCTTCGTCGTGCGCTGGAATGCACCCAACAGCACGCCACCGCCGCCTTCGGGCAAATCCTCGCCGCGGAAATACGTCGAGCCGTCCATGTCGCGCGTGCAGGGACAATTGCCGTCGGCGCCCGGGAGCGGATTGCTGACGACGTAGTGATGCTCGACCGGATGCAGCGGGATATTCACGCCTGCGGTCAACGCCAGCTGGCGGGTCCACATGCCGCCCGTCAGCACGACCACTTCGGCGTGAATGGTTCCGAGGTTGATCTCGGCACCGGTGACGCGGCCATTGTTCGACAGCAGCTTGGTCACGCGGACACCTTCGACGACCTGTGCCCCGCCCGCCCGGGCGCCTTTGGCCAACGCCAACGGCACTTCGCCGGGCAGCACCCGACCGTCATGCGGAATCCAGAAGGCGCCGGCCAGGTCGTCCACGCGAATGCAGGAGAACTTGGCCTGCGCCTCGGCTGGGGTGATTTCGTGGCATTCGACGCCTAGATAGCTGGCAACGCCCGTCGTGCGCCGAAACTGGACCACACGGTCGTGGTTACGGGCGAGCAACAGACTGCCCACCATGCGCCAGCCGATGTCGTGGCCGGTGAGGTCCTTGAGCTTCGCGTAGAGGTCGGCGGAGTCCTGATTGATCCGCATCATGCTGCTCGAAACTCGCAGGCGCCCAACCATTCCGGCGGCGTGCCACGAGGTGCCGCCGGCAAGCTTGTTCTGCTCGACGAGCACGACGTCGCGCACGCCCAACTGGGTCAGGTGCCACGCCACGCTGGTGCCGGCGACGCCACCGCCGATGATGAGAACCCGGGTCTGCGAAGGGAGGGAAACGCTCACGCGCGAAGGCTACGAATTGGCGGGCCCGGTGTAATCCCCGAAGTGGTGGAGAAAGCCGATGCGGTTCATAGCCGTTACAATTCCCCTTCCGAAATCCCACTCGCGCCGCCCCACCTGTTCCGGTAATTCACCTGCCGTCCCGTCGCCAAAGCCGCGCTGCTTAACCCCAGCCGGCCGGGACTCGGCCGCAGATTCGGAATCAGGAACCACTTTCGTCCGCCAACCTAGCTCAACCGTTCCCGTCTATGTTTTACGTCCTCATCATCGCCGGAGTCGTCGCACTCCTGCTTGTGGGCCTCGTCACCGCAGCCCTGCTCATCCGTAAAATCCATCCCGGCAAGGCCGGCATCAGCGTCGGCTGGGGCGGCCTGCGGGTCGCCTTCGATTACATGGTGCGCATTCCCGTCGTGCAGAACTTCGAGGAGATGGACATCTCCGTGAAGAAGCTGGAGATCCACCGCAAGGGCAAGGACGGCCTCGTTTGCAAGGACAACATACGTGCCGACATCTCCGTCGCCTTCTACATCCGCGTCGAAGCGACCGAGGAGAGCGTGAAGAAGGTTTCCCAGATGCTCGGTGTCGACCGCGTGTCCGACATGGCCCAGCTGCGCGAGCTGTTCGAGGCGAAGTTCTCCGAGGCGCTCAAGACCGCCGGCAAACAGATGGAGTTCCACGAGCTCTTCACCGAACGCATCAAGTTCCGCGAGCAGATCCAGGCCACCATCGGCAAGGACCTGGACGGCTTTTTCCTCCAAGATGTCGCGATCGACTACCTCGAGCAGACCCCGCTCGACCAGCATGACCCGAGCAACGTGCTCGATTCCGAGGGCATCAAGAAGATCACCGAGATCACCCAGCGCGAACGCGTCATCGCCAACGAGTTTTCACAACGCGCCCAGGTGCAGGTCGAGAAGGAGAACGCCGACGCCGACATCGCCAAGCGCGAGCAGCGCCGCCGCAATGAGGAGGACACCGCCAAGCAGACCCGCGCCATCAACGAGGTGAAGGCGAACGAGGAAGCCGAGGCCCGCAAGGTCATCGAAGCCCGCCGTCAAGAAGTCGAAGCCAAGCGCCTGGAAGCCGAGGAATCCATCCGCCTCCGCACCGAGGACATGAACCGCGCCGTGCAGGAGCGTGAGTTCACCGTGAAGAAGGAGAAGCAGCGCCTAGAACAGGAAGCCGTCCAAGAAGGCGAGGAAGCCCGCGTCCGCCGCGAGCGCACCGTCTCGCTCGCCGAGATGGACAAGGAAGTGAAGGTCAACGAGGCCGCCGTCGAAGTGGAACGCAAGCGCGCCACCGTCGTCGCCGAGCAGAAGGCCGTCACCCAGCAGGAGGAGGAGAAGCGCAACATCGAAGCCCGCATGACCGCCGAGCGCGTCCGCGAGGTCACGCTCATCGAGGCGGAGATGAACGCCAAGAAGGACCAGACCGAGAAGGTCGTCGCCTCCGAGGCCCAGAAGGAGGTCGAGCGCAACCTCGCCGAGGCCGACAAGATCAAGACCATCACCGCCGCCGAGGCCAGCCGCGAAGCCGCCTTGCGCGATGCCGAACGTCTCCAGACCACGGCCGACGCCGAGGCCAAAGTCGCCGACAAGCGCCGCCACGCCGCCGAGCAGGAAGCCGAAGGCACCGCTGCGCGCGAAGCCGCCAAGGGACTCGCCGAAGCGAAGGTCACCATGGCCAAGGCCAGCGCCCGTAAATCCGAAGCCGCTGCCATCAAGGAAGTCGGTTTGGCCGAAGCCGACGTCATCAAGGCCAAGGGCGCTGTCCAGGCGTCCAATACCCAGACCCAGGCCGAAGCCGAGGCCGAAGGCACGAAGGAGAAGGAACTCGCCATCGCCACCGGCATCGAGGCCCGCGGCACCGCGGAGGCGAAGTCCATCCACCTGAAGGCCGACGCCATGAAGCTGCTCCACGCCGCCGGCCAGGAGCACGAGGAGTTCAAGCTCCGCCTCCAGAAGGAACGCGACGTCGAGCTCGCCGCCATCAACGTCCAGCGCGACGTGGCCCAGGCCAACGCCAGCGTCGTCTCCGAGGCGCTCAAGACCGCCAAGATCGACATCGTCGGCGGCGAGAACGACTTCTTCGAGAAGATCGTCCGCAGCATCGGCACCGGGAAATCCGTGGACCGGATGGTGCAGAACAGCGCCACGCTCACCGACATCAAGGAGACCTTTTTCAACGGCGATCCCGAGCACTTCAAGACCCAGCTCCGCCAATGGGTCGCCGACTTCGGCATCAATACCGAGGATCTGAAGAACCTCACGCTGTCCGCCCTGCTCGCCAAACTCGTCGCCTCCACCGACGACGCCGGTGTAAAGGCCACCATCAAGTCTGCCCTCGCGCTGGTGAAGGAAAAGGGACTAGGTGAGGTGAAGGCGGAGACGGTGGTGAAAGCCTGAGACTGCCCCGATTCGATCCGATCGGAATCATCGCATGAACGATTGCGTAACCATCAGTCTGACTCGAGACGAAGCACTTGTTCTTTATGAGTTCATGTCTCGGTTCTTCGACGGTGACGAAGAAACGCTGATCCTTCGACACAACGCTGAGTTCATCGCGGTGAGCCATCTTTCAGCAGAGCTGGACAAATCGCTGTCTACAATGTTCGACCCGAGCTATGCGGTCCTGATCAAGGCCGCACGGGATCGAATCGCTGAAGGCTACGAAGGAATTGCTCCGGGAGTTCAGCCGTGAAACCTGCAAAGCCCTTTAGGCCGCGGAAAATTTCTTCAGGCGCGGAGCGCCGAAAGAAAGTAGCCCACAGCGTGAGCTGTGGGTTCCCGTCCCCTCTGGTTCCGAAGCCCCGGAGGGGCGGCAGAATCACACGATCAAAGCATGGCCTTCGCACTCTTTCGCCCCTCCGGGGTTTGTCCTGCTTGACCACGCAACCCACGGCTGACGCTGTGGGCTCCTGTCTGCCGGTGCTCCGCACCTCCGAGATGAAACCACGGCTCTCGCGCTGCTCGTCTTCTCCCGTTCCGATCCGCTTAGTCCGAGGATCATTGCCTCCATGCCCCGCACCTACACCCAACTACTGAACCACATCGTGTTCAGCTCGAAGGATCGTCGGCCGATGCTGACTCCCGACCTGCGGGCGCGGGTGTTTCCCTACATGGGCGGGATCATCCGGGAGCTCGGCGGCGTTGCCTTGCTCATCAACGGCGTCGCTGATCATGTCCACATTCTCGCTTCGCTGCCCGCTACTGCCGCTCCGTCCGATTTCGTCGGGAAGTTGAAGGCGAATTCCTCCAAATGGGTGCATGAGAACTTCCCAGAGCAACGGGCGTTCGCATGGCAGCTCGGCTATTCGGCGTTCAGCGTGAGCGTTTCCCAAAAGCAGGGAGTGTTGGACTACATTGCCGGGCAGGACGAACACCACCGGAAGGGTTCGTTTCAGGAAGAGCTGATCTCGTTCCTGAAGAGGCATGAGATCGAATACGACGAGCGTTACGTGTTTGAATGAAGATGGAACTCATCCAATCAAGCCGGACGTTGGTGGGTTCGGGCAGCCGCGGAGCGGCGGCAGATAGTAGCCCACAGCGTGAGCTGTGGGTCAGCGTCCCCATTAAAGTTCCAGCTCCGGAGGGGCGGCAGTGTGTCGCTCAATCGATCTGGCCCAGACTTTCTTTCGCCCCTCCGGGGCTCGCAATTGGTCCACACGAAACCCACAGCTTACGCTGTGCGCTACTTTCTGGCGGTGCTCCGCACCTTCCGCATCCCGTTCGCACCGCTTGCCTCAACTCCCGGCCAATAGCTGGCAGCCGTTCAGGCGGCAAACCAGCCGCCCGACCGCCCCACGCATCCCGTCTTTCCCCGCTGACTCATGGCTGAACCCAATCAACCAGCCCAACCCTCGCCCGCTCCCGCCCCCTCCGCCCTCGCCGGTGCGACCTACGAGATCATCCGGCAGCGGTTGGCGGCGAACTCGGCGACGTTGCGCGAGCGCATGGGCCAGCTCGACGCCCGGCGGCAGGAGGTCTTCGGGCGCATCGAATCCAAGCTGCTCCAGGCCGACCGCGTCACCACCGCGCACAACTGCATCCCGCGCGACATGGTCCAGCTCGGGCACGGCCGGTTCCTCTTCGCCTTCAACGTCCGCTTCGGCCTCAAGAAGGAGATGGACCTGGCGGACGTCTTCGCCATCTACCGGCGCGACGAGGCCACGGGCGGGTTCAAGGAGGAGTCGCTGGAGCCGCTCCAGGACAAGCAGTTCGTCACCGACTTCAAGCGCCTCTACAACGTCTACGAGAAGACCGCGTTCCGGAAATTCGCCGTCATCGGCGCGAACCTTTACGCCAAGTTCGGCACCGGCGCGTCGCTCAACGACTACGCCGTCTTCAAGTGGGCCTTCAACGACGGCAACCTCCGTTACCTGGACGGCCGCGCGGAGGCGGAATACCGCCGCGTCGGTTATCCGGCCACGCACGATTTCCGCTGGCAGACGCCCGACCGCGAGTCCTACCGCTACGGCGACCATCCGCACGTCTCCATCGCGGAACGCGTCTTCGTCGAGTGCGTCGGTGGCGACCTGACCATCAAGGTCGAGGACAACACCGCCACCGGCGAGGGCATCTACTCGGAACCCGTGGACGACCGCCACCAGAAGGTGGACGACGCCGAGATCGCCTTCGCCGAGCTGGACCATCTGATCCTGCTCAAGATCCGGCCCTACAAGGAAACCGCCGCCCGCTTCTTCATCTTCAACGAGAAGCTCCGCTCCGTCGTGCGGGTGGATTCCATCGGCGATTCCTGCGTGCGTTTGCCGGAGGAACACGGGCTGATCTTCCCCGACGGCTACTATCTCGGCACCGGCGAGCTGAAGCGCTTCGACTCGAAGGAAACCGGCATGATCCTGGAGCGCGTGGTCCATTCGCCCAACGGCGAGGACTCGCTCTACGTCTTCTATGCCCGCGCCTCGGGCGAATACGTGCTGATGCCCTACCGGCTGATCGAGCAGAAGGTGGAGGAACGCATCGCCTGCCATGGCTTCGCGCTGTTTCCCAACGGCCAGCTCATCCTCTTCCGCGCGGACGACGTGCCGCAGAAGCACCACCAGATCCAGCTTCGCCAGACGCCCTTCTACCAGCTCGGCCACGAACCGGCCGGGCAGAAGGACGCCTTCCTCTACCAGGTCGGCAACAAGGACGTGGTCCGTTGTCTCGCCGAGTGCAACGAGGTGCTGACCCTCGCCGGCAAGGAGACGCCCTACGCCGAGCTGTATTCCGACCTCGTTCGCCGCTGCACCGCGATGCTTGACGCCTATCCTTGGCTCGCCAGCGCGGATGGGTTCCAGATCAACGACGCGCTCCAGCAGCTCCGCGAGATCGCGGACAAGGCGGTCGATGAATTCGCCAAGGTCCGCCGGCTCCAGCACGAGGCCGTCCTGAAGCTGGCCGACGTGAAGAAACGTTGCGAAGAACGCTTCCAGGCAGCGCGCCGGGCGGCGTTCTCCAAGCTGGAGGACTTCGTCCATAACCTCGCCGCGCTCCGCCATCTCCGGGGCGAACTGATCACCACGCGCGAGGTCCGCTACATCGACGTCGCCGCCATCGAGACGCTGGAGCAGGCCGTGACCGCCCAGCTCGCCGAGCTTTCCGCGCAGTGCGTGAAGTTCCTGCTGAAGCCCGAGGCGCTCGAACCCTACCGCAAGCAGGCTGCCGAACACCTCGCTTCCGTGGACAAGGTTGCGAAGGTGGCCGACGGCCGGAAGCTGGAGAAGGCCGTGGCCGACGCGGGCGGCGAGCTGGAGATGCTCATCGAGATCGTCAACAGCCTGAAGATCGACGACGCGACCGAGACCACGCGCATCATCGACAGCATCACGGCGGTCTATTCGACGCTGAACCAGGTCAAGGCCGCGCTGAAGAAGCATCTTCAGGCGCTCGTGGCCTCAGAGAGCGCGGCCCAGTTCAACGCGCAGCTCAAGCTCCTCGGCCAGTCCGCTTCCAGCTACCTGGACCTCTGCGATACGCCGGAGAAATGCGACGAGTATCTCAACCGCCTCACCGTCCAGTTGGAGGAGATGGAGGGCGCCTTCGCCGGGTTCGACGAATACACCGTCCAGCTTTCCGACCGCCGCACCGAGTTCTACGAGGCCTTCGAGCAGCGGAAGATCGCGCTCGTCGAGCAGCGCAACAAACGCGCCGGCGCGCTGCTGACCGCCGCCGAACGCATCCTCAAGGTCGTCCAGAACCGCCTCGCCGGGTTCAAGTCGCTGGAGGAGATCCACACCTACATGGCGTCGGATCTGATGACGGCGAAGGTCCGCGAGACGATCGACCAGTTGTTGGCGCTGGGCGATTCCGTGAAGGCAGACGACCTGCAAGGCCGGCTCAAGACCGTCCAGCAGGACGCGGTGCGGCAGCTCAAGGACAAGCAGGAGCTTTTCGTCGACGGCACGGCCGTCATCCAGCTCGGCAAACACAAGTTCAACGTCAACACGCAGCCGCTCGACCTGACCATCGTCCAGCGCGACGGCCAGCCGCACTTCCACCTGACGAGCACGAAGTATTTCGACGCGATCACCGACGCGGACTACCTGGCCACGCGGCAGGTCTGGGACCAGGAAGTGATTTCCGAGAACGCGGAGGTTTACCGCGCCGAGTATCTCGCGTGGCAGATGCTTGGCGCGTCCAAACTCGAAGACTTTCTCGCCCTCTCCGAAGAGCAGCGCCTTGTCGCCGTGCAGGAGTTCATGGCCGCGCGTTACCAGGACGGCTACACCAAGGGCCTCCACGATATCGATGGCGCGCGCATCTTTACTGTGCTGGCGGAGACACATCTGGCGCTGCAACGCGCGCGATTCCGTCCCGAAGCCCGGGCGTGCGCCGTGGTTTACTGGAGCCGATTCTGCCCCGCCGAAACCCGCGCGCTCTGGACCGCCAAGCTCAAGGCCTTCGGCGAACGCAACCGGCTCTTCCCCGGTGATCCCGTCCAGCAGGACTACGTCATCGCGCTCCAGAAACTCATCGGCGAGTTCCTGAAGACCCAGCCGCTCTATCCCGAAACGCTGGCAGCCGAGGCCGGCGAATACCTGTTCCAAGAACTGAGCGACGGCGAATCGTTCACCGTCACCCGCGAGGCCGATCAGTTGGCCACGGCCTTCCAACAACACCTCGTCGCCAAAGGCCACGACGACACCTTCGCCGCCGCCCGTGCCGCGTTGAACGGGCATCCCTCCAGCGAGCTGGAACTGGTGCGCGACTGGGTGAAGGGATTTCTGCTGTCCGGTAGCCGCCGAGGTAACGAGGCGGAAGGAGCGTCGAACAGTTCAACGGACGTCCGCCTCCTCACGTCGGCGGCTACGTCGCACCTCGAAGAGACCACCGCCATCCTCTTCTGCGGCGATGCCTTGCCGCGCACGCCGGTCCATGCCGAATCCCGCCGCGTGCTCGAAGCCCTGCGCGGCGCTCATCCGCGCATCGAGGCCAACCGCTACACCTTCGACTACCTCGACTTTACCGCGCGCCTGCGCCGTTTCGAGACCGAGGCCGTGCCGCGCTTCGAGGCTTACCATCGGCTCAAGGGCCAGTTGCTCGACCGCGAACGCAAGCGGCTCCGGCTCGATGAATTCAAGCCGCGCGTCCTGTCGTCCTTCGTCCGCAACCAGCTCACCGACCGCGTCTATCTCCCGATGGTCGGCGACAACCTCGCCAAGCAGATCGGCGCCGCCGGTGCGGCCAAACGCACGGACCTGATGGGCCTGTTGCTCCTCATTTCCCCGCCCGGTTACGGCAAGACCACGCTGCTCGAATACGTCGCCAGCCGGCTTGGCATCGTCTTCGTGAAGATCAACGGCCCGGCCATCGGCCACGCCGTCACGTCGCTCGATCCCGAGGAGGCGCCCAACGCCGCCGCGCGCGAGGAGATCTCCAAGCTGAACCTCGCGCTGGAGATGGGTGACAACGCCCTCATCTGCATCGACGACATCCAGCACTGCAATCCCGAGTTCCTGCAGAAGTTCATCTCCCTCTGCGACGGCCAGCGGAAGATCGAGGGTGTCTGGCGCAAGCAACCCCGCACCTATGACCTGCGCGGCCGCAAGGTCGTCGTGGTCATGGCGGGCAATCCCTACACCGAGAGCGGGCAGAAGTTCAAAATTCCCGACATGCTCGCGAACCGCGCCGACACCTACAACCTGGGCGACGTCATCGGTGCCAACGCCGAGTGGTTCAAGGCGAGTTACCTCGAGAACGCCGTCACCTCGAACGCCGTGCTCGCGCCGCTCGCCGTGCGCAGCCAGGCCGACATCCGCGCGTTCGTCCGCATGGCCGAGACCGGCCAGCGCACGGCCGAAGGCTTGGAGGGAACCTATTCCGCGCAGGAGTTGGACGAGGTGCTCTCCGTCATGAAGAAGCTTGTGGCCATCCGCGACGTCGTCATGCGGGTGAACGAGGAATACATCGCCTCCGCCGGCCAGGCCGACGAGTTCCGCACCGAGCCCGCGTTCAAGCTCCAGGGTTCCTACCGCAACATGAACCGCCTCGCGGAAAAGGTCGCCGCCATCATGAACGACGACGAGGTCCGCGCGCTCGTCATCGGCCACTACCGCGGCGAATCGCAGACGCTCACCACCGGCGCCGAGGCGAATCTGCTCCGTTTCAAGGAACTCATCGGCGAACTCAAGCCCGACGAAGCCGCGCGCTGGGCCGACATCAAGAAGACCTTCCAGCGAAACCAGTTCACCCGCGGCACCGACCAGAACGACCCCGTCGGCCGCGTCGTGGCCCAGCTCTCGTTGTTCCAGACGGGCCTCGAATCCATCCAGACCACGCTGGCCATCGCCGCCGCCAAGCCAAAGGACCCTGTCGTGCTCGACGTGAGTTCGCTGGGGCAGAGTTTGGAATCTCTTCGCACCACCGTCGCCGCCGCCGCGTCACGTCCGCAGGCGCCGATTACCTTGGATCTGGGTTCCATCGGCCAGAGCCTCGAATCGCTGCGCACGACGTTGGAAGAGCGCCTCGGCCGCGTCATCGCCGCGGCCGCAACGCCCGGCGCCGCTCCGGTGCCGGCTCCGGAGTCTACCGCCGGCATCGAGAAGTTCGGCGCACAACTGGGAGAAGGATTGAAGGCGCTCGGCGAAGATCTCAGCCGCACCGTCAGCGCCGCGCAGGGTTCCGCCGTCACGGGCAAGATCGACAGCCTCTCGCACGAGATGGAGATGATCCACAGCACGCTGGCGTCGCTGAAAGACTTGGCCACGCAGCAGCGCGATCATCTCCGGACCGCCCAAGAGCTGCTCGCGACCCGGGCAAAGCAAGGAACGGTGGAAGTCGAAATCACCCAAGAGATGCTGGCCAACGAACACACCTTCGTGGAGCGCTTCCATAAGGTGCTGGAGGAGGCGCAGAAGCCGAAGACTTGAACCCGGAACGGACATTCATTTGCAGGATTGTATTTCCGGTAGCTACCGAGGTTAGGAGGCGAAGGGCCTCAAATGCAGCCCACACCAAGACGCAGAAACACGCCAATTCAGCGCGTTCCCGCTCACAGAACCACTTCAGCCTTCGCGGTAAACCACCTTGCCGCCGACAATCGTCAGCACGGCCTTGCCCTTCATTCGCCAACCGTGGAATGGGTTGTTGCGAGACTTGCTCGCGGTCTGTTCCCGGTCGCTGGTCCATTCGCAGTCCGGATCGATCACGGTAACATCGCCCACTCCGCCGACTCTGAGCTCACCGCGGCCATCGGTGAAGCGGAGCAGTTTGGCCGGATTACAGGTGAGCTTTGCCAGCACCTGCGGCAACGGCAACCGGCCGGTGTGGTGCAGCGCCATCAGCGACAGTGCCAATTCCACCTCAAGCCCAAGGATTCCGAACGGCGCGTAGTCGAACTCGACTTCCTTTTCCGATTCCGTGTGCGGCGCGTGGTCGCTGGAGATGATCTCCAGCGTGCCGTCGGCCAAACCCTCGATGATCGCGGCCCGGTCAGCGGCGGAGCGCAGCGGCGGGTTCATCTTGAAGTGGGTGTGGTAGCTCGGCCAAGCGGGCAGCGCGTGGGCGCCGAAGAAACGCTTCGCCAGTTCGGCGCCGTCGGCTTTCCAGAACTCTTCGCTGCCGGCGATGCTGGCGTCCGTGAGGGTGAAGTGGTGCGGGCAGCCTTCGCCGGACACCGGCACGCCGCGCGACTTTGCCTCGCGCAGCAGGCGCACGCTGCCGGCGCTGCTGAGATGCTGGCAGTGGATGTGGGTCCCGGTCTGTTCCGCGAGCAGGATGTTACGGGCGACAATCATCTCCTCGCCGGCCGCCGGCCAACCGCGCAGGCCCAGCCGCATCGAGTAATGACCCTCGTGCATCACGCCGTCGGTCACGAGGCCGTAGTCCTGGCAATGATCCATGACCGGCAGGCCGAACATGCGGGCGTATTCGCAGGCGCGGCGCATGAGCTCGTTATTCTGGATGCACTTGCCGTCATCGGTCAGGGCGACGATGCCAGCCTTGGCGAGGGAGCCAATGGGGGCCAGTTCCTCGCCGGAAATGGCCTTGGTCAGCGCACCGGTGACTTCGACGCGAACGCACGCCTGCTGAGCCTTATCATGGATGAGCGCCACAGTGCCGGGGTTATCGATGGCCGGGGAGGTGTTCGGCATGCAGACGACGGTCGTGAACCCGCCTCGGGCCGCGCAGTTCGCGCCGGTAACAATGTCCTCCTTCTTGGTCTGGCCAGGCTCGCGTAGGTGGACGTGCAGGTCGATCAGTCCGGGACAAACCACTTTGCCAGTTACGTCGTGACGTTCCGCCCCGGGAAAGGCCACGCCGGCACCGGCTCCCAACGCCGCGACCTTGCCGTCCTGGAGAACGACGTCCGCCACCGCATCGAATCCCGAAGCCGGATCAATGACCCGTCCGCCTGCCAAAACCAGCGTGCTCATGTGCCCGGACGCTAGGGATGGGGCCGGCCCACACGCAAGGCGGGAGCGCGCTCCCGCGTCGCGCCGGCACTTGCATCCGGGCGGGTTCTTCCGGGAACCTCCGGCCGATGTCCGCACCGACTGAATTCAAGAACGTCACCGCTGTCGCCAAGGCCAACGTGTATTTCGACGGCAAGGTGGTCAGCCATTCCATCCTGTTTGCCGACGGTTCCAAGAAGACCCTCGGCCTGATTTATCCGGGCAAGTTCCACTTCGGCACCGACAAGGCGGAGCGCATGGAGATTGTCGCCGGTGCCTGCGTGGTGAAGCTCGACGGGCAACCCAACGTCGCCTGCTACGCCGGCGGCCAGCACTTCGACGTGCCGGCCAAATCCGGCTTCGACATCGAGGTGACCGCCGGCATCTGCGAATACGTGTGCTCGTTCCTCGGCTGATTCCGCCGTGAACCTGCCTTACCGCATCGCCACCCTGCTCTACGGCTTCAACGCGCGGGACGAAGTGCTGCTCCTCCAGCGCCGGAGAGAGCCGAACGCCGGCCTGTGGTCTCCGCCCGGCGGGAAGCTGAAGACGGAAACCGGGGAATCACCGTTCGCCTGCGCCTGCCGCGAAGCCCACGAGGAACTGGGCCTGCGGCTGCAACCGCACGACCTGCACCTGACCGGGTTCATCAGCGAGCACGGCTACGAAGGGCAGGCGCATTGGCTGATATTCCTCTATGAGATCCGGCCCCGGTTGACAGTCGTGCCGCCGGCGCATCCAGAGGGCGACTTTGCCTTCTTCGCTCGCACCGCGGTCGAGGCGCTGGCGATTCCGGTGACCGATCGCGAACGGATCTGGCCCCTGTTCTGGCAACATCGGGGCGGCTTCTTCGCCGCCCACTGCCGCTGCCACGCCGGCGGACAGAACGTCTGGACGTTGGAACAATCCTCGCCGCTGGCCGCCCGATGAACCCGGAAGCGCTAGCCGAATTGGACGCGCACTTCATGGGCGAAGCCCTGCGGCAGGCCTCCAAGGCCTATGCGGCCGGCGAAGTGCCGGTGGGCGCGGTCGTGACCTTCGAGGGGCGGATCATTGCCCGGGCTTGGAACCAAGTGGAGCTGCTGAAGGACGCCACTGCCCACGCGGAGATGCTGGCGCTGACCGCCGCCGAAAGCGCGATCGGTGACTGGCGCCTCAACGGCTGCACCCTCTACGTGACCAAGGAACCCTGCCCCATGTGCGCCGGCGCCATCGTCCACTGTCGGCTGGACCGCGTAGTGTTCGGCGCGCCCGACGCCAAGGGCGGGGCCGCCGGCGGGGCGATGAACTTGCTCCAATTCCCTACGCTCAACCACCGGTGCGACATTACCGCCGGGGTTCGCCGCGACGAATGCGCCGGGATGCTGAAGTCCTTTTTCGTCGAACGCAGGACCGAAAAATCGCCGCCCGCCCCGGACGCTCCCACCAACAATTGATTCTCTTTCCATGAAATCACCGTCTCTGCGCCTGTCTTGGGCGGTTCCGCTCGCCGCCGCGTTCCTCGTTTCGGGATGTGCCACGCCTCAGGAGGACGGCGCCTTCGACGTCAGCCTTGTGAACATCACGGCGCCGCGCGACGGAGGCGGCGGAATTGGGGAAGCGGCCTTGAATTTTACGATCCGCCTGCAGAACGGCTCCCCCGAAGCGCTGCGGGTAACCGGAGGCAGCCATAAGGTTTACCTGAACGACGTTTACGTCGGCCAAGGCCTCAGCAATCAGGAATCGGAGGTGCCGCGCCTGGCGACGACTACCCAGGACGTGGCCGTCTACCTGAGCACCTTCCGGCTCATCCGGTCGTTTCACCGCATGTTCGAGTCGAAGACAGTTGCATACCGCCTCGAGAGCACCGTTTTCGCACAGCAAGGAAGCCGGACGGTCCGGCTGAAGGCCGCCAAATCCGGCACCGTGGATGTCGAGGCCCTTGGGGCTGGACAACCGAGGCTGAGTCCACCCCGCTGATTCGCCTCAGGCGGCTCGAGAGACCTGCGCGGAGGGTGCCGCCGCAACATCCAGCGGAGCTGCGGGGATCGGATCGGTCAGTCCAACCAAGGCAACCGCCAGCCAAGTGCAGAACCCGACCACCCAGCGCCGGCTGCCAGGCCGGAACTTCATGATGGCGTTCAGCCGATGCCGGAGGGGCGCCACTTCGTCCTCGACGTCGCCCAGCATCGCCGTCGCCATGGTCGGGGTAGCGCCGTCACAATCCCGTTCAAGCAACTTCAGGAGCACTTCGCCATATTCGCGGCAGGACTGCGGTTGGGTGGCCAACGCACGGGCATCGCAATCTTCCTCCCGTTCGTCGCGAATCTTGCGGGTTAACGACCAGACGACGGGATTGAACCAATGGATGGTCTCGACCGCCGCCAGCACCCAATTGAGCGCAAGGTCACGACGACGCAGGTGGGCCAGCTCATGCAGCATGATCAGCCGCAGTTCATTGGCGGAAAGTTCGCTGGAAAGACCCGCGGGCAGGACCAGCGCCGGCCGGAAAAGCCCGAGGAGGCAGGGGCTCTTGACGCGGGCCGACTCCAGGATCGCTACCGGATCAGCCACTCCCAACACCCCCTTGCATTCTTGCAAGAGCCACCATGCCTCCCAGGAAGCCAAGGGACGGGCCGACGCCCGCACCCAAAACGCCCAGCCCGCCGCGAGCACCCCCCGGAACAACAAGGCACCGGCCCCGATCGCCCAGACCACCGCCACCCATGGCTGCTCCAAACTGCGTTCGAGCTGGGCCAGCAATTCGTCGGCGAGATAGCGCGAGGAATGTTCGGGCCCCGCCCAACTGGCCGGGGCCGCGACCAAGTTGAAAAGGCTGACCGGACTGGGCAGGGAAACCGGCCAGGCGAGGCGGACGATGGCCAGCAGCCAGAGCCGGCAACGCCATTCGGGATTCAGGTGCTCACCCAGCGCATGAATCACAAGCCAGATCACCAACGCAAGGAGGGACGCCTGCCCGGTGGCCCGGACGAGCTGTCCCAAGAACTCCGCGATGAAGGGGGCTTCCATATTTCAGGCTGGCCAATCCCGGCGCCGGTTACTTCTCGTCCATTACCTTGCGCAGATCCCGCAACTGTTTGGGCGAAAGCTTCCGGCCCTCTACGAAATGCGCGACCAAACCGGACAGGGATCCGCCAAATACCCGTTCAATGAACGAGGAACTCACCGCGCTGATGCAGTCCTTCTCGCTGACGAGCGGCCGGTAGAGATAGGCCCGACCTTCCTGGTCGAAACCCAAGGCCCCCTTCTTGACGAGGCGGTTGATCAGGGTCTTGGCGGTGACCGGGTGCCAGGAGGAATCGGACTTGGTGAGTTCCTCGATGATCTCTGCTGCCGTGATGGGGCTTTTGCCCCAGACGACGCGCATGATCTCCCACTCGGTTTCGGAGATTCTGGGCAGTGCTGACATGGTTACTTAGGTAGGGTAGTTACGGCTGTGAACGGGTGACGATTATTCGCGTGAACGTTGGCTGTCAACCGCCAATCCCAAGTTTGCCGCGAGTTGGCGTTTGTCCCGTTCACTTGGCGTATTCCACACAACGCGATTCCCGGATCACGGTAATGCGGATCTGGCCCGGATAAACCAGTTCGTCCTCGACCTTGCGGGCCAGTTTTTGGGCCAACTGGAAGGCTTGGTTGTCGTCCAGTTCATCCGGCCGGACAAAAACCCGGAGTTCGCGGCCGGCCTGGAACGCAAATGCCTTTTCCACTCCGGCAAACTCGCGGGCGACCAATTCCAGCCGCTCGAGCCGCTGGAGGTAGGTGGTCATGCTCTCGCTCCGGCTGCCAGGGCGGGCGGCGCTGATCGCGTCGGCGGCTGCCACCATGATGCCCAGCAGGTTCTCGTGCGGCACCTCGTCGTGGTGGGACGCGACCCCGTTCAGGATGTCGGGCGGTTCGCCATACCGCTTGATGAAGTCGGCGCCGACAATCGCGTGCGGCCCCTCTACTTCGTGGGTCATGGCCTTGCCGATGTCGTGCAGCAGGCCGGCACGTTTCGCCGATTGGATGTTCTCGCCCAATTCCGCCGCCATTAGACCGCACAGGTGAGCCACCTCGACGGAGTGTTGGAGCACGTTCTGGGAATAGCTGTGCCGGAAGTGGAGCCGACCGAGCATTTTCGCCACCTCGGGATGCACAGGAGGAATGCCCACTCGCGAAGTCGCCTCCTCGCCGGCCCGTTCGACGAAGGCCTCCATCTCGGCGGAGACCGCGGCCACGACCTCCTCGATCCGCGTCGGGTGGATGCGGCCGTCGAGGATGAGTCGTTCCATGGACTGCCGGGCGATTTCCCGCCGAACCGGGTCAAAGCCGGAAAGCACCACGGCGTTGGGCGTGTCGTCCACGAGCACGGTCACGCCGGTGGCGGCCTCGAACGCCCGGATGTTGCGGCCTTCCCGCCCAATGATGCGCCCCTTCATGTCGTCGCCGGTGAGCGCCACCGTGGCGGTGGTGGTCTCAAAGGTATGGCTCGCAGCGTAGCGCTGGAGCGCGGTCGCCAAGATGCGGCGCGCCTGCACCTCGGCCCGTTGGCGGGAATCCTCCAGAATATGCCGGCTTAGGTCGGCGGCGTCCTTCGCGGACTCCCGTTCAATCTCCTTAAGCAAGGCGGTCCGCGCAGCGGTGCTGTCGAGCTGGCCGATACGCTCCAACTGGGCCCGGACTTCCGACGTCTGGCGCCGCACCTCGGTGCGTTCTTTTTCCAGGCCGGCCTTGGCCACATCCAATTCCTCGTTCCGTTGGCGAATCTCCCGGTCTTGCTCCGCGAGTCGCTCGATCTGGCGTGTCACCAACGATTCGCGCTCCTGCAGGCGCCGTTCGTCCGCCACCAAGGTTTCCCGCTGGGAGGCGAAGGCTTTTTCCAGATCCGCGCGGTCGCGGGTCAGTTGTTCCTGGGCGGCGATCTTGAAGGAAAGCGCCAAGGCTTCGCTCTCGCGGCGCATGCGGTCCTCCTGGTCCCGTTCCCGGGCCAGCAATTCCGCCTTGAGGGCCCGTTCCTTTACCCGTCCGAACGCGTAGGTAACGCCGAAGCCGGCACCCAAACATCCCAGCGCCAACAGGACACTTTCGGTCTGCATTTTGGTTTCAGGTCGGCTTCGCCCGGCAATCCCAGAGCCGCGTGGGCGTCGCCACGTAACTGAGTTTCACGTCGTGCGGTTCCACCGGCATGTCGGCCACGATCTGTTCGTCCAGCCCGACGCCGCAGGACACCGCCCGGAAGGAAGCCAGCATTCGGTCGTAGAATCCCCGGCCACGGCCCAAGCGCTTCCCGTCGGGAGTGAACGCTACGCCCGGCACGACGGCAAAGTCCAGCGCGCCCACGGGCACCTCGGGGCACCGCCGATGCGGCTCGCGGACCCCGAATTTGCCGGTCACCAAGTCCTCGGTCGAAACCTTCACCTCCCGGGCCATGTAGGAGTCCGTCTCGGCCACGTAGGCCGGCACCGCCACCCGTTTTCCCGCGGCGAGGGCCAGCTCCAGGAGCACCTCGACGGCCGGTTCACCGGACATCGGCACAAACAGGAAGACGGACCGTGCGGCCTTCCATTCCGCCAGCCGGGTGACCTGCGCCACCAGGCTGGCCGCGTCCGTCGAGGCGGAAGCGGGCTTGAGTTCCTTCAGTCGGGTGCGGATTTCCCGGCGCAATTCCGCCTTGGTCTTGTTCATGGCACACCATCCTTGGTTTTGTTTGCGGCCGCCTCGGCGGCCAGAAAG
Organism: uncultured Verrucomicrobiota bacterium; assembly: GCA_964602595.1. Taxonomy (GTDB): domain Bacteria; phylum Verrucomicrobiota; class Verrucomicrobiia; order Limisphaerales; family UBA9464; genus CAIWAH01. The sequence continues at coordinate 21,031 of CAZRRO010000012.1, read as the reverse complement.
CGCCAGCGCTCGAGCCGTTCGCGGATCTTCTTCTCCACGCCCTGATCGCTGGGTTCGTAATAGCGCCTGGGTTCGCCCAGATAATCCTGCGGCACAAAGTGTCCCGCGAAGCTGTGCGCATACTGGTAGCCTTCGCCGTGCCCCAGCTGCTTGGCCCCGGCATAGTGGGCATCCTTGAGGTGGGCGGGCACCTCCAAAGTGCGCCCGCTCCGGACGTCGGCCAAGGCGGCATCAATCGCCGTGATCACCGAATTGCTCTTGTGCGCCGTCGCAATGTAAATGGCCGCCTCGGCGATCGGGATGCGCGCTTCCGGCCAGCCGATGCCCTCGGCGGCTTGGCAGGCGGAATTCGCCAGAACCAACGCCATCGGGTCGGCCAAGCCGACGTCTTCCGCCGCGTGGACCAGGATCCGCCGGGCGATGAACCGAGGATCCTCGCCGGCATGGATCATCTTCGCCAGCCAGTAGAGCGTCGCATCGGGATCGGAACCGCGCATGGACTTGATGAAGGCGCTGATCGTGTCGTAGTGCGCATCGCCGTCGCCGTCATAGACGATGGCCTTCTTCTGGATGCATTGCTCGGCCACCGCGAGGTCGATGCGGACGATTCCGTCGGCCGACGGCTCGGTCGTGAGGGCGGCGATCTCCAACGAATTCAAGGCCTTGCGGGCGTCCCCGTCGGACACCCGGGCCAAGTGAGCCAGGGCCTCCTCGGTCACTGTCAGCCGCAGGTGCCCGAGGCCACGCTCCTCGTCGGCCAAGGCCCGCCGGAGCAGCGCGAGTAATTCGCCCTCGCTCAGCGGCTTCAGCTCGAAGATCTGCGACCGCGAGACGAGGGGCGAATTGACGAAGAAAAACGGATTGTGGGTCGTCGCCCCGATGAGCTTCACCACCCCGCTCTCGACGTCCGGCAGGAGGACATCCTGCTGCGACTTGTTGAACCGGTGGATCTCGTCCACGAACAGGATCGTGGGCTGGCCCGAGTTCACGAGGCGGTTCGAGGCCGCGGCCAGCACCCGGCGCATGTCGGCGACATTGGACTCTACCCCGCTGAGACGCTCGAACTTCGCCTTGGTGTGGGCCGCGATGATTTGGGCCAATGACGTTTTGCCCGTGCCCGGCGGGCCGAAAAAGATCAGCGACTGGATACGGTCCGCCTCGATGGCCCGGCGCAGCAACTGCCCCGGCGCGAGGATGTGCGTTTGTCCGGCGTATTCGGACAGATGCCGCGGACGCATCCGGGCCGCCAGCGGGGCGGCCGACCGGGTCGTCTCGACGACAGCACCCGCCTGCCCCGCCGGCGAATCCGATGCGGGCCGGGCTACGCTGAACAGGTCCGCCTGAGCCATTACGCGGGAGAACATCCAAGGCTTCGCCGTCCACGTCGAGCCGCGAACGCCGGTGGGATTTCCCGGCCGAAGTTCCACCTGACATCCGACCGAAGGGAACTAGAGATCAACCCGTCATGGGAAAAGTCATCGCATTCAGTGTCGCGGCCCTGTTCGGGCTGCTGGTCGCAGTCGGCGTGGGCGGGTGCACCAGTTACAACGGCCTCGTCGGCACCCGGCAGGAGGTGGACAAGGCCTGGGCGCAAGTCGAGACGGTTTACCAGCGCCGGGCAGACCTCATTCCCAACCTCGTCAGCACGGTGTCCGGGTCAGCGAATTTCGAACGGAACGTGCTCAAGGAAGTTACTGAGGCCCGCGCTTCGGTCGGGCAGGTCAAACTCGCCCCAGGTTCGGCACCCGATACCGCGGAACAGCTCAAGCAGTTCCAAGCCGCGCAAGGTTCGCTCGGCTCCGCCTTGTCGCGCCTCCTGGTCGTCGCCGAGAAGTATCCCGACCTCAAGGCCAGCCAAGGCTTCCGCGACTTGCAGGTCCAGCTGGAGGGCACCGAAAACCGCATCACCGTCGAGCGTCAGCGGTTTAACGAGGCCGTGCAGCGGTATAACACCCGGTCGCAACGCTTTCCCACCGTGCTGGTCGCGTGGACCTTCAATTTTCAGCCGAAGCCTTATTTCGCCGCCGACGCCGGCAGCGAGAAGGCCCCGAAGGTGAACTTCGACTTCAGCAACCCGGCGAAATGAGTCGATCCGGCACATGGGCGACCTGGCTGGTTCTCCTGCTGAGTTGCGCGCTCAGTGGGCAGACGCCGCCGCCGGCTCCGCCGACCCACCTGGCCGACCGTGCCGGAGTTCTCTCGGCTTCGGCCGCCGCCCAATTGACCTCGGAATTGGAGGCGTTCGAGCGGGACACTTCGTCCCAAGTCATCGTCTGGATTGAGCGCGCATTGCCCGCCAACGCCGCGCTGGAAGACTACGTCAACCGGACGTTCCAGGCCTGGAAGATCGGGCAGCGCACCCGCGACAACGGTGTCCTGCTGGCCGTCTTCACCCAAGACCGGAAGCTGCGGATCGAGGTCGGCTATGGCCTCGAAGGCGCCCTGCCCGACGCCCTGTGCGGCCGGATCATCGCCAATGAAATCACGCCCCGTTTCAAGGAAGGCAACTATGAGGCCGGCATTCGCGCCGGCGTAACCGCCATCCTGGCTGCCACCCGCGGCGAGTATCGCGGAGCCCCTTCCGGCCAAAAATCGCGGCCGGCGATCTCGTTTGAACGCCTGCGGTGGATCGCGGCCCTGGGCGCGGTGGCCGGCCTCATCGGCGGGGCCCTGAGCGGCATGCGGTCCGGAGTCGCGGGCGGTCTGGCCCAAGGGTTTCGCGGCATCTTCATCGGCGGCCTCGGCCATCCCTTTGCGTATCTCTTCGGCCTGGGCGCCGCGCCGCTGTTCGGCGTCGGCATATTGCTGCTGGTCTGGCTGCTGATACTTTCGCGCGGCCGGATGTGGTCCCCGCGCGGCTGGGCCTTCGATCACTCCGGCCGCCATTCGAGCTGGGGTGGCTGGGGCGGTGGCGGGGGCAGTTTCGGCGGCTTCAGCGGCGGTGGCGGCAGTTCAGGCGGCGGCGGAGCAAGCGGAAGTTGGTGAAACATGAATGCGACAACGTTTCAGCGGCAAATTGACGACCAAGAACTCCAAGCGGCCATTCGCGAGGCGGAACGCGGCACCTCGGGCGAGATTCGGGTGTTCGTCAGCCGCAGGGCGAGCACCGATCCGCTCGCCGATGCGCGGCGCGAGTTCGAGCGGCTGGGCATGACCCGAACTCCCTTGCGCAATGCGGTCCTGCTATTCTTTGCGCCGGAGTCCCAGCGATTTGCCATCGTCGGTGATGAGGCCATCCACCTGCGGTGCGGCGAAGCATTCTGGCAGGCGGTGGCCGGAGAAATGGAAACCCTGCTCAAGCAGGGCAACACGTCCGGCGCCATCATTGCCGGCATCCGCCGGGCCGGCGCCGAGCTGGCGATCCACTTTCCCCGGCACCCCGGCGACCGGAACGACCTGCCCAACGCCGTGGTGCGGAACTGATCTCGCGGCGGGTCCGCGACCGACGGCAATTGATACGCACCCGTATTAAATCCGTTGCCAGCCCCGGACGCGCCCGCCATGTTGCCGGCCATCGGTTCAATCCTTGGCTCCCCATGAAACGTCCCCACGTTTTCCCCGTCGTCGCTGCGGCCGTCTGCCTCGCCTTCTCCCTTTCCGCCGACGTTTCCGGCTGGCTCAGCTGGCGAGGTCCCACCCAGGATTCGGTCTCCGCCGAGAAAGGCCTGCCCGCAAAGATTGACGCGTCCGCCCCCCTGTGGACCGCCGACTTCCCCGGCCAGAGCGCCCCGGTCATCGCCAATGGCCGAATTTACCTGAACGGCTATCTCGGGGAGGGCCCAGACCTGCGCGAATACGTCGCCTGCTTCGACGCCGATACCGGCAAGCTGATCTGGCAGCACGGTGAAAGCGACTTCCTCTCGGACACGATTTACCTCCGCTACGCCACGTCGTCTCCGACCATTGATCCCGAGACCGGCAACCTCTACGTGCAGCACACGCAGGGCTTGCTGATGGCCTTCACCCCTGACGGCAAGCTGCTGTGGAAGCACTCCATGATGGAGGAATTTGGCCGGCTCACCTTCCCCAACTCCCGCACCGCTTCGCCGGTCGTGGACCAGGAATTGGTCATCACCCGCGGCATCACCAGCGCTTGGGGTGCCCACGGGGCCGCCGGCGACCGCTTCTATGCGTTCGACAAGAAGACTGGCGAACTCGTCTGGTCCAGCGCCCCGGGTGATCGCCCACAGGACAACACCTTTTCCAATCCCTACCTCGACCTCTGGGGCGGCAAACGCGTGCTCTACAGCGCCGGCGGCGACAGCACCATCCTGGCGATCAACGCCCGCACCGGGGAACCGCTCTGGCGCTTCCCGTTCGCCAAGGCCGGCGCGAAGGGTGGCATCAACGCCGCCTTGGTGCGGCACAAGGACAACCTCATCGCCCTGCACGAGTCGGAGAACCTCGACTCCTCCGAAATCGGCCGCATGGCCGCTATTCGGATTCCGTCCCCAGGCGAGGTGAAGCCGACGAACTCGGTCATTCCCCACGTCTTCCCGCCCAAGACCTTTGAGCAATGGCGGAACGGCATCGGTTCACTCGCCAGCTCTCCCGTCGTGGTGGGCGACACCATCTATGAGGTCACCGGCACCGGCGACCTCGCCGCGGTGGACGCCAACACCGGCAAGGTGCTGTGGAAGAAGAAGGTCGGCATCGAACAGCGCCAGAGCACCCCGTTTTACGCGGACGGCCTGCTCTACATCGCCATGTATGTCACGATGAAGGACGCCAACGACGCGGCGAAGGCCGATGCGGACAGCGTCTCCAACGGCGACCTGATCGTGCTCAAGCCCGGCCCCGACGGCGCGGAGGAGATCAGCCGCACGCAACTGACCGGCCGCTGCTTCGGCTCACCGATCGGCTACAACGGCAAGCTCTACGTCCAGACCGACAAGAAACTCTACGCTTTCGGCAAGTCCGGCAAGAACCCCGGACTGGCCAGCGCGCCCGCTCCGAAAGCGTGGCCCACGGCCGGTCCCGCGGCCCAGTTGCAGGCGATTCCCTACGAAGTCCTGCTCCGCCCCGGCCAAACCCAGTCTTTCCGCATCCGCGTGCTGGACGCCAACGGCTTCACCGTCCAGGAAAACGTCGATCCCAAGTCGGTGAAATGGGAGACCTTCATCCCGCCCACCGCGCTGGTGAAAGCGACGATGAAGGGCAGCTTCAACGCCGACGGGCAGCTGGTGGCGGAAAAGGCCCCGGTTGGCAGTGCCGGACAGTTCAAGGCCACGCTGTTGAGCGCCGAAGGCAAGGAGCTCGCGGGCTTCATCAAGGGCCGGGTGCTGCCGGGACTGCCCCTGAAACAGGACTTCCAGAGTTTCGCGCTGACCAACAAGACCACCAACACCATCGAGCCGGAAACGCTGTTCGCCTATCCGCCGCTGCCTTGGAATTCCGCCCGGTTCCGCTTCGAAGTCCGCGGCAAGGACCTTGACGGCGGCACCAACCAGGCCCTCGTGAAGACGATCGAAAACAAGCTCTTTCAGCGCGGGCAGATCTTCTTCGGCTTCCCCGACATGAAAAACTACACGATCGAGGCGGACCTGCTGAGCGAGGGCAACAAGCGCAAAATGTCCGAGGTCGGCCTGATCAACCAACGCTACGCCGTCATCCTCAAGGGCAACTCGCAGGAGATCGAGGTGAACTCCAACCAGGAACGGCTCAAGGTCGCCAAGCCGTTCAAGTGGACCCCAAACACCTGGTATCACCTCAAGGTCCGCGTCGACGTGGCCGCGGACGGCTCCGGCATCGTGCGGGGCAAGGCGTGGAAGAAAGGCGATCCGGAACCTGACGCCTGGAGCATCGAAGTGCCGCACAAGCAGGCCCACGCCAACGGTTCCCCGGGCCTGTTCGGATTCGCGCCGCAGGATCAGCGCGTGGCCGTGGACAATATCAGCGTCGTCGCCAACTGAGCCTGACCACTTTTTCCAACGAACATCCAGATACTGAAATGAAAGTCCTCCCGCTTCTGACCGCCGCCCTCGTCGGCGCCGGCCTGCTCGCCCGCGCCGAAGACTGGCCCCAGTGGGGCGGCAACGATCCCGGCCGCAACATGTATTCCCCGGCCAAGGGCCTGCCCGACCGGTTTGAACCCGGCAAGCTCAAGTCCGGCACCGAGGAAATCGACCTCGCTACCACCAAGAATGTGAAGTGGGTCTTCAAGCTCGGGTCCCAAAGCTACGCCAACCCCGTGGTCGCCGGGGGCAAGGTCTTCGTCGGCACCAACAACGAATCCCCACGCGACAAGCGCCACGTCGGCGACCGCAGCATCCTTTACGCAATCGAGGAGAAGACCGGGAAGTTCCTCTGGCAGCTGGTCGTGCCCAAGCTGAAATCGGGCAAGGTCAATGACTGGGAAAACCTCGGCCTACTGGCCGCCCCGCTCGTTCAGGGCAATCGCCTCTGGGTCGTCACTAGCCGCTGCGAGGTCCTCTGCCTCGACACCGAGGGCATGGCCAACGGGAACGACGGCGCCTACAAGGACGAGGGCAAATACGCCACGCTCGACACCGGCAAGCCGCCCACTGAAGCCGGCCCGCAGGATGCCGACATCATCTGGCGCTACGACATGATGGAAGAGCTCGGCGTCTTCCCGCACAACGCCTCCAACTGCTCGGTCATCATGGTGGACGGCAAATTGTTCGTCTGCACTTCCAACGGCCAGGACTGGACCCACGTCAACATTCCTTCACCGAACTCCCCCAGCTTCATCGCGCTCAATCCCGAGACGGGCGAACTGCTCGGCGAGGACAATGCCGGCATCGGCCACCGCATCTATCACGGCCAGTGGACTTCCCCGTCTGCCGGCAAGGTGGACGGCAAATGGCAGGTCTTCATGGGCGGCGGCGATGGCGTGCTTTACGCCCTGAGCACCGCGCCCGAAAAGGGAGACGGCAAGGCCCGCACCAAGGTTTTTCCGACTGAACCGGACGCCACAGACGAAGCCGACGTCAGCTACATCAAGAAGGTTTGGTGGGTCGATTGCGTTCCGCCCGAATACAAGGTGAAGGACGGCAAGCCGATCAAGTATCCGGCCGCCGAAGGTCCCAGCGAAATCAATGCCACGCCGGTCTACTACGACAACAAGGTGTATGTGGCGGTCGGACAGGACCCCGAGCACGGCGAAGGCGTGGGCAATCTTGTCTGCATCGATCCCTCCGGGAAGAAGGGCGACGTCACCAAGTCCGCCGTGGTCTGGAGCTACAAGGGCGCCAAGCGCTCGATTTCCACGGTCAGCATAGATCCCGCGAACGGACTGCTCTACCTCGGTGACTTCTCAGGCTTCGTCCACTGCCTCGATGCCAAGACCGGCAAAGTGAACTGGGTTTACGACATGAAGGCTCACATGTGGGGCTCCACCTTCGTGGCCGACGGCAAGGTTTATGTCGGCGACGAGGACGGCGACTTCGTGGTGCTGGCCTCCAAAGGCGGCGACAAGGCGACCGTTATCAGCGAGACCAACTTGGGCGCTCCCGTCTATGGCACCCCCATTGTGGCGAACGACACCATGTATGTGATGAGCCAGACGCACCTCTTCGCGGTCGGCGCCGATGCCAAGCCGGTCTCCACCGACGCGGGTGCCGGTGTGCAGATCAAGAACTGACCGCCGCGGTCTCCAACGGCCGGCCGCGAACTCCATCGCGGCCGGCCTTTTGCTTTCCGGGATGCGACGTTGGCTTCCAGGCGGGCCGCAGTTACTGTCGGCTCGCTTGAACCGAGATGGAACCAAAGCCGCGAAGGCGTTCGTCGGCATTTTCTTCGCCACGTTGTTTCTCTACGTGACGTTTTACGGCGCCTGCGCGGCCGCGCGTCGCAAGGGCGGACCGTGGGTGGTCACCCAGGACCGCCTGCCGGACGGCACGCCCGTGCTGCGGATTGAGCACCACAAGATCATCGGCCTCAGCAACGTGGTCAGCATCACCTTTCCCGGCGAACGCGCCCCGGAACGGTTCACGAACGCCCCGCTCCAACGTATCTACACGCTGCCGTCCACCAATGCCCTGCCCTTTGGGCCGGTGGAGTTTGTGGACGTAACCTTCCTTCCCGGCACAATCGCGTTGGATGCGTTCGGGCACCTGGTGGAAATGGTTCAACGCACGCTCTACTTGGACGGCCAGGAGATACCTTGGACCCCCGGCACCAACATTGTCGCCCGTCCGGACACCAAACTCGCCGCAGACCGGCGGCCCCAGCGCAAAGCCCGTTAACCCGCGGTGTTTCGCCCGCACTGCGCCTCATGACGCATGGCGTGGTCCACGAGCACCAAGGCCGTCATCGCCTCGACCATCGGCACCGCGCGGGGCAACACGCAGGGATCATGGCGGCCACGGCCCTTCAGGGTCGTGTTGCTGTAGTTTAGGTCCACGGTGTCCTGCTCGTGCATGACGGTGGCCACGGGCTTGAAAGCGACGCGGAAATAGATCAGCTCGCCGTTGGAGATGCCGCCGACCACACCGCCGCTGCGATTGGTCACGGTCCGCACTTGGCCGTCCACGTTGCGGATGGCGTCGTTATGCTGACGGCCGGTCAGCTGGATGCCCTCGAAGCCGGACCCAATTTCAAACGCCTTGGTCGCCGGGAGCGAGAGCATCGCCTTGCCGAGGTCCGCTTCGAGCCGGTCAAACACGGGGTCGCCCCAGCCCACCGGGACATTCCGGGCGACGCCCAGCACGATGCCCCCGACGGAGTCGCCCTCGGTGCGCCGCTGTTCGATGAGCTGAATCATCTGTTCCGCCACGGCTGCGTCGGGGCAACGGACGATGTTGGATTCAACCTGCCCCAGCGTGAAGGCCTCGGGGTTCACCTCGGCGCGGATGCCTTGCACCTGGGTCACGCAGGCCAGCACTTCCACGCCCCAACGCTCGCGCAGCAGCTTCTTGGCAATCGCGCCTGCCGCCACCCGGCCGATGGTTTCGCGGGCACTGGTGCGGCCGCCGCCGGGCCAGGCGCGGTGCCCATATTTGGCCTGGTAGGTGTAGTCCGCATGGCTGGGCCGGAACTTCGTCGCCATCTCCGTGTAGGCTTCCGAGCGCTGGTCCTCATTCTTCACGAGGAGGCTGATCGGAGTGCCCAACGTCTTTCCCTCAAAGGTGCCAGAAAGGATCTGCACGGCGTCGGCCTCCTTGCGTGGAGTCACAATCTTGGATTGGCCGGGCCGGCGCCGGTCGAGTTCCGGCTGGATGTCCGCTTCGGTCAGGGCGAGCAGCGGTGGGCAGCCGTCGATGACGACACCGATGCCGCCGCCGTGAGATTCACCCCAGGTCGTGATCCGAAACAGTTGGCCAAACGTGTTGCCCATGCGTGGGCCGAGCATGGGACAGAAACCTGTTTCAGCAAAAGCGCGGAGTCACTCCGATTACCGGCCAATTTCGGCGGCCAGGTCCTCAGCCGTCCAGTTGCGCCGGACGGCTTCGAGGCGGTCGGCGGCGGCCCCGTGTTCCCAGACCGCATACCGGGTGGTCAGCAACGGGTCGCGCTGCAAAGCCGGCTGGGCCAGCAGCCCGGCGAGGAAACCCGCCAAGACATCGCCGCTGCCGCCTTGGGCCAAGCCGGGATTTCCGGTGGAGTTGATGAAGGTAGGTTCGGCGGCTCCGCGAACGAGGGTCTGGTGCCCCTTGAGAACCGCGATCCCTGCCACCCGACCCAGATGTGTGGCAGCGGTGAAGCGATCCTGAACCTCGGCCAAATCTCCTTCGCCAAACCACCGGGCTGCCTCGCCGGGGTGTGGAGTAATCACCCGCAGCCCTGCCCGGTGGCCCCAAGTGTGATCGCCGCGCAGCCTTGCGCTTGCGTCAGGCGTGTCCACGACCAAACCAGCCCACCAATCCCGATGCTCCACCGCCAACCAGTCGAGGGCGCTCGCATCCACGACCAAAGGGACGGGCAATTCCCGCCACCATGTCAGCAGTTGGGCGCGCAGCCAGTCCGGCACGTCGTTGCCGGCCAATCCTGGACCAATCAGCACGGCGCTGGTCTTCGCCGGCAGCACCATCGGCTCACTCCAAGACCGCACCATCGCGAAGGCAAGCTGCGCAGCTATGGCGGGATACGCTCCCGGCGACGTGATCACAGTCACCAAGCCCGGCCGGGCGGCGCCAGCCGCCTTCGCGGCCAGCACCGCGGCGCCGTGATACCCAAGGCTGCCGGCCAGGATCACCAGATGGCCATAGGTGCCCTTGTGCGATTCCACCCGACGCCGCGGTGGCAGGCCGGCAAAGTCGCCCGCGACCGTCCAGGTTGGAAGGCACCCCCAGCCATCTTGGTGACTGCTCCTATTGGATTCGCTAATCGCCAATTCCGGTTCGGGAAGCAGGCCAACTCCGGCGGCGACCTCCAATCGGCCCACGAATTCGCGAGCGCAATCCGCAACCAGGCCACACTTTGGCGCTCCCACGGTCAGCGTGACGTCCGCCCGGATCACCGCCCCAAAATACCCGCCCGAATCCGCATCCAGGCCCGACGGGACATCCACGGCCAGCACGGGCAAACAACCGGCATTAACGGTCTCAATCAAACGACACCACTCGGCCGAAAGCGCCCGGTTCAAGCCGATGCCGAACAGGCCGTCCACAACCAGTTTCGGCCCGCCGGCCAACACCTGCTCCACTCGCGGACGCGCCTCCGCCGGGTCGGTGATTTCCAGCAGCGTGATTTCGTAGGCGGGGAGTCCCGGGCAGTCCGCCCTTGGGCTCAGCACGTAAGGTGGCCGGATCACTGTCGCGTCCGGAACCAGATGCGGCACCGCGGCCCGAACGTCATTCCCGTTGTTGCCCCTGCCGGCGAGAAGGACCACTCGCCCACCGCTCGGCACCATTTCCCGAATCTTGTGGGCCACCGCCTTGCCCACCCTGGCGATTACTTCGGCCTCAGTCACACCCGCGGCCCAAGTCGCCTTTTCCCAGGCTCGCATCTGCTCGACGGTGAGGACAGGCAGTGACATGTCGGATTCAGTTCACGGCCAACTCCTGCTTGATGCCGAATTTCTCGATCCGTTTGCGCAGGGTCGCCCGGGTGATGCCGAGCAGCTTGGCCGCCTGGACTTGGTTGCCCCGGGTGTCACGCAGGGCCTCAATAACCAGCACTCGTTCGACCGCTGGAATGACCTTCAGCTTACCGTCCGTCCGGGCGAGCCGGAACAGCGCCTGGGCCAGCGATTGCAAATCTCCGCCACCGGCAGCGACCGGCGCGGGCGCGACACCCTGGCCCGAGGCCGGCAAATCAGGAACCTCGGCACGGGCCGTTGCGGGGAGCGGCGCCAGCCCCGCGATCAGCTCCACGGGCAGGTCGGCTGGCAGAATCGCCAGGCCCTTGGCCACCACCGTGGCGCGCCTGAGAACATTCTCCAGTTCGCGGACATTGCCGGGCCAGTGATGGCTCTCCAAGGCGGCCAGAGTGGCCGACCCGATGGACTTTGGCTTGCCTCCCGGCCCCGCGAGCTTGCGCAGGAAATAGTCGACCAGCAGGCGCACATCGCTGCGCCGCTCCCGCAGGGGAGGCATGTGAATCCGCACTACATTCAGGCGATAGAACAGGTCTTCGCGGAACTGCTTGCGAGCGACTTCCTCTTCCAAATTCTTGTTGGTCGCCGCGATTACCCGAACGTCAACCCGGATCGTCTCGTTTCCGCCGACCCGTTCGAAGGTGCCGCTCTGCAAGATGCGCAGCATCTTGGTCTGGGTGGCCGGAGACATGTCGCCGATCTCATCCAGGAAGAGTGTTCCGCCGTCGCATTGCTCGAACTTGCCAATACGCTGCTGCGTCGCTCCCGTGAACGCTCCCTTCTCGTGACCGAATAGTTCGGACTCGAGCAGATTATCGGGAATCGCCGCGCAGTTGATCGCGAGGAAGGGTTTATCGGACCGACGGCTGTAGGAATAGATCGACCGGGCGACGAGTTCCTTGCCGGTGCCGCTTTCGCCGGTGACCAATACGGTCGCGTCGGTCGCTGCGACTTGGCCGATCATCTTGAAGACGTTCTGCATCACGTCGCTACGCCCAACCACCCCGACGTCGTAGTCTTCCGCCTCCAGCATCGGCTGCAGCATGACCGCCTGCCGCATGTCGCGGGCGGCCTTGAGCGCGTTGGCGACCAGCGCCTTGAGCTTGGGGACGTCAAACGGCTTCAGCTGATAGTCGTAGGCCCCCAGCTTCATCGCCTCAATGGCCGTTTGCGTGGTGCCGTAGGCGGTCATCAGGATGACCGGCAGTTTGGGATCCAACTGGCGAATGCGCCGCAACGTCTCCAAACCGTTGATGCCGGCCATGCGGATGTCCGAGATCACCAAGTCGGGTTTAACTTGAGAGATCAGCCGCAGTCCCTCCTCTCCGCTGGAGGCGGTGTGAAGTTCCAGGTCAGGGGAATCGAAGATTCGGCGGAAGCTATATTGAACGTCCGCCTCGTCATCGATGAGCAGGAGTTTGTCCATCGTGTGCGCCGTAGTTATGCAGCGGAAATCACCAACCACCAATTCGGAATGCCGGCCAAACGCGAGTTTCACTCATGGTCCAACGACCGGGAGAAACCCCAAAACGCGCTTTCCTAAGATTTTTGTGGCAATCGGAAGCTCGCTTGCTAGCTTCCGCGGCCTTCGTTCCGGCCAGCTTCCCGTGTGGGCGGTTCGCCAGAGCGAAACAGACACTGCGTTCAATCCAGCAGACATATCGTGAGCGCCAACAAAGCTTCGTCTTCAAAGACTTCGGGGGCAGCCAAGAAAACGGCGGCCAAGGTTTCTGCGCCGACAGCGCCGCTGTCGACGGCCGGAAAATCGCGCCATGTCGGAGCCGCCAGTGTTTCGTCGATCCTCGGCCGGCCACTCGCCAAGTTCAACAAGGGCAACGGCCCGGTCTGGACTCCGGTGGACAAGGTCAAACCGGATCTCCGGAAGTTCTACCAGAACCTGCTCGACCTGCACACCCGCCTCCGGGAACAGATGAGCGGCTTGGCCAAGGAATCCCAGACCGAGATGGAGAATTACAGTCTCCACATGGGTGATTCCGGGACCGACAATTTTGACCGGGACTTCGCCCTTAGTCTGCTGTCGTCCGATCAGGATGCCATTTACGAGATCGAGGAGGCCTTGAAGCGAATCGAAAAGGGAACCTACGGCGTTTGCGAGATCACCTCCAAGCCGATCCCCAAGGCCCGCCTTGAGGCGATTCCTTGGGCGCGCTTCACCGTCGAAGCCCAAGCCCAACTGGAAAAGGAAGGCGCGCTCCGCCAACGGCGGCTGGGGGCATTGGGCAGCGTCGACACGGGCAGTGGCTCGGACTCTGAAGATTCTGATGACGAACCGGATGAAAAGCCGGCCGCCAAAGAGAAGGATTAAAATTTTATGCCTCGCGAAATTGTCACGATTGAGTGCTCCGAAGCGCGCAAAGAGGGCAAGCCCCCCAGCCGCTACCAGACAACCCGCAATAAGAAATTGCAGACCGACAAGGTGGAGAAAATGAAGTTCAATCCTTTCCTCCGTCGCCGCACACTGCACCGCGAAATCAAGTAAACTATGCCCCGTAAGACCAAGCTCGAGGAAAAGAAGCGCCGCTCGACGTCGACCCGCACGCCCCGGCCCAAGCCGAAGATCGATTTCACGATTGATGCGATCGACTTCAAAAACGTCACGCTGCTGAAGCAGTATGTGACGGAAAACGGGCGTATCCTGCCCCGCAAGTATACCGGTTTGCCCGCCCACTATCAGCGCAAGCTGTCCAAGGCGATCAAGCAAGCTCAGCACATGTTGCTGATGAAGTAGGACTCGCGTTGCCCCAATCAACCGCCGGTTTCCGGCGGTTTTTCTGCTTCCATTCACTGCAATTCGTTTGCAACGAGAATCACCTTACCTAGCCTCCGCTCATGTTCCTCCGGCTACTATGGTGTTTCATCTTTTTGGTGGCCGGCCGACATTGGACGCTGGGTCAATCGGCCGGAAAGCTTCGGATTCTGACCTCGATTCCGCCGCTTTACAGCTGGGCGGCCAACGTCGCTGGTGACTTGGCCGTCGTCGAAAACCTGCTGCCGGCAGACGTTGGTCCCCACGAATTCCAATTGCGGCCCAAGGACCTGGAGAAAATCCAGCGGTCGGACTTGGTGTTGGTCAATGGGCTGGGTCTTGAATCTTGGCTGGAACGAACCTTGGCGAGCAGTCCCAAACCCAACCGCTTGGTGGTCGCGGCCTCGGACGGTTTGGCGGCATCAAACCTGATCTTCAACCTGCCCGAGTTGAAAGTTGGGAATGCCCCCAAAGCCCACGTTCACGACCATGGCACAGGTGCGAATCCGCACATCTGGCTGGATCCGGTGTTTGCCAAGCACGCGGTCACCAACTTGGTCGTTGCCCTTGGTCGGCTGGCCCCGGCGCAGGCGCCCGCGTTTGTTGCCAACGGGAGCGCTTATTGCGCACGCCTAGACCAGCTGGATGCCGAAATCCGTGCCACCACCGCGAAATTGCTGAAACGCGAAGTCGTCACATTCCATGACGCCTTTCCCTATTTTTGTCGGCGCTACGGCCTGAAATTGGTCGGCGTCATCGAGGAAGTTCCCGGTTCGTCCCCTTCGCCTCGCTATCTGGCTGCCCTCTCGCAGGCGATCCGCGATCAAGGCGTCGGCGTGGTCTTTGCAGAACCTCAGTTCAATCCCCGGCTCGCCCAGCAATTGACCCGCGACCTGAAGATCTCGTTCGCCCAACTCGATGTGCTCGAAACTGGCGCCCTTTCGGCAGCGGCCTACGAGGAAGGAATGCGTCGGAACCTCCAGGTGCTGACCAAGGCGCTTCGCTGACATGTCCACGATTCAGTTCCACGCCAGCGGCCTCGCCATCGAAGTGCGGGGGCTGAAGGTGTCCTTGGGTGACACCCAAGTCCTTCGCGGGGTGGACCTTCATGTGCCGCGTGGCCAAATTGTTGCGCTGATTGGACCCAATGGGTCCGGCAAGACCACCCTGCTCCGCTGCTTGCTTGGGCTTCACCAACCCGCTGCCGGGGAAATCCGGCTCTTTGGGCAGAGAATCTCCGCCCCCCTGCTCCGCCGGGTTGGTTACGTCCCGCAAAGACTTTCGCTGGATCGCAGCTTCGTCCTGAGCGTTCGGGAGTTCCTTTCGCTCAAGCTCAGCCAAACCCGGAATTGGCTCTGGCACCGGCATCAGTTCACCGACGACATCCTGAAGCCGATCCTGGAGGAATTCGGCGTGGCCCAGTTGCTGGATCGCCCCATTGCCGGGCTCAGCGGCGGGCAGCTTCAACGCGTCCTGGTCGCGTTCAGCCTGTTGGGAAACCCAGAGCTGCTGCTCCTCGACGAACCCACCGCCGGGGTCGACACCCCGGGTGAACACAGCTTTTACGAGTTGATCACCGAGGTCCATCGGCGGCACAAGCTAACCGTTGTCCTCGTGTCCCATGACCTGTCCATGGTCTTTCGCCACGCCGCGCGGGTTTACGCCCTGAATGGGGTCATCTGCTGCGAAGGCACGCCGGAAGAGGTGATGAATGCCGACTCGCTGAAACAGGCCTACGGCATCCACGTCACGCCCTACCACCACGATCACGCCCACGGGCACCGGCACGTCCATGTTCAATGAACCCTACATGCAGCGGGCGCTGCTGGTGGCGCTTCTGCTGGCACCGCTCTGCGCCCTGCTCGGAGTCTTCGTCACCGCCCGCCGCATGTCGTTCTTCAGCGACACCGTAGCCCACTCCGCGCTGGCGGGCGTGGCGGCCGGACTCTGGCTGGGCATGCCTGACCCAACTTGGGCGATGCTGGCCGTCAGCCTACTCGTCGCCGGCCTGATCCTTTGGCTGAAGGAAAGGACCCAGTTGCTTACCGACACGATCATGGCCCTCCTCATGTCCACCTTCATGGCATTGGGGGTCGTCGGCTTCAGCCTCCTGAAAGGGTTTCGAGGTGAGCTTCACCGCTACCTCTTCGGCGACATTCTAAGCGTTGGGACTGCCGATGTCTGGCTGGCCGCAGTGGCTGCGGTGGTGGTTGGCGCCGTCGTGTTTCGCCTGCTCAATGCGCTGACCCTGTTAACCGTCCAGGAAGATCTTGCCCACGTCTGCGGTCATTCCGTCCGGGGCCTGAACTACGTTTTCGTGATCCTGCTCACCGCGGTGGTCGCGCTCAGCATCCGGCTGCTGGGAATTATCCTAGTGACTTCCCTGCTGGTGATTCCGCCGGCGACCGCGCGAAACCTCGCGGCCACGTTCCGTCAGCACCTCCTTCTCAGCCTGCTCTTGGGACTCCTCGGCGGCTTCGGCGGAGTCGCGGCGAGTTATCAATTCGACCTGCCGTGCGGCCCGAGCATCGTTTTGGCCTGCGCGACCTTGTTTGTCGTCTCCTTGCCCGTCGCCCAGATTCGCCAATTTCGCCAATTTCGCACCCGGACCGCATGAACCAACCCTGCGGACAGCATCAGCATCCCCACCGGCTCATTCAGCAACCCCTGACCGAGTTGACCGAACGCCTCCGTCAAGGTTCCCGGAAAATCACCGCCCCACGCCAAGCCATCCTGGATGTCCTGCGCCGGCATCAGCA
The DNA here is from genome assembly GCA_964602595.1 of uncultured Verrucomicrobiota bacterium. Lineage (GTDB taxonomy): Bacteria > Verrucomicrobiota > Verrucomicrobiia > Limisphaerales > UBA9464 > CAIWAH01. The sequence continues at coordinate 4,506 of CAZRRO010000012.1, read as the reverse complement.
TCCGCTCAGCAACAAGGAAATCCACGCTTCCCTGGGCCGGGAGGGCTGCGACTTGGCCACGGTTTATCGCAACCTGCACACCCTGGAGGAAATGCGCCTCGTCCGCCGGTTCGACTTCGGCGACGGCGTGGCCCGATTTGAACTGCTTGCCGAGGGGGATGACGGTCACCACCACCACCTCGTCTGTCGCAACTGCTCCCGGGTGGTGGAGATCGATGAGTGTTTCCCCGCCGACGTGGAAGCTGAAATCGGCCGCCGCCACGACTTTACCCAAGTCAGCCACCGGCTGGAATTCTTTGGTCTCTGCGCCCGCTGCGGCAACAGTCCCGCCGTCTGAATCCACCCGTATGCGCCTCGATCAATGGCTTTGGGCCGTGCGCCTCTACAAGACCCGAACCCTCGCCGCCGAGTCGGTCAAGGGTGGTCATGTGAAGGTAAACGGCGACACGGCAAAGCCGGCCCGCGAAATGAAGCCCGGCGATCTCGTGGTGGCCCGGTGCGGCCAGCTTACCCGCACGCTGAAAGTGGTGGATTCACCCGATAACCGGGTCGGTGCCAAACTCGTTCCGCAGTTCGCGGAAGACCTTACGCCGCCTGAGGAATTCAACCGGGCCCGGGATCCGGTATTTGTGAATCCTGCGTTCCGGCCCAAGGGCGCCGGTCGCCCGACCAAGCGGGAACGTCGCCGCCTCGACGACCTGCCGATGTAGACCATCCCGCAGCGGGATCGGACCGTTCGCCCGTCAGCGTTGCAGGTATTCGCCCAACGCCTCGAAAAAGACCGCCTCGGGCACCAGTTGGTGGTCACGGTTGGCCGAGCCGCTCTCCGGTTCGGTGACGGGCACGACCTCCACGTCATCCAGTTTGCCCTGCAGCACCTCGCAGAAGTCGCCCAGGTCAAACTCAGGCGGCAGATCGTCGCCACCGCACATCTCTTCGCTCACATAGAACAGCCGTCTCATGGCGATGCCTTTCTAGGCTCCAGAGTGCGTGTTCCATTTCTGGCTCTGGACCCACTGGCAATAGGCGCGCATGGCGCGAAGAGCGCACGCAGAAAATTGGTAAAACCAGCCCCCTCGCTGGCGGCTCAGCCGAACACCCGCTTCAGCCGCGAGACGTGATACGCCGTGCGTTGGTCATTCGTCATGGCGTCGAAGTCCGGACGGCCATCGGGGCGCTTGGGCCAGGATGTCGTCGGGGTGGAAGACTCGGCAGCGGACACCGGCACAGGGGAAGCTGCGGTCGGTTTCGCAGCAGCCAGTGGATTGTTCTGCACCGTGATGGTCGCGCGCTTGGTGGCGCTGCCGTCGTAGCTCATGGCCTGATCCGTGAGCTGCAAGTCGGCTTCCAGCGCCCGGGTCGGCTTGATGCCTTTTCCTTGAAGGACGCCGTGGTAGGCCCGCACGGCTTCCTCGGGCCCAATCTTGCCGTCAGCAATCAGGCGCAACATCTCGATGAACGCCAACTGGTGCTCCGCGTTGTTGATCTTGCGGCCGAACAGCGCGACGCGCGCGCCATACTTCTGCGCATCGTGGATCAGCCGGAAAGCGTCGTAGGTCGTCCCTGCGCTGCCGCCCAGGATACCAACGACGAGGTTGGGATCGTATTGCGCCAGCTCCTCCATCGCCTTGGGACCGTGGTAAACGATCTTCAGGAACACCGGCCGGCCCGCCTCGGGCACACCGGCGAGGATGCGGAGTATGTTGTCGTTGATGAACTCGCCCAGCTTCTCGGGCGCAATGCCACTGGAGACGTTCGGATCGAAGACCTCGAGGAAATGCCGGAACTGCTTCCGCTCGGCCTCTTCGCGAAATTCCTTATACCACAGCGACGCCTCACGATCCTGCTCCAGCTCGTTGACGAAAGTGACGGAATAGAGCCCAAGGTTGGCCCCCGGGAACTGCCCGCTGCCGTCACGCTCGCACTCCACCTCACCGCATTGAATGTGATCAATAGTCGCGCTGCGGAATGGCTGGCTGGGCTCGCGGGTGTAGCAGCCGTGGCGGACCGCCCATACGTCGGTCGTGTCGTTGGCGCGGGCTGCCGGCGTGACGTGCGACTTCTGGAACAGCCCTTCCTTGATCGTGAGCTGCTCGTTCACGTAGGCCGACATCAGCATGATGTCGATCAGGCCCTGGTGCGTGACCTCGCGGATGATGTCGAGGAACTCCGGCAGGTTACGGTAACCGAACTCGTCGCGCCCCCAGACCTCCGGCGAGAACTGGGCCGGCCGTGAACCGTGTCGCGCCAGGTAGCCGCGCGGCCCCGGCGCCCGCACGCCGAACGCCATGTCCGCGTCCTTCGCGTCAGCGATGATGAACGCGCGCGACGAGCGGTTGGCGCGGATTTCGGCGAGTTTGGCGTCGAGGGATTTCATGCAGGAATGACCAATGTCCAATGCTCAATGACCAACAAGCCAACCCCAACCTCCCGGAGTCTCCATCGGGGCATTGGGCATTGGTCCTTGGTCATTTCTTCAGGCCTTCACCTTCGCCAGAGTTTCCTTCAACGCCCGCGCCGAAGCCTGCAACGCCATCTGTTCCTTGGGCCACAGCTTGATCTCGACGTGCTTCTCCACGCCCTTGCGGCTAACGACGCTCGGCACGCTCAGGCAGATGTCGCGGATGTCGTAGGCACCCTGGATCAGTGACGAAACCGGCAGCAGCGTCTGCTGGTTCAGCAGCACGGCATGAATCACATCGCGAATCGCGATGCCCACCGCCCAGCCGGCGCCGCCCTTTCGCTTGATGACCTCCGCCCCGCTGCCCTTGGTGCGTTCAAAGACCGCATTCTGGAACGACGGAGTGCATTCCGGCAATCCGGCCAGCGGCAGACCGTTCACGCTCGCGCTCGACCACACGGGCAACATCGAATCGCCGTGTTCGCCGAGGATCAGCGCCTTCACCTGCTTCGGGGCGAGCTTGAGCTCCTCCGCGATCAGCGAACTGAAGCGCGACGTGTCGAGCATCGTGCCCAAGCCGTAAACCTGCGGCCACGGCAACCCCAGCCGCTGGACCGCCAGCTGCGTGAGGATGTCCACCGGGTTCGAAACAACGAAGATGTGCGCGTCCTTCCGGAAGCTAGCCGCCTTGATGCTGTCGAGGATGCCCACGAACAGCGCGACGTTGCGGTTGATCAGGTCCAGGCGGGACTCATCCGGCTTGCGGCGCAGGCCGGCGGTAATCAGGAAGATGTCGCTGTCGGCCGCCCGGGCATAGTCGCCGGAATAGATCTTCTGGTCGCCGGCAAACGCGCTGCCGTGCAGCAGGTCCAGCGCCTCGCCGTCGGCGAGGTCCTTGTTGGCGTCGAGAATCTGGATCTGCGAGACGAGTCCGCCGCATTGCAGCGCGAACGCCGCACACGAACCCACCCGCCCGCCACCACCGATGATTGCAACTTTCATAATTCTTTCACCGCAAATGGAAGCCAACTCACGAAGAACGCTGGCGCTTCAGTTGCACCAAGTGCGTTGTCCGCTCGATCAAAAACTGCTCAAGGTCTTGTCTGGCACGCTCAGAAAAGAACATCTCCATGTTCAGCCAAATCGGTCCGTCCAAGACTTGGAGTTGGCAATGCTCGTCAATATCGACCCGGAACCCTGCCCTCGTAAGGAAGTCGCCGCACTTGACCACGAACGAGCGAAAGTCTCGTTTGCTGTCGCCAACAGCTCGTCTCGCCCGCGGGTGCTGCATCGCGCTCAGGCGGTCGGCAACATCTCGACGAACATATTCGTCCCCAGTCTCAAGCAATTTCGCGACTTCAGCCCACTGTTCTTCTCCAAAGAGCCAGGCAGCAAAACACTCCATTTGCCCTCGCTCGAGATCTCCCTCGATCTTCATTGAAGCTTCCCCAAGTAAAGCCCGCGCGGTTTCGATGTCATGGGCCGTCCGTTGAGCCTGATCGAATTCTGACGGCATGAACTCCAACGACCATTCGTCCTTCGAGATGAAGTCGAGTGTTGCTTCGAGAAAAGCACCGAAACTCCTTCCCTTAAGCTTTGGCTTATCGTCGTGAAATACCTGCACCACGAATCCGCGCATAGGCCCAGAACATACCACACAAATCGGGTTCGAATCGTTGTTTTCCGTCAGCGGCCAGTAACTCCACGAGCGATTAAACCCCATGCTCGCCATGCTTCGTCGAAGAGCGTCAGCCTTCGTCAGCGATAGAAATTCCAGGGCGCCTTCCTCAAAAACGATACCGTCAAACGCCAGATAGAAGGAACGGACCTCCTCTGGCAGCACCAAGTTCGCCGCCGCCTCAACAGCGTCGATTACAGACGCCGACGCGCCCGCATTAGGCTTTGCGGAGCCGACACCGCGGAGTCGCTGTTCCAGTTCTGGATTCACTTCATCTGGGACAATATTTGGTCCGTGATGGCCTGCACCGCAGCCTCCGCCTCGGCGTCGTAACCGACGGCCGCCTCGGCGCGCTCAGGAACGGCGCACGTTGCGCCCGGACGCCAGTCGCCGCTGTCGCAGAGTTCGCATTCCTTCATGCCGTAGC
>CAZRRO010000011.1:0-210890 GCA_964602595.1 uncultured Verrucomicrobiota bacterium | reverse complement strand
TTGGTTGCGGGGCTAGGATTTGAACCTAGGACCTTCAGGTTATGAGCCTGACGAGCTACCGGGCTGCTCCACCCCGCGATCGAAGTGGGCGGACGGTAGAGGGTGGCTTTGCGGGCGCAAGGTTCATTTTCCAAAATCTCGCGTAACCGCCTTCCGCCGAAGGGACTTCGCGGTTTCTCGCTTCGTTTCCCGCCGCCGGCGCGGTTTCCTGTCCAAACATGGACATTACCTCCACCCGGCACGGGCTGCGGCTGAGCCAGCATGGTGTGGTCATCAGTGAACTGCGAACCACTCCGGGGCCGACCCAGAGCGTGTTTGACCTGCTGGCGGGGTTGGTCGCGGTCCTCGCGCCGGCCGGTCCGGTCGGGATGCTGGGTTTTGCCGGCGGCGGCATGTTGGCCCCTTTCGCGGCCCTGGGCTGGACTCGTCGTTTTGCGGCGGTCGATTTGGATCGGGAGGCTTACGAACTATTTCGCCGGCATTGTCCCCACTGGACCCCGCAAGTTGACTGGCATCATGCCGATGCCGTTGCGTGGCTCCGCCGTCCGGGACCACCGTTGGGGTTGCTGCTCGATGACCTTTCGGTGCCGGTGGACGGGGATGTGGTCAAGCCCGCTGCCTGCTGGGAGACCCTGCCGGCGCTCATCCGGGCACGGCTCCGGCCGGACGGTGTCGCGTTGTTCAATTTGTTGCTCTCCCCGGGGCAATCTTGGACGCGCGCCTTGCCGAGGGTAGCGGAGCAATTTGCCGAGGCTCGGGTGATCCTGCTCGACGACTTCGAAAACCGGCTGCTGGTTGCCGGCTCAACGCTGCCCTCCGCCCGCGAGTTGGGTGCCAGCCTTCGCGCAGCGCTGCGTCGTCTCCGTTCCCGGCAGGCCGAGCGGTTTCAGGTGCGGACCGTTCGGCGGTGAGATGCCCTATGGTGGGCCGTCATCGGCCTTCCGTGGGCGTCCCGAAAAAACCTAGCGTCCATCCGGTGGAGCGGAGAGCCTGACGGGAACTTCGATGGAACGCATGTCACGCCTCCCGCTTTGCCTTTTGACGGCCGCCGTGCTGGCCCTTTCCGCCTGCAAACCCAAGCCCGCCGGAGCCGGAGCGGCCGCTGCGGGTGGCATGGCCGTGCAGGTGATCGCCGTGCCGACGAAACAGCAGCCCGTGGTGGAATCCATTGGGCTCGTCGGCACCGTGACTCCCAACGAGATGGTGGAACTGAAGTCGGAAACCGACGGCATCGTTCGGGAGATCAACTTCAGCGAGGGCCAGAAGGTGCAGAAAGGTGACCTGCTGGTGGCGCTCGACGACACGAAGTTCGCCGCCCTGCTCGCCCAGGCGGAGGCCAATCTTCAGCTCGCGAAGACCTCGTTTGATCGGGTGAAGCAGTTGCTCGCCGACAAGCTGATCTCGCAGCAGGAATACGATCAGGCCGACGCCAATTTCTCCGCCAATGAGGCCGCGGTGAACGTGATGCGTCGCCAGTTGAAGGATGCCCGGGTGATCGCGCCCTTCGCCGGCTACACGAGCGCGCGGCAGATCAGCCCGGGGCAGGTGATCAGCAAGGCGACGTTGCTGACCGCCTTGGTGGATCTGGACACCGTCAAGGTCGAGGTCGGTGTGCCGGAGCGTTATCTCGGTGAACTGTCGTTGGGCCAGCAGGTCGAGTTCACCGTGGCCGCGCACCCGAAGGATTCCTTCAAGGGCGAAATCTACTTCATCTCGCCGCAACTGGACGCCGGCACCCGCACGGCGCTGGTGAAGGCCCGCATCGCCAACCCCGGCGGCAAGCTCCGCGGCGGCATGTTTGCCAGCCTGAACCTCACGCTGAAATTGCGGGACAGCGCCTTGGTTATTCCCGAGCCGGCGATCATCAACAACGGCGACACGACGATGGTGTTCGCCGTGACTGCCACCAACACCGCATTCATGAAGCCGATCAAGATCGGCCTGCGGCTGGCCGGCAGGGTCGAGGTGCTCGGCGGCCTGACACCGGGCGAACTGGTGGTCGTCGAGGGCATCCAGAAGCTCCGCCCCGGCGCGCCTGTGCGGCTCTCGACAAATGTCCCCGCGGCTTACCTGAACTGAGGCCCACGCCATGATCCTTTCCCGCGTTTCCATCCAGCGGCCGATCCTTGCGACGATGCTGAATCTCGCGCTGATCCTGTTCGGCGTGATCGGCCTCACCCGCCTGCCGGTTCGCGAACTGCCCGATATTGATCCGCCGGTGATCAGCGTGTCCACGGTCTATCCCGGGGCCAACGCCCAGGTGGTCGAGACCGAGGTGACGGAACGGCTGGAGGAGGCGATCAACAACATCGAGGGCATCAAGACGTTGCGGTCCGAGAGCCGCGAAAACGTCTCCAACATCAGCATCGAGTTCGACCTGTCCCGTGACATCGACGTCGCCGCGCAGGACGTGCGTGACCGGGTGTCCCGCGTGCGCGGCGCGCTGCCGCTGGACATCCGAGAGCCCATCGTCGCCAAGCAGGATTCCGACGCCCAGCCCATCATCTGGATCGCGATCAACAGCGACCGCTATTCGCCTTTGGAGCTGACCACGTTGGCGGAACGCCAGGTGAAGCCGCGCTTCCAAGGCGTGCCCGGAGTGTCATCGATCACGATTGGCGGCGAGAAGCGCTTCGCCATGCGCCTCTGGCTGGATTCCGAAAAGATGGCCGCCCGGCAGGTGACCGTGCTCGACGTCCAACGCGCGTTGCGTCAGCAGAACATCGAGCTGCCCAGCGGCCGGGTGGAGAACCTGGACCGCGAAATGACGATCCAGACCCGCGGCGAGCTGAAGTCGGCCGACGAGTTCAACAACCTGGTGGTGCGCAGCGAGGGGGCCACGCTGGTCCGGCTCCGCGACATCGGCCGGGCGGAAATCGGGGCCGAAGATTACCGCACCATCGCCCGCGCCCGCGGCAAGCCGTGCATCTTCCTGGGCATCGTGAAGCAGGCGAAGGCCAACACCGTGGCGGTGGCCAAGTCGATCAAGGAGGAGATGGAAGCGATCCGGCCGACCTTGCCGCAGGGCTGCGACATCTGGGTCGGCTACGACAGCTCCATCTTCGTCGAGAAATCCATCAGCGAGGTCTGGGAGACGCTGGCGATGGCGTTCGGACTGGTTGTGCTGATCATCCTGCTGTTCCTCCACAACTTCCGTTCCACGCTCATCCCCGCGGTCGCCATCCCGGTGTCCATCGTGGGCACCTTCGCGGTGCTCTACGCCTTCGGTTACTCCATCAACATCCTGACGATGCTCGCGCTGGTGCTGGTCATCGGCATCGTCGTGGATGACGCCATCGTGGTCTTGGAGGCAATCTACCGACACGTGGAAGAAGGCATGCCCCCGATGAAAGCGGCCTTCAAAGCGATGGAGGAAATCAGCTTCGCGGTCATTGCGATCACGATTTCGCTCGTGGCGGTCTTTACCCCGCTGGCTTTCCAGAAGAGCACCACCGGCCGGCTGTTCGTCGAGTTCGCGGTCGCCATCGCGGGATCGGTCATCATCTCGGCGTTCGTGGCGCTGACGCTTTCCCCGGCGCTGGCTGCGCGGGTGCTGAAGCCGGTGCACGAGGAAAAACCGAAAGGGATCTTTGGGGTTTTTGAGGCAATGCTCCGGTGGTTTACCAATTCATACGTTCGGACGGTTAGACCTTGTATACGGTTGGCGGGTGCGCTCGTGAGTCCCTTCGCAAAACTACCGTGGTTGGCGCGTGCTGTTGTTGGTGTGTGTATTATTGTTGGCGTTTTCTCGGCCAGTATCGCGGTGGTTGCCCCCTTCTATCTGCTACTTGAGAAGGACTTCCTGCCGATGGAGGACAAGGGACGCATGTTCGCCATGGTGATCACGCCGAACGGCTCCACCAGCGAGTTCACCGACCGCCAGCTCTACAAGGCGGAGGAGATCATCAAGTCGGTGCCTGAGGTTTCCAGCTACGGCGCGATGGTGGCGCCCGGTTTCAGCGGCCCCGGACAGGCGAGCTTCGGCATCGTGTTCGTCACCTTCACCGACCGCAGCGATCGGGAACGGTCGGTTCAGGAGATCGTCAATGCGCCCGGCGGCGTCGCGGACCGGATGTTCGCCGAGGTTGAAGGCGGACTGGCCATCGCCAATCTGCCGAAGGCCATTGAAGTCAGCTTCAACAGCTCACCGTTTGAACTGGTGCTCCAAAACCAGGATCTCGACGCGCTCAGCGTGACGGCCAACGGGTTGGCGAACCGGCTCCGTGGCCTCACCAACGCTGCCGGCCAGCCGCTTTTGAAGAACGTCCGTGTCAGCTACGAGGTCAACAAGCCGGAGCTGCGCGTGGGCATTGACCGGAACCGGGCCGCCGCACTCGGGGTCAGCATCGAGGACATCTCCCGCACGATGCAGATCCTGTTCGGCGGGTTGGACCTCAGTCGCCTCAAAGTTGAGGGCAAGGAATACCTCGTGATGGGGCAGTTGGAGCGCAACTCACGGCTCACCCCGTCGGACTTGGACCGCATCTTCGTCCGCAATGCCCAGGGCGAGCTTATCCAGCTCAGCTCGTTGGTGACGCGCACCGAGGGCGCCGCCCCAAACTCGATCAGCCATTACGGCCGGCTCCGTTCCGCGAGCGTCACCGCTTCGCCCGGCGCGGTGCCGATCGGCACGGTGGTGAAGTTGGTCGAACCGCTGCTCGCGACGGAACTGCCCGCGGGCTTTCTTTATGCGTGGGAAGGCGACGCGAAGAATCTGGCCGACGCCTCGTCGGAGATCTGGTGGGTGCTCGGACTGGCGATGGTCATCGTTTACATGACCCTCGCCGCGCAGTTCGAGAGCCTGGTCCATCCGTTCACCGTGATCTTGGCCGTGCCGCTGGCGGCCGTGGGCGCGTTTGGTGCGCTCTGGTTGCTGGACAGCGGCGGGCGCATGGGTGTTTACCCGCCGATCCCGGCGATGAACATCAACCTCTTCAGCCAGATCGGTTTGGTGCTGCTGATCGGTTTGGTCACCAAGAACTCCATCCTGCTGGTCGAATACGCCAACCAGCGCACCGCCGCCGGAGCCGATTCGCACAGTGCGATGGAAGAGGCCGGCCGGGTGCGGTTGCGGCCCATCCTCATGACGGCGTTTTCGACCATCGCCGGCATTCTCCCCATCGCCATCGGGTTTGGGGCCGGCGCGGAAAGCCGGCGGCCGATGGGGGTCGCGGTGGTTGGAGGCATGCTCAGCTCAACGTTCCTGACGCTCTACGTCATTCCGGTCGTTTACACCCTGCTCGACGATCTGGCGCTGAAGTTCAAGGGGAAGAAGGCAAGTTCGCCCGCTCCGGTCCTGGGCAACGAACCGCTCCCCGTGAAGTAGCGCCCCCTCGCCGCTGGTCATTGCACCTTGGTCATTCTTCCCGCCGTGCTCCCCGACATTCGCTCCCAAACCCGCGACACGCTCGCCGCCCAGTTCGCCGTCTGGGGCGAGGCTGCCTATCGCCTCGACCAGTTGTTGGGCTGGCTCTACGCGAAGCGGGCGGCGACTTGGGACGAGATGAGCAACCTCCCGCGTGGGCTGCGGGAAAAGCTTTCCGCCGCTTATGGCCTGGCCCTGCCAGCGTTGGTGACCGTGCAGGGAGCCCGCGACACCACGCGCAAGTTTCTCTGGCGGCTCACCGACGGTAGCTTCATCGAAAGCGTGCTGATTCCGGCCAACCCGGCTCTTTACGGCGAACGCAGCGACCGCCACACGCTCTGCATCTCCACGCAGGTTGGCTGTGCCTATGGCTGCCGGTTCTGCGCCAGCGGTCTCGACGGCTGGAAACGTAACCTGGAACCCCACGAAATCGCCGGCCAGATCCTCGCGGTGGAGCGCTGGAACGCCGGCCTGCCCGTCGCCGAGCGCGTCGAGGCTGACCGCGTGGTGAACAACATCGTCGTGATGGGCATGGGCGAACCCATGGCCAACTACGACCACCTGATGACCGCGCTGCGTTCGCTCAACGCGCCGTGGGGTGCCGGCATCGGCGCACGCAAGATCACCATCTCGACCAGCGGCGTCGTCCCGCGCATCCGCAGCCTGGCCGACGAACCGGAGCAGTTCCGCCTCGCCATCTCGCTGCACGGCGCGACCGATGACGTCCGCGTCCAGATCATGCCCATCAACCGCAAGTATCCGCTCCGCGACCTGACCGCGGCCTGCGAATACTACGTCGAAAAGAAGGGCAAGATGATCACCCTCGAATATATCCTGATCGACGGCGTGAACGCCGGCCGCGAACAGGTGCTCCCGCTGGGCTCGCTCGCCCGGCGTCTGCACGCCAAGGTGAACCTGATTCCCTACAACACTGTGGAGGGACTCGCCTGGAAACGCCCCGAGGAAGACGCCTGCCGCGCCTTCGCCGCCGCCGTCGAAGCCCAGGGCGTCACCACGACGCTCCGCCTGGAAAAGGGCCACGACATCGACGCCGCGTGCGGCCAGTTGCGGCTGAAGACGGAGCGAGAGATGGCGGATGCGAAGTGACCGCCAATGTGCATGGATGTTGGCACTTGGTTTAGCCGCCGGGGCTGTTTTGTTGGTGGTCGGAACTTGGCGCTTGGCTAAGTTTAACCAGCATTGGCGGGCGATCGTCAGGGTGAAAGTCGAAAAGAGTCCGGAGAATTGGACCAACCGCCCCTTCAACCCTTACTTCCTGCAGGAGAGGTTCGAGTCCGCCTCCAACACCTTCACCGACTCGGTGTTCCGACGCGAACTGGAGAAGGTCACCGGACTCCCAGTTGAGGCTTTCCGATACCTAAGGGCCGATCTGTTTCGAGGCACTTCAATCATCGAGTTGAAGTTTGTCGGTCGGACAGAGACCGAAGTGAAGCTCCTCGGCGAGAAGGCGGTGCAGCTATGGCTAGACCAGTTAAAGACGAACGCGCCGTCCGACCCCGGCAAGTTTCTTGAAACCGTCACGTTGACCAGCGCGCAGGATCGGCGGAATTCGTTCCGCCAATGGCGGCGGAGGCATCTCGGTTTCTGATGAGGTTTCCCCGGAAACAAGTCGTCTGGTGGCTGGTTGCAGTGGCTCTCGCCCTGCTGGCGGGTGCCCTCGCTGAAAGGATCTTCACCTCGGCAACTCCGCCGTGGCGTGGTCTGGTCCGGGTGCAATTCGGCCCGCTGCCGAGCTACTTCGTGCAACCGGTTCCGGAGCTGGTTCAGTCGGCTTCGGAAACTTTCCAGCATCCGCGGTTCTCCACTGAGTTGGGCCTGATGGGCGATCTGCCCCACGGAGAGTTCATCTTTGTCGGCGCGCGGCCCTACCGCGAAACGGAGATGCTGGAACTGGAGTTTGCCGGCGATTCGAAATCCGAAGTTGAGTCGCTCGGCCGGGCTGCCGCCCGGATCTGGGCTCAGCATCTCGCCACCAATCAGCCGCCCATTCAGATTGAAGTCGTGGCGGTCCATTCGGTTGATGACCGCCCGAGCAAGGGCAGGCCCTCACGTTCAAGGCGCTGGCGCGATCGGCGGTCGGATTCGCCGTAATTGTGGTGGGACTTTGGAAGTCCGATTCATCAGCCGGATTGCTCCAGCTTCCCGGCGCCGGTAGGTTGCGGGGGTGGCCGATGAACAACCTCGCCCAAAAAAACGTCCCGCTGCCCGTCCGCGCCGCCCGACTCCTCAGGCGGCTCCGCCACGTCCGCGGGTTGGACGAGGGGGAAAAGTCGCAGCACGCCCTAGGTCTGGCCGCCAGCCCGGAAGAGCGATGGGAACTGTGGGCGAAGCAGATGCGTTCGAACGGTTACTGGCAGCCCTCGCACCACACCGCGAAACCACCCGATTCGCCGCCACGTGCCGGAAACGTGGGCTGAAGTCGATTGAACGAGGCGGTGACCTCGGTCTGATTGCGCTCGTGTTGGATGTTCAAGTTGGCTTGGCGGTTGCCGGCAGAATGGGACGATGAAGCGATGGCTGGCATTCCTGGTTCTGAGCGCGTTGATCGCAGGGATTGTTTTGGTCGTTGAAATCCGAAACCGGACGCTCCCTGCCGGATTCCAGTTTCATGATCGAGTGACCGTGCGTTGGTCGGGCGGTCGAGTTGGGGCGCTGCCGGCGCGTGAATTGCGTGAGCTGATCGCCGTGCACTGTGTCGAGCAGGCGGTTCGGAAACGCATGGTGGCCGAGGCCGGGACTTTCATCATTCGGATCCATAGGTCGGCACCAAACTCAGTGAGTTTTGACGTTTACACGGTTAACGACTGGTGGCGCGGCCAAGTCGAGCAGGCGCTTGAGCGAGAGTGCATAGCCCAAGTCACGGGGGCGGTGCCGGGTGATTCAATCGACTCCACGGTCACTCCAGTGGTCTCGCTCACCGAGCTATTGCGAAGCTGGTTGGATTTTCTGCCATGGCTCGCCCGGGCCAAGGCATGATCTTTGGTGTGAGTTTCCCAGGTGGCGGAACGCCAGTTAGGGTTTCATTGCTTGAACAGTTCCGGCCAGAAGGCGTGATCCTTTGAGACTTTGGGTCGATGGCATGTTGGCGCAATTTCCATACGGAAAAAGCCGCCCCGGTTGCCCGGGACGGCTTACCCTGCGGTTCCTCACACACTGCGCTTACTGGGCAGCCTTGAGCTGGCTGACAAACATCTTGGTCACGGCGTCGCCGTAGGTCTGGACCACTTCCGCGTATTCGGCGCCGTCGACGTGGGCCTCATACTGCTTGGTGCGGCTGCTCATGTTGCGGCCGCCGCTCAGGGAAGAAACCACGCCGAGCGCGGTCACGGCGGCGTCGCCGAGCTTCTGGCCGGTGGTGGTGATGTCCTTGACCTCGAAGAGCTGTTTCCCGGCCATGACCGGGTGCTTCAGCGTCAGCGCGACGAAGGTGTTCGGCTTGAACATGGTCGCCTTGGTGTTGCCGGTCTGGACCCAGAACCGCGTTTCGCCGGGCAGGAAGGTGAGGGCGAGCGTGCTCTTCACCGAGGCACTGGCCGTGTTGCCGTAGGTCTGCCAGAAGCCCTGCTTGCTGCCTTCGAGGTCGCAGAAGGTGACGACGAAGCGGGCCTCGATCAGGGCCGCGTCCAGCTCCTGGCCGAGGGCCTTGTAGGCGCCGTTCCAGTCCAGTGCGCTGAAGGACAGGCCGCCGAATTCAAGCCGCTGGTCGCCAGGCTTGAAATAGGTTTGCATGCCCTGCGGGGCGCAGAACACGGAGTCGTGTTTGCTCTTGTCGATGTGGAACGGGGTGGGCTTGAGGGGCAGTTTGGCGAAGCTCGCGGCCGCCTTCACGGCGTCGAGGCCCACGACCTCGAAGCCGGCGGCCTGGAACTGGGCGGTCACGCTGGCGTAAAGCTGGTCGGTGACCTTCTGGCAGAGCGCGTCGTCCACGCCCTTGAGGAAATACCGGGTGCTGACCGAGGCCTGGGCGCCACCGCCTTCGCCGACCTGCCGGGCAACGGACGTCGCGCTCTCGTTGCTCTCCAGTTCGAACTCAACCTGGAAGGCGGGAAAGGCCACGCGCTTCATGCCCTTGAGCGGCTCCAGCTTGTCCAGCTTGAGGTAGTCCTTCGCGAGGGTTTCCGGCGCGGTTTGGAGCTCAAAGGGAACGGGCTTCTTTTCGGCGAGCTTGGCGATTTTGCCGAGAAGGCCGGCGGCCTCGGTGGTCGTGCCCAGGAGCAGTCCGGCGGCAGTGCAGGTCAGGAGGCGATGGAAGGCGATGTTCTTCACGCCGCCATTCAACTGCGCCTGCACCGGGGTCCGCCATACGTAACCTTACGTAGACGAGGCGAGATGGGGCAAAGGACTAGTCTTCCCGCCGTGCCGTGCCGGACCCCGGGCAAGGAGGTTTACCAGCCGTCCGGCCAAAGGACCCGACCATCGGCATCCACCGCGAGCAGGGCGTGGCCACGCACCGCGGCGAGGGGCAAGGGACCGTAGGCGTGGGGGAAGAGTTCGGTGCCGCCGCTCGTGTTTTCCCGGCGCAAAGGGATATCGAGGACGGTCTCGTCTACCGCGAGCAGGACCAGTTCCCGCTGCTCGCAGTAGTAGCGGTTGAAAACGCCCTGAACCTGCTCGCGCTCGGCGAGGTGGATGAACCCCTCGCCGGCCAGGTCAGCGCTCTGGAAAAAACCGGCGGACATGGCCTTCAGCCAGTCCGCCATGGTTGCGATCCGGTAAATCATGGGCGCCCTTTGCCGGATCCGACGCGGCTCAGGCGAAGATCACTTCGCCGTCCGTCTTGGTCTTTTCGCGGAAGGCGGCGAGCAGCTTCGCGGTCACCGGTCCGGGCGTGCCGGTGCCGATCACGCGGCCGTCCACCTTGACCACCGGGATGATCTCGGCGGCGGTGCCGGTCAGGAACATCTCGTCGGCGTTGTAGACGTCGTAGCGCGTCAGGTTAGGCTCGGCGGACGTGATGCCGAGTTCCTTGGCGGCGTCCAGGACCGTGTTGCGGGTGATGCCGTAGAGCGCACCGGCACTTAGTGGCGGGGTGAACAGCTTGCCCTTCTGGACGATGAAGATGTTGTCCCCGGTGCATTCCGCGACGAAGCCCTCGGAATTGAGCATGATCGCCTCCTCGACGCCGGCGTTGTTGGCCTCGATGCGGGCGAGGATGTTGTTGAGGTAGTTCAGCGACTTGATCGCCGGGTTGACCGAGTTCACCAGCATCCGCGTGGTCGGCACGGTGACGATGGTGAGGCCTTCCTGGTAATACTTCTCGGGATACAGCTGGATGTTCGCGGCGATGATGATGACCGACGCTTTCGGGCAGCGGCGGGGATCCAGGCCGAGGGTGCCCTTGCCGCGGGTGACCAGCAGCCGGATATAGCCGTCGCGGAGTCCGTTCTGGCGGCAGGTCTCGACGGTGGCGGCGATCATCTCCTCCTGCGTCATCGGGATGTCGAGCAGGATGGCCTTGGCGGACCAGTAGAGGCGCTCAATGTGTTCGCGCAGCTTGAACACCCGGTTGTGATACATGCGGATGCCCTCGAACACGCCGTCGCCGTAAAGCAGGCCGTGGTCGAAAACGCTGATCTTGGCACTCGCCTCGTCATAGAACTGTCCGTCGATGTAAATCTTCATGCGCGAAGTCGCGCGGAAGCTAGGGAGCGGGCCGGAGCGAGGCAAGCGGCTCGGTGAGGTTCCGGTGTTTTCCGCGAAACAAGATTGATTACCGGGGCCCTCCCGTTAGTCCATCGGCGCGCATGAAATTCCCCATCCTTGCGGCCTCGGCGGTATTCGCTTGGGCCGTTTCAGGTCAGCAGACCCAGACGGCCACCACCGGTGCGGCCGGCATCTTCCGCGGCGACAATTTCCTGCCGCCCGAAGCCTCCTTTCGCAAGGTCGTCCTCGACGAGGACCGCACGGTGGACGGCGAGCTGAAGGACACGCTCATCGATCCGATGGAGCTGGCCGTGGCCAAGGATGGGCGCGTCTTCCTCGTGGAGCGCAAGGGCGTCATCAAGATGATCAAGCCGGGCGCGGCCGAAGCCGTCGTGATCGGGACGATCCCCGTCTTCAGCGGTCTGGAGGAAGGCATGCTCGGGGTGACCTTGGACCCGAAGTTTGACCAGAATGGCTTGATCTACGTGAACCATTCGCTGACCGAGACCGGCAACGACGGCCGCGGCAAGTCGGGCATCATCCGGGTGTCTCGGCTGACCCTGAAGGGCGACGCCCTCGACATGGCCAGCGAAGTGACCGTGCTCGACATCCCGGTGCAGCGGGAACAGTGCTGCCACGTCGGTGGTTCGCTGGCGTTCGACGCCACCGGCAACCTCTACGTTTCGGTCGGCGACAACACGAACCCCTTCGACTCTGACGGTTATTCCCCGAACGACCCGCGCCCCGGCCGTTATCCTTGGGATGCGCAGGGCACGGCGGCAAATCCCAATGCCTTGGCAGGCAAAATCCTCCGGGTAAAACCCAAGGCCGCCGGCGGTTACGACATTCCCGAGGGCAATCTCTTCAAGCCCGGCACGGCGGGGACGCGGCCGGAAGTTTACGTGATGGGCAACCGGAATCCGTTCCGCATCTCGGTCGATGCGAAGACCGGCTTCCTCTACTGGGGTGAAGTCGGTCCGGACGCTGGCGGCCCCAACGAGCAGCGCGGCCCGGCTGGTCACGACGAGGTGAACCAGGCGCGCGGCCCCGGCTTCTTTGGCTGGCCGCTGTTCGTGGCCAACAACAAACCCTACGCGCCTGTGGACTATGTCGCACGGCAGAAGCACGAGGACGCCAAACGCGCCTACGACGAGGCGAACAAGCAGCGCAACGAAGCGAAGAAGGCCGGCAAACCCGAGGCGGAATGGCCGGCGCTGCCGGCGAAACCCGAGCCGTGGATGGCGGCGGATTTCAAGCCGGTGTTCCACGACGCGGCCCATCCGGTGAACAATTCGCCGAACAATACCGGGATCAAGGACCTGCCGCCGGCGCAGCCCGCGTTCGTGTATTATCCGGCCTCGGCGTCCACCAAGTTTCCGGTCGTGGGCTCCGGCGGGCGCACGGCGATGGCGGGACCGGTCTATTACTTCGACGAGAACCTGAAATCCCCACACAAGCTGCCGAAGGAACTCGACCACACCCTGTTCATCTACGAGTGGACCCGGGATTGGATCATCGCGGTGAAGCTGGATGAGAAGAACAACATCGCGAAGATGCAGCGCTTCATGCCCAACACGAAGTTCAAGCGCCCGATGGACCTCGAACTGGGCGCAGACGGTTGCCTCTACCTGATCGAGTTCGGCACCAATTGGGGCGACAATAAGGATTCGAAGATCGTCCGGCTGGAATTCACCGGCCAGTGAGAGGCGATCGGTTCCGTTTCTAGGAACGACAAAGGCGCGGCGAAAAGCCGCGCCTTTTGCTTGGGCGAGATGACAGGGAGGCGCCGCCTAGCGAAGCCGCCAGGTGATCCGGGCCTTGTGCAGGTCGTAGGGGGACATCTCCATTTTCACCCGGTCACCCACCGTGAGGCGGACCCAGCGTTTGCGCATCTTGCCGCAGATGGTGGCCAGCACGAGGTGTTTGTTGTCGAGCTGGACCCGGAACATGGTGGCCGGAAGGACGGTGTGAACGGTGCCTTCCACTTCGATGTGTTCTTCTTTCATTTGAATCAGTCAGGCCGATGCCTGTAGCGGTCTGGACCGGATCAGCGTTGAACCGGCATGGGGCCGCAGACTGGGAGAATCCTTGCGGACTCGCGACTGGACCCACGGAGCGCGGGCGGCACGGATTGAGGAGGCCGTGAGCGGAATTGCTAAGTCGGGAGACAGAAAGCCGTCTGCCAGAGGCGATGAGCATCCCCGAAAACCCCGGCCCTGCAACGGCTAATCCCGCAAACTTTCCCGGCGCTTCATGACGTGGTGAAAGGCCAAGTGAATCCGGGCTGGGTGGTTCAGCGATGGCGGGGACGCCAAGATCCGCCCCGCGGGCTGCCACCACCACCGCCACCGCCGGGACGCTTGGGCGCACCGCCGGGGCGCCCGCCGGGACGGCCTCCGCGGGCGGGTTGCGGACGCCGGTCTTGGGCGCCGGCGGGACGAGGAGCCGGTGCGGCGGCGTAGTTGAAGCCTTCGGCCCGCTTCCGGACTACCCCGCGGCCAATGAATTTCTCCAGCGAACGAAGGGCGTCGTGATCCTCCGGCGTGACGAAGCTAATGGCGTCGCCGATCGCCTGGGCGCGACCGGTGCGGCCGATGCGGTGGACATAATCCTCCGCGTGCATCGGGAAGTCGTAATTCACGACATGCGAGATGCCGTCGACGTCGATGCCGCGGGCCGCGATGTCGGTGGCGACCAGCACTCGGACCGTGCCGGCCTTGAAGTCACTGAGTGCCCGAAGCCGCTGGTTCTGGGAACGGTTCGAATGCAGCGTGCCGGTCCGGATGCCGCCCTGTTCGAGCTTACGGGCAACGCGGTCGGCGCCGTGCTTGGTGCGGGTGAAGACCAGCACCGTGTCGAGCGAGGGGTCTTCGAGCAGGTGCAGCAACAGCGATGGCTTCAGGTGCATCGGCACCTCGTAGACGAACTGCGTGACGGTTTCCGCCGGATTGGAACGGCGGCCGATCTGGATGGTCTTCGGCTGGTGCTGGAACTCCTTGGTGACGGCCTCGATGTCCTTCGAAAGCGTGGCGGAGAACAGCAGCGTCTGCCGGCGGGTGGGCAATTGCTTCACGATCCGGCGGATCGAGGGCAGGAAACCCATGTCGAGCATGCGGTCGGCCTCGTCGAGCACGAGGAATTCGAGCCCATCGAACTGGCCGAAACCTTGGCCCATGAGGTCGAGCAACCGTCCCGGGGTCGCAATCACGATGTCGACGCCGGAGCGCAGCGCCCGGATCTGCGGCGACTCGCCGACTCCGCCAAAGACCGTCGCGATCTGGAGCGGGATGTGTTTACCGTAGGCGCGGACGTTTTCCTCGATCTGGACCACCAATTCGCGGGTCGGCGCCAGCACCAGAGCCCGGCAGCCACGGCGGCCGGCGGGGGAATTGCTCAGCCGTGTCAGCATGGGCAGCGTGAAGGCGGCGGTCTTGCCGGTGCCGGTCTGGGCGATGCCGATGAGGTCGCTGCCCGCCAGCGCGGGCGGGATGGCGGCAGTCTGAATCGGGGTGGGCTCGGTGTAGCCTGCCTCCTGGATGGCGGTGAGGATTCGGTCACCAAGACCGAGTGCGCGAAATGGCATGACGGGCCGAGTATGCCCGGAATCCGGACTGAGACACGGAATTCTGCGCGCGAATTTGGCGGGCCGGCGCAATTGCCCTTGGCCGTTCCTCCGGCCGCTGCCTATAACCCGCCCATGCCGTTTGTGCTTCTGCTGGCCGCCGCCGAGCCTACCGCCGCCCCGGCCGCCGCCGGGTTTGGCGGGGTCTTCTGGTTCCTGATCCTGCTGAGCGGCGCGGCGTTGGCCGTCATCGTCGAACGGCTCCTGCTCTACCATCGCGAACAGATCGACTCCACCCAGTTCCTCGCGGGCGTGCGTAACGTGCTCAAGCGGGACAACGTGGTGGAAGCCATTGCCATCTGCGACGCCACGCCCGGCCCGGTGGCCCGGCTGGTCAAGGCGGCGATCTTGGCACGGGACAGCGGCCGGGAGCGGGTGACTGAGATCATCGAGGAAGTCGGCAAGGGAGAGGTGCCCCGGCTGGAGGCGCGTCTCCTGATCCTCGCCACGCTCGCGCAGGTGGCGCCGCTGATCGGCCTCGTGGGCACGCTCTTCGGCATGGCGCATGTGTTCCGCGGCCTGCGGCGGCCCGACGGCACAGCTTTCGGCTATGCGGCGCCGGGCGAAATGTTCGACGGCCTCATGCAGTCGCTTTACTCGGCCGCGCTGGGACTGGCGCTCGCGGCGGTGGCCTATGCCGCCTACAACTATCTCGTCAGTCGAGTGAACGAAATTGTGTTGGACATGGAGCGCGCCAGCTCCGAAGCGCTCCGCCTGGCCGCCGGCGACACGGGCGCGGCCGGAGGCAACGGGAACGGGGGCACTGCCCAGTCGAAGCCATGATGCACTTTCCCCGCACCGCCAAGCCGTTCCGCGGCCAGCTCGACCTGGCGGCGCTGCTCTGCGTTTTCGTGCCGCTGGGCTTCGCGTTCGCTTTTCACCAATTCCTCGTGCTCCCCCGCGGGGCTCGGCTGGAATTGCCCATGGGTGATGCCGGGCCGACGGTCCGGGCGGGCGAACAGTTCCTGATCGTCGCGGTCGACGCCAACGAGCAGCTTTATTTCGAGAACCAAATCATCAGCCGGGAGGCCCTGATGCGGGCGTTGCAACAGCGGGTCGGGGCCGGTGCCGGGGCCCAGACCTTGCTCATCCAGGCGGATCGGACCGTGCGCTTGCAGCAACTCGCGGACATCGCGGGGCTGGCCCGGCTGGCAGGCATCCGCAGCGTGATCTTTGGCGCCCTGCCGGTGCGCACGCCATGACGGCAGCACCAAACCAAGATTGGGGCCCGGGACGCTGGCTGGTCACGGTGCTCAGCCTGGCGGGGATCATGGGAGCCTCGGTGGCGGGCCTGACCCGGTGGCCTGCCTTGCCGCCTGCGGTGGAGATTCCCCATCCGGATTACCTGTTCGATCCGCGGGCGACCGCCGAACCGCTGGGCGAACTGCTGCCTTCGCCGACCGGCTTTGCCTTGGCCGATCCGAAAGGGTTTTCCGGGGCCGCGCTCCGCCTGCGCCCGGGGCAAAGTTACACCCTCGAGGAATTCAAGGCCGCACCGCGGTGGTTGGGCATGGACGTCGCCGCCCAACGACTGGGGCAGGCCGCTCCATTGGCGGCGATTCCGCCCAAGGCGGAGCGGCTCCCGGTGCCCGCCGTGCCCCTCAACTTGAAGCCCGCGCCGCTGGTCAGCGCCAACACGGTGGTCGCGACCGGACAGGCCCTCGGCGGCCGGGCGTTGGTGAAAATTGCCACTGTCGCCCCGCCCGTCGGAGAAGTGCTGCCGGCCTCCGTGGTCGAGGTTGGGATTAATCCGTGGGGGCAGGTCATTGTCGCCCGTCTTGTGAGTTCCTCGGGTTCGCCGGCGGTGGACCAGGCGGCTGTGGCCGCGGCCCGGGGCGCGTTGTTTGCGCCGCTACCGGGTCGCCTGAAGGCGGCGGATTCAGCGCTGACGGACCTCCAATGGGGCCGGCTTAACTTCAACTGGGGCGGCGGCCTACCCCTGCGCTGAAATGTCCCCTGAACTCTGGATCACGTTGTTCCTGTTCGGCCTGCTCGGCGCGCTTGCGGGGCTGGCCTTGCGGCACGAATACCGCGTCCGGAAAATCCAGACCGGACCGGCGCAGGATCGAATCTTCCGCTGCCGCGAGTGCAACGCGGTCTACACGGACGACCCGGCCGTCGAACGCTCCCGCTGCCCGCAGTGCGGAGTCACCAACGACCCGTTCAAGTTCTAGGGCCCAATCTCAGTTGGGATTCGTCGACGTCTTGATCTCCACTACGTCGTGCGGGGCCGCTTCCTTCATGCCGGCCGAGCTGACCCGGATGTAGCGGGCCCGTGAACGCAGTTGTTCCAGGTTGGCCGCGCCCAGATAGCCCATGCCGGACTGGATGCCGCCGACCATCTGGCCGATGACCTGGTCGACCGGCGGCGACGCTTCCTTGAGCGCCTCGATGCCTTCGGCCGCCACCTTCCGCGTCGTGTCAGACGTGCTGTGCCCGTAACGCGCCGCGGACCCGGCCTTCATCGCGGCGAGACTGCCCATCCCGCGATACTGCTTAAACAGCTTGCCGTTGATTTCCATGATCTGGCCCGGCGCTTCCGGGCAGCCGGCGAACATGCCCCCGCAGATCACGCCGTGGGCCAGCGTCAGGGCCTTGATGATGTCGCCTGACTTCGTGATCCCGCCGTCGGCGAGGATGGTCACTCCGCGGGCCGCGGCGGCGCGGGAGGCCACGTAAAGCGCGGTCAATTGCGGGATGCCCACGCCCGCGACGACCCGGGTCGTGCAAATGGAGCCGGGGCCCTGGCCGATCTTGATGATGTTGGCCCCGGCCTCGGCGAGGAAGTCCACTCCGGCGCCACTGGTCACGTTACCCGCGATAATGGGCAGGGCAGGAAAGGCACCGCGGACGAGTCGCACGACGTCGCCGACGCCCCGCGTATGTCCGTGGGCGGTCGAGACGGCGATCACGTCGGCGCCGCGTTCCACGAGGGCGCCGACATGGGCGAGGATACGTTGATCATCCAAAGTCCCGTCGGCCTTGCGGGTGGTCGCGATGGCGGCGCCGCACAAGAGGCGGAATTTGCCGTCGCGGGCGGGCTTCACTTGGGCGCTGCGCTCGGCGGTGATGCGCTCGATGTCGCTCATCGTGAAGAGGCCGCGCAGTCGGTCGGCGTCATCCACGACCAGCAGCTTGTGGATGCCGGGGTTCTCCGTGAAGAAACGGTCTGCGCGCCCGATGGGGTCACTGCCCAGTTCCCGCTCATGGATCGTGCGGACCTCGTTTCGCGGCTGCAGGGACTCGATCACCTTGCGCTTCGCGTAGCGGGGCTTGACGACGTGTCCCGGTAGCAGCCCGAGCAGCCGGTTGTCGGCGTCCACGACCGGGAAGGTGCTGAAGGCGAATTTCTTTTTCTCGATGACCGCCAGCACATCGCCGATGAACTGGTCGGGCGAAACCTTGATCGGTTCCTGGATGAGGCCATGGACGTGGTTCTTCACCCGGCTGACCTCCGACAACTGGTCCTTCTCCGGCATGTTGTAGTGGATCAGCCCGAGGCCGCCGTTTTGGGCCATCGCGATGGCCATGCGGGATTCGGTGACCGTGTCCATGTCGGCAGAAACCATCGGGACGTGCAGCTCCAACCCCTCGGCCAGGCGGGTGTCGAGTTGGGTCTCCCGGGGCAGGATGTCCGAGTAAAGCGTCGCCAGCGTGACGTCATCGAACGTCAGCGCGGTGGCGTGGGAGCGGAAGAAGCCATCCGCGGGCTTGTAAAACTCGGCGTCGAGTGCGGACGCCGCGACCGAAGTTGCCATGCGGGAAAATCGGGGATGGGTGGGCCGACTGGCAAGGGGGAATCTCGGCCGGCCAGGAACAGCTTGGGCTGACGGTCACCGGGCGGGCGTTTGGCGGTGGAGCCGGACCAACAGCCGGGTGTCGGCTTCAATCTCCACCTCGTAGTCTTCTCGGAGGCGTTCCGTGACCATGTTTCGCCATGCGGCCGGGAAGATTTCCGGGCCGTTCAACGCACCGACGAAGGCGCCGAGCAATTGGGCGTAGGAATCGGAGTCGTGGCCCCATTCAAGGCTGAGCTGGAGGGCCGCGAACGGATCCCATTCGGCGAATTCCGCGCAGGCAAACACCACCGTGAACGGCACCTGGGCCTCCCACTTGGTCGTCTGGGCAAACTCGCGGTTGAGTCCGGCGAAAAGGCGGGCCGGGCGACCTTGGGCGGCCACGACCTGCGCGTGCGCGACATCGAGCCAGCGATCGACCGACCGGTGGGTCCAGCGGACGGAACCGTGGCGCAACGGATCGGTTTGCCGAAGCGTGGCGATGATCTTTGACCACGCTTCCGCGCCCGGCGTGCCGGCCGGAATCGCCAGTGCCGCCGCCAGGCCGGCGACCAGCGCGGCATTGAGGTCCTTGCCGAAACCATTGTCGAAGAATCCAAGTTCGTAGGCGGCCCGGTAGGCGGCCTCGGGCCGACCGGCGTGGACCGCGGCGAGCGGCAGCGAGGTCATCTGGCCGCAGCAGGTGGGCAGGCCAATCCACATGCGTTCCGGTGGCAGCGCCCGGTGCTCGTCGCGGTCACCCAGCACCCAGCGGGCACCGAATTGCCATTCCTCGATCCAGTCGGCGCACAGTTCGCGGTAACGGGGACGCCTCCTAAGGGCGGGCAGCTGGGGCCAATCCAAGTAGGCCTGCGCGAGTCCGCGGACATCGGGTTGGCGATGGCGACGTTGTGCCTCCCGCAGCGCGTGGAACAGGACGAACTTGTGCCGGCTGTCGTCGGTGATGGTGCCGGGCGCGGCGTCGGGCAGCCAATGGGCGTAGGATTCCGGACGCGGACGGAGTTCCCGGTAGGAGCGGAGCCGAAGGCGTTCGGCGGCCTGCCGGCGAGCGTCGGCGTCCCACACCTCATCGTCCCGCCATGCCTTTGGAGGATTGGCGATGCCCGCCACTTGGTCGGGAGGCTGGAATTCAATCGGGCCGCCGAGTGCGTCACCGAGGTAGGTGCCGAGCAGCAGGCCACGGATTCGTTCCGCCAAACCGTCGGGCTCGGTCGGTTTGCCGCGGGACACGCATCCGGCAGCCAGCAGCGCCCCGCCGGTCGCGGCGAGGAAATCTCGACGGCTGAGGAAGGGCTTCATGGCTGAAAATATGAGGTCAGGGCCGGCCGCAGCACCCATTCGCGGGCGACCGCCAGCATCTGGCCGCGTTCCGCGAGCGAGGCGGAGAGCGGAAGCTGGGCGTAACCCAAAAGGCGCCGAATGATTTCGACGCCGGCGAGTTGGCGGGACACGGTGAGGTCGAGCCCGGCGGCGGGGTCGAAGGCCGCGAGACAAGCCTGCTGCAGCGCCGGCGATTGCCGGGCGAGGACCAGATGCGCGAGAAACACGCCGACGTCGAATTCCGCCATCCCGAAGAAGGCGAACTCGGGATCGATCACCCGCGGTCCGGTGGCCGTGCGGATCAGGCTGCCGGGGAAAAAATCTCCGTGAAGCAGGCAAGGCCCGTCGTTCAGGTAGCATCTTTGGCCCAGTTCCGCGGCCATGGCGGCGAGGTCGGGGTCGTTCTGGATGGGCCGGGCCAACTCGGCGAGGCCGGGACAGATTTGTTCGAGGTTCAGCCCGTTTTTCGCCTGGAACGGGATTTGGAAGATGTGGGCGTGGTTGAGGGCTCGCATTTCGCGGTTGGCGGCGGCCGCGTCTGGATTTGACGCCCGGAACGTCGCGTGCAGTTCGGCGAGGAATGATCCGAGCGTCCGCAGCTCCCCGAGTTCCCACGTGGCATCACCGTAGACCGACGTAAAGTCGCCGTCTTGGCCAAGGTCTTCGAGGATCAGCAGGTGAGACTCGGCGGCCGCGGCCAGCAATCGGGGCATGCGCGTGGCGAGGTTGGGGAAGGGGGCCACCCGTTGGTAGAATTCCAGTTCGCGGACCACCCGATCCGCGGGGGCAGGGAACTGAGGATACCTCTCCACCCAGGGCCGGGCCTGCTTGACGATCAGCGAGCGGGCCGACGTGGTGACCCGCAGGGTGCAGTTCATGTTGCCAGCGCCCGCGGGATCGGCCCGCAGGACCACTTCGGGTCCATCCAGCACCTTCAGCCGCCTTAGGATACCTTCGAGGGGCGGCAGTTCGCCGGCCGCGAGGAAGAATGCCTCTGGACGGCCGGCACGGTAATCGGCAACGGGATCAACGGGACTCAACGGAAGTGAGGTTCAGGGACCGCCGGTTTTTGAGTCGAGACTATACCACGCGTCGTTGGGTCCGATGAAGTCGGGGCCGTTGGGCCAGACCTTGGTGCCGGCGTATTCGCGGGTGAACCACTTGGCCATGTTCAGCGCGAAGGCCCGGCCGGAGAGGTCGCCGAAGGTGGCGATGCCGCCGACGTTTTCCCCTTGGTTGCGGGCCTTCTTGCCGTTGGCGTGCCGTTGGGAAATTCCCTCGTAAGGTGAGCTTCCGACGTCGTTGAACAGATACTGGTCCTGCTCGGCCGGGGCTTCCCAGACCAGCATTCCGGTAGGACGCAGGGCGCCGAGCTTGAACTTGGATGTCGGGTTGTCCCTTTGGACCTGGGCGAAGGCCACCGTTGAACCGTTCCACAGGTAGCTGGTGATCTTGATGTTCCGGCGCTTGAAATCCGCGGCCGCCTTGCCCGAGGTCCGTTCGGCGGCGTCCTTCGGGCAGGTCAGAACCTTTTCCGTGGCGAGGTAGCTGCCGAGTTGGCTCCGGCGGAATGAGGCGACTTGGTTGGTCCAGATCGCGTTGTCCGCCCGCCCCTCGCCGCCGGGAATGCCCTTGGACGTGCACCAGGTATCCCGCTCCTGGCAATCGCCCCAGCTCGCGTAGGGCAGAAAATCCTGGTTGTCCCCGGCGAACATGTGGGCCGCCAGCACGACCTGCTTGAGGTTGTTCAGGTCATTGGCCAGCAGGGCGCGGTCCTTGGCCTTGCCCAGCGCCGGCAACAGCATTCCCGCCAGGATGGCGATGATGGCGATCACGACCAGCAGTTCGATGAGCGTGAAACCGGCGGCGCTGGAATGGCGGGTCTGCATGCGGGGATGGCAGTAGCGAAACAGGCGGGTGACCCGCGGTCAACGCCGCGCCAGCCGCAGAGAGTAGCCACGAAATGATTTCGGCAATCATTCCGGTTTCCCGATTCCGTTCCGGTCCGCTGTGAGAACCATCACCGTCGAGTCCGGCAGTTCGCGCCGCATGGCTTGAGCCACAGGCTTTTCATCTTCCAGGGTGAGGCAGATGATCGCGCTGCCGCTGCCGCTGAGCCAGCCGCCGATGGCGCCCGCCTTTTCGCCGGCGCGGATCACTTGGCTGAGCTGGGGAATGAGCGGTTCGCGGTAGGGCTGATGGATGCGGTCGTCGAAGCAGCCGCGCAGCGCCTCCAGCTTGCCGCTGGTGAACGCGGCCGTAATCAGCGCGACGCGGGTGAGGCTGTGAACCGTGTCCGCCTTGGTGAATTTCTGTGGCACGAGCTTGCGCGCCATCGGCGTGCTGACCTCGAAGTTCGGGATCAGCGTGACGAACTTGGCCTTGGGGCTGACCGCGAAGCGGATGGTGCGTGCTTCCTGTCCGATCATCGTCGACGCGGTAAAGCCGCCGAGAATGGAGGGCGCGGTGTTGTCCGGGTGACCTTCGACCTCGGTCACGAGATTGAGCAGTTGCTGACGGTCGAACGGTGACCTGGTGAGCGTGTTCAGACCAGCGGCAAGACCGACGCGCAACGCGGCACTCGCGCCAAGGCCTCGGCCAACCGGAATCTCGCTGCGCTGGGTCAGCGAAATGCCGAAGGGCTTCCGGCCCGTTTGCCGGAAGAACAGTTCGACGACGGGTTCGGCTAGCCGGGTGATTGCCGCCAGTTCGGCGGCGGACGTGGCTGCGAGGATGTGCAGGCCGGGCTTGGAAGTGCGGCTGACTTCGACGCGGTTGTAGAGCCGGAGCGCCAAGCCGAGCGTGTCGAAGCCGGAGCCGAGATTGGAAGTGGAGGCGGGGACGCGGACCGTCACCGAACGCAGTCGCATGGCCGGAGGATTGAATGGCGAAGGGCGGATGTCGAACGGGGAAGGGCAGGGGCTGCGGGTTCAATTTGGAAAACAGGAAGGCAGGAGAACGGGAAGACAAGGCGCACCTTACCGGTTCCTGATTTCCTGCCTTCCAGATTCATTCCTCCTGGCGTGAGCCCGTCATTCGTCATTCGACATCGGCCGGGCGGCTGTGGTTCCTTTTGCGCCCATGAAACAGTCCGTAGTCACTCTCGACATGGAAGGCGTCCTCACGCCGGAGATCTGGATCGCGGTCGCCGAGAAAAGCGGCATTCCGGAGCTGCGCCGCACGACGCGGGACGAGCCCGATTACGACAAACTGATGCAGGGGCGGTTGGCCATCCTGGACCGCCACGGGATCAAGCTGTCGGACATCCAGGCCGTGATTGGCACGCTGCCGCCGCTCCCGGGCGTGGTGGAGTTCCTCCGCGAGCTGCGGACGCTGTCACAGGTCATCATCCTGTCGGACACGTTCGAGCAGTTTGCCCAGCCGCTCATCCGCCAGCTCGAATGGCCGACGCTGTTCTGCCACCGGCTGGTCGTGGAGAACGACCGCATCACCGGCTACAAGCTCCGTATGGCGGACCAGAAACGGCAGTCGGTGCGCGCGCTGCAGTTGTTGAACTACAAGGTCCTGGCCGCCGGCGATTCCTACAACGACACCACGATGCTGCTCCAAGCCGATCACGGTTTCCTGTTTCACGCGCCGGAAAACGTGCGCCGCGAGTTCCCCCAATTCCCGGCCTTCGACGACTACGGGGCGCTGTTGGCGGCGATCAAGGCGAAGCTCTGAGTCCGCCAGATGGCGGCGCGGGCGGCAGCCGTTCAGGCCGGCACGGAGTGCAGCAACCAGAAGAAAAGGATCGCAACGACCGTCGGCATCAGCGCGCCCAGAAATAGGCCCAACGGACTGATGCCTTCGGATCCGAACGCTTTCGATGACTGGAGAATTCCCGCGCCGGCCGGGTTCGGGGCGTTTGCGATCACGGTCAGACCGCCGCCGGTCACGGCACCGGCGACGAGGGCGTATTTCAGGTCATCGGAGATGCCGTCCACGAGCGAGCCGAGATAGGTCAGTGCCGCGTTGTCGGTGATGGCGGTCAGGCCGGTGGCGCCAAAGTAGAGTGCGGCGCCACCGAGGCTCTGGATCAGCGGCTTGAGCCAGTAGGCTTGGAGCGAGCCGAGCGTGACCAATCCGGCCAGGAAAAAGCCGACCAGCAGTCCTTCACGGAATTTCAGGTTGTCCTGATATTCTCGGGTCGCGGTGGCCAGGCCGAGGAAGACCATGAACACCCCGAAAAATACGTCGGCGTGATGGGCGAACACCACGACCAAGCCGAGGAACAGCAGGTGCAGGATCGTCAGCCAGGCTGGGATGGGAGGCTGCTTGACCGGCACCGTCTCCAGGGCGTTGAGCTCCCGGCGGAATACCGCGATGACGAGGGCGGTCGATACCAAGCAACTGGCGGCGGCCTTCCAGCCGAAGTGCTCGAACATGTAGGCGGTGTCCCAGTTCCACTTCGCGGCGACCATCAGCACCGGCGGCGCGGCAAAGTGCGTCAGCGTGCCGCCGACGGAGACGTTGACGAACAGCAGGCCCAACGTGGCGTAGGCGAGCTTGGGGCTGATCTCGCGGTCGAAGTAACGGCGCTTGAGCAGGATCGCCAGGAGGGTCATTGCCGCCGGCTCCGTGATGAAGGAACCCAGCAGCGGTCCCAGGGAAAGGGCCGCGAAGTAGAACGCAACGCTTTCCCGGAACGGCAACGCGCGGGCCGCCAGCGAGATGACGGACTCGGCCAGCCGCACCACCGGACGCGTGGCGGCCACGACCATGATGACAAACACGAACTTGGGTTCGGTGAAATTGAGCCCCTCGACGTATTCCACGGCGTGGTGCATGGCGCCCTTGAGCGCGGCGATGCCGAGGAATAGCGCGGCGCCCCAAAGGCCGAACACCACTTCGGTTTCGGCGAGGAAGTGCAGCAAGTTCTCCTGGATGGAGCCGGACGGATACCGGTGTGCCCAGTGGGCGAAGCGCTTCACGCAGAACGTGTGCAGCACGGCGATGGCGAACAGCACCGTGGCGAGGATTTCGATGGGACTGGGATTCATGCGCGGACGGACGCCAGCCTAGCCCGGGGGATCGGCCAAGGAAAACCGGGGATTGCGGATTTCGGCGGGACGCTGGTCGCCGCGGCGGCGTGCGTTGGCCGATCCTTCAGGCCGGGTCTGAAGCCATTGCTCCGGCGGCGCGGGCGCGTCGGGCTGCCCACTTTCGCAGCTCTTCGACCCAGAGCACGACGCTGCCCAGCGCACCGATGAGGAAGAAGTCGGCCACCGGAATCGGCACCGTGTGGAAGATGCGGTTGAGCGGCGGCGCATAGACCACGGCGGCCTGGAGCAGGTTGCCGAGCACCAATCCACCGACCAGCCACGGGTTGCGCCAGCCGCGCGGGTCCAGCGTGGTGCTGGTTTCAGAGCGGCAGTTGAGCACGTTGAACCACTGGCAGACGGCCAGCAGCGTAAACGTCTCGGTCTGCACCAGGGCGAAGGGGCGCCCGGAGTTCAGTTGCCAGATGAAGTAGCCGAGCGTGACCGCCACCGAGGTGGGCACCATGACGCCCAGGCGGCGAATCATGGTGCGCGTGAACAGCGGCGCCTCGCGGGGAATGGGACGCCGCCGCATCTCGTCGCCCTCGGCTCCTTCCATGATGAGGTTCACGGTGACGGTTCCTTCCGTGACGAGGTTGATCCACAGGATTTGGACGGCCGCCAGCGGCAGCGGGTAGCCGAGGATCAGCGCCAGCAGCAACAGCAGCACCTCGTCCAGCGAGGTGGCGAACAGGAACAACAGCACCTTCTGCAAGTTCCGGTAAACGAGCCGGCCGCCTTCCACGGCCCGGACGATGGTCGCGAAGTTATCGTCGGTGATGATGATCTTGGCGGTGCTCTTGGCGACGTCCGTGCCGGTGATGCCCATCGCGACGCCGACATCCGCGCGGGCCAGGGCGGGGGCGTCGTTCACGCCGTCGCCGGTCATGGCGACGACTTCGCCGTTGGCCTGAAGCGCCTCGACGATGCGGAGCTTCTGGGCCGGCTGCACGCGGGCGAACACGGCGATGCGCGGCAGCTCGGTCCGCAGGTCCTGCTCGGGCATGGCCTCCAGTTCGGAACCGTCCACCGCCCGGTCGCCGTCACGCGCGATGCCCAACTGCCGCGCGATGGCCAGGCCGGTGAGCTTGTGGTCGCCGGTGACCATGATCGTCCGGATGCCGGCGGCGCGGCATTCCGCCACCGCGGGGCCGACTTCTGGGCGGGGCGGGTCCATCTGGCCAACGAGTCCGAGCAGTCGAAGCCGGCCGGCGAACTGGGAGAAATCCCCCGCGTCGTCGAGCGTCAGGCCGGGCGCCTCAGTGACGGCGAGGACGCGCAGGGCGCGGGCGGCCATCGCCTGGGCGGCGGCCAGCGCGGTGCCGCGCTGAGCTACAGAACCTTCGCACAGGGCCAACGTGGCTTCGGGGGCGCCCTTCACGATGACCCGGAAGTGGCCGGCATTTCCGTGCTGGGTGGCCATGAGTTTGAAGCGTGCGTCGAAGGGCAATTCGCGATGCCGCGGCCAGGCGTGGCGGATTGCTTCCGGTTCAACCAGACCCTTCAGGGCTACGGTCAGCAGCGCGGCTTCCGTGGGATCACCCAGCGCCCGCCAGCGGGCGTCGTCATTTTCCGGTGCGACGAGTTGGGCGTCGTTGCAGAGCGCCGCCGCCGACAGCAACGCGGTCAGTTCCGGTTCGGTGGCGGGATCGACTTCGCCGGCCTGGTGGCGAAATGCGCCTTCCGGCGCGTAGCCCACGCCGCTCACTTCCAGCCGACCCCGCCCGGGTAGCCAGAGTTCGGTCACGGTCATCTCGTTCTGGGTGAGCGTGCCGGTCTTGTCCGTGCAGATGACGCTGGTGCTGCCGAGCGTCTCCACGGCGGCGAGGCGGCGAACGATCGCGCCGCGCCCGGCCATGCGTTGCATGCCCACGGCGAGCGCGATGGTCAAAGCCACCGGCAAGCCCTCGGGGATCATCGAAACCATCTCGCTCACCGCGACCATGAAGACGTCGGTGAACGGCAGGCCACGTCCGAGCCCCAGCAGCAGGACGAGGGCGAACAATCCCACCGACGCGCCGGCCAGCCGCCGGCCGAACTGTTGCAGTCGGTCTTCCAGCGGCGTGGCCGGTTCGGTCGCGTCGGCGGTGAGCCGGGCAATCTTGCCGACTTCGGTGAACAGGCCGGTGGCGATGACCACCGCCCGGGCGCGTCCGGCCGCCACATGGGTGCCGGCAAACACGAGGCAAGATCGGTCGGCCATCATCGTCGCGGCGGGACAGGGCTCGGTGGACTTCGCCACGGGCAGTGATTCACCGGTCAGGGCGGCTTCGGCGGCTTCCAACGCCGCGGCTTCGAGCAGTCGGGCGTCGGCCGGCACGGCGTCGCCGGCGGCGAGCAGCAGGATGTCGCCGGGCACCAGTTCATGGCTTTCGACAGAATGTTCCCGGCCTTCACGCAGAACCCGCGCGTGCAGGCTGGCCAACCGGCGAAGCGATTCCATGGACCGTTCCGCCCGTCCCTCCTGCGCCGCCCCGATGACCGCGTTGAGCAACACGACAATCAGAATCACGCCGGCATCGCCGACCTTGCCCATGGCGAACGCGATGACCGCGGCGACGAGCAGGATGTAGATCAGCGGGCTGGCAAACTGGCGAAGCAGGATCTTCCACCACGGTCGCCGGGGTGTTTCCGGCAGGGCGTTCGCCCCATACCGCTGGCGGCGCGAATCCACCTCGCCGGCGGCCAGGCCGGTCGGTGCGTCCACGGCCAGTTGTGCCGTTACCTCCGTTGCGGGCAGCGTGTGCCAAGGTTGTGAGGGAGTCAGCATGTCGGACTTCTGGGTGGACCAACCGGATCGGCTGACCGGCTCCGGCTGAATCTCGGTCAGTGACGCAACTGGAACAGGCTCAGCGTTGCAAGATATGCCGCATAGATTGCGAGGAGCACCTGTCCGTGGCGCCGGGTCAGGCCGCCGGCGTGCCAAAGGATTCCCAGCAGCAGGAAAACCAACCCGATCATCACCGGGAAACTGAAGAGCTGGGTTGGGCGGTCTAGTTCCACCGGCAGGATCAGGGCGGCGGTGCCGACGATCAGGGTGAGATTGGCGATGTTCGCGCCCAGGACATTGCCCACCGCCAGATCCGATACCGAGTTGCGCGCCGAAGTGATGGCCGTGACGAGTTCCGGCAGGGAGGTGCCCAAGGCCACCACGGTCAACCCGATGATGATGCTGGGCACTCCCAGCCGCACTGCGACACCCACGGCGCCATCGACGATCAGCCGGCTGCCCAACACCACGACGGCGGCCCCCAGGAGGAACTGGACCAGGCTGCCGGGTTTGGTTTCGAGCCACTGAAACCGGGTTTCGGTGACCCCTTCGCCGATGGCTTTGGCCTCGGAGACTTCCGCCGGCTTGCGGGAACGCCAGTGACGGACGAAGTCGCCGGCGAAGTAACCCACGCCCAGGGTCAGGAGCAAGCCGCCCTGCCAGCGTTCGAGCGTGAGGTCCAAGGTCAGCAGCACGAGCAATACGCCAGCGGCGACGAGCGTTGCGAGGGGCAGGCGGAGATTGGCGATCCGGACATCGACCGGCTTCAGGCAGGCGGTTACCCCCAGGATCAGGGCCAGGTTGCAGATGACGGAGCCGACCGCGTTGCCGACGGCCAGGCCCGACTCGCCGCGGAGGCCGGCGGTGATCGAAACCACGAGTTCCGGCATCGTCGTGGCGAGGCTGACGAGGGTGGAACCGATCACGACGCGGGGTAGCCGGAGGAACCCCGCGAGGCGCAGCGCTGCGGCCA
The DNA here is from genome assembly GCA_964602595.1 of uncultured Verrucomicrobiota bacterium. Lineage (GTDB taxonomy): Bacteria > Verrucomicrobiota > Verrucomicrobiia > Limisphaerales > UBA9464 > CAIWAH01. The sequence goes on along the minus strand of CAZRRO010000011.1, from coordinate 182,337 downwards.
CGAACAGGTCCCCGCCCTTGACGATGACGGCAAGTCCACCCAGGAGGAGCAGCAGGCTGGTCAGCATGTCGGTTCGGTCAAGTTGCGTCTTCGATCACGGGGCTTTCCCGGATTTCGGGGAGCCGGGAAACCGGCTCGTGCAGCAGGCCGAGCACCCGGCGCAGATCCCCGTCAACGACGTGGTTGGCCGCCGCGCGCACGGCCGGCAGTTTGGCGTTGAAGGCGACGGAGCAGCCGGCGGCCTCCAGCATGCAGATGTCATTGGCGCCATCGCCCACTGCGAGCACCTGGCCCGCACCAACGCCGGTCTCGTCGAGCAGGTGGCGGAGCACGTTCAGCTTGCACTGGTCATGTTTCCGGCAGCCGGCCGGATGGCCGAATGCGGGCGCCGCGCTGACGCGGCCGGTGGCTCGTTCGCCCCGGAATTTCATCACGTTGGAAACGACGAAATCGGCGAAGACCCGGCGGCGAACCAGCTCGGCGCCGATCCGGTAGCTGTCCGTGACCACGCCCACCAGGTAACCGGCCTTGCGGAGCCCCACGATCGTTTCCACGGCGCCCGGGGTCAGGGGCAGTTCCCGCGCGACGGCCTCGAAAGTCCGCTTGGGCACACCCTTGAAGAGCGCCGCGATCCGGCGGGCGCGGGTGGCCGGCGAGAGCTCAAAGTTGTCCAGCAACGGCGCCAAACCTTCGGAACAGTGGCAGCGCTTGGCGAGTTCCACGACGAAGCGGCCCTCCAGCAGCGTTCCGTCCATGTCGAACAGCGCGAGCCGGCTGGTGCCGCGAAGGAGGTTCAGCGAGTGCTGGAGATCCGTCTTGCGCAGGCGGTCGCGTTCCCGGGCGTCGCGCAGATGGCGCACCCGGAGGCGGCCCCATTCCGCGGCCCGTTCGAGGATGGTGCGGGCGACTTGAGTCGCCATTTCGCCGAGCGCCTCCAGCGATTGGCTGTCATGCTTCAGCGGGCCGATGTCCACCTCGACGATCCGGGCGCGCTGCCCGAGCGCATCGATCAGCAGACCGACATCCGCGCCGTAGTCGTTCTCGAAACGCAGGCGCTGGAGCGTCTCGCGGCGGGCCGCAATGATGCCGCCCAAGGGCTGGTTGATCTCCGCGAGTTCGGGAAAGTAGGTGCGCAGCAGCGGTCGGGCTGTCAGGACCGTCACCCGTCCGGCAGTGCGCTCGAACCGGGCTTTCACGAAATCGGCGTCGCCGTCCCGCAACGGACCGATCATCCGGGGAACGAGGTCGCGTTTCAGTCCGCGGAGGTCGCCGTCGAGGAACAGGATCAGGTCATGTTTGGCCGCCTGGACGCCGTCCTCCATCGAGGCTCCCTTGCCCAGCAGGCTGCTGGTGATGACCCGTGCGCCAACCTCTTCCGCGAATTCCGGGGTGCCGTCGATGGAGCCGTCGTCCACCACCAACACCTCGCCCACCAGGCCGTCCTGCCGCAACCAGCGGACCAGCCGGGCGATGGTCCGGGACTCGTTCAGCACCGGGATGACGACGGTGACGCAGGCTTTCGCGGGACTGGATTTGAGCTTGGGCATGGCTGAACGGGGCAACGATTTGAGCTTAGCTTCGACAAGCTGCCCGACGTCGAGAGGGCTCCGCAATGAATTCTACCCGGGGGCGCGGAAAAAATCCGGGCTGGCCGTTCAGTAATCCCGGCGGAGGTGGCTTGGCAGCACGCCCAACTCGGCCCGGTATTTCGCGACGGTGCGGCGGGCGATCATGATGCCCTTTTCCTTGAGCTTCGCGACGAGCTCCTCGTCCGAGAGCGGCTGCCCCTTGTTCTCGCCGGCGATCATTTCCCCCAGGACCGTCTTCACGCTCTTGTTGGACATGGATTCACCGCTGGAAGTGGCGACGCCCGAGGTAAAGAAGAACTTCATGTCCACGAGCCCCTGAGGGGTCGCCATGAACTTGCCGGAAACAGCGCGGCTAACGGTGGTTTCGTGCACACCCACGACTTCGGCGACCTGGAGCATCGTCATCGGGCGCAAGTGCGAGACGCCGTGCTCAAAAAAGTCCCGCTGCCGCTTCACGATCTCGCGGGCGATGTTCTGAATCGTGCTTTGGCGCTGGTGGAGGCTCTTGATCAGGAATTTGCCGGCCTTGATCTTGTCGCGGATGTAGTCGCGCGCCTCGGCGGTTGTCTCCGCGTTGGACAGCAGGTCCTTGTAGAAATTGCTGATGCGCAGGTGGGGCAGGTTGTCGTCGCTGGTCGAGACCGTGTAAGTCGCCCGGCGCCGGGCGAGCTCAGCCGGGTAGGCGTCCTCCAGCATCATCCGCCGCAGGCGCACGGACGCGGCGCCCTTCTTCAACGGGATCGTTACGTCGTCCGACAAGTTCACCTGGTTGAACAGCTCCGGCGACTGGACTTCGGCGTCCTGGATGATCCGGTTCAGTTCGCCGGCCAAATGTTTCCGGAGCGGTTCCTGGGCTTCGGGCGCCAGGCCCAGTTCCGCCAACTGCCGGAGCTCGCCTTGCAGCGCCTCGGAAAACTGCGCGAACAGGAATCCCGACAACCGGTCGGGCGGAATCATGTCGTTGGCCTGGATGAACTTCCGCGCGAGGGAACGCAGGTTGACCAGGTCGCTTACGAGGAAACCCGCCGGGCCGTCGTCTTCGCGGGTCACCTGCACCTCGGCCACCACGTATTGATTGGGCTCGGCCGCGTAGGCCCGGCCCGGACGCGGGTCTAGTTGGGCGAGGCGTTCGGAGAGCTTCTGGGCCTCGGCCGGCGTGACGCCCAGGTGCCGGGCGATCTCCGGGAAGCGGCGTTTGCCCAATGCCTCCATGTGATCCCGGACGATGCGGTATTCGGGCGTCTCCTGCCGGTCGGCCCGCTCCAATTGGAGCATAAGGCATTCCCGCAGGTCCCGGGCGCCCACACCGGGCGGCTGGAAGCTTTGCACCACCTTCAGCGCCGACTCGAGGTCCTCGACCGCGATGCCGGTGGAGAAGGAAAGCTCCTCCAAGCCCGCCTGGAGATAGCCGTGATCGTCGATGTTCCCGACCAACAATTCCGCGATCAGCCGTTGCCGGTCATCCACGTCGGCGGTCCGCACCTGATCCAGCAGCTCTTCCTGCAGCGAGGTTTCGGCCGTGAGCGAGTCGAACATGAACTGCCGTCGTTCCTCATCCTCCGGTGAAACCCGGGTCGGGCCGGCCGCGGCGGCAAAATGGTCGCGCCAGTCCTGATCGAGTTGGAGCAGGCGCTGGAGGTCTTCGTCGAACTTGTCCACTGGCTCAGTGCTCGGCTTTTCAGTGGCCGGATCGAACTGGGTGTCGGCCGGCGGTTCGGCCGGGTCGGCCTGATTGTGCGGGTCCTCGCCCTCGTTGGCGCGCTCCTCCATCGTGGGTTCGGCGGCGGCCACCTCCTCCAGGACGGGATTCTGCTGAAGTTCCTGCTCCACCATGGCCTTCAGCTCCAGCACCGGCGCCTGCAGCAACGCCAGCGATTGCTGGAGCTGCGGCGACAGCACCATCTGCTGCGACATGCGCTGCGAGAGATGTAAGCCCTGTGACATTGGACGACGTCAGGTTACCGGCGTTCCAAAACTAAACAAGCGTTGGCGCGTCATCTGCTTGCCGGGGCGAGTTGCATCCCTACCGTCGCCGCGTGGCGGTTCAGTTCACCATCCTTGGCAGCGGCAGCACGGGCAATTGCGCCTACCTCGAAGCGGGCGAAACCCGGATCCTGATCGATGCCGGATTCAGCGCCCGCCAGATCCGGGAACGGCTCGCCACCATCGGCCGCGCGCCGGAAGGCCTCAGCGGGATCCTCGTCACGCACGAACACGGGGACCATATCCAAGGACTCGGCACCCTGTGCGCCAAACTTGAGATCCCGATCTACGCCAACCGCTTCACCCGTGAGGCCATCGAGAAGGATTTTCCCAAGACGAAGTTTCAATTCCGCACCTTCCAGACGGGTGCCGACTTCGCCTTGGGCGAGGTCCATGTTCAGACGTTCAGTGTCCCGCACGACGCCATGGACCCGGTTGGATTCCTGCTCGAAACAAACGGCGGCAACCTGGGTTTCCTCACGGACCTCGGGCACGTCACCAAACTGATCATGGAACGGGTCCGGCATTCCCACGTGCTGGTGCTCGAAGCCAACCACGACGTGAAGCTCCTGCAGGACGACACCAAGCGGCCCTGGAGCACCAAACAGCGGATCCTCAGCCGGCACGGCCACCTGTCGAACGAGGCGGCGGCCGACGTCGCGGCGGAGTTGGTCGGCACGGAGTTGGAGCGGATCTTCCTCGGACACCTGAGCCGTGACACCAACCGGCCGGAATTGGCGCTCAAGACGGTGGCGGGCCGATTGGCCAAGCTGGGCGCCACGCAAATCCGAGTGGAAAACACCTCCCACGACGAACCGGGAGCCACGCTGGAAATGAACCGGACCCGCCCGCCCGCGGCGCCGGTCCAGCGGGAACTCTGGCAGGCAACCGCCGCGCTTGGCTGAGTTTGGCCGGGCGGTTACCGCCGGAACGAGGCGGCGAAATCATCCGTCGTCACCGCCCGCGTCTCTTTCTTTAGCGTCGAGGTGGCGATGAGTTCCTGGAGCTTGGCCTCCCAGGCCGCGCCATCGAGCGGCAGGTCGATGGTCTCGTTCTGGAGCGAGGAAAAGACGATGGCATTGGCCAGTTCGACAGAATTCATCCCCTCGTGGCCGGGCGCGATGAGCGGGGCGCCATCCAGCGCCGCGGCGACGAAGTTGTTCATCAACGTGGCGTGCTGGTGGACCGCGTTCTCGAACGGGATCTCGATGTTCCAGACGTCCGGCTTGCTGAAACCCACCGCGGCGGTGCGGCTCCACTCCAGCGCGTCGGATTCGTTTCGCGTGAAGGTGAGCCGGTTGTTTTCGAGGACAACCTTGCCGCGGCTGCCAGCGATTTCGAATCGGTTGGTGCCGGGCGCCTCGCCGGTGCTGCTGATGAAGGTGCCGGTCGCGCCGTTGGGCAGCTCGAAGTAGGCCGTCACCTGATCCTCGACCTCAATGTTGTGCCAGCGGCCGAGCTGGCAGAAGCCGCGCACCCGCGAGGGCCGGCCCAGCAGCCAGGTTAGGACGTCCAGGTTGTGCAGGCATTGGTTGAGCAGGACGCCGCCGCCCTCGCCTTTCCAAGTCGCCCGCCAGCCGCCGCTGGCGTAATAGGATTCGGTCCGGAACCAATCCGTATTGATCCACGTCACCCGCTGGATCTGCCCCAGTTCACCGCTTTCCAGGAGCGCGCGCAGCTTGGCGTAACGGGGTTCCACGCGCAGTTGGAACATGCCGGCGAAGATCTGTTCCGGGTGCAGCTCGGCGCAGGCCATGAGGCGTTCCGCGTCGGCCTTGTGCGCGGAAATGGGTTTCTCAACCATCACGTGCAGGCCGGCTTCCAACGCGGCGATGCCGAGCGTGGTGTGGTCGTAGTGAGGCGTGGCGATCAGGACCGCGTCGATGGCACCGGACCGGATCAGTTCCAAGGCGTCGGTCGAGACGCGAATCTTGCGGGCGTAGTAGGATTCGAGCTTGGCCGGCGTGGTGGCGCAGACCGCGGCGAGTTCGCAGCAGGGAACCTTGCCCTCGAGCAGGTAACCGGCGTGATGACGGCCGATGTTGCCGAGGCCGATGAGGCCGAGACGTAGCTTCGACATTTGACTGGGACCAGCGTTGCCACCGGCATGGCCTCGGGGCAAGCCCCCGAGTATGGTTAAAACCGACATGCAGATTGCCTGTGACCTAGCCGTGGTGGGTTCCGCGTTCGGCGGCTCGCTGCTGGCGCTGATTGCCCGCCGGCTCGGATTGACGGTCGCGCTGATCGAGCGCGATCGGCATCCGCGGTTCGCGATCGGGGAATCCTCGACGCCCCTGGCCAACCTGCTGCTGGAGGAACTTGCCACCCGGTATGGCCTGCCGCGCGTGCTGCCGCTCTGCAAATGGGGACCTTGGCAACGGGCCTATCCCGAAGTCGGCTGCGGCCTGAAGCGCGGTTTTTCCTTCTATCACCATCGCCGCGGCGAAGCCTGGGTGCCGACACCGGCCCGGGACAACGAGCTGCTGGTGGCGGCCAGTCCGAATGACGAGATTGCCGACACTCACTGGTATCGGCCCGACTTTGATCATTTCCTCGTGGCGGAGGCCCAGGCAGCCGGCGCCGAATACCTCGACGAAACGAACCTTGGCTCGGTGGAGTTCAACGGCGAAGGAGCCGTTTTGGCCGGCATCCGGCAGGGAACGGAAGTGCGGATCAACGGGCGGTTCGTCATCGATGCAAGCGGTCCTCGTGGCTTTCTCGTCCGACACTTGGGCTTGGGGGAACTGGCGCTGCCGACCTTTCCGCCGCGACAGGCATTGTTCACCCACTTCCGCGGCGTCCGGACTTGGGAAGACGCGGTCGGCTGCGAAGTCGGCACGCCGTTTCCGCCCGACGCGGCTGCATTGCACCATGTTTTTGATGGCGGGTGGATGTGGGTGCTCCGGTTCAACAACGGCATCACCAGCGCCGGCGTGTCGGTGAGCGACGCGTTGGCCGCTGAAATTTATCTGGCTGAAGGCGCGGCGGCTTGGGACCGGCTCTTGCGCCGCCTGCCGTCGGTCGCCGCCCAGTTTGCCGAAGCGACCGCGATCCGGCCGTTTGTCCACGCTCCCCAGCTGGCGTTCCGCGCTGGCCGATTGACGGGGGAACGCTGGGCTTTGCTGCCGTCCGCGGCGGGATTTGTGGACCCGCTGTTGTCGACCGGCTTTGTGCTCAACCTGCTGGGCATCGACCGGCTCGCGGGCGCCTTGGCGTCCGGTGCGGTTCCGGCCGCCAAGGCTTTGGAAACCTATGAGGCGGAAACGGACGGTGATTTGGTCGCCACTTCGCGCCTGCTCGCCGCGCAGCACGCTGTCCTGGGCGATCCGGAGCGCTTCAACCTGCTCACGATGCTCTATTTTGCGGCGGCGAGTTTTGCAGAGACGACGCGCCGATTGGGCCGGACGCTCACCGAGGGATTCCTGCTGCGAGACCGCCCGGGATTTGGCGCGGCGGCGCTGGCCCTGGCCGACGCGGTGGTGGCCAATCCCGGCCTGCCGGTGCCCGAACTGCGGCGCCGGGTCGCGGAACTGGTCAGCCCCATCAACGTCGCCGGCCTGATCAACGAGGCGAAGCGCAACTGGTATCCGTGCGAAGCGGCGGACCTGCTGGCGGCGGCTGACAAAGTGCCCGCCACGCCTGACGCTCTCCGGGAGATGCTGCGCCGGGTGGGCTTTGGCCTCGGCTGAGCGGAGGCGAAGGGCCAGCGCGGGGCGGGCGGGTGCAACTTCCCATTTTCAAAGATACGAACACGTATTATCTTCGCCCCAGCTTTTCTTTATGCCGATTCCCACCGTTGCTCCCGAGGCCGTCGCGGCTGCCGAAAACCAGCTCAACGCGCACCTGCTCGAAATCATCCACTGGCATTTCAGTCCCGAGACGGGCTGTCCGTTCTGGTTGGATTGGGCGGCGAAGAACTTTGACCCGCGCCAAGAGGTGAAGTCCGTGGCGGACTTGCAAAAATTCTCCCACTTCCAGGACGAATTCCTGCGGGATCTCCAACCGGAAGTCTGGGTGCCGGCCGCCTTCAAGGGCAAGCCGTTCAACATCTTCGAAACCGGCGGCACGACCGGCATGCCGAAGCAGCGCATCGGTTGGAATGACTACAAGGTCGATTACTCGGAATTCAGCGACAAGATTTCGGATGCCCATTTTCCGCGCGGCGGGGCGTGGCTGATGATGGGGCCGACCGGGCCGCGTCGCCTGCGGTTGGCCATTGAGCACCTCGCCAACGTCCGCGGCAGCTCGTGCTACTTCATCGACCTCGACCCGCGCTTCGTGAAGAAGGTGATCTCGAACAAGCAGTTCGACGTGGCCAAGCAATACATGGCCCACGTCGTGGATCAGGCCGCCACCATCCTCAAGCACCGCAAGGTTTCCGGCCTGTTCACTACGCCGAAGCTGCTCGAAGCCCTCGCGGAGAAGGTCAACCTCTGGGACGCCGGCATCCGCGGCGTCTTCTGCGGCGGCACATCGATGAAGCCTCAGGAAGTTCGCTTCCTCGTCGAGGAGTTGCTCGAAGGCCGCATCGGCTTCTATCCGACGTATGGCAACACGCTCATGGGCCTCGCCGCCAGTGTCCCGCTGCAACCGGAGGACAACTTCAGCGTCACCTACTTCGCCCCGCAGCCCCGCGCCATCCTCCGCGTGGTGAAGCCGAACGCGACTGCCGAGGTGGTGAACTACGGCGAATTCGGCCGGGTGGAACTCACGACGCTCACCAAGGAGTTCTTCATGCCGCGGTTCCTCGAACGGGACGAGGCGATCCGGCGCGCGCCGCGTCCGCCCTACGCCTGGGACGGCGTGGGCGACGTGCGGCCATTTGGCGCGATGGAGAAGAACATCGTTGAGGGCGTCTATTGAGCCCCGGCCCGGCGCCGGGTGTGCGCCGGGCTCGACGCCCCCTTGGTCCGTTTGCTAACTACCCCGTGTGCGTTCCGAGCATCTGGGCAAGGTCAGCCGCGTAGTCGTCAAGCTGGGCACCGGCGTCGTCACCGACAACCGGAAGCGGCCGGATCAGGTTCAGTTCGCCCAATTGGTCGCGCAGGTCGCGGGCCTGCGGGCGGCGGGCAAGGAGGTGGTGATCGTCACCTCGGGTGCCGTGGGTGCTGGCATGGGTGCATTGGGCTACGATGAACGTCCGGCGGCGCTGGCGGAACGTCAGGCCTGTGCGGCGGTCGGTCAGTCCCGCCTCATGGCAACCTACGAAGCCCTGTTCCGCCATTATGACCTTTCGGTGGGGCAGGTGTTGCTGACGCATGAGGACTTGGCCGACCACACCCGGCACCTGAACGCCCGCAACACGCTGCTGACGCTGCTCAAGCGGGGCGTGGTCCCGATCATCAACGAAAACGACGTCGTCTCGGTCACCGAACTCAAGTTCGGCGACAACGACCGTCTGTCCGCGCTGGTGGCCAGCCTGTTGCCGGCGGACCTGCTGGTGATCCTCACCACCGCGGACGGGCTCATCCAAAACTTTGGCAAACCGGACGCGCGGTTGCTGTCGCAGGTCGCGCGGATTGACGGCGATGTTGAAGCCATGGCTGGCGGCACTAGCAGCGCTACGGCCGTCGGGGGCATGGCGACGAAAATCTCGGCCGCGCGCATTGTCGTTCGCGCGGGCATCCCGTTGGTGATCGCTTCCGGACGCAAGTTCGACGCCTTGGAACGCATCCTGGCCGGCGCCGACGAAGGCACGCTGTTCCTGCCGAATTCGGGGAAACTGCCGAGCCGGAAGCGCTGGATCGCCTTCTACCATCGCCCGGCCGGATCGGTGGTCATCGACGCCGGTGCCAGCCGCGCCTTGTGTGAACAGGGTCGTAGTCTGTTGGCCCCGGGGATCGTTCGGGTCGAGGGCGAGTTTTCCCCGGGTGACGTGGTCAGCATCGCCGATCTGGACGGCGGCGAAGTTGCCCGCGGGCTGACCCGCGTGGCGTCCACCGCGCTGCCGGGCAACCCAGCCGGTCGGCTTGAAGTCGTGCACCGGGATGATCTGGTGATCCTGTGAATGCGTCGAAATCCCATCGCCGGAACCGCGCAGAAGTCCGCCCGCAAACGCTGTGGCTGCTCGCCTATGCCGTTGGCGGAGCTGCGTTCGGCTGGTGGCTGAATTCAAGGATAGGCCCGTGGGGCGCACTGCTCGGCCTGATGCTTGGCATCATCGCGGCGCACTTCGGCGGCCACCTGATCCTCTGGCTCAATGAAATGATCTGGCGGGGGCGCCCACCGATTCCCGACTGCCGGCGCGGCCGTTGCGGCAGCTCGGACTATTTCATCGAGGTGCAGAATGGCGAGAAGGCTTACCTGTGCCGGTGCCGGGCCCGCTATTGCCGGCGTGGCTTCCGTTTTGTGGAGATCAACGCGGATGGCAAGGAGGTGCCCTACCTCCGTTGGCGCCCGTTCCGCGGCTGGTTTCCGGACTTCAAATTCTGATCCGATCCTCCATGCCCAAGCCTCCCTCTCGCCGGTTGCCGCCCATTCGTCAGGTTCTGGAAGTCATGGCCGCGTTGCGCGGGCCGGACGGCTGCCCGTGGGATCGCGAGCAGGACCACCGGACCTTGCTGTGGCACGCCATCGAGGAAGCCTACGAACTGATGGACGCGGTGGAGGCGGGGGACGATGTCGAATTGGCTGAGGAATTGGGCGACCTGTTGCTCCAGGTTGTCTTCCATGCCCAATTGGGACGGGAACGGAAAGCATTCGATTTCGACCAAGTGTGCCAGACCTTGGCGGACAAACTTGTTCGACGGCATCCGCACGTGTTCGGAGACCTGAAAGTGAAGGATGTGGACCAAGTCTGGGCCAATTGGGAACGGATCAAGCGGGGCGAAAAAGCAGGCACCCAGCGTGAACGGCCCTCCGCGTTGGACGGGGTCCCGAAGCATTTGCCCGGACTGATGCGCGCGCAGAAGCTGGCCAAGAAGGCGGCCAAGGCCGGGTTGGTCGACGGCGACGTCGTGGCCCGTTCCCAGGCGACCGCGAAGGCCGCCACCCGCCGGGAGATTGCGGCCGGGTTGTTCCGTATTGCCGAGTATTGCCAGGCCCGGGGTTGGTCCGCGGAGGAGTTGCTCCGCGGGGAGGCCAAACGTCGGGACCGGGCGTGGCGTAAGGCTGAGCGGGAGCAGAATTCCCGGGGCGCGGGCAAATAAAGGTTGCGTGCGCGGGGAGCGGTGCCTACCTATCGGCAGTCCGAGGTCTGACAGTCCGGTTGAGGAGTCTCCTCCCGGCGCTGCTTCCCCAAGTTCAAAGTTCCTGCGGCTCATTCTGGTTTCGCCGCCTTTTTCTGGGTTCAGACATTCCGGACCAGCACAACGATATGAGCGACGGTAGCAACCAGGGTTCAGGCCCTGCCCCCCAATCCGGAGACTGGTCTCCCGGAAAGAACGCCCCCCCCTCCGAGTCCCGCGAACCGCGGGAACCTCGCCCCGCCCCGTCCAATGAAGGCGGCGGCGAAGGCGGCCCCGGCCGTTCGGAAAATCGCCCGCAGGATAATCCCGGCGATGGCGGCAACCCGCAGGGTGGCGGTAACGGACAAAATCAACCCCGCCAAGGTGGCGGCGGTGGTGGTGGTGGTGGTGGCGGACATCACCGGCATCAGCATCACCATCGGCATCACCGCGGTAACCGTGGCAACCGCGGCGGTGGCGGTGGTGGCGGCGGCAATCGCGGCGGTGGCGGGGGAGGTGGTGGCGGCGGCGGTGGCCAAAACTTCAACCAGGGCGGTGGTGGCGGTGGTGGTCAACAGGCGCCCCGTCCTCAAGGCCCGCAATTGGGACCCGATGGGCAGCCCGTATTGCACGAAGGTTACCTCGAAATCTCCGAAAAGGGTTTTGGCTTCCTCCGGTCTCCGAAGAGCAATTTCGCGCCGAAACCGACGGACGTTTTCCTCACGCCGGATTCGATCAAGCGCCTTGGCCTGCGTGAAGGCTGTCAGATCGAATGCACCGTGAATCCGCCCCACAAGGGCGTGAGCCCACAGTTGCGGGAAGTGCTCAAGGTCAACGGCAAGGATTACCAGGAATTCCTCCACGCGATCCGGTTCGAGAACCTCACGACCATTGATCCCATCGACAAGTTTCGGCTCGAAACCGCACCGGACCTCATCGAGACCCGGATCATCGACCTCGTGACGCCGATCGGCAAAGGCACGCGCGGCCTCATCGTCGCGCCGCCTCGCACCGGCAAGACCACGATCCTTAAGCAGATCTGCAACGCGATCACCACTAACCACCCCGAGGTGCTGGTGATGGTTCTGCTGATCGACGAACGTCCCGAGGAGGTCACTGACTTCCAACGCAGCGTGAAGGCCGAGGTGGTCGCCTCCAGCAACGATCAGGACCTAGAAACCCACGTCCGCCTGAGCCGTTTCATGATCGAGCGTTGCCGCCGAATGGTGGAGGCCGGCAAGGACGTCTTCGTGCTGCTGGACTCCATCACCCGCGTCGCCCGCGCCTACAATTCCGTCCACGGCGGTTCCGGCCGCACGATGACCGGCGGTGTGGACGCCCGCGCCCTGGAGATTCCGCGCAAGATGTTCGCGTCCGCCCGCAAGGTGGAGGAAGGCGGCTCGTTGACGATCCTCGCCACGGCGTTGATCGACACCGGCAGCCGCATGGACGAACTGATCTTCCAGGAGTTCAAGGGCACCGGCAACATGGAGCTCATCCTGGACCGCAAGCTCTCGGAACGGCGGCTCTTCCCGTCCATCGACATTCCCAAGTCCGGCACCCGTAAGGAGGAGAAACTCTTCCCGTCGCATCAATTGGAAGCCATCCGCAAGCTGCGCCGCATGCTGACGGAACTCCAACCGGTCGAAGCCATGGAGACGCTCACCGCCGCGCTCAAGAAGCACAAGACCAACGACGAACTGCTCGCCAAGCTCTCCTGAGCTTGGCTGTCACACCGGATTCACGCCCGGCCTTCGCGAGAGGCCGGGCGTTTTGCTTTCCCCAATTGGTTGCCCGAGATGCGGAACCGATTGCCAGCCGCGACCAGGACAGGAATCCTCGGATAATCACCGCATGAAACGCACCGCCTTCCTCACCCTCGGATTCCTCGCCCCCCTGTTCGCCGCTACCGCCGCCGATTCGCCGCTGCTCGCTCCCGGTGCCAAAGTCGAGAAACTCGGCGACGGCTACGCGTTTACGGAAGGACCGGCGGCCGACGCCAAAGGTAACGTTTACTTCACCGACCAGCCCAATGATCGCATTGTGCGCTGGGATGCCAGCACGGGTGCCTTCTCGGATTGGCTCAAGCCCAGCGGCCGCGCGAATGGCACTTATTTCGACGCTCAGGGAAACCTGCTGACCTGCTCGGACGAGCTGAATCAGCTCTGGTCTGTTTCACCCGATAAGAGAGTGACCGTGCTCGTGAAGGACTTCGGCGGGAAGCTGCTCAACGGGCCGAACGACCTGTGGATTCGGCCCGATGGCGCGCTCTACTTCACCGACCCGCGTTATGCCCGCCCCTACTGGAAGCGTGATCCCAAGTCCCAGCAGGCCGGTGAACATGTTTACTTCCTTGGCGCCGACCGCACCGCCGCGCCCAAGCCCGTCGCCACCGACCTCAAGCAGCCCAATGGCCTCATCGGCACCCCGGACGGCAAGACGCTCTACGTGGCCGACATCGGTGGCGGCAAGACCTACGCCTACGATGTGCAACCCGGTGGCGAACTCGCCGGTAAACGGCTCTTCTGCAACCTCGGCTCGGACGGCATGACGCTCGACGCCGAGGGCAACGTTTATCTCACCGGCCGAGGCGTGACCGTGTTCGACCCGTCGGGCAAACAGATCGACCACCTCGCCATCCCCGAAGGCTGGACTGCCAACGTAACGTTCGGCGGCCAGGACAACGACCTGCTTTTCATCACCGCCAGCAAGTCGGTCTATGGGGCGAAATTAAGGGTGAAGGGCGCCAAAAGCGTGGTGCGTAAATAGAGGCGTTGCCCCTTGGGAGGGAAACTCAGCGCTGTCGTCCCTCACCAATTTTTGCCGTCCAAGGCCTGCCAAACCTCCGCCAGATTGCGCGGATGCACGAGGTGCGCGTTTGCGTCGGTGCCGCCGTAACTCCAGACGTGAAAACCGCCGGCGTCGCAGCGTTGAAGCAGGGGCCAGTCCCCGGTGCTGGCGGATGATCCGGGAGCTGCCGGCTTTGCTTCGAGCGCCAACGTTGCAACCAGCGCGTTGGCGCATTCGGCCGTGCTGGCATACGCGGGCGTAGGGATTTGCGAATGGGTCAGCACGAAGGCCGTTCGACCCGCTACGGCGTCGCGGGCAAACGGCAGCCAGCAGGCGATCTGGTCGGTTTGCACCACGCGTGGCCCGGTGCCGTCGCCACCGCTCGACAGGCCCGCGTAGAGGGAATCCGAAAGGACAATGCGGCGGATCAGCCGGCGCGCGGCGGGTTGCTGGACGAGCTCTCGGACGGCGCCGTAGCCCGCGCTGAAGCTGGCCACGTCCACATGCTGCACTGTGCCAGGTTGGGCGCCCCGGGCGCGGAGTTCCTGTTCCACCCGCCGGATGAGCTCCGGGAACAGCGATCCATCCGCGAACGGGGCCCGATATTTCGCGGAACCGGACCCCAGCAGAATGGACACCACCGGAAAACGGTAGCCGGCCCGGCGGTGTTCGCCGAAGGCAACCCAATCCGCTGTGTGGAAATGGATGGCCAAACGGCGAGGCACCTGTTCCCAGCCGTCGGGCAGATGCAGCGTCGCCCGAATCCGGCCAGCCCGGAGTGGGATAGTCTCGCCCGACAGGTCGCTGGCGGGGCGGGAAATAGGCCGCAGAATCATTGGCGGCGGGTTGGGTGGCGCCGGGGGATTCCGGGTTGCGCAACCGCCAACGAAGCAGGAGAGCCCGACAACCAACGCCGCGGCTAGGAAGCGGGCGAATTCTTGCTGCCGGATTGGCCAGCCCGGGTTCAATCCGCCTCCCGGTTCTGTCGCGCGCGCGATTGACGTATGGGCCGCCGGCCGAATGGCGCCCGGATATTCGAGAATATTGGTGGATGGCCCGCTCACGGATAACGGTTGTCCGTAACCATGCCGAGTGGCCGTCGGCCGACTCAATATTGGTGTTTGCAGCCCCATTAAGCGGGCGCGGCGGTAGGGGCACCCGAGGCGGTTCGAACTGTCGGATGCGCCCGGGCGCGGCGCCGGTGGAACGGGTTGGCCGAACGGCGTCGAGGTTCAGTTAAGGGGCCTTATTTCGCCAATGTAAACAAGTGCTTGCCGGCCTGCTGCGATAGGGCTACACGGAGTCCGACATGGGGCTCGGATGGCAACTGTTGGGACGCGCTTCCTTGCTGGCAACCGCCGCAGGGGCCGTTTCGCTTGCCCAGACTTGGTCCGAGGGGTTTGACGACGTGTCCCTGTTGGAGGATGCCGGCTGGCTGATTCTTAACCACAGCAGCCCTAATCCGGAGAACAGCACCTCGGTGTTCCAGGGAAATTATCACGGGGGAATGGACAACCCCCCGCCGGTGTTTTCCGCGTTCGAGGGCGACGTAAATTCCTACGCCGCCATGAACTACAACAGCACGAGTTCCGGCGGCACCATCAGCACTTGGCTGATCAGCCCGGTGCTGTCCTTTGGAACTGGCGACGCATTCTCGTTCCTAACCCGCACGGTCTCCCAGCCGCAGTTCCCTGACCGGCTGGAAGTCCGCATCAGCTATTCGGGTGCGAGCACCGACATTGGTCTCGGCTCCGACGCGGTGGGCGACTTCGACACCCTGTTGCTAACCGTCAATGAGGCCCTGACGACTACAGGATATCCGTCGGAGTGGACGCTGTTTGGCGGACTGCTGGAGGGTGTGTCCGGGCGCAGCGGTCGGTTGGCATTCCGTTATTTCGTCCCGGACGCTGGCCAAAACGGGGCAAACTCCGACTACATCGGCATCGATTCGTTTGAGTTCACCCATTCGTTCGCGAACGGTGGCGAATTGAATTCCGCCGTTCCGGAACCGGGCACTTGGGCGGCGGGCGTTGTGGCTGGCTTGCTGACGCTGCGGGCTTGGCAACGGTCCCGCCGATAACCGCCCAATCCGGTATCCGCGACGGATCCCTGCTTCCTTGTAAAGCAGGCGAAACCACGGCGTGGCTAATGGCCCAACCGTAAATCTCTTCACTTGGAGGTCAGGGGAACCGGCCTTACTTGGCTTGGCCAAGGAGTTCGGTGATCTTGATGCCGAATCGGTTTTCCACCACCACGACCTCGCCGCGGGCGACGCGTTTACGGTTTACCAACAATTCCACCGGTGCGTCTGCGATCTTGTCGAGCTGCACGACCGAGCCGTTGCCGAGCTGGAGCACGTCGCGCATAGGAAGATGGCAGGAACCCAGCTCGACGGTGACCTCGACGGGCACATCGAGCAGGATTTCCAAGTTGGGGGAATCGGAGTGCATGCTCATGAAGTCAGTTTGGCGACGGGTTTGAGGACGTTATTGATTTCAACGGCCCACTTGCCGTTGCGGGTTCCCAGACGGCCGTTGAATTTTGGAAGGCTGGCGAGGCGCAGGCGAACGCGAGATGGCAAATCTTCCTCCAGTTCGAGCAAGTCGCCGACCCGGAGGTCCGCGAGGCGGCGGGCGGACATGGACATGCCGGGAAATTCCGCGGTGACGGGCACCTGCACGTCATCGAGGGCCTGATTCCACGCGACGTTGGCGCGGCTCGTCGGCTCGGTCTCGTGGATGTGCGGATCGATCTTGTGGCTCAGCCGCTTGATCAGCGGCTCGAGGGTCATGTAGGGGAATCCGATGTGGATCTGCTCGAAGCAATCGCCGATTTGCGCCTCGAGGGTCAGGGCCAGCATCACGCTGTCGAATGGAGCGGTGTTGACGAACCGGGCGTTGCTTTCGTGGCCGAGCAGGAGCGGGCGCAGCTCCTCGAAACCTGACCAGTGGCTGCACCATTCGCCGACGATGATCTGGATGATCTGGTCCAGCAGTGCGATCTCGATCTCGCTGAGGTCGCGGTCCGTCTGCACCGAATGCCCCGGGCCGCCCATGACGCGGTCCACCACGGTCAGGCCCAGGCGTTGCTTGATGCCCAGCAGGCAGATGCCCCGGAGCGGTTCCGCCTTGAACAGCACTAGGTGCCCCGGATTCGGCAGGCTCTCTATGAATTTGGCGTAGGTGATCGTGCTGAGCTGCGACATCTGCAGCACGAACTCGACGCGGAGGTGAATGGAAAGGCGGGCCGCGAGCGAGCGGATGAACTCCTCGTGGTGGAGTCGCAATTTCCGCAGTTCCGGGGCCGACAGGAAGACCGGATTGCGGAAGTCATACGGCTGGATCGCCTCCTTGTGCTGGTGCGATTTCGAACCGTCCTGCTGATGGATGACCGTCTTCGACTCCAGTTCGGCAACCTGGGCCAACAGGTTCTCAACCTCGCTCTGCGAAAGGACTTCCTGGCCGGCTGCGATGTTGTCGACGGATTCCATGGGCGGAGTGGGCTACTGGATGGCGAATTCGGTCAGGTAAACATCCGTCACCGTCCCGCTGCCGAGGATGATGTTGAACTGCCCGAGCAACTCGGCCTTGATGAGATTGCGGGCGCCCGTCTTCTCCAGGTCGGAGATGGTCTTGGTCGACAACGCCCCGGAGGCAGCGTCGCGCAGCTGGGCGTCATACTTTTCCACCAAGTCCTTCAGGTTGGATTTTGGGCTCACCAGCGAAATGTTAGCCTGGAGGAACCGAGTGCCCGCGCTGCCGGCGACGTTCACGAGAATCTTTCCGCTCAGCGGCACCGGGCCGGCCTTCGCTCCGCCCCCGCCCCCGCCGCCGTGGCCGTCGTCTTTCTTGCCATGACCGTCGTCCTTGGCCGCGCCGTGGGCGTCTTCCTTTTTCCCGTGGCCGTCATCGGGCGCAGCATGAGGATCCGCGGCCGCCTCGTGGCCGTCCCCACCCTCCGCGTGACCGGCCGCGGGAGCGGCCGGGGCGCTCAACTTGGGGACCAGCACAAACTGGGTCATCGCGAAGGCGATGGCCGGCATGAGCACCAGGTTGAGGATGAGGGGCAGCATCGCCTTGATGCCGCCGCCGGCAGGTGCGGCGGCGGGTGCCGCGGGAGCTTCTTTGGCCTCAGACATAACGGTTAGTCGGTTTGAATGGCCTAACGCTTGAGATTCACGACCTCCTGCAGGATCTCGTCACTGGTGGTGATGATCCGGGCGCTGGCCTGGAACCCGCGCTGGGTGGTGATCAGGTTCGCGAACTCGTTCGTCAGGTCCACGTTCGACGATTCGAGCGCCCCGGATTGAATTTCCCCCAATCCGTTGGTTTTCGGTGCACCCATCGTGGGAGACTCGGCTCCACCCAGGGGCCCGGCGGCGGAAATGCCCGAATAAAGGTTGTTCCCCTCTTTCAATAGAGCCTGCGGATCCCGGAAGTTTTGCAGGAGCACCTGTCCGCGATTGTATTTCGTGGCTTTCGGATCGGAGAGTGTGACTTCGATGATCCCGGTGGCGGTGATGTTGAAGGCCGACACCTTGGCGTCGGCGCCTGCTGCTTCAGGCTTGTCGCCCGCGTCCACCTTGAGGTCGCCCACGGTGCCAAGCGCGGCGTCTGCGTAGCCTTGGAGTCGGAAACCGTCACTCGTTACGACATAACCGTCGTTATCCAGCCGGAAGTTGCCGGCCCGCGTGGCGAACTGGTTCCCGGAAACCGGGTCCTTCACCATGAAGTAACCCTCGCCGTTGATGGCCAGGTCGGTGTTCACGTAGGTCTGGTTCACCGAACCTTGGTTAAAGATGTTGCGGATGGCCGTGGTGCTCACCCCGGACCCGACCTGCTGGCCTGGCAGCGAACCAAGACCGCCCGCGCCGCCGCTGGACGCCTGCAAGGTCTGGCTGAAGGCGTCGCCGAAGTCGGCGCGGCCCGCCTTGAATCCGATTGTGCTGGAATTGGCGATGTTGTTGCCGATCACGTCGAGTCGGCTTTGGAACTGGTGGATGCCGCTGACGCCGGCGTTGAGGGAACGGATCATGGTCTTTCGGAAACGTAAGTTTGGGGCAGCGGGTTTGCGACCGAGAGCAATTGCTCCATGCCGTAGGCCGTGCCGCCCACAATGAGTTTTGGCGTCCCTGCAACGAGTTTGACGGCTTCCACGACTCCTTGGGCCGTCTTGTCCTTACCATTCTGCAAAATGACCTGCTGGCCCAGCAACGTGCCGGCCTGCAGGGATTCAATGTCCTGCTGCATCGATTTGCTCTGTTCCAGCGCGCTGAACTGCGCCATTTGCCCGATGAATGCCGTGTCCTCCATGGGCTTGAGCGGATCCTGCGTGCTCATCTGGGTCGCCAGCAGCTTGAGAAAATCCTGCTGGCCGAGCGTCTGGACCAAGTCGCGCTGAGGCAGCTTGCCGGACTGGAACGCCTGGTTGCTGAAATTGGTATTGGTGGCTGAAACAGTGGACATATGGCGATTGATTTAGGCCCAAGACTCCAAGGTCCGGCGAGTGGCCGCCAAGGCCGGCAGGACCGGTGTCGTGGAAGATGGGACGCGAGACGGAGCGAGGCGGGATTTGGCGGGGGCCGTCGGCCAACGCGGCGCCGGCGTCTCCGGCGGCGGCTGGGGCGTGGCTGGTTGCCGGTGCGAATGGTCGCCGGCCGAACTCATGGAGCTTTCAGCCAAAGGGGCGAGGCGGATGCCTTGGGAAGCGAGCGATTCCTGCAGCTTCGCCCAGCCGCCGCCAAACTTTTCTGCGTCGCCGCGATCGCACCGCACTGTCGCCTCGATCTGTCCGGCATGTTGGGTGAGTTGCAGGTGCAGTTCGGTCTGGCCGTCCGGACGCAGCACGACTTCGAGGGACTGCAACGAGGCATGGCGCAGGCGCACCGCCTGTTCCTGGATCAGCGGTGTCAAGGTGGCGGGAACATCCAACGGGGCCGGCAGCTCAATTTCCGCGGCGACGGGTTCGTTGGCGGTGCGAAACGGGTCGGCCAACAAGGGGTTTACTGCGGACGAATCGGAGCGATGAGGATCTCGCTCAGAGCCGAGATCCCCGGAACCGGAACGCACCAAGCCGACGGCCGTCACCGGTCGGTCGGCCGGACTCCCGGCAAATTCATCCTGTTGGAACCAGCTTTTCACCTCGACTGCCTCATTAGCAGCGGATGTGCCATGGGTCCCATTCGGCGGCGTCTGTTCTTGTTCCAAAGGGGTTTCCGTGGCGGTCGTGGGCGCTGCCATCGGCGTCCAACGGCCCGCCAATGCGGCCGAAGCCGCTTCCGGCAGGACAGGTGCGGGAACGGAAAATGTTTTGGCCGATTCCGTGGTCGGCGCCATCGGCGTCGGCACGGCGTCCGAAACGGGAGCATCCTGCCCGGTTAAATGTGCCGCGTCGGATGAAGGTGATTCCGTTGATCCGGGGAGGGATTCGGCGACCAAGTCGGCGACTGTGACGGAGTCAGTGCTCAACGGAGCGAACAAGTCGACAGGGTGGGGTGCGTTGTCGGCCGCAACCGACAGGCTGGTGTCGCCCACTTCGCTACGGGCTTCGCCTTCGTGGGCCGGCTTCTCCTCGGGAGCGGGCACGGAAATCGCCAGCGCCGCGCAAGGCCAGGCAAGCATCTCGGGCGAGGTTGCCTCCGGTTCGTCGTCGGGTTGGGCGCGCCGGTTCGGCCGGCGCTCGTCGGTTTCGGCCAGCGGGCGGTCCGACGTTTCGGCGGCGGTCGTGGTTGTGCGAGGCTCCTCGCGGCCGGCCGGGCGTTCGACGCGCGGCGCTCGGAACGAATCGGCACCGCCGAGCGGGAACTCGGAAAACGGGCGCGCGTTTTCCGGGGCCGTCGGCAGGCGAGAAGAGGCGGTTGAACCGGCATCCAGCGCAGCCGGGGTGCCGAAGGATCCAACGGAAGGGCTCATGGTTTGGCCTTGGTCGCCGGCACACGGGCCAGCCGGAGTTTTTCGGTAAGGGCGGCGGCGCGGGTGGCGTCGGCCGGGCTTTGGCGCCCCATGCCTTCGAGGATCGGGCCGTTCTCGGTGTCCTTCATGAGGGCGAGGATCTTCACCACGGCGTTGTCCTCCATTTCGCGGAGAATGGCGGCGGCGCCGGCCGGGCTCATGGATGAGTAGGTTTTGGCGAGCCGCTTGAGGTTGGGGATTTCGTCGGCCTTGATCTCCACGAGGCGTTTCTCGATCTCGGCCTGCATCTTCTTCACCGAGTCGGCGACCTGGTCCAATTCCGAGCGCTCGGTGGTGAGGCGGGCGGCCAGCTGCTTGAGGTCCTCCTCGCGGGCGGTCAGGGCGTCACGCTCGGCCTTCAGGTCCTTGATCAGTTGGTCAACCTCCGGGTTGTAGTAGACCCAGGACTCGACCGGATAGGTTGGGGCCGCGGGAACTCCCGGGGCGGCCGCGGCCTTATGGGTAACGGCGGCGGGCCGGATGTTCGGCGCGGCGGATTGCAGCGTCAGCATCCACGTCAGCAGGAAGGCGACGCCGCCGGCGGCGGTGGAGACAATCGGGGATTCGAGCGCTTTCATCGGGGCAATGGGTTTGATGTCAGCCAATCAGGCCGGCCAACGTGCGGAGGGGCAGATCGTCGAGGGTTTTCTGGTCTTCCCGCTGCTGTTCGCGCTGGTGGCTCTCACGGGCCTTGTCGTGGTGTTTCTTGACCGCTTCGCTTTCGCGCCGGGCCGTGATCATGACGCCGAGGGCTTGGTTCACCCGGCCTTCGGACTGTTCGAGGATGACAGCAACCTGGTCGCGATGCTCCTGCAGCCAAGCACAGCCCAACTGCTGTCGCCGGAGGTCGCCCGCGGTGGCCCCCTCGCTCAGCAGGCGGCTGCATTCCATCTGCCCGGTGGCCAGTTCCCGTTCCGCCACTTCCAGATTCCGGAAGGCGTTCTCCCGCTGCGCCAAGGCATGTGCGTATTGTTCGGTCGCCTCGTGTTCCCGGCGGTCCCGGACCCGTTGGACGGCGGTGAGTTTGTAGCGGAAGGGTTTCATGCGAAGAGATGTCGGGTCTCAGTCAGCGGGTGGCTGCGGGGCGGGCTCGGGTGGGTTCGGGAAGGTTCATTGTCTGGGCCAGCAGCTGCCAGCTCTCGCCGGCTTTGAAGCCGTCGCGCACGCCCTGCCGGAGGAACGTGTTGAGCGGCGCGTGCAACTGGATGGCCCGATCGACCAGCGGATTGGTGCCCTGCGGATAGGCGCCGATGTTGATGAGGTCCTGGTTGGTCTTGTAGATGGCCATCGCCTCGCGGGCGCGGGCGGCAAGGTCGATCTGGTCTGCCGTGGTCAGGTCCCGCACAAGCCGGCTGACGCTCTGGAGCACATCGATGGCCGGATAGTGGTTTGCCTGGGCGAGTTCACGGGTGAGCACGATGTGGCCGTCCAGGATCGAACGCACGGCGTCGGCGATGGGCTCGTTCATGTCATCGCCCTCGACCAGCGTGGTGAAGAGGCCGGTGATCGAGCCGCGTTCACCGGTGCCGGCTCGTTCGAGCAACTGCGGCAAGTAACTGAAAACCGACGGCGTGTAACCGCGGGTCGCAGGTGGTTCGCCGACTGCGAGGCCGATCTCACGCTGCGCCATCGCGAAGCGGGTCACGGAATCCATCATCAGCAACACGTTCTGGCCCGCGTCGCGGAAATGTTCGGCGATCGTCATTGCCACGAAAGCGCCCTTGAGCCGGGCGAGCGCGGGGTCGTTCGAGGTGGCGACGATGATTACCGACTTCTTGCGGCCGGCTTCGTCGAGGTCCTTCTCCAGGAACTCGCGGACTTCGCGGCCCCGTTCGCCGATCAGCGCGATCACGTTCACGTCGGCCTCCGCGCGGCTGGCCATCATGCCCAGCAGCGTGGACTTGCCGACGCCGCTGCCGGCAAAGATGCCAAGGCGCTGGCCCCGGCCGCAGGGAATGAAGGTATCGATCGCCTTCACGCCGGTCTGGAACGGCAGCTTGATGCGCTGGCGACGCAACGGGTGCGGCGGCTGCACGTTCACGTTCACGAAATTCTCCGCCTGCAACGGCCCGCAGCCGTCGATCGGATTGCCCAGACCGTCGATTACCCGGCCGCGTAGCTTCGAGCCGACGGGCGCCTGCAACGGGCGGCCGAGCGCGACGACCTCGCAACCGGGATGGATGCCGTGGATTTCGCCCAGCGGCATGAGCAGCACGTGGCGGTCTCGGAAGCCGACGATCTCGGCCAGCGTCGAGGAATCGTGCCGCGGCGACTCAATGCGGCAGATCTCGCCGACCGACGCCATCGGCCCCTCTGCCTCGATGATCAGGCCGATCAACTGCGCGACCCGGCCGCGGTTTTGCAGGGCGCGGGTGTGCCGGGCGCGGTGCAGCAACGTCCGCAGGCGGATGTGCGCGTGGCTGGTGGGCAGGACCGGTGGCATCAGCTGAGCAAGGCGTCTTTCAACACCTCAAACTTGGTTTCCCGTCGGCCATCGATGATCCCGAATGACGTCTGCACCATGCAGCCGCCTCGGGTGACACTGTCCGACGTTTCGAAGGTGATCTGCTCCGCCCCCGCGGTGGGACGCAGGAGAGGGGAATCGGCGTGTTGCAGCAGGGCGAGGTCCTCGGGGTGGAGCTGCACGCGGACTGCGGTCTTGTCCTCGATCTCCTGGAGCACCTCGCGGACGGAGGCCTCGACCTGGCCTTCGGCGACCGGGGTGCCGGCGACCAACTTGCGGGCGACTTCCAGCGCGAGGGAAACCAACGTGCCCTCACATTCGCGGGCGACCTGGGCGACCGAATTGCGGAGCGACTGGAGAATGCCGTTCTGGAGGAGCGCGAACTCGGCCTGCAAGCGGTCCAAGTCGGCCTGGACCGCGGCCATGCCCTCGGCGCGACCCCGTTCGAAGGCGGCCCGTTCGACCTCCTCGCTGCGCCGGACCGACGCGCCGGCGCGCGGTGAGCCGGCGAGCCGGGCGTCGTAGAGCGGGGCCGTCAACGGAACGGATTCGCGCCACGGGTTCATTTGGATCCCTGTTTGCTACCGGAATCACCGAGCTCGATCTCGCCCTCGCTTTCCAGGCGGCGGACGGCCTCGATGATCCGGAGCTGGGCGGCCTCGATGTCGCGCAGCTTGAGCGGGCCCATGAGGGAGATTTCCTCGGCGACGGTTTCGGCCGCGCGTTTGGAGATGCAGCCAAGCAGCTTGCCCTTGAGTTCCTCGGAACAGGTCTTGAGCGCCACGGACAGGTCGCGCATGTCGACTTCGCGGAGGATTCGTTGCAGGGCCGACGGTTCGAGGTTCCGGAGGTCCTCGAAGGTGAACATCTTCTGGCGGATCGACAGGCCCAGCTCGGGATTGCGCTCCTCCAGCGTCATGAGCAGGGACTTGCTCACGTTCTTGTCGAGGGCGTTCAGCAGGCTCGCGGCGGACTTCACGCCGCCGGTCTGGTTCAGGGCGCGGGTGTGTTTGCCGCCCATGCGCAGGATGATCACGTCGATGATCTTCTCGACCACTTCGATGGGGGTCGGCCCCAGCGTGGCGAGCCGTTCCACGACGTCCTCGCGCAGGTCCTGCCGCAGCATCATCAGGAGTTCCGAGGCCTTGTCCGGTGTGAGGTAGCTGCAGACCAGGGCGATGGTCTGGGGCTGCTCGTTCTTGATGAGGTTGAAAAGCTGGCGGGCCTCCAGGTCGACGATCTGCTGGATGGCGGCTACGGGCGCGCGCTGGGGGGCGACGCGGCTGATGATGTTGGACGCCTTGAAGAGACCGACGGCGCGTTCGAGCGTGTTCTGGGTGAAGTCGACGCCGCCCCGGATGGAGGTGCTGGCGTGGACGGCCATCTCGCTGAACTCCTTGAGGATGGCCACCTGGAGTTCCTGGGTAAGCATGCTCATCTTGGCCGTCTCGCTGCACACGGCCTCGATCTCATGCTCGTCGAGCTGCTTGAGCAGCAGGGAGGCGCATTCCGGTCCGAGGATGACCAGCAGGGCGGCCAGCTTCTGGACCTTGGTCATCTTGGCGATCTCGGCGGCGGCGGCTTCCGCGGCGGGATCGGGGGCGGCGGCTGGAGCGTTGTTGGCGGTGGCTTCCATGGCTTACTTGGGATTGCCGCGGTCCATCCAGGCCCGGACCGCCTGGGCCATATTGTTCGGGTTCTCGCGGATCAGTTGGTTCAGGACGTCCACGGTCACGACGCCGGGCGTGAGGCCGTCGGGATTGTTCTGGTCGCCGTTGTGGCCATTCGCGTGGCCGTTGCCGTGGCCGTTGGCGCCGAGCTGGCCGATCGGCACGCCAAGCGGGATGGCGTCGAGCGGGGTCTTCTTGACGGAGCGCCAGAAGACGCCGAGCACGGCGAGCCCGAGGGCGGGATAGGTCAGCTTGGTGGCGAGCTCGATCCAGAACTGCTTCCGGCCGTCGGTTTCCAGGCGCTGGTTGAGCTCGATGGCCTGCTGGTCGTTGAAGGCGATTTCCTCCAGCGTGATCTCGTCGTTGCGGGTGGTGTCGCCCTCGACGATGCCGAGCGCGCTCTGGACGATCTTTCGGAGTTTCTGGAGTTCCTCGGGTGTCCGGGGCGTGACGACGCGATTGGTGCCGGAGCCCGTGAAGCGGGCCGCGATGAAGACTGCCGCGGTAAGCCGTTTGAGGCCGCCGGCGCCCTGCGTGAGGCTGCTGGTGGTCTTGTTGATCTCGTAATTGGTGGTGGTGACCTTCTTCTTGGTGACCGTCTGGTTCGTCGAGTTCAAGGCGGTCAGGCTGTTCGTTTCGCCGACGTTGGTGGCGATGCCGGGCGCGCTGCCGGAACCGGAAGGCGTGGTGACGAGGGAGTCGGTATTCTCGTCGTTCAGCGTCGAGGTGCGGAGCACCTGGCCCTCGGGATCATACTTCTCCTCCGTCCGGGTGATGCTGTCGAAATTGATCTCGGTCGAAACGCGCACGACGGCCTGGCCCGGCCCAAGCACCTTTTCGAGCATGCCCTCGGCCTTCTTCGTGAAGTGATCTTCCAGCTGCTTGCGGGCGCCGAGCTGGCTGGTGCTCAGGCCGGCGAGTGAATTGTCCTCGCTGCTTTCGCTCAGCACGTTTCCGAGGTTGTCCACGACCGCGACAAAGTTGGGCTGCAGGCCCTCCACGGCGTTGGCCACGAGGAATCGGATCGCATTGACCGTTTGCGGCGGGAGCTGCGTGCCGCGGGTTCGGACGAACACCGAGGCGGTGGGCCGTTTCGGGCGGTCGGCCAGGAGCCGATTTTCTGGCATCACGATCAGGACGCTGGCGGTTTCGACGGCGTCCACCTGCATGATGGTGCGGGCCAGTTCGCCCTGGACGGCACGCAGGAGGTTGGCGCGCTGGACCAGGTCCGAGATGCCGAAGGCGGGCTTGTCGAACAGCTCGTAGCCGACGCCGGCGTTGCTCTTGCCAATGCCCTTGGCGGCGAGCTGCCAGCGGGTCACATGGACCTTGTCGGCAGGCACGTAGATGCTGCCGTTGCGGATTTGGTGGTCCACCTTGGCGTCATTCAGCGCGGCGATGACCTTCGCGGATTCAGCTTCGTCCAACTTGCCGTAAAGCAGAGAGAAGTCGGGCCGGGAACTCCACAGGCCGACACCGACGAGGCCGAAGACGAGCACCAGGCCCGCAAGGATGATCGAGACGCGCTGGTTGAGCCCCAGCTCCTTCCAGGTGTTGAGCAGCTGCTGGCCGAATTTTTCGGGAGAGGCGTTCACGGGGAAATGGATTCAGGGTTCAGACCTGCATGCGCATGAGCTCCTGGTAGGATTCCAGCAGCTTGTTGCGCACCTCGACCATGAGCTGGAAGGAGACGCTCGCCTCCTCCATCGCGATCATCGTCTGATGCAGCGAGACATCCTTGCCGCCCAGCAGGCCCTTGACTGCGTCGCTCGCCGCGGCGCCCTTGGCGTTTGTCTCGTTGACCAACTGTCCCAGCATGTTGCCGAAGACATCCGGCCCGCCCGTGCCCGTGATGGCCGTCGCTGTGCTGGGCCGTCCAAGGGAAGTCGGCCCGAACGTCGCCTCGCCGGCCGGCAGCATCGAGGTCAGCTTGTTGAGGTCGAGGCCGGCGGCATTGGCCTGACCGCCGGGTCCGACCAGGGAGGTGAGCTTCTGGAGTTCCGCCTGGGGGATGGCGCCGTGCTTGCCCAGTTGCTGCGGCAGCGACTGGAGCTGCGTCATCGGCAGGGAGCCCAAGGCGGATAGCGGGTTCATGGCTGTGCGGCATCACGGTTCAGCGACGGCCGATGGAAAGCGTCTGGAGCGCCATCGAACGGGCGTTCTTGACGACCGCGAGGTTGGCCTCGAAGGCCCGGGATGACGTGATGAGGTCTGCCATCTCCGCGTGAATGTTGATGTCGGGCAGCGAAACCATCTTGGTCTTCGGGTCGGCGTCCGGATGGTCCGGCGCATACACGAGGCGGGGCGGACGCTTGTCGGACGTGATGCCGGTCACCTTCACCATCGTAGGGGCCGTGCCGGAGAAATCGCCCGGCTGGCTGGCAAGCACGCTCTCGAAGTTGACCATCTGCCGCTGGTAAGGCTGGCCGTCGGGGCCGCGGCTGGAGTTCGCATTGGCGATGTTCTGCGAGACCACCTCCATGCGGATGCGTTCGGCGTTGAGCGCCGAGGCGGAACTGGTGATGCCGGGAATGAGGTTGATCATGGGAGTTCAGTTCAGGCCGGCCGGCCGGTGATCGCGAGCCGCAGGCGCAGGAGGGACCCGGTGACGAGCTGGGTTTCGAGCGAATGGGCGAGCGTGTTCTGGTTGAGCTGCAACAGCTCGTTCTCGAGCTGCACGGTATTGCCGTCCCCCGCGGAGACGACGGCGGTGGTGTCCACCGAAACGGCCGGCTTCAGGGCCGCCGCCCGGGACATGTCCCCGGTGCCGATGGCATTCTGGAGCTGGCTTTGGAAGCTGGGGGCCAGGTCAACGCGCCGGTAGCCCGGGGTTTCCAAGTTCGCCAGATTCGCGGCGATCGCCTGGTGGCGCATCGCGGTGGCATCCAGCATCTGCTTGGTGGCCACGTAGGTCGGTTGGGCGAAGATGGCGTTGATCATGGCAGGAACTTCCTGTTCGACGACACCGGTCAGCACCCGGTATGCCACGGGGGCAAACGTGCCGTTTCTCGGGGGTTTCCGCGGGGTCGACGCAACCCGGTGCGGGCCAACGGGAAAAACTTTCCCGGCTGACGTCGCCCACTAGGCAATCGGCGTTTGACCGGGCCGTGACAGAGGCGGGCCCGGGAAAGCTCCGTGACTTTGGACGGTCGGTGCGCATGTTGGAGGCATGGACTGGCGCTGCCCACGCCTGCGGTTGCTCTGGATCGTGCTGCTGGCGCAGTTGCTTTGGACCGGTTGCCGGCCGGCCCCGGCGCCACCGACGGAGACGGCCCAACTAAATGCCAAGGAACGAGAGTGCCTGGGCCCCACGTTGGAGGAAGCCAAGGGCAGCTTTGCCTACCGAATTCCCCGCGACTGGGAATTCATGGAAATGGACGAGAGTCCTTTCCGCGTGGCGGTGGGGCCCCGGATCAATGGTTACGTCTCCAACATCCGCGTAAGCCGCGAAGTGGCGCCGATCAAGTTTGCTTACTACGTCGATCAGGCACGCCAAGAACTGGGGCGGCAATCCCTGACCACCGGCGTCGAGGAAGACACCCGGTTCGTCACGGTCAGTGGGATCGTCGGGCGCCGGTGGATCACCCACACGTTCCAAGCCAAGGAACGCGTCTGGCACGCCTACTATCTGTTCCCGGGACCCGGCGATGCCAAGATCGTCGTCACGGTGTCCGCCGCCCAAGCGGACGCCTTGCGGATGGGCTTTGTTGCCGACGCCTGCATGAAGACGATGGTCATCCGTTGAACGTCGCAGCCCGGGGATCGGCCTCCACCTCGGCCCGGGCCGGAATGCTCGTCTGCGCCCCGCGGCGGGTGACGGCGATCGCCGCCGCCAGATGGGCGAAGCGGGCGGCCCGTTGGACCGGTTGTCCCTCCAGCAATTGCGTCGCAAACGCCCCGATCCAGGCGTCGCCAGCGCCGACGGAATCGACCGTCTCCACCTCGAAGCCGGGGACATGCCCGGTGAAGGCGGCCGAATCAATCCACGCCCCGCCGGCGCCCAAGGTGATGACAATGCCCGCCCGCGGCGCCCTCTGCCGCAGGGCGGTGGCCGCAAAACCGGCCTCGGCCGGGGAGGTCACCGATTGCCGCGTGAGCTGAGTGGCCTCCTGCTCGTTGGCGATGATCCAATCGCACTGCTTCAGCACCGTGTCGGGCAATTCCAGGCAAGGGGCGGTGTTGAGGAACACCGGCACACCGGCCGCGTGGCCGAGCTGGATGGCCGCCACCACGGCGGGCAGGGGAATTTCGAGTTGCAGCAGCAGGGCCCGGCACTCGCCCAGATCGCCCAGCGCGCTGGCGATGTCCGCGGCGGACAGAGTGTCGTTCGCACCATTGGCCACGACGATCTGGTTCTGGCCGGCGGCGTCCACTGTGATCAGCGCCGTGCCGCTCGCGACCTCGGCCCGGCGCAGAACCTTGGAAATGTCCACGCCCACGGCGGCCAACCCCTCGGCCATTTCGTCGCCGAACGAATCAGCCCCCACCGCGCCGATCATGGCGACCGGCAGGCCCATCTTGGCCACTGCGTAGGCCTGGTTGGCGCCCTTGCCACCGTGCGCGCTGCGGAAATTGTGCCCCCGGATGGTCTCGCCCGGCTGCGGGAAGCGGCTCACTTCCAGGGTCAGGTCCATGTTTAGGCTGCCGACGACGGTGAACATGCGCGCAATCGTAACCGCCCGGTCCGGCCGCTGGCGAGCCTTGCGCTTGCCCGTCCGGGACCGGTGCCGATACTCCAGCCATGCCTGTGGCGACGTTGCGCGGCCGGGACCCCGAGCCGGTGATCCAGTTCAGTGTGTTCATGCCGAACCGCCTCGGCCGGTTGCATGAACTCACCCGCCGTCTCGCCGACCGCGAGGTCCACATTCTCGCCCTGACGGTGCTGGACACGACCGACAGCACCATCCTGCGCTTCATCTCCGATGATCCCGATGCCGCCCGGGAACTGCTGCAGGAATACGGCTTCCCGTTCACGGAAGCTGTCGTCGTGGCGGTGGAAGTGGAGGGCGAAGGCCGTCTCAAGGACGTGCTCGCGGCTTTGCTCGAAGCCGAGTTGAACATCCACTACGTCTATCCCTTCCTGAATCGTCCCGGCGGCAAGTCGGCGCTGATCATCAGCATCGAGGAGCAGGACGTCGCCGCGGACGCCCTGCGGGCCCACCAGTTCCGCGTGCTGTTTCAGCCGGACCTCAGCCGCTGAGCCCATGCGCCAAGCCACGCTCACCGGCCTGTGGATTTATCCGGTCAAGTCCTGCCGCGGAATCGCCGCGCCCTCCGCGCGACTCACGGCGCACGGCTTCGAACATGACCGCGAATGGATGATCATCCGCCCCGAGGGCCGATTCGTGACCCAGCGGGAAGATCCGCGGCTTGCCCTGATTGAGACCAAGTTGCACGCCGACCGTTTGGAACTGCGCGCCCCGGGACTTGAGGCGTTGCTGATTCCCTTCGAGTCCGACCTGCGTCGGTCGCGGCCGGCGACAGTGTGGAACGACACCACCGAGGCCTGGGATGAAGGAGACCGTGCTGCCGCGTGGCTTGGCGAATACTTGGAAGAGAATTTCCGGCTCGTGCGTTGGGATCCGTCCCGCCGGCGGCCCACCGATCCGAAGTGGACGGGCGACGTCCCGGCCGAGGCGTATTTCGGCGACGCGTTTCCCTACTTGGTCCTCGGCGAGGAAACGGTTGCCGATCTCAATGCCCGCCTGCGGCCCGGCCCGGCGCTGCCGGTGGACCGCTTTCGCACCAACCTGCTCATTCGCGGCCTTGGTGTGGCCGGCGAAGACGAGGTGACCACCTTGCGGGGCGCGACGACGGAATTCCGGATCGTGAAACCGTGCACGCGTTGTGTGATGACGACCACGGACCAGCAGACCGGCGCCCGCGGCAGCGAACCGCTCCGGACCCTGGCGACCTACCGACGCGACCCACGCTTCAGCGCCCCGGTGTTTGGCCAGAACGTGATCCTCGTGCGCGGGGCAGGGGAATCGGTGAGCGTCGGCGACATCTGGATGGCCGACTGACTTGGGGGAGGCTCAAAGCGTCCGCAGCACCTTGGCCGCGGTGGCGACGGTGAATTCGATGTCGGCTTCCGTGTGGGCCGTGGAGATAAATCCAGCCTCGAACTGGGACGGGGCGAGGTAGATGCCCGCGTCCAGCATGCCATGGAAGAACTTCGCGAACCGCGTCCGGTCGCTGTGCATCGCGTCGGCCAGGTTCCAAACCGGTCGGTCGGTAAAGTAGCCGCAGAACATCGAGCCAATCCGTTTCCACTGCACAGCGATGCCGGCGGACTTCGCCGCCGCGACCATGCCGGCCTCCAACTGCTGGCCGAGGGTTTCGAGCCGGGCGTAGGCGTCGCCGTTGGCCAGCTCGTCCAAGGCGGCCAGACCGGCAGCCATGGCGAGGGGATTGCCGCTCAGCGTCCCGGCCTGATAGACCGGGCCCAGCGGCGCGAGGCAGTCCATCACGTCGGCCCGGCCGCCGAGCGCCCCGACCGGCAGGCCTCCGCCGATGATCTTGCCGAACGTGCTGAGGTCCGGCGCGAGCCCGAATCGTTCTTGGGCGCCGCCCTTGGCGAGGCGGAAGCCGGTCATCACTTCGTCGAGGATGAACAGCGCGCCGTGGTCGCGACAGAGCCGGGCGATGAGTTCGTAGAAGCCCGGTCGCGGCAGGTAAAGCCCGGCATTGGCCGGCACCCCTTCGACGATCACTCCCGCAATGTCAGTCCCGTGGGTGGCGAACAGCGCCTTGAGCGCTTCCGGGTCATTGAACGGCGCCACGAGCGTGTGCTTGGCGAAATCGGCGGGCACGCCCGCGCTGTCGGGATGCCCCAACGTCAGGGCGCCTGAACCGGCCTTCACCAGCAGCGAATCGGCGTGGCCGTGGTAGCAGCCGTCGAATTTCACCAACTTGTCGCGTCGGGTGAAACCGCGCGCGAGCCGGATGGCCGACATGCAGGCCTCGGTGCCGGAATTGCAGAAACGGACCTTCTGCACGCTCGGCACGAACTCCTTCACGCGGAAGGCCAGGGCGACTTCCAACGCATTCGGCACCCCGAAGCTCGTGCCCCGTTCCGCCGTCGCCTTCACGGCTGTGATGATTTTGGGATGCGCGTGCCCGAGGATGGCTGGCCCCCAAGTGCCGACGTAATCCAGCAACTCGTCGCCGTCCACTGTGCGGAGCCGGGCGCCGCGTGCCGATTCGACAAAGAACGGATTGCCGCCGACCGCGCGGAAGGCGCGCACCGGCGAATTGACGCCGCCCGGAATATGCTCCAGGGCGGCGGCGAACAGGGCTTCGGACTTGGACCGCAACGGCATGGCCGCAGGTTAGGTGGCCGCCGCGGGTGCGCCAATCCCCGAAGCGGGAGCGCGGGAAAACGCCGAAGCCTCAGAGCGGGACCAGGCGTCGGCCACCGCATTCCGCGCAGCCAGTGGCTTGGGGCAGGAATTGGGCTTCGCACCGCTCGCAATGCTGGGTGTTCTCAGGCTCCGAGGGTGCGAGTGGTTGCGCTAGCTCGGCCAGCTGGATTCCCTCCCGGACCAGGAAGCCTTCGACCTCGGCCAATTCCTGTTCCCGGAACCAGCGGGCCGCCGCCACCGCGGCGGGAATGGCCGAGGGGAATTCCGGCACGAGCGGAAACTTCAGATCGCGCCAGACACGGCGGGCGAGGGTGGCAGCTTGTTCGCGCGGCAATAACGCGAAGGCGCCGACCAACGGGTGGAAGCGTTCCAGCGTGGCCCGGGCCAGGACATCCGGCGCCCGGACCGCGGAGAAGGGAGCCAGTGCAATCAGGATACCGAGCCGGAACCGTTCGTCGCCGGCCTCCGGATACAAGGTCCGGTGCGCCCGGAGAAAGCTCCGGCCGGTGCCGACCAGCAGGGCGATCAAGGCAGCCAGCAGGAACGCGAGCGCGGGCAGCAGCCCGAAATACCAGACGACCAGCGGGGCGACCACGAAGAGCAGGGCGAACAAAACCAGCGACCAGCGGCGCACTGGGCGGATGACTTCGTCGGACCGCGACCGTGCGGCATCGAAGGCGGTGCGATCGAAGGCGTCGGCGAGCAGGCGGCGAATTTGTGCTTCACGCTCTGCCGGCGGCCGGGCGGCAAGCGTCGGCAGTTCCTTTGCCCAACGGAGTGGTGCGTAGGCCGAGTCGTGGTCCCAGAAGCGGGCCCCGTTCACGAACAGCCATTTGTTCTCCGTGTGGGCGGACTTTAGCTCCGCCCAAGGAATCCATTGGCCGGTAAAACGCGGGCGTCCCTGTTCCGGCAGCACCTCGGTGGTGCCGCAAAGGACACCCTCTGTCGTCAGCGCCAGAGGCGGCGCCCGGAGGACATGCACCGTGCCCAGCGGCGGCAGGGGCCAATGCCAATGCAGGTCGCCGCGGTCATTCGCGATCACGCCGGAATGCAGGGCCAGGCCCCAGCGCCGTCCGAAGCACGTCCGGAACACGGCGCCGCCGCGCCGAATCCAGCTCACGCACTCCGAGAAATACAGCGCGAGCAGGACCAGCAGGAAGGTTTGCGAGTCGGACATGGAAAACGGTCCGCGGCGAGGCCGGCCGACGGGGAGGGCGGTGCCTTATTGGCCGTTGCCGGCGCCGGGGGGACGTTTGCCCGTGACCAGGTTCTTCACCCAAGCGGCCATGCCCACGACGGCGAAGACCAGCAGCTTCCAACCCTTCTTCGCAAACGCCACCAGGCCGCCGAGCAGGCCCAGTTTGTAGGCACCTGCTGCCGCGCCGCCGAGCACCAAGGCGCTCAGGCCATACTTGGCCACCTTGTCGCCCTCCTTGTATTCGGCGTAGCTTTCGCCGCTGGAGTAGCTGAAATCTTTCAGCAGGGCCCGAAATTGGGGCAGGGTGGCGTCGAGCGCCTTCAGGTCACCGAGCACCAGCGTGACCTTGGTCACGCCCTTGCGGCCGAGCAGACGGACGTTGTGGTTGATGGACTGTTCGCCTTCGCTCTCGAGGATGATCGACCATTCCAGGTTCTTGGTCTCCTCGTTGTAGTTGGGCTTGGTGTGCCAGCCCACGATGTTGAGGGCCGGCAGGCCGGCTTCCTTGCGGCGTTCGTTGTCCTGCTTGGCGCCGCGTTGGAACGTCTCGAGGAGCTTGTCCGCGTCGAGTTCCCCCTTCTCGTCGTCCTTCACGTAACCGTCGTCCTGGAACTGGAACACGACCCACCAATCGTCCGCCTTGTGGGCCAGCAGGCCGAGTTCGTTGCCGGACGACAGGTTGCCCGACATCTCAATCAGCTTGCCGGCATCCTTGGCGCCAATGAAGCGGAACTCCGCCGGGAACTTCACCTGGGCGCGGCCCTTCAGGTCGCCGGTGCCGGGGCCGTTCTGCCAGCCGAGCTTCTCGACGGGGTTGTCCTTCTTCAGTTCGGCCAGGGCCTTCTGGACGTCTTCGGGGATCTCCGGAGCTACTGCTTCTGCCGGCTTGGTCGTATCCGCGGCGCGGAGGATGGGTAGGTGGCAGGCAAAGGTGGCCAGCAGGACGGCACCGAGGAGCGGGCGGAAACGCAGGTTCATCGGCGCGAAGGAGATTCGGGCGGCCACCCCGGGGCAAGCCGGCAGTTGGGCGGACCCGGGAAATTGAATCCCCGTCTTGCCCTCGCGGGGGTTTCCGCCAAACCTTGGCGCCGGAAAAATCACCGCGCACAACACTCCCTGATCCGTCATGGCCAAAGTCATCGCTGAAATGCTCGTCGAGTCCGTGAAGATGGAACTCCCGGACGTGAAGACCGTCCGCTTCCAATGGCCCGAAGGCTACGATCCGGGCGACTTCAAGACGGGGCAGTTCATCACCATCTACTGGCCGCATAAGCCCAAATACAAGCGGGCCTATTCGCTCAGCTCCTGCGCGCTGGACCGCGGCCATTTCGAGGTCTCGGTGAAACGCGACGGCAAGATGGGCACGAGCGTCGTGGACTGGGTCGAGGCCGGCGACAAGATGTTCGTCATCCCGCCGGTCGGGAAGTTCCTCCCGGTGTTCGATCCGCCGGGCAAACACCTCATCTGCGTGGCCGGCGGCTCCGGCGTGACGCCGTTCCGCGGGTTTGCCCGCGAGGCGACCGCGCTCAACCTCGATACCCGTATCACGATCCTCTACACGGTCCGGACCACCAACGACATCATTTTTGCCGAGGAATTCCGCGAGCTGGAGGCGAAGAATCCGCGGATCAAGTTCATCGTCACCTGCACCCGCCTGACGCCGGAAGACCCGTGGACCGGCCGCCGCGGCCGCA
This sequence comes from uncultured Verrucomicrobiota bacterium, assembly GCA_964602595.1. Classification (GTDB taxonomy): domain Bacteria; phylum Verrucomicrobiota; class Verrucomicrobiia; order Limisphaerales; family UBA9464; genus CAIWAH01. The sequence goes on along the minus strand of CAZRRO010000011.1, from coordinate 147,469 downwards.
TCACGCCCGAGTGGGTGAAGAGCTTCGTGGACGATCCGGCCAACACCGTCTTCTACGCCTGCGGCACCAACGACATGGTCAACGCCGTCGAGCACCTCGTGCTCCACGACCTCGGCCTGCCGAAGGAGCAGATGAAGCTGGAGAAGTGGGGCTGAGGCCGATGGCCGCCTGGTGGAACAAACCGATCCGGTTCGGTCCGCCGATGAATGAGGCGTGGCAGTTGGCTGTCCGCAACTTGGTGGTGCAATCCCTGTTGGTGATCCTGGCGGGGATGAACTTGGATGGAGGTGTTACACTGCGCTACGTGGCGTTCGCGTCGCTGTGTTGGTGGATTGTGGCGGCGATCATCCTGCTGCGGCGGAGCAAGAGCCTGAGCCGATTTGACCGGATGTTTTTGGAGGGAGGTTTCCTCCTCTCCTTGGCGATCTCGGTGCTTTCAACGCCCGCCTGGGGTTGGTTGCGACCGTGGATCGAAGGCCGGTGAAGGTCGTTCACACCCGGGCCGGAGACTCTTGGGCGAGGTTTGCCTAGGCGCTGGGACGAACAGGTTTCCTCCTCTGGACTGAACAAATCCCCAGCGGATTTGTCGGACCGACCGCAGATTGATTCCGGCGATCCTTTCCAGATTGCAGCGACGCCGGCTGCGCTGAATTCCTATGCTCACCCGTTTCCTTCAGGCCGGTCGGTGCCGGCTTGCCCTGCCGTTCTTCCTAGTCGTGGTGCTTACCGGTTGCTCCACCTACGTCACCCCGGGCGGACCGGCGCCCTTGAACGCCGTGTCCCGCGCCGCCGGGGCGGATTCCCAGGCGAAAGCCGGTTTTGAGCGGAACCCGGCGGCCCGTTTTCCGGCCCACCTGGTCGCGACGCGGGTTCAGGCGGCCGGCTACCGGTCCTTCAGCTCGCACGGTTACGGCAGCGGCAAATACAGCGTGGTGACCGTTCGGGACGTCGAGTCCGCGGCCGACTACCAGCGGATCACCGGCTGGAAGGGTGTCGCGCAGTTGGGGACGCTCAATCGCATGCTGCTGCCGGAGCGGATTGAGTCGGTCGACGATTTGCGCGGGGCGGCGGCCCAGTTGCAGGCGGATATCGTTCTGCTCTACACGGTCGACACTCAGTTCATCGACCGCAATTCGTCCGCCCTGCTGACAACGATTTCGCTCGGGTTCGGGCCGACGCATGAAGTGCAGATTAACTCCACCGCCTCAGCGCTGTTCGTCGACGTTCGGACCGGTTTCGTCTACGGCGCGGCGGAGGCGAGCAGCTCGCAGAGCGACGTGAGTTCGGTTTGGCGCTCCGCCTCGGCCGCTGACGAGGCCCGGCAGGCGGCGGAGAAGGCGGCCTTCCGCAAGCTCATGGACGAACTGGAGGCGACTTGGGCTGGCATCGTGAACCGTTACGGCCAAGCTCCGGCGCCGCCATGAACGACACCCTCTTCCTCCTGAAGCACGATTTCCCGGACGGTCCCGGCCAACCTTTCTACTGCCCTGAATGCGCCCAGATCAACGGCGTGCTGCACTACTATCCGCAGCTCCGGCATGTGCTGGAAGTCCGCTACGTGGACTTCCCCCGGCCGCGGCCGGAAGTCGTGGCGTTGATCGGCGAGGCAAACCAGTCGTGCCCGGTGTTGGTGCTGGGTGAGGCTGCCAGCAAGGCGGTTACTGGCGTGAACGTGCGCGAACACGCCGGGCGTCGCTTCGTGAGCGGCGCTACGGACATCGGGAACTACTTGGCGGCGGTTTACGGGTCCGGTCGTCCGCACTGATCGGCTTTCTGCCCTGACCTCGGTCGGGAGCGCGGCTCTCTGAGCCGCATGAGTCATTTGTCCATTCGCGCGGGAGGAGTCTCGCGGCTCGGAGAGCCGCGCTCCGAGGCCAACGCCAACAGTTCCCGGCTGCCACGTTCCTGAACGCTTCCGCCATTTTCCCATCGCCGGCCGCGCGATGACTCCGCACGCTCGCGCCCTTGCCATGAACCACTTCACGCGCTTGCTCGCCGTCCTCGTTGCCACCCTTGCGCTGGGCCTCCGCTCCGCGGCCCAGACCAACGAATTCTCCAGTGACACCATCTCCGTCGGTGTCGTGGTGAACGACCTGAACAAGTCGCTGGAGTTCTACACCAAGGTCATCGGCATGAAGAAGGTCGGCGGCTTCTCGGTGAACGCGGACATGGGCAAACGCACGGGCCTGACCGGCGGTGTGCCGGTGGACATCACGATCCTGCGGCTTGGCGACAGCAAGACCGCGACCGATTGGAAACTGATGAGCTTCGGCCCGGCGGCCAGTGGGGTGAAAAAGGAGCGGATCCAGGACGGTCGCGGTCCGCAATACATCACCCTGAACGTGAAGGCGCTGAAGCCGTTCCTGGCCCGCCTGAAGGAGCACAACGTGAAGCTGCTCGGCGATACGCCGATTCCGCTGGGCGGCACCACGATGTTCGCCGTGGTGCAGGATCCCGACGGCACGTTCGTGGAGCTGATCGGCCCGATGGAATGAACCGACCCGGCAATTCCTATCCTTCTTCCGCATGAAATCTTCCCCATGGTTGCTCGCCGCCGCGCTGGCGGTTCTGGGTTTGCTGCTCTCCCAATCCGCCAGGGCCGACGAAGCCGGCACGGCGGAAACGGCGATTCGCCTGCGGACGACCGCGGTTGAGTTTCTCGGCTCGCTCTCGGCCGACCAGCGCAAACTCGCGGTGTTTCCCGTGGACGATCCGGAGCGCAAGGACTGGAGCAACCTGCCGCACACGCTCCATCCACGGAAAGGCATCAACTTCGGCGAGTTGTCGCCCGAACAACGCATCAAGGCGCACCACCTGATCCAAGCCGGCCTCAGCAGCCAGGGATACCTCAAGGCCAGCGGCATCATGCAGCTCGACGAGGTGCTGCTGCACCTGTCCGGGCAGGACAAGCAGGAGAAACCCATGTTCGGCCTGCGCTATTACTGGTTGTCTTTCCTCGGTGAACCTTCCGCGGACAAACCGTGGGGCTGGCAGCTGGATGGCCATCACTTGGCGCTGAACTTCAGCCTCGTCGGTCCCTCGGTCGCGATGACGCCGCAGTTCATGGGCTCCGATCCGCACGAAGTCCGCGATGGACTTCACGCTGGTTGGCGCGTGCTCGGCGCGGAAGACGACAAGGGCCTTGCCCTCATGACCGCGTTGCGCCCCGAGCAACGGGCGAAGGCGTTGATCGCGGCCGACGCGCCGGGCGACGTGCTCACCGGTCCCGCCAAGGACAAGGCGCTGCCGAAGCCGGCGGGCATCCTGTTCTCCGACCTCGACGACGCGCAGAAGACGCTGCTCCTGTCGCTGGTTGATGAATATGCCCGCAACTACCGGCTGGACCTGGCCCGCCAGCAGTTGGCCCGCTGGAACAAGTCCGGGTGGAACGAGGTTCGTTTCGGTTGGGCCGGTCCGGTTGGCCCGACGGCGCCCTACTACTACCGCATTCATGGCCCGACGATCCTGATCGAGTTCGACAATAACTACGCCCCTGGCCGCAAGGGTGGGCCGGTGAACCACATCCATTCCGTCTTCCGCGATCCGCAGAATGACTACGGCGGGGACTTGCTGAAGCGGCACCTGGAAGAAAGCCACGGGCAAAAGCGGCCGTAGGCGGTTGGACCAACCTGGCCGACGCCCAACATTCAGCCCATGGGGGCGCCGGACATTCCGCTACTGCGGGGGCGGCAGGATCTCGATCCCGTATTTCGGCGCCACGGCGAGCAACTTTCCGATGTCGGCCGGGGTCACGGGCACGGGCGGGGAGTCGAACGAAGGCACGGGTGTCGCGAACTCGGCCAGGAACCGCTCAAATCCGGGCGGCGTCACCTGGATAAGCATTTTGGCGGGCGCGTCGCTCTCGTTCTTGAAGGCATGCGGGATGCCTCGTGGCGCCTGGATAAACGAGCCCGCCTTCGCGACGATGCGCTGGTCACCGAGGCGGAAGGTGACCTCGCCTTCCAGGATGAAGAACGACTCGTCCTCGCGGTGGTGGATGTGCGGTGGCGGTCCGCCGCCGGGTAGGACCCGGGACTCGGCCAGCGTATACCCGCCGCCGGTTTCTTCGCCGGTGGCGAGGATGCGATAGACGTCGCCGACTGCGGAATAGGCGACGCCTTCGCCCGCATGGCGGAGAATGGTTTGGGTAGGCTGAGGCATGGAGTGAGTGGTGTTTAACTGCGGTAAACGCGCTCGAATATCAGACCGGGGCGGGTCCGACTTCAAAGCGGTTTTCGCGCTCCGACGCTGGCCGGTTTCCGGGCCGGTTTCAGGCGTCGATCAGTTCCGCGACCTTGTCGGCGATGTTGCCCGACTTCATCAGCGATTCGCCGACAAGGATCGCCTCGGAACCGCAGGCCATGAGGCGCTCGACGTCGCGGCGTGAGTGGATGCCGCTCTCGGCGACCAGCAGGCGGCTGCGGGTGGCCGCATCGTCGGCGCGGAAGAGAAGTTTCGCGAGGCGTTCCGTGGTCGCGAGGTCCACCTTGAAGGTCTTCAGGTCGCGGTTGTTCACGCCCACGAGGCGGGCGCCGCACTTGAGGGCGCGTTCCAGTTCGGCCTCGTCGTGGACCTCGACCAAGACGGTCAGGCCGGCGGCGTCGGCGAGGGCGTGGAAATGGGCGAGCTGTTCGTCGGTCAGGATGGCGACGATGAGCAGGATGGCGTCGGCGCCCCACTGGATGGCCTCCAGGATCTGGCGTTCGTCGATGATGAAGTCCTTGCGCAGCAGCGGCAGGCCGACGGCGGCGCGGATGGCCTTGAGGTATTCCAGCGAGCCCTGGAAAAACTGCTCGTCGGTGAGCACCGACAGGCAGCTCGCGCCGGCCGCCTCGTATTCGCGGGCGATGCGGACCGGATCGAAGTCGGGACAGATGACGCCAAGGCTGGGTGACGCCTTCTTCACCTCGGCGATGAGCCCGATGTCGCCCTTGCGGGGCCGGCCAAGGGCGCCGAAGAAATCCCGCACGCCGGAACCGCGCTGCTGGAGGGCTTCACGAAGCTGGAAGGCGGCCACCGGCCCTTCGGGAAGGCGGGCAACTTCAACGCGCTTCTGAACGACGATGGTGTCGAGGATGGTCATCGGTTGTCGCGGTTGGATGGGTGGACTGGGATGTGGGTGAAGCTCACTTGATTGGGTTGTCCTCGCACACTCTGACGTCGGCACAAAACACCTCCCGGTAGCCAGCGTTGGTTTCGATGCGAACCTGTTTCCAGCGATCGTGCCTCCCGACCACGTGCATCGATAGAATCGTTACTATTCCATGCCATGGTTGCTCAAACACCCGGTAGTTGTATGCGTTACCAAAAACCAAGAAGCGGGGTTCAAATTCCTCGTCCCGTTCAAGAATCGGTAACTCGACCTGGATGACGACCAAGTTACCTTCGATGTCTTCGATGACCCGATGAAGCTGTGCGTCGTGCACATAGATTTCAGAAACCTCCATGAGGCAAAACTAGGTAGGGCCTACTCCTCCTCATCCTTCAGCCCCGGTATCCGCTTGGCCGGTTGGCCGGCACGGAGCCAGCCGTTCACGTAGGCGTCGAGGTCGCCGTCCATCACCGCCTGCACGTTGCTGGTCTGCACGCCGGTGCGGAGGTCCTTCACCATGCGGTAGGGCTGGAAAACGTAGCTGCGGATCTGGTTGCCCCAGCTCACGCTGCCCTTTTCGCCGTAGAATCGCTCCATCTCCCCCTTGGCTTCGTCGAGTTTCAGCGCGAAGAGCTTGGAGACGAGCATCGCCATGGCGGTGGCTTCGTTCTGCGCCTGGCTGCGCTGGGCCTGGGAAGCGGCGACGAGGCCGGTGGGCAAGTGGGTGAGGCGGACGGCGGTTTCGACCTTGTTCACGTTCTGCCCGCCCTTGCCGCCGGAGCGGAAGGTGTCGCGCAGGATCTCGCTCTTCGGGATGACGATGTCGCTTTCGCTGATGTCCGAGATTTCCGCGATGACATCGACGCTGGAGAAGCTGGTGTGGCGGCGTTTGTTGGAGTCGAACGGCGAGATGCGCACCAGGCGATGGACGCCGCGCTCGGCCTTGCAGAAGCCGTAGGCGTTTTCACCCTCGACCCGGAAGGTCACGCTCTTGAGGCCCGCGGAATCGCCCGGCAGCGCGTCGGTGACCTCCCACTTCCAGCCGCGGGCGTCGAACCAGCGGCCATACATGCGGGAGAGCATTTCCGCCCAATCCTGCGCCTCGGTGCCACCGGCGCCGGCGTTGATGCTGAAGATGGCATTGCGGTGGTCGTGCGGGCCAGTAAGCAGCACGGTGAGCTCGAAGGTATCGACGGACTTGGTCAGGGTGGCCAGTTCGGCGTCGGCTTCCTTCTGGACGGCGTCCTGGCCCGCGGGCGGTTCGGCCTCGCCAAGTTCGAGCAGCACGCCGACGTCATCGAGCTTTTGCCCGAACCGGATCAGGGGTTCGGACTTTTTCTTCAGCGCGTTGGCCTCCTCGATGACCTTTTTGGCGGCTTCCTGGTTGTTCCAAAAGGTGTCCGAAGCCATTTGCGCGTCGAACTCCGCGATCCGCTTTTGGGCGGCGGGCAGGTCCACGAACTTGCGCAACTGGCTGAGCTTGGACGCGAGGGCATCCAGATTGGCCCGCGTGACTTCGAACATAAGGCGCGGAAGGTAGGCGCCGGCCGCAAGCGGGCGCTAGGGGGAAGTTTGCGGCGAACGGAAGGCCAAAAGGGTGGCCGGACTGAAGGTGCGCGAAGTTCACGCGGCGCGCGGAAAGTTCACGCATCGCCGGACGGAATCCGCGTGGCGGAGGCGGAAAAAGAAACGCCGCCCGTCTCGCGACAGGCGGCGTTTCACCCAAACGACCCTAACCTATGCCCGACCACTCGGACGGGCGGAATGTGGCTAGCCAGCGCAGTGCCAAGTGCCTGAGCGGCAGTGAAAAATGTGGCCGTCAGCCACGGCGCACCCCGAAGTGATGCAGCACGTTACGGAAGAGGGCGCCGAATCGGGCGTCCGCGTGGAGCGCCCATCCGCTGCCGATGCTGCCGGCGTTGAAGACCACGCCGCCTTCCGGGCGTTCCCACCAGATCAGTTCGCCGCCCTGATCGGTCTTCGGCCGGATGGGTCGGAAGAAATAGTCGAAGGCGGATCCGCCGTGTTGCCACGGGAGGATGCCGTTCGCGAGTTGGGTGATGCCGGCCGGATCCGGGGGCACGGTGCCGCCCGCGGGACTCGGCAACTCCTGCAACGCGGCCAAGGTGGAAAGCCGGATATCGAATTCGTGGCCGTTGGCGAGGGAGGTTCCGTCGGGTGCCACACCCAGCAGGTCGCCGGTCTTAAGGCCAGTCGGTTCCGGTCGGTGGAACAGGAAGTGGTTCGCCTGCGTGACGCGATAGGGCCCGAAATTCCTGGGGTTGCCCTGATTGTTCCAGCCGAGGGTTTCGAGGCCGGTCCAGCGCCAGCCGGGGTGGCCGCAGTCGCGCAGCAGGCCACCGCGTTCGCCGTCGTCGCTGTGCCAGGACTCGCCGCGTTCGTGGGGGCGCATCTGGTCGCCGGGAGCGTCCACCTTGCGGCATTCCATCACGCGCGTTTCGCGGTCGAAACTGACCCGCCAGAACAGGGAGTTGCCCGAGAAGATCGCGGTCTTGCCCCCGCTCCGCTGGAAGGCGTCGAGCCCGGCGAGCATCGGGAGCGACCAGTATTCGTTATGCCCGTTGATGATCACGACCCGGTGTCGTCGCAGCAGCGTGGGATCGCGGTGCAGGTCATCATCGGTCGCGACGTCGTAGGCGTAGCCTTCGCGCTCCAGCCAGGCGTGGAGGAAGCGTTCAGCGCGCATCAGGTGGCTGTAACGCGTCGGGCCGCCGTAAAGCACGTAAGGCGACGCGGCGGGCCACGGCATGCGCAATCCTACTTGGTAAGTGCCCTGCCCGGCGGCATGACGGCGGTAGAGGTTGAAGGCGGGCGGATTGCCGGCGGAATTGGGCAGGCCATCGGTGCCGACGACGGCATGGAGCGAATCCGGCCAGATCCCGAACGGTGCGCCGTTGTAAGCTCGCCAGGTGTTGGTGGCGCACAGCACGAGGACCGGCGCGGGCGGGGCGCGGCGGGCCCGGCGCACGATGAACGTGATGTCGTGGGGCGGGGGAGACTTGTCGCCCTGTGCGGGCCGTTGCAGCCGCGCAACGTAGATTCCCGGCCGGGCAGAAGCGGGGACCGACCAACGGAAGGTGGGCTGCCACCGGCAGTCGTAGAGATCGTCCGACGCGAGCCGAAGACCATGGCCGCGCCGCGGGTCCTGTCGCGGATCGTATTGGCCGAACCGGGGAACTTCCTCCCGGAACGACGGGCCGCCAATCATCCAGGTGCCGTGATTCACGATCCGGCCGTGGCGCCGGTGCGACGACGAATCGGCCACCCGTTCGCCGCGTTCCTCCGCAAAGCGCCAACTGCCGAGCACCCCGCGGCCCTTCGCGGGAACGAGGCCCTGCTCATGGAAGCGGCGCCGGACGGTTTCGTCGTCGAGCGCGTGGTCATACACCGCGCATTGCGCCAGGTCGGCGTCGAGGAAACGCAGGGCCGCGCCGTTCTCTCCCATCGCCCCGAGGCGGAGCGGATGCTTGCCGGGGCGGAACGGACCGGGAAAAGGCCAGGTCCCGACCCGTTCGCCATCCACGAACACCTCCTTGGTGGTGCCGTCCCAACGGGCGACGAGGTGATGCCAGACGCCGCGTTTCACCACGCCGGGTGCGGTGCGATGGACTTCGGCCCCATCCGGTCCCACGCCATTGCCGAGGAAAAAGCCGACGTAACCGTCCTTGCCCAAGCCCAGTGCGAACCCTTCGTCGCTCTGCTTGTCCTCCTGCGAGATGATGCCGGCGATGCGCCCCAGAGCCCACGGCCGGACCCACGCTTCCAACGTGAATCCTCGCGGCGCCCGGACCACCGGATGCCCGACATGGACGTAACTGCCGGGATGAATGGGCTGAGGATGGGCGGGCAATGGACCGGCGTCGTGCATCCACTGATCGCCGGCCGGATCGTCAATCTGCTGGCCCAAACGGAAGATTTGCGCGCGGACCGGTTGGTCCGTGGAAAGATGGAAGGTGATTTGTCTCCCGGCGACGACGCTGTGCGAATCGCCGTAGCCATGCACGCCGACCGGCTGGAACGGCGTATGCGGTGGGATTTCCGCGGCCGGGGAACGTGATTCCGCCTGCGCGGTCGGCCACACGGCCAACGTGGCGGCGCCGGCGGCCGAGGCCTTTAGGAAGGTGCGACGCGAGGTGGAAGCCATGCCGATTTCTGGCAGGGAGGGGAGCCGTCCGGCAAGCCGCACGGCGAAACGTCAGTTGCGACGGGCCTTCTTCAGGACTTCCTTCAACGTCACTTCGGCGCCCCCGCGGCGTTTGCTTTCGTCGGCCGCTTCCATGAAGGCGAAAATCTCGATGGTTTCCTCGGGGGAAACGGGGGCTACCCCGGTCTCGAAGAATTTCACCGCCGCTTCGACCAGCGGCGCGTAACCGTCGTAGGCGCCGACGTCCATCGAGCCCAGCGTGCCTTCCGCATGGCCTTTGTAACCCTCGACTTCCCGGAAGGTGCCAGTGCGGCCGCCCTTCCACTTGCCGACCACCTCGATCTTGCCGTCGGCGGTGGTGCCACGGCGAACCGAGACGCAGCCGGGGCCCATCACCGTGAACAGCGATTCACAACCATGGACGCCATACCAGAACAGGTCCGGATGGGTTTTCTCCAGGTGGGCCGGGCTGCCGCACCAGGCGTTGGTGACGGTGCCGATTGCGCCGCCACGCACCGCGAGGGTGTTCCGGGCAAAGCGCAGCGAGGAAGCGCTGAAGACCGGCACCTTGGCTTTCTTGGCGAGCCGGAAGACTTCCAGCGCATCCTTGAGCGAACCGGCCACCGGCTTGTCGAGATAGACCGGCTTCTTCGCGGCGAGCACCGGCTTCAACTGCTCCAGGTGCGGCCGGCCATCCACGCTTTCGATCATCACCACATCCACGTTCCGGCAGAGCTCGGGAATGCTGTCGTAGATGGTGACCCCGAACTTCTCCCGCAGCGTCTTGGTGTATTCCTCCACCCGCGACCAACTGGAATCGATGTCCGGGCTGCCGCCCTTGAACCCGGCGACGACCCGGGCGCCAAGGACGCGGTCCTTGGCTTTGGGATCGTTGAGGATGCCGGTGAAGGCGGTGACGTGCGACGTGTCGAGACCGATCAGGCCCACCTTGAGGTCGGCGGCGAACAGGGAGGTCAGCAGGCAGGACGTCAGCAGCGGGACGAGGGCGCGGAGTTTCATGGGCGCATTCGGCCAGAGTTGCCGGGCGTTTGGCAATCCACGGATACGGGGCAGGGACCAAGCAAAACGCCCGGCTTGGGGCCGGGCGTTGTAATGGTCGTCAGGTAGAATGCCCGCTCAATTCTCTTCGAGGGTCACCTGGCCGCCGGCCTCGATGGTTCGTTTGGCCATCTTCAGGCGGGACGGCAGGGTGGCGGTGGGGTTCTGGCCGCAGGGATTGATGTTGTAGGTTTCGCCCATGACCGACGTGGGGAACTTGCCGCTGTTAAAATAGGGGGCGAGGTCGGACTCGGCCGGAGTGTCGTTGTCCCCCTTCTTGTTTTCCGCCATCCACAACTGCTTCTGGTTCTGGATGACGCGGAGGTTGTTAACTATGGCGTTGAAGCGGGCGGTAGCCATCGAGTTGCCGACGGCGGGGATCGCGATCATGGCCAGTAGGCCGATGATCATGACCACGATCATGATTTCGATGAGTGTGAAACCGGCCCGGCGGGCGGCGCGTTGGGGAAATTGGCGGACGTTCATGGTCAGACTCGGTAACGTGATGCGGACGCCCGGACCAACACCGTCAGCGCGGAATCGTTGCGCGGAATTAGCCGGGCGAAGCGGAGCGAAAGGTATGGACTGGCCCGCCTGATTCAACGCCGAATCGATCCCGAATTCGTAAATCCCGCCTTAGGGAGCCGAAAACAGGGCTAGACACCACACTGGGTGAACTCCTACCGTCCGCGCTTCGATAAACGGATTTACCGGGCGGCGTGGTGCTGCCCGACACCGAATCATATGGAAAACAAAGCAAAAGTCATCACCGAGAACCGCGTTCACGAAAAGGACACCGGCTCCCCCGAGGTCCAGATCGCGATCCTCACCACCCGCATCAACAGCCTTTCCGAGCATCTCAGCAAGAATCTCAAGGACCACAGCTCGCGCCGTGGCCTGCTGATGATGGTCAGCAAGCGCCGCCGGCTGCAAAGCTACCTGCAGCGCAAGGATGCCGACCGCTACCAGGCCCTGATCAAGAAGCTGAAACTCCGCAAGTAACTTTCCGTGACGCCGGGCCCCGCGCCCGGCGTCGCCTTTCGGTCGGGACGGTTTTCCCCAGCTGGCGAGTGCCAGTCCAAGAATTCCGGGACACCCAAGAGGGACGCGACGAGGCGTCCAGCCGGCCGATTCCGTAAACAGATCGTTGCGTCCGCAACCTAATCGCTTCGCCCGCCTCCGGGTGATTTCACTCAGCGACCCCGCGCTGCCGCGGACCGTAAACAAATTCGGCCGTGAAATCGGGGTGATTGATTGAAGTTCCTCGTGGGGTGGGCGGGCACATTCCGCACATGCCAGAACAAGTAACCGTCAATGTAGGCGGCCAGGATATCGTCATCGAAACCGGCCGCTATGCCCGTCAGGCCGACGGGTCCGTCACCGTCCAACTGGGCGAAACCGTCATCCTCACCGCCGCGGTGGGCGCTTCCAAGGCCAAGGAAGGCCAGGAATTCTTCCCCCTGACCGTCGACTACCGTGAACGCGCTTCCGCCGCGGGTAAGTTCCCCGGTGGCTACTTCAAGCGCGAAGGCCGGCCGACCGAAAAGGAAATCCTCACCAGCCGCCTGACCGACCGCCCCATCCGCCCGCTCTTCCCGAAGGGTTGGTATAACGAGGTGCAGGTCCAGACCATCCTGCTGTCGACCGACGGCCAGAATGATCCCGACATCCTCAGCATCGTCGGCGCCTCGGCGGCCTTGATGGTCTCCGACATTCCGTTCGACGGCCCCATCGGCGCGGTTCGCGTCGGCCGGGTGAACGGCGAATTCGTCGCCAACCCCACCCACGAGCAGCAGGCCGAGTCGGATCTCGATCTCGTTTACGTGGGCAACGCCACCGACGTGGTGATGTATGAGGGCGCCGCCGAGGAAATCAGCGAGGCCGATTTCATCAAGGCGCTCGAATTCGGCCAGCAGGCCATCCAGCCGCTGATCGCGGCGCAGAAGGAACTGGCCGCGAAGATTGGCAAGCCCAAGCGCCAGATCACGGTCAAGGTCGTGCCCGATGAGATTCTCAGCGAGGCCAAGGCGCTGGCCGGCGACCGGATCGTGCCGGCGCTGCTGACCGTGCAGAAGCTGGCCCGCGAAGCCGCCGTTAACGCCGTCTTCGCCGATGTCGGCGCGAAGCTGGTGGAGAAGTTCGGCGCCGAAAAGGTGACCGCCTTCGTCCTCAAGGACATCCAGTATTACCTCCAGAAGGAAGCGGTCCGCGCGCTGATCCTGGATCACAGCAAACGCCTCGATGGCCGCTCCTTTGACGCCGTCCGGCCGCTGAACAGCACCGTCGGCTTCCTGCCCCGGACCCACGGATCCGCGATGTTCCAGCGCGGCGAGACGCAGTCCGTCTGCGTCGCCACGCTCGGCACCAGCGACGACATCCAGGAGTTCGACGCCTACACCGGCGGCGAGACCAAGAAGCAGTTCATCCTGCACTACAACTTCCCGAACTTCTCGGTGGGTGAAACCGGCCGGATCATGGGCCCAGGTCGCCGCGAAATCGGTCACGGCGCCCTCGCCGAACGCAGCGTGCGTCCGGTGGTGCCGACGGACGATTATCCCTACGCGATCCGCGTCGTGTCGGAGATCTTGGAATCCAATGGATCCAGCTCGATGGCCTCGATCTGCGGCGCGACCCTCGCGCTGATGGACGCCGGCGTGCCGTTGAAGCGGCCCGTGTCCGGCATCTCGATCGGCATCTGCACCGAATACGGCGCCAATGACCAGATCAGCCGCTACCAGCTCCTGACCGACATCATCGGTTGGGAAGACGCGTTCTGCGATATGGACTGCAAGATCGCGGGCACGGCAAACGGCATCACGGGCTTCCAGCTCGACTTGAAGCTGCGCGGTCTGCCGCTGCCGATCATGGCTGAGGCGATTGAAAAGGCCCGCATCGCGCGCCTCGAAATCCTCGTCCATATGGCCGCGACCATCTCCGAGCCGCGCGCTGACATCTCGAAGTATGCCCCCCGCATCCTGGTCCTGAAGATCAACCCCGAGAAGATCGGTGCGCTGATCGGACCTGGCGGCAAGAACATCAAGCGCCTCGTGGACGAATCGGGCTGCGAGATCGACATCGAGGACGATGGCACGGTGAAGATCTTCTCGGTCACTCCCGAGGGCATGGAAATCGCCCGGAAGGAAGTCGAGGGTCTCAGCGCCGAGATCGAGATCGACAAGGTCTACCAAGGCCGCGTCGTCACCATCAAGGAGTTCGGCGCATTCGTCGAAATCTTCCCCGGCCAGGACGGCTTGGTGCACGTCAGTGAGCTCAGCGACAAGCGCGTCGCGCGGGTCGAAGACGTGGTCAAGATGGGCGACCAGATTTGGGTCAAGTGCGTTGGGGTGGACGAGAAGGGCCGCGTGAAGCTGAGCCGCAAGGCGGCGATGATTGAGCGCGGCGAAATGGTGGCCACGCTCACCGAGGAAGGTGGCGGCGAAGGTGACCGTCCAGAACGGTCCGAGCGTCCTGAGCGCACGGAACGGCGTGACCGCGGCGGCGATCGCGGCCCCCGCGGTGACCGGGGCGGTGATCGTGGTGAACGTGCCCCGCGCGGTGACCGGGGTGATCGCGGCGGAGACCGGGCCGAACGCGCTCCCCGCGCCGAAGGCGACGACAAGCCGAAGGGCAAACGCGAAGGTTCACCCGAGGACAAGGCCCGCGCGGCCTCCGCGGCGGAGCCCGGCAAGATCTATCGGGCCAAGGTTGTCTCGATCAAGGACTTCGGCGCGTTCGTCGAGTTCTCGCCCGGCGCCGAAGGCCTGGTGCACGTCAGCGAACTCGCCAACTTCCGAGTGAAGAAGGTGGAGGACATCGTTCGCCTCGGCGACGAGATCACCGTCAAGTGCCTCGGGGTGGACGAAAAGGGCCGGGTTCGGCTCAGCCGTAAGGCGGCCACCGAAGAGCGGGAAGCGCAGGAAAACGGCGGATCCGCTCCGGCGGAGACTGCATCCGCCCCGGCATCGGACGCTCCGGAAACTCCGGCGTCGGACGCACCGGCCGGCGAGCAGCCTCAGGCTTGATCCTAGAAGGATTCTGAAACGGGAAACGGCGGGCTTCAGAGCCCGCCGTTTTCTTTTTTCGAACTGGCGAATGCGGACCATCGCGGCGCCGCGATCAGCGGTCGCGCTCCAGCAGATACTTGGCGAGCGCCTCCAGTGCCACCGCATTGCCCTTGAAGGGCTTGAGGGCGGCAAAGGCCTTGTCGGTCAATTCGCGGGCGATCTTCTTCGACTTCTCCAAGCCCACCAGACGAGGGTAGGTGGCTTTCTGGGTGGCGACATCCTTGCCCGCGGTCTTGCCCAGCTTCTCCGTGGTCTGGGTGACATCCAGGATGTCGTCGATCACTTGGAAGGCGAGGCCCACGTGGTAGCCGAAGTCGGTCAGCGCCTTGAGCTGGGCCGGCGTGCAATTCGCGCTCATGCCGCCGAGGCGGACGGAACAGCAGAGCAGGGCGCTCGTCTTGCGTTCGTGGATGTATCTGAGCTGGGGCACGGACAGTTTCTTGCCTTCGCCTTCGAGGTCGGCGACCTGGCCGGCGATGAGCTGGAGGGAGCCCGACGCCACGGCAAGGTCTAGGATGACCGCGCGCATGTCGTAGCGCGGCCAAGTCCGGCATTGGGCGGCGATTTCGAAGGCCTGCGTCAGCAACGCATCACCGGCCAGGACCGCGATGCCTTCGCCGAATACCTTGTGATTGGTCGGCTTGCCGCGGCGGAAGTCGTCATTGTCCATTGCGGGCAAGTCATCGTGAATCAGCGAATAGGTGTGGATGCACTCCACCGCGCAGGCAAGCGGCAGGGCTTCCTCGGTTTGCCCACCGCAGGCTTCCGCGGCCGCAAGCACCAAGGCGGGGCGCATCCGTTTGCCGCCGGCAAACATCGAATAGCGCATCGCCTTGTGAATGGTGGCGGGCTTGACCGACGGTTTGGGCAGGAATCCGTCCAGCGCGCGGTCGACCGCCTTGGCGTTGGCGTTGACCCAGGCGGACAGATCGAAGGCGGAAGCGGATTTGGCAGGCATTTCGGGGCGTGTTTGTAAGGGCAAGGCACCCTTCAGGACAAAGCCCAAAGTGACGATTCGGCGGCAGTGGCCTTCGATTCCGGAAGGCCGGGAAAGGAATCCGAACATGGCGCTTGCCCGCGCGTCCGGCGGGAACTAAACCAGATTCAGAGACGGTTTGCGCATGTCCCGCCCCCCCCTGCTTGAACGGTATGCTGAACGGCTCCGGTTGACGCCTGAAGAGGCCCGGAATCGCCTGTTCTACGAATGCGTCCCGAACTGGAAGCGGGGTTTTGTCCGCTTTCACCGCGTGCTTCGGCCGAAGCTTTATCAGTTGGATTGGCGATTGGTGGACGAAGCGGGAAAATCGACCAGCTACCAGGAGGTCCTCGATGCCATTGACCGCTGGAATCATCGCTCTCCCGCCATCCAGTCGCTGGCCCGCGACCGCTGGCAATGGCGTGTCTCCGGTCGCCGGCTGCTGACCTTGGCTGTCGCCCTGTTCAAGGACTCGGCGGACCCGGAGGAAGCCATGACAAACGTTCCCATGGTGCGCCCTTCGGCGACTGAACCTCCGCCCAAGGTGCCTACCACGGTGGTGGCCGCCGCCAAGTCGGTGGGCAAAGATGTCACTGACATGGTGCGGGCTCATGGTTGAGGTCCGCGTGTCCCCGGTTTTTCCTTTCCTACCCTTTCCTCCGGCACTGGGCCTGGCCTAGGATTTCCGCCGATGCCGTTGCCGGATCTTATCGAAATCCTTCCCCTGCGCCACCCGGTGCGGGCAGCGATCACTGTCCCGGGTTCCAAGAGCATCACGAACCGGGCCTTGGTGCTGGCGGCGTTGGGCAACGGAGTCACGACCCTGCGGGGTGCCCTCTGGAGTGAGGACACCGAGGCGATGGTAGATTGCCTCCGACGCCTTGGTTTCGAGGTCGGTGTGGAGAATGATCCCCAGGAATCGGCCAATCGGACGATGCGAGTTGGGGGCCTCGGCGGCCGCATTCCTCGCCACGGCACGGAAGCGGAACCGCTGCAGCTCTTCGTCGGCAATGCGGGAACGGCGGCCCGTTTTCTGGCGGCGATGGTCTGCGTGGGGCAGGGAGTGTTTCGCCTGAGCGGAGTGCCGCGGATGCACGAGCGCCCGCAAGCGGCATTGTTCCGGGCTTTGCGCGAATTGGGCTACCGGGTGGATGCCCCGAACGACCGCTTGCCAGCCGTCATTCATGGCGGTGGTTGCCGGCCGGGCCGGGCGAAGGTCAGTGTGGACGAAAGCTCCCAGTTCGCGTCCGCCCTCATCCTGTCGGCGCAGGTCGGCGGCTGGGAAGTGGAGGTGGCCGGGGCCAATGTTGAGGAGTTGCCCTACGTCGAAATGACCCGCCGCTTGGTCGCGGACTTCCCGAAGAGTGGAGGCGAATTCCAGGTCGAACCGGACGCTTCTAGCGGTAGTTATTTTTGGGCTGCCGGGGCCTTGCTTGGTTCTGATGTGTCGGTCCGGGAATGGCCCGTCTCTGGTTGGCAGATCGATGCCGAATTTCCGCGCCAGCTTCCATTGCCCGCTGAGTTGTCGCGGGAGCAGGACCTGGGTGATTCGATCATGACGGCGATCGTTCTGGGGCCATTTGCCCCTCACCCAACGCGGTTCACCGATCTTGGCCGCCTGCGGGTGCAGGAGTGCGAACGGGTTCAGGCCTTGCGCACCGAGTTGGTGCGCTGCGGAGCGGAAGTCGAAGAGATCGGCGATACCCTGGCCATTCGGCCGGGCGATTTGCGCGGGGCGGATATCGAGACCTACCGCGATCACCGTATGGCAATGTGTTTCGCGACCCTGGGCCTGAAGGTGCCCGGCATCCGCATCCGGAACCCCGCGTGCGTGAAGAAAACCTTTCCAAACTTTTTCGCCAAACTGGCTGCCCCGCCGCCGCACGGGCTGGGTGCGGTCGTTTGCGACGTTGCCAGCGGACTCCCGCTGGCCGGTGATCAACTCCTAGCTGACTGATGCCCACTTCACGTTCCTCAAAGGCCGGCGCGCCCATGACGCCGGGTTCCCGTTCCATGAAGCTTCCGCAGGTCATCGCAATCGATGGCCCGAGCGCTTCCGGGAAAGGCACGCTTTCCCGACGTTTGGCCAAGGAACTGGGCTACTTCTACGTCGATTCCGGGGCCATGTATCGCACGTTGGCGTGGCAATGCCTGCGGCGCGGCGTGCCGGTGCCGGCCGAGCCCAAATTGCTGAACCGAGAAACCGAGAAACCGATCCTCGCCGAATTGCGCCGCTGGAAGACGGAGCTTCGTGACGTGGAAGGCTCCCTCTGGCTGCATGTGGAAGGTTATTTTCCCCAGACTGAGATCCGGACCAACGAAGTGGAGAAGACGGTTCCGATCATCGCCCAGATCGGCAAGGTGCGCGACTGGATGGTGGCCAAGCAGCGCGAGTGCTCGACCTTGGGTGCCTTGGTGATGGAAGGACGGGACATCGGGACGGAAGTGTTCCCCCTCGCGCCCGTGAAGTTCTTCCTCGACGCCAGCCCGGCAGCGCGGGCGGCCCGGCTGGAGGGGCGCGGCAACGTGGCGGACACCAAGCGCGACGAGTATGACGAGAAACGTAAGCAGGGTGCCCTTATTCCCGCGATTGACGCCATCCGCATCGATAACACTGGCCAGTCGGTGGACGAGACCTTTGCCGTGCTGATGGGCCACGTGCGGACGCGGCTGAAGTTGAACTGAATCCCAGTTCCGGAAGTCCCAACCGAACCGACATGAGGAACTCGTCCTTTCCGTGCCGCGCGGCCATCGTCGCCCGATGCCTTCGGAGCCTGCTGTTCCTGTGGCTTGCCCAAGTGTCTGCGTTCGCCGACGGCGACGAAGTGGTGCTCCTGTTCAACCGGCGCCAGCCGGGTTCGGAGGAAGTCGCCCGCCACTACGCCGAAAAGCGGGCGGTGCCAACCAACCAGATCCTCGGCTACGACTTTGAGGGCACCGCGTCGATCTCGCGGCAGGCCTACATGAAGTTCGCCGAGGATTTCCTGATCAAGGAACTCGAGCAGCGCGGGCTGGCTAAGTTCCGCCGCGACATCGTTCCGGTGAAGGGGGACCAGCCTGGGCGTGTGAAGTATCTCCTGACCCAGGCGAAGTTCCGGTATCTCGTGCCGACCTTCGGGGTTCCGTGGCAGATTTCCGAAGCGCCCAACTGGGGTGAACCTGTCGCCAACATGCCGGCGGCGGTGAAACGCAACGAGGCGTGCCTCGACAACGAGTTGTCCCTGCTGCCGCGGCACGGTGAACTGAGCTTCGACGGCCCGCTGCGCAACCCCCGCTTTGCGTCCACCAATGCCGCCTGGCTGCATCCCACCAACGGCGTGATCATTGTCAGCCGCCTCGACGGACCGAACGTGGAGATCGCCAAGGGACTCGTGGACAAGTCGCTGGTGGCGGAACGCGAGGGCCTGTGGGGACGCGCCTACTTCGACCTGCGCAACATCACCAACGGGGCCTATGCCCCGGGCGACCGCTGGATCACCAACTGCTCGACCGTGGCCCGCGATGTGGGGTTCGAGACCGTGGTCGACAACCGGCCGGCCGTCTTCAACAACGCTTTCCCGTTGAGCCAGGTGGCCCTTTATTTCGGCTGGTATGAGGGCAGCGTCATCGGTCCGTTTGCGCTGTCGTCCGTCGAGTTCGGTCCCGGCGCCGTGGCCTACCACTTGCATTCCTTCAGTGCCGGCAATCCCCGCAGCGCCACCGGGAACTGGGTCGGCCCACTCCTCGCCAAGGGTGTCTCCTTTACGATGGGTTGCACCGCGGAGCCCTACCTGTCGTTCACGCCGCAGGTGGACGTCTTCCTCGAAAGCCTGCTGAAGCTGGGTTTCACGGCGGGTGAATCGGCGCTGAACAGTTTGCCCGTGCTTTCCTGGCAGACCTTGGTGGTGGGCGATCCACTTTACCGGCCGGGTGCACGGAACCCGATCGAGTGGGCCGAGGAACTCCGCGCACGCAATAGTCCGCAGCTTGATTGGGCCGAATTGCGGGCGGTGAACCTGCATTTGCGGACCGGCCGTGACCCGGAGGTGCTGCGGCAGTATCTTGCGCAACTGCCGTTGTCTCGCAAGAGCCCGGTGCTCGCGGAAAAACTCGCGGACCTGTTTGCGGACAAGGGAGACTACGATCGGGCGATCCAGTGGGAATCCCAGGCGATCCGGGCAGGCGGTTCGCCGCAGCAACGGGTCCGGCTCCTGCGAAATCTGGCCGAATGGCAACGCACCTTTGGCCAAGCCTCCGATTCGCTCAACACCCTGAGCCAGTTTACCCTCGAGTTCCCGGGACACCCGGACATCCTGCCGGTTCGGCGGGAGCAGGCCCGCTTGGCCCGAGAACTCAATCGGGAGGAACAGTTGAAGTTCCTGGAGGCTGAGATTCTTCGCCTGGCACCGCCTCCGACGAACGCACCGACGGCCACGAATGTCGGCGCGCTAGCACCGAAATCCCCGTAGTCGTCCGCTTACTTCTTGGGCTGAACCAACGAATTGATCAGCCGGACCAAGCCGTCCGTGCTGAGGGCGGCCGGGTCCTCCGTGAAACGATCCGGCACGCCGAGGGCTTGGTAGCTGTCCTTGAGCCAACCGGTGTTGAACTTGCCCGCGGTATTGTGCAGGGCCAGCACCTTCGGCGCGACCAGGGCCGCGGCTACCTCCAACCCGCCGGCCAACCGCGCGCCCGGGAAGAACCGGCCGGGTTTCATGAGCTGCTCTGTCGAGTCCGGCGCGACGCCGTCCATGTCCACGATCGTAGCGTCCACCAGATTGCCGGCGAGCAGGGCGGCGGCCCCCAAGTCGCCGAAGCCGAGGAGAATCTTCTTCTTCCCATGGACGAATTTCGCCGCGTAGGCGCAGGTCGTCCGCAGGTCCTGCACGCGCTCCTGGAACGGGGTCCGGTTGTAGGTGGAGTAGTGGTTCTCCCACAGCGAAGGCAGGTCTCGCTGGTTGCCCCCGCACTGGTAGGCGTCAATGGCGAGCACGGCGTAACCCTCGTTGACCAGGCGGGCGGCGAGCGTGTTCAGCTTCCCGCCGCGTTCCAGAACCGCCCGGCCGTCGGGATGGGCGATGATCACCACCGCTTCCAGCCAGCCTTCGTCGTTGGGCATCGCCATGGTCTTGTCGATGCGGTCGCCCTTGCCCGGCCGGCCAAACGCGCCGAACGGCAGCACATCCCACTCCGACCCATCCAGCGCCAGCGTGTGGCGGAGTGTGGTCCGCTCCAAGTTCATGAAGTTGGTGAACGACGCGGCGTCCGTCGGCCGGAGTTTCTCCAACGCGTCGCGCCGTGATTGGGCCCAGGCCTCGATGAAATCGGCCTCGGCCAATGCCGTGGGCGGGTATTTCCCGTCCGGAAAGGCGAGCAGATCCGCGTCCGGTTCCTTGGTGTAGGTGGCCTCGCGGATCGGTTTTCCCGCCGGCTGGCCCTGCATCCATTGCGCGAACCAGGAATAGACCTGTTCGCGGGAATCCCGGTTGTAGTTGTGCCCGTAGTCGAGCCGCACCGCCGCGAAATTGGTCGGCCGGTCGAGCCAGCGGTAGATGCCGGCGATGGCCGGCCCTTCCACTTCCAAGGTCGCCTTGGTCCAGTCGCCGGTGGCTCCGACGAGCAACTGGGGTTTGGGAGCGGCTGCCGCGGCGAAATCCACGTTGAAATGCCGGACCCGCAGGCCGGGCGCGTTTTCACACCAGCAACCGCCCTGCATCGTGTGCGACACCATCACTACCGGCGCCGTGAATCGCACCCGCTCATCCACCGCGCCCAAAAGGAACGTCTGGGTGCCCCCGCCGGACTCGCCCGTGCACCCTATCGCCCGCGGGTTCACGTCGGGCAGCGATGCCACGAAATCCACCGCCCGCAGAGCGTTCCAGAGCTGGACGCCGAGGAGATTCAGGTTCCAGAGCTGGTTGGTGGGGTCCCGGAAGAGCGCGACGTGATTGTCGTAGAACTTCGTTTTCACCAGCTTTCCGTCCGCGTCCCGCGTTGAGAATTGCGCCGTGTCGTTGTAGCCGACCATGTCCCAGGAAAAAGCCACCAGGCCCATTCGGGCGAACTGGATGCACCGCGCCACGGTGCTGAAGTTGGTGTTGTCCGTGAGCCGGCCGAAGTCGGAATGGCCATGCGGGTTCAGCACCGCCGGGAACGGCCCCTTTCGGCCCAACGGCCGATACAGGTTGCCACCGACAAACAGGCCGGGGAACGACTCGAAGACTACCTTCTCCACCGAGTAGTCCCCGCGCTCGATGCGGCCGGAAACCTGCGGATTCAGCGGGGTCCGTGCCGGCATGGGCCACAGGCCGGCGCTGACCAGGATCTGATTTCGCGCGTCGGCCTGCTGCCGCCACCAGGAATTGGCATTGGTGTAGGTGCCGAACGTGCGCGGCGTGTTGAGCGTCACCGGCGTCCGCCCCCGTTGATCCTGCTCGGGAATCGGGATCTGCGGCGCGGCGACCAGGCGCATCGCGACCGGCAGCAGGAAGAGGCTCAACCAAAGGCGAATCACCCCGGCAAAGTATCGGTTCCCGCCTTGGGCGCCAGCCACGAACCCACCGGGCCGCCCGAGTTGCCGCGGGGCGGCCTTGCCCTGCCGGTCGCCGGTGCGCGCGGATCGACGCAGCCGCACTTCCCGCTTCCCCCCGTTCGGCCGGTGCCTACCTTGCGCGGCGCAACCTATGGGTGATTCCCGTCCGCAGCTTTTCAACACGCTCACGCGCCGCGTCGAGCCCTTCGAACCGCTTTTCCCCGACGCCCGCGACGCCGCGGGACGCTCTGCGATCGGCATGTATTGCTGCGGTCCCACGGTCTATGACTTCGGTCACATCGGGAACTTCCGCACGTTTGTCTTCGCTGACCTAGTGCGGCGGTATCTGGAGTTCCGCGGCTTTGGAGTGAACCACGTCATGAACATCACGGACGTGGAGGACAAGATCATCCGCCGGGTCCGGGAAAGCGGCAAAACGCTCCGGGAGTTCACCGGCCACTACGAGGCGGAATTTCTGCGTGACCTCGAATCACTGGGCTGCCTCCGGCCGCATCACCTGCCGCGCGCAACCGAGTTTATGCCGCAGATCATCGCTCTGATCGAGAAGCTCGAAGCCCGCGGCATCGCCTACCGGGCGGCCGACGGCTCGGTCTATTTCAGCATCGAGAAGTATCGCGGCTGCGGCTGCCGTTACGGCCAGCTCGTGAACCTGAACTTCGACGCCATGCGCGTCGGCGAGCGCGTGGCCAACGACGAATACGACAAGGAATCCCTCGCCGACTTCGCGCTGTGGAAGGCCCGTGTGCCGGACGATGGCGACGTGTTCTGGGACAGTCCGTGGGGCCAGGGCCGGCCCGGCTGGCACATCGAGTGCAGCGCCATGAGCATGGCGATCCTCGGGCCGAGCTTCGATTTGCACCTCGGCGGCGAGGACCTCGCCTTTCCGCACCACGAGGACGAGATCGCCCAGAGCGAAGGCGCCGGCGTGCAGTCGCCGGGCCGGCCCTTCGTGAAGCACTGGCTCCATGGCGCGCACCTGCTCGTCGAGGGCAAAAAGATGAGCAAGTCGCTCGGGAATTACTTCACCGTGCGCGACCTCATCGCCAAGGGTTACACGGGCCGGGAGATCCGCACCCTGCTGCTCAGCGCGCATTTCCGGGAGACGTTCAACTTCACCCTCGCTGGTCTCGACGGCGCCCGCGCCCAGCTCGCCCGGATTGACGAATGCCTCTCCAAATTGCGCGAACTAGTGGCTCAGGCGCCCTCGCCTGAGTCTGTCGTTCAGGCGCCCTCGCCTGAACTGGTGGCCAACTTCACGGCCGCGATGGACGACGATCTCAATGTTTCGAAGGCATGGGGCGTCGTGTTCGATTGGGTGCGGGACACAAACCGGGCGTTGGCAGAAGGCCAGTTGTCGCCCGCCCAAGCCGCCGCCGCGCTGGCGGAGTGGACCCGACTCGATTCGGTGTTCGGACTCGGCGCCAAGGCGTCGGACGAGGCGCCCGCGGAAATCGTCGCCCTCGCCAACGAGCGCGTCGCTGCCAAGAAGGCGAAGGACTTCGCCCGTGCCGACGCGATCCGGAACGAACTGAAGGCCACGGGGTGGGTGGTGGAAGACACGGCCAAGGGGCCGAAATTGAAACGAGCATGAGTTCGATCTCCAGCGTCAGGTATTCCAACACACGGTGGGACACGGTCACTTTCAGTGCGTTGGCTAGCGTCCGAAATAGAGGGTTGTGGATTATTGGATTTGTCGGTTCGGCATTGATCTCGTTGCCGCAATGGAATGAGTCACTCAAGGGCGTGAGCTTGCCCGTAGCCTTAGTCAGCGTTGGATTCCTCTTCGCGCTGGTTTTCTTGGTCCTACTCACAATTTCCGCCTTGGCGAATGTCGTGGTGGCAGCGGTCAGCCAGAATCCGGGATGTTTCACTGAACATTCGATAGTTTTGACTGAAGAGGGCGTAAGGGAGGAGACGCATCTTGGGCACCAGTTCGTTCGGTGGAAAGGAGTGGTGCGGGTCCAGAATTTTGGCCGATTCATTCAGGTTTTCATCGCCAGCAACATGGCCCACCTCATTCCACGCCGGGCGTTCCCCGACGATTCCGCGTTTGAGCAGTTCTACCAAACCTGCCGCGAACGGATGGTGGCGGCCCGCGCTTTGGAAGGTGTGAAGCCTTAGCCCAGCGGCCCGGATTGTTGCATCGGTGACGTGTCGCACAGCTTCCAGCCCATTTCGCGATTGATTCGAGGGCCGCGTGTGAGTTCATCCGCGCCCGTGAAGTTGAAATTCAAAGACGTGGAGGGCGCGATCGTCGCGCCGCAGGGATTCCGCACTGCCGGCGTGTTCTGCGACATCAAGCGCCTCGGCACCGGCAAGGGTTCCAACAAGGGCCAGAAGCGTGACCTGACGCTGATCGTGTCCGACTTGCCGTGCTCGGTGGCCGGCATGTTCACCACGAACCAAATCTGCGCCGCGCCGGTGAAGGTTTGCGTGCCGCGCGTGGCCAAGGGCATCGCCCAGGCCGTCGTGGTCAATTCCGGCAACGCCAACGCCTGCACCGGCAAGCAGGGCATGAAGGACGCTCTCTCGATGGTGCGTCTGACGGAGAGGACGCTGGGCATCAAGGACGGCTACGCGCTCGTCGGTTCCACCGGGCGCATCGGCGTGACGATGCCGATGGAGCAGGTCAACGCGGGCATCCTCGCCACGGCGCCGCTGCTGGGCGCCACGGTCGAGCACGCGGCCCACGCCGCCGAGGCGATCATGACCAGCGACACAAAGCCGAAGCAGGTCGCCATCGAGTTCAAGCTGGGCGGCAAGACGGTTCGCCTGGGCGGAATGTGCAAGGGCGCGGGCATGATCCAGCCGGGCATGAGCGCCACCGGGGCGCGTCCGGCTGCGCTGCCCCAGGGACTGCACGCCACGATGCTGGGCTTCATCACGACCGACGCGGCGATCGAGGCCAAGGTCTTGCAGGCCGCGCTGCGCGAGGCGGTCGCGAACAGCTTCAACCGCATCACCGTGGACGGTGACATGAGCACCAACGACACGGTGCTGGTGTTGGCGAACGGGCTCGCTGGGAATGCCAAGTTCAAGGTTGCGAGCGCCGAGTTCCAAGTCTTCCAAGCGGCGCTCACGCACGTCTGCCTGACACTGGCCAAGAAGATCGTTTGCGATGGCGAAGGCGTGCATCGCGTGGTGACCGTGCGGGTCGAAGGCGCGAAGAACATCGCCGATGCAGACGCCGCGGCCCGGGCCGTGGCGAACAGCGCGCTGGTGAAGACCAGTTGGCATGGCGGCGATCCGAACTGGGGCCGGATTATCGACGCCCTAGGTTACAGCCCGGCGACTATCGTGGAGAGCAAGGTGGACATCGGCTATAGCGCGCCGGGCAGCCGCAAGGTGCTCTGGAGCCTGAAGCGCGGTCAGCCGACCAAGGCGACCTACAAGGACTTGTGCGCCGCCGCCGCACCGAAGGAGTTTGACCTGCACATCCGGCTGAACCTTGGTAAGGGCGCTGCGCTGATGTATGCCGCCGACCTGACGGAGGAATACGTCGAGTTCAACAAGGGCGACGTGACGGACCCGACCACGCTGGGGGGGTGATACTTGCCAAAGAAGTCTCAAAAGGGTCTTGGTGGTCTGTTTGTGCTCCCACTCGAATGCGCTCGAATGGAGTCAGTTGCTAACTACCTGAACGCTGTCCCGCTGGCAGCTTGCGAACAGGAGTTAACAAACTGGGCATCGCGGCATAGGAATTTGGCCCTCCAGATGGCAAACCTGTTGGCGGATGGGTATCTTGCCAAGCATGGGCTAGCGTGTGAGGAATGTTTCCAGAAACCGGCTTTGCTTCCCGATAGGTTTTGGGTCGTATCTTCGGCGCATTCGATCTTGGGAATATAACTCCTCAAAGTGGAATTTGATCCAACTTCTAACGAACGAATCGTTGCCGCCCTGCGCGAAAATGAACCGTTTCGTTGGAATGGTGGGTATTTTCTCTTCGGACCTCAGTTGTGGATCGGTGTCAAAAAGGACATCGGTTTGCCCGAAGAACAGCTGACCTGGGCATTCAAGGACGCAGTGATTTCCGAACGGCGACGAATCGAAAGGATTAGAGGAAGAGCATTGGCTTCGACCACCGAAACCAATGGGAGTCGTCGTCCGACGATTCCAACGGAGCTCAAGGAGCTGGTATGGCACCGCGATGGTGGACGTTGTGTGAACTGCGGTAGCACGGTTGAACTCCAATTTGATCACATAATTCCTCACTGCCGCGGTGGAAGCTCCACGGCGCAAAACTTGCAGCTGTTGTGCGCACGGTGTAACGGGGAAAAGGGCTCAGATCTATAGGGCCCATCGCGCAAGATGGGATTTCGCTCCGCTGTTGGCTCAACTACGGATGACTTACCATTGCAGCTCCCGTGCTGGCACGGATGGCCAGTTCGGCGGGCAGGCGCACGGTCTTTACGACTTCGCCGCGCAGTTGGCGCTGCATCAGTTCCATCGCCACGGAACCCATCCGCAGCTTGGGTTGGCGGGCAGTGGTGAGCGGCACCCGGAAGTATTCGCTCGTGAGCACGTTGCCGTAGCCGGCCAGGCTGAGGTCCTGGGGAATCTTCAAGCCCTGGTTGAGCAGCGTGTCACCGGCGCCGATGGCGACGAGGTCGTTCACGCACTGGATGGCAGTGGCGGCGGGCTGTTCCTGGAGAAACTGGAGTGCGGCGGAGGCGCCTTCCTCGAGGGTGGAACCGGCATTGAAGACGAGCGTGTCATCGGTCGGCACGCCGGCGTCGCGATGGGCGCGGCGGTAACCTTCGAGCCGTTCCTGCGCCCAAGGGCATATCATCGGGCCGGCGAAGTAGGCGATGTGCCGGTGCCCGAGTTCCAGCAGGTGTCGGGTGACGGCCGCGGAGGCATTCACGTCATCGGTCTCGACGGCGGGGAAGCCCGCGCAGAACGGGGCTCGATGGCCGAGCAGCACGGTCGGGACCTCGCGGCGTTCGAGTTCCTCGTAGATCGCGGCTGTGGGTTCCAGCCGGTAAACCGGGGCGATAAAGATACCGTCCACGCGCCGGGAGATCAGGCGGCGCAGCACGGCTTCCTCGCGGTCGGTGCGGTTCAGCGTGTGGGCGAGCAGGACCTCGTAGCCAAGCTCGTAGGCCTGCTCCTCGATCGCCATGCAGATGCGGGCGTTGACCGGGTTCGTGCTGGTCGAGAGCACGAGGCCCAGGATGCGCGTGTTACCGGTGCGGAGATTCTGCGCGGAGACGTCGGGCACGTAACCCATCTGCTCGGCCAGCCGGCGGATGCGATCCTTGGTGGCGGCGGCGAGATCGGGCTTGTCGCGGAGCGCCTTGCTCACCGTCATGACGGAAACGCCGGCGGCCTGCGCGATGTCTTTGAGGCGGACCATGGAGTGCGGGAAAATCAGACGTTGGAACCGGACCAGCCCAGCTTAAGGCGGAGCGTGCTGAAGAAATTGGAACCCTCCAGTTGCAGCAGCCGCACCGAGCGGGCGCTGCGCCGGATGGTCACCGAATCGCCGGTGGACAGCTCGACCTGCTGTTGGCCATCGGCGGCCAAGATTGCGACCAGACGCGAGCTCACGACCTTGACCGACACGGTCGAGGCCAGGTTTACCACCACCGGACGGATGCTGAGCGTGTGTGGGCAGATCGGCGTCAGTGTGAGCGCCTCGGTGTCGGGGCTCACGATCGCGCCGCCAGCGGCGAGCGAATAGGCCGTGGAACCCGTGGGCGAGCTGGCGATGAAGCCGTCGCAGCGGTAACGCGTGAGCAGCTCGTCATTCACGCGCACCTCCAGCTCGATCAGGCGCGAGGTCAGGCCGCGGCTGAGGACGAAATCGTTCAGGGCAAGCTGCGTCGAATGCTCCTGGCCACGGCAGACCACGCCTTCGAGCAGCGCCCGTTCCTCGATCTGGAAGCGGCCTTCCCAGACCCGGTGCAGGGCGGCCTGGAGGTGGTTGGGCGAAACGGCCGTGAGAAAACCAAGGTGGCCGGCGTTGATGCCCAACATCGGCGTGGCGTGGCCGGCGATCTCGCGGGCGGCCTTGAGCATCGTGCCGTCGCCGCCGAAGACGAGGATGAGGTCCGTGGTGGCGGCCAGCTCGGCCATGGAGCAGGCAGTGCGCACCTTGCCGCCGAGCATCGCGGCCGTGTTGGCCTCCAGCACCACGGTTCGCCGCGCCGTCGCGATCCACTTCAGGGCGCGGCGCACCAGCCGGACCACGTCCGGCTTCTCCGGGTTCGCGATCAGGCCCACGCGGCGAATCTTGGCGGCGACTTGCTTCAAGCGGTCTTTTCGAGGAGCGCGAAGAACTCCTTGTTGCCGGCGGGGCCGAGCAACGGGCTTTCCGTGACGCCGCGCCAGACTAAGCCCAGCGGTTGCGCGGCGACAAACTCTTCCAGTTCCGCCAGCACGCGCGCATGGACGGCGGGGTCGGTGATCACGCCCTCGCCGCGGTCGGCCTCCTCCTTGCCGGCCTCGAACTGCGGCTTCACCAGCGCCACGAATCGGCCGCCGGGACGGAGCAGGGAAGCGGCGGGCGGCAGGATCTTGCGCAGCGAAATGAAGGAGCAGTCGGCGACGATGAGGTCGCAGGCGGTGAAATCGGGGCCGAACGACGCTGCGGTGAGATGCCGGGCGTTGGTCTGCTCCATGGCCACGACGCGCGGATCGTTGCGGAGTTTCCAGGCGAGCTGGTTGGTGCCGACATCGACGGCGAAGACCCGCGCGGCGCCGTGTTGAAGCAGGCAGTCGGTGAACCCGCCCGTGCTGGAACCAAGGTCGAGGGCTGTTACGCCGGTCACCTCGACGCCGAAGTGGACGAGGGCGTGTTCCAGCTTGTGGCCGCCGCGGCTCACGAACTTGTCCCCGGCGAGCAACTCGACCTGGTCGCCGTCGCGCACGGAATCGCTGGCCTTCTTGGCCGGATGGCCGTTGATGCGAACCTGGCCGGCCATAATGGCGCGCTGCGCCTTGGCGCGGCTTTCGCACAGGCCGCGGTCCACCAGCGCTTGGTCGAGGCGGGATTTCATCTAGGAATCGTGGCGCGAATCAACGAGGTGGAATGTGGGATAGTGCGCCGTTCTGGGCGCCCAAGGGCCAGAATACGCTGGCTATGCGTTCCACTCGGCGAGCGACTAAAGCTGAAATGTGTAGAAGAACAGATGGCCATTTGTCTTGTTGATCCAGACTGAGCCGAAACACCCGGGTCGGTCCCAAACGTCGTAAAGGTCTACTGGTTCAGGAGCGAACCAATCGGGTGTGTCGTCGATGTGGGTGTCAGCGCGAAAGCTGCGGGCGACTGCCGGCGAAACGTAATCCAGCCCGTGCTTCTTCAAGAATGAATCCTTCCACTCCGGTGTGGGCTCGACCTCAAAGTAGTAGGTGAATTCCGCAGTAAAGTGATCGGACCGCCAATACTTCGAGTGGATGACTTTGATGTCTGCCGGCCGTTGTTCGCCGAACGCCCGGTTCCAGTTCTGGACGTCGTCTTCCCAAGTTCCAGCCTCACGGATACCAACCGCTTGCGCGGCGAGGAACCCGCGGGTGGCAGGATGAAGTGCAACGATCATCACCCACAGGGCAGCCACGAAAACGCCGATGATCAGAACCTTTTTGGTGCGCTTGTTCATCCTGTTTTCGGAAGTGAGTTGCCAGTGATCGGTGGCTAGCGGGGCAAGGCCAGTGACTTAAGCGCTTCCCGCAGCGGATCATCTGCCTCCCCGCAAAAGCCCAAGTGCGAATGACGGCTCCAGCCTTCGGCGTGAGTGAGCTTCCTCCCCAGCCGGGCGACAGTGCGGGATTCCTCGTCCGCGGCGGCGAGGTAGCTGTTCATGCCCTGGCTGGCGTCCAGCCATTCCTGCTGGCTCTGATGGCAGGCGAGCGCGGCGAGCTTCTGTTCGTGGACCGCAGCGGTGTTGACCAGCAGCTCGGGCTTAACGGGCTCCCGGAGTGGTCCGCGTAGCCCGTGCGGGGTCGCGTGATAGATCGTCACAGGACCGCTCCATGGCGCGCGGGCGGGGCGGGGACGGAAATTCGGCATGCCGCGGGCGAAGGCACCACTGACGGCGAGGCGGCACGTCTCGGTGTGGTCCTCCATGTAATCAACCGGCGGATGCGTCAGCAGGATGGTCGGGCGGACCTTTCGAATCAGTGCGCCGACGCGCGCCAGGTTCGCCGCATTGTAGAAGATGGCGAGGTCGTCGCAGAACGGCGGGTGCCAAGTGGCGCCGAGGGACTTTGCGGCGGCCTGGGCTTCCTTCCGTCGGACGGTCGCAGTGCGGGCCGACGACATCGTGGAGCTGCCGAGATTGCCTCGGGAGACGTTGCAGTAGTGCAGGTCCCAGCCGCGCGCGCCCAGCAGCAGGAGCGTGCCGGCGGCACGGAATTCGATGTCATCCGGGTGGGCGAACAGGGCAAGGACGGCGGGCATTGTCGGTGCGAACCCAAGCAGAAGCGGCGGCCGGAAGTCGAACCGGGAATCGCAAGGCGTTGGAGACGGAGTTCCCATTTCCCAGTCGGCACCCGGCGTCACCCCGATAGTCTGCCGCCTGCGTTTTCACCGCGACGGTCGCTGGCAAGGGGCCGGGGATCGCCGCGGAACGCTTTGGAAATCAGGCTTATGTTCATGTCCAAGACGATGGAGTCGGTGCGGTTTCTGTTTACGGGGCCGGTTATCCTCGGATTCCTAGTGATCCTGAATGCAATGACGTCGCCCGGCCATTGGTGGGTGAAGTGGCCCGCGCTGGGCATCGGCCTGGCCTGGGTCTTCAGCCTGCTGCGCGTGCTCCGGTTGCTGGTGCTGGTGGGCGGCGCGACTGCGCTGATTGCCTACCTGCGGCGCCGGTGGTCGCGCTGAGTCAGCCGAATGGCCGTAGCGACTCCGTTGCCCGGACTATGCCGGCGGCCATGTGGGAATCGGCGTAGCGCCCGAAAACGGCTTCGCGTCCGCTTCGCCCGAGCTCATGGAGTTGGACTGGATTCAGCAGCAGGGGTTCCAGTTCGCCGACCAGCGCGTGCACCGTGTTGGGGCCGCAGATGACGCCGCCGCCCGTGTCGTCGAGAATTTCGGCGAACCCGGCGAGGTCCGGCTGGACCAGCGGCGTCCCGGCGGCCAGCGATTCGATGAGGTAGAGCCCGAACGCCTCGCTGAAACGCGCGGGCACCGAAAGGACGTCGCAGCCCGCGTAGAAGGCGATCTTTTCGTCCCGCGAGACGTTGGGATGGAAGCTGGCGGCTTCCGCCATACCGGCCGCGGCGAGCTTCTCCCGCTGTTGGGCGACGTAGGGTTCATCCGCCGGCCCGCAGCCGCCGCCGACTTTGAGCCGAAGGTTCAGGACCCGGCCGCGGCGGCGCAGCTCGATGAAGGCGTCGACGACCAGATCAAGGCCCTTCTCGGGACACATTCGCGCGAAGAAACCCAGCGTGAGCGGGTCGCCGGGCCGCTTGGCGGAACGCATCGGGAGTGTTTCGTAACCGTCGAGGCTGATGCCGTTGGGCACGACCCGGACCCGTTCGGATGGCAAGTCGAGACGTTGGGCCATGCGGTCGGCGAAATAGCGGGTGGGCGCGATCCAGCCGTCCACGTCGGCCGCCCGTTCCGCCAGCAGCTTCCAGCAGTCGCGTCCGGCCGGGGCGGGAATGGAATCGAGAAAGGTTTCCTCGCTCTGGAGGAAAACGAACACCCGGGTGCGCAACCGATCCTTGAGGCGCCGCGCAAGCCCGACGAGCAGCGCGTTGGACAGGAACACGGCGTCGGGCGGTGGCTGGGTGGCGAGCCAACTGACCAGTTCGTCGAGGTCACGGCTTTGGTTGCCTTCCTCGCCGCGCAGCATCGAGAGCGTGAGATCGCCGACATCTGCCGCCTTGGTCTTGGCGGCGCGGCCCGAAGCCATCCGCAGCAGGGCGGGCGCGTCGAACCAATGGCGGAACCATTGCGGCAAGTGACGGTGAAATGGCAGGACTTGGTCGAGGTAGACGTTGATGCCGCCGAAAAAAGTCGGGGTGCTGGCCGTTGGCGCCTCGTCGAGCGTCAGCGGCAGATACAGCGGAACCATGAGCGTGTCGTGCCCCTGACGACGTAGCGCGGCGACCAGCGCGTTGTCGCGGAAGCAGTTCCCGCAATACATCCCGCCAGCGCCGGGCGTGAGTTGGACCAGTTTCAACGGCGGGACGGTAGACGCCGATCAGGCCGCGACAAGCGAGGCCGGCGGCGGGGTCTGCCGGGGCACTCCGTAGGGTAGCGGTTCCGGAATCTCGGTGACCTCCGCGAACGCCGCAAAGAGCCGGGAGAAGTCCTTGTTCACGTCGCCCGACAGGCAGTCGGTAAGGTCGCCGGCGAGTTCGGGCGACTTGTCGGTCACGGTGCGGAAGCTGACGTTTGGGTCGTAGAACGCATACACGAGCTTGCGCATGTTCTCGATGCCTTCGCGCATCACCGCGCTGTAGTCCGCAAACCGGTGGGCGCCGTAATCCCGGTCCACCAACGCCCCGTGCACCGCGTCGGCGGCCGCGACCCCGCTCTTGAGCGCGAGCATCAGCCCGCTGGAGAACACGGGATCCAGAAAACCATACGCGTCGCCAACCAGGACCAGTCCGTCGGCTGCGGAGAATTCGGACCGGAAGGTGTATTCGTTGGTGATCCAGTATTCGCCGGTGTCGGTCCCGGTCGCGAGGCGGTCGGCGATCCAGCGGTTGTTCGGGATCTCGCGGGCCAAGATGGCCTTGGGGTCCTTCACGCCGTCGCGGGTAAGGTATTTGGCATCGGAAACCACGCCGACGCTGACCATGTCGCCATGTTGCGGAATGTGCCAGAACCAGCCCTTGTTGGGGATGAACGCTACCGTCGTCTGCCCTTCGTCGATGCCTTCGTCGCGCTTGGACCCCTTGTAGTAGGTCCACACGGCGATCTTGCTCAGCTTG
Source organism: uncultured Verrucomicrobiota bacterium (assembly GCA_964602595.1). Lineage (GTDB taxonomy): Bacteria > Verrucomicrobiota > Verrucomicrobiia > Limisphaerales > UBA9464 > CAIWAH01. The sequence continues at coordinate 114,691 of CAZRRO010000011.1, read as the reverse complement.
GGATCGCCGCGGCGCCAAAGGTTGGTCGTGGCGGCCAGAGCCTCGCGGCCCGTGGCGTCGATGGTGATCGGCGCGCGGAGTTCGAAGACTTCGCCGTCCGCCCCGCGCACTTGGGCACCCACGTAGCGTTCGCCGTCTTTCAGCAGGGAAACCACCTCGTGCGCCTCGCGGATGTCGGCGCCCTTCGCCCGGGCGTGCTCCATCAGCATCTGGTCAAATTCGCTCCGGAGCACCTGCCAGGACTGGGCGACGGTTTCGCGGTCGTAGCGGTTGAAGAAATAGAACGGCTGGCTGGCCTTGCCGGACGGCGCGACAAACTGGACGGAGAATTTCTTTGTGAAGTGCGACGCCTTGAGCTTGGGAATGAAACCGATCCGCTCCAACGGCGGGTAGGTGAACGGAATCATCGACTCCCCGATATGGTAGCGGGGAAACGTTTCCCGCTCGAGCACGACGACCTTGTGCCCCTGCTCGGCGAGCACGCAGGCGGCGGCGCAACCGGCCGGCCCGCCACCGACAATCACGACATCACAGGTTTCCGATTTCATACGTGGACGTATTATCTTCCGGACACCGGTAACCCAAGTCGAAAGATGTGCAAGTGGGGCCAGTGGGCGAAGTGGCGACGCGAGGGCGACTGCCGCATTCGGTGGTTGACGCGAGAAGAGCGGCGGGTTTCCTGGCGAGGGACCAAACCTGCGTTGGCCCATCGTCCACGAAGCAGCCCTTCGTCGGATTTGCAGGTTGGATTTGTCCCAAGGGCAGAACGCCGGTCAGCAGGGATTCCTAGTCCAACCTGGCTGCAACTTTCCGATTCCGTTGGGGGTGCTGTCGGGCGATGAATCCTCCCGACATGGACGAAACCAATCCCGCCGGCGGCACCAAACCGCCGGGCCAGACCGAACCCTCGCTCCCGCCGACAGCCTCAGGCACGCCAGTTTCTCGAACCTGGGAGGTCCTTTGCCACATCTCCGCGTTTGCGGGTTTCATCGGTATCCCGTTCGGCAACATCGTGGGGCCGTTGGTCGTCTGGCTGCTGAAACGGGCCGAATCCCCATCGGTGGATGCCCACGGACGGGCAGTGCTGAATTTCCAGATATCGTGGAGCCTATGGTTCATCGCGGCCGGCATCGGCGGCGCGGTGCTGGGTTTCCTCACCTGCGGATTGGGTTGGTGGCTGCTCGCGCCGGTGATGCTGGCCGCCGGGATTGCCCTGTTCGCCTTTTCCGTGATCGGGGCCATCAAGGCCAGTTCCGGCGAACTCTACCGGTTCCCGTGGACCTACGAATTCATCAAGTAACCGACGGTGCGTGGGCGTTCAGTAAGCGCCGTTGCCGGCGTTCAGGCCCTTCACGATGGCCACGCCGGCGCTGGTGCCTAGCCGGTTGGCGCCGGCGGCGATCATCGCCAGGGCGGTGACAGTGTCGCGAATGCCGCCGGCGGCCTTGACGCCGAACTTTGGCCCGACGAGTTCGCGCATCAGCTTCACATCGTCGAGCGTCGCGCCGCCGGTGCTGAAGCCGGTGCTGGTCTTCACGAACTGGGCGTCGGATTCGATGACCAGCGCGATGGCCCGACGTTTTTCGTCCTCAGTCAGCAGGCAGCATTCGAGAATCACCTTCACGGGTGCCCCCCCGGCCGCTTCCACCACGTCGCGCAGTTCGCGGAACACGTATTTGTCGTCGCCCTCCTTGAGCCGGCCGATGTTGAGGACGAGGTCGATTTCCTGTGCGCCGAGGTCGATGACGTTCTCCGTCTCGTAGCGTTTGGCGTCGGCGTCCATCGCGCCGAGCGGGAAGCCGACCACGGCGGCCACCTTCACGTCCGAACCCTCCAACAGGTGCGCGGCCTGGACCACGCGGGAGCCGTTCACGCACACGCTGGCGAAACGGTGCTCACGGGCTTCGACGCACAGTTTGGCGATGTCCTGCGCGCTGGCGTCGGCCTTGAGCGTGGTGTGGTCAATGTAGCGGGCGAGATCCGCGGCGGTCAGTTGCATGGCCGGAGGATGCCCAAGTAGAAGCACCAATTTCCAATGCTCAATTTCCCGCGGCCGCGGGCGAACCTTAGCCAAAAATCATGGCCCCAACGATCAGCACCAACGCCAAAAACCCGACGCCGGTGCCCAGCGCGCCCAGCCAAAGCGCAGCGGACCGATAGCCGGCGGCGGGGTTCCAGACGTCGGTTTCCCGGCGCCAGGCTCGGAAGCCAAGGCTCAGGGCGATCAGCGCGAACGGCAGGCCGGCCAACGGCACCAAACCGAACCAGGCGAACAGAAACGCGCGGAGCGAATCGTCGATCACGGCGATGCGCTGAGTGGCAGGTTGGGGCGGCGGGACGTTCATGGCTTCGGTGCCGGAGCCGGGACGGAATTGGTGCCGAGCCATGGTTGTTGCAACTGGCGCTGGTCCACCAAACGGACTTCGCGGTGGGCGCGCCGGACCGAGTCCGCGTTGATCGCAAGCAACAAGGCCATGATTGCCAGCAAGGTGAGCACCACCACGGTGGCGAAACCCGAGGTGCGGCGACGGTTGGGCCGGTGGGGAAGAAGGTTCATGGCTGGGCGGCGGTCGGAACCGCGAGGAAGCTGATTTGGCGCTGGAACCGCGAATTGCGGGTGATGGGTTCCAATTCGACGTCCCAGCACCACGCCCGGATGTCCCCGCGTGGCTCCGGGCGAATCAAGGAGGCGCGCACGTGGCGGACCAGCGGCGTCCAGTCGTTGGTGACCCCGACCCGGCGCAGCATCGCGCCCTCGGCGAACGCCCATTGGATCTCGGCGCCTTGCGGTGGTTGCAGGCGCACAACTTGCGTGGCGCCGGCGACTTCGCTGGTGATCGCGCCGGCGCTGCCGCGGACGTCCTCGCGCCAGCGCTCGCCCGCGGCGAGCAAAGACCGTAGGTCGTCGGTTTCGCGGCGCAGGTGGCCGCTCGCAGTCCACAGCCGACTGAGCGCGGCTGCGCCCACGCCCAGGATCGCTGCCAGCACCGAGATGTAGGTGAGCATTTCTAGGAGGGTGAAGCCGGCGGAACGGCGACGAAGGCGGATTGTCATCGGGCACCTCCCGGAACCAAGAGGTGGAATTCGCGTCGCACCGGGCCGCCGTGGACAACTTTCTCCGGCTGCCATTCCAACGAACCTTGCGTGCCGGTCCGGCGAAGCAGGAACCGTCCGGGTGGCAGGTTGGTGGCGGTGACCGGATAGACGGATTCACCCTCGGGGAAGCGCCGGATCGCCCCGGCGGCAAGGATCTCCGCCTCGCCGTCCACGCGCTCCAATGCCGCGGCGCGATGGTAGGCGTGGCGGATCAGCCGCTGCTCGTGAACGAACGAGTAACCGAACGGGATGACCGCCACGGACAACACACCGATGGCGACCACCAGTTCGAGGGACAAGGATCCGGTGCAACGTCGGCGACGCGCGGGAACGACACGATTCATAGGGCTGCCTCCACGATGGTGACCAGCCAGCCCAGCACGCCAACGCAGTGCAGGCCGACGGATACTCCAAACGACAGGATCACGGCGCACATCACGGCCTGGACGGCGTTGGATTCGCGCTGGGCGGCGCGGGCTTCGAGGGCGCCGAGCCAGCCGCGCAGCGTTTCGGTGAAGCGCGGCCCCGTCCTGCCCAGCGAACCGTGCCGAGCATTCTCCAGGCGCCAGCGGAATTCGCCGGCCGAATCCAGTTGCGCGATCGCCTGGGGCAACGCCTCCCCCAGTCCCAGGCGACGGGTGACGTCTTCCGCGCGCTGTTCCAGGACGAGGTTGGCGGTCGCCCGGGCGGATTCCCGGACCGCCACGGCTTCGGGCACGCCGGCGTCGAGCAGGAAACCCAGCATGGCGGCGAAGTCGCGATGAAGGCGGTCGCGCTGCCATGGCACTACCAGGCGCAAACGGTCGGTCCAGCCGCTTAGCCCCCACGCCCGCGGGCCGCCGATATGGCTGAACAACCCGAGGTAGAGCAGAGCGGTCACCGTGAGGCTGAGGCCCATGCTCCAACCGGAGGCGGACAAGGCGCGGGCCAACCAGTCCGGCGCGCTGAGTCCGGTCGACAGGTCCGCCCAGATTTGCTGCAACTTCGGTTCGATCACCACGCGGAACAGGATCACCGAAGGCAGGCCGGCCAAGGCGACCAGGGTGAACACGAGGCTGAGATAGATCAGGGCCGACTGGCCGGGGCCCAACGGGGCGAGCAAGGCTTGCCGGCATAGGTTGAACACCCGGTCCGGCTGCCCGTGGCGCAGGCCCACTTGCAGCATGCCGCGCACTGCGGGCGGGAGGAGGTGAGGCACATGGTCGAGGGCGTCCTCCAACGACAGCCCATTTTCCAGGTGGGCGGCGAGCAGATGCAACCGGGCCGGCAGCCGGCGGTCGGGAATGGTGGTCAGGCTCGCGAGGGTTTCCGCCGGCGTGCGGCCGTCGCGGCGGCCAAGTTCAAGCAGATCGAGCAGCAGCGCGGCGCGTTCCCGTCGGCGCCATGGCAGCGTCAGCAGGAAGTAGAAGCCGTAGAGCAACGGGCTCACCACGGCGAGGACCAGCAAGGCGCCTCCGAGCCCGGTTAGCAGGTGCAGGATCGGCTCCGTGGAATCTGGGGCTCCGAAAGAAATCATGCTCATTCCCCTCCCAGTTGACCAATGGATGGCATGATTAGCCGGAAGACCACGAACAGTTGGCTGGTAATGATCACACCGAGCAGGACCAAGATGAGAGGCAACGCTCCATGGAGCAGCAGATCGAGGTGATGGCTTGATCGTTGACGATAGAAGGTGGCAGCCCGTTGCAAGCCTTGGGTTAGATCGTTGCCTGCCGTGCGGATGAACCAAGAGAACATGGCTGGAACAGTTTTCCATTCGGAGGGGTCCGCCATCGGATTCGCCTGTCCTTGTCGCAGCTGTGATTGCCACAGGGCCAAGTCATCTGCGGCGGGAGAGCCTTTTTCCATCTCCAGCGCCAAGGCAAGCGACTCGGGCAATGGGCATCCGTGTTTCAACATCAATGCCAGGCTGCCTGCCAAATTCGCCGTCCGGGCCTCCCGGAATCCCGGCAACCACCAGAGCATTCGCTGCCGCAACGACGATGAGGCAAGTATCGCAATTCCGCACAGCGTGAGCAGTCCGAACAGTCCGGGGACTAAGGCCAGTCCGACTGCCGTCGTCTGCATTTCCCGGGGATGCAATCCTTCCAGGAGGCCGGCGACAGCACTTTGGTAAACTTGCCACAGCAGCAGGCTGAGCCCGAAGCCGACCAGGATGACCAGGGCAGGGTAGAACAGCAGCGCCTTGGTTCGCCGCCAGACTGCGTTGAGCTCCGCGTAATGGTCGGCCGCCATCGTGAGCGCGCCCGGCAGGTCGCCGCTGCGCACGCCGGCTTGCACCAGCCGGACGTAGAGCGGTGGTAAGGCACCGGCGGCCACGGCCTGTTCCAGCGGTTGTCCCGCCGCCAACGCGGCTTCGATCCGCAGGTATTCCTCCCGCAGCCGGCCGTGGCGCTGGGATTCGGTGAGCTGCTTCAGCGCGCCGCTCAGCGGCAGGCCTTCGCGCAGCATGGCCGCGAGCTGTTGGTTGAACCAGGTGAGTTCCTCGAAGTTCATGCGGAAATGGCAGGGCAGGGGCTTCCGACGGGAAGCCTGTGTGGATGGCTGGCGGCGGGGGTGAAGGGGTGGACGTTCATGTTCCCAGGACGCGTTGGCATTCGGCGACATTGGTCAGGCCGCGGGCGCACAACGTTTCGGCGGCTCGGGCCAGCGAGCGGCCGGGCTGGATGCCGTCGAGATTGCGGTCGCGCAGTTGCAGGCGCTGTGCCGGCGTCGGTGCGAGTGATTCGAGCACGGGCACCCGCCCGCGGTAGCCGGTGTGCAGGCACTCCGCGCAGCCCCGGCCTGCGCAGGCGGGGCAGCACCGCCGTAGCAGACGTTGATTGATGACCAGCCCCACGGAGGCGGCGACGGCAAAGCGGTCTGGGCACATTGTCAGCAACCGTTCCAGCACCCCGCGGCACGAACCGGCGTGCAGGGTGGAGAGCACCAGATGGCCCGTCAGGGCGGCGCGAACGGCGAGTTGGGCCGTTTCGTCGTCGCGAATTTCTCCGAGTGCCAGCACCTGCGGGTCTTGCCGGAGCAGATGGCGGGTCGCCTCGGCGAAATTCAGCCCGCGGGCCTCGTTGATCTCGGTCTGCATGATGCCGGGCAGCACCTGTTCCACCGGATCCTCCACGGTGATGATGTGGCGGCCGCCGAGTTGCCGAATTTCATTCAGGCAGGCGTAAATCGTCGTCGTCTTGCCGCTGCCTGCGGGGCCGGTCAGCAGCAGCAGGCCGGAAGGTTGCCGGAGGAAGGCGGTGAGCGTGCCGAGCAAATCGGTTTCCAAGCCGAGCGAACTGAGTTCCGGCAGGTCGGCCTCGCGGAATAGGCGAAGGACAATCTTTTCCCCAGTCACGGTGGGATAGGTCGCCACACGCACATCGGATTGGCTCCCAAGATCCTGCCGGTCAATGCGGCCATCTTGCGGCAGCTGGTCCTGGTAGGTCTTCAGCTTGGCGAGATATTTGATCCGGCCGAGCACCCGGCTGCCGAGTTCACCTTCCAGCGAAGTGATGGGCTGCATAACCCCATCCAGCCGGAAGCTGACGCTGACGCCGACGGTCCCCGCGTGCAGGTGCAAGTCGCTGGCACCTGCCTGTTCCGCCTGGGCGACGAGTCGCGCCAATTCGGCGGGCGCATCGGTGGCCGGAGCCGGGGAATTCGGACTGGGGACGATCATGGTGACACGTTAAGGCTGGGGAGTCGGGCGGACGCCCACAACCGGAAACGGGCAGTTGGACCGACGACGGTGACATCCGTCACGCGGACATTTTGCAGCGGTGGGTTTTCGGCGGCGACAGGGGATTTGCCCGGCGCCGGGGTGGCTGGCAGACTCAGCGGAGTTATGCCGATCTACGTTTACGAGACTGTGTCCGATGAGGCGGGCTTCCAGCCGCGGCGCTTCGAGGTCAAACAATCCATGAACGACCGTCCGCTGACGCACGATCCGGAATCGGGCTTGCCGGTGAAGCGGCTGATTTCGGGCGGCTTCCTGATGCTGAAGGGCGATGAGGCCGTCGCCGGCTGCGAATCCGGCGCGTGCGAAATGCCGAAACCAAGCCACTCCTGCGGCACCGGGTGCGGCTGTTTTGCTGGGAATTGAACTGCCATGGAGCTCCCGCGTCGTCCGCGTCGCCTGCGCCGCAGTTCTGCCATCCGGGACATGCTCCAAGAGGTCCGCCTGCATCCCAGCGACCTGATTGCGCCTCTGTTCGTGCGGGAAGGTGAGGGAGCGCCGGATCCGGTCGGTTCCATGCCCGGCGTGTTCCGCCTGAGCCCGGAGGATTTGGTCGCTGAATGCCGCGAACTGGCGGCCTTGGGTGTCCGGGGCGTGGCGCTGTTTCCGGTCACGCCTGCGGACCGCAAGAACGCCCAGGCCACAGAGGCGCTGAATCCGGAATGCCTCGTATTGCGGGCCGTTCGCGCCGTGAAGGCGGCGGTGCCGGAATTGGTGCTGTTCACTGACATCGCGCTCGACCCATACACCAGCCATGGCCATGACGGCCTGCTGACTCCGGACGGCAGCGACGTGGACAACGACGCCACGGTCGAGGTCCTCGCCACGATGGCGGTTCTTCACGCGCGGGCGGGCGCCGATTTCGTGGCGCCGAGCGACATGATGGACGGACGGGTGGGGGCCATCCGAGCTGCCATGGACACCGCAGGCCAGACCGGCACGGGCATCCTGGCGTATTCGGCCAAGTTCGCCTCCGCGTTCTACGGTCCCTTCCGTGACGCCGTGGGCAGTGCCAGCGCGGCCGGAACCCGGGCGCTCGACAAACGCACCTACCAGCTCAATCCGGCCAACCGCCGGGAAGCCATCGCCGACGCGCTCCTCGATGAACAGGAAGGCGCCGACCTGCTGATGGTGAAACCCGCCGGGCCATACTTGGACGTAATCGCCGAGCTACGGGCGCAAACCCGTCTGCCGATTGCGGCCTATCAGGTCAGCGGCGAATACGCGCAGATTCAGGCCGCGGCCCGGTTGGGCTGGCTGGATTTGGTGAAATCTCGCGACGAATCTTTGCTGGCAATCAAGCGGGCGGGCGCAGACCTGATTCTCACCTACTTCGCAAAAGGTCTGGCGGCGGACCTGCAACGCGCCTGAGCAATCCGGGCAAAAGAAAAGCGGCGCCGAACCATGGCGCCGCTTGCTCGCGTGGCTGCAATTGAATCAGGCGATCATTTCGGCCACAAAAGCCCGTTCCTCGACGAGTTCCTTGTTTGTGGCCGCGATCTTCGATTTGGCGAAATCGTCCATGACGTAGTCCTTGATGACCTCGTAGCTGCCCGCCGTGGTGGTGCGCACCGGCATGCCTGCCCAGACGTTGGAATCGAAGCCGTAGAGGCCGTTGGATTTCACCGCAACGGAATGGATGGCGCCCGGAGTCACCAGGCTGCGGACGTGGTCCACCAACGCATTTGCGGCCGATGCTGCCGAGGACGCCCCCCGGGCCGCGATGATGGCGGCGCCGCGTTTGCCGACGGTTTCGCAGAAGGGCCCCTGCAGCCACGCCTCGTCGTTGATGACCGACGGAGCCGGCTTTCCGCCGATGGTCGCGTGGGCGAACGCCGGGAACATGGTCGGGCTATGATTGCCGTAGATGAAGATGTCCTTCACGGAGGTCAGGTCCACGCCGGCCTTCTTGGCGAGCTGGGTCTGGGCGCGATTCTGGTCGAGGCGCACCATCGCGGTGAACCGCTCGGCCGGCAGCCGCTTGGCCTGGGAGGCGGCGATCATGCAGTTGGTATTGGCCGGATTGCCCACCACCGCAACCCGGGCGTCGGCCGCGGCGACCTCGTCGATCACCTTGCCTTGGGCGATGAAGATCTTGCCGTTGTCCTTGAGCAGATCGGCGCGTTCCATGCCGGGGCCACGGGGCTTGGCGCCAACCAGTAGGCACCAATTGGCATCCTTGAAGCCAACGGCCGGATCGGAGGTCTGGACGATGCCCTTGAGGAGCGGGAAGGCGCAGTCATCGAGTTCCATGGCGACGCCATTCAAGGCGGCCAGCGCCTTTTCGATGGGCGCTTCAATGAGCTGTAGGATGACCGGTTGGTCCGGCCCGAACATCGCGCCGGAGGCGATGCGGAAAAGGAGGGAGTAGCCAATTTGGCCGGCGGCGCCGGTCACTGCGACACGGATGGGTGCGTTCATGTAATTTGTTCCCCAACAGCATCGTCAATCCGGCCTTTACGGGCAAGCCTCGCGGGCTTCAGCTTGTCTCCGTTGCACCACGGGTGGCTGAGCAGTCCTGGGGGCCGCTGTCCGGGGAGGCAGATTTAATCTCCGAATGGCTTCGATTGCCTTCCACATCACGGTTCGGTTAGCCCGCTGGCGGCGGTCTCGATTTGCCGCGAACTTGACCCAATTCGCCACTCCAGTTGACGGAGTGGCGCGCGCGGTGCCGGCCACATTACTGGCCTTCTGCGGTCGACGGGACCTACCGGAGCAAGTAGCCAGTTGGCGGTCGTTTCAGCGTTGGGTGGGCCGTCCGCGGCGAGCGGTGTTGGTGTCTGACGGCACCTTGGAAGAGGCAGATTTCAAGTTGCTTCGGGCCTTGGAGCCGAGAATTGAAATCAAGTCGATCGAGCAGTTCGGTGGGGATACGGCCACCGAATCCATGCGCCGTTACGCCGCGGTCCAGCCTATGGGCAGAAAACTCTTCGTAATGCGGGCGATGGATTCACTGGCGCCTGTGATCTACGCTGACTCGGACATCCTGTATTTTCCAGCCGCCGCCGAATTATTGGAGCCACGTTTTTGGGAATTGGCCAACCCCTCCTACCTTCTTGATCCGTATCCTTCACTGGATCTTCGGCTGGTGTCGGAAGAGGGAGAACGGTTAAACCCGGTCAACGGCGGATTTGTAGTGGTGCGGCGAGCCTTGGAGTGGGCGGAACCGATGCGTCGGTTGGAGGCGTTGTCGGGTGATCCGGCGTTCTTTTCGGAGCAGACCTTGCTTCACCTCGCCGTCCGATTCAGTGGCGGTCGCCCTTTGGATCCGGCCCAATACGTTCTGCGGAATGAGGATCAGTGGTCGGCCACGGACTGGTTTGCGGGTTCACAGGTCGCGTTGCGCCACTACATCAGTTCATTGCGCCACAAGATGTGGCTGCGAGTCAGGGCAGGAGGTAGCGTCACAGGCTAGAGGGCCTGACAGATTGGTGCAGCACTTGGGGAACACAAAGAACGTCGGGCATGGGAGATTTGACCGACGCGCAAAAACTGAGGCGGGAGGTCAGTTCTCCCCCCATGTCCCCGGGTATCGCGATTGTTGGCAGGTATCAGCGGGAAGCCGCTTGGCTACCGTATGAGTCCTTGGCGGATGAGCCAACGCATCCCTTCAGTGGTAAGCCATTGCTTGCTGGGACCTGCGTAGTGGCGGCAGACCAAATTTGAAGGGTCAAGACTCCGTTCCATGCTTAACGCATATGACTCCGGTAGAAACTCAACCTGCTGCGTTGAGCAAGCACAGAGGGCCTGGAGAGTTTGTTCGATATGTCCAGAGGGCTTCGCCACTTCCGGGTTTTGGAGCAGATCTTCCACTTGCCGTAGCGCGATGGAGTCCTTGGCCCGCAATACAATTCCTGCGTTAATCCGGGGAAGCAGATTGATGCCCAACTGGTCGCGGGCCTCATCGACAGTCAGCGTGTAGCTATCCAAGCAATCTCGCTGAAAATATATCCGGCTGAGTGGGGAATCCGCAACGTCGAGGCAAACACTGGGGCGTCGGAAGAAAAGGATATCGGAGTCCAGCCAAAGCAAATTCGTGGAGCTGCAAAGAGCCTGGACAGTGACTAGCTTATGCATGATCGGAGACCGGTGCCACCAATGGAGGGTGCGGACCAATCCTTGGGAGATGAGGTGGGCACCGACCAACTGTTCCGCCTGATCAGGCTGGATGACGCGGGCGTTCGGGAAATGGAATCGTAACGCAGCGGCTGCAGACGACTTCAGTTGTTTCTGCACGTGAATTACCGTCGGCGGCAATCGGCCGGCAAAATGGTGCAAGCTCTTGAGCATCCACATCACTAGCAGCCAGTCGCCTCCATGACACATGGTATGGAGTTCTGGCGAGGTTGTGCAGTTCGCCAACTCACATGGAGTTGGCTGGGTGCGAAGAATTTTCGGCCAATTCCATAACCGGCGGAGACTCTCGCCTAGCCCAGTTTTCTGAGCCGTCCGTAAATCGTTCCATGCCTGCTGCTGACGCAGCCAGTGGCGAAAGTCCTCGGTCAGGTAGCTCATGCAAATTCGGATTGGTCCTGCGTATCAACCAATGGCATTGCGCCTGCGATTCGCTTATCCTTGGCGGCCAGAAGCAGTCGGCTGAACGCCCCGCCAGCCGCTTCCAAGTGGTCCCAAGAGCCCATTTCGACCACGCGTCCATGATCCAGGACAACTATTAGGTCCGCGTTGCGGATAGTGGTGAGTCGATGGGCGATGACAATGGTCGTCCGGCCCTTCCGTGCTTCGTCGAGAGCGGCCTGAACCTGACGTTCCGAGTGGTTATCCAGGGCGGATGTGGCCTCGTCGAGCAGGAGCAAGTGGGGATTCCGGAGGACCGCCCGGGCGATGGTCATCCGCTGGCGTTGGCCCCCGGAAAGCATGGTCCCTCGTTCTCCGACCACGGTGTCGAGGCCTTGGGATTGTTCCTTCAGAACGTCGTTCAGGTGGGCAATGCGGGCCGCTTCCAGGACCTGCGTCTCGGTCGCTTCCGGGCAGCCGAAACTGATGTTATGCCGGATGGTATCATTGAACAGGAATGCTTCCTGTTCGACGATACCGAGGCCTTTGTGCCAAGACTCTGCCGTAAAGTCCCAATAATCGTGGTCGTCCACCACGATCCGTCCATGGGTCGGTTCACGTAGCCTCAGCAGCAGGGTGGCTAGGGTCGATTTGCCCGAACCGGATGCGCCAACCAAGGCGACTGTTTGGCCGGCCGAGATTTCCAAGTTGATTCCTTCAAGGGCGACTTTTCCGTTGGGATAGCTGAACCCAAGGTTCTCGAGGCGGATTCCGTGGCGAACCCCTGCGAAAGTCTTGTTGCCAAAAGGGCGCCCCGGAAACCGGGGCAAACGAAACCAGTTTACTACCTCATGAATGCCCGCGGCGAAGAATGTCAATTGGCCCAGCACTCCGTAGGTCTGGTTTACCAACGGTAGCAACCGGATCAGGATCAGGCCGATGACCATGAGCTCCGCTACGTCGAGTAGGCCTTTGCGAATCAGGAAAAAGTAGGCGCCTGCGATCAGGCCCATCATGCCGGCCACGGCCATGATTTCGGTCAAGGGTCCGACCAGTTGACTCAATCTCGCATTGCGGTGCTCGATTTGTGAGAGGTGCGCGCTTCGCTGCGAGAAATCCGCGTTCACCTCGGATTCAGAATGGGTGGCCCGGACGACCCGGAAGCCGGCGAAGATTCCCGCGACATAGCCCATCAGGTCTTTCTGGGCTGCGGCCCGCTCAGCCCCGCCTTTTCCGAGGCCTGCCTGCAATCGGGAACTTGATACCCCGATGACAACAGCGAGGACGAGCGTGGCCAGTGTGAATTGCCACGACATGAATAAAAGGACGGCGAGGTAAAATCCGAGCACGGAGAAGCGCTGCAAACCAAGCAGGCTGAATTCCAAGGCCATCTGGGTCCGGTAAACCTCCATCGAGAAAACGTTGGCGAGCTCACCCGACTTCTTTTCCTCAAAGACACTGAGGGGAACGCGGTTCAGCAGTTGGAAAAACGAATCCCGAAGGTTGCGAGCCACCCTTTGGCTGAAGCTGACCTGCAACCATTGGTAGATCAGGAACACCACGTTCTTCACCAGTAGCGCGGTGAAAACCAAGGCGGCGAAGACGCCAATATACGATTGGGGCTCAAGGTCCGGCAACAATTTGGGCAGCCAGCTGAGCCATTTGCCTCTGAGCGTTTCCTCCACGTTGCCTTGAAGGAGGGCGATCATCGGGATCAGGAGTTGGATCCCGACGCTTTCGAACAGGGCCGAGGCGCAGGCCGCCACCAGTGCGCCGAGGACCAACCATCGATTGGGGCGCAGGTGCGGCCGCAACGTCTGAATGTCGCGGGCCAGTTGAGTCAGTTGTTGGATCCAAGTTTTCAGGAAATAACCTAAGGAGTGTTCTGCCGCGCAATTGGTGCAAGCTTGGCGGCGGAAGCCCAAGGGCAGCAAGCCCCCGTTATCAACTATTCCTGATCATCGGACGCTTCGCTCAGTGGCTTGACTTCGGGGTGCTCTCCGGGAGTTTTGTTTTCGTTGACACCGCATGACAAAGCCTTGGCCGATCTGCACCGGGTGGAGGAGTCCGCGCGGGCGCGGACGCTCAATTCGTGGCGGGGCATGGATGTGCGGGCGGTGGAGCGGGCTTGGCGTTCGCGGGAGCGTTCCCTGGGAGAACTGCTGCCGAAGGTCTGGGAAAGCCTGAAACTCGACCAAAAGCTGGCCGAATCGCAGTTGCTGGTGGTTTGGAAGCAGTCCATTGACCCGACGGTGGCTGCCCATGCCAATCCGGTCGGGCTCGTGAAGGGAACCCTGTTTGTCTCGGTGGATAGCAGCGTTTGGCTCTCCGAGATCGTCCGTTACCGGCGGAAGGAGATTCTCGACCGCCTGCAAACCGTCGTGGGACGGGACTTGGTGCAACGTATTTCGTTCCGGGTGGGCTAAAACGGTGGCGAAAACCGAGAGATCGAGAGGCGGCACGAACCGACACCCGCTCGCGCTGTCAGTAGCGCGGCGCATCTGGGGCCACTTTAAGGTTCCAGCGATCAATCCCGCCCGACAGATCGGTCAGTTGCTCGAAGCCGAATTGCCGGAGCAGGCTGATAGCGTGGTCGCTGCGGACGGCATGGTGGCAGTAGACGACGGTCTCCCGATCGCGCAAGTCGGCCACTTCGGCCACGCGATCTGATAGTTCAACGAGGGACAACAACCGGGAACCGGGCAGGGAATAGAAGTCGTGCTCCGCCTGCTCCCGGATGTCCAATAGGACGGTGACTTCATTAAGCCCACCGGCACGTTCAGCGGGTCTGATCGTCATGCATGAGGTTCGGGCGGCTTAGGCGGTGGGCAGCCATTCGGAGTGAAGGGGAACGCGATGGGGATCCTGAAATGGGATTCGTTCACTTCAAGTTGTGGGCCCGCTCAATTCGCACCAGCGCATTGTAGTCGGGAACGCCGCTGCTCGGGTCGGTGGTGCCGCGGGCCAACAACACATTTCCCTCGGGCCAATGAACCTGGAGGTTGCCCCGGGCGATGGGCGCGGGAAACACGGTGCCGGCCCATGTTCCGGTTTCGTTGACCAGGGTGACTTGGTCGCCACGCGCGAGATGGAGCTCCGCGGCATCTTCCGGGGCGATGAGAATGGCGTCGCGGGGGGCACCGTTCAGCGGATCGATTTCGTCGTAGATCAGGGTGTTGAACTGCTTGCCCCTGCGGGTTGACAGCATGAAGAGGGACCTGCCTAGCGCCTTCGGACCAGCCTCCTCACCGGCGCCTGGGTCATGATGCCGAGGCACAGTAATGGCCTTGAAATGCGCTTTTCCGTCCGCCGTGGCAAATTTGCCGTCGTCGCACAGCCTTTCGCCGCCCCACTGGATGGCGTCCCCGGTATTCGTCAGCGTCTCGCAACCGGCATAGAACGGCACCACGCGGGCAATCTCGGCCCGCACGGTGATGCCCGATTCGCAGCCCAGCAGAGGCGCCCGCTCGGGCCAGGCGGCGGCGGCGAGGTCTCGGAGGATGCGCCATTCGGCCTTCGCCTCGCCTACTTGGCGGGGAATCTCCGGGGAATAGGCGACTCGCCGTTCGGTTGTGGTTTCGATGCCGCCGCCGTCCTGTTCGTAACGGGTCTTGGCCGGCAGCAGGATCACTTCGTCAGCCGCATCGAGGAACATCTGGTCCGTGAGGATGATGTCCTGGTGGACGCGAAGGGGCACACGGGCGAGGGCCTCGGCTACGTTGTCTGGGTCCGGCAGGGTGCGGAGGAAGTTCCCGCCGACGCAGTAAAGAACGTCGAGCTGGCCTCGGGCGCTGGCTTCGACCATCTCGACGGAGGTGAGGCCTGGCCAATTCGGGATGGGGAAGCCGTATTCGGTGGCCAAGGCGGTACAATTGGCCGCAGTAATCGGTTTGCCGCCGGGCAAGGCGGTCGAGTAGCAGCCCATTTCGGCCCCACCCTGCACGGAGCTGTGGCCACGGATCGGGACAAGGCCGTTCTTCGGCCGACCGACGTAGCCGCGGGCGAGCCCAAGGTTCAGCACCGCGGATACGGCGTCGCCACCGTAGGTGTGTTGCGTGATTCCCATGCTCCAGACGAAGACCGCGTTCTTGGCGCCGCGGAGGAGGTCGGCGAATTCGGTCATCGAACGGCGCGGCAAGCCGGCGGCGGCCTCGAGGTCGGGGAAGGTGAGCTCGGCGATCTTCGCACGGAGCTCGGCCCAGCTTTCCGAATTCACGTGCTGGCGGACGAACTCCTCGTTGATGCCGCCATGTTCGACGAGTTCCTTGAGCACGCCGTAGATGAAGGCGATGTCGCCGCCTTGGGTGACCGGGAACCACCAGTCGGCGAGGTTGGTCCCGAACAGCGCGCTGCCTACCGAGCTTGGCACCCAGTAGCGCTTCATGCCCGGTTCGAGATACGGATTCACGAGGGCGATCTTGGTGCCCATTTGCTTGGCTTCGTGGAGATACTTAGTCGTTACTGGCTGATCATTGGCTGGATTGGCGCCGAAGAAAACGATCAGGTCCGTGCCATACCAGTCGCGGTAGCTGCACGTGCTGGCGGCGTAGCCGATCGCGTGCTTCATCGCGCCGGTGCTCGGCGCGTGGCAAAGCCGGGCGGCGTTGTCCACGTGGTTGGTGCCGAGGAAGCGGGCGACCTTCTGCGCGACGTAGTAGACTTCGTTGGTTACTCCTCGGGCAGTGACGAAGAAGGCCATCCGCCTTGGATCGGCGGCGCGGAATCGCCGGGCGATCCGGCTGTTGGCCTCGTCCCACAAGATGCGCCGGAAGCCTTTTTCACCGCGCTGGCGGACCATCGGATAGGCGAGGCGACCCATTTCGCGAAGTTGGGCATTGTCCCAATCGGCCGAACCAACGTCGCCCCGTTCGGCCGCCAATTGGTTCCGTAGCGAATCCAAGTCGGCGAGCCGACCGTGGTCAAACTCGGGCATGGTATTTAGCCGGAGCAGATTCAGCCGGGTCATGCACAGGTGGACGCCCTCAATCGTCCAGTCGTGCAGGCCGGCGACGCCTAGGGCGCAGCCGTCGCAGACGCCTTTGCTGAGGACGTTCCACGCGTGGCCGAGATTATCGCGGTTCCGCCAGGCGACCTTGAGCATGTCGCGAAAATGCTTCGGCTTGGTCAGTCCGAGACCGAAGGGAACCCAGCCTCCGGGACCGGCGGATTCGTTGGAATCGAGGCGGTGTGACACGGCCGCAGCGTCCCGGGAAATTGACCGGCGGCCAACCGGATTTATGGCCGCCGGACTTCGCCCACACCCATTGGCGACGATGGTCAGGTGTGTAGTTGACTCAGTGGGCTTTCTTGGCGGGTTCGCCAGGCCGTCGGATGAGGCCGCCAATGGGTGTTGAGCTGGTAATCGGTGCGTTGAACATCAGGGGTTCGCCCGCGGCCTTGGCATTGTGAGACGTGGGCTTGGCGGGGGGGGCGGTTTTCGAAGCTTTCTCGGCGTGTGCGGCGGCGGCCGCGGGCGGAGCGGGGGGCGGCGTTGCCTGGCGCTTGGGCGTGCGGGCAAGCTCGATGGTTTCCTCGTCGTCCGGGTCGTGAGCCGCGGCGGGCGCCGGGTGCGGCGTCTCGGGCGCGACGTGATGATCGGAAATCTTGGCGGGAGCCGGGGCGTGGGCGGCAGGGTGTTCCGCTTCCGGCCCGTGATTCGTGGCTGTGGTCGTCACCGGAGCGGAGGTCGGATGATGTGCGACGGCCAAGGAAAGGCGGTCCAGCCACTCGACTTTGCCGGATTCCAGGTCAAATACGGCGCCCAGAACTGAAAGTTGTCCGGCTTCCGCCCGGTGGCTGATTTCCGGACTGCGGTTCAGGATGCTTTCGACAGTCAACTGGACATGGCGGCGGGAGGCGGCGGCCTGCGAATCGGCGGCGTGCCCGTGCCCGGCCTCGGCGAGGGCAAGCTTCAACTCCTTGGCCACTGCCGCAAACCGGGTCGGGAGCGGCAAACCCTCCGCGACGGCATGCAAGGCGCCACAATGGGTGTGGCCCAGCACGATCAGCAGCGGGGTTCCAAGGGTGCTCGCGCCGTATTCGAGGCTGGCCAGTTCGTTGTCGTGGGCGACACCGCCGCCACTGCGGACGACGAGCAAATCGCCCACGCCGCGGTCGAAAACCAGCTCTACGGGCACCTGGGAATCCACGCAGGCGAGCACCGTCGCGAGCGGAGCCTGGCCATGACTGACAATCTCCCGGCGACGATCGGGGCCTAGATTGGGAAACTGCGAACGACCGTCGGCGAACCGGGAGTTGCCCTCTTTCAGGAGCGAAAGCGCCGCCTCGCGCAGCAGTCGCATTGTCTTGGCGTCGACTGACACCGGCGCGGGGGCCAACGCGTTGTTTGGGGCGGGAGTGGCCGCGGGTTCGGGTGGCGCTGGAGCGTGGGCCCCGTGGTCGTCGGCGTGCAATAGCACGGCGGACAGCGCCGAAACGGCAATTAAGCGGGCAGATTTCCAGTCCATGGCGATGTTGGAGGCCAGTCCTTGGCCACTCTGGTGGGAATATCGGCCGGTTGGGGCGACGACTTTACCCGGGGCCAAAAAACTTTTCCGAACCATTCCGCGGGTGCCGACGTTCCACCGGGGGAGACGAATGACCTGGCCATTTGCCATAACGGACGAGCAGGCGATGTGGCGCGTGCAGAACGCGGACGACCACGCCGCTTTTGCCCAGTTGGTGGAGCGGTGGGAACAGCCCATCCAGCGGCTCTGCGCCCGCATGACCGGCGACCTCCACCGGGCCGAAGATCTTGCGCAGGAGGCCTTCAGCCGGGTGTTCGCCCGCCGGCGGGACTACCAGCCGGCGGCCAAGTTCTCGACCTGGCTCTGGCGAATCGCAATCAACCTGTGCCACGACGAACTTCGCCGCCGCCAGCGCCGCCCGGAACATTCACTCGACGCGGAATCCGACGAGGGGGGCGAATCCGCCTCGCACCAGTTTCCCGGAAATGCGCTCACCCCGGCCGAGGTGGTCGAGAAGCTGGAACAGGCCGAGATCGTCCGCCGGGCGCTCCAGCAGCTGGCCGAACCCTACCGCGAGGTCGTGGTGCTGCGGCACTACGAGGGGCTCAAGTTCCACGAGATCGCGGAAGTGCTCGGCATTCCCGAAGGCACCGTGAAGTCACGCATGTTCGAGGCATTGGACCGCCTCGCCGTCATCCTGAAGCGGGTCGGCGGCGTGCCCGGATCGGAAACCTGAACCGTCAATTACCATGAACCATCCCCCGTCAGAACATTGGATGAGTTACCTCTACGGCGAGTTGTCCCCGGCGGCCCGGCACGAGGCCGACCGCCATCTGCAGGGCTGCGCCGAATGCCGCCAGCGCGTTGAGCAGTGGCGCGGCACCATGGACTTGTTGGATGCCGATCACGCCACGCTCGCTTTGCCGCGCCGGAAGGAGCGGACCGTCTTTGCCGGAACCGTGGTCCGCTGGGCCATGGCGGCTTCCGTGGTTCTCCTCGCGGGGTTCGTGGTCGGGCGGGCGACCGGCTTGAACCGGGCTGACGTTGAGCGGCAGATCGCCGCCTCGCGGGAACAGATCACTGCCGAACTGCGGCAACGCCACGAGGAGGATCTCAAGGCGATGGCTGCCGCCACGGTCGCCGCGACCGCCGAGCAAAACCGCAATTTCCTCACCGAGTTTAGCCGCCAGTTCAACGCTGCCCGTTCCGAGGAACGGCGCGACTGGATCGCCGCCTTGGATTCCCTGAATCGGCAGCACGCCGACGACCTGGCCGCCGTCCGGACGGGCCTGGCGGCCCTCGCGCGGAAGACCGGGGCCGGTTTCCAGCAGGCCGAGTTGCAGTTGAACCTGCTCGCGTCCTATTTGCCGGCCGGCACCGAAGCCGGTGGCGCCTTCGATTCCTCCCTGCCAAAAGACAAACCATGAAAAGTCCATTCCGAGTCCAATTCGCCGTGCTGCTGGCCTGGGCAAGCCTGACTGCCTCGCCCACCCTGTTTGCCGCGGACGTCGCTCCGGTTCCGCCCGTCGCGCCCATTCCTCCTCCGGGTCCGGCGCCGCGGATCGTCAAGCAGGTCGAAATTGATGTGGATGGCGACGACGACAGTCCCGTTCGCGAAGCCCTGCGGGAGGCCCAGGATGACCTGCGGGGCGCGCACGAGGAGGTCGCCCGGGCCATGCGGGACGTGCAACGGCATGTGAAAACCTTCCGGATTGATGCCGGGGGCCCCAATGTCAGCCGCCTGCTGGTGGTGCCGGCGCCGGCCGCGTCCGGCGAACAGGTGGCGCAGGTGCGCGAGGACCTGACTATCATGTCGCGCCTGCTCCAGAAAGCCGCCTCCCCCGACGGCCAGGGCCAAAATCGATTTCGCTTCGACTTCGGCGACCTGCGCCTAGGCGGGCGGGCCGATCTGGACGCAATGTATCTGGACGGTTACGGGGCCGTCTTTGTGCTCAATGTGGACTTCCCGCTGAGCGCCCCGGCAACCGATGAGCCGAAGAAGGCGGATACCAAGGAAAAGCGTGACGAGGCGTGGGAAAAGGCCCGGCGTGAGGTGGCGGGCAAAGGTGAACCGGACGACTTCGACGACGATTCGGAGGCGGCTGACGAAAACCGTGGCTTCGACGGCGGTAAGGTCGACCGGCTGAAACAACGTATCCTCGCCGCCCTGAAGAGCGCCGCCAACATCCGGGAGCTGAAGCCCAACGATCGCGTCATCGTGCAGGTGACCGGCAAGGGCGGGAAGCGGTCGAAGGCGGTGATGGCCTACTCGGGCGATCGGAGCGCGACTTTGAAGGCTGGTTCCTCCCGCCGCGATTCGGTGGCGTCGGTGCTGACTTTCCGGGCAACAGGCAAGGATGTCGCCGACTTCAGCGAGGGTCGCCTGAATCCCGAGGAGTTTGCCCAGCGCGTTGGCATCAACGTGATGGACGAGCCGGAGCCGTCGGGTTCCAAGGCTAGGAAGTTCTAGTCGCCAACATTGCCGGAATAGCCGAGGACGCCCGGCCAACCCTAGGGTTTGCCGGGCGTTGTTGCGTTGCTAGCCGTGGCCGGAGAGCACCTTGCCGGATGCGTCTTCGTCACCCACCTTCCGCGCGCTCATGAGCAAGATTGTCGGCATTGACCTTGGCACCACCAATTCGCTCGTCGCCGTCGTGGACAGCGGCATTCCGTATGTCATTGCGGACGCCGAAGGGCAGCGCCTGACGCCGTCGGTGGTGCACGTGCCGGGCGCCGGAGCCGAGGCGGTCGTCGGCCAGCGCGCCAACCGCGTTCGCGTGCTGAAGCCCGCCGAGACGGTTTATTCCGTGAAGCGCTTCATGGGCCGCCGGGGCAGCGACATCCCCCGCGAGGACATGCTGGTGACCTATCCGGTCCAAGGCGAAGGCACCGGTCCGGTCACGATTCCGCTGCACGGCCGGGCGTGGACTCCGGAGGAAATCTCCGCGGAGATCCTGAAGAAGCTGAAGCACGACGCGGAAGCCTCGCTCGGCGAAGCCGTCACCCGCGCCGTCATCACGGTGCCGGCCTATTTCAATGACGCCCAGCGCAACGCCACCATCCGCGCCGGCGAACTGGCCGGGTTGAAGGTCGAACGCATCGTCAACGAACCCACGGCCGCCGCGCTCGCCTACGGCCTCGATAAGCTGAAGGACCGGGCCAAGATCGCCGTTTACGACCTCGGCGGCGGCACGTTCGATCTCTCGATATTGGAACTGAACCAGGGCGTCTTCCAGGTGCTCAGCACCAACGGCAACACTCGTCTCGGTGGCGACGACCTCGACAAGCGCCTGACCGATTTCCTCGCCCAGAAGATCGCGGAAGCCGGTGGTCCCAGGCTCACCGGCACGGAAACCCACGGTCTGCTGGGTCGCATCCGCGAAGCCGCCGAGCAATCCAAGATCCGGCTCAGCTCCGAGACGGAAGTCGAAGTGTCGCTTCCGTTCCTCACGGCCGATTTCAGCTTCAGCTACCGGCTCACCCGCGACGAACTGGAACGGCTCACGCGCGATATCATCGAACGCACCAAGGGCCATTGCCTGCGGTCACTCGCCGACGCAAAACTGGAGGCGAAGGATCTGAACCAGGTCATCCTCGTCGGCGGCCAGACGCGGATGCCTCTGGTTCGCCGGCTCGTTTCTGAATGGTTCGGCTGCGCCGAGTTTGCCGAGACTCGCGGTGAGGTCCGCCTCGGCGACGAATACCACACCGCGAAGGGACCGCAGTTGAACACCGGCCAGAATCCCGACGAAGCTGTCGCCCTCGGCGCCGCGATCCAGGCGGAGATTCTTTCGGGCGGCTTCAAGAGCATGCTGCTGCTTGATGTCACGCCCTTGTCGCTCGGCATCGAGACGTTTGGCGGGCTGATGAACGTGATCATCCACCGCAACAGCACCATCCCGGTGAAGGCCGGCGAGCTGTTCACCACCGCGGTGGATAACCAGCGCTCCATGCTCATCCACGTGCTCCAGGGCGAACGCGAACGGGCGCGCGACAATTGGTCGTTGGGGCGGTTCGAGCTGGAGTTCGAGCCCGCACCGAAGGGCGTCCCCCGCGTCGGCGTGCAGTTCGAGATCGACGCCAACGGCATTCTCCACGTGCTCGCTCGCGACGTGAAGACCGGCCACCAGAAGGTCGTGGAGATGAAGTCCGCCGTGGACGTCAGCGACGCCGAAGTGAACAAGATGATCGAGGAGTCGGTGGACAACGCCTTCGACGACCTGCGCGCCCGGCAATGGATCGAAGCCAAGCTGCGCGCCGGCGAAACCATCATCGCCACCCGCAAGACGATGGCCGAATACGATGCGGAACTGGATCCCGAATATCGCCAACAGCTCAATGCGGCCCTTGAAGAAGTTGAGGCCGTTCTGTCCTTGGAGAATCCGAAGACAAAAACTGGCGACCCCGCCCGGCTGAAGGCCGCCACGGCCCAACTCGACGAGGTCACCAAACCGTTGGCCGACCACGCGATGGACATGGTCATGGAAGCGATGCTCCGCAAACGCGGCATGCTGCCAGCAGCAGGGGCGGCCGAACCGCCGGCGACCCCATCGGCGTGAGTCGCAATTCTCGCTGGCCGGCGACCTGAAGCCGGGCTCGACTTCGGCCGTGGTGGCGGTGCAGTTTTACCGCATGAAAACTCCCCGCTTGCTGCCGGTTGTCGCAGCCTTTGCCTCGTTCCTTGGTTCATCCCCGTTGATGGCGGCCGGGCCGGTCCCGCTGTTCGACGGCAAGTCGTTTGCCGGCTGGGATGGTGACACCAACCGCACCTGGCAAATCCGCGAAGGCGCGGTGGTGGGCGGATCGCTGACCACGACGGTGCCGCGCAACGAATTCCTCGCGACCACCGGTTCCTACACGAATTTCGTCCTGCGGCTGCAATTCAAGATCACCGGCTCGGAAGGGTTCGTGAACGGCGGCGTGCAGATCCGCAGCCAGCGCGTGCCCAACGACAGTGAGATGATCGGCTACCAGGCGGACATCGGCGAAGGGTGGTTCGGCGCCATCTACGACGAGTCGCGCCGGAACAAGGTGATGGCGAAACCGGCCGAGGCCGACGTGAAGAAAGCGGTCAAGCCGGGCGCCTGGAACAACTACGAGATCCGCGCGGAAGGCCGCCGGGTGGTGCTCAAGATTAACGGCGTGCAGATGGTGGACTACACCGAGGCGGACGCCGCGATTCCCCAATTTGGCCGGATCGGCCTGCAAGTCCACGGCGGCGGCAAGACGGAGATTAGCTACCGAAACCTCACGCTGGAAGCGTTGCCGTGAACCCGGCCGGGGCGTCCGGCGTTCAACCGCTCAGCCGCGGTAGATGATCATTACGCCGAAATCGACCAGCAGCTTCTGGGTGCCCATCTCGATGTAGCTGTAGCTGATCGTGGTGATGCTCACGATGTTCTCCTCGCCGATCTTACCGAGGACCTCGCTGACCACGTTGTCGAAATTGTCGTGCCCGACTTCCTTGCAGTCGATGTGCCGGATCGTCTTGGTGCGGAGCTTCTTGCTTCCGTCCTTGATCGCGGCTTCAAGCGGCGGCAGCGCCTTCTTGATCAACAGTTCAACGGGCTTCTCGGTGACCGGCACGGAGAAGTGCTTCTCCTCCTTGGCCGCCGCCGACGCGTGGGCGGCAATGCCGATCTTCATGTTGTTGGCATCCGCCGCCGGGATGGTGATCGGTTTGGCGCAGGCGGGGCAGTTGATCTGCTGGCCGGCGGCGCCGGAATCCACTTCGAGATCCTGGTGGCAACTGGGGCATTTGAAGGCGATGTCCATAACTCGGAAACGGGTGCGTAAGAGGAGTAACGCCGGCGCCGCGAATAGGGAAGCCTGCGTCGCGGGCGTTTTTTGGCGAAGTCTGGTGCTGGATTTGCCGGGTTAGGCGTATCGCCCCGTCCTATGCTCCGGCTTGAAGAATTCCTGCAGCAATCGATCGACCTGGAGCAGTCCGTCGCGGGTCAGGCCGATGCGGTCGCCGCCGTTCGTGAGGAAGCCCTGTTCCTTAATCCAGGCGAGCGGGGCGGCGAACTGCTCGCGCGGATCGCGACCGAACTTCTGGGTGAAGGCGTTCGCGCTCACGCTGCCCAGCTTCATTTGGAGGATGAACTCCCGCAGATAGCGTTCATCGGGCGGAACCACGTAGGCTCGGTAGATCGGCAACTGGCCGGAATTCACGGCGTCCACATAGGGCTGGAACTCGTGCTGGTTCTGGTAATGCACGCCGTTCAGGTGGCCAAAGCTCGCCACGCCGATGGACAGGATGTCGGCGCCGGAGAACAGGCCGCTGCGGTAGGTAAACTTCACCTTGGCCGGGTCCTTCACCACCGTCGTGGTGCTGGTGACGGTGTAGCCGGCCTTCTCGAATTCGCCGTAGGCGTAATTCACCCAGCGCCGTTTGGTTTCCCAGTCGGCGACGGGCGCGACCAGTTTGCCCTCGGCCTTCATCTGCCGATAGATGCCCGTGTTGTAGGGCACCTCCATCTGGTAAATCGTCACGGAGTCCGGCTGGAGCGCGACGGCTTTGGCGACGGTTTCAACCCACTTCTCTTCGGTCTCCTCGACCATGCCGGCGATGAGGTCGATGTTGATCTGCGGGAAGCCGATCTCGCGGGCGTAGGCGTAGGCGCGGCCGATCTCCTTGGACCGGTGCGCGCGGCCGTTGATCTCCAGGATGTGGTCGTCGAAGTGCTCGATGCCGAGCGAGAGACGGGTAACGCCCAGTTCGCGGATGGCGCGGAGCTTGTGGTCGGTGAGCGTCCCGGGTTCGCCCTCGAAGGTGACTTCCTCCACCTCGTCCCACGGCAGCAGCGCCTTCATCCCGTCGGTGAGGAACTTGAGCTGGTCCGGCGATAGGTAGCTGGGCGTGCCGCCGCCGAAGTAGATGAACTTCGGCTTGCGCCCACCGATGACTGGCTTGGCGGCATAGACGGTCAGTTCCTTGAGCAACGTGTCGAGGTAGCCGCGGATCTCCTGCGAATCCTTGTCGGTGTAAACCTTGTAGTAGCAGAAGTGGCAGCGCTTCCGGCAGAAGGGGATGTGCGTGTAGAGCCCGAGCGGCACGCCCGGCGCCGGCGCCCGGTCGAGGGCGGCGTGGAAGTCGGGAATCTGCTCCTGCTTCCAGAACGCGAACGGCGGGTAGTTCGAGATGAAGTAATTGCCGGCGGTGGTCTCCTTCTGCAACGGCGGACCGGCGGGCTTCGGCGGCGGGGCGATGGTGATGCTGCTCATGGAAGCGATTGGAAGCGGCGTAGTTCGCTCAAGCGGTTTGGTCAACTCGGATGCTCGTTCACTGTCGCAACTGCGGCACCGCGTTGATCCGCACCATCTGGTCGAATTGATTGCTCGCCGAGCCGGGGCCGAACTTGATCCGGTAGACCGCGCACCCGGAGCCGAGTGGAATTCCGCGGGCAGGGGTCACTTCTTTTCGCCGAAGCAATACACGGAGCCGTCGCTGGCGCCCACGACGATGTGGCCGTCCACGACGGCGGGGGAGCTTTGCACTGGCTGGCCGATCTCGTATTGCCACAGCTCCTTGCCCTCGGCGAGTGACACCATGTAAAGGCGGCCGTCGTCGGAGCCGACGATCACCTTGCCGTCGGCGACGACAGGCGAGCTGTCCACCTTGCCGCGCGTAGCGAAGACCCAGACCTGTTCGCCGGTATCGCGCTTGAGGCAGTGGAGGCGTTTGTCGCGTCCTCCTACGACGACCCGGTCTTTGGTGACGGCGGGCGACGACATGTAGGGGAAGGCGCGTTCCTTGTAAGTCCAGGCGATTTTGCCCTCCTTGAGGTCCACGCAGAGGAAGGCGTTCTCGTAGTGGCCGACGTAGAGTTTGCCGTCCACCAACGCGCCCGACGCCGCGATGTAGGCGCCGGCCTCGATCTCCTTCTGCTTGGACCCTTTCAGGACGTCCACTACGTGGATGATCGCGTCGCAGCCGCCGAAGGCGGTCAGGCCGTCGCCGATGGCGGGTGAGCCGTTGATGTAGTTGCCGGTCTCGAAGACCCAGTTCGTTTTCCCGGTCGCGGCGCCGAAGCTGTAGAGCTTGAAGTCGTAGCCGCCGACGAGCACGGCCTTTTGGTCGCCGGCCTGCACCCAGTTGGGACTGGACAGGATTTTGTCCTCCAAACCGTAGCTCCAGACCTTCTGGCCAGTCGTCGCGTCGAGCGCATAGACGTTGGTGTTGTCGGTGCCGAAATACACGCGGCCATCCAAAACCAGCGGCGAGGACTCGATGCCGCCGTCGGACTTGAAGGCCCAGACCGATTTGCCGTCGGCGAGGTTGAGGCAGTGCAGATTCGAGTCGGCGGAACCGAAGAACACCTTGCCGCCGACGATGGCGGGCGAGGACTTCACCTCGGCGCCGGTTTTGAAGGACCACTTCAGCCCGGGCTTCGCGGGCAGCTTGGCATCAGTCATGCCAGTGAGTTGTGGGTTGCCCCGGAACATGGGCCAGTCGGACGCGGCATGCAGGAATGGGGCGCCGCCAAGCGTGGCGAGCAGCAACGCGAACACTGACCGAACGACAAACGGCGGCTTCACGGCCGCGAACATTGCCGCCGGGCCCGCGCGTGGCAAACGAATGGGGCCGGGGTCTGCCAACCTGAAGTCGAGCCGAGGAGAGCCGACTGTCTGGTGCCGACCGGGTAGCAGAATGAACTCGCCACTCGATGCGCCGGGGAGTTGCCGGAGTGCATCGGATTGTTCTTGGGGCGGCGGGGTTGGTCATTTTCCAGGCCCGCACAGCAAAACGGCCCGGGATTGATCCCGGGCCGTGGGCAAACGGAGCTGGAATTGGAGGTTACAGCTTCTTGATGCGGACGTTCTTGTAGAGGACGACCGACTTGGGGTCGTGCGCCTGGAACGCGATGGTTCCGGCGTTCAGCTTGCGCTCGAAATCCTTGCCGGGCTGGCGGCCGGGTTCCTCGGTGAAGTCGTTCACCAGCTTGCCGTTCAGGTAAATCTTGATGTTGCCCCCCTTCACGACGACGTGGTGGGTATACCACTCGTTGTCCTTCACGATGGGCTTGATCACGTCTTCCTTCACGTCCTGCACGGAGTAGATGCTGCCGGATTTGCGCCAGTCGCCCTGGGTCTGGTTGACCTGGGTTTCGTAGCCGCCGAAGGGCCAGCCGGTGTCCTGATACTTGGTGTGGATGTAGATGCCGCCGTTGGAGCCGGGCTCGGTCATGACGTCCACCTTGAGCTCGAAGTCCTTGAACGGTTGTTCGCCGCCTACGTAGAAGCAGTGGCTGCGCTCGCCCTGGGCCCGGAGGGCGCCGCCGACGAGGGTCCACGACTTGGTGTTTTCGTTCACCCGCCAGCCGTCCCAGGAGCCGTCAAAGATGACGGTGAACCCCTCGGCGTCTTTCTGGCCGAGGCGTGAACCGGATTTCCCCGCCAAGCTGGAGGGGGTGAGCATGTTGGCGGCATAACCGCCGGCGCGGGCAGCCAGGGTCATCTGGCCGTCGGAGGATTTCTTCGTCTCGCCGGGCTTGGCGGTGACGGTTTCAGTGTGGCTGCAGCCGACGAGGGCGAGGGCAGCCACGGAAAGGGGTAGCAGGAACTTCATGGCGGACAGTTCGTAAGGGGAACGGCCGAGGTCGGCAAACCCAAAACCGCCGGTCGCGGGGCAAAAGGGGCATTTCCGGGCCCTGTCTGGACCGGAATGCCGCCTAGGACGGACACTGCCCTTGGCGGGCGCTGACTTTCAGCTTTGGACTTGGCCGCGCCTTGCCCACCTTCCGCCCATGTCTTCGCAACCACGCGTGGCGGTGCTGGGCACCGGTTCGCTCGGCCAGCATCACGTCCGCCTCTACGCCGACCTGGCCAAGACCGGCGCCTGCGAGTTCGTCGGCGTCTTCGACGTCAATGCCGAGGCCGCGCGCAAGTTCGCCCAGCAGCATGGCGTGCGCGCGTTCGCCTCCGTGGACGAGGCGGCGGCGACCTGCGACGCCTTCAGCATCGTGACACCGACCGTCACGCACCACGCGCTGGCGAAGCAGTTGCTCACTGCCGGCCGGCACGTGCTGGTGGAGAAGCCGATGACCGACAGCGCGGCGCAGGCGGCCGAACTCGTCGAACTCGCCCAGGCCAAGTCGCTCGTCCTCCAGGTCGGCCACGTGGAGCGGTTCAATCCCGTGTTCGCCTACCTGGAGGAGGTCGCCACCGAACCGCGCTTCATCGAGTGCCACCGGCTGTCGCCCTACCCGGCCCGCAGCACCGACATCGGCGTGGTGCTCGACCTGATGATCCACGACCTCGACGTGGTGCTGGCCTTCGTGAAGTCGCCGGTCGTGAGCGTAGATGCCGTGGGCATTCCCGTGCTGAGCACCAGCGAGGACATCGCCAACGCCCGCCTGCGCTTCGCCAACGGCTGCGTCGCGAACCTGACCGCCAGCCGCATCAGCCCCGAGCGGATGCGCAAGATCCGCGTCTTTAGCGGCGGCGCGCAGACCAGCTACATCTCGCTCGATTACCGGGCGCAGGAAGGCTTCATCTACCGCATCGCCCGCGACGGGGAGGAGGAAAGCTCGCTGCTGAAGAAGCTCATGGTGTCCAAGCTCGGCGTGGGCAAGGACTCGAACATCGTCAGCGAATTCGGCGGCAAGAAAATCGTCCGCGAGCCCGTGCCCATCGCGAAGGACGAGCCGCTGCGGCTGGAACTCGCGCACTTCCTTGGCTGCGTGCGGGAACGCCAGACCCCCAAGGTGAGCGGCGCCCAGGCGAAGGTGGCGCTGGAGGTGGCCTTCGAGATCAACCGGCAGATTGCCGCGACCCGCTGAGCGAATATGGCGAGGAGTATTCATACGACCCGACGATCGGCGCGTCGCTTGCGGCGCACGGAGTTCAGTGATGTCGAAGCCAAGGAAAAACTCCTGACCAAGGCGAAGGAGGAACTCGACCGCAAGCGACTTATCAAGCGGCAGGTTAAGCGCGAACGGAAGCAGCCCGCTCCGCCGTTGGCTGGCACGCCCACTGAGACGATACCCGTAGAGATTCTGGATGTGGGTCCCTACGTCCATCATGGGCTGAACGAGGAAGATGTCCGGGCGATGCTGGCGCAGCTTCCGGCCCAGGCGACGGAGGGGATCTCGCGGATTCAGCTCTGCCTCGGAACGGAGTATCTGAAGGAGAGTATGCTCGCTGGCCGAGCGTCCGCCGATCTGGTCGATCCCTTTACAGATCGGATCAGTCATCGTGTGCTGCCCGGTGTTTTCTGCGCGCCAGTGCTGGGAACGTATTCTCCTTCGTCGGGGCGGGTCAGCGTCTTCGCGTTTGTTTGTGACCTCGCGGCGTTGACGCTGCCGGCGAGCGCGGTTGAGGCCTACCTGAAGTTGAAGGCGCTTTCGACGCTCCTGCATGAAATAGCACATCACCATGACGAGGTTGCCCGGGTCCGTCGCGGACGTTGGTTGGCAGACCGTGAAGAGACGGTGGAGCGTTATGCCGAAGGCATGGAGTATCAGTGGGTGCGGGAGTTGGCGGTTCCCTACGTAGCCAAGAAATGTGGGGCTGGAGTCGCGGCATTGATTGACTGGGTCGAGTCGCACGGCGGAGCGAGACTGGAGGTCGGCTTTTTCGTGGGCGACCCGCGTCAGACGGGGCGGGGCGGTGTGCCTTCCAAACGCCCGGCGACGAACTACTGCTTCCAGGATTGGGCCGTCGAATTGGACCTGAATGCACCGTTGGCAATCCAGCGGCTGGCGTTTGCGCGGGAGATTCACTACGCGCCGGATTACCAGCTGTGTCTGCGCATCTTGGAAGTGGTGCTTGCCGATGAACCGGGTAGCGAGGCGGCCTTGACGCTGAAGGCGGATACGTTGGGGCACCTTCGGCGCTATGAAGAGGCCCGTGGCTTGGCCGAGTCCTTGTTGGCGCGGAATCCGGCCAATTCGGATGCGTGGCAGGTGTGCGCAAATGCCGCTGAAAAGACCCGTGCTTGGGAGGCGATGCTCGCGGTGAGCGTCGCGTGGGGAGAAAATGTTGAGGCAGATACGCAAAAGGTTCCCGGAGCGTTGGTGAGCCAGGCGATTGCCGAATGTGCCTTGGGACGCGAGGCCGCCTTGGCGACAACTATCGCCAGCGTCATGGAAATCCTGAACCGGATCCGCCCTTTGTCCGCAAAACGCCATGCGGCGCGGGAAGCGACCTTCCGGAAAGGAATCCGTAGGCGGGCTGGTTTTGCTGATCCGGCGTGACGACTTCCCGGCCAAAATCCGGGCTAGCACTCAGCAAAATCCGAAGTGGTCAAACCCGGGTCCACCGGCAGCCTAGGGCCGTCATGAATCCTCAAGCCGACCATGGACTCTCCGCCCTGGGCGAACCGCCCCAGCCCCGCGGGGCGCAATTTCTCAACGACCCGCTCCTGAACAAGGGCACCGCCTTCACCGAGCAGGAACGCGACACCCTCGGCCTGCGCGGCCTGCTGCCGCCGCGGGTGTTCACCATTGAGGAACAGGTCCAGCGCTCCCTCGGCAGCCTCCGCCGCAAACCGGACGCCATCGAGAAATATATCTTCCTGACGGCGCTCCAGAACCGGAACGAAACACTCTTCTACCGCTTGGTCGTGGACCACGTGGAGGAGATGGTGCCGCTGATCTACACGCCGACCGTCGGCCAGGCGTGCCTGGAATACGGCTCAATCTTCCGTCGGCCGCGCGGGCTATTCATTAGCATCCAGGACCGCGGGCACATCGCGGAAATCCTGCGCCACTGGCCGCACGAGGGCGCGCGCCTGATCGTGGTGACCGACGGCGAACGCATCCTCGGCCTCGGCGACCTCGGGGCGTTGGGCATGGGCATCCCGGTGGGCAAGCTCTCGCTCTACACCGCCTGCGCCGGCGTGCATCCCTACTACACGCTGCCCATCACGCTCGATGTCGGCACCGACAACGAGAAGCTGCACGCGGACCCATTCTACATCGGACTCCGCCAGAAGCGCGCGCGGGGCGCCGAATACGACGCCTTCATCGCCGAATTTGTGGATGCCGTCCGGGCGGTCTTCCCCAAGGCGCTGCTCCAGTGGGAGGACTTCGGCAACACCAACGCCTTCCGCCTGCTGCACCAGAACCGTTCGCGCCTGCCGAGCTTCAACGACGATATTCAGGGCACCGCGGCCGTGGCGCTGGCCGGCATCATCGCCGGGTTGCGGCTGACCGGGGGCCAGCTCTCCGCGCAGAAGCTGCTTTTCCTCGGCGCCGGCGAGGCGGGCACGGGCATCGCCGACCTGTTCGTGGCCGCCGCCCAGCAGGAGGGACTGAGCGAGGCCGAGGCCCGGGCCCGCTGCTGGTTCGTCGATTCCAAGGGACTGGTGGTGCGGGACCGCGGGGACAAGCTGGCCGAACACAAGCTGCCCTACGCCCACGCGCATCCGTTCCTCCCGACCTTGGCCGACGCGGTGAAGGCGCTTCAACCCACCGCGCTGATCGGTGTTTCCGGCACGGCGGCGAGCTTCACTCAGGAAGTGGTGACGGAGATGGCCCGGCTCAATGCGCGGCCCATCGTGTTTGCGCTGTCGAACCCGACCTCCAAGGCCGAATGCACGGCGGAACAGGCCTATGCCTGGTCGGACGGCCGCGCGATCTTCGCCAGTGGCAGCCCGTTTGCGCCGGTGGAGTTCCAGGGCGTGCGCCATGTGCCGGGGCAGGGAAACAACATCTACATCTTCCCCGGCGTCGGACTCGGCGCGCTGGTCTGTGAGGCCAAGGAAGTCACCGACGGCATGTTCCTCGCGGCGGCGCAGACGTTGGCCAAGCTGGTCCAGCCGGAAGACTTGGCGATGGGCCGGGTGTATCCGTCGCTGACCAAGATCCGCGAAGTATCGCTTGCGATTGCGGTCGCGGTCGCGGAGGACGCCTACAAGAACGGTCTGGCCCGGCGCCCGCGGCCGACGGACTTGGCGGCCGACATCCGGTCCCGGATGTTTGACCCGGTGTATCCGGCCTACGTGTAGCCGCAGGGTGGCGGAATGGCCCGGAAAACAAAGCGGGGCCGGACACTCGTCCGGCCCCAAGGTTGTTCTACCAAACCTATTCTCCTATGCGGCCAAGCCCCGGGGAACCTGGCAGAGAACACCCTGTAATGCGTGGCGACACGGCGATCCCCGCCAACAAAGGCGCGTCAGGGGCGGGTAGCCGGGTGGCGTAACGTCACTCGGAAGGCCGGGGCGGGAAGCGGTTCCGTCTGCACGAGGCCGCCGGGCCAGGTGACCCGGACCCGAAGCGGTTCCGCCGCGCCCAGTGGCCTTGCCAACACGACTTCCGCGGAGTCCTGCGAGCCAACCCCGTTGCCGCCGTGCAATTCCCGGACCGGGCCCGGACCGCCGCCGACGAGTTGGACCCTGGCGCCAAGACCCGCCGGATTGCCCGGGGGGCCGATCAATTGGATCCGAACTCCGGGCTGTGCATTCCGGTTGTGGAATAGCCGCGTGGCGGCGCCGTTTTGGGTGACGACCAGATCCGTGCGTCCGTCCTGGTCAAAGTCCGCGGCCGCCGCCCCGCGCTGCTCCCCGTGGACGTCCAGCCCGCTCGCCGAGCCGGACGCTGCGGTGAATCCTCCCCGGCCGTCCCCGAGGAGCAGCAGGCCCCGGCCGGCGTCCTGCCGCGCCAATCCGGCCCGGGTAGCGAAAAAGTTCTGGCTGAGGAAAACGTCTTCTGTGCCGTTGCCGTCGAAGTCGGCGACGACCGGCGAAAACGCCGGTGCCAATTGCGCGGCCGGGGGCAGGGGGCGCCACTCCAGGTGGTCGCCGCGGTTGAGGAAGACTCCCGAGCGGAGTTCGGTCGCCGAATACTCCGTGGCCCGCGCACGTTCCGGACCGAGCACCTGATCCAGGCTGGCTTCTGAGTAGGCGCGGAAACTGGAGAATCGTCCGACCAGAAACGGCAGACCGACGGCGAGTTCGGTCAGCGGCCGGACGGGGGTCAACGTTCCGTTCGGACCGCTGCGGATGGTTTCCACCAGGCCGAGGGAATCATCCCCCGCCCAACTGCCGGCGACCAAAACCAACGGAGCCGTGGCGCTGGCCGAGAACGGTGAATTCTCGCCCCAGTTGGCGGCCACAAGGTCCATCCGTCCGTCGCCGTCAAAGTCACCGGCCGAAAGCCCGTTCCACCAGCCCGTCAGGGTGCTGAGACGGATCTCCGGACCTGCGCCCGCGGTTCGGACCGGCGGGTCCCAGGCCGCCAGTTGGCCAGCGGCCGTGCGAAACAACTTCACCGGTCCCCATTCGCACGCGACCGCCAACTCCGGCAAGGCGTCCCCGGTCAGTTCGGTCCACAGCGTGGATGTGACCAAACCGAGCCGGTCAAACGTCTGGGCCGCTACCCACTCCTCGCCTTGGCGGCGAAACAGGGTGGAGGCAGCCGGCTCGGGCCACCGGCCGGGGACCACGCGGCCACCGACGAACAGCTCCAGATTGCCGTCCCCGTCGGCGTCGCCCAAGGCGAGCGCCCCGAGCGTATTCGTGCCCGCTGGGAGTTCCGGCACCGGCGCCTTGCCGGCCTGCCAGCGGTGGGTGGACCAGCCGTTCGTCTGGCCGTCTTCGTAGTTGGATTCGCCCATCAGCAAGGTGCTGCCGATAGCGACAAGCGCGACCTGATCGCGAACCGCCGGCATGTTGGTGATGGCTTGGAAGCCCCCGCGCTGGTCGTTCTGGAAGACCATGAGTTCGCCGCCGGCGCCGCTACCGATGGCCAGGTCATCCCAGCCGTCCCCGTTTGCATCCAGCCAGGCGACGCCCGGGCCTGCTTGGCTGAGCTTCCGGGGCAACAGCGGTTGGCGGGCGAAGTCGTCGAAGACGGTTTCCGGATGGAGGTGCGCCAGCCGGGCGCTGACATCGGCAAACAGCGGCGTGATGGGCGTTTCCGGTCGGGTGGCGGCCGGTTGGTCTAGGCGGGCGTCCTCGGTAAATTCGTAGAGCCGGTTCGGCTGCAAACCGTCGATTCGCCGTTCGGTGCCATTGCGCCAACGGATCGTGAGCGTCATCGGCGTTTCGGCACTGCCCGCAGCGAACATCAGCAACGGATCGCTGCCCGAAAGATAGCGTCCGCCGCCGACAACTTCCTGCGATTGCCGCGGAACCGGACCGCCCAGCAAGGTGACTTTGCCACCCAAGGCTTCGGTGTTTGGCGCGAGCCCGCGCAGGCGCACGGCGAGGCGCGGGGCGGTGGCCTGGTTCCGGAGCAGCAATGCGGGGGCATTGAGCCGGTTGACCACGAGGTCGAGGTCGCCGTCGCCATCGAAATCCGCGGTGGCGAGGCCGTGATGGATGCCACCGGCGTCGGTGCCCCAGTGCGCGGTCACGTCGTCGAAGCGGAGGTGACCCCGATTGCGAAACGCCACGATGGGCGTCCGCAGGGGCGGGTAGAGCTGCATGTTGGCGAAGAGGTCCCGGGTAAAGGCCCGCCGCCGGTCCGCGGGATTGGCGATGCCGGCGTAGCTGCGTTGGCGGGCCGCGACCGCGGCCTGGGCGTCGCGATCCTGCACGTCGTGGGCGTGCCCGGTCGTGATCAGCAGGTCGGGCCAGCCGTCCAGGTCCACGTCGAGGAACAGCGGTTGCCAGGCCCACTCCGCCGCTGCGAGCCCGGCATAGTCCGCCACCTCGGCATATGTGCCATCGCCCCGCCCGACTTGCAGGGTGTTACGCAGCACCTGAGGCCGGTCAGCGAACACTCCGGGCAGGCCCGGCGGCTCCGCTTGGGCGGCCATCTGCTGTTTCCGCCAAGCCGGCAGCCGGCTTAGCATGTCCACTGTGAAGAAGTCCGCGGTGCCATCGAGATCGACGTCGGCGACGTCCACGCCCATGGAGCTGCCGCTGGTTTTCCGCAGCGCCAGCGCGGGCGCCGCCTGGAATCGCCCTTGGCCGTCGTTCAGCCAGAAGCGGTCGGGCGTCCAGAAGTCGTTGCAGACGTAAAGGTCGGGCGCGCCGTCGCCGTTGAAGTCGCGGAAAGTGGCCGCCAGGCCCCAGTCGAGCGGGGGCGCGGGCAGGTTCGAGCCGCGTTCATCCCGGAACACGCCATTGGTCCAGGGCACGGCCTGGAAACGTCCCGTGCCGTCGTTCAGCAACAGGCGGTCGGGTTCGCCGTATTCGAGCAACTGGCCGTCCTGGAGCAGGAGCCGGTTGGTCAGGGCGGCGGGCACGACCATCTGGCCGCGCACCTGTTGCAACTGCACCTGGCCACGGTCGCGAATGTCGTCGGTGCGGTTGTTCGCGACATACAAGTCCGGCGAGCCATCGCCGTTCACGTCGGCCAGCGCGAGCGTCATGCTGCCCAGCCGGCTGGCGGTGCCGGCCGTTTCGGTCACATCCGAAAAATGACCGTGCCCATCGTTGCGCCAGCAGCGGACACCGGCGCCATTGGCGCTGAGCAGCAACTCCGGTGCACCGTCGCCGTTGAGGTCGGCGAGCACCACGCCGCGGGCCATGTAATTGGTCGCGATGACGCCCGAGGCGGCGGTGACGTCGGCAAACTTCCATTCGCCCAAGTTGCGGAAGAGGGACAGTCGCCCTTCGAGGCCGGCCAGCACCACGTCAGTCCGCCCGTCGCCGTCGAAGTCGCCGGTGGCCACGCCGGAGCCATTGTAGAGCGTGCGGTTCTGCGCACCGTCGGCCTCGCGTAGGACGTTGGTGAAGCTCAAGCCGGTTACTGCGGGATCAAGGCTGCCAAAGCCGGTCGGTTCGTTTGTCGTAACGGCCAAAGGCTGCCAACGGCCCCCGGGAAACGACCGCCACTCCGCGGCGCGTGCCGGAACGTCCGTTGAGCACGCGAGGACGGCCAAGGCGATGACCCAGCGACGAAGCGGGGAAGGGCGATGGGCATCCGGTTCCCGACGTGGCGTGGCGACGGTCTCAGGCATGGCGGCAGCGGGGAATTTGAAGGGAGGCCGGCA
Source organism: uncultured Verrucomicrobiota bacterium (assembly GCA_964602595.1). Lineage (GTDB taxonomy): Bacteria > Verrucomicrobiota > Verrucomicrobiia > Limisphaerales > UBA9464 > CAIWAH01. Next base: position 79,003 of record CAZRRO010000011.1, on the reverse strand, counting down.
GGGCGGCCAAGCAAAAGGGCCGGGAACTTTCGTTCCCGGCCCGGTAGCGGTGTCGGCCAACTGGGTTGGCCGGGTGGCTTATTCGAGTTCCACCGTCACGACGTCACCGACGACGGTGACGCTCTTGATCGTGAACTGCGAACTGACCGTGAAGAAGGCCGTCGTGGCGCCGGCGGGCACCTTGGCGGTGATCTTCTTGTTGGCCGCGTCGATGACCACGTCGGTCACCTGGGCACCGGCGAGGCCGGCGGGCGGCGTGGTGGTCACGACGATGTTCACGGGCGGGGTGACGGTGGGGAGCGTCTTCACGTTCTTGCCCGTCAGGCCGGCCTGATAGATGGCGGCGACTTCCTCGGCACCCAAGGTGCGGGTCCAGAGGGCGACGTCGTCGATGGAACCGGTCCAGAGACCCGGGTTGGTCTCGAGGACGTGATCGCAGGTGAGTTCGTTCGGATCCACGTTCACGTCCACGGTGTTGTCGAGGATGCCGCCGATGCCGAGGCACTGAGCGGTGGCGGTGGTGATGTCACCGGTGTAGTCGAGGCTGCCGACGGCCTGGCCGTTGCGGTAGAGCGTCAGCCGGCCGCCGTCGGCGGTGAGGACCAGGTGGTTCCAGGTGCCCTGCGCCAGCGGGTTCGCGGCGCCGGCCCGGGTGGAATAGCCGTTGGGGCCGGCGGCGATGAAGGCCCGCGGGTCGCCATCCGTGCCGGCGAGGCCGAGCTCGAACTGGCTGAGGCGGATGCCCTGCTGGCCGTTGATGCCCGCATTGGCGATCACCGTGGCGTCCTGGTTGGCGCCGGCGGCGTTGACCCAGGCGCTCACCGAGACAGCGGCGCTGGCCTTGGCGTAGTCAGGCACCACGACGAACTGGCTGGCGCCGTCGAAGGCGAGCGCGCCGCCGACTTGGCCCGCGCCCCAGGTGCCGCTGCCGGCGTAACCCTTGAGGGCGCCCGGCTGGCCACCGGCCACCGTGTTGGCGGCCGCGAGGCCGGTGGTTTCATCGAAGGTCCAGTGACCCACGAGGCGATCGGCGATGGAGCCATCATAGACGGACAGCACGGCCGCGGCGCTGACGACGCCGCCGGCGGCGTTGTTGACGGCGACGGTGTATTTGCCGGTTTCGGCGGACTGGACGTCGCTGACGGTGAGGGAGGCGGTGCCGGCGCCACTGAACTTGCCGCCGTCGGTGATCTTGGTGCCGTTCCGGCGCCATTCATAGGTGAGCGGCGAGGTGCCCGAGGCCGCGACCGTGAAGGTCGCCGAAGCGCCGGCGACGACGTTCTTGCTCGCCGGTTGAGCCGAGAACTGCGGCGGCGTGCCCACGTCGGGCGGGTTGATGAGCAACTGGATGGCGTTCACCGGGGCGGCGCCGTTGGCCGACACGGCGGCCAGGATGATGGTGCCGTTGGCGGGCGAGGTCACGTTGTCGAACCGCACGTAGTTCGCGACCGAGCGGGAGCTCGGATCGGTGGACGTGCCGCGGACGAAACCGGGAGCCGCGTTGTATTCGTCGGCGTTCTGGTCGCGAATGTAGATGGTCGAGGTTACTCCGTTGCCGTCGGTGACCGTGTAGTCCGCGTCACTGAACGCGAGCGGGCGGTTGATGGTGTAGACGATGACCGAGTGCTTGCCGGCCGGAACGCTGTTGAAGGTGATGACCGTGCCGTCGTTGTCGTCGAGGTAACCGTTCAGGATCTTGGCGTTGCCGTTATCCGTGCCGGTGCCGGTGCCCCAGGTGCCGCCGGAGGCGAAGTTGACGGCGATCGGGGACGCATCCGCATTGTCGCTGTTGACCAAGGGGATCGTGTTGCCATCGCCATCGATGCCGGGGAGGTCGCCGTTGCTGTTGGTGGCGTTGTTCCAGTAGGCCTGCAGGTGCACGCCGGCGATGTCGGTGGAGAGGACAGCGGTCGGCGCACCGTTGGCGCCGCCGCCGATGAAGTTAAGCCCGACGCTCTTGGTGACCGAGGGGGTGAACAGGATGGCCTTCACCGTGTCGCTCTGGCCCACGAGAGAGCCGTTCTTGGCGGTGGCGTAGTAGGTGTCACCCGCATTGGCCGCGGTGACGGCGTCGGTGACGTAGGCGAGCTGGTTGGCGCCCGGGATGATCTGGCCATTGCGATACCACTGCACTTGCCACGGGCCGTTGACGGTCACGTAGAAACGGGCGCTGGCACCGGCGAGGACCGGGGTCTCCTTGGGCTGGGTCTTGAACTGCGGCAACGCGCTGCTGCCGGCGGCGAAGCCGAGCAGTTCGACTTCGGCGACCTGCATGCAGCAGCCGTTCGCGGTGGCCGTGGTCGGGAACGTCAGGCGGTAGGTCGAGTAGGCCGCGGAATTCTCGAAGAACACCTCGACGGTGACGAAGCGGTCGCTGAAGGCGGGCACGCTGCCCTCGGAGATGACGGCGAAGGCGGTGCCGTCGTTGGAGCCTTCGAGCTTGTAGGTTGCGGGGTCACGCTCCGGCGCGTCGTTGGCCGACTGGAGGGTGAGGCCGGTGACGATGGTCTTGCCGACGGAAGGCGTGACGATCAGGCCGGTGGCCACCGCGTTGTTGGCGCCGTCGAAGTTGAGATACTTCGTGGTCTTGTTGTCGATCGCGTTGGCGACGCCTTCCGAGCCGGGGCTGTTGCTCGACGTGGCCGTGACGGGGTCTCCGGGTTGGGTCACATCCTGCGGGGCGACCGTGCCGAGCAGCTCGATTTCGGCGACCTGCATGCAGCAGCCGTTGGAGCTGGCCGTGGTCGGGAACGTCAGCCGGTAGGTCTTGTAGGGCCGGGTGTTGCTGAACAGCACCTGGACGGTGACGAAGCGGTCGCTGAAGGCGGGCACGGAACCCTCGGAGACGACGGCGAAGGTGGTGCCGTCATTGGAGCCTTCGAGCTTGTAGGTGGCGGGGTCGCGCTCCGGCGCGTCGTTGGCCGACTGCAGGGTCAGGCCGGTGACGATGGTGGCGCCGACGGAAGGCGTCACGATCACGCCGGTGGCGACCGCATTGTTGGCGCCGTCGAAGTTGAGATACTTCGTGGTCTTGTTGTCGATCGCGTTGGCTGCGCCTTCGGAGCCGGGGCTGTTGCTCGACGTGGCGGTGATCGTGTCGCCGGGTTGGGTCACGTCGGGCGGGACCACCGTGCCCAGCAGCTCGACCTCGGCGACCTGCATGCAGCAGCCATTGGAGGTAGCCGTGGTCGGGAACGTCAGGCGATACGCCTTGTAGGCCGCATTGTTGGCGAAGTCGACGCGGACGGTGACGAAGCGATCACTGAAGGCAGGAACGGCGCCTTCGGAAACGACCGCGAAGGTGGTGCCATCGTTGGAACCTTCGAGCTTGTAGGTGGCAGGATCGCGCTCCGGGGCGTCGTTGGCCGACTGGAGGGTCAGGCCGGTGACGATGGTGGCGCCGACCGACGGGGTGACGACGAAGCCGGTGGCAACCGCGTTGTTGGCGCCGTCGAAGTTGAGATACTTCGTGGTCTTGTTGTCGATGGCGTTGGCCGCGCCCTCGGAGCCGGGGCTGTTGCTCGACGTGGCGGTGATGACGTCACCAGGCTGGGTGATGTCGCTCTGGGCAAGGCTGACGCCGGCGGTGCCGAAGAGGCAGAGCGACGCCAAGCCGGCGCCGAGGACCGCGCGGCTCCGGGATTGTTTCCGCCGGCCCGTTGGAGCGGGGGCGTCGGAAGGGGTTGAAGTGAGGGTGAGCATAGGAACTGCGACTGTTACCGAGGTATTGCGGGAGAGCCGTCCGTCCGCTGGGGAACCCATCGCGACCGGCGAGGGGAAACACGCCAGCTGGTTCCCTTGGTTTCGCGGGCCAGCCCCGGAAGGAGATGGGGCAAAACGATAGGACTGGCGGTCCAGTGCGAACGGGGCATCAAAAGGTAATGCGTTAGATTCGCCCGACCCCGCCAAACTTTCCGCGGGAATCTGGCCGGGTTTGGCGGAACACGGAGCCGGAAAAACAACGAAGCGAGGCCAGACTTACGTCTGGCCTCAGGTTGTTCTACCTGTCCTATGCGGCCACGCCTTTGCAGGCGCAGCATGGACACCGATACTTGCGCGGTCTTGCGACGAAACCCGCCAAGAAACTTTTGGCCGCTGGATGACCCGGTCAATTCGGTGAGCCGCTACCTCGGGAACTCACTTGGGGATCCGGACAATGCGTTCGCGGGCCGGGGGGGCGCCCGGCGGCCCGTTGGTCTGGACCATGCAGAAAACGAGCTCGAATTCGCCGACCTGGTTGGTCGCGGCGTTCCGGGCATTCCAGGCGCGGCGGAGGTAACGGGCGGCGGGTTCGCGGAACACTTGGTAGCCGAAGTCGTCGAAGTAGGTCATTTCCCGGAAGAGTTTCCGCCAGCGGTGATTGGGGAACATGCGGGTGGGATAGTCCGGGCGGTCCCAGCTCACCGGCGCGCCGTCTTGCAGGAGATCGATCTGCGAACCGTCGGGCCGCCAACCTCGGGCCACATACCAGCCGTCCTTCGAGGGGGTCTCGTCGAACATGCCCCACTTCTGCCCTAGGCCGAGGCCCGAGTTCAGGGGCTTCCAGCCCGCGGTCGAGGGTTGGCCCCGGGCGTGGGAAACGACCCCGGCGACATTGAGGCCGAGCACGTAGAGAAGCAGGGCCGCGCACAGGCCTTCCCGGAGCCAGTGCGACCGGCGGCCGGCGACCGGCGGCGCCGAGGCTACCGGCGCGTCAGATCCGTGGCGCGGCCAAATCTCGGCCGGTAGGAACAGGGTCAGCCCGGCGAGGGAGATCAGCGAGAACAAGCCCACGGTGAGGCAGGCTTCGATGCCCAGGTGCATCGCGGCGAGGGCGCCAATCACGGCCAGCCGGACGCGACCCGTCCACCAGGGCAGGAAGAGCAGCAGCGGTCCGGCCCATTCCAGCACGAAGACGCCGAAGGTCATGGCGGTGAGCAGGGCCGGGAACTGTAGGGCCCATTCTCCCGGCGGCTTGGCGTAGATATCGTGGGCGAGGGAGCCGGCGATCACCTGGCCGCGGAACCAGTCGGGGGTGGACTTGAAGATCGCCGACAAAAAATACATGAGCGCCATCTGGAGTTGGATGGCAGCCGACGCCACCGAAAGCACGGGTGATCGGTCCGGGGTCAGGGACGGGTGCGCGCGGCGGCGGCGCCAAGCATCGACGGACCACGCCTGTCCCAAGGGCAGGAACATGCCCCAGAACAACAGCAGGCGAAGCAGGCCGTCGCCCGCGTTGAGGATCGGCGGGACACGGTGCTGGATGGAGACCAGCAGGAGCCAGGAACCAATCGTGGCCCAACGAGTCTGGAAGCCCGCCAGCAGGGCGAGTCCGAACAGTGCGGCGAGCGCGAAGAGGGCAGTCTGAAATTCGGTCGAGCCGCCGGCGAAATGGAAGGACCAGTTCCAGGCGGAGGTGTAGCGGAGGCGAATCTGGTCCCGGGGAAACATGCCCTCATCCCCATACATGGCAGCGAGGTCGGAGAACCGAATTGCAAGGTCGAGGAGCAGGACGGCTCCGGCCGCCAGTCGGAACGCGGCGAGGGTCCGCGGATCCAAGGCGAACAGGCGGGCCAGCAGCGCCCGTCCGGGGCGGGGTAGGGCAGGGGCACCGGGTGCCGATGCGGAGGCGCGTTTGGATTTCATGGGGTCGGATCGGGGGCCAAGGAAAAAGGGGCCGGACAGATGTCCGGCCCCCTGCATTGATTTGTGGGTTCCGTTCGGAACCCGATGATTATTCGTAGACGACCGTCAGCGTGGTGCCAACGAGCGTCACGCTCACGATGCGCGTGGCGCCCGTGACCTTGACGAAGCCGGCTTCACCCGTGGTGGTCGCCGTGATCGTCTTGGTCGCCGTGTTCACGCTCACGTTGCTCACGCCCCCGGTGATGCCCGGGATGCCGCCTGCTTCCGCCGTAACTTCGACCGACGCCTTCTTGTAGAACAGCATGTAGTCGAGGTCGGGGCCGCCGCGAACGATGTTGAGGCGCACGGTGCTCTTGGTGCCGAGGGTGATCTCGGCGAGGCCGGTGCCTTCAAGGTTGAGAAGCGACACGTTGTCGTTGGAGCTCCAGCCGCCGGTCTGGCTGACCGTTGCCTGGGCGACGCGGGTGGTAACTTGGTCGGCCTTGGTCGGGTCGCCGTTCACGATGTCCAACGCGAAGTCCGTGGCGTTGGCGCCCCGGCCGTCCTGCGAGAAGCCGAGCACGACATTGTAGGTGCCGGGCGCGAAATCGCGGGTGTAATTATACCAGTCGCCGGCTTCGCCCCAGCCGATCTTGTAGTTCTGGGTCAGCGTGAAGTCGGGGCGCTCGGGGTTGCCGTCGCTGATCACGTCCACGTTGGCACCCTCGGCCGCGGCGACCACTTCGTCGGGCTCGGGGTCGGTGTTGAGCCAGCCCTGGCGGAGGCTGTTGCCGTCGATGCCGCTGTCGGCCTGGCTCCGGGAGTGGACGAGGTCCACCGGTTCCACGCCGTCCAAGCCCTTGTAGAGGCTGGAGGCGAGGGGCATGACACTGGCCGCCGCGAGGGTCTGGCCGTTGCCGTAGTTGTAGTCTTCGACCTCGACCACGAGGGCGACGCCCGTCATTTCGACGCGCACGTCGTTGTCGGGGAAGCTGCTGGCCGTGCCGTTGGCACTGGTCACTTCCACGAGGTAGTCACCGATGTTGGCCACGCCGACGGCGGGGATGGTGTAGCTGGCGCCGGTCGCACCGGTGATCGCCTTCTTGTTCTGGAACCACTGGTAGGTGACCGGGATGGACGAATCCACCTCGACCGACAGGGTGACCGAGGCGCCAGGGGCGACCTTCGCGCCGACCGGGCGCTTGGTGATGAGCGGGGGCAGGGTGCCGGGATCAACCAGCGTGCCGATGAGGCCGCCGCGGATCGCGGTGGCCGTGCCGTTGGCCGGGTCGGCGCCGCCCGCGAGCTTGAAGGTCGCGCCGCCGTTGTCGCCGCCGCCGCCTTCGCGGTAGACGACTTCCATGTAATAACGCTGACCGGCAGTCAGCGTGATCGTGTTGCCCGTGGGCCATTCGGTCGCAGGGAACGTGTCCGAACGGTTGAGGAACAGGCCGTTGGCGTCCGGGTCGCGGTTGTTGCCGGCGCCGGTCCAGCTGTTGGCGCCGCCCCAGGTGGGCTCGGACGCGATCAGCTTCTTGTTGGCCGGGCTCGCGTCGGTCGACAGGTAGAGCGCGCCCTGGTCATCGGTGGCGACGAAGAACACGTAGCTGCCCGTGGTGGCCGGCACGAACCAGCCGCTCACCTGGCCGAAGTAGTCATTGCGGATATTGATCGGGCCGTGGAACTCGGTGAGGAGCTGCTCCGAGGCCGGGGTGGTGTCACGGAGCGTGGTTTCAAAGTCCGCGAACGGGATCGTCGAGTTCCAGGTCCGGAAGTCGGCGAGGCCGGTCTTGAACTGATAGGCGCGGAACGTGCCGGTGTAGGCGGAGCTATTGCCGCCGAGATCCTTCACGCCATTGATGGTGACGTTATAGGTCGTGCCTTCGGTCTGGGTCGTGGAGGTGAACCGGATCGTGCGATCATTGACGCGGACCGGGGCGCTGAGGGTCAGGCCGGTCACGGAATACTTGCTGGCGTCGAGGGCGGTCGCATCGGCCACCGGCTCGCTGAAGGAAACGGTGACGGAGTTGAAGGTCGCCGAGCCGGCCACGCGGGTCACGGTCGGGGCGATGGTGTCGGTCTCAACGGTCAGGGTGAACTCGTCGCTCGTCACGCTGGCGCCGGCGACGGCGGCCCAGACCTTGAACTTCGCGCCGTTGTAGCCGATCGGCAGCACGGGGATGGAGTAGGTGGCGCCATTCGCCCCGATGATGGGCACGCCGTCCTTATACCACTGATAAACTACGGCGCTGCCGTAGTCCGCGCCGTAGGGCGAGGTGCCGGTCGCGGCCGCGGTGAAGGTCAGTGCCGTGTTGGCGATGGCCGTGGTGTTGGCGGGCGTGGTGGTGAAGGCCACGCTGGCCCCGACCGCGTCCACCGGGCCGCTGAGCACGGAGCCGCGGAGGATGGGCAGGCTGGTCGCCGGGGTGGTGTCGCCTTCCTCACGGATGGCCACGGAGCCGTTGTCGCCGCCGCCGCCTTCCTTGACGATGAACGCGATGCCATATTGGCGGCCGGCCACGAGGGCGATGGGCTCGCTGGTCTCGGGATTCGGCACGCCTTCGGCATTGGTGGGTTCCATGAAGCCGCCGCAGCAGGTGGCGGTGTCAAAGCCTTCCGAGGCGATGGGGACTTCCGTCATCCAGTTGGGGATCGCCGCGCCCGCCAGGTTAAGGTAGAGCGCGCTGGCGTCGTCCGAGGTGATGAAGAAGCGGAAGTTGCCGCTCTTCGGGGCAGTGAACACGCCCGACACACGGGTGACGTAGTTGTCGGCAAAGTCGGTGAAACCGAGGCCGTTGGCGAACCGGGTGCTGTCCGGAGCCTCGGACAAGTGCGGATCGCTCAGGATGTCCGTGATGGTGTTGGCGCTGGTGTTGTTCCAGACGTCCATGCGCAGGAAACCCGTTCCGGCAACTTCCTGGGCGGTGGTGACCGTCAGGGTCGCGTCGGCGCCGGCGTTACCGGCGACGTTCTTGCCGCGGACCTTGTAGGTTACGCTTTGGCCGGGAGCCACGCCGCGGTCCACGAAGTTGGTCGTGGTCAGCAGGGTGGAGATCACCGTGCCGTTGCGTTCCACCTCGTAGGCCACGCGGGCATTGGCATCACCGGGCACCACCGAGGGCGCCCAGGTCAATTCCACCCGGCGGGAGCCGAGGGAAGCGGCCGTAAGGCTGGTCGGAGCATTGGGCACCGCGGTGACCGTCTCCGCGACGGTGACGAGGCGGATGTTGTCCACGTGGGTGTGTTCGTTCGCGTCGCCCGTGCGGCCGGCGAAGACCAGCTGGCCCGCGGACGGGAAGAAGTCGGTCTGGAAGGCGTCCAGCACCTTCCGGCCCTTCCACTCGACCGTCAGCTTGCCCGCCGGGGTGAGGTCCACCTTGAACGGCTGCCAGCAGAGGCCGGCCCAGGATTCGGGGGCGCGGCCATCGCCGCCCGCCGCCCAGTAGGCGGCGTCGCGCGGCCCGGTCTGCAGCGAGGTGTTGTCATCGCAGGCGCCATGGCGGGTGGCCAGGGCGGTGCGGTTCACGGTCACGTTGTCCACGCGCACGATGATGCCCTCGATGTCCGCACCGTCCGGCAGGGCATTGCCCGACCAGGTGTCGAACGAGACGGCGATGCCGGTGCGGGTGCCCATTTCGGCGGCGCCGGAAACGGCGGCCCAAGCCTGGCTGTCCATCCCGCCGGGTTCCAGCGCAAGGTCGCCCGCCCGGGCGAAGCTGATGCTGAAGCCGTCGGCCGCGCGGTCACCCGAGCTGTTGCCGACGCGCAGGTCGGCGCTGAGGGTGAAGCCGGTGACGATTTTGCCCGGGTCGGCGTTCGGAAACACCACGCCGCTGTAGTAGCCGTTGACCGCGTAGGTGACGGCGAGGAAGCCGCCGGTGGCGGGGTTGCCGCCGGTGCTCACCCAAGGGGAGTCGCCGGCCGAGATCGTGAGCTGGCTGCTCGGATCGCTGGTGAAGTCATAGCTGACGTCAGCGGCAAACGCGGAGGCGGCGCCGGCGAGGGCCAGCGTGCGCGCGAGACCGGTGCGCAGGCGCTGGAAGCCCGTATTTCTCTTCCGCCCGGCAGATGGAACTGCCGGGGTGGAACTGGTTGGATTCATGGATGGCATAGGAGCGACATGAACTGCATGTTTTGTTATGTGAATGCCGTGGGTCCCGCCGTGAGCGACGGTCGCAGCCTGCGACCAGCCGCCCGCCGGAAAAATCCAAGCAACCAAGAGCGCCAATCGACAGAAAGGCGCACGTGGGCATGGCTTCAGCCAGCCTGAGGGGACGGGGCATCTGTTCGCAGTTGCGCAATCCGCTCCACCGTCCCGCCAAACTTTTTGCAGATTTATTTGCGGGCGCGCGGCCGGATTCGGCGTCCGATGGCGCCCGTCGGGTTTGTTCATGGTTGTGACGCCTACCCTGTTCGCGTGGCCGAAGCGCTGTAACCATTTGCGGTCCCGACGCTCTACAGCCGCGAGCGCCCGCTCGAACCCTTGCCCTTGACCGTCGCGACAAACTGATGTGCCCGAAGTGAAACGATGACGCCGGTGAACGGAACCCCCATGCCGGATTCGGCCAAGCCCCACGCCATCGCCGCGGAGGAGCTCCTGCCGCTCGTCTACGACGAGTTGCGGCGCATGGCCGGCTACCGGATGGCGATGGAAGCCCCGGGGCACACGCTGCAGCCGACGGCGCTCGTGCACGAGGCGTGGCTGCGCCTGGTCGGCGGCAATGGCGTGCAGTTTGGCGACCGTGGCCAATTCTTCGCCGCTGCGGCTGAGGCCATGCGGCGCATCCTCGTGGAATCGGCCCGCCGCCGGCAGGCGTTGAAGCGGGGCGGCGGGGCGGAGCACCTCGAACTGGAGGAACTCGACTTGCCCGTGATCGCGCCGGCGGACGAGATGCTCGCGGTGGACGAAGCGCTGAACGCCCTCGCGCAGGAGGACGAGGCCGCCGCGGAGTTGGTGAAGCTGCGCTATTTCGTCGGCATGACCATGGACGAGGCCGCCGCGGCCCTGGGGCTTTCGCTCCGGGCCACCGAACGGCTGTGGACCTTCGCGCGGGCGTGGCTGCGTCGCCGGATCGAAACCGCGCAGGCCTGAATAACTCCCCTTGGCCGTGAACGCGGAGCCTCCATCACCCAATTCCGGTGCCCGCACCCGCGAGCTGTTCCTGGCCTGCCTGGAACAGCCGCCCGGGGAAATGCGCCAGCGTTTCCTCAAGTCGGCGAGCGCCGGGGACAGCGTCCTGTTCCGCGCAGTGGATGATCTCCTCGGCTACCACCACGACGACGGGTTCCTGGAATGCCCGGCAGTGGAGGTGAGGCGGCCGGAAGTTGTCACGCCGGCGGGACCTCAGCTGGGGTCGTGGATTGGCCGGTATCGACTGGAGCGGGAGATCGGCTCCGGCGGTTGCGGCATGGTGTTCGCGGCGCAGCAGAATTACCCGGTGCGCCGGCGGGTGGCGGTCAAGATCATCAAGCCGGGTATGGACTCGCGGGCGGTGATCGCCCGGTTTGAGGTGGAGCGGCAGGCCTTGGCGCTCATGGAGCATCCCCACATCGCCCGGGTGCTGGACGCGGGCACCACGCCGCTGGGGCAGCCCTTCTTCGCCATGGAGTTCGTCGAGGGCGTGAGCATCACCCGCTTCTGCGACGAAGAGCGGCTGACCCTGGAGGAACGGTTTCGGTTGTTCCTACGGGTGGCGGCGGCGATGGAACACGCCCACGAGCGGCACATCATCCACCGGGACCTCAAGCCCTCGAACATCCTCGTGACCCGGCAGGATGGCGAACCGTGGCCGCGGATCATTGATTTTGGCGTGGCCAAGGCCGTGGGTCCGCAGTTGGACGAACTGAACACCTTCACGGTGCCGGGGTTGATGGTGGGCACGCCTGCCTACATGAGCCCGGAGCAGGCGGACTTCCGTCCCGGCGCGGTGGACCGGCGATCGGATGTCTACAGTCTCGGGGCGCTCCTGTATGAACTGCTGGTGGGCGTGCCGCCGTTCGATCCCCAGCAGCTCGCGGCGGGCGGGATTGACGCGCTGCGGCGGACGATCCGGGAACAGGAGCCCGTGCCGCCCTCGGTGGCACTCGCACGCCGGCCGGTCGCGGCCCGCGAGGTGGCGGCGGAGCACCGGGGAACAACCCCCGGCCGCTTGGGGCGGGAACTCGGCCGGGATGCCGATTGGATCGTGCTGCGGGCGCTGGAGAAGGATCCGGAACGACGTTACCCGAGCGCGGCGGAATTCGCGGCCGACGTGCAGCGCCTGCTGGCCCACGAACCCGTTCGCGCGCGTCCCCCCGGCCGCTTCTACCGGTTCCAAAAGCTGCTGCGCCGCCGTCCGCTGGTGTTCGCGACGGTCACGGCGTTCCTGCTGCCGTTGTTGCTGGGCACGGGCTTGCTCTGGTGGCAGCTGCGGGAAACGGACGAGGCCCGCCAACGGGCGGCCTTCGCCTCGCGGGAGGAGCAGTTGCAGCGGGAACGTTTCGAGCGGGCGCGGGAGGACGAGGCGCGCCTGCGCCAACAGGCGGCTCGGCTGAGCGAGGTATCCCGGCGCCCGGCGTATGCGGCCGATCTAAACTTGGCGCAACAGGCCTTGGCGGCCAACAACCTCGGCCGGGCGGTCGCATTGCTGGATGCCCAGCGGCCGGCCCCACTGCAACCGGACCTGCGCGGCTGGGAATGGCGTTACCTGTGGGCGCAGACCCGCACCGAGGCTGAATTCACGCTCGGCCGGCTCACCAACGACGTTCGCAGCCTCAGCCTTTCGGGCGACGGCCGGTGGCTCGCCGCGACGGATGGCTCGGACGCGGTGTCGGTGTGGAGCCTGGAGTCGCGCCGTCGGACGGTCCTGCCGGACGCCAGCCGTCAGGCGATGGTGAGTTTCTCGCCAGCGGGCCCTGTGTTGGCCTATTTCCTTCGGCGCGAAGGTCGCGGTGCCGCGGGGGAAGTGCTGCTGTGGGATGCGGAACTGGGCCGGTCAACGGGCCGGCTGAGCCTCGCCGGAACGGCGGCGGGATTGGCATTTTCCGGCGATGGCCAGCATTTGCTGACGGCCACGACGGACGGAGAACTGGAGCGCTGGGACCTGGGCACCGGGCGCCGAGCCGGGCGGACCGTGGCGCCGGGAATCCGGGGCTGGGAGCCGACCTTCGCGGCCAACGCCGACCTCAGCCGGGTCGCCTACGTGGGCGCCGAGGAACGATTGCTGTGGCTCGATGCCCGGACCGGCGCGGTGCTGTGGCAATCGGCCGAAACCGTCCGCGGCCTGCGGATGCTCGTGCTCTCGCCCGACGGCAACACGCTCGTGGCGGCCACGGGCGTCAGTGGCGGCGGCGTGCTGCGTCGCTGGGCGACGGCCGATGGGCATGAACTGCCGCCGTTGGCCGGACACTCAGCGTGGGTGGCCGATGTGGCGTTCCTGCCAGACGGCTCGCGCCTCGTGTCGGCCGGGGCCGACCAGACGCTGCGCGTGTGGGACGCCGCAGATGGTCGTCTGCTGCGCACGTTGCGCGGCCACCGGCTCGAGGTCTGGAGCCTCGCGATTTCGGCGGACGGCCAACGGTTGTTCAGCGGCGGCAAGGACGGTGAGCTAAATGCCTGGGACCTGCGGCGGCCGGCTCCGGCCCGCGGCTTGGTGGCAGTTCCCGAAAAGGTCCGCAGCTGGGGATTTTCGGCGGACGACGGCGCGCTGGTGGCCGTGGACGAACAGGGTCGGGTCCGTCGCTGGGACGATGCCCGCAAACCCGCGGGAACCGAACTCTTTCAGGTCGGGCCCACCCGCTTTGGCGGCACGCTGTCCGCCGACGGCCGCTGGTTTGCCGCGGGCATCCGCAACGGCGGCCTGGCCGTCTGGAATCTCCGGACCGGCGAGCGGATTACCGAACTGGGTTCTGGCTCCGATTTCCGGGTTCCCATCGCGCTGCTGCCGGCGACGACCAACCTCATCACGCATCAGCTCAACGACCATACTTACACCCGGTGGAGCCTGCCGGCGGGCAAGGCGTTGGAAACGTGGCCGGCGAACCGGGGATTCCGCGGTTTCAATGTCTCCACGGCCCTTGAGCCGACGCCGAATTCGCCCGGCTGGTTCGCCGCGATTTCGTCCGACGGCCAAGCGGACCTGCGGTCGCTGGCGGCCGGCGGTATGAGCCGGTTCGAGCTCGGGTTGCGCCAGATCACCGGCGCGGCGGTGGATCCGGCGGGACGCCTGCTCGCCGTGGCGAGCGCCGCCGGGCGGGCTGCCTTGTGGCAGTTGGATCCACCGCGCCGGGTGGCGGAGTTCGGCGGCTTCCTGCTGGGCACGCATAGCGTTGGTTTTTCGTCGGACGGCGAACGCCTGGCCGTCGGCAGTCACGGGCGCGAGGGCGTCAAGATTTTCGACCCCGTGAACCAGATGGAGCTGCTCACCTTGGACTCCCAGGAGAACCGGCCGATGTCCACCGTGCGATTTTCCCCGGATGGCCGGTGGCTGGGCGCCTCCAGTTCCGACGGCACCCTGCGGCTGTGGGCCGCACCCACCCTCGATGAAATCGGCGAGGCGGAGTCCCCGGGCCGGTGAGCGAGATTTGGCGCGACGACGGGTCGGTCGTGCGCGAGTTCCACGAGGCTGGTGTGGGTTCGGAAGAACCATGGGCTCCTCGAGAAATGACCTGACTTTCCGCTCGATTTTGCCGCGCCGCGGCGCCGAGCTAACGGCATGACTTCCACGCGTCGTGACTTCCTGCTGGCGGTGGCCGGCGGCTTGGGGACGGTTCCATTGCTCGGGGCTGGTGGAGCGCCATTACGCGCGGCGGTCATCGGGCACACGGGCCGGGGCGATTACGGCCATGGGTTGGAATCCATCTTTGCCGGGCGGGCGGGAATTGAGGTCGTCGGCGTCGCAGACCCCGTGGAAGGCGGCCGGAACCGCGTGGCGAAAACCCTCGGCGGTGCACGGGCCTATGCCGACTGGCGGCAATTGCTGGAACGGGAACGTCCGCAGCTGGTCTCCCTCGCGATGCGTCATGCCGACCAGCACGCCGAGGTGGCGCTCGGCTGTCTCCGGGCCGGGGCGCACCTGTATGTGGAGAAACCGTTCACGCGCACCCCGGCGGAGGCGGACGCCGTGCTGGCTGAGGCGCAGGGCCGCGGACTCAAGGTCGCGGTCGCGCACACGATGCGGATGATGCCGGTCGTCCAGCAACTGCGCCGGGCGGTTGCCGACGGGCTGATCGGCGAATTGCGCGAGGTGCGCACGTGGGGCAAACAGGATCACCGCGCCGGCGGGGAAGACTTGGTGGTGCTCGGCACGCATCTGTTCGACTTCATGCGGTGTTTTGCCGGCGACCCGATTTGGTGCTCGGCCCGCGTGCTCCAGCAGGGGCGCGACATCACCCGCGCGGACCGTCGCGAAGTGAAGGACAACGTTGGTTGGGTGGCCGGGGACCAGGTCAACGCGCAGTTCGCCTTTGGCCGCGGCGTGCTGGGCACGTTCACGAGCGATGCGCGCCTCCGCGAGACGACCGCCCGCTGGGGCGTGGAATTGCACGGCAGCCGGGGTGTTGCCCGGCTCAACTGCGACCTCTCGCCCAACGTCTTCACCCGGCAGGTGACGGATTGGTCGGCCACCGGCCGGCGTGAGGACTGGAAGCCGTTCGCGCCTGAACTGGTCCGGGACGCGGCGGAGCACAACGCGGCGCCGGTGGATGATTGGCTCGACGCCATCGCCACGAAGCGCGAGCCCGAATGCAGCGGCCGGAACGGCGCTTGGGCGGTGGAGATGGTCGCGGCGGTTTACGCGGCGGCTTTGGGTGGTCGGCGGGAGGAGTTCCCGCTCCGGCAACGGAACCATCCGCTCGGTGGTTAGCAGTTCCGGGCCTTCGGCGTGCGAACGTCCGACCACAGATTGAGTCGCGCACGGACTTCGCTGAGCGGGCCTTTACCGGGACCGGGCTGACAGTTCGTGCTGGGCAATGGCGAGCAATGCGGTGGCGGCGGTTTCCACGCGGAGAATGAGCGGGCCCAGGGTCACGGACCGGGCGCCGGCTTGTTGGAAGGTGGCGTATTCCGCCGCGGAAAAATCACCCTCCGGCCCCACGACGAGCCCCAATGACCGGGGCTCGCGTCCGTGTTCCGCCTGGAAGCGGTCAAAGTGCGCGCGGGGATGCTGCGGCGTGTCGAGCAGCGACCCGATGAGCAGCAGTTCCAGCGGCTCGGAGCGGGCGATCCACACCGCCGGGGCCACCGGCACTTCGACCGTCAGACGCCAGGGATTGCCGGATTGCTTCAACGCCTCGTCGGCGATCGCCTGCCACTTGGTTCGTTTCGCCTCGGCGTCGTCGGGCCGGCTGACGCTGCGTTCCGAGAGCAAGGGCACGAGGCGGCGGCAGCCGAGCTCGACGGCCCGATGGATGAGGCCCTCCATGGCCGCTCCTTTGGCGATGGCTTGGAGCAAGACGATCTCGGCTGCCGGAGCGGGATGCCGGCGCTGGGACGTGACTTGAATCTGGACCTCGCGTTTGCCGACCGCCGCGACCGTGCCGGCCAGTTCGAGGCCCGCGCCGTCGAGCAGCACCACGGGTTCGCCTGGCTGCACCCGGACCACGCGGGCGGCGTGGTGGGCCTCGTCGCCGGTGAGGGTGACGACTTCGGGCACCCGGCGGGCGGCAGGAATCAGGAACCGCTGCATGTTGGTTCTGGTAGGTTTCCGACCGGCGCGGGGCGGGGCGCCGGCCTAGCCGAGGAAATCCTTCACGCGGTCGAAGAAGCTCTTGGACTGCGGGTTGACGTTCTCATCGCAGAGCTTCGCGAATTCCTCCAGCTTGGCCCGTTGGGCCCCGTTCAACTTGGTGGGGACTTCCACGGCGACCTTGACGAGCAGGTCGCCGACCCCGTGGCCCTGCAGGCTTTTCACGCCGCGGCCCTTGAGCCGGAAATTGGCTCCGGCCTGGGTGCCGGCCGGGACGACGATTCGCGCCTTGCCGGTGAGGGTAGGCACGTCGAGTTCCGCGCCCAGGGCGGCCTGGGTGAAGGAGATGGGGACCTCACAGAAGAGATGGTCGCCCTCGCGTTTGAAGACGTCGTGTTCGGCGACGTGCAGGATCACGTAGAGGTCGCCGGCCGGACCGCCGCGTTGGCCGGCTTCGCCGTTGCCGGTCGAACGGAGGCGGGTGCCTGTGTCCACGCCGCCGGGGATGCGCAGCTTGATGCTCGAAGGTTTGCTGACGCGCCCGTCGCCCTGGCAGGTCTTGCAGGGCTTCTCCAGGACCTCGCCGGCACCTTCGCAACGGGGACAAGCCTGCTGGATGCTGAAGATGCCGCGGGACATGACCACGCGGCCGCGGCCCGCGCATTGGATGCAGCGGATGCGTTTGGTGCCCTTTTCCGCCCCGGAACCGCCGCAGTGGTCGCAGGTGGCAGGCTTGTTGACGGTAATTTCCTTTTCCACGCCGGCGACCGCTTCCTCCAGCGTGATTTGCATGTCGTAGCGGAGGTCGGATCCGCGGGCGGGGCCTGTCGGGTCGCGATCCTCGCCACCCATGCCGAAGAACTGCTCGAAGATGGAACCCAAGTCGCCGCCGCCGAAGGCCTGCCGGAAGATGTCGTTCGGGTCATGGAATCCGCCGCCGCGGCCACCGCCACCGGCGCGGGCTCGGGGATCGAAGGCCGCGTGGCCGTATTGATCGTAGGCGGCGCGTTTCTGAGGATCGCTCAGCGCCTCATAAGCTTCGCCGAGTTCCTTGAACTTTTCCTCGGCGGCCTTGTCCCCCGGGTTCTTGTCGGGGTGATACTTGATGGCCAGCTTGCGGTAGGCCTTCTTGAGTTCCTCGGGCGTGATGGAGCGTTCGACTTCCAGCACCTCGTAGTAGTCGCGTTTGGTGGAAGCCATGTTCAGGCGGCGGGTTTCTTGGCGACGACGACGGTGGCGGGGCGGAGCAGCCGATCCTTGAACCGGTAACCCTTCCGGAGCTGTTGCACGACCTGGCCTTCCGGCACCTCGGCAGTTTCCTGCTGGGACACGGCTTCATGGATGGCCGGATCAAACGGCAACCCCATGGCGTCGACGGCTTCCACGCCGCTGTCGGAGAAAACCTGGCGAAGTTGGGTGTGAATCATCGACACGCCGACCTTGAGAGTCTCGACGGAGACATTCGCCTGGTTGGTGGCGGCAATCGCCATGTCGAAGTTGTCGAGGACCGGCAGCAACTTGCCGAGCATCGCCTCGGTGGCGGCGCGGCGGGTCTCGTCGCGTTCCCGGGCAGCCCGCTTCTTGAAATTGTCGAAGTCCGCGGTCAGCCGTAGCAGCCGGTCGTAATGTTCGGCTCCCTGGGCGGCCAGTTTTTGGAGTTCGGTGATCTGTTCGGGCGTCAAAGTGTCGGGTGGGGCAGGGGTGGCATCGGGGCCCGGCGCGGTCTCGCCGGGTTGGACAGTGGTCGGATCGTTCTGCGCGTCGCTCATGGTCTGTGTTTCCGCAAAAGTGGCGGCGAACCTAGAAGGGGACCCGTGGCCGGGCAATAGCCACGTGGCTGCGCCGGTGCGGCGAACAACCATTCGCTTTGCAGCCGCCGGGGAGGCGCTACTGTCGCGCGCCATGACATCACTTTCGACCGTTACCCTGACCCGCGACTGCAACGCCGTGCAGATTCCGGCCGGCCATACCGTCACGTTGCCCGCGGGTTCGGAAGTCGATGTGACGCAAACTTTGGGTGGAACCTACACCGTGCATGCGTCGGGCGGACTCTTTCGCATCTCGGGCAAGGATGCCGACGCTTTGGGACTCCAGCCCGAGGCCACCCCGGCGGCGGCCGCCGCAACCGGCGACGCGGTCAGCGAGCAGATGGTCTGGGAGACCCTGAAGTCCTGCTATGACCCGGAAATCCCCGTCAACATCGTGGATCTGGGCCTGGTTTACGACATGGGCATCGAGGACCTGCCCAGCGGGAACAAGAAGGTTTTCGTGAAGATGACCCTGACCGCCCCGGGCTGCGGCATGGGGGCGACCATCGCGGGCGACGCGCAGCAGAAGATCCTGATGCTGCCCAGTGTAGAGGACGCCAGCGTGGAGATCGTCTGGGACCCGCCCTGGCACCAGAGCATGATCACCGCCGAAGGGCGCCGCTTGCTGGGGATCGAGTAACGGTCGGATTCAGCGGGCCCGGTCGAAGGCGGAGCGCAATTGCTCCACCCGCCGGCGATTCACGCCGAGGTCGGAGTAGCCCACCCGCGAGGCGGATCGGACGTGGATGACCTTGGCCGCCGGGTCGGCCAGGAATTCAACGTCGTCGACAAACCGGAAAATCAACGACCGAAACTCGGCCCGGAGGTAGTTTTCCTCTTCCTCCACGATCTTGGACCGCGGTTGGGCTTGGACGGCGCCGCGCAGGCACTCCATGGCCTCGGCGCTGGTCCCGCTGAAATTCAACGGCGCAATGGCGTGGTCGTCCCCGAGATCCTGGCTGCAGACGCAGTTCGGGGAGGTAGGGCAGGGCAACAGGCGTCCACCTTGGACACCCAGGAGGGGGCTTTGGCTCATGCGGCAACCGGCGACGCCGACGGCAGTTCCCAGCAGAACGGTGGCTGAGAAGGTGCGCAGGCGTTTCATATGGAAGCACAGTAACGCCGATCGGCCGAAACGCACGGCGAACTGCGCTTCCGCGGCTTATCCCGCGGCCCGCGCTTGCCAATTAAGTTTACGCGTGTCAATGTGGCGCCATACCCCGGAAGTGGCTGTCGGCAGCCTGTTTTCGGGCTCAACGTTTGACTTTCGCCCGGCACGTTCATTAACTCTCGCGCACTCGTTCCCCGGAGCCTCACTTCTGGCGCCGGACAGCGGGTGGATTGGATCGAAATTGTGGCAGCAAAAGACGACTATCTGATTGATACCATGCTCGACATGGGGCTTCTGACCCATGAGCAGGTTGATGCCGGGCGCGCGGAGGCCGAGGTCAACGGCGAGGGCGTGCTGGACACGATGGTGAAGGGCGGCTCGCTCGATCCGGCCATGGTAACAATGGCGAAGGCCACATACTTCGGCGTCGAGGCGGTCAATCTGAGCGAACAACGGCTCGGCGACGACGTGATCAATCTCGTTCCCCGCCATGTCGCCAAGCGGTTCAACGCCGTTCCGGTCGGACAAAATGATTCCGGCGCGGTGATCGTGGCGTTGGCCGACCCCGCGGACATCGATGCGGTGGATGGTCTGCGGCATGCGCTGAACAAGGAAATCGAACTGCGGGTCACCAGCACCCAGGACATCGATTCCTCCATTGGCCGTTACTACGGCGGCTCAAGCAAGGACGACGGCGGCATCGCCAAGATGATCCAGGACATCACCGAGGGTGAGGTCGAAGTTTCGGATTTGAAGGGGGATGTCGCCGGGGACGCCGACGCGATTGATGCCGACGCCCCGATCATGCGGCTCGTCAACCAGATGATCGCCGACGCGTTCAAGAAACGCGCTTCCGACCTTCACCTGGAACCGTTGGCCAAACGTTTCCGCCTGCGGTTCCGGATCGACGGTGTGTGCGTCGAGCAACCAGACCTCCCCAAGCGGCTCCAGGCGCCCGTGATCGCCCGCCTGAAAATCCAGGCCGGCATGTCGATCGCGGAGAAGCGCATTCCGCAGGATGGGCGTATCAATTGTCCGGTCGGCGGCGGCAAGACCATCGACCTTCGCGTCAATTGCCTCCCGACCCAGCATGGCGAATCGATCGTCATGCGTATTCTCGACAAATCCGGTCTCAAGCTGGGTTTGGCGGAGTTGGGCTTTTTTGCGGACGACCAAGCGACGTTCGAGCGTTTGGTGGGTTTGCCGGACGGCATCCTGCTGGTTACGGGGCCCACGGGTTCCGGCAAGACGACCACCCTGTATTCCTGTCTCAATTACATCAACCGGCCCGACCGAAAGATCATCACGGTTGAGGACCCGGTGGAATACATGCTGGCGGGCATCAACCAGGTCCAAGTTCACGAGCACATTGGGTTCACGTTCGCGTCGGCGCTTCGCTCCATGCTGCGCCAGGCGCCTAACGTGGTCATGCTGGGTGAAATTCGTGACTTGGAGACCGCTTCCATCGCGATCAATGCCTCGCTGACCGGCCACTTGGTTTTCTCCACGCTGCACACCAACGACGCGCCGAGCGCCGTGACCCGTCTCATCGACATCGGGGTGAAGCCATTCCTTGTGGCATCGTCCGCCCGCTGCCTGATGGCCCAACGGCTCGTCCGCAAGATCTGCAAACATTGCATCGGGCCAAGCAATCCGAGTGAGGCGGAATGCCACGCCTTGGGACTTACCCCGGAAATGCTGGCCCAAGGCACGCCCAAGAAGGGCAAGGGTTGCCCCGAATGCAACCGGACTGGGCATCGTGGCCGGTTCGGCATCTTCGAGATCTTCAACATCAACGATGAGGCCCGCCGGCTGATCTTCGAGAAGGTTCCCGCCAACGTCCTGCGCAACAAGGCCCGGGAAATGGGCATGCGTTCGCTCCGGGAGGACGGCACCCGCAAGGTATTGGCGGGCCTGACCACTGCGGAAGAGGTCATCCGCGCCACCGTCACCGACCATTGACCCGTGGCAATGTAACTGCTCTCCGTTCCGTCCAGTCCCTAAGTTAGCAAACCGAGTTTCGAGGATTTCGCCATGTCGTATCAAATGTCCGATCTCTTGCAGTTGGTGGTGTCCGAAGGCGCCGCCGACCTGCATATCCGGGTGGGGATTCCACCGGTCATCCGTCTGCACGGCATCCTTCACCGGGTCGAAGGCCCGGTGTTGAAGCCCGAGGATACGGAAGAGCTGATGCGGTCCATCACCTCCGAGGACCATATCCAGCACATCCGGGAAAAGGGCGGTGCCGACTTCGGGTTCGCCTTCGGTGAGTTGGCCCGGTTCCGGGTGAGCGCCTTCAAGGAGAAGGGCAACTTCGCCCTCGTCCTCCGGCAGATCCCGAGCAAGTTGCTGACGATGGAGCAGATCGGCATCCCGCCGAGCGTCAAGGAACTGCTCTGGAAACCCCGCGGGCTCGTCTTGGTCACCGGGCCGACCGGCTCCGGCAAGACCACCACGCTGGCGTCGATGATTAACATCATCAACGAGGAGCGGGACGAGGCGCACATCATCACGATCGAGGACCCGATCGAATATTACCACAAGCACAAGAAGGCGGTCGTTACCCAGCGCGAGGTCAACGTCGATGTGCCCAACTTCGCCGAGGCGCTTCGCCGCGCCCTGCGACAGGACCCCGATTGCATTCTGGTCGGTGAGTTGCGCGACCTGGAAACGATGGAAGCGGCGATCACGGCGGCCGAGACGGGCCACTTGGTGTTCGGGACGCTGCACACGACCGGGGCGGCCAAGACGATTGACCGTATCACCAACGCATTCCCGACGAACCAACAGGAAATGATCCGCATCCAGCTGTCCACGGTGCTGCAGGCGGTGATTTCGCAGTTGCTGTTGCCCCGCTGCGACAAGCCGGGCCGCGTGGCGGTTTTCGAAATCATGGTCAACACGCCGTCCATCGGTGCGCTGATCCGTGACAACAAGACGTTCCGGATCAACTCGGACATCCAGACCGGTGCCAAATTCGGCATGGTCACCCTCGACTCCTTCCTGATGGAGAAATACGAGGCTGGCATGATCGCCGAGGAGGAAGTCATCACGAAGGCGCAGGATCCCACGACCATCGTGATGAAGCTGCAGGAAGTGAAGCTGGCCAAGGCCGCTGCGACGGCGGCCGAATCCGGCGGAGGACGCAAATAGCTTATGTCAGAGGCCGTATCCGATCCGTTATTGGCGCTCGTCCGCGAGCGGGGAATGCTGGATGACCTCCAAATGGAGGAGGTCATGCAGGAACACCTGCGCAGCGGCAAGCCCGTGGTGCAGGTGATCCAGGACTACGGCCTCATCGACGGCGACTCCTTGCTCCAGATCGTTGCCGACCAACTCGGCACGATGGTGGTTACGCTGGACGAGGAGGCGATGACCCAGGAGGTGATCGCCGCGGTTCCGGCCGAAAGCGCCCGGATGTATCAGTGCGTCCCGGTTGCGCTTTACGGCGACACCGTGCAGATCGCCATGATGGACCCGCTGAATCCAGCGGCCGTGGATGAACTGGGATTTTCCATCAAGTTCCAGATCCAGCTGGTGGTCGCGGACCCGGCGGCAATCCAGAAGGCGCTGGGGAAATTCTATCCGGCCCAAGGAGCGTCATCCGGCTACGCCGACATGCTCAAGGAGCTGGGGGCTGACACGGGCGATTTCGAGGATGCCAAGGCGGGTGGGATAAAGATCGACGAAGGAACGAGCGACGCGCCCATCGTTAAGTTCCTCAACTTGGTGCTGATGCAGGCCGTCCAAGACCGGGCGAGCGACATCCACTTCGAGCCGTTCGAGGACGAGTTCAAGATCCGCTACCGGGTCGACGGTGCGCTCTACGAGATGGCTCCGCCGCCGAAGCACTTGGCCGCTCCCGTGACCTCCCGCATCAAGGTCATGGCCAACCTGAACATCTCAGAGCGGCGGCTCCCACAGGACGGTCGTATTTCCGTCAACATCGCGGGCAAGCAGATTGATCTCCGCGTGTCGACGCTGCCTACCGCCTTCGGCGAGTCCGTGGTGCTTCGCGTGCTGGATCGGGGTGCGGTCAACTTGGAACTCGAATCCTTGGGGCTGCCCAAGAAGATTTTCGATTTCGTCGGCGAAACGATCAATCAGCCCAACGGGATCTTCGCGGTCACCGGTCCGACAGGTTCCGGCAAAACGACTACGCTTTACTCCTGTCTGAGACGTATCAACACGATTGACGCCAAGCTGCTGACCGTCGAGGACCCCGTCGAATTCGACATCGAGGGGATCATGCAGGTGCAGGTCAATGAATCGGGCGGACTGACCTTCATGAAGGCGCTGCGCGCGTTCCTGCGTCAGGACCCCGACATCATCATGCTCGGGGAAATGCGCGACTTGGAAACCGCGCAGATCGCGATCCAGGCGTCGTTGACCGGCCACTTGGTGCTTTCGACGTTGCACACCAACGACGCCGCCGGCGCCGTGACCCGTCTCGTGGACATGGGCGTGGAACCGTTCCTGATTTCGTCGACGTTGCTGGCCGTGCTGGCCCAGCGGCTGATCCGCAAGGTCTGCAAGAATTGCCGGACGCCCTTCGAGCCGACCGAAAGCCAGCTGGCCCAGTTGAACCTCTCGCCGCATGACTTGGGCGACCGGAGCTTTTTCTACGGCCGTGGCTGCCCGGCCTGCAATGACAATGGCTACAAGGGGCGGAAAGGCATCTACGAATTGCTGGTGGTCACCGATCCGGTGCGAAACCTGATCAATGAGCGTGCCCCGACGGTTGTGGTCCGCCAGAAGGCCATTGAGATGGGCATGGTCACCCTGCGGGATGACGGCTTGCGCAATATTTTCGATGGCGAATCGACCGTTGAAGAGATTTTGAAATACACCTGAGCCGCTGACAGGAAAGGACCGCTATGCCGAAGTTCAATTACGTTGCGATGGATTCCCGGGGCAAGGAGACCAAGGGAACGCTGGATGTCGCGTCGCAAAATGACGCCATCAACCGGCTCAAGGAAATGGGTTTCTTCCCCACCAAGGTGGTCGAGGCGGAGAAGCCCAAGGAGAAGAAGGATTCCAAGGGCGGCGGAGGTTCGGCGCCGGCCCAAGGGGGCGGCGGCGGAGCCAAGAAAGGAATCAACCTCAACATCCGCATCCCCGGCATGGGTGGAAAGGTGAAGGCCAAGGTCCTTTGCACTTTTACCCGGCAGCTGGCGACGCTGGTGGACGCCGGTTTGCCCCTGCTGCGCGGTTTGCGCGTGTTGCAGAAGCAGGAGCGTAACCCGACCCTGAAACGGATTCTTGGGGACCTGTCGCTGTCCATTGAAGGCGGCAGCACCTTCTCCGAAGGTTTGGCGCAGCACCCGAAGGTCTTCAACAAGCTGTTCGTGAACATGGTCCGTGCCGGCGAATTGGGCGGCGTGCTCGAGGTCGTCCTGAACCGGCTCGCGGAGTTCATGGAAAAGGCGGAGAAGATCAAGGGCAAGGTCGTCGCCGCCATGTTCTACCCGGTGGCGGTCATGGTCGTGGCCTTGGGCATCTTGGCGCTGCTGATGATCGTGGTCGTGCCGAAGTTCCAACAGATTTTCTCGGACCTGCTGGGCGACGGTAAGATGCCCGAATTCACCCTCTTCGTCCTGAACATCTCCAATGTCATCAAGGACAAGACCATCCTCATTGGCGACGCTGCGCCATTTGGCCTGCCTGCCTTTCCCGGACCGGTCGTCTGGGCGATAGTCGCGTTCGTGGTCGTGTTCAAGGTCACCCTCAAGACCAAGAAGGGCCAATACGTCTGGGACAAGATCAAGCTGCACCTCCCGGTCTTGGGCGACGTGATCTCCAAGGTTGCCATCGCCCGCTTCTGCCGGACGCTGGGCACTCTGGTCAGCTCGGGTGTGCCGATCCTCCAGGCCCTGAACATCGTCCGGGAAACCGCCGGCAACATGGTGGTGGCCGCCGCGGTCCAGGCGATTCACGAAAGCGTCAAGGAAGGCGAAACGATCACGGCCCCGCTCGAAAAATCCGGCGTTTTCCCGCCCATGGTGATTTCGATGGTGGACGTCGGCGAGCAAACCGGCGCACTGCCCGAAATGTTGCTGAAGATTGCCGACAACTACGACGACGAGGTGGACAACGCGGTCGCGGCCATGACTTCGTTGCTGGAACCGATCATGATCGTGTTCCTGGCAGTGATCGTCGGTTCCATCGTCATCGCGCTCTTCCTCCCGCTGATCAGCCTGATTGACCAGCTCGGTGGCAACGAGGGCGGCGGGGGCGGCGAGTGACCGGAAATCGTCAATCTCACAGGACGGCCACCCTTTGGTGGCCGTTCTTTTTGGAGGAAATGAGAAGAACCGTTTGACGTGGCCCGGTGTGGCGGTGTAAATACAAAGTAGTTACACCGCACGGGCTATGGCTATACAAGCCGCAACGTGGACTTTGACTGGAACAATCCGCCGTTTGAGGTGGGGGAGACCCAGACGACCCAAGAAATTGAGGAGTCGTTCGAGGATCCATTTGCAGTCCGCCTGTTGCCAGATTCGCCGCGGTTCGGTGTGCAGGCGCGGTATTTCAATTTGGGCAAGACGGGTGGTGGGCAGGGAATTTTCAGCGTTTACCGGACCAACGGGAAAATGGTGCGGGTGATCGTTTCCCGGGTGTTCACCGAGGCGGAGGAATTCCTCTACCAGCGGTCTTTGCGGCAGAACTTGGAGTCGTGACGATATGTCATTGCCGGTGCTCAGTTCGTGGGAAGAGGTTCCCCTGTTCGACAGCGAGCAGGCGGAAGGGGCGTTCTGGGCCGAGAACCAGATCGAGCTGCGCCTGATGGAAGCCGCCAAGACGATGGCCTCCGAACAGTCCGAATCGGTCAGCATCACCTTGCGGATCGACCCGCGGATGCTGGCCCGGATCAAGCGGCTCGCCCGGGAGCGCTACCTGAATTACCAGAGCATGATCAAACAGTGGCTCAGCGAACGGATGGAAAAGGAATTGAAGGACCGGTAGTTCTTCCGCGAGGCTCTGCCGACATTTCACCGCCATGATTACAGCCATGAAACGAACCGCCCCACACGGTCCCACTGCGGACCGGAACCGGTTGGCGTTCACCCTGATCGAGCTGCTGACCGTGATCTCGATCATCGGGGTGCTCGCCGGCATGGTGGTGGGGCTGGCGCCCGTGGCTTCGGCCCGGATGAAGGAAGCCCGGGTGCGGGGCGAACTGGCGGGACTGGTGACCGCGATCGAATCCTACAAGGCGAAGTTCGGGGTTTACCCGCCGGACCACACCTACAAGGCGACTTTCCCCGGCGTCGGCGAAGTCACTGCGGTGAACCCGATCCTAAACACGCTTTACTACGAGCTGACTGGAGCTCTCGTGGACAACCAAGTCGGATTCGAGCGTTTCGTTAGCGCCGTGGACGATTCCGTTTTGAAGGCTGACAAGTTTTACGAACTCACCGGAAGGGAAGGGCTGGTGAACGCTATACCTAGGTCGGACACCGGACCGCTAACCGGCTCGGACCGACAGCTGATGCGGCGTTTGTTTAATGCGGCCTTCAAAGAGGGCCAGATTGCGTCGATCTATCGCGTGACCAACAATGGCTATCCCAATTTCAGGGTGCTGGCCGTTGGGCACAGCGGCGATATGTCCGGAAAAAAAGGCGCTGGCATTTCTTGGCCGCTGAACATTCCGCCCGCGGCTCATCCGATCCCAACCAATCCAGGGCTGAACCCTTGGCGCTACGTCTCCACCAATCCCACCAACAATCCTACCAGCTTCGACCTTTGGGCGGAAATCATCGTCAAAGGCGAACGCCGTATCATCGGTAACTGGAAGAACTGAATTTTGCCCGGCTAGTAGACCACTCCCATGAACACCTACCCCAAGGCCAATCGACCCGCGTCACGCGGTTTCACCCTGATCGAACTGTTGGTTGTGATCGCGATCATTGCGATTCTCGCCGGCATGTTGTTGCCGGCTCTTTCCGGCGCTACCAAGAAGGCCAAAGTCAAGCGGGCCGAGGTCGAAATGAGCAACTTGGCGTCGGCGGTGACCGCTTATCAAACCGCCTATGCGCGGTTTCCCCTGACGCGTGCCGCCCGGGACTCCGTTTCAGCGGCCAATCCCGACTTCACCTACGGTAGCCACAACGGCGGGCAAAAAGTTAAGGGAGCGACGCCCAACGACAACTATGGCAATGTTCGCAGCCCCGCAGATGCCCAAGGAAGCCCGGGACCCCACCAGGCGAGTAATGCGGAATTGTTGGCGATCTTGCTGAATGACGGGGATTTCTCGATCGCGAGTGTCCGTGTAAATCCGAACAGTGAGTTGAATCCCGCGCGGACGGTCTTTCTGACCGTGAAGGTAGCGAAAGGGAATGGTCCGAACGGACGCGGGGACTCCGATGGAGTTTACCGTGATCCTTGGGGCCGCCCCTACTTGGTTACCGTTGATGCGGATTACGATGGCAAAGTGCGAAATCCCTTCTGGAGTGGCGGAAAGTGGTCCAATGAATCGCAGTTCCTGAATACGGCCGTGGCGGTCTGGTCGTTGGGTGCCGATGGAGCTTGGGATCCTACTGCGCCGGCCAATGCGAAAGTTTATCCGGCCGACCATGCGCTAAAGGGACAACCGTGTCCCAACGGAGACAACCTCTACACTTGGAAATAGGCGCGCACTGCCGGGGCAACTATTCCTGATTGGCGATGAATACACTCAGATTGGAATCCACCGAGGTTCTCAAGGTCCGGAGCGGACTGATGGCATCGCCAAACCAGGAACCTGCAATGCCCCGTTGCCCAAGTGAGCCTGAGCTGCGGAAGGCGTTTACCCTGCTGGAGTTGCTCTTGGTCCTGGGCATTATAGGTGCAATTGCGGCCATCAGCATGCCCGCGTTCAAGGGGTTCGGGCAGGGCAATGCGTTGGCAGCGGCGGAACGCCAATTGGCGGACGACATCGGCTTGGCCCGGCAATATGCCATCAAGAACCGGTCGGTCGTTTACATGGTGTTTGCCGTGCCCCAAACAATGCCGCCGCAGTCATTTGAAACGGCGGCGACACGGATGGCCGAATTTCATGAGGAGCTCCAAAGATCCTCGTCCCTCCGGAGCCTGCCCGAATTGCGGGCCCGCGCGTTGAGAGGATTTACCAATGTGGCCACCGGACTGTTTTCCAGCTACGCGCTCTATACGGAGACGTCCCTGGGAGACCAGCCGGGGCAGGTGCGTCCTCGCTATCTCACGGACTGGCGGTCGTTGCCCGATGGCATTGTGTTCCCGCAGGACATGAGTTTCCTCATTCCGCCTGGGCGTCTGCCCGAATTCCCGGTGGCGGCCTACCCCAATGGCTACGTGGTTCCCACCTTGGCCGCCAAGGCAGTGCCGTTTCCCGTTGCCCCGAGATTGGGTGACCCGGTTGGCTCGGTCCCTCGATTTCCACTCCCTTGTCTGGCCTTTGATGCCACTGGCCGGATTGTGGAATTCGACACGCGGACCGGTTTGCCGAGTTCTGCTGTGCCGGCGGAAAAGTATCTGGCACTGGGGTTCGGGAGTGTCTTGCTGCCGCGCCAACCCAATGGCAACTCAAAGCAGCCCGGCCCCATCGACTTCAGCCGGCCGGTTGATTATCTGGAGACCCCCCGGTTCAACCACACGAACAGCATCTTCCGGATCGCTGCGTTGACTGGCCGTTCCAAACTCTTCAAGCCGCAGACCAAATGAGAACCGTCCCGCTTCCAATTCGCGCTGCCGGGCGCCGCCGCGCGGCGGCGTTCACGATGGTCGAGATTGCCCTGTGCATCGCCATCGTGGCGATCGCCATGGTGGCGATCATGGGTGTGATGCCCACCGGCCTGTCGGTGCAGAAGCAGAACCGCGAGGACACAATCATCGACCAGGAGGCGCAGATCCTCATGGACACCATCCGCAGCGGTGCGGTGCGGTTCGATGAGCTGACGCACTATGTCGATTACGTCGTGGTCTCACACCAACCGATTGGCACCGGCACCACCATCCGGAGCAACAGCTTCCGGGGGCGCTATTTCAACTGGCCCGTCAATTCCCCGTTGGAGCCCATCGACGCTGGCGGCGGCAACCGGACCCTGATCGCGGAAGACATCGTCGGCCTCCTGTCGCTGCCGAAGCTGGACATCTATCGGGACCGGGAAGGGACCAACAAGGTGGTGGCCCAGTTCCGGGCGTTCAGCGGACCTTTGCAGGAGAAGATCCGGCCGGCGCTCAATGGCGCGACGAAGACGGATCAGATCGATTTTGCATTCCGTTATCAGGTCACCGCCGAAATCAGTTTGATTCCGTTCGGGCCCGATCCCGACCAACCCCACGTGGGGCGCGATTTCAACCGGCGTTCGGTGTTCGACGTGCGACTGACCTTCCGCTGGCCCGTGTATTTGTCGGCCGGCGAATACCGGGTGGGCAACAATGCGAAGACTTACAGCACCCAGGTCAGCGCTCAGCCCCGGGAATACATCCTGCCTGGTGATAAGTCGGCCGAAATTTACTCCAGCGGCATCCTCCGACGCCGACTGAACTCTTCCTCCTTGGTGCTGCAATGACGGGTCCCGCCGCATGAACTCGCCCAATCCCAATTCCAGGTCCCGTCCGCAGTCCGGTTTTTCGCTGCTCGAGGTGCTCGTGGCGGTCGGTCTCATGTCGATCGTGGTGCTCGCGCTCTACTCGATGTTTGACCAGACGCAGAAGGCGTTGCGCCAGAATGCCGGCCAGACGGACATTTCCGAGGCCGGCCGGGCGGCGATGGAACTGATCGTCCGGGACGTCGAGAAGGCGTGGGCGACCAAGATTCCTGCGGTGACCAACAACTTGGTGATCCGCCGGGTCTATCCGGCCAACCAATTGCGGGAGTTTGGCGACGACTATTCGCGGGACACCACGTTCCATGAACTGTTCCTCCTGAGCCGACCGGATGCCGGGGTGAATCCCGGGCTCGGTCTGTTTGTCGCGGAGGAGAACGACCCTTTGCAGCGGGTGGAGGATCAGGTGGGCACGTTGTATCGCTATGAGGTGCCGAATACGAGCCCGGTGCTCGGGACCAATAACTCGGTGTTGACGAACAGCATTGCGAACATTTCCCCGCAGACGCTCCAAAGGCCCGGGGCTGCGCGCTGGACCTTCTACAATTTCTGGAACCAGTTCGACGGGCCGACCGCGCTGGTCCGCACCAATGCCAGCCGCCTGATCGACGGCGTGGTCTTCTTCCGGGTCTTTGCCTACGGCCCCAACGGCCAGATCTTGGACCGCTCCACGGTGTTTACCAACAACGTGCCCGCGGACGTGGTGCCTTACGCGGAAACCGGCCCCGGCATCGAAAACCTCACCACCTTCGGTAACGCGGCGTTGCCCACTGCGGTCGAGGTGGAGCTGGGCATCCTGCCGCAACGGTTGTTCACCCAGTTCCGGTCGTTGCCCGACCAACTGAAGACCAACTTCCTGTCGCGAAACTTCGCCAACATCCTTGTGTTCCGTCAGCGCATCGCCCTGCGCACCGCCTTGCAATGAACTGCGCCCTTCCCGCGGCCCGTCCCGCCCACACCGCCCGCCGACGCGGCGTCGCGCTGGTGATCACCCTGATCATGCTGTCGGTGGTCACGATCACTGCCGTCGCGTTCCTGGCCATGAGCCGGCGCGAGCGGCTGTCCATCAGCGCCTACGGGGAGCAGATCGATGCACGCTACCTCGCCGACACGGCGTTGAACCGGGCCAAGGCGGACTTGGTTGACCGCATGTTCAACAGCTCGAACCGGTTCGGTTACGGCCTGGCGGTCTCCACGAACTACCGGAACCCGAACTTCAGCCTGGCCTATTACGGCAACACCCTCCTCTACCGGCACCTGACCAATGTTTCCTATTCCAAGAACTTGGGTCCGCTGGCGCCGTTCAATTTCAACCTGGAGAATGGCACCGACCGTCAGATCTACGCCGGTTTGCTGGGCAATCTGTTCTACGATCCCCGGCCGCCGGTGTTTTACCAGGTGAGTGCGAACCCGCGGGATCCGTGGGAATTCCGCTATTACCTCGACCTCAATCGCAACAGCCGGGCGGAGACGAACGGCTTCCTGCCGATCACCGACCAGGCGGGACGGACCAATGCCGCATGGGGTGGCCAGCAGTTTGTGGGTGATCCCGAATGGATCGGCGTCCTCGAACATCCCGATGCGCCACACTCGGGAACCAACCGGTTCATCGGCCGGTTTGCGTATCTCATCCTGCCGACGGGTCGTTCGCTCGACATCAATCATCTCGGCAACACTGCCAAGTTTCCCGACGTCGCCGCGGGTCAGCCCAATCGCGGAGCGACGGTGAATAGTGGTTATCTGCGGAACCAAGGCGTCGGCTCGTGGGAGCTGAACGCCGCCGGGTTTCTCAGGGCGCTCAACACCAACGTGTGGCAGCTCAACGATTTCAACTACTTCACCTCGGTGACACCCAGCTCCGGGTATGCGTTTTCGGATGCAGAGCGGATTCTCCGGTTCCGCCGGAACAATTCCCGGACGGACAGTGCGGAAATATTCTTCGGTTACGAGGTCGGGGCGTTTGCTACGTCCAACGGCGACCTCCTTCGCACCGATGTGGTGGATTACTATTCCAACGGTCCCTTGGTCCAGTCGTTGAATGAGGTGGTAGCCCCCGCCTTGCAGGCGGTCTCGGACGGCAACACCGTAGCGACGGCTTGGTCTGGTTCCGACGAGCGCCGTCGCTTCACCGACATCAACCAAGTGTTTGATGCCGGCTTGGATTTGGCGGCCCGAATTACGGGACAGGAACAGGCCAGCACGTCGCCCCAGCCACTGGCGAACTCCCGGGCGCTGTTCCGGCAGGAGCACACGAACAGCACCTACAACGCCTACACCTATTACCGGGCGCTGGCGCAGTTGGGCACCGAGTCGCCGGATGCGCGGTTTGAGTCCGGTTTCAATGCCGCCTACGGCCAAGTGTTTGGACGGACGCCCCGGCCGACCTACTTCCGCCGGGCGAAACTGAACCTCAACTACGCGCATGACCCAAATGGCGACCGTCCAGCCAACGCCTCGGTCGCCTCCCTGCAACGGTGGACTCCGCTGAACTGGTTCACCAATGCGGCGGACCGCCTGCTGCTGACCGAGTTCACGAACGGCCTGCCGATCGTGCGGTCGCCCGAGATTGCCCGCAGTGTCGCGCGGAATGCCCGCAGCTTCGCGCCCTACGGATTTCCCGTCCATGGCACCGTGCGCCTGCAGGACGGCACACTGACTAACCACGTCTATGATGCCCAGGTTCACCGGTTGCTCCAGTTGGCGGCCAACATCTATGACTACGCCAACGCGGACCAAGACCTCGGCGCCCCGGCGGGCACCGGCACCAACAATTTCCGCCTACAGGCGCCGAGTGTGTTCCGCCCGCGTTTCTACGTGGATGAACGTTCGCCGGATGTGCTGCGCATCGGGGACTACGAATTGGTCGAGAATGCGCTCGCGGTGGAGCAGCGGTGGCTGACCCCGGACCAGGCGCTGAATTTCGTCCGCGCAAATCATCAGGGGATTCCGGGTTCGGTGACACCCTCGACCGACATCAACGTGCTGGGGATTCCGTGGGTGGTCGGGGCCAAGAAGGGTCTGCCGAACTTCAATGAAGGATTCTGGCAGGCCGCAGTGCAATTGACCCGACGCCTGATCATCACCAAACCGACCTCGGGAGCGGTGCTGCCCGACGGCCAATTGCCGTTCACGGGAGCCAACGGGCGGGGCTTCCAAACGCTGGCCCAGTATCGGCTGACGTTGAACAACACGTTCGGAACCGAAGCGCTGAACAGCTACGACTTCAACTACCCGGTGCCGGTCCGGGTCCGGGTATGGCAAACCAATCGTTACGTCCTGTATTCGGAGAATCCGAACGGCACGCTGACGGCCATGTCCACCGCACCTCTGCCATCCGCGATCGGGTTGGTGACGACGCGGGATTTGCCCGCCGGCGCCTGGAAAGCGGGGGAAGTGGTCGGGGTGCGCACCAACATGGTTTCCGACTTTCTCCTGCTGCCGCCCGTGGGAAGGCCCTCGTGGACCTTGGAACGGCCGACGACTTTCCTGCTCACCAACGTCGCAGCCTTCAGCGACGTGCGCTACCTACCCGCCTTAACCTTGGCGGTGACCAATCA
This sequence comes from uncultured Verrucomicrobiota bacterium, assembly GCA_964602595.1. Taxonomy (GTDB): domain Bacteria; phylum Verrucomicrobiota; class Verrucomicrobiia; order Limisphaerales; family UBA9464; genus CAIWAH01. The sequence continues at coordinate 45,688 of CAZRRO010000011.1, read as the reverse complement.
CTTGGTCTTTGAGGTGACGACCACGTCCAGTCCGCGCCGGGTGCTGGATGTGGTCTCGATGCAAAGCGTGATCTACGAGACCAACATCACCCGGTATCTCGGCGGGCAAGGTGGTCCCAATGCGATCACGGTGGGTGGGGTCTCGGGCGACCAGCGTCCCGGCGGGGAAATGTCCCGGTTCTGGCTCACCAACCGCTTGGCCGCGGGCGGAACGATGGGTGTCACGAACCAGTTGGCGATGTCCTTGGGACGCTTTGCCGGCCAAGGCCGCTATGACCTGCTGTGGCGCGATGCGCGTGGGGCAGGGGTGCGCTTGCAGGACAGGAATTTCTCGATCGATGGCCTGAACTTCTTCCTCTACCAGACGAACCGGACGGGATTCACCTCGGGACGTGACACCGAACTGCGGCGCCAATTCGGCGGCACGGCGGTGCAAGTGGGCTTCAATCCGTCCCCGCAGATTGTGTTTACCGACCGTCGGATGGCGAATGATCCGTTGGTCCACTATCACAAGGAGGACCTGCTGCCCGGTTACACGGCCGTGGCCTTGGCGGCCCCGGGCTTTCCCGGCGCCTACGCGGCGGAGGTGGAGCGAAATGGCACCCGCATGCTGCAAGACGGCAGCGTGTGGCCCCTGAACTGGCAGACCAACGGGGTGCGGTGGATCAATTATGTGGCCGGACCAGTTGGCTTCCGGGTGGCCAGCGACTGGCCGAACACACTGACCACCAATTTTTGGACTGATCAAATTGTGAGCAGCCCTACCACTGCCAGCATCCCGATCCCGCCGCGCCGATATCAGGTCGCGTCCTCGCCTTGGGGGCGCGTGCCCCGGTTGGGAGTGACCGCCACCGGGCCGAACGATTTCGCCCGGCGGAATCTCGCGATCAAGGATCCACAAATCTACTCGTCGGACAATTGGCGATTCCTGATTCAGTCCACAAACGCCCCGGCCGGTCTGGAGCACGCCTCTTATCCGAACATCGGCTGGCTGGGCCGGGTCCACCGGGGCACGCCTTGGCAAACGGCTTACCTGAAGTCGGAGGTGGCCGACCTGCGGCAGCAGAACGGTTTGGTCGGCGCCCCGTGGATGGCACTTTTCTTCGGCGAGATGAACGATTGGGCGTCCTGGTCGGGCAACGCGAATACCCACCCCGTGAACGATTGGAAGCTGATGGACCTGTTTACCACGGCCATCAATGACAATGCCGCGCTGGGCCTGATGCCGGTAAATCAGACTAACCTAGCCGCATGGGCGGCGGTCTTAAGCGGCGTGCCCGTGCTGGATAACCGGACGACGGCCAACGACCCGAAGTCCCTGATTCTTCGGCCCGATTCGCCGGAAGTTGCTCAGATCATCTCCGGCTACACCAACAACAACGTGGTGATTCCAGGGTTGATGTCCGTGCTCCGCACGACGAATGCCCTGGCCACGGGATTTGCCCCGCTGCCCATCGCTCCGGGTGGCACCTTCACGAACCTCGGCTCCATCCTGAGCGTGCCCACCCTTTCCGATCGGGCGCCGTTCGTGGTGGCGGATTCCGGGGCGGTCAACGTCACCGACGAGGTGGTGGAACGCCTGCCGCAGCAGATTTTCTCCCTGCTGCGGGCGGATGAGCCAATGGTGACCGTGTATGCCTACGGCCAGTCGCTGAAACCCGCGCCGAATTCCTTCTTCCTGCAGCCCGGTCCCTTCTATGGCATGGTGACCAATTATGTCGTCACCGGGGAAGTCTCCACGAAGAGCGTGCTCCGTTTTGAAGGCACCACCAGCAACCCGACGACCAAGGTCGAGGATCACCGGATCCTCTTCCAGAATCCCTGAACGCCGTTTTCGCCAGCCGTGTCTATGCCATCTCCCCGCCGCAACCAAATTGCCCTGCTCGCGCTTGCCGTCCTCTGTGGTCTGCTGACGTGGCGGGCGAGCGAGCGCATCGCGAAGACCCCGAAGCGGGCGCTTCCCCAGGAGGAAGTAGTCTCCACCGCGTCGGTGCCCGCCGTGCCGACCGTCCCTCCGGTTCCAGGTCGCCTGAAGTGGGTTACCACCGAAGTCCTGCAACCGGGCCAGACGCCGCGCCTAGTGGATGCGAAATTCACGAATCGCTTTCGGAACACCGACGCCTCGCTCGACGAACTGGTGCGCAACGACCGCGCGTTGAACCTGCGGAACGCCTTGGTGGACACCGCGTCTGGCCAACCGCTTGAACTTCCGGCCGGACTCGAGGCCGGTGCGGAACCCGGCGCGTATTTGGTCCAATCTCACGGCATGCTGAACGATCGCCTGCGTCGCGACCTGAAGGCCGCCGGGTTGGAGGTGGTGACCTACATGCCGAACAACGCCTATCTCGTGACCGGTTCCCGGGAAGCGATGGAGCGGGCGGCCGATTCGGCCGAGGTTGCCGCGGTCCTGCCGTTTGCGCCGGCCTTCAAGCTGGAGCCGGAGCTGTTGGCCCAGGTGCTGACGCCGGGGCAGGGTGAGGCGGGGCAACAGGTCATCCTGACGGTGCCGGATCCCGAGCGGACGCTGCCCGACATCCTGGCGTTGGGCGGACAGGAAGTATTCCGGGAACGGGGGCCGTTCGGAACGCTGCTGACCGTCGCGACTGCCGGCGATCGGTTGGCCGACTTGGCGCGTTTGCCGGGCGTGCTGATGGTGGAACGGTGGATGCCGCGGGAACTCGCGAACGACCTCGCCGGCCCGGCGATGGGTTCGACGACCAACTTGGACAATACCGGTTCCTATCTGGAGCTCACTGGCGAAGGGGTGCTCATCAGCATCAACGATTCCGGGGTGGATGCGTCCCACCCCGATCTCGCCAACCGCGTAAGCACAATCTCCAATCTGGCCGCCACGGTGCTGGTGGACCGCGATGGCCATGGCACCCACGTCGCCGGCATCATCGCAGGGAATGGCAGTGCCTCGGCGACAATTGCCGGGACGCCGCAAGGCTCCACGAACTCGGCAAATTTCCAGGGGCGGGCCCCGAAGGCCAAACTTTTCGTCCTGCCCGTGGACCTCATCCAAGGACCACCGTCGGGTGATGCCTTCCTCCACGAGGAGGCGGCCCGGGCACCCGGCCGGACCAATCGCAACCGGCCCCTAATCTCGAACAACAGTTGGGGCTACAACACCCGTGAGTATTCGTCGAAGTCCGCCAGTTACGACGCGGCCGTCCGCGACGCGCTTCCCGGGGAATCCGGCAGCCAGCCGATTCTCTATGTGTTCAGCGCCGGCAACGACGGGCTTGGCGGTAACGCCGGGGTCGGTGGCATCCCGGATTCCATCGCGTCACCCGGCAACGCCAAGAACGTCATTACGGTTGGCGCTTTGGAAAGCCCGCGGAACCTGACCAATTCCATCGTTTACGATACCAATGGCGTGGCGGTGAAGATTGGAACCCAAGAGTTTCCCGGCCGCGGCTTCAATCCGACCAATCTCACCTACTTCACCAACGAGGTGCTGAAGCCGTTTACCGATACCGGTTTCCAGGTCGCGGGTTATTCCAGCCGCGGCAACGTCGGCGTGGAAATCGAAGGCACCTCCGGCCGGTTCAAGCCGGACGTGGTGGCCCCCGGGTCGTTTGTGCTGTCGGCGCGATCGGCGGCCTGGCGGATTGAGGACCAATACCCGCAGAATCCGTTTACCGGCGAATTCCCGGACGAGTATTACCTCTTTGGCGAACTGGAACGGACCAATGCGACCGCCTACCGCTTTGAATCGGGGACTTCGATGGCCGCCCCGGCAATCTCCGGGCTGCTGGCGCAGATGCAGCAATACTTCGAGCAGAAGCTGAATCAGGCGCCCTCCGCGGCAACCTACAAGGCATTGCTGATCAACAGCTCGCTGGCCCCCAGCGAAACCTATGAGCCCGATACCAAGGAAGTTTTCAACTATGCGGGTTGGGGGCAACCGGTGTTGCCGAGGGCACTCCGGTCGGGGCTGAAAGTCCCGGATAGTGACCGGCAATTGGCCTATTTCGAGGGCGCCGGCCTCGCGACGCGCCAAGCCGCCAGTTTCAAGATCAGGCTGACTTCAACGAACGCCCCGCTGCGCTTCACCTTGGTCTGGACCGATCCGCCGGGAAATCCCGCCGCTTCCACCAAGTTGGTCAACGACCTTGACCTAGTTGTCTCGAACACCGTGTCGGGTGAGGTCTTCCTGGGGAATGACTTTGCCTCGGGTTCCGGCTTCTCACGGATGATGACCACCAACGGATCGTCGCTGGCGGACAGGGTCAACAATGTTGAACGCATCGTCTTGGAGAGCCCCCTCTCGGCCGAGTATCAGGTTTTCGTGGTGGCACATCGAGTCAATGTCAACGCCCGGTGGGACAACCCGGACCAGATTGCGCAGGATTTCTCGCTGGCGGTTTCCTCGGATGCGCCCGAGGGCCAATTTGCCGGCAACTTGACCGAACCGGTGGGGGTGGATCCCGTGGTGCTGGGATTGCCCTCGCCGACCGAACCCATGGTCATCACCAACGGGGTGGCGATGTTCAACCTGAAGGCAGGTGCCCATTCCCCGTTGATTGGCGACCAACGCGGCACGACCAACCAATGGCGGTTCTTCGTGTTCACCAATATCCCGGGAACGACCACCAACGGTGAAATCATTCGCACAAACGGCAGCAACGTGGCGTTCGTGATTTTCCCCAGCCTGCCCGATTCGAACCTGTCGCGGACTCGCACCAACGGCCCGGACCTCGACCTGTATGTTTCGCGCGACCGTGACTTGCTCACGCTGGCGCCGGACGCCGTCAATGCGGCCATCAAGTCCCGATCGCGGGAGGCGACAGAATTGATCGCCATCACCAACTCGCCCATGGGCGACGACGTGATCTACTACGTGGGCGTCAAGTCGGAGGACCAACAGGGCGGCGAATTTGCCTTCTTTGGCATCAGCACCGACCAACCGTTCACCTCGTTCGACGAAAACGGATTCCCGCATCCGTTCACGACCCAACTGCGCCCCTTGGTCGACGGTAGTCCTTCGGCGCCCGGAGTGGGACAGTGGATTGCCATCAGTTTGGTCAGCGACGAACTACGCCGGGTCAATCCCATGGTTACGGTTTCGCATGACAACTTCGAGGACCTGTTTGGGCAGCTCCAATTGCGCTCCGCGTTCGCGGTCTTGAATAACCATGGCACGCTCCGCGATTTGGTCGGGGGCAACTCTGTCTCCGTCCTGTATGACGATTCCGGTAGCGGTGATTACTCGGACACGTCGTTGGTGAGGCCGAGTGATGGTCCCGGATCCCTGAACGAATTCATGGGTGTCTCCGGCGGTGGCCCGTGGTTTTTCTCCATGGTCGACAATGCCGTCGGAAACAGCGGCTCGATCAACGGACTGGATTTGCAGCTTCGGCCGAATGATTTCGGACCTCAATTTGTGGAACGTTGCGTCCGGGCCCAGCGGGTTGAACTCGAAGTGATCAACATCCCGGCCGACGCGAGCCGCCTGACCATCACGATCACGAACCGGCAGGGCGAACAATTGACCGGACCGCTGGAGGTTTACGTTCGTCGGGAAGCGTTTCCCGACATCTCGAATCCTGCCAACAACGACAAGTTTGCCACGATCTTCCCGCCCAACGGCGGCGACTTGGTGATCAGTCTGCGGGATGTTCCCCCGCTGACGGCGGGGAGGTATTTCATCGCGGTCTACAACCCGAATAATTTCGAAATCTGCTACCGCATTCGCGGCCGGGTCGAACGTGGATTGGATGGTAACCTGACCAAGGTTTTTGAGTCCGGGACGATCAATCAGCCCATTACCGACCAGGGAGTGTCGTATTCCAGCGTCGTAGTGGACGATTCGCGTCCCGTTACGGCAATCGGCGCGGGGCTCCGGTTTGAGCACCCCAGATTGTCCGACCTATCCATCCGGCTGATCAATCCGTCCGGCGACAGCACGGTTCTGGTGGAGAACCGGGGCCGGACGAACGCAACGGCCTTTGGGCGCGAATTGATCACCACGAATGGCGAATTTGCCCACGTGGCGATGACCTTTGAACGGACCTCCGGCCGGGCGCAGATTTACGTGAATGGCCTCCGCGTGGCCGAGCAGAACATCGTCGGAGTGGTCCCCGACACGACGAATTCCCTGCATTTCGGAACCGACGGCGTGCGCGGCAACGGGAACCCAATTGCGCTCGACGACTTCGGTCTCTGGAGCAGGGTGCTGACCGCGGACAACATTCGGGACATCTATCGCTATGGCATCGAGGATTCCCGTGGCAAGGACGTGACGGATTCCGAGGCCGGACTCGTCGGATTATGGCAATTCAATGGCACCGGCTCCGAGGCGGTGGGAGGGTTGGATGCAGTCCTGTCCGGCCAAAGCGCCGTGGGCGGCCAATTAGGCTTGGCGGTGCAGTTGGGGACCGGAATTGTGCCGGCTCCAGAGCGGGGCCAACCCATTGATGTCATTCGCCATGCTGGCTTCACCTTGGAAGGTTGGGTCAAGGCGGATACCAATAACCCTACGATCATCGCCGGGTGGGCGGGGGCCAGCGGGAATGTCGGTCCGCTTCTGCTCGCCAACTATCCCCCCCCGTTGGGTGGAGGCCCCGGCTCGTTCAGCGTGGTATTTACGAATCTGACCGCGGCTGAGGCGGGCACGACTGGGTTGTCCTTGGGGACTGGAGGCGGGTTGGTCACACCGGGGGCTACCGTGACCAATACGCTTTTTGCGGTCCTGACCGAACTGACCAACCTGAACTCGGAGTTCATCAAGTTCGCCACGCCGCCGTTTGTCACGGACACACGTCGTCGCGTTCTGGCCAGCTCGACCTTCGACATTCCCCGGGTTGGTGATCAATTCTACACCGTTGGCGAAGTTGCGGACGGCTGGACTGTCGTGAGCAACACGATTCAGTGGGATTATTTCCCGGAAGACGCGCTGACCGGGACAAGTTGCATTGAAATGTTCCCCAACTTGGGGCGCGGGACAGGCAGTCGCATCCGGCGAAGCTTTGCGACGATTCCGGGGCGTTATTACACGTTGAGCACGGGTTACCGGCGAGTTCCGTCCTCCTCCGGCCCATCAAGCACGGTGGAAGTCTATGCCGATGGGGTGATGGTCTCCAGTTTCTCCGGCAAGGACAACTGGCAGACTAACGCCTCGGTGGTGCAGGCAACCACGACCAGCATCACGTTTGAGATCGCCAATCCCGCTGGCGTGGGAGAACCCAGCCGTGGTGCGCAAGCCGTGGCCGTCGTTGACGGCGCTGGTCGGGTGACCGCAGTCAATGTGATTGACGGTGGCACCGGGTATGAGACGCCACCGACGGTGGGTTTCCAGGTGATTGGATTTCCCAATCGCGGCACCGGCGCCCGGGCGGTCGCCACCATCGCGGACGGCAAAGTGGTCAGCATCGCGGTGACCCGGCCGGGCACCAACTATGTCTCGGCCCCGAGGGTGGTCATTGCCGCACCGCCGACCGATCCGAGCCCGGCCCCGACCTTCCTGGACGAAATTCGGTTCGTCGAGGAACCGACCGGACTGTATGTGCCGGAGGAGCCGCTCCGGCCCCTGGCCAAAGGCTCCGCGCTGGGGCAATGGCGCCTTGAAGTTACCGACAGCCGCGCCGGTGAAATCGGGGACATCCTGGAGTGGCAGATGCAGTTGACGTTCGCCCCTACTAACCCGCCGGCCTATCGACTGACGTCGGGCGTTCCGTTCACCACCAACGTAGTGGGCGAGGGCGTGACCTATTTCATTGTGGAGGTTCCGCCTGAGGTTTACGCGACGACCAACACCTTGGTCAGCGTGACGGGTGGTCCGCTCAACTTGCTGTATAGCCAGACCGGGTTGCCGGACGGCTTCCAGACCGACGATTACCTGCTGCTGAGTGACGTAATCGACACGCCCCAATCCAGCCTGCTTTTGACCAACGTCCTGCCGCAGCTCCGGCCCGGTCAGCGCTATTATTTGGGCGTGCAGAACCCGATTCCTGGCTTGGCGACCACCTTTACGGTCCAGGTCGATTTCGGTCTGCCGCTGACGGCGCTCACGAACAATGTGCCGTTCCAGGGCACCAATCCCAATCGCGGCCTGATCGATTATTATTCGTTCAACGTGACACCGGACGCCTTGGGCGTGCGGTTCTCGGTTTCGAACCTCAATGGCGATGTGAATTTGGTCGTGCGACGCGCACCAGATTTCCCGACCCGAACAGTCTATGACTACGCGAGCACGAACACAGGCATCCTGCCGGAATCGGTGCAGATCGACCCGTTCAGCGAACCGGTGCCACTGACTCCGGGGCTCTGGTATCTGGGGGTCTATCCCTCCGATCCCAATCCGACGAATCTGCTCAGCTACACGATTTTGGCGCAGGAATTAGTCGGCAATACGACACCGATCACCAATGGCGTGCCCCTGGCGACGGGAATCACGAACGTGGGCGTGATCGAATACTATTACCTCGACATCACCAACGCCGTGGAATCGGTCACGTTTGCCGTGACCAACGTGGTCGGCGACGTGGACCTCTACGTGCGTAAAGGGTTGCCGCTTCCGGGGCCGTCGTCCTTCGCGTATGCCAGCACCAATTCCGGGAACGCGGACGAACTGATCGTGCTCCAAGCCAACCGGAATGCGGACCTGCAATCGCCTGGCCGCTGGTATCTGGCGGTCATTCCCCGCGATCCAGTGCCGGTCAGTTACACGGTCGTGGCCAAGTATCAGGAGCCGGATGCGAACATCCGGTTCCTCCTCGATTCGGTGCCCGATGTCGCTGCGGCGGCCGCTGGGCCCACCAACTTCCTCTATCGGTTCGATGTGCCGAACGATTCAACCACCCGGATCCTCTTCGAGATCTATGGGCTAACCGGAGACGCGGACCTGCTGGTGTCCAAGGACCTCCCGCCGGACCAGAGTCCGACGGTGCTATCCAGCATCAAGCCCGGGTTGCAGAACGAACTGGTGGTCGCAGCCGATGATCGTTTCCCGCAACTGGGCGGTGAGTGGTTTGTGCAGGTCCGCTTCCCGGGCGCCTTTACCAACGCGGTTGAGTGCACGGTTCGGGCAGCGACCCGGCAGGATGGACTGCTGATCAGCGGAGCGCCACTGGTGATGACTTACAGCGATCCGACGGCGGCGGGGCAGACTCCAATCATTCAATGGAACGCGGTGCCCGGCGAGTTGTATCAGGTTCAGTCAACCCCCGACCTGTCGTTGAGCCCGTTGGTCTGGACCCCGGTGATCTCGCCCGCGGTGATGCCCGGAGAACAGGGGTTGGCGTTGATTCCCTTCGCGAACCCGACCTTCCCGACGTTCTATTACCGGGTAATCCAACTCCCGAATCCCTGACACCTCCGTGGCGGCCCTCGTAATTTCGCTGAACCCCGCGGTCGATTGCGAGTGGCGGGTAAAGTCGGTGGTGCCCGAGGAAAAGAATGAGATCCTGGCGGAAGTGCGGTGGCCTGGGGGGAAGGGGATCAACGTGGCCCGTTGGCTGGCTTGGCTAAGGGAACCTGGCCAGTTGTTTCTTCCCTTGGGCGGGGACACAGGTCGGGAACTTGCCACAGGGTTGCGGGCCGAGGGCATTCGCTTTTCCCGATTCCCGCTCGAAGAGGCAAACCGGGTCAACGTGGTGGTGACGCCCGAGTCCGGACCCCAATTCCGCTTTAACCAGACTCGACCGCAATGGAACGCGGCGAACTCCCGACGTTTGGTGGCCCGGGCATCCGCCCTCGCGGCCCGCGCGAATCCGGTCGTGATCTCGGGAACCTTGGCGTTCGGGGCGCCGGCCGACAGCTATGCCCAGATCGCAGCCAGTGCCAAGAGGGCCGGGCGTCGCGTCTTTCTCGACTGCGACCGGGAACCCTTTCGGTGTGCACTCGCAGAGTCGCCATTTCTGGTAAAACCCAACGAATTCGAACTCGCCCAATGGGCAGGGCGCGAATTGCCATCGCCGGCTGACGTGAGGCGCGCGGCTGTCGACCTGTCCCAGGCAACCGGGGGCTATGTTTTGGTTTCCCGCGGCGCGGCGGGGGCGTTGCTGGTCGGTGACGCGGCTGGAATTTCCCTTTCGGCTGGGGTGCCGAAGGTGGAGGTCCGAAACACGGTGGGCGCCGGCGATGCGATGCTGGCGGGGGCAATTGCCGCCGCCAACCGGTCCGATCAACCGGCGAACTGGCTGCGCTGGGCGATCGCCACCGGGTGTTCGGCAACGGAAGTAGCGCCCGGAAAACTTCCGACCCGTCGGCGCTGGCGACAACTATTGGCTCAGGTTCCCCTCGGGAGGTTGAATTGACCGTGGTTGGTGGTGTTTAGGCGGTGCCGCCACGGCGATAGCAGCCTTCTCCTTCGATGATTTCAGCCACTCCTGGCGGCACCAAGTGGGCGATGGATTTGCCCGAGGCGACCCGCTGGCGAATTTCGGAGGACGACAGCTTCAGCGGCCAACCAGCCAAGTGAAGGAGGCGCCAAGGCGGAGGCAGACTGGTATCCGGTTGGCCCGGCCGTGGAATCACGACGAAGGTCACCAGATTCGCGAGCTGGTCCGCAGCCCGCCATTTCGGCAGCGTGGGAACGTGGTCCGCGCCGATCAGCCAGAACAACTCGGCCGTCGGCTGTTCCGCGGTGAGGGCCAACACAGTATCGATCGTATAGCTAATGCCGCCGCGGCGGAGTTCGGATTCGTCGACGGCAAAACGTGGTTCGCCGGCCAAGGCCGTTCGCAGCATCTGGGACCGGACCGAACCCGGCGCTGGTGTGGTTCCGGGCTTGAAGGGCGATTGGGATGCCGGGAGAAAGACCAACCGAGCCAAGGAAAGCTCCTCGAGCGCGGCATGGGCGACCAGCAGGTGCCCCCAATGCACCGGATCGAATGAACCGCCGTAGAGACCAATCCGCATGGCTTCAGCCTACACGGTCATCCGGTTGGTGGCAGCGGGAAGTTCCTAGCCCAGGGGGGCGGTGTTGTTCTGCGGAAAGCCGCGCCCGGGCTCGGAGTTCCGCCATGGTCGTGGTCGTATTCCGATCCAACCGGCCTAGCGCGCTTCCCGCACTACCAGCCGCTGGTCAGCGCCGACATCCTTGAGGGTCTGTTTCGCGCCCGAAGGCCAGACTACTTCAACCGCGTCGATTTTCGGATTCTGGCCCAGTCCGAACGTCACCTCGAACTCGCTCGCACTCAGGTAGCTCTTCGCTGGCATGACTTGCCGCCACTGAGATTCGCCGTTGGCGGTCAGTTTGACCCACGCGCCGATGGCATCGCGGTTGGACTGGGTTCCGACCAATTTGACGCGCAGATAGTGGTGGCTGAGCGACTGCTCGTTGCGCAGCAGGATCGGACTGCCTCCGACCTCCGTCAGCACGACGTCCAAGTCGCCGTCGCCATCCATGTCGGCGAAGGCGCTGCCGCGGCCCACGACGGGCTTGAACAGGTCGGTGCCGGCCTGCTGGGCGGTCACGTTGATCAACCCGCTGTCGCCCGCGTTCCAGAAAAGCTGGGCGGGCTGGCGATACGATTGGCTCGCCTGGACCTTGGTGATCTCCTCTTCCAAGTGGCCGTTGCTCGTCAGCACGTCGGCACGCCCATCCAGATCGTAGTCGAAGAAGAAGAAGCCGAACTTGAGCAGCAACCGGCTGGCAGGGCCGACACCCCACGAAATCGCCTCGTCGGTGAACAGGGTTCCGTCGCCTTGGGCCACGTAAAACGCGGTCATTTCGTTGGCGAAATTGCCGATGCCGATTGCGGCCTTGCCGTCCCGGGTGAACCGTGCGGTGTCGATTCCCATGGCGCCCCGGGTGTTGCCGTAACTGTCGAAGGCAATCCCCGCGAGGGCGCCAACCTCCTTGAAGGTGCCGTTGCGCTGGTTTTCGAGCAGCAGGTTCTGGGTCGTGTCGTTGGCGATCACCAAATCCATCCAACCATCGCCGTTGTAGTCGAAGGGCGCGACGCCGAGCGTCTTGGCCAGCGGCACGCCGGTGGAAGTGTTTTTCACCTGCACCCCGGAAGTCGCGGAAACGTCGGTAAACTTACCGTTGCCGTCGTTGCGGTAGAGGTGTGGGAATGCCCCTTGGAAGTTCATCGGCGGCCCATAGGCGCGGCCGACCCCGACCAACGTGTAGCCGACTTCCCGATCGATTTCCGGGGACCAGCGCACATAGCTGCCGACGTAAAGGTCGAGGTCTCCGTCGTTATCGAGGTCAAGAAAAGCGCTGGCCGTGCTCCAGTCCGACGGCTGACCGGCAACGCCGGCGCTGGCGGTCACGTCGCGGAACTTCAGGCCGCCTTCGTTGTGGAACAGGTGGCCGCCACCCACGGAAGACAGGAATACATCGGTCCGCCCGTCGCCGTCGTAGTCGCCGAGTGCGACCCCCATGCCATAGATGGGAAGATCCAAGCCGGAACCCGCCGTCGCGTCGGTGAAATGCCCTTTGCCATCGTTCCGGTAAAGCGCCGAGGTGGCCGCCTGCGTGCCGGCTAGCAGTTTTCCGGGCCATTGAGTGGAGTTGACGAAAAGGAGTTCCGGCGCGCCGTCGCCATCGAGGTCGGCAAAGGCGACCCCGCTGCCCATGGTTTCGGGCAGCAGCTTGTCACCGTAGGCGCCGTTTTGGTGACGGAAGGTGATGCCGGCCTCGGTGGTGACCGCCGTGAACCGAACGTTCGGCACCCGCGAGACCGCATTGGTCGGGGCCGCCTCTGGCGCGGAAACTTGGGTGACCTTGACCGGCCCCGCCGACTTCTTGGGCCGGACCAAGGCAAACGCGATCCCGCCCACAACAGTTAGGGCGGCCAGGCCCACGAGGGAAAATCGCAGGCCTTTGCCGATCGCGGCATCGTCTTGTTGGACTAACTCTTCCGATTCTTCCGGGGGCGGGGGACTGGCTTGCTTCATGGGAAAGGGCAGTTCAATTCGGCAGGTTGCAGGTCGGGTAAGCGATCAGTTCCGCGGCGTCGCGCAGGCGGCGGTCTCCGGCAACCAGCGGCCAGTCCTGCAACTGGTCCGCTCCTTCGCGATCAACGCCGCCCAGACTTCGGTGTAGGCCAGCACCACAGAGGTCACTGGCCGACCATCCGTCAGCTGGCCGTAGAATTCGCGGTCGGGTTCGCGCACCAACTGTTTCACGAGGATGCCGGAATCGAGATACATGGTCAGGCGCGGCCGGCGCGGTCTTCGCGGATGATTTCCTCGGCCACCGGGCCAACCGCAAGTGTCTGGGAAAGCAGCCAATTCCAGTCGACCTGAAATGGCTTCCGCGGCGCCCGCACGGATACCTGCCGAGCCTTCGCCTGGCCGTCGCTGGTAATGTTGACCGCGTTCCCAAGGGCTGCTTCCTCGAGGAGGCTGGAGAGTTGGTCCTTGGCGGAGCGCACGTTGATGGACAGCGAAGGTAGCCCGGCAAGGGCAGCCGCCGGACGCACCGCGCCTGTCCGGGCCGCCAGATAGCAAAAGGTCTGATTGGACTTCTTCATGCCGGCATTTTGGCCTCAAGTGGGTGCATGCTTAACTACTTTGTGGCCTCAAGTGGCCTCAAGGCCATTTCCCGACGGCTGTCGGGCAACGCAAACGCCCCGGGGCGCTGGAGGTCGTAGATCACGATGGCCTGGGCCGCGTGATCGGCCGCGGGATCGCGCCGCCGGGCAGCGGCCACGGCCAAGTCCCGGGCATTGTCGTCGGGCCGGTATTTTTCGTGCAGCCGGCGGTGTTCCTCGGATTTCGCCTTGTCGCCGAGCGAGGCGTAGATGAGTCCGAGGTTGTAGTGGGCGGTCATGTTCTCCGTGTCGATGGCGAGGGTGTCCTTGAACCGCTTTTCGGCCGCCCGGAGAAACTCGTCGCGCCGGGCCGGATTGGCCCGTTCCATCTTGGCCCGCTCAAACAGCGTCTGGCCCAGCTCATTGATCACCTCGTAGTCCCGGCTGAAGTTGAAGCCGCGCCGTTCGAGTTCCGGGTAGCGATCCTCGAGGATGCTGGTGAATTCCTTGATCGCCTCGTCGAGGTAGCCGTTCTGCTTGTTCACCAACCCGTTGAGCCAGGCGATGGTCCAGCGGTTCCCCGGCGGGCTGAATCGGTTGGTATCGTTGGCCCGTTGCAGGGCGGTCACGGCATCGTTCAGCCGGCCTTCCTTGAAGAACACCCGGGCGAGATTCAGCGGGCCGTCGGGTCGGCCCAACTTCTCCACTTCTTCGAACGCTTGGGCTGCCTGGATCAGTTCGCCCTTTTCACTGCCCTTGTCGCCCTTGAGGAACAGGCCGATGCCGTAATCGTTCCAGCGCTGCCACGGCGGCAGGTTCCGGGTTTGGTTGGTAAGGTCCGCCGGCAGGGGTAGCCCTCCCTCGATAGGAAAGGTGACCTTGTCGGAACACATCACCGTGATGGGCAGCGGATTCGTGAGCCGGAGCGGGTCGCCGCGTTGGTAGCCTTTGTGATACGTGTAGTTGTAGTAGATCGTGTCAAATTTCCGGTAATTCAGCTTCACCTCGACCGTCAGCGGCTCCTTCTGGTCGGGCGGGACCGTGAGACGGTAGTGGACGACATTGGCGGCGCCGGGTGGGATCTGGTTGTTGTAGAGTGGAACGAAGATGTCCTGGGCGTTGCGGCGGTCGATCCGATAGCCCTCCCGGTCCAGCATGTAGACGTTGACGAAATGGGACCAAGGATCGGTTTCCTTATGCCGGCCGAGGCCGCCGCTGCGTCCGAGAACTTCGCCCGCGGTGTCCGTGACGTTGGCGTCCACCCACAGTTCGTTGGAGTCCACGGTGCCTTGCGTGAGCGGGTGCCCGACCCCGACGGTGCGGACGACGGTTTCCAGCAAGTAGGTCTTGCCGGGCTTTAGCTTGGGCAAGGTCGGCCGGATCGGGCCAATGAATGGGGCGTCAATGGTGCCGCCTTCCTTCAGGCCGAAGATGTCCACCCGCACGGTGTCCTTCATGAACTCCTGATGCTTCCGGATGACTTCCGCCTTCACAGCCTCGGGTTGGTCCCGCACGTGGGCGACGCCGGTGTTGGCACTGGGGAAAAGGTGATTGTGGATGGAGGTGAACTGGTTGGTGCCAAACTTCTTCGCGGCAAAGTCGTCCGACTGCTGGAGCGGCATGTGGCACTCGCTGCAATTCGCCTTCGCCTTTTCCGGGAAATAGAACGCCCGCGCGTTGACTCCGGAGACGCCGGACAGCAGGAAGGAATCGTAGTGGTTCTGCCCGCGGAGCCAGTCTTTGTAGTCGTTAACGGTCTTCGGGATGCTAACCTTGTGACACACCGAGCAGAACTCGGTGGTCTTGTGGAAGTCCTTCAGGAAGGTCTTCTTGTGGAAGTCCGGTTTGCCCTTCACCAGTTGTTTGTTGACGAAGAAGGCTAGCGAATTGGTCGGAGCATCAGCGAACGGATAATGGACAGGTTCTTCGATTGTATAGTTGCCGTTGCCGATGAAGCCCCTGTCGCCGCCTTCAAGAGCGGTGATGGAGTGGCACGCGACGCAGGTCAGGCCCGCGAGGGCGGTCGGGTGCTTTTCGAAATCGAAATTCGGGTCGTCAAAGGCGCCGCTGAGGAATGGAACCGGGTCGTGGCACCCGGCACACCAGCGGGACATTTTCACGTTGCCGTCCCGTTTCATCGCCAGGTCGCGGGTCGTTTTCACCGCGGCGAGATAGAAGGGATTGTTGAACGAGCTGAAACGGTGCGCCGAATGGAACCACCCGTCGTAGGAGTCCTTGTGGCACTCCAGGCAATACTCGTTGTTCATCAGCCGGCCGGGCGGGATGAAGTTGCCGGAGGCCGTGCGGGTGCTGCTGGGATGGAAATACTTCTCCCCTTCCTTCGGCCCCTTGGCATTCCAGACGCGCGGGTCATGTCGGTGCAGGGCCACCATCGCGAGCACCAAGACCGCCATGCCCGCCGCCCAGCCGAGGCCAACCTTCCACTTGATGCGCGGGCCCGCGAGCCGGTGGAGAATGTAGAGCCAAACGCACACCAATGGGGCCAGCACATGCGACCAATACGCGAGGCTGCGGCCCGTGTTGTTCCTGACTTCCAGCCACTCGAGGCCCTCGACCCGCATCAGGACGAAGCCGCTGCCGAGGACGACTAGGCTGGCAGCAAAGAGGAAGTATCCAACCCACACCGCCTTGCGATTCGGCCGGTTCGCCGTGTTGAGGATGTGGACGATGTTGAACGCCAGGAACGGGACGATGAACACGATCCCCAGCACGAGGTGCCCGAGGAACTGGAACTGGTAGAAGTAGTTCTGGTAGCTGACACCTTGGGCGCGATCCAGCCACTCGAAGAAGGTAACGGCCGAAAGGTAGGCCGAATTGACGCCCAGGATGGCCAGCAACGCCCAAACGACGTTCAGGACGATGCGCAGCTTGGGACCGATGGCGCGCACATACTTCTTCTTGGCCGCCGCCGGGGCGACCGAACTCGGCGCAGGAGATGGAGTGTCTTCAGCCATGAGCAGGGAACAATTGGGCGGGAGTTTGGGGACTCTGCCGCCGGATGTAATCTGGGAGGGGTGAACCGCTGGTTCTGAGGGGTGAAATTGCCGGAGCGAGGGTTCGGACCGACGACCGCCGGCTTGCGCGGCCGGCGCCGACGGCGAAGGTCGCCCGGCGTGACCGACGACTTCTCCGATTCCACCCTGGTCCTAGTCGGGCATGGCTCGACATTGAACGCGGATTCCGCGGCGCCCGTCTGGCAGCAGGCGGAAGCGCTCCGGCGGCGCGGGCTGTTCGGCCAAGTCGTCGAATGTTTCTGGAAGGAACAGCCGACTCTCGCCGGGGCGCTGCGGGGCGCCTATGGCCGGCGGGTCTTTGTGGTGCCGTTTTTCATCAGTGAAGGCTACTTCACGGCGCAGGTCATTCCGCGGGAACTGGGCCTGTTTCGCCCCGGGGAGTCGGACTTCGCACGCATCCAGACGCGTGGCCAACAGACCATCCATTACTGCGGTCCGATTGGCTCCCACCCGAGCATGACCGACGTGATCCTCGCGCGAGCGGTTGAAGTGGTGGTCCGGCATCCCGGGCCGGACGGATTGGTCCCCGCGGCGCACAAGACAAGCCTGTTCATTGCCGGGCACGGCACCGGCCGGAACGAGAATTCCCGCAAGGCGATCGAACGGCAGGTGGAACTAATTTCCGCCCGCGGACAGTTCCATTCGACGCAGGCCATCTTCATGGAAGAGGAACCGCAAATTGGCCGGTGCTTCGGCCTGTCCACCTCGGCGGATCTGGTAATCGTGCCGTTTTTCATCAGCGACGGTCTGCATTCCCAGGAGGACATTCCGATGATGCTGGGTGAGCCCGCGGCGGCCGTGCGCGAGCGGCTGGCCAACGGACAGCCCACGTTTGTGAATCCGACCGAACGCCATGGCCGCCGGCTGTGGTATGCCCGGAGCGTGGGCGGTGAACCGTTGCTGGCCGACGTCATTGTGGAGCGAGTCCGCGAAGTCCTTCGCTGAGACGACCGTCCGCAATCGGCGGTCAACGCCCGCCAACTTTGGCACAGCAGGGCTTCCGGCCGTCGGTCATTACCGGCGGAACCTCATCGCGCACCTATGACAGAAGCCCCCGTTGTTTCCGCTCCCCGCAATCCGGCCGACACCCTCACCGGGTTCGAGGAATGGGAGCACTTCATGGAGGAACGCTATCCCACGCCGCTGGAAGGTCAGATCGTCCCGCCGCCGATGCAGCGCACCATGCAGCGGCGCGAGGGGTATCGTGACTACCGCGCCGAGGCCCGACCCGGGGTGAAGGAGTTTTACCGGCTGAACCACATCCACCAGACCCTCGATTTGGTGAAGGCCAAGCAGAAGGATTTCGGCCGGCTGCACCGCAAGGAGATGTCGGTTTGGGAAGCCATTGAGTTGCTCGACACCATCGTGGATGACAGTGATCCGGACAATGAGAACTCCCAAATCTGGCATGCGCTCCAGTCCGGCGAAGCAGCCCGCGAAGCCGGACTGCCGCGCTGGTTTGTGCTTACTACGTTCATCCACGACCTCGGCAAGGTGCTGTGCTGTTTCGGTGAACCCCAGTGGGCAGTGGTCGGCGACACCTTCCCCCTCGGTTGCCCCTTTTCCGAACAGATCGTGTTTCCCGAGTTCTTCGCGGAAAACCCCGACCTGAAGGTCCCGGAATACCAGCGCCCCTACGGCATCTACGAGCCCGGCTGCGGGCTGGACAAGGCCTTTATGTCCTGGGGTCACGACGAATACCTCTACTACGTCACCCGCGATTACCTGCCCATAGAGGCCCAATACATCATCCGTTACCACTCATTCTATCCGCTGCATCGCGAACGGGAATACCTCTGGCTGCTCAACGAACAGGATCGCAAGCATCTGAAGTGGGTGAAGGCCTTCAATCCCTTCGACCTCTATTCCAAGGGTGACGCCAAGCCCAACGCGGAGAAGTGCCTCCCGTATTACCGCGAGCTGGTGGAGGAGTATCTGCCGGGCAAGCTGAGGTGGTGAAGGGGCCTTGGCCGCGGCGGGAATTTCCCTTTCGCTTCGGGGCCGGGGCAACGGGTAGGCTGTCGGCAATCCACATGGTTGCCTTGATCCTCCGTTGGTTCCGATTTTGCCGCAGCGCCGGTTTGGCCTTCGCGCTGGGCGGGTTCGCCTTGGCCGCACCACCTTCGGGCCCGGCCCTGGGTCCGGAGTTCCTCCGTCCCGCGCCGGAGCCACCCGGACCCTCGTCGCGCCGGTCGGGCCTCGTGATCTCCGAGATCATGTATCACCCGGCGTCGCGGACGGATGGCCTCAACGTCCAGTTCATCGAGGTGTTCAACTCGTTGCCGTGGTTTCAGGAAATGGGCGGCTGGCGCATTTCGGGCGACGTGGACTTCACTTTCCCGACGAATTTTTCGCTGCCGTCCCGGGGGTATGCCGTGATTGCGGCGGATCCGATCCAGTTCGCCCAGGTTACGGGCCTCACCAACGTGCTGGGTCCGTTCACCGGCAATCTGCCGAACGGCAACGGAACCCTGCGGCTGCGCCACCGGCTCGGCGCCGTCCAGTTTGAGGTTGAGTATCGCGACGACGGCCCTTGGCCCGCCGCGGCCGATGGCGCCGGGCCTTCGTTGGTCCTGGCGCGGCCCAGCTTCGGAGAGCGGGATCCGAAAGCGTGGGGCGCGAGCGAACGGGTCGGCGGTTCGCCCGGCCAACCGGAACCGGAAATTGATTTTGGCCTGCGCACGGTGGTGATCAACGAGCTGCTTGCCCACACCGACCCGCCACAGGCCGATTTCGTGGAGCTGTTCAACTACTCGGACGCCGCGGTGGACCTCAGCGGGTGCGTGCTGACCGACGATCCGGCTAGGGCGAAGTTCGTTCTGCCGCCGAACACCATAATCGGCCCACGAGGGTTCCTGTCCTTGCCCGAGGCGCAGTTGGGTTTTGCGCTCAACGCGGCGGGCGAAACCGTGATCCTGCGGAGTCCGGACGGAAGCCGGGTCCTGGACGCGGTGCGGTTCGATGATCAGGAGAACGGTGTCAGCCTTGGCCGGTTTCCTGACGGCGCGGCGGAGTTGCGGAGACTCGCTTCGGTTACCGCAGGATCCGCCAACGATTCGCCAAGGGCGCCGGCGGTCGTCATCAACGAGCTCATGTATCATCCGGCCAGCGACGACTCCGCCGAGGAATACGTAGAGCTGCACAATCCTGGCGTGCTGCCGGTAAACCTTGGCGGCTGGCGCCTGGAGGACGCGGTCCAGTTCGAGTTTGCCGCGGGAACGGTGCTGCCCGCGGGCGGCTATGTGGTCGTGGCCAAGTCGGCATTCCGGCTCAAGGCCAATCACCCAGACCTGAGCCCGGTGACCTTGGTGGGCGATTTCGCCGGCACCTTGGGCGACGGCGGTGAGCGTGTGGCGCTGACCCTTCCGGACCTGATCACCTCGACGAATACCGCCGGCGGAGTGGTGACCAACCGGCTCCACATCGTCATCGACGAGGTGACCTATGGCACCGGCGGACGGTGGGGACGCTGGTCGGATGGCGGCGGGAGCAGCCTGGAACTGCGCCATCCGCAGGCGGACCGTCGGCGGGCGGCGAGTTGGTCAGACAGCGATGAATCGGCCAAATCGTCCTGGGTCACCGTGTCCGCGACCGGCCTCGCGGACAACGGGAACCAGACCGCCAATGGGTTGGAGCTGTTCCTTTACGGGGCCGGCGAGGCGTTGGTGGACAATGTGGAAGTCATCGGG
Organism: uncultured Verrucomicrobiota bacterium; assembly: GCA_964602595.1. Taxonomy (GTDB): domain Bacteria; phylum Verrucomicrobiota; class Verrucomicrobiia; order Limisphaerales; family UBA9464; genus CAIWAH01. The sequence goes on along the minus strand of CAZRRO010000011.1, from coordinate 25,531 downwards.
ATTGGCGGCACCAACTTGCTGGCGAATCCGGATTTCGAAACCGGCACGACCAACTGGGTCTTTCAGGGCAATCACGGCGCCAGCGGGTTGGAGACGGGCGAAGGCTTCCAGAGCCGCCAGTCGCTGCATGTGCGCGCCACCGGGCCGGGACATACAGGCCCCAATCGCATCCGCGTGCCGTTGCGAACGACGGTGAGCAACGGGCAAACGGTGACGATCCGGGCCAAGGCCCGTTGGCTGGCCGGCACCGGTAATATCCACTTCCGGCTCCACGGCAACTGGCACGAAGCCCCGGGCTACGTGTTGGCGGCAAAGAACCTGGGCACGCCCGGCCGGCCGAACTCGCGGCGGACGGCGAATCCGGGACCGGCGGTGTTCGATGTGACCCACACGCCGGTCCTGCCAACGGCGGGCCAAGCCGTGCTGGTGACTGCCCGGGTCACCGACGCGGATGGTATCGGATCCCTGACGCTGCGCTGGCGGCGCGATCCTGCCACCAATTTCACTGACGTGGTGATGGTGGATAACGGCGCGGGACTCTTTTCCGGAACCATCCCCGCGCCAGGGGCCGCCGGGTTGGGCGCCTTCCATGTCGTCGCCACGGACGGGGCGACACCGTCGAACGTGGCGACGTTTCCCGCCGACGCGCCCGTGCGCGAATGCCTCGTGCGTTGGGGGGAAACCCTCGTGAACGGCGCCATGGGCAGCTACCGGCTGTGGGCGACCAAGACCAACGTGGACCTGTGGAGCCGGCGGGTGAAGCTGAGCAACGAACCGCTCGATTCCACCTTCGTCTACGGCAACTTCCGGGTGATCTACAACGCCGGCGCCCAATACAGCGGCAGTCCCTACCACGCGCCCAGCTACACGTCGCCGACCGGGGCCAATTGCGACTACGTCTTCGTGCTGCCAGCCGACGACCTGTTCCTTGGCGAACAGGAACTGAACCTCCTCCAACCCGGCAATGGCGGCGGCGATTCCACCGGGCAGCAGGAGAAGCACGCGTATTGGATCGCGGAGCAGTTGGGACTGCCCTTCTGTCATCGGCGGCCGGTGCTGCTTTACGTCAACGGCGTTCGCCGCGGCCAAGTTTACGACGACGCCCAGCAGCCGACTCGCGACTACGTGCGGCAATGGTTTCCGGACGACTCCGAGGGTGAGCTGCGGAAAATCCAGCTGTGGTTCGAGTTCGACAACACCGGTTCCACCTTCGACGCCGTGGGGGCGAACTTGAGCCGTTACAACAGCGCGGGAGCCCTGAAGCGGGCGCGTTACCGCTGGAATTGGCCGCTGCGGGCGTTCGGCAACGATCCGCACAGCTACACCAACCTGTTTCGCCTCGTGGACGCGGTGAACACGCCGGTCAGCGGGGACACTTACACGCGGACGTTGCAGCAGGCGACCGACGTGGACCAATGGTTCCGGACGCATGTCACCGAACATCTGGTAGGCAACAACGACAGCTACAGCTACGGCGGCGGCCAGAACATGTATGCCTACAAGCCGACGAACGGACCGTGGAGGTTGCTGATCTGGGACATCGACTTCGCCTTTGCCGCGGCGGATGCGCGGAGCGACCTGTTTGGCATCGGCGGTCAGAACGTCGGCCCGGTGAACAGCCACGCGCCCTTTGCCCGCCTTTATTGGCAGGCACTCCTCGATGCGGCCAACGGCCCGTTGCTGGCGGAACGTTCCAACCCGATTATCGACGCCCGCTACAATGGCATGCGGACGAATGGGGCGTCGGGTCTTGCCTCGGGTTCCACCATCCGGACCTATGTGGCGACCCGGCGCACCTTCATCAACCAGTTGCTGACGAACCGGGCGGCCAACCTCGCCTTCACCGTCAATGGTGGTGCTCCGTTCGCCACCACGAACAGCCTCGCCGCGCTGATGGGCACCGCGCCGCTCAATGCCCGCACGCTGCTCCTGAATGGGGCGCCACTGGACGTGCGCTGGACCACGCTCACCAACTGGACGGCTACCGTCGCGCTCGCGCCCGGCACCAACCGCTTTGTCCTCACCGGGCTCGATTCGGGCGGCCAGGCCATCACCAATGCCCCCGACGAACTGGCCGTCGAATTCACCGGTCCGGCCGAGGCTCCCGAGGGACAGGTGATCTTCAGCGAGGTGCACCACCACCCGTCCCGGCCGGGCAGCGCGTTCATCGAGCTGCGCAATCTCTCGGGCCGGACCGCCTTCAACCTCGGCGGCTGGCGGATCGCGGGGGTTGATTTCACCTTCGCGCCCGGGACGGTGCTCGCACCTGGGAGCCATGCCGTTGTGGTGGAGGATGCCTACGCGTTTGCGGATGCATTTGGCAGCCTCCTGAAACCGCTCGGCACGTATGCCGGCAAACTGGGCAGCGGCGGTGAAACTCTGCGGCTCCTCCGCCCGGCGCCCAACGGCACGGATGAGCTGGCGGTGGATCAATTCACGTTTGAGACCGGTGCGCCGTGGCCAGCCGCGGCGCTCGCCGGCGGATCGTTGCAGCTCATCGACCCGCTGCAGGACAACAACCGCCCCGGCAACTGGACCGCGGTCCTGACGAACACCGCGACCGGGCCGCAGTGGCAACGCTTGGTCGCCACCGGGACGGCCAGCAGCTCCGCCCTTTACCTCTACCTTGAAAACGCGGGTCAGGTGCAGGTGGACGATCTGCGCCTCGTCGCCGGCACCGATCCCGACGTGGGTCCCAATCTCCTGGCCAATGGCGACTTTGAGAGCCCATTGGCCGGCACCTGGCAGGTGGCCGCCAACCACGCGGGCTCGGTCATCGATACCGCGGTCTTCCATTCGGGCAAGGCGTCCCTCCGGTTGGTTGCCAGTTCCGGGGGCACAACCCGTGATTCGGCGTTGGTGCAGGACCTTACGCCGGCCTTGGTGGCGGAGCAGACCTACACCGTCAGCATCTGGTATCGCCCTGTGACCGCCAGCGGCAACTTGACCGTGCGATTGTCCGGCAACGGCATTCGCGGTTCCGCGGACCTGACGCAGACGGCGCCGGTTTTCAGCCAGGTGACCCCGGGTTCGCTGAATTCGGTCAACGCCACCCTGCCGCCGTGGCCGACGGTTTGGCTGAACGAAGTGCAGCCGGAAAACCTCTCCGGCCCGGCCGACAACGCGGGGCAACGTGAACCGTGGCTGGAACTCTTCAATGGCGGCGCGTCGCCGATGAACTTGGCCGGCTGTTACCTGGGTGAGGCCCTGACCAATCTCATGGCGTGGGCCTTTCCGGCCGGGGTGAGTGTTCCGGCCGGCGGCACATTGCTGGTCTGGCTGGACGGCCAGCCGGGGCAAACGACGGCCGCGCAGCTGCACGCCGGGTTCCGCCTCGCGCCAGCCAGTGGCGTGGTTGCGCTGGCCCAGGTGGCCGGCGGTCGCACCAACCTGCTGGACTACCTGCGGTATGTCTCACCGGGTCCGGACCGCTCGGTCGGTGATTATCCCGATGGGGACCTGAGCGCCCGGCATGTGTTCGCGCAACCGACGCCCCGGGCCCCCAATTCGCTCGCCGGTCCCAATCTGAACGTGTTCATCAACGAGTGGATGGCGGACAACACGGCGACGTTGCGCGATCCGGCGGACGGCGGATTCAAGGACTGGTTCGAGCTGTTCAATGCCGGTTCCACGCCGGCCAACCTGTCCGGGTTCTATCTCGGAACCTCCCTGGAAAATCCGCGGCAGTTTGCGATCCCGGCCGGCTACGTGGTTCCGGCCCGCGGGCGGTTGCTGGTGTGGGCCGACCGGAAGCCGCAATTGAACCAAGCCGGTGACGCGGCGCTACATGCCGACTTCCGTTTGTCGGCCAGCGGGGAAGGGATCGTCCTTGCCGCGGCCGATGGCTCCGTGATCGACGCGGTGGCGTTCGGGCCGCAATCGCCGGATGTCAGCGAAGGGCGGGTGCCGGATGGCGGTGTGATCGCCGGGGTGTTGCCGACCGCCACACCCGGCGGCGGCAATGCGGTGCCCGCTCCGGAAATCATCGGGGCAGCCGCTTCGGCGGGCGTATTCCAGGTGACCTGGAGCTCGTTCCCCGGTGTGAGTTACCAACTGGAAGCGGCCCACGACCTGGAGTTTCCCGACTGGCAGCCCGTCGGTGATGCCGTCAACGCCGCGGCAGGCACGGCGGACGGGATCGAGCCGCTGGGCGAGGCGAACGAGCGATTCTACCGGGTGCGGTTGCTGCCCTGAGAAAGGTCAGTAAACGCAGTCGAGTTCGATCACGCTGCCGCAGGTGCATTCGACGCGGATGCCGATCACCTTGTCGCCTTCGCGTCGGAGCGAAACGACCGGCTTGGCGTGTTCGGCGTGGGCGCGCGGCGCGACGACGGTGGCGGAAGGGGCGGCCGCGTGGGGCGGCGTTGGGCCGGCCGAGGGCGCCGGCGCGGCATCGGCGTTCGCGGCGGTGCCGCCGGGCATGGCGGGGACAAACCCCGCGCGATCACCGGCGCGGGCCAACGGCTTGCCGCGGGACCCGAGGTCGCCTGCAGCGAAGGCGCGCGCGGGGGTAAAGGGCACGAAAGATTCTTGGGCCGTGGTGTTCATTTGCTGGGCTCCTCCTTGGCGACCCGGATCAGCACCGTCACCCGGCGGTTACTGGGGTCGTTTCCTTTGCGGTCGGGCAGGGGTTTGGTGGCGCCGAAACCGGCCACCTTGCGCATCTGCTCATCCTGCACGCCGTTCTGGATCAGCAGGCGGCGGGCGGCGTTGGCATAATCGGAAGTGAGTTCCCACACGCCGTAGTCGGCGTCGGACGCCTGCCGGCCCTGTTCACTGTGGCCTTCCAGCTCGATCTGGAACTTGCTGTAACGCGACAGGTCCCAAGCGAGGGTTTCAAAGACCCAGCGGCCATATTTTGTGAAGCTGGCGGCCCCGTCCTCGAAGACGGGCTTGTGGTTGCGGTCGAAGATGGAGACTCGCATGCCATCGGGGATCGGCTCGACCTTCACGGTCTGTTCCAGGGGATTTTCCTCATTGGCGGGTAACGTCCGGAGCAAATCCTGCATGAGGTTCCGCAGCATGTTCAACTCGACGGCCGACGAGGAATCCCACTTGCCCTTTTCGCCGCTGACGGGCTGCGGGTCCTTGGTCTGGATGATGCCGGTGGCGCCGGGGTTCGGGGACGAGAACGGATGGCGGAAGGCCCGTTCAACCGCCTCCTTGATCTTCTGGTCCTGCGCGGTCAGCCAGAGCACGAGGAACAGGGCCATCATCGCGGTGACGAAATCCGCGTAGGCGACCTTCCAGGCGCCGCCGTGGTGACCATGTTTGCCCTTTGCCATGGAAGTCGAAGTTGGGAGTGGCGGGAACTACTTGGCGCCCTTGAGGATCGTTTCGAGGTCTTCCGCCGAGGGCTTCACGTCGGAGGTCAGCGCGCGACGGGCCAGTTCGACGGCCATGATGGGCGCCATACCGTTGACGAAGCCGACCACCGCCTTGGCGATGCAGCGCGTGTAGGTCATTTCCGCGGCGCCGGCGAATTCCATGGCGACGGCGAGCGGATTGAGGAAACCGTAGGAAACTAGGATGCCCAGGAACGTGCCGACCAGCGCGGCGGCGACGTGGTGGCCGATGGCGTCGGGGGGGCCGCCGATGGACGCCATGGTGATGACGATGCCGAGCACGGCCGCCACGATGCCGAAGCCGGGCATTGCGTCCGCCGCCTTCGTCAGGACCGAAACGGGCTGGTGGTGCTCCTCTTCCATCGTGTCCAGTTCGATCTGGATCAGGCTGTCGAGTTGGTCGGGCTTCACCTTGCCGTCGATGATCGGCCGGAGGGCCCCGCAGAGCAGGTCCACGGCGTGGTGGTTCTTCGCGAAGGTCGGATACTTCGTGAAGATGCTGCTGGAGCCCGGATTCATCACGTGCTCCTCCAAGGCCACCATGCCGTTGCGGCGGCCGAGCATGAACAGTTCGTAGAGCGCCTTGAAGAGTTCCTCGTAGGCCGTCTTGGTGTAGGGCGAGCCCTTGAGGCAGCCGAGGATCTGGGTCACGAGCCCCTTGAGCACCCGCATGGGCGCCATGACGACCATCGCGCCGGCGGCGGAGCCGAGGATGACGACGTATTCGGAGGGCTGGTTCAGCGCCATGATGTTGCCGCCGGCCATGACGAATCCCCCGAGGACCGCCGCGAGCACGATGATGGAGCCGATGATGATGAGCATGGAGAATCAGGGATGGGGATGAGATGGCGACAGGTCAGGCGGCATCGTCGCATTCGAGATTCTCGACATAGGCGCGGATGGTCAGGACGGCTTGGGAATGGATCTGGCAGATGCGGGATTCGGTGACGCCGAACACTTCCGCAATCTCGCGCAGGCGCAGGTCCTCGAAGTAGTAAAGGGCGAGCACCTTGCGCTGCATTTCGGGCAGGTGGTTGATGCGCTCGGCGATCATGCGGCTCAGCTCGCGGCGGGAGGTGACGTCCACGGGGTTCTCCTGCGATTCGTCGGCGACCGTGTCGTAACGGGAGGAATCACTGTCGCTCTCGCCGTCCGGTCCGGGCGCGGCGTCGAGGCATACGAAAGTGGCGGGACGGATTTCCTCGAGCAGCTCCTCGTATTCGCGGGGCGTGAGGTCGAGGGCGCGGGCGACCTGGGCGGGCGTCGGCACCTGGCCGTTCTTCTGTTCGAGCTCCTGGATCGCGGACTGGACCCGGCGGGCCTTGTCGTGCACCGAGCGGGGAACCCAGTCGAGGCGCCGGAGTTCATCGAGCACGGCGCCCCGGATGCGGACGCGGGCGTAGGACTCGAAGGAGCTGCCGCCCTCGGGATCAAAGTTGCGGACGGCGTTGAGCAGGCCCACCAGCCCGGCGCTGTTCAGGTCGTCGAGGTTGACGTGCGACGGGAGGTTGATCGCGACCCGGCCCACGACGGTTTTCACCAGCGGCAGGTAGCGCTCCACCAACTCGGACTCGGCGGTGCTGCCCGGGTTGACGTAGTTGCGGCGGCGGGCGTTCGGCGCGGGCTTGCGGTTGCGTCCGTAGGTCAACGTGGCGGGTTCAGGGATCGCAGTCATGGGAATGCTGGCTGGGATTGAGAGTTGGATGCCGGGTGGACTCAGTTACGTTGCTGCTTGGTGAGGCGTTCGACATGGGCCTGTTGGATGCCGCGGACCCAAACCTGCCCCCACCACCGCATCAGCAAGCCGGCGACGAGGGCAGCCACACAGGAGCGCCAAAGCACGGTGGAATCTTCCGCGGCCTCCAGGCGGCCGAAAATGATCCCGATCACGAACCCCAGCATACCTCCGATGAGCATCAGTTTCTTCATGGTTCACTCAGTGGTTTACCGTGAAGCAGCCGGTCTGCCAGCTGGCGGTGGGCGCCGTCGGAGGGCTAAAAAGCCCCTAAATTCCGCTGAATTGGCGCGAAAATATTTTTTCGGCCGACGCGGCGAACAGGTCTCCCGGAATATTTTGCCCGGCACTCAGGAGCCGCAGCGGCAAGTTTGTTCCGAGGGCCAGATTCCAGAGTTTTCCCCAGCGAGTTTCCTCGTCGAGGTGCGTCACGCAGAGGTCCGCCTCACCGAATTGGCTCAGGCCCCGGATCTGACCGAGCAGCAGCGGGATTTCGTAGGCGGCGTTGACCACGAAATGGAGCTGCGCCCCCGCCACCTGTGCCAGCAGCGCGCGCACGGCGGCGACGGCGTGTTCGTCGCGGGGATTGAAGCCGGGTAGATCGATGAACGTGAGGTCGGCGCCTTCGCTTTCCTCGTCCCCGCGCCAGAAGCGGGCCACCGGCACGCCCAGGATTTCCCCGTAGACGCTTAACGCCTCCGCGGTGTTGGCGGTGCTGCCGTCCAGCCGCCAGACGTGGGCGGTGCGGCCCTCCAGCAGAACACTTTGGGCGAGCCACTTGCAGAGCAGCGTGGTCTTGCCTGAGCCCGGGGTGCCGAGGAAAACGTGCGGGTGCCGGGGGCCGTCCGCGATCGGTTTGGCCGGTCGCCAGAAGCGGCCCAGCACCTGTTGGGCGAGCGCGATTTCTTCCGGCAACGTCGGCGGGGCCTGGGGGCCGAACTGTTCCGCCAACTCGTCCTCGATCCGTTGGACATGCACCCGGTTTAAGCCGGCCCGCTCCAGCAGCTCCCCGACGCGCCAGCCGGAGCCGCTGGGCACGCGGGAACCCGTTGGTTGCGGGTCCCGAATCCGGGCCGGTGCCGGCGCGGGAGCGGAAGGCGCGGGTGGGGCGGAAAGGGGCGTGGCTCGGGGCGATTCCCGGGTGGCATGCGCCGCGGCCAGCCGGCGTTCCAAGTCCATGCGGTCCCGGATTTCCGCCAGTTCACGCCGAAGTTCGTCCAAGCCCTCCCGCGCCGGTTTGGCGGCGGGAACGGCCGTGGTGGCGACCGGGGCCGGCGGAGTGGGCGCTTCCGGCACGTGCGCGACGACCTCGATCTTGGGCTTCTGCCAGAGGCGGGCGATGCCGGGTCCTGCGACCTGCCGGACGTTGAGCACCACCGCGTCCGGGCCGAGTTGCGCCCGGATCTGGGTCAGGGCGTCGGCGGCGGAATCGGCAATGAACGTCTGGGGAGGCACGGTTCAGCGGTCAAAGTTCAGTCCATGCCGGGCACCACGGCCGCACTCTGGATTTCCACGCGGGCGGGCACCTCGGTGTAGGCCAGCACGTTGAGGTCGGCGAAGGTCGTCTCGAAGAACCGGCGGAAGGCCAGGCGGATCTGCGGCGCGCACAGCACCAGCGGCGGCGTGCCGGCGGCGAGCATCTGCTGGATGTGCCGGGAAAGGGATTCGACCACGTGGCGGGCGACCCGCGGTTCGAGCATCAGCGTGACCTCGGTCGGCGAATGGCGGACGCCCTGCGCGATCTGCTGTTCAAGCTTCGCGTCGAGGGTAATGGCCCTGAGCGCGCCCTTCGCAGTCTGGAACGGCTTCACCAACTGGCCGCCCAACGCCCGGCGGGCGTATTCCGAGAGCTCGTCCGGGTTCTTCGTGGTCGTGGCGTAGTCGCCTACTTTTTCCAGGATGCCCGCGAGGTTGCGGATGGAGATGCCCTCGGAGAGCAGGTTTTGCAGGACCCGTTGCACCTGGCCGACGCTCAGCAGGGCCGGCACGAGTTCGTTCACGACGGTCGGGTGAGTCTGTTTGAGGTTGTCGAGGAGCACCTGGACGTCCTGCCGGCTGAGGACCTCGTGGCAATTGCGCCGGACGGTTTCCGAAAGGTGGGTGACCAGCACTGACGCCGCGTCGACCACCGTGTAGCCGTTGACCTCGGCCGTCTTGCGCTCGGTTTCCGTGACCCAGGTTGCCGGCAGTTGGAAGACCGGTTCGACGGTGGGCACGCCGCGCAGCGTGGTCCGGCTGTTGGTGGCGTTCATCGCGAGCCAGTAGCCGGGCATCAGGTTGCCGGTGGCGATGCCATTGCCCTTGAGGAGGAAACGGTATTCGTTGGCACCGAGCTGGAGGTTGTCGCGCAGCTTGATCGGCGGAATGACCATGCCCATTTCCTGGGCGAAGGTGCGGCGGATGCCCGTGACGCGTTCCAGCAGGTCGCCGCCCTTCCGGGTGTCGGCCAGGCACACGAGCCCATAACCGAGCTCGATCTGGAGCGTGTCCATGCTGAGGAGGTTCTCCAGCTTCTCGCCGGCCCCCCCCGGGGCGGGCGCGGCGGCTCCGGGGGCCGCGGGAGCGCCGGCGGCATGGGCGCCCGCCCGGCCGCCTTTGGGCTGTGCGGCCAGCGCGGTGGCGGCGAGGCCCTGCTCCAGCTTGCGGGCGAGGGCGTAGCAGCCCGCGCCGAGCAACAGGAACGGGACGAGTGGCAGGCCGGGCACGAGCGACATGAACGCCAGCAGTCCGGATAGCATGTAGAGCGCCTTGGGATGCGTCGTCAGCTGCCGGCCCAGTTCCTTGCCGAGGCTGTCCTTGGCCGCGGCGCGGGTCACGAGCATGCCCGCGGCGAGCGAGGTGATGAGCGCGGGAATCTGGGACACCAGGCCGTCGCCGATCGACAGCAGCGTGTAGCGCTGGAGCGATTCGGTGATGCTCATGTCCTTCTGGGCCACGCCGATCGCGAAGCCGCCGAGGACGTTGATGAGGGTGATCAGCACCGCGGCGATGGCGTCACCGCGGACGAACTTGCTCGCCCCGTCCATCGCGCCGTAGAAGTCCGCCTCCTGTTCCACCTTGCGGCGGCGGGTGCGGGACTGTTCCTCGTTGATCACGCCGGCGGCCAGTTCCGCGTCGATGGCCATCTGCTTGCCCGGCATGGCGTCCAAGGTGAACCGGGCTGCGACTTCCGCGATGCGGCCGGCACCCTTCGTGATGACCACGAAGTTGATCAGGACGAGGATGAAGAAGACCACGAAGCCGACCACGTAGTTGCCGCGGACGACGAAGGTGCCGAAGGCGTCGATGATGTGGCCCGCATAGCCGTCGAGCAGGATCAGGCGGGTGGACGCGACGTTCAGCGCCAGGCGGAACATCGTCGTGAAGAGCAGCAGCGTGGGGAACCCGTTGAACTCCGCCGGTTCCTGCACGTAGAGGATGATCAGCAGGATCAGCAGCGACATGGCGATGCTGAAGGCCAGGGCCAGGTCGAGCAGGAAGGTCGGGATCGGCAGCACCAGCATCAGCACCGTGGCGAACAGCCCGAGGATCAGCCACAGGTCGCTCTGCTTCAGGAAGCCGGCGAGTTGTTTCTTGAACTTTTCCACGGGAATTAGGCCTGGTTTTGCTCCGCGTAGTAGCGGAAGCGGTTGATGCGGTAGACGTAGGCGAGGATCTCGGCGACGGCGGCGTAGAGCTGGGCCGGGATCTCGCTGCCGACCTTGCCGTATTTGAACATCATCCGGGCCAGCGGCTTGTTCTCGATGATGGGGATCTGGTGCTGGCCGGCCACCTCGCGGATGCGGAGGGCGTTCAGGCGGGTGCCCTTGGCGACGATCTTGGGTGCCTTCATCGTCTTGCGGTCATACCGGAGCGCCACGGCGATGTGAGTCGGGTTGGTCACGATGACGTCGGCGTGGGCGACATCCTGGAGCATCTGCCGCTGCGTCTTGGCCGGCCGCCGCCGCCGCATCTTGGCTTTCACATGGGGGTTGCCCTCCATGCTCTTCATCTCCTCCTTGACCTCCTCCTTGGTCATCATGAGGTCCTTGCCCGTCTTCCAGAACTGGTAGGCGTAGTCGATGGCCGCGATGACCGCGAGGGACATGCCGATGGAGACGATGATCTTCATCGCCGCCTGCGCTAGGAACTCCGAGATCCGGGAGACATCCACCGCGGTGTAGAAGATCGGGTCGTCGATGATCTGCTTCACCCGGCCCTGCGAAAAGGCGCCGATGACGGCCAGCTTCGCCATGGAGAGGCCGGCGGGCACGAGCGACTTGCCCGAGAAGATGCGCTTGAAGCCCGCCAGGGGATTCACGCGTTCCCAGTTGAACTCCAGCGCCTCCGAGGCGGTCTGGAACCGGCTTTGGACCGCGCCGATGACCACGCCCGAGACCATGCACGTGAGCACAACCGGGGCGACGCAGGCGGCGAAGACAAGCGCGCTCTGGGCCGCGTAGCCCTGCATCGCGGTCGGTGTGAGCGGGATTTCGGACAGGTGGCCGAAGATGGCGATCTGGACATTGGCGAGCTGGTCCCAGAGCGCGTGGCCGGTGAACTGGAGCGCCATCAGCGAGCCGAACAGCACCGCCACGGTCTGCACCTCCGCGCTGCGGGGAAACTGCCCATGCTTAATCGCCTCCTCCAGCTTTCGCTGCGTTGGCAGCTCTGTTTTCTCGCCGTTCTCGTCGCTCATGGTGAGGTCCTGGGGCGGTTCAGCCGGGTGCCATCAACCGCACGACCCGGGCCAAGTCGTCGGGCAGGCGGCGGAGATAGTTGGCGAGGTGTTGACCCATGAGCGTGCAGGTGAGTCCGAAGCTGAGCAGGCCCACCAGCGTGCGGGCGGCGAAGCTTTCCTGGAACACGTTCATCTGCGGCACCGCGCGGCCGAGCACGGCGAAGACCAGGGTGATCAGGAACGACACCGCCATCAGCGGCGCGGCGATCTGGAGCGCAATCACGAAGATCCGGCTGGTCTGCGCGATCACGTCGCGGAACAGGTCGTTCTGGAGCCGGGCGCCGCCGATGGGCACGAGCGCGTAGCTCTGCTGGAAGGCGGCCAGCACCCAGTGATGCAGGTCCAAAGTGAGGAAGATGATCGTGGCCAGCCAGAAGAGGATGATGCCAGGAAGCGGCGTCGTGTTCGGCCCGAGGGGATTGAAGGCCGTCGACATGGCGAGGCCGATGTCATTGGCCACCATGCCGCCGGCCAGTTCCGCCGCGAAGAATACCAACCGGCACAGCAGGCCCAGTAGGAGGCCCACGCTCGCCTCCACGAAGAACAGGCGGGCCAGCATGATCACGTCGGCAGGTTGCTGCGCCAGGGGCGGGACAATGGGGGTGACGAGCGCCGAACCGATCGCGGCGAGCGCGATCCGCAGCGGCACGGGCACCGAGGCCGCGCTGAACACGGGCATGGCGGTCAGCAGCGCGCTGAGGCGCACGAAGACAAACAGCCAGGCGATGAATGAGTCGGCGGGCATGGCGGAGGGTTCAGTGGACCATCTGCGGGATCTTCTGGAACATGGCCGTGGTGAACTCGATCGTGGTCCGCAGCAGCCAGGGCAGCGAAATGATGATCAGCATGGCGATGCCCACGAGCTTCGGCACGAAGCTCAGAGTCTGCTCCTGGATGGAGGAAACGGCCTGGAACAGGCTGACCGCCAGGCCGATGACCATGGCGGTGATCAGCACCGGCGCGGCCAGTGCGGCGGCTTGGAGGATCATCGCCTTGATGATCTCGATCGCGAATTCAGGAGTCATGCGAGGTGGGGGTAGGGGTGAAGTGAAGAGGGGCGTTGTTTTCAGCCGCCGAAACTTTGGACTAGCGAACGGACGACGAGGTCCCAGCCGTCCACGAGCACGAACAGCAGGATCTTCAGGGGCAGCGCCACGGTGGCCGGCGGCATCATCATCATGCCCATGCTCATCAGCACCGTGGCCACCACGAGGTCGATCAGGACCAGCGGCACGAAGATCAGGAAACCCATCTGGAACGCCGTGCGGAGTTCGCTGATGATGAAGGCCGGGATGACGACCCGCAGGGGCAGGGCACCGGGATCCGTGGGCCCCATCTTGGCCAGTTCCACGAAGAGTTCCACGTCCCGCGGCCGGGTCTGCTTGAGCATGAAACCCCGGATGGGCGCCGCCGCGGCGTCCAACGCCTCGGTGCTGGTGATCTGCTTGGCCGCGTAGGGTTGCAGCGCCTCCCGGTCAATCTGTGCCCACACCGGCTGCATGATGAAGTAGGTCATGAAGAGCGACAGGCCGATGAGGATCTGGTTCGCCGGCGTGCCTTGCAGGGAAAGCGCCGAACGCACGAACGACAGGACGATCACGATCCGGGTGAAGCTCGTCATCAGCAGCACGATCGACGGCGCCAACGACAGCAGGGTGATCGTGAACAGTATCTTGATCGCCACGTCGACATCCTGCGGTTGCTGGGCGGCCTCGACCCCGAGATTGAGCCGGAACGGCACGATGCCCCCCGGGGCCTGGGCGGAGACCGGCAGGGTGAACAGCAACAGGGGCAACCACCACCGCAGCCATCGGAGGGAGACAAACGCGCGCATCGGAGGGAGGGATTGGGGGGTTAACGCCGGCCCACGGCCTGCATGAGGGCGTCGGTGAAGGAAACGACCGGGACGGCCGGTTCGCCGTCGGTGCCGCTGGCTGGGGCGTCGGGCAACGCGCTGATCAGGCTTACACCCGTCGGCGAGGAGGCGAGCAACAGGCGTTGGCGTTCGTAGCCCACCACGTAGAGCGCGTGCCGCTGCCCCAGGGATTTCACTTCGAGCACGTTCAGGCGTGCCAAGCCCTTCGGCGTCCCGAACCGCCGCTGTTGCCGCAGGAACCATTGGGCCGCCAACAGCAGGCCGACGACCAGCGCGAGGGCGCCCAGCATGCGCACCATGGGGCCCAACATCGAGGGCGTTGCCGGCGCGGTCAGCGGAACTTGGGCGATCGAATTGGTGGCCGCGGCGGCTCCGGCCAGCGGATCGGCGGCCCACGCCGCCGAGACCAGCAAAAGGGCGCTGCCCAATAGCAGTCCCCGCCGGAAGCCCGGCAAAAATGTCCCTTCAAAACACATGGCATCCCGGTTCAAGCAGCGGATGTGCCACGGGGAAAAAACGGCCGGTTTGGGCGGTCACGGTCGGCGTCAGGCCGGGTGGCGGCAGTTTCTGCCGGGCGGCAGTGGCCGCCTCCGGTGCCTGCCGCGGGGCGGGGACGGGGACGAAGTTTCGGAGGGTGAGCCGTCACCCGAATACGGTTTGGAAACCATCGGCACCGGCGTTAATCATCCCGCCGACATGGAAGCGACTTCGGCGCTTAAGCGCACCCCTCTCTTCGCCGCCCACCAACGGCTCGGCGGCAAGGTCATTGAATTCGGCGGCTGGGAAATGCCGGTGCAATACTCGTCCATCGTCGACGAACACCACCGCGTGCGCCGGTCGGCGGGCATCTTCGACATCTGCCACATGGGCGAGGCGCTGGTCACCGGGCCGGGCTCCGAGGCGTTCCTCAACGAGACGCTCACCAACGACGTCCGCAAGCTGGCGGTCGGCGGCGGCCAATACTCCCAGATGTGCAACGAACGCGGCGGCACCGTTGATGACCTGTATGTCTACCGGATCGCGCCGCTGGAATTCCTCCTGATCATCAATGCCAGCCGGATCGAGGTGGACGTGGCGTGGGTGCAGGACCGGCTGTGCGCTTCGGCCCATCGCTCGGGCGTGATCTTCGAGAACGCCTCAGGCCGCCTCGGCGCCGTCGCGATTCAAGGGCCCAAGGTGGCGGATTTCGTGAACCAACTGTTCAGCGGCCCGGCGTTGGCCGGCACGGCGGCCGGATCGGCGACCGAGCTCAAGAAGAACCAGATCGGCGCCTGGGCCTGGAACGGCCAGCGCATCTGGGTCGCCCGCACCGGCTATACGGGCGAGGACGGTTTCGAAGTCGTCGCGCCGGCCGAACTCATCGAGGAAATCTGGACCCGGACCTTGGCGGTCGGGCACGTGAGCTGCATCCAACCGTGTGGACTCGGGGCCCGCGACACCCTGCGCACCGAGGTCTGCTACCCGCTCTACGGCCATGAATTGGACGAAAACACCTCGCCCATCGAGGCCGGACTCGGGTTCTTCGTGGCCTTCGACAAGGGCGAATTTGTCGGTCGGCCCGTGCTGTTGGACCAGAAGACCCAGGGGCCGCGGAAGAAGTCCGTTGCCTTCCGCATGACGGACAAGTCGGCACCGCCTCGTCCGGGCTACGCCATTTTCAGCAATGGGACAAAGGTCGGCGACGTCGTCAGCGGAACCCAGAGCCCGTCCCTAAACGTCGGGATCGGACTCGGCTACGTGCCGCCGGAACTGTCGGCCGTGGGCACCCGGATCGAGATCGAGATCCGCGGCCGGCGCTTCGCCGCCGAGGTGGTGAAGAAGCCCATCTACCGGAAGGCGTAGGCGATTGGCGGCTGAATGTGGGTGATCTCGCGACCGGCTAGACGATGAAGCTGCTGAGTTGGTCGCTGCCCCTGACCGTTGAGTGTGCCGTCACGGACATCCCCGAGCCCGGCAATTGGGCGGCGGGAGCGGCGGCGCTGCTTGGGTTGGCCTCTCAGTGGGCGCGGCGCCTACCTTGAGCGGCGACTTGTTCCTTGCAGGGAAGCGGGCGGAAGTCGGTGGGGAACGGGGCGTAACCAGCGACAAATTGAATGTGGCAATGCGTCTTGGGTGGATTCCCAATTCGTTGCGGATCGAGCGCGGCCCACAACTACTTTCGAATTGTTGGCCCCGCCTGCTTCTCGATCAACCTGCCCGTCTCGTTGCCCTCACTGGTTCCGTCTGGCTTAACCCAGAGATAGTCGAAGGCCGCATCGGTTCGCACCGACACTCTGGCGCCTGCACGGAGCTTGCGGATATAAAACGGGTCGTTCTGCAGGACGCCGTCAATCCGCTCCGGTGATTCCCACTTCAACACCTCCACCCACATCCACTCATCCCCTTCGTCGTCTCGCTTGAAAGGCCCCTTGACCAAGAAGCGGGAGCCCGGTGGAAGTCCCTCGAGGAAGTCCTTGCGCAACGAATTCAGCCGGTCCCTTGCGCGAGCAGAAGCCGCCAAAAGGTCTGCGGAGTGGCTTGCGCCTGTAATGGCATCCTCGCTGCCCCACATTTCGGAAAGCACCTGCTGCCGTCGTTCGTCGTTAGACGTTCCTTGCCCATGCCGGAAATCCAGTTCGACAAGAGGATTGTCTGGGTCGCCGTCCTGAGCTGTCCCGACGACCAGGGCGAGCGTTGCGGCTTCGGTTGCGCCCTTCAGCAGGCCGGCCTTTGCACGCTTGCGCGCTTCAGGAGACTGGATTTCCCGCGTCCGCACTTTGACCTCGGACGGATTCTCGATTTCCGGCCGCTCGGCGAACGATTGGCAAACTGCATTGATCAAGTTGCCGACCGGCCGGTTTTCGCTCGGGATCAATTGTTCCACCACCACGTCAGGCAACGCGAACTTTTCCATGCCCAAGGTAATTGCCCGAAGGTAGGCAACCTTCGGATCCGGTTGGTAAAGATGGATGGTGATTTGGCGGCTCAGGTCTGGAATCTGTCTGTCGCCCCACGCTTGTTCCCTGTTGGTCTGCCACGCTGAGCGACTAAAACATTCACGTGTTGAGCTGTCCCAGATCACTGCAGAATTCGTGGCGGCAAATTCTCCGACCAGTCGGGTAAACGCGCGGCCGAGGCGAAAGACCTCCGCCTTCGGGGCCACAAGGACTAGGCGAGTGGCTGTCACCGTCCTCGAGAATTCGGCGATCAGGTTGGTGGTAATGCCGCGTCCTGCATGCACGAAATAGGATGCCGGCGGGACAGGGAAACGCCTCAGGGGAGCGGATTCTTCCTCGAATCCGACCACTGGTGCGGCCACGTTTCGTTGGGTATCGGCGGAAAACGTCACTCTAGGAAGATGCCTGATGGCCAACGATCTCGCCGTCGCTTCGGGGGCATGAACGGGTTTTGGCGAATAGTAGAATACGACGCTGTAGAACCCATCATCGTTCCGGAGATCTCCGACGGTTATCATTTGGTTCCGATCGGCGGCCGTGGCGGTGAAAGCCGAAAGGAAAATGGTGCCGGTCGCCAGCAGTCGTCGAATGGCGGGAGTCGGGCAGCGAATGCTCATTGCGGTTCGGTGATTTGTTGGCGTCGAAAAACCACGGTCCTGCGCCCGCGCAATCTGTCTGACTACTTCAGCGCCTCGCTCACCAGTTCCTGTGCCTCGGTGACGATGCGTTGGAGGTGTTCGGGGCCGCGGAAGCTTTCGGCATAGAGCTTGTAGATGTTTTCCGTGCCGCTGGGGCGGGCAGCGAACCAGCCGTTCTCCGCGACGACCTTCAGGCCGCCGATGCTGGCGTGGTTGCCCGGGGCGCGGGTGAGCTTGGCGCGGATGGGTTCGCCGGCGAGTTCGGTGCCCTTCACGGCCTCGGGCGAGAGTTTCTTCAGCTTGGCCTTCTGCTCCGGCGTCGCCGCGGCATCGAGCCGGGTGTAGCAGGGAGCGCCGAATTGCGCGGTGATCTCGGCGTAATGTTGGCCGGGGTCCTTGCCGGTCACGGCGGTGATCTCCGCGGCGAGCAGCCCCAGGATGAGGCCGTCCTTGTCGGTGCTCCAGGCGGTGCCGTCGCGCCGCAGGAAGCTGGCGCCCGCGCTTTCCTCGCCGCCGAAGAGGCAGGTGCCCTCGTGCAGGCCGGGCGCAAACCACTTGAAGCCCACGGGCACTTCCATGAGGCGACGGCCGGCGCTGGCGACCACGCGGTCAATGAGATTGGAGCTGACCAGGGTCTTGCCCACCACCGCGGCGACGAACCAGTTCGGCCGGTGCTGGAGCAGGTAACGGATGGCGACCGCGAGGTAGTGGTTCGGGTTCAGCAGGCCGGCGCTGCGGGTGACGATGCCGTGGCGGTCTGCGTCAGGATCATTGCCCCAGGCGACGTCGAACTGGTCCTTGAGCCCGACCAGGCTGGCCATCGCAAACGGGCTGGAGCAATCCATGCGGATCTTCCCGTCGTGGTCCACGGTCATGAAGCCGAACGTGCCGTCCACACGGGTGTTCACGATGCTCAGGTTGAGCCCGTAGCGGTCGGCAATCGGCTGCCAGTAGGGCAGGGAAGCGCCGCCGAGCGGGTCCACGCCCAGCTTCAGACCGGCGCGTTTGACCGCTTGAAGGTCGATGACGGCCGACAGGTCGTTGATGTAAGGCGTGACGAAATCGTGGACGTGCGTGGTGCCGGCCTTGAGCGCGCCGGAAAACGGAGTGCGCTTCACGCCGGCGTTGTGGCCGCGGAGCAGTTCGTTGGCGCGATTTTGCACCCAGTCGGTCACGTCGGTGTCGGCCGGGCCGCCGTTGGGCGGATTGTATTTGAAGCCGCCGTCCTGCGGCGGGTTGTGCGACGGCGTGATGATGAGCCCGTCGGCGAAGGCGGCGTGGCGGCCGTGGTTGAAGGTGAGGATGGCGTGCGAGATGACCGGCGTGGGCACGAAGCCGTCATTCGCGGCGACGAAGGTCTCGACGCCGTTGGCCGCCAGCACCTCGAGCGCGGTGCGTTCGGCGGGCCAGGAAATCGCATGGGTGTCCTTGCCGAGGAACAGCGGGCCGCGGTCGCCCTGGGCCACGCGGTAGTCGCACACGGCCTGCGTGATGGCCGCGATGTGGGCGTCGGTGAAGGTGCCGTCGAACGGCGTGCCGCGATGGCCGCTGGTGCCGAAGGAAACGAGCTGGTTCGGGTCGGCCAGGTCGGGCGTGCGTTCGTAGTAGGCGCGTTCGAGGGCGGCGAGATCGATGAGCAGCGACTGCGGGGCGGGTTGTCCGGCGAGAGGATGTGGCATTGGGGAAATGCTAGGGCGAACCGGTGCCGGAGGCCAAGCGGGGAAGCACGGGGGCAGTTTCATGGGGCGGAAAGCCGTCGGGTCCACGGTAAGTTCGGCATCCGCCATGGAGACTTGAGCCCGGAATCGCAGCGCCGCCGCGGTTTGGCTCCGCCGTTGACTCTTTGTCAGCGGCTTACATCGTGCCGGCATGTCCACCGTCCACGCCAGCCGCCGGCAGGAAGACCGCGACCGGGCCCGTAGCCGCATTCTGGCTGCGGCCACGGCGCTGTTTTACCGGCACGGGATCGACCGCGTGACGTTCGGCGCCGTCGCCAAGAAGGCCCGCCTGAGCCGGCCACTGGTCTATTTCTATTTCCCGGACAAGCGGACCCTGTTCGTCGAAGCCTGCCTGCTGGCGGGGCAGCAACTGGCCGGGCGTTTCGTGGCCGCATCCACCGGCGCGCCGACGGGCTTGGACGCGGTGGAAGCCATCGGCCGGGCTTACGTCGCCTTCCAGGAGGAGGAGCCGGCGTTGTTTTTCCTGCTGATGGCGCATACTCCCGCCGACCGGGCGAAGTTGACCGGCGATTCGCCGGAGGCGTGCATGGTCCAGCAGGAATTGGCGGTCATGAACCTGGTGACGGACTCCGTGAAGCGCGGCATCGCGGACGGCTCGATCCGGCCCGACGTGGGGGATCCCCTGACCGTCGCGCTGTGCCTGTGGGGGTTCACGCATGGCCTGGCGCAGCTCGGCGCAACCCAACGGGCGACGATCGAGGATTTCCACGGCACGCCCATCGCGCGGTTCCGCGACACCGGCTTCCAGACGCTCCGCCGATCGTTACAAGCCGGAGTTTGACAGAGTGTCAACCGCTGACAATCTGTCAGCCATGAGTTCGCTTCGCGTTGCATCCCTCGCGCTGCTGCTGGGAGTGGCGTTGTTTCCCGGCTGTCGGCCCGCCCCCGCGCCGGAGTCCGACCCGGCGGCATCCTTGGCCCTGCCGGTGACGGTCACGCCGGTCCGTTTCAGCGGCGAGGCGTTGCCCGTGGAGGCGACCGGCATCCTGGCACCCCGCGGGGAAACCGAACTGGCCTTCAAGATCGGCGGAGTCGTGGCCGAGGTCGCCGTTCGCTCTGGCGATATCGTGCCCGCCGGCCAGGTGCTCGCCCGGCTGAAGCGAGACGAGATCGAGGCCGAAGTGGCGCAAGCGCGGGCGGCGCTGGACAAAGCCCGACGGGACCAGGAGCGCGCCCGCCGGTTGGCACAGGAACAGGTCATCACCCGGGAGCAGGCGCAGAATGCCGACACTGCGGTGGAGCAGGCCGAAGCCGCGCTGCGGTCGGCCGAGTTCAACTGGCGTTTTGCGGTGATTGAGGCACCGACGACCGGCCGGATCCTGCGGCGATTGGCCGAGCCGGACCAATTGGTGAACGGCGGCCGGCCCATCTTGGTATTCGCGCCGGACGCCGCCGGTTGGCTGGCACGGGTAGGCGTCGCGGCCAATGACTTTGCCCGGCTGGCGATCGGCGATCGGGCGGAGTTGCAGGTAGCCGGCACCGATCAGGTTTTCCCGGGCGTGATCCGGCACCGGGCGGGAGGGGCGGATGCCGTGCTGCGGACCGGCGAGATCGAAGTCGAACCCGAGGGCTGGCCGACCAATCTGCTCGCCGGAGTGGTGGTGCATGCGCGGCTGTTTCCGCGTCCGGTGGCGGTGCGGCCGGTTGTTCCGGCGTCCGCGTTGGTGGAGGGGCGGGGAGCTCAGGCCGCGCTGTTCCTGCTTAAGCCGGATTTGGCGGCGGTCCAAAAGGTGGCAGTGGACGTCGAGGTGCTGGCGGGAAGTGACGCCTTCCTCCGGACTCCTTTGCCGGCCGGCGCGCGAGTGGTCACCAGCGGCGCCGAATACCTGCGGGAGGGAATGGCGGTGCGAGTCACCGAAACTACCGCGAACAACACGCCCCCGAATCCGCGGCCATGAAGCTCACCGAATTCTTTGTCCGGCACCGGCCTTTCAGCCTCGTGCTAACGCTCGCGCTGCTCGTCGTGGGCGTGGTTTCGTTTCGGCAGATTCCCCGGGCGGAGGACCCTTCGCTCAAGATTCCCGTGCTTCGCGTCATCGCGATCCAGCCCGGTGCCGGCCCAACCGACTTGGAACGCCTGGTCGCGCGGCCGCTGGAAGACGCGGTCAAGGAACTGGACGACCTGAAGAAGCTCCAGACGACCATTCGCGACGGGGTCGTGGACATGGTGGTCGAGTTCGAATACGGCACCGATCCCGACAAGAAGGAGGATGACGTCCTCCGGCAGGTGAACGCGAAACGGGCGAGCCTGCCGAGCGGGTTGGTGCTGCTCGACGTCATCAAGGTGCAGACGCTGAACGTGGCGTTGTTCCAGGTCGCGCTGGTGTCGGAGGAAGCGTCGGATGCTCGACTGCAGGACCTGGCCGAGGCCCTGAAGAAACGTTTCGAGACGGTGCCGGGAATTCGCCGGGCCGAAAAACACGCGTTTCCGCTCAAGCAGGTTCAGGTCGCGCTGGATCCGGACCGGCTCGTGCAATTGCGGCTGCCGGTCTCACGGATCGTCGAGGCGTTGCAGGGCAACAACCAGAACCTGCCCGCCGGTGCGGTCGAGCTCGGTGACCGCCGTTTCACGGTCAAGACGACGGGCCAGTTTGCCTCGCTGGACGAGGTTCGGCAGACGCCGGTGGCCGGCAACGGCGCGGCAGTGGTGCGTTTGGGCGACGTTGCTGAAGTCCACTGGGCTTACGAGGAAAACGACTATTTCGGCCGCTTCAACGGTGAGCGGGCGGTGTTCGTGACCGCCATGCCGCAGCGCGACCGGAGCGTTTTCGCCCTGCGCGACGGCCTGCTCCGGCAGGCGGACGAATTCCGGGCCGAGCTGCCGGGCGACGTCCGGCTGGAACTGGGCTTCGACCAGGCCAGCAACGTGGACGCCCGCCTCACGCGCCTGGAACATGACTTCCTCATCGCCTTCGCGTTGGTGCTGCTGACCGTGCTGCCGCTCGGTTGGCGGGCGAGCCTGCTGGTCATGCTCAGCATCCCGCTGTCGTTGGCGATGGGCATCACGCTGCTGAACTACACGGGCTTTTCCCTGAACCAGCTTTCCATCGTCGGCTGCGTGATCGCGCTGGGGCTGTTGGTGGACGACTCCATCGTGGTCGTGGAAAACATCGCCCGGTTCCGGCGCGAGGGCCGGCCGCCGCGCGAAGCCGCCATCGAGGCGACGCGTCAAATCACCGTCGCGGTGGTCGGGACGACGGCGACGCTGCTGTTTGCGTTTCTCCCATTGCTCATGCTGCCGGGCGGGGCGGGGCAGTTCATCCGGAGCCTGCCGCTGGCGGTCGTTTACACGGTGCTGGCCTCGCTCTTCGTGTCGCTGACCATCGTGCCGTTCCTGGCGAGCCGCTTCCTTACGGGCGAAGAACCCGCCGAGGGTAACTGGCTGCTCCGGACGCTCCAACGCGCCATCCACGTCACCTACCGCCCGTTCCTCCACTGGTGCATGGCCCACCGGCTTGCGACCTTGGCGCTCGCCGGCCTGCTGGTCGTCGGCAGTTTTGCCCTCGTGCCGCGGATCGGTTTCAGCCTGTTTCCCAAAGCCGGCACGCCGCAGTTCTCGATCCGCGTCTATGGCGCGGAGGGCAACAGCGTAGCCCGGACCGA
Source organism: uncultured Verrucomicrobiota bacterium (assembly GCA_964602595.1). GTDB lineage: Bacteria > Verrucomicrobiota > Verrucomicrobiia > Limisphaerales > UBA9464 > CAIWAH01. Next base: position 2,939 of record CAZRRO010000011.1, on the reverse strand, counting down.
TCAGTTGGTCCGCCAGGTCGAGGCGTTGCTTCGCGCCACGCCCGAGGTGAAGTGGTGGTTCGCCAACATCGGCAAGGGCAACCCGCAGATCTACTACAACGAGTTCCCCGAGCAGCAGGCGGCCAACTTTGCCGAACTGTTCTGCGAACTGACCGAGTTCCGGCCCAAGACCAGTCCGGCGGTGCTGGAACGGTTGCGGCAGCAACTCCGGGGAATTCCCGGCGCGCGGATCGTGCTGAAGGAGTTCGAGAACGGCCCGCCGATTGATTCGCCGGTGGCCATCCGCCTCGTCGGCGAGGACCTTGACACGCTGGCGCTGCTCGCGGCCAAGACCGAGACACTGCTGCGCGAGACGCCCGGAACCGAGAACGTAGACAACCCGTTGCGCATGCCGCGCACCGACCTGCGGGTGAAGCTCGACCGCGGCGCGGCGGCGTTGCTCGGGGTGCCGGAAGTCGCCGTGGACCAGGCGACGCGGCTCGCCTTTGCGGGCCTGGAAGTGACGCGCTTCCGCGAGTCCGACGGCGACGAATACAACCTCACGCTGACGTTGCCGCGGGGCGAACGCGCCACGCTGACCAACTGGTCCAAGCTGCACGTGCCGACGTTGGCCGGCGGCTACGTGCCGATCGGGCAGGTCGCCCAACTGGAGTTCGCCAGCGCGCCCCCGCTCATCCAGCGGTTCAACCGGCAGCGCACTGTCACGGTGACCAGCCAGGTGCGGACGGGTTTCCTCACCGACAACGTCACCCGCGACGTCGCCGGTCGCCTGGCCAAGATGGAGTGGCCCCGGGGCTACCGGTTTGAGTTCGGCGGCGAGGTCGAAAGCCGGAAGGAAAGTTTCGGCGGGCTCGGCACCGCGATCCTGGTCGCCGTGTTTGGCATCCTGACGATCCTGGTCCTGGAGTTCCGGAGCTTCCGCGGGACGCTGGTGGTCGCGAGCGTCATCCCGCTCGGCGTAGTGGGCGGCCTCGTCGGGCTGTGGCTGACCGGCTATTCCCTGAGTTTCACGGCCAGCATCGGCTTCATTGCGCTCATCGGCATCGAGATCAAGAACAGCATCCTGCTCGTGGACTTCACGAACCAGTTGCGCGAACAGGGCGTGCCGCTCGGCGAGGCCATCGAACGCGCCGGCGAGATCCGGTTCCTGCCGGTCGTGCTCACGACGCTGACGGCGCTTGGCGCGCTGCTGCCGCTGGCGGTGCAGGGGAGCGCGATGTATTCGCCCCTCGCCATCGTGATCATCGGGGGTCTGATCAGTTCGCTGCTCCTGAGCCGGCTGGTAACCCCCGTCATGTATTCCCTCCTGCCGCCGGCCGAGGAGGAATGAGCGTCAAGGAAACGGCCGGAGCCGGTTCGAAACCGGCCCCGGCCAGAAAATCCGCGGTCGAGGGTTACTTGTCCTTCGGCTTCGGGGCCTTGGGGGCGGAGCCCTTCGAACCGCCCCCCTTGCCGTCCAACGCGAACTTTCCAGGGCCCGCGAAGAGCACGGCCAGGAACCCGGCGAAGTAGAGGAACGACATTTCCCCTTCCGAGAACCGGCCCTTGTGGATGATGAAAAAGGCCACGCCCATCGCGATGGCGAGGCCGGCGGCCGCGAAGCGCGTGAAGAATCCCAGCACCAGCAGGGCGGCGCAGGCGACCTCGGCAAAGACGATCAGCCCCGAGCTGGCCTTGCTCCCGATGTGCAGCGGATCGGGAAAGCCGGACGCCAGACTGGAGAACTTCATCAGCTTGTCGCGGCCGTGGAACCAGAGCATGGAACCACCGAGGGTGAGGCGGAGCAGCAGCAGGCCGAAATCGGGGCTCTGCGGGAGGAATTCGAGGTTCAGGAGCTTGCGGAGTGCTTTCATGGCGCGGGCGAGGTTCGGACGCCCAAAGTCGGCGGCAAGCCGGCTGGAAAAGCAAACCGGGTTTCGAGCGATCCCTCCGGCGGGGGCGGTTTCTTCGCCGTCCCCTGCCTTGACCCGCACCCGCCGGAGTCCATCCTGTCGGCTGTTCGGGGAGCCCGGTTTGGCGGGCTGAGAGTTCCGGCCGTCCGGAAGACCCGTTGAACCTGCCCCGGGTAATGCCGGCGAAGGGAAAGCTTCACCAACTTCCCCGGGGCGCCTTGCACTGATGTCACGCTCGCGCCCAGCCGAAGGCCACGCCGCATCCGGGAAGCTCCCGATCGCGCGTCCGTTTCCCCGCGGCGCTGCCTCACCCATTTTCCATGAACGCCAAGCCTGAATACTTCGAGCCCCACAGCAGCGAACAACTGCCCGCCAGCAAAAAGATTTACGTCCCCGGCACGCTGCACCCCGACGTCCGGGTGCCGATGCGTGAGATCGAGGTCACGCCCACGAAGTCCTACACCGGCGCAATCACGCCGAATGATCCCGTGCGCGTCTATGATTGCTCCGGACCGTGGGGTGACCCCGCGTTCACGGGCACGTCCGAGCAAGGTCTGCCGGCGTTGCGGCGCGATTGGATTCTGAAGCGCGGCGACGTCGAGGAGATTGACGGTCGGGAAATGAAACCGCAGGACAATGGTTATCTCTCCGGCAAACACGCCGAATACGCGAGCAAGGCGGAGAAGAATCGCCTCGTCGAATTCCCCGGCCTGACCTCGCAGCGCCGCCGCCCGCTCCGTGCCAAGGCGGGCAAGGTCGTCACTCAACTCGCCTACGCTCGCGCCGGCATCATCACGCCCGAGATGGAGTTCATCGCCATCCGCGAGAACATGGGCCGCGCGAAGATTGCCGAGATGTCGAAGGACATCGTTCGCAACGACCTCAACAAACAGCACGCCGGCTCATCGCAGCTCGGCCAGAGCCCTTACACGCCCAGCATTTTCAATCGTTTCCCCCAGCGCATTCCCGCGCAGATCACCCCTGAGTTCGTCCGCGATGAAGTCGCCGCCGGCCGCGCCATCATCCCGAACAACATCAATCACCCCG
>CAZRRO010000010.1:0-211113 GCA_964602595.1 uncultured Verrucomicrobiota bacterium | reverse complement strand
TCAAGGACGTGCAGGACATCGAGTTCACCATCCAGGAAGGCAAGCTGTTCATGCTCCAGACGCGCAACGGCAAGCGCACCGCCGCCGCCGCGCTGAAGTTCGCCGCCGACATGGTGAAGGAGAAGCTCATCGACTGGGAAACCGCCGTGCTCCGCAATCCGGCCGACCAGCTCGAACAGCTCCTCGCCCCCATCTTCGACCTCAGCGAGGTCAAGAAGGCCAAGGTCATCGCCACCGGCCTCCCCGCCGGCCCCGGCGCCGCTACCGGCAAGATCTACTTCAACGCCGACCGTGCCGTTGTTGCTGCTGAAAAGGGCGAGAAGGTTCTCCTCGTTCGCGTCGAGACCTCCCCCGAAGACCTCCGCGGCATGATCGCGGCCGAAGGCATTCTCACCGCTCGCGGTGGTGTCTCCTCGCACGCCGCGCTCGTCGCCCGCCAGATGGGCAAAGTCTGCGTCTGCGGCGCCGCCGGCGTCGCCATCGACTACGATGCCAAGACCACGACCATCGACGGCGTGACTTACAAGGAAGGCGACTTCCTCTCCATCGACGGCACCTCCGGTCTCGTCTATGCGGGCCAGATCAAGACCGCTCCTTCCGAGATCATCTCCGGCCTCCTCAGCGACGACAAGGAAGCCCAGAAGACCGAGAAGTATAAGAACTACGTCCAGCTCATGAAGTGGTGCTCGCAGGCCACCAAGCTGTCCGTCCGCACCAACGCCGACACCCCGGAGCAGACCCGCCAGGCCATCGCCTTCGGCGCCGTCGGCATCGGCCTCACCCGCACCGAGCACATGTTCTTCGAGGGCGACCGCATCGACGCGATGCGCGAGATGATCCTCGCCGACAGCCTCGCCGGCCGCGAAGCCGCCCTGGCCAAGCTCCTCCCCTATCAGCGCGAGGACTTCCACGGCATCTTCAAGGCCTTGAAGGGCTTCCCGGCCACGATCCGCTTCCTCGATCCCCCGCTGCACGAGTTCCTGCCCCACAGCAAGGAACAGCAGATGGACCTGTCCCGGAAGATCGGCGTCCCCGTCGAGAAGATCATGGCCCGCGTGCACGAGCTGCACGAGTTCAACCCCATGCTCGGCTTCCGCGGCTGCCGTCTCGGCATCAAGTATCCCGAGATCACCCGCATGCAGGCCCGCGCCGTCCTCGAGGCCGCCGCCGATGCGACCAAGGAGGGCTTCAAGGCCAAGCCCGAGATCATGATCCCGCTCGTCGGCTTCAAGAAGGAGCTCGATCTGCAGGTCGCGATCGTCCACGAAGTCGCCGCCCTCGTGCAGAAGGAGAAGAAGGTCAAGATCGCCTACTCCGTCGGCACCATGATCGAGATCCCGCGCGGCGCCCTCACGGCCGACGAGATCGCGCAGACCGCCGAGTTCTTCAGCTTCGGCACCAACGACCTCACCCAGACCTGCTTGGGCATGTCGCGTGACGACTCCGGCTCCTTCCTCGGCGCCTACACCGAGAACGAGATCGTGAAGAAGAATCCCTTCGCCTCGATCGACCAGACCGGCGTCGGCCAGCTGGTGAAGATCGCGGCCGAGAAGGGCAATGCGACCCGTCCTGGCATCAAGCTGGGCATCTGCGGCGAACACGGCGGCGACCCTGACTCCGTCAAGTTCTGCCATCGCGTGGGCCTGACCTACGTGAGCTGCTCGCCCTACCGCGTGCCCGTCGCCCGCCTCGCCGCCGCCCAGGCCGCGATCGAGGAGAAGCGCTCCGCCGCCAAGGCGAAGGCCCCGGCGAAGAAAGCTGCCAAGAAGAAGTAAGCCTTAGGTAGCCGCCGCGGTAACGAGGCGGACCCGAATCACCAAGCCGCCCGGAGCAATCCGGGCGGCTTTTTTGTCTTCCGCCCTCCGTGTTTCGCAATCCAGCAAGACGCGAAACAACCTCGCCCCGGTGACGTGCGTCTGCCATTGGCCGATTTAGGGACGGCCACCCGTCAGAACTTTGCCTCGACCGAGAGCCCGAGGTTAGAGCCCCTCGGGTTTCAAGGCCCGGGTGCGCGAAAGTGGGGTTCAGCGTCGGCGCACTCCAAAAATCGTCCGATGCTCCGCAACCGGGACTGAGCAGTGCCCGGGTTTGTGTTCGTCACGGCCTAGCAACCGGCCGCGTCAACGTCTCTCCCGTTCACTTCGAGGCCGAAACCAACCAACGCCGCATCCCTTGCGTCTGTCGGATTTGTCGAGGCAGGCCCGTGGGGCGCTCGGCGATGGATCCACCCTGAATGTTCCCACGCTACCGGCCTGATTAATCAACCCTTGACTGTCATAGTGTCCTGTGACACTTATTCAACCGTCACCCGATGATTGCCCACGTCAACTTCAAGTCCGGCGTCCCGGTTTACCTGCAGATCGTCCAGCAGGTGAAGGACGCCGCCGCCAGCGGCAACCTGCGTCCCGGCGATTCCCTGCCGTCCGTGCGGGCGCTTGCGGAGGAGCTCCGGATCAACCGCAACACCGCGGCCCGGGCTTACACCGAACTGGAAGCCGAAGGGGTCATCGAGACCCGCCAGGGCGCCGGCTGCTTCCTGAAGGCCAACGGCGCTTCGCCCCTGCGGAAGACGGTCCGCTCCGAGCGCCTCGCCGCGGAATTGGATGCGGTCATCGTCCAGGCCCATCACTTGCAGATCTCCGACGAGGAACTGAGGTCGCTTTTGGTTGAACGGCTGGCTGCGCTCCGTGACCGCCAGGACGCCAACCACCATTCCCGCGCCTAGGTGCATCTCAACTCTTCGATTCTCTAACCACACCTCACCCATGAAACGAATCTTGCTCGCCCTCGTTGGTCTCGTCGCCCTGCTGGTTGGCCTCGGCTTCATCATGCCCGCCGTCGCATGGTGGCAGGCGCGGGGGATCGCCTTGGGCGCCGTCCTGCTGCCGCTCGGCTTAGGCGGCGTGCTCCTGGCCGGGTCGGTCTTCGCCTTCGTCAAATCCGCGTGCCGGTCCAACGCCAAGAACTGATTCTCCCGCCCCTCGCATGAGCACTCCCGCCCTTGAGATCCAGGACCTGGTCCTCCGCTACGGCCGCACCGAAGCCCTGCATGGGCTCTCGCTGACCGTCGACCCCGGCCAATGTTACGGCTTCTTCGGCCGCAACGGTGCCGGCAAGACGACCACCATCAAGTGCCTGCTGAACCTGCTCCGGCCGCAGCTCGGCACCGTCCGCGTCTTCGGCCTCGACCCGCGCCGACACGAGGCCGAGGTCAAGTCGCGCCTCGCCTACGTGCCCGACTTCGTCGCGTTTTACCCGTGGATGAGCGTGCGTGAGGCGTTGGATTACCAAGCGAGCTTCCGCCAGCGGTGGAACCGCGACCTCGAGGCGACGTTGTTGGGGCAGTTCCAACTCGACCCCAAGGCCCCGACGACGGGCCTGAGCAAGGGCCAACGCACCCAGCTCGCGCTCATCGGGGCCATCGCCGCCGAACCGGAGCTGCTGGTGCTCGACGAACCGACTTCCGGCCTGGACCCGCTGGTCCGGCGCGAGTTCATCCAAACCGTGATCGGGGCCTATCAGGACGCCGCACCGGGCAAACGAACGGTCTTCGTCTCGACCCATCTTATCACCGAATTCGAGGGCCTGATCGACCGCTTCACCATTGTGGACCAGGGCAAGTCCGTCCTGACGGCGAATGCGGATGAAGCCCGTTCCCAATTCCGCCGACTGAGCGCGGAATTTGCCGGGGAGCCACCTCCGGAAAGCGACTTTGCCGACGCCAAATCCGCCCGTCGCCGGGGCCGGACGCTGGAACTCATCGTCAACGGCAACGGCGACCAACTGCTGGAACGCCTCCGTGGCCGCCAACCGCTGAGCGTCACCGCAGAGGCACTCACGCTGGAGGAAATCTTCCTGCAAACGGTCCGCTGAAAGGCCAGCCATGAACTTCTCCGCCACCCTTCCCCGGAATCACTTCCACCCGGCCTGGCTGCTCCTGCCGGTGCCGCCATTGGTCGCGCTCGGCATCAACTGGTTCAACGACAACTACACCGAGTTCCTTGCGTTCGGCTTGCGGATGATCCTGCTCGGCATGTTCGCGGCGTTGGTCGTGGGCCTGAGTGTTGTCCGTGTGAGCGGCCGTTGGCTGCGTCCCGCCAAGGAACTGCGCCAGCAACTGCCGGGCGCCATGCTCGCCCTCCTCCTTCCGGGAATGTTCGGCTGGTATGCCGACGGCGATTCCGTTCCGTGGGCGGTGGGCAGCTACGGCCTCGGCTGCCTGTTGATCGGGGCCAGCACGTTCGGCTCGGAATTTGACCAACGCACCCTGGGCAACCTACTCACGCAGCCTCTGTCGCGCAGCCGGATCTACCTCGAAAAGATGGGGGTTGCCGCCACGCTGATCCTGTTGGCCGGCCTCAACCTGCTACTCACCCTCGTGGTGACTGATGGCTTTCGTTTCGATTTTCAGGATTTTCTGGAAGTCTCCATTGTCGGCGTCTTCGCGCTCTGTTCCGGGCCGCTGTTCAGCCTGCTTAGCCGTAGCACGCTAGCCGGCATCGTCTTCGCCGTTACGGTGCCCGGCGGATTGTTTGCGATTGTAACAACATTCATCACCTTCAACGAATATCGGCTCAATCCAGACGAGCCATTGCCGCTGTATTTGTCTTCATGGCTCGTAGGATTAGGCACCCTCACCTACCTGCTTACCACGCTGCTCTGGGGGTGGCGGACCTTTGCCATCTTGCAGCTCCGCGACGGCGGCGCCGGCGGCCGGTCCGCGACCGCAATGCATCCCCTCAGCCGGCCGGTGGACCGCTTGTTCGCGGCCGTCTTGCCGGCCCGCAGCGCGCTGGCGCAACTGGTGCGCAAGGAACTCCGCCTCCACGTCGTCCCTTGGCTCGTCGCCGGGCTAACTGTGGGGCTCTGGGCTTTGGGCCTGGGTATCCGCTGGTCGGCACCGGACAGCGAAACCGCAAGGATCCTCAACGAAGTGGGCAACCTGAGCGGCTTCGCCGGCATTCTGGGTTCGCTCGGTTTCATCATCGCCGGGACGGCCGCGGTGGCCGAAGAGCGGGAACTCGGCACGCTGGAGACCCAACTGAGCCAGCCCATTCCCCTGACCCGCCAATGGGTCGTCAAGGCGGGGGTCGCGGCCACGCTGGCGATCACGTTGGGTGCGCTGCTCCCCGCCAGCCTGATCTGGCTGAGCTTCGATGCCGCGAAACTCCAGGCCACGTTCGGCGAACTTCCCGGCATCGCCGCCGTCGCCTACGGCACCGTTTTCGTGCTCTTGCTGGCCCTCAGCCTCTACGCGTCGTCCGTGGCGCGGAATACCATGATGGCGACCGCCACCGCGGTCTTCATCGGCGGCGGCCTCACTTGCCTGATTGCCGTCCTCGGCCTTGCCGGCGGGGCCTGGCTCAACTCGGTCATGGAGCGTCATGTCGAGCAGTGGCCCGCCAACGTCAACGCACCCGCCTGGGCGCCCTCCACCGACGCCTTGGAACAGCTCGCCGTCGCCTCTCTCGCCGGTGTGGGCGGACTGGTCGCCCTCGCCTTCCTGATCCTGGGTGGACGCAACTTCCGCCGGCTGGTGGTTCCGGGCGAAACCTTGGCTCGCCAACTTTTGGGCGTCGGCCTGGCGCTGACCTTGGTGCTCGGGCTTGGAGCCGCGGTCTTCTCTCAATTGGCGCTACTGCGAGCGCAGGCCAATCAGGCGGAGTTCTACCTTCAGCAACGCGCCGGGGCGATCGATGAAGTCGCCCGCGAACTGCGGTTGGGTCGGCTTACGGAGGAACTCGCGGCGCAAATCGGAGTCGCCACCAACGCGACGGCCGAAGCCGTGGTCGAGGCGGTGATTGCCCGCGAAGGCCACCTCGCGCTGGGCCAAATCGCGGTGCGCTTCCGGCCCGCCAAGCCCGTCGCCGACAACCAACCGGTTTTCCGGTTAGACCCTCTGCTGGCGCGGCGCTACGGATTGATACCCCCGCAGGGCACCAATGCGGCCGGCACGAACGGCCCAGCCACCAACGCGGCGCCGCCCGCGACCTTCCGGATGGATCCCGCCATGATGAAACGCTACGGGCTTAAGCCCCCGGAGCCGAAGCCGGCAGAATAGCCCGTCCTCGGCAAATTGCCGCCCACCCACGCCCACCTACTTCCGCCGCGCCACGACCACCACATTGTCGGCGAGGTGGAGCCGGCCCAAGGTCCATTCCACCGCTCCGTAAGCCGCCTTGAGCAGCCCGTTCGCGCGGCCTTGCTTGAGCGCCGTCGTGCGGGCCAGCAGTTGCGCCCGTTCGGCGTCGCTGACCTCCGCGCCGTTGCGGCGCCAATCCTGCCAGAGCACCACGGGATTAAAATGCATCCACCGGCTCCCCGTGACCTCGAGTCCGGGCGCGCCCGAGACGCACTGCGCCAAGGTGCGCGCCGTGAAGTAATTCAGGTGCTGCGGCAGCACGTAACGGTAGCGCACGCCCAGCAACCGGACCGCGAGCGAATCGAAATTGGGCACCAGCGCCACCAGCACCCCGCCTGGCTTCAGCAGGCGGGCCGCCTGACGCAGGAATCCGCCGGGTTCGGGCAGGTGTTCCAGCACCGCCCAGAAGGTGATGGCGTCGAAGGATTCCGCGGGCAGCTGCGAATCCAGAAATGATCCACGATGAACCGGCACGCCCAGACCCTCGGCGTGGTCCAGCGCCGGCCCGGCGATGTCGGTGCCCAGCACGTCGTAGGCGCCGGGAAACCTCAGCCGCAACTGATGGAGGAAGCCGCCCGTCCCGCAACCGACATCCAGCACCCGGCCGCCCGGGCACAGCGACCGGAACAGCTTCAGTTCGCGTTCATAGCGGACCGGCGAGTGATCCCCGGCCAGCTTGTCCGCCGACAGGTAGAACGCCGCGCCGGCCGCCTCGTAGTATTCGCCGCTCCCGAACGCCGCCGGCAGCGGTGAGGCGAACACCAGGCCGCATCCCCCGCAGCGGACCAGGCGGAGCCTGCCCTTCTGCGCCCAGGCATCCGACTGGATGCCGGCGCAGACCGGGCACGGGCGGGACGGTGAATCTGTTTTGGACACGGCGCCGCCCTCGTTACCCTTCGGCCCGCTTCACGACGAGATGAAACCTGCTCCCGCCACCTCGCCGCTTCACCCAGTTCGGGGTCGCGTGGCTTGGTTCCGTTGGGCCGTGGTCGCGATGTTGGCCGGGCTGGCGTTCGTCGCGACGGTCAACGTCTGGATGGTGCGGACCGCCGCGGCGCGCACCTTCGACGATTTGGCCGCGCTGCCCCACCGCGAGACTGGCCTGATGCTCGGGACCGACCGGCTTCGGCCCGATGGCTCGCCCAACCGTCACTTCGAGAATCGCGTCGCGGCCGCCGCGCGCCTGTTCACGGCCGGCAAGGTGGATCGCCTGCTCGTCAGCGGGCATCCCGACAACCGCGGCTGCAACGAACCACGGGAAATGGCCGAAGCCCTGGTCCGGCTCGGCGTGCCGCGCGGCAAACTGGACCTCGACGAACTTGGTGAACGCACCTGGGAATCTGTCCGCAGTGCTCACGGACCGTGGCAATTGACCGAGTGCACCGTGATCACCGACCGCTTCCACGGCCCGCGGGCGTTGTTCCTCTGCCGCCGCATTGGGCTGGACGCCGTCGCGTATTAGCCGACTTCGAACCGTAAGCCATCCGCCGGGCCCCGCCACTCCCCGGCAACAGCAGGCTCGCCCCAAGGGTCTGCCTGCCGCCACAGTCGGGCGTGCGCATCATTGGTGGAATCGCGGCGGGCCGGCTGCAACACGTGCCCGACGGCATCGGGGTCCGGCCCATGCCGGACAAGGTCAAGCTGGCCGTCTTCAACAGCCTCGGCGGCTTCGTGGACGGCGCCCGCGTGCTCGACCTGTTCGCCGGCACCGGCGCCCTCGGACACGAATGCCTGAGCCGCGGCGCAGTCGAACTGTTCAGCGTCGAGAAGTCCGCCAAGCACGCCCGGTTCTACGAACGCAACCTGCGCGAATCCGGCCTGCCCGCGACCGCCGTCCACCTGCGCGTGGCCGATGTATTCGCGGTTTTGCCGCAGCTCGCCCACCAGCAGCGCCGCTTCGAGCTGATCATCGCCGACCCGCCCTACGGCGAGAAGAACGTGGGCCACCGCTCGAAGTCGCTCGCCCAGCAGTTGCTCGACGAACCGAACCTGCCCTCGCTGCTGGTTCCCGGCGGCCTCTTCGTCCTCGGCCACACCAAACGCGACACGCTGGAACTCGGCCCGCACTGGCAGGAGCGCAAACAGCTCAAGCACGGCGACACGGTAATCCGAATGCTGGAGGCCGCGGTCAAGCCGGCCGCCCCGGCAACTCCCGGCTGACCCAGGAGCGCGACTCTCTGAGTCGTGAGTATCCGCATCCGGCCGAACGAACGTTGCCCAACGCGGCTCGGAGACCCGCGCTCCCGCGATTGCGGCGCCGGGCTACTTTCCACCGGCGGGCAAGTCCGGGACCACGATGACGTCCCCGTCGCGGAGCCAGAACGTAGCGGCAGCCCCGGAATCTGAGCAGTCCAGTTGCCAGCGCAGGGGTTGCGGCGCAGCCGGACGTTCCACGCGGACCTGGCGCAGATCGGACGAAGTTCGCAGCAGACCCGGCTGACGCAGTGCTCCCATGAGGCTGAACGGATTGATGCCCGGCGTGCTCCCGGAAGTCTCCGCGCCGACCGCAAGTTTCAGCGGCTTCGCCTCACCCTTGATCGTGATGGTCACGGTCCGGGCCAGGCAAGATTGCCACAGCTTTTCCATGCCCGCCGGCACCCCCTCGAACGCCGCCCCGACCGGATGGTCCCGCTCCGGTAGCTCCACCACATCTCCCCATTCCAGCGCCACGTCGCGACCGCAATCGCCGGCCGCAACCAGTGCCTCCACATCGACCGGCAACTCCTGCCGTTCCAATCCCTGCTTGGCCGCCCGGTAGATCACCACCCGCCGCCAATCGGTGAACCCGAGCCCGACTCCCTTTTGGGCAAATCGATGACGGACGGGGACAAGTCGGGGCGCTGGTGCGATCCCCACCCCGCCCAAATCGCCGCCGCCGGCTGCGGGATCAACGCCCCGGAAGGCGACCGGTGCCGTCATCTCGCCGTAGTGCGTCGCGAGCAATTCGAGCAGGGTGAACCGGTTGGGATCGTTGGTGGCGCCGGAACGGAACACGGCCTGCACGTAGTTTGCCGATTTGCGTGCCACCTTGATCGCGCTGAAATCCGGCACGTCATCCCTTGCCCCGGCGGCCCGGAGTAATCGTTCGCTCTCGGCCAGGCTTTCCAACGTCATGTTTTGCGGACGTCCTTGGGTCCGGTAACGCTGGATGGCCTCCAGCGGGGTATCGCCGCCGGCACTGGGGCGACGGTTTGGGTCCGCCCGGTGAGTCAGGAACAGTTGCACCCATTCCGGGCCCAGGTTGATGGCGTGACCCAACAGCCGATATCCTTCATGTTCGGCATTAGGGTCAGCCCCCGCCGCCAGCAACGCCTCAGCGACCTCACGTTTCGATCCGGCCTGCTCCGAGCCACGTCCAACTCCGCCGAAACTTGGCACAGACGTTGGAAAGGTCACTCCGGGAGAAGGGCGGGCTCCCACGATGGCCGCATTGAGCAACGGCCCCAACGTCGGATGGGATTGGTTCGGATCGCCCCCGGCTTGCAGCAACCGTTTGACCGTTTCCAGCTGACCTGAATCCACGGCCAGCCTGAGCGGACTAAGGCCGCTGCGGTTCGCCAGGTTGGGGTTCGCCTTCGCCCCGAGCAGCAACTCCACTATCGCCCTTCGCTCGGGTGTCGCTCTGGGGCCCAAGTTGGAAACGCCGAACCACAGCGCGGAAGCACCGTCGCCATTGGGCTCATCCACTGGAACCCCGTGCGCAAGCAACCAGCGGGCTCCATCCACCGAGTCATTTCCTACTGCAACATGCAGCAACGGCTCGCCCTGCTCCGTCTTGGCCGTCAGACGGGCACCGCCCTTGAGCAGACGATCCAGCAAGTCCGGCGGCGCGGAAGTCGACACGGCCCAAAGCATCGGCGCCACGCCATCCGCCTCGATCGCGGGATTGGCCCCCAAGTCGAGCAGCCGGGCCGCCAGCGAGAACGCTTTGGCCTGAAGGGCAAGCGTCAGGGCGGTCTGTGAACGGCCTTGCGCGTTGGCCACCGGCTCGTTGAGGTTGGCCTCAGCCGCGGCCAGCAGTTCCACCAACGGCAGATTTCCAAGGGCGATCGCCAGCCCCATTGGCGTCACTTCCGTTACAGCGCCCCGGTTGGGCAACGAGGCAAAGACTGGCCCTGCTTGGGTCCGCAACGAAAGATTGGCCCCGGCAGAAACAAGCGCCTGCACGACCTGCCGGTGGCCGGCCGCAATCGCCATGTGCAGGGGCGTCTGCCCGTCGCCGGCCTGGGCATCCACCTTGGCCCCGGCTTTCAGCAGGAGTTCCACCATGCGTTTGTGTCCGGCCTTGGCCGCCACATGCAGCGGCGTCCGTCCACCTCGGGGAACGTTCAAGTCCGCCTTCTGCGCCAAGAGGAATTCGACGACCCGGGCCTGGTCCAGGCGCGCGGCGGTTTGCAACGGTGTTTCCAGCGGGTCGCCTTTGGGCGCGTTGATCAGGTCCGGACTGTTCGCCAACATCCGCCGCACCCGTTCGATCTCGCGGGACTCCTCATCCGTTTCCGGCGGGGCCGCAACCGCTGGTCCCGAAAGGACATCCATCAAGTCAGGCTGCCGCAAACGGGCCGCCTGCCGCTTCAGCGACAACACGTCGCGCTGGGCCTGGAGCAGCTCGGCCTGCGTGGCCGCGCCCTGGGAACCCTGGAGCCGGATCTCCGCCACCTGCGCTTCGGCCAGCCGGATCTCCTCGGCCAACAGTTGCATCGCCTCGGATCGGCCCACTCCGGGGGCGGCGGTGACGCCCGAATCGCTCCGTTCCTGGGCCAGCTTCGCCTCCAACAGGCGCACGACACGCTGTTGGGATTCCACGTCAGCTCCGAGTGCCTGCTCGCGGACATCCAGACCGTTCAAGATGCTGGTAATCTCGCGTTCGAGCTGTTCATCCAGCTTGGCCAAGACGGATTTATTCCGGACGACTTCCGGGTGCTGCGGACCAAAGTCGGGAGACAGCCGGGCCGCCGCGACTTCGGCCGAGTTGCGCTCCGCCCGCAGGCGCTGCAATTCCACGCTCGGATACCGGGCCGCCAGTGCGCTGGAAATCTCGCCGAGCGACGCCAGCGCCCGGGTCTGCCGGAGGAAGCCGGCCAACTCGGTCTGGTCGCGGCTCGTGCGGGCCAGCAATTGCCCGGACTGTTCCAACTGCGCTTCCAATAACTGGACTCCGGGACCGCCCGCTGCTTTCTCCGGCAGCCGGACGACCGCCAAACCGGTGAGGTTGGTCTGGTCGGAAAACTCGCGGACCAGGCGCCGGTAGCCGGCCAGCGCCTCGTTGGTGCGGCCCAGTCGGCGCTGCGTTTCGGCGAGCCGGAACAGCGCGGTGGCGACCAGTTCGCGCTGGGCGTCGGCCTGTTGCAACACCTCACCGTAAGCCGCGGCTGCGGCCTTCAGGTCGCGTTGGGATTCCTCGGCGAGCAGGCCGCGCTGGAAGGCTTCGGTGAGCGGGTCTGCGGCCAGGGCAACGACGACCGAGACCGTGAGTGAGAACAGCAGGAAGGGATTTTTCATGGCGACAAGATGCCGGGATGCGGCGCGGGAATTGTCAGGGAAATGCAAAATCCGGGACCGAAGAAACCTGGAAAGCAGGAATGCGGGAACAGGCCGAAGCGGGCCGATTCGAAATCTTCGCGCCTTCGCGCCTTCGCGTCTTCGCTGTTCACCGCTCCTCCTTTCCGGCCAGTTCCAGCCGGTAGCCGACGCCGTGAACCGTCTTCAGGAAGCGGGGACGATTGGGGTCGGGCTCCAGCTTGGCGCGCAGGCTGGCGAGGTGCGTGTCCACGGTGCGTGTGGTCGGAAACGAATTCACGCCCCAGACCACGTCGAGAAACCGTTCGCGGGTCACCGGTTCGCCCGGCGTCTCGGCCAGCAGCCGGAGCAGGGCAAATTCCTTGGCCGTCAGGTGCAGCGGCTGGCCGGCCCGCCGCGCTTCCAAACGGGCGAAGTCCACTTCCACCTCGCCCAAGCGCAACACCGTCGGCGCTGCCACGCCGCGCTGGAAACGCCGCAGCAGGGCTCGCACCCGCGCCAGCAGTTCGTCGCCGCTGAAGGGTTTGACGAGGTAATCGTCGGCGCCGGCATCGAGGCCACGCACGCGGTCGTCAACCTGCCCCTTGGCGGTGAGCATCAGGATGGGCGTGGCCCGGCCCAGCCGCCGCAGTTCCTGCGCGAGGGCAAACCCGTCGAGCCGCGGCATCATCACGTCGAGCAGGATCAGGTCCGGTTGCTCGGCGAGGGCGCGCTCCAGGCCGTCGGCGCCGTTAGCCGCGGTCAGCACGCGATGCCCTTCCGAAACGAGGAGGTCGCCCAACACAGTGCGCATGGGCAGCTCGTCTTCGATGATCAGGACGCGGGGCATTGGAGGAAGTAATCAGTATTCAGTCGTCAGTATTCAGTGGGACTGGTCATTGGCCATTGCTCATTGGTCATTCCGTCCCGCCGACTGATTGCTGGCCACTGAACACTGATTGCTTTCTCCGAGCGGCAACTCCACGACGAACCGAGCGCCCTGCCCCGGCTGGCTCTCCACCCACACACGTCCCCGGTGGGCCGCAACGATGTGTTTCACGATGGCCAACCCCAGGCCGACCCCCTGCGTGTCCCGGCGCAACTCCGAGCCACGCCGGAAGAACCGCTCGAAGATCCGCTCGTGATCCTCCGGCGGAACGCCCGAACCGGCGTCGGTCACGCTCAGGCGAATCCAACCCAACGGAGTGCGGTCAGCACCCTCCAGCGCGACGGTGACCGCCGAGTCCGGCGGGGCGTGCTTGAGCGCGTTGTCGAGCAGGTTCACCAACGCCTGCTGAAGCGCGGCGCCGTCGGCGTTCAGTTCCAGGCTCCTGCCCGGTTCCGCCAATCCCGCCGGCAGGTTCAGCTCCAGGCGAACCTGTCGCTCGGCCGCCAACGGTTCGAACAACCGGACCGTTGCCGCCACCAGCCGGCCGAGGTCGGTGGGTTCGAACTGGTATTGCTTCCGCCCCTGCTCGATGCGGGCGAAATCGAGGACGTTCTCCACCAGCGCGCCAAGCCGGCGGGTTTCCTGCACGAGGAAGCCGGAGTATTCGCGCCGCTTGGATTCCTCCTCGACCCGGCCGGCGGCCAAGCCCTCCGCCAGCAGGCGCAGGCTGGCCAGCGGCGTCCGCAGTTCGTGCGAGACGCTGGCCACGAAGTTCGACTTCTCCGCGTTGAGCGCGAGCTGCCGGCGAAAGGCCCGGTTCATCTGCCACGCCCCGATTCCGGCGACGCCCGCCGTGACCAGGATCATGCCGCCGAACAGCCATTGCTGCCGCCGCTGCGCCGCAAAAAGCGCCGCCGAGTCCGCGAGGTGAACGCGGACGGTGAACTTCGGGCGGGAGGGCCAGGCATCGAAGCGTTCACCAGTCTCACCCATGATCCCATCCGCCCGAAACTCGCCCGAAACCTCGGCGAACACCGGAGCGGGAACGTCCTGCACCGGCCGCTCCGCGGGCACACTCAACGGTTTCCCCTCCAGTTCGAGTGACAGCGACATTCCGGTCGGCAGCCGCGGCGGCGTAAGGCGTTCCCGGCCGTTGATCCAGGCCACGGTGTGCAGCCCGTTGAAGGCGGCCAACGCCAGGGTGTCGGCGGAAAAAAGGCGCGCTTGGGATTCCCGGTTGGTAAGCGTGATTGGGCGACCGTTCGTGGACGTGTTGAGGAACGAAACTCCCGGCTGGATTACCGCCAACCATTCGGTCTCACGGTTCGTCAGCCATCGGTTCTCGTGCAGCGTCGGTGAAGGCCGCACCAATTCCGTCAGCCGCCCGGCCAGTTCGCGCAGCCGTTCGGAACTGATCCACCGCGCCCGCAGTTTGCCGATCAATTCTGCCTTCTTCGGATCGCCGGTTCGCCTCGCCAGTTCGTCGCCCAAGTCCAGCACCCACGGGGTCAGGGAAGACGGCTGCTGAAACGTCAGTTCGCCCAACAGCCAGAACCATTCCTGCTCCAGCCTGGCTTCAGGCGAACGACGGGCTGCCTCCGCCAGGGCCACAACGCCGAGGGGCAGCCCATGCTCCGTCTCAAGCCGATCGCGGACGGCGCGGCGCCCGAGTTCAATCAGCTTGGCCACGGTCGCTGATTCATCAGCCGGAGAACTTTGGAGCAACAGAAACTCGGCCTGCCGGTTTGGGCCCGGCTCGTCCGTCGCTGCGTCCAACGCCTGCACCGCCGCCGACAGCCGCTCGGGATGACCACGGTCCAGTTCGGCCGCCTTGAGATTGTCCCAAGCCGTTGCCGCGTCGCCAGGCAGGTTGCGACTCCAGTCCGACGGCCGGGGCACGGTCCGAAAAGGCTGCGGCTCGACCAACGTGCCATCGGCCGCAAACCGGACGGCCACAGGAAGCACCTCTTTGGGTTTGGCCCGGTAATTACGCCGCCCGCGTTCGAGCAACAGGTCGGCGACCTGGTTCGGGTCCAAGTTCGGTTGCCCCTCGCCGGGCCAATCGACCTTGCCGGAACCGATGGCGCCATTTCCAAGCCAGACGTTGCCGGCTATTTCGACCTCGCCCAGCCGACTCGGCCACGCCCCGCCGAGTCGGCCGGCCAGTTCCCGCGCCACTTCCTCCGCCTCCCGCCGCGCCGCGGCCTCCACCGCGGCGCGATCACGGGCCAGCGAAATCATCCCGACGACGGCAAGTCCCACGACCGGCAGGAGGATCAGGAGCAACTGCCCACGCAACGAAGGTGCCGAAGATATACCCGCCGCATTCGCGGCAAGGCGCTCGGCGCGAACCGCCCGCCACAATTTCGGCAGACGCCACAAGTGCAAGCCCGTCAATGCCGCTAGCGAGGTGAGCCAGGCCCAATCGCCCGCGGTCGCCGTCCACTGACGGTCCCGGAGATCCATCAGCCGCCAGTTGACCTGCGGTCCGACCACGAACAGAAGGAACATCAGGCTGCTCCACAGCTCGGTTCGTTTGGCCCTGGCCGGCTTAACGAAACGCCGCCAAAGCCAGAATCCCGCCAGCGGCACCAGGCAGAGCCCCACGATGAGCAGGACCGATTCGGTGAGCGTGCCAAACAGCGGTGACATGAAGGTGGCCACGAGTTGTTAGCCCAGCCTGCCCGGGGACGGCAGCCGAATTGTCAGGGAATTGTGAAATCGTTTCCAGTCGCCCCCGAGATTCTCGGAGCCCTGTGAAACCTTGCGCCACAGCGCAGCGTCAACCCCGACGTATGTTGACCGAGCTGCCTGCCTCGCGGTGGAACTTCGCGGCCGCGGCCCACCTGCTGAATCGCGCCGGCTTCGGCGGCTCGCCGGCACAGGTCGAAGCGTTGGCCCGGCTCTCCCCCGCCGCCGCCGTGGACCAGCTACTGGCCTTTACGGCGCCCGAGCCCGGTCAACCCGCGCCAACCTGGGCCAAGCCGGACCCGGACCGGGCGGAGCGGTTCCGCGCCTTCCGCAAAGCCGACGCGGACGAACGCAAGCGGCTCCAGCAGGAGCGCAACCGGCTCCACCGGGATCAGATGCTGGAGCTCCAGCATTGGTGGCTCGGCCGGATGCTCGCCGAAGAACATCCGCTCCGGGAGAAACTCACGCTGTTCTGGCACGGCCACTTCGCCACCAGCGTGCTGAAGGTAAAGGAGCCCTACCTGATGTGGCGCCAGAACGACCTATTCCGCCGCCACGGCGCCGGCCGCTGGGAAACCCTGCTGACCGAGGTCACCCGCGATCCGGCGATGCTCATCTGGCTGGACCAGGCGCAGAGCAAGCCGGACCACCCCAACGAAAACTATGCGCGGGAGCTGATGGAGCTCTTCGCTCTGGGCGAGGGCCATTACACGGAACAGGACGTCACAGAAGCCGCCCGCGCTCTCACCGGACTTACCCTCGATCGCGAAAAGCTGGAACCGGTCGAGCGCCGTCGGCTGCGGGATGGCGGCCGGAAAACGGTCCTCGGCAAAACCGGCAACCTCGACGCCGGCGACCTGCTGCGCCTGATTGCCCAACACGCGCAGAGTGCCCGCTTCATCATGGGCAAGCTGTGGACCTTCTTCGCGGGCACGCCGCCCAACGCCGCGCTGAACGACGCCTTGGCGGCGGAGTTCCGGCGGCACAACGGCGAATTCCGGCCGGTGCTGCGGACGCTGTTCCGGAGTGAGGCGTTCCATGCGCCGGCGGTGGTGCGGCAGCAGATCAAGTCGCCGGTGCAATTGCTGGTGCAGGCCTGCCGCCAATTGGAACGGCCCCTTCCGCCGCCGCTCGTGTGCGTGCAGATCCAGCGGCACCTCGGCCAGGAACTTTTCAATCCGCCCAACGTGAAGGGCTGGGATGGCGGGGCCGCCTGGATCAACACCAACACCCTGCTGAATCGCCACAACCTCGCGCTGATGCTGGTCACGGGCGAGAACAGCCTGCCCGTCGCTGCGGGGAAGAACACCAAACCGGAACGCCAGCGCCAGTTGGAACGCCTGAAGCGCCTGAGCCGGCCGGGTTCCGCCGACTTGAAACTCCTGTTTCCGACGCCGGCCCGGGCCGAGGCCGACGGCGTGCTCGCCGAGCTGGAGCGACGGCTGATTCAGGGACCGTTCACCGAACGGAGCCGCCGTTCGCTTTTGGATTACCTGAAGGCGCAGCGTGACCTCGACGACCACGATCTCCAAGGCGTGCTCCGGCTCGCCATGTGCACGCCCGAATACCAGCTCGCCTGAACCCACTTCGCTTTTCCCGTCATGAATTCGCTCCACACCCGCCGCTCGTTCCTCTGCACGTCCACGCTGGGCGGCGCCCTGACTGCCACCGTGCCGTCGTTCCTCGCCGCGACGTTTGAACAACTCCACGCGGCCGAAAACGGCAAGGCGACGCAAGCGACCACCGGCAAAGATGCACCGATCCTCGTGGTCGTGCAGCTCGCCGGCGGCAATGACGGGCTCAACACCCTCGTGCCGTTCGGCGACGACCATTACCACCGCGCCCGACCCAAGCTGGGGCTGAAGGCCAATCAGGTGCTGAAGCTGGATGAGCGACTGGGCCTGCATCCCGCGCTCGCGGGTTTCAAGGCGCTGCACGACGCGGGGCAACTGGCGGCCATCCAGGCGGTCGGTTATCCAAATCCGAACCGTTCCCACTTCCGCAGCACCGATATCTGGATGACGGCGACCGACAGCGACCGTTTTTCCAACAAGGGCTGGCTCGGTCGTTACTTCGACCATGCCTGTGCCGGGGCGGCCCCGACGGTGGGGCTGTGCGTGGGCCGGCAGGCGCCGCTGGCCTTCGCCGCGAACCACCCCAAGGGTGTCGCCGTGGAAAACCCCGATGCCTTCCGCTACGTGGATGGCGACGCGCCGGAAATGGGCGAGACGGCCGGGGGCGAGAAATTCTACCGGCAGATGAATGCCGCGGCCGACCCGAGCGTGCTGACCGAGCCGGCCAGGACGGGAAGCACCGTGGACACGCTCAGCGGCAGTGTGCCGACCGCGTCCCCGATGGATTTCCTCGAACGCACCGCCCTCGATGCGCAGGTGAGCAGCGACCAGATTCGCAGCCTCGCCCAGAAGGCGAAGAACCAGGCGGCTTATCCGGCCGGCCGGCTCGCGAACGACCTCAAGCTCGTCGCCCGGCTGATTGCCGGTGGCATGACGTCGCGGGTCTATTACATGAGCCAGGGGGGCTACGATACCCACACCGGACAGCTCCCGACTCACCAACGGTTGCTCACCGAACTCGGCGATGGCCTGAAGGCATTCCTCGCCGACCTCAAGGCGCTCGGGCAGCTCGACCGGGTGCTGGTGCTGACCTTCAGCGAGTTCGGTCGACGGGTCGCCGAAAACGCGAGCGGCGGAACGGACCACGGCGCAGCGGCACCGCTGTTCCTGTTCGGGAGCGGTGTGAAGGCCGGGATTCATGGCACGGCCCCATCGTTGAATCCGGACAACTTGGTGAATGGCGACGTCCAGTTCTCCACGGACTTCCGCAGCGTTTACGCCGCCGTGCTGGAACAATGGCTGGGCACCGCCAGCGAGCCCGTGCTGGGACGGAAATTCACTCCGATCAAGTTCTTGGCCTGACGCCGCGGGAGGTGATCATTCGGCGGTCGCCGTGGCGGAGGGATTGGCCCAGGAGTCGCGGCGTTGCTTGGCGGAGGTGAAGAATTCCGTGACGGCCTTGGCGTCGCCCTGCCGGAGCGAGCATTGGAACTCCTGCAAGTCCTCGATCAGCACGCCGAGCACACGGCCAAGATTCTCGCGGTTGGCCAAGGCGATATCGCGCCACATCTCGGGCGATCCGCTCGCGATCCGGGTCGTATCCCGGAAACCGCCCGCAC
The DNA here is from genome assembly GCA_964602595.1 of uncultured Verrucomicrobiota bacterium. Taxonomy (GTDB): domain Bacteria; phylum Verrucomicrobiota; class Verrucomicrobiia; order Limisphaerales; family UBA9464; genus CAIWAH01. The sequence goes on along the minus strand of CAZRRO010000010.1, from coordinate 192,699 downwards.
ACAGGGCGGCCTGCTCCTTCGGATTGGCGGGGCTGAGGACGTAGTTGGCCAGGGCCGCCGCTACCACGTGCGGCAGATGGCTGGAACGGCTCACAAGGTCGTCGTGCTGGGCCGGCGACAACGTCAACACGCGCGACCCCAGCGCCGCCCAGAGTTGCTGCACCTGCGCCAGTGCGGGGGCATGGGAACGCGGGGTCGGGGTGACGGCGCACAGCGCACCTTCGAACAGGTCGGCGCGGGCGGACTGAACTCCGGTTTTCTCCGAACCCGCCATGGGATGGCTGCCGATGAAATGGCCGCCCGCCTTGGCGATGGGCGCTTCCAATTCATCCACCAAGGTGCCCTTGACGCTGCCCACGTCGGTGACCAAGGCGTCGGGCTCCAAATAGGGGATCAGTTCCTGGGTCAGCGGCCCCATTTGCCCGATGGGCGAGCAGAGCACCACCAGATCCGCGCCGCGGACCGCGGGGCCGAGGTTCCTTGTCGCCATGTCCACGGCGCCGAGCCGCTCGCAGTCGGCGATGATGGCCGAACGGCGGACCACGCCGCAGACGTGCTCGGCGAGCCCTCGCTGGCGGAGGGCCATGCCCAGCGAACCGCCCAACAGGCCGACTCCCACCAGGGTGACTTTTCGGAAACGCACGGGCGAATTAAGCGCCAGCCGGCGGGTCGGGCGAAGCCATTTTTCCCCATCCCGGACAGCCCGACCATGGCGCCGTCAATCAGGGAACTCGTAGGCGTCAATCTCGTGCGGCAAATCCCCAGGCTGGATTGTGCTGATCGTTTTCAGGTTGCCGTTGTGAATGTCATAGATCCAGCCATGCAGCATGGGCCGCTGCTCCTTCTTCCAGGCGTGCTGGACGAAGGTCAACTGGGCGAGATGGCGGACTTGCTCGGTCACATTGAGTTCGATGAGCCGTTCATACCGTCGGGTCTCATCTGAGATGGCGTCCAACTCGGCGGCGTGAAGCCGGTAGACATCCTTGATGTGCCGGAGCCATTTGTTGATCAGGCCGAGATGCTGACGCCCGAGCGCCGTCTTGACGCCGCCGCAGCCGTAGTGGCCGCACACGATGATGTGCTTCACCTTGAGCACTTCCACCGCGTATTGGATGACGCTGAGGACGTTAAAATCCGTGTGCACGACCAAGTTCGCGATGTTTCGGTGGACGAACAGTTCGCCTGGTTCGACGCCAGTGATTTCCTCCGCCGGGACCCGGCTGTCGGAGCACCCGATCCATAGGAATTCGGGCTTCTGGACGCCCGATGATTTCGTGAAGAAATCGGGCCGGAGGTTCAGCTTGTCCTCGACCCAAGCCTTGTTGTTCAGCAGCAGCCGTTTGTAGGTTTCCATGGGCGGTCGTGGTTTCAGGTTCAGGCCTTGGCGAGTTGTTTGCCGAAGAAGTTGTGATACTCGATCTGGATGCCCCGGTAGGCGGCGGCCGTCTCGAATTCCTTCACCGTTTCGTAGATGTCGCGGTCGACATAAAGGGACTTGGTGGCGTCAAAAATGGCGGTCGCATTGTCCGGAATTTCCCGGAGCCGGCGTTTCAATTCGGCCTTGTGGATGAACGAGATGTCCTTGTTGAAGCGGACCAGCCAGTCCGCCTGCTCGTTGACCAACGTGATGGCCGCGTGGTGGTTCGACCGGATGACGAAAAAGACGCTGGTCAGCAAGCCGATGCCGATGCCCTTGAGCAGATCCGTGAAAACGATCGCCGCCACAGTCACCGCGAAGGGGATGAACTGGTTCAGCCCCTGCGCCCACATCTCCTTGATGATCTTCAGGGACGACAGCTTGTAGCCCACCATCAGCAGCACCGCCGCGAGGGCCGCCAGCGGGACCCGGTTGAGCAGCGCGGCACAGAACACCACCGCCACGAGGAGAAGGAACCCGTGCACCATCGCGGACAGCCGTGTCCGCCCGCCGGCGTAGACGTTGGCCGAGCTGCGGACGATCACCGACGTGATCGGAAGGCCGCCCAGGAGGCCGGAAATGACGTTGCCAACGCCCTGCGCCCGGAGCTCCCGGTTGGTATCCGAAATCCGCTTTTCCGGGTCCAGCTTGTCCGTGGCCTCAATGCACAGGAGAGTCTCAATACTGCCGACCAACGCGAGCGTCACGGCGGTGACCCAAACCTCGGGTTTCCAAAGCGCGGACAGTTGGGGAAAGGTGAACACCCCGAGGAACTCCTTCAGCGAACCGGGGACCGGCAGTTCGACCAGGTGATCCTTTTCCGCAGTCAGCTTCCAGCCCGGGACCACGCTGCCGTAAACCTCGTTGAAGACCGTCCCCAGCACCACACACACCAAGGGACCTGGAACCACCGAGGTCCACTTCATCTTCTTCATCGCCGGCCGTTCCCACAGCAGCAGCACACCGATGCAACTGAGCGTGATGAGGATTGCCCCGGGACTGAGCGCCGAAAGCGAATCCATGATCTCGCTGAAGGTATTCAGGCCGTCCTTCTGGCGGAACGACTCGTCGCCGACGAAATCCTTGTCGTCACCCAGGGCGTGCGGCAGCTGCTTCAGGATAATGACCACGCCGATGGCGGCCAGCATGCCCTTGATCACGCTGTTGGGAATGTAGTCGCCGATCACGCCTGCGCGCAGAATGCCGAATACGATCTGCACCACGCCCGACAGGACCAGGGCGGCCGCGAACACCTCGAACCCGAGCTTTTGAATCGCGGCCAGCACGATGACCGCCAACCCGGCTGCCGGCCCGCTGACACTCAGCTCCGAGCCGGAAAACATCGCCACGACCAGGCCGGCAACAATCCCAGCGATGACGCCCGAAAAAAGCGGCGCTCCCGACGCGAGGGCAATGCCCAGACACAACGGAAGGGCCACCAAGAAAACGACAATGCCTGCGGGAACATCACGCGACGCGGAGGCGAACGAAGGCCAGGTGAGGTGCTTGGAAAGCATGATGGAGAGAAGCCCCGTGAAGCTGTCGCTCTACATCGGCCTGTCAAATCGGAGGCCAAGAAATGTTTAGGTCACCGCAACCTGTGGTTGGCGGTAATTTCGGCCCCTGACCTGCGCGCCCATGACTATTTTGCCTTGTCCGGATAGGCCGGTGGCCGCGGCACCTTGACCGGATTCTGCCCCATCGACTTCCGGAGCTCGGCGATTGCCCGGTTCAACTGGTCGTCCATGCCGTCGAATTCGCGGGCCGGATCGTTGTCCACCTCAATGTCGGGTGTCACGCCGGTGCCTTCCATGATCCACTCCTTCGCCTCGAGGTCGAAGCGGCTGAACTCCGGCCGGTTCAGGGTGCCGCCATCCAGCAACGGCAAGCTTCCGCGGATCCCGACGACCCCGCCCCAGGAGCGCTGGCCAATGATCGGCCCCAGTTTGTGCTTCCGGAACCGGTAGCCCACGATGTCGCCGTCGCTGGCGCTGTGTTGGTCAATGAGCAGCGCCTTCGGGCCGAGCACCTGGCCGGTCGGGTCCAGATTCACGGCGCCGTTGCGCGCGACCGTCCACATGGCGGGCTCCCGGCGCAGTCGCTCGATGATCATCGGCGACACGTTGCCGCCGCCGTTGCCGCGGCAGTCCACGACCAGCGCCTCCTTGTGCAACTGCGGGTAGTAGAACTTCACGAACTCATTGAGCCCCGGCACGCCCATGTCGGGCACATGCACGTAACCGATCTTGCCGTCGCTTGCCTGCTCGACCTTCTCGATGTTTCCGAGCACCCAGTCGAGGTAGTAGAGCGGTTGCTCGTCGGCGGTCGGGATCACGGTTTCTTCCCGCGCCCCGTCGTCCTTGGGCGTGCTGTTGACCTTGAGCTTCACCTGTTTTCCGGCCGTGCCCACGAGGGCCGCGTAGAGGTCGGTCATGTCCCGGGTGGACTTGCCGTTCACCGCGACGATGAAATCGCCCGCCTTCACGTTGACGCCGATCTCAGTCAGCGGGCTGCGATATTTCGGGTCCCAGTTCTGGCCCCGCAGGATGCGGTCCACCTTGTAGAAGCCGCTGGCATCGCGGCTAAGCTTCGCGCCCAGCAGGCCCAGCGAAACCCGTTCCGGCTTGGGATAATCTCCGCCGCCCACGTAGGCGTGGCCGATGTTCAATTCCCCGATCAGCTCGCCGATGAGGAAGGTCAGGTCGGCCCGGTGCTGGACATGCGCCAGCAAGGGTTCGTAGCGCTTCCGCATCGCCGGCCAGTCCACGCCGTGCAGGTTCGGGTCGAACAGGAAGTCGCGCATCTGGCGCCAGCATTCGGCGTAGATTTGGTTCCACTCGGCGCGGCGGTCGAGGGTCACCTTGAGGTCGGCGAGGCTGAGCTTCTTGTCCCCGAGATCGAGCTTGCCGCCCGGGAGGTCAATGATGGCGAAGTCGGCGCCCACCTTCACAAGCATCTTCTTCCGGTCCGCCGTCACGCGATAACCGGCGGCGTCACCGACCTCGGTCTCCTTCTCCTTGTCGAGTTCGTAGAAGTGCAGCTTGCCCTTCTTGAAATAGAACAGCTTGTCCCCGACCGAAGTCAGCCCGCCATAACCCGCGGCGCCGGGCGGCAGCACGGTGATGCGCTGCTGGATCCCGTCGGCGTCCACCTTCACAACGACCTTCTTGTCTTCCTTCTTGGGTTCTTCTTTGCCGTCGAGCTTCTTGTCGGCCGCCTTCTCGCTGTCCTTCTTGGCCTCGGCTTCCCCCGCCTTCAAGTCCGGCGGCGAGTCCTTGGGCTTTTCGTCCTTCTTCTCGTCCTTGAGCTTCACCTCGTCCGATTTCGGGGCGAACGGCGACTTGGTGTCCTTCGCCAAGGTGACGAGGTAGATGCGCTCCATGTCGTTGTAGACGTGGTTCCACTCGGTCTGGCTGTAGGTCGGGTTGAAAGACCGTTCGGACACGAAGAACAGGTATTTGCCGTCGCTGCTGAACTCCGGCGAACCCACGTCGAACCAGCCGTCCGTGACCTGGACCGTGCTCTTCGCCTCGACTCCGTAGAGGTAGACATTCGCGAACCGGCGCACCTCGGGCTTTGTGAACGCCAGCCATTGGCTGTCGGGCGCCCACGCGAAATCACGGATCTCAAACGCGTCGGACTTTGCCGCCAGCGTCACCGCCTTGGACTCCACCTCAACGAACTGAAGCCGGTTCAGCTTGTCGGTCCACGCGATGCGCTTGGAATCCGGGGACCAAGCGAGTTCGTATTTGTAGGTATCGGCGCCAGTCGTGAGTTGCTGCGGTTCACCCAGCCCATCCTGGGACCGCATCCAGATTTCGGTCTCCCCGCTCTGGTCGCTCACGTAGGCGATCCACTTGCCGTCGGGCGACCAAGCGGCGTTGCGCTCATGGACGCCCGAGGTCTGCGTGAGGTTGCGCGTGGGGCCATTCTTGGCCGGCACGCTGAAGATTTCGCCCCGAGCCCCCAAGAGCGCCCGCGAACCATCCGGCGCGACGTCGTAGCTGGTCGTCTCCTTGCTGACGTCCTTCCAGCCGCCGCGCCCGCTGGCAAAATCCTCGTGGATCTCGATGGCCACCTTCTCGGCCTGTTCCGTGCCGAAATCGAGGCGGTAGATAAAGCCGCCGTTCTCGAACACGATGCCCGTATCACCGAGCGAAGGGAATTTCACGGCAAACTCGGTGAACTTCGTGAGTTGGCGCGTCTGCTTCGTTTTGAGGTCCAGCACGTAAAGGTTGGCCTGCCGGTTTTCGTCGCGTTCGGAGACGAAGTAGATCCGGTCGCCGTGCCACATTGGGAAAATGTCCTGTGCCGGATCGCTGGTCAGTTTCGTGGTCGCCGCCGACTCGAAGTCGTAGAGCCAAATCTCGTCGGCCTGGCCGCCCCGGTAGCGTTTCCAGGTGCGGAACTCGCGGAACACTCGGTTGTAGGCCAACCGTTTGCCATCGGGCGAGAAGCTGCACCAACCGCCCCGCGGCAGCGGCAGCGTTTCCGGGATGCCGCCGCCAATCTTCGCCAAGGTGAGTTCGCCTTTGAACGGGTTCCACTGCGTGCGGCGCGAGCGATAAACCACCGTCTCGTTGTCGCGCCACGCCATCACGATGTTGTTCGGCCCCATCCGATCCGACACATCATCGCGCTCCAGCGTCGCCGTGTAGGTCAGGCGTTTGGGCGTGCCGCCTTCGGCCGGCATCACGTAAACCTCGGTGTTGCCGTCATACTGGCCGGTGAAGGCGAGCGTCTTTCCGTCCGGGGAAAACCGGGCAAACATCTCGAACCCATTCGGATCGGTCGTCAGGCGCCGCGCGACGCCGCCCTTGGCGGAAACCGTGAAAAGGTCGCCGGCATAGGTGAAGACCAACTGATCCCCGTGCAGCGCGGGGAAACGGAGGAGGCGGGCTTCCTCGGCCCGGCCGGTGAATCCGGCGGCCAGTATCAACAGGCAGGCGGCAAACAGGCGTCGCAACGACATCATGCGGAGCAGCCTAGGCCGGGAAGCGAAACTCGGCCAGCGGTGACTCCCGGGACAAGCAGCACCGTTTCCGCGCCGACAATCCCCTTCCCTCGGCGCCGCCCGATTCGCTAGCTTCCGCGGGTCGGTCATCTCGATTCCTTTCAACACATGAGCGTTCTCGTCGTCGGCACCACCGCCCTGGATTCCATCAAGACTCCCAAGTCCGAAAACCCGCGCCTGCTCGGCGGTTCGGCCAGCCACGCCGCCGTCGCGGCCAGCTTCTTTGCCCCGACCAAGCTCGTCGGCGTCGTCGGCGGCGACTTCCCGGCCAAATACGTGAAGCTCTACGAGAAGCACGGCATCTGCCTCGCCGGCCTCGAAAAAGTGAAGGCGGGCCAGACCTTCCACTGGTCCGGCGAATACGAGGTGAACATGAACAACCGCCGCACGCTGAACACCGTCCTCGGCGTCATCGACGGCTGGTCGCCCAAGCTGCCCGGCGACTACGAGACCACGCCCTACGTGCTGCTCGCCAACATCTCCCCGGCCGTCCAGCACACCGTCCTCGACCAGATTTCCAAGGCCACGTTCGTCATCGCCGACACGATGGACCTCTGGATGAACATCGCCCTGCCCGACCTGCTCCGCCTGCTCAAGCGCGTGGATTGCCTCGTGCTGAACGACGGCGAAGCCCGCCAACTGGTGAAGGAAGACAACGTCCCCGCCGCGCTCGCCAAGATCCACAAGCTGGGACCGCGCTACGTCATCATCAAGAAGGGCGAGCACGGCTCCCTGCTGTCCGGGCCGAAGGGCCTGTTCGTTGCCCCGGCCTATCCGCTCAAGAAGGTCGTGGACCCGACCGGCGCGGGTGATTCCTTCGTGGGCGGCCTGATCGGTTACCTCGCCGCGCAGAAGGGCGGTTCCGTCGACGCGCACCTGCGCCGCGCCATCGTCCATGGCGCCGTCGTGGCGTCGTTCTGCTGCGAAGGCTTTGGCCTCGCCCGCACGACCAAGGCGACCAAGGCCGAGATCGCCGGCCGCGTGCGCGAGCTGGAGAAGCTGGTTAAGTTTTAGCGGGGAGCGCGGCGCCAAGGGGCGCAGAGCTGCCAAAACAATATTTGCGGCAACCGTGCATGAACAAAGAGGTTCGGCCCAAAGAATTGTATGACACTGAGGCTCGTGCGCATGAGTTCTTGCGCGACGCCACGAGGATCCCATCCGCGCCATCCCTGAGTGACTACCAACTCCGCTTCAGGTTGTGGCGTTATCCTGCGTTCGAGCCTTGCCGATCATGGTCGGTATTCAAGTCGGGCGGACGGCGAACGCCGGACGCCTATCTTGTGCGGCAGGAGACTTGGGACCAACTCCACGACTTCATGCGTCTTGGCGATCCACTGCTGGGTTTGCGGGAAGGCTTCCACAGCCACCCAAAGATTGAGGTGCGCGACAGGCCGCTAGATTCCGCAACGCTCATGACCCGTATCGAACCGGCACACTCCATTTCGCTGCCTATCTTCGGCCACAGCTCGGGCATCTGCGTTGATGGGACGATGTTGGGGTTCGAGGAGCGTTGCGGTGGACCAAAATTGGAGTGGTGCTGTGCCGGTCCGCCCGAGTGGCGAGAGTTTGCCACTTGGGCGAACGCAATGATGACATGGCTGCAAGAAACGTGCGGTGATTAATCCCGCACAATGTGAACGCTACCTCCCGCCTTCGCCTTTCGGTGGCCATCCCCTCGTTGAACGAAGCGGGGGAATTGCCCGAAACCCTCCGGCGGCTGGGTCAGGTTCCCGAAGTCACCGAAATCATCATCTCCGACGGCGGCAGCACCGACACCACGGAGGCGATTGCGCGGCAGGCCGGCGCCCGGTTCCTCACCGGGCCCCGCGGTCGGGGCGGCCAGCTTCGCCGTGGCGCCCAACTCGCCACGGGTGACGTCCTGCTGTTCCTCCACGCCGACACTTGGTTGCCGGAGAATGCCGGCGACGCCATTGCCGATACGCTCGCCAATCCCAACGTCGTGGGCGGCGCCTTCCGCAAGGCCTTCCGCGACCCGCACTGGCTGATGTCGGGTTCCGAATTTCGCTGTAGCCTGCGGATGCGTTGCGTGCAGTTCGCCTACGCGGACCAGGCCATCTTCGTCCGCCGCGAGGTCCTGGAACGCATCGGTGGTGTGCCCGACGTGCCGCTGATGGAGGAACACCTGCTTTGCCGCGCCCTGGGCCGCGAAGGCCGCCTGGCCCTCGCCGACGCCACGGTCACCACCTCCGCCCGCCGCTTCCGCGAACGTGGCGTGCTGCGAACCTACTGGCGCATGTTCACCGTGAACCTCCGCTGGCATCTCGGCGCTTCGCCGGAGGAACTTGCCCGGCTTTACGCCCGACGCTGAGCAGCCAGTAGTCGACGGTGAACAACTTCAACGGGGTGCGGCCGACCACGTACGCGAGTGGCGTCCCACTGAGCCGCGCCGCTGGCGGCCTGGGTGTTCACGCGGACGAAGACCGTCCGCGCCCCGGAAGACCTTCCCTGCTACCGCAGCACCTCCACGCGCACCGGTTCCGCCAAATCCCGCCAGCACTGCTCTATCAGTTCGCGATCCGGCTCGCCGTCCGTGAGCAGGAGGCGATACCGCGCCACGTAGGGCTTGCCGGGCTCGATGGCCCAGTCGCCCAACTGCGAAGGCGCGAAACAGAAAAACGGTTCGGTCGGGTTCACCCGCATCGGCTGCGGCGCGCGGAAATTCTCCGCGGCACCCAGAACGGTCAGCCCGGCCAACTGGCCGTCCACCAAGCCGCCCAGCCAGCACCAACGGCCGCGGGTTTCGTTGGCGGCGAGTCGGTTGGTGAGTCCTTCCGAGGTCAGCCACCGGGTCGCGTCGGCGCCATTCCACGCCCAATTGCCGCGAACACCCAGGCCGCCGTAGTGATACTTCGGCAGTTCCAAGGCCGAGGCGGTGGCGCAAGTCTGGGTGATCGTGATTTCCAATACGTGGCCGCGCCGGTTCATCGTTTCGCCAAGGTTGAACAGCCGCACTTCCCAGGCTTCATCGAGGGCCGTCTTCTCGGGCTGGGACAGCATATCCACCATCCGATGCCGCGCCCGGAAGCCGGCGTGAACCGGACCGCTCCAATGGTGGTCCAGCGCCACAAAGTCCACGCGCCCCTTGCGGTCGCCCATGTTCCAGAAATCCGGGGTTCGACCCTCGAACTTCGTCTTGGTCCACGGCGACCAGATGCCATGGTGATGCAGGTGGTTCGCCGGATAATCGTCGGTCACCGGGCGACCGGCCGGCGTCAGCAGCGGATGCAGATAACCGCCCCGGCGAAACTTCTCCGGGATGTCGCCCCGCGGCAGTTCGCCGGCGCCCATCTGATACGTGCCGACCAAACCCTCGGGCAGGCGCAGCTCCAGTCGGGCGCCATTCGTCTTCGTTTCGGCCTGCGGCCGCGGGATTCGGGACGTCGCCGCCACGAGTTGCCCATCCACGGTTTGGCCGGCACCGAGCGCCGGCAAGACCACCCAAGCGCGCCCGCGGTCATCCGCTTGCACTGCGAGCCGCCCTTTGTCGGTGATCAGTTCCCAGCCCTCGGCCGACGGCCGATTGGTCGGCAGGCTGAACTCGGCGATGGCGAATCCGCGGGCAGCCGGGCCGCCGTGAAACCGGAGGCGGGGGCCAGCATCGGCCAGGAGGTTTCCCGCGAACACGAGAACCGCGGCGGCACGACCGGCCCAGGCAAGGAAGCGGGAGATCACGCGGCGAACCTAACTGCTGTGCAGAAAAGAGAAAAGCCACGCCGCGGGGCGTGGCTTAGCAGTTTGGCATTTTCCGGCGCGGTTACTCGGCCGCGGGAGCCCCGGATTCATCGGGATCGCCGGCCACCCGGGCCGGCTTCGCGACGGGTGCCGGGGCGGGTCCCGGAGCGGCGCCGGCAACTTCCTTGGGATTCTTGGCCCGCTTCTGCTTGGGCAGCGGGCTGATCATCACGTTGATCGAACGACCGATCAGCTTCGGATGATTGTCTGGCTGGCCCCAGCCCGAGACGTCCTTGAGGAACTTCTGGACGACGCCCATGCCGATCTCGGTGTGGGCCATCTGACGGCCGCGGAAGCGGAGCGAAATCTTCACCTTCAGGTCCTCGCAGAGGAACCCGATGGCGTGGTCCAGCTTGATGCCGAGATCGTGCGGATCGATCGTCGGCGAGAGCTGGATCTCCTTCACGTCGTTGGAGTGCTGGTGCTTCTTGCCCTCCTTCTCCTTCTTCGACAGCTCGTATTTGAACTTGCCGTAGTCGACGATGCGGCAGACCGGCGGAATGGCCGTGGCCGCGATCTCAACCAGGTCCAGGCCCGAATTCTGGGCCATGACGATGGCCTGTCCCAGCGGGATCACGCCCACCTGCTGGCCGTCGGGACCGATGACTCGGACTTCACGCGCGCGAATCTTGCCATTGATCCGGTGAAGCGGGGGTGGAGGTGCGTTACGAGAGGGAAATGGGCGGCTCAAGAGACCCTCTCCGGTTGAAGTTGAAGCGTGATGGAAACCATTACTGTCAGTGACAGACCGCGACGGTATAGTGACGTCCACGATGACTGGGCAAGCCGATTTTCCGACGAAGGGCGAAATACTTCGCCGCCGCCTGCTGGGTTGGGTTGCCGTTTGGGCGTGGCTGGCCCTGATGGGAAGCTCCCGATTGCTCGCTGAAACGCCCCCGTCGGTCCCGACCGCGGAGCCACTGATCGCCGCCCGCCGTGAACTGGCGGCGGCGCCCACCAATCTCCTTCACTCGGTCGCGTTGGCCCGGCTGACCTTCGAGGCCACGAAGTCGGCGACCAACTCCGGCGCCAAGGCCAAGCTTGCTGAGGAAGGCATCGCCACGGCCCGCGCCGGCCTTCGCCTGCACCCGCAGTCGGCCGGCCTCGAATACTACCTTGGGCTGCACCTCGGGCAGTTGGCCAGCACCCGCGGCATGAGCGCGCTCAAGCTCGTTCGGGAAATGGAAACCCACCTGCTCACCGCGCGCGCACTGGACCCCGCCGTGGGTGACGCCGGACCGGACCGTTCGCTCGGCTATCTGTATCTCAACGCCCCTGGCTGGCCCCTGAGCGTCGGCAACAACGACAAGGCCCGGCACCACTTCGAGCAGGCGCTCAGCCGCGCGCCGCACCGGCCGGAACATCCCCTAGCCTTCGCCGAAGCCTGCCTGCGGTGGAAGAAACGCGACGAAGCCCGCCGCCATCTCGCCACCGCGGAGGCCGCCTGGACCAAGGCCCAGGAACTCTACGTCGGCCCTGATTGGGCCGGCGACTGGGCGGACTGGAATTCGCGGCTGGCCGTCCTCCGGGAAAAGTTGGCGGAGAAATAGGTTCGTTTCCCGCCCCGGAATCCGGCACCCCAAAGCCGCTCGACCCCGCGGCGCCCCCCGCCTACCTTCGGCCCACTTTTATGGCCGATCCGCGCTACGCAAAACTCGCCGACTTGCTCATCAACTACTCCTGCGACCTCCAGCCGGGAGAACTCATCCTGCTCGACATGGTGGATGTGCCCGACGAGATGACCGTCGCGCTGATCCGCGCCGTCCGCGCCGCCAAGGCGACGCCACTGGTCGAGTGCCGGCACTCCCGCGTCACCCGCGAACTGCTCCGCGGTTCCGACGAGAATTACGCGGGCCTGGTGAAGGGCATCGAACTGGCCCGCATGAAGAAGGTGCAGGCCTACGTCGCCATCCGCGGCGCCCACAACGCCTCCGAGTCCAGCGACGTGCCCAGCGACCGTCTCCAGCAGTATTCCAAGACGCTCCGCCCGGTCCTCGACTACCGGGTCAACAAGACCAAATGGTGCGTCCTCCGCTGGCCCACGCCGTCCATGGCCCAGGCCGCCAACATGAGCACCGAGGCGTTCGAGGACTTCTACTTCAACGTCTGCACCATGGACTATCGCAAGATGGCCAAGGCGATGGAACCGCTGACCAAACGCATGAAGGCTGCCGACAAGGTCCGGCTCGTCGCGCCCGGCACGGACCTCAGCTTCAGCATCAAGGGCATCGGCGCGCGCCCCTGCGAAGGCCTCCGCAACATCCCAGACGGCGAGGTCTTCTCCTGCCCGGTGAAGGATTCCGTGAATGGTGTCATCCAGTTCAATACCCCCACGATCTACGCCGGCACCAAGTTCGAGGGCATCCGGCTCGAGTTCAAGGAAGGCAAGATCGTGAAGGCCACCGGCTCGAACGAGAAGAAGCTCAACGAGATCCTCGATACCGACGCCGGCGCCCGCTACATCGGCGAATTCAGCCTGGGCTTCCATCCGCACATCATGAACCCGATGTGCGACATCCTCTTCGACGAGAAGATCGCCGGCTCGCTCCACTTCACGCCCGGCCAGGCCTACGAGGACTGCGACAACGGCAACCGCTCCGCCGTCCACTGGGACATGGTGCTCATCCAGCGTCCCGAATGGGGCGGCGGCGAAGTGTGGTTCGACGGCGAGTGCATCCGCCGCGACGGCAAGTTCCTGCCGAAGGACCTGCAACCGCTGAACCCGGAGAAGCTGAAGTAGGGAAACGCCGTGCGGGCTTCAGCTCCAACGGAGCGGCACAAGACAGCCAAGGGCAACGCCCTGGGTTTGCATGTTTCAATCAGGTCCAGCCCTGAAGGGGCGAAACGTTGAGGCGGAGCTGATCCTGAGCCGCTGTGACTATGATCAATCGCGAAAAGAACCTCGTTGAGTGGGCGCTGCTTTCGTTTGAGCTGGAAGACGCCCGTGAGCACTTGGTCGAGCTCCTCGCCGCCACGAATGATCCCGACTTCGACGAAACCGAGTTCGGCATCCAACTCGCCCACATCTATTCTCACCTAAACCGGGCTTGGAACAGCCGCGCTCACGTGGGCGAGAAATCCGACGCCGACTTTCAGCGCTTCTCCGACTTTCCCAAGGATCTCCACCCACGTCGCGGGTAGCTTTCGCCTCCGCCGTCCGATACCCAATAATGGTTCCGTGTTTCGCCCATGATCCGCTCCGCCATCACCATCTGCCTCGTCCCCGAATCGCGCTCCGGCCCGTTCGTGTTCCACGACGGCCTCGAAGCCGGCCTCGCCAAAGCCAAGGAACACGGCTTTGACGCCGTGGAAATCTTCCCGCCGCACGCCGACGACCTCGACGGACTCGCGCTCCGCAACCAGCTCCGCGCGCACGGACTCCAACTCGCCGCGGTGGGCACCGGCGCCGGCTGGGTCCGCCGCAAGCTCACCCTCACCGATCCCGATCCGCACGTCCGCATGTGCGCCCGCGACTTCATCGGCGCGGTCATTGATTTCGCCGGCGGATTTGGCGCACCCGCCATCATCGGCTCCATGCAGGGACGTTGGGGCGGCGATGTCTCCCGAGAACAGGCGCTGGCCTGGCTGCGGGAGGAACTCGACCAACTCGGTCCCCGCGCCCACGCGCTCGAATCGACGCTGCTGCTCGAACCGCTCAACCGCTACGAGTCGAACCTCTTCAACACCGTCGCCGAGACGTTGGCCTTCCTCGACACGCTGCGGACCAAGAACGTGAAACTGCTCTGCGACCTGTTTCACATGAACCTCGAGGAGGCCGACATCGCCGCCGCGCTACGCCTCACCGGCCCACGCCTCGGGCACGTCCACTTCGCCGACTCGAACCGCCGCGCCATCGGCCTCGGGCACACCGACATCGCCCCCATCACCACCGCCCTGAAGGACATCGGATACGCCGGCTACGTCTCCGCCGAAGTGCTCCCCCTGCCCGACGCCGCCACCGCCGCCCGCCAGACGATGGCCAGCTTCCGGCAATGGTTTCGATGACGATCGGCTTTGGTCGGTCGTAGCAGCCGACGTCAGGAGGCTGATTCTGGTTTCGGCTGGCAGCATGATGCGTTGGGAGCGAAGGGCTGGAGTCCTGCGCTCCGGAATCTGGTTCTGCTCATTGTCGCCCAAGATTTCCGCTAAGAAATCCCCGGCCCAAGCGTCATCCTCTTGCCGGGGCGTGTTCCCGCTCGGCAAGCGCCCATGAACGTGCCCCTATTCCGTCCGTCGAACCTCCGGTTTCCCATGACTCCGCCCCGCCTGCTCCTGCCGTTCTGCCTCTTACTGTTCCTCGTCCGCGCGACGGCCGCCGACTTCGTCACCGTCCGGCAGGAGGGTGAGCGTCTCTTCGCCGAAGGTTCCTACGCCCAGGCCCGGAACGCCTACCTGCGCGCCGACACCAACTCGCTGGCCGCCGCCGACCGTCGCTGGGTTGCCTTCCGCCTCGCCGACACGCTGTGGCGGGCACAGGCCAACCAGCTTCGCAATGAGGCGACCGAACAGGCCATCCGTGCGTTGGACCAACTCGGGCCGCAGGAAGCCCCGCCCGTGGAACGCGACCAGATCTGGGCCGAGGTGCAGCAATCATTGGGTGAACTCCATTCCCGTCGCGGTGACGACGGCAACTGGGTGAACACCCGTTACCAGCTCGCGCTCGACTGGTGGGCCGGCCAAGCCGATGTGGAACTGGCCCGGCGGCGTTACCTGAACTTGGTCTGGCGCTGGCAGAAACCGCAGGCCAACTGGCCGTGGGCGCGTGTGCAATGGGGCGCCATCCCGCTGGACGTGCTGAACAACTGCGTCCGCATTGCCACCGATCCCAACGACCTCGCCCGCGCCCGTTACTCCCGCGCCGTCACCATGCAGCAGATGGGCGGCGGACTCGACCCCACCCAGCAACTGGTCGAGGACGACTTCAAGGCCGCCCTCGCCCCCAGCAAGGCGACCGACTGGTATGACGATGCCTTGTTCCGCTACGGCCAGTGGCTGGAGCAGGCCGGTAAACTCGTCATTCAGCCTGAAGGCGGCTGGAACCGTGAACCCGACCTTGCCCGGGCCTTGGACGTTTACCGTCGCTTCGTCGAAGAGTTCAAAGCCGGCCAAAGTCGCTGGTTTGCTTCGGCCCAACAACGCATCCGCGAAATCACCTCGCCTTCGCTCCACGTCAATGAGGACCAGATCTACCTGCCCGGCTCCGAGAACCAGTTCTTTCTCCAGACCCGCAACTTGAAGTCAGTGGACCTCACGATCACGCCCGTGGATGTAACCCGCGACGTCCGTTTCACCGACCCCAAGCAGCATACCCAACAATGGCTCCAGCAGTTGGACCGAGGTTCCGCCAGGGCGGTTCGTTCCTGGAAAGAAGACACCGGCGACACCGGCGATCACGCCCAGCGCTCCAAAACGATTCGCCTGCCCGAAAAGCTCTCGGCCGGCGCCTACCTGCTCGAAGCCCGCGCGGGCGAACTCACCGCACGAGAACTGATCCTCGTCTCCGACGCGACGCTGGTCCTGAAGACCAGCGGCAAGACCACGCTCGCGTGGTTCGTGGACGCCACCACGGGCAAGCACATCGCCGAAGCGCAGGTGAAACTCTGGCTGCACTACGGCGACGGGAGCGGCCAGCAGAAGTGGCTCAGCGCCGAGAAATCCGCCGACGCCAACGGACTCGCCCAGTTCGATCTCCAGGGCCGCAACGGCGATCTCTTCGTCGCGGCCAAGCTCGGTGAGCGGCAAGCGTTCTGTCAGTCGTGGGCCAATGCGTGGTATGCGCGTCCCGACGGCTGGCAGATTTACGCCTTCACGGATCGGCCGGCCTATCGTCCCGGCGACCCGGTGCATTGGAAGTTCACCGCGCGCCAGTTCGCAGACAACGCCTACCGCACGCCCGGCGGCGCTAAGGTGAAGTTCAGCATCAACGATCCGCAGGGCGCCGAACTCACCAACGGTGTAGTCCCGTTGAATGCATTCGGCTCCGCGTGGGGCGAACTCAGCGTGCCCACCAACCGTCCGCTCGGCGAATACCACCTCACGCTCGCCCTCGCCGACAAACCCAACGAGCCCATCGGCGCCGCCACGCTCTTCCGGCTGGAGGAATACAAGCTGCCCGAGTTCGAGGTGAAGGTGCAGTTGCCCGAGGAGAAGCTCGCCGATGGCACAACGCGCCGGAAGACGTTCCGCCTCGGCGAACCCGTCGAGATCGCCGTCCAGGCCGCCTACTATTTCGGCGGCCCCGTCGCCAACGCCACCGTCGAACTCGTCGTGCGGCAGGCCGGCTTCTCGTGGTTCTGGCCGGTGCCGCGGGACTTCCCGTGGCTGTTCAACTCCGAGGCGGCTGGCGGCGCCCGCTGGCGCGGCGACTACGGCGCCAACGAAATCCGCCGGGAGAAGCTCACTACTGACGCCACGGGCCGCGCGACACTGACACTGGAAACCGATCCAAACGGCGGCGACCTGGAGTTCCGCATCGAAGCCCGGGTCACCGACGCCTCGCGCCGCGAAATCGTCGGCCAAGGCAACTTGCGGGTGACGCGCCAGCGCTACTCCGTCAATGCCCGCCCGGCGAACAACGTGCCGCGGCCCGGCGACAAGGTCCGCGTCGAGTTCACCGCCAAGGACGCCAATGACCAACCCGTCGCCGTCACCGGCACGGTGAAGATCACGCGCGACTACTGGTGGGAAATCTGGCTCGACAGCTACGGCAAGGAAGTGAAGGGCGACGACCTCAAGCGCGCCCGCATCCAGTCCGCTATCTGGCCGCCGAAACCGGCGCCCGGCATGAAGGATTGGACGCTGAAGTTCAGCGGCTACGAACACGAGTTCATCGCCACGAACACCGTCACGCTCGCCACCAACGGCGTCGGCGAACTCGTCTTCACGCCGGCGAAGGAAGGCTTTTACCGCTTCGCCTGGAGCAGTCCGGGCAATCCCTTTGCCGGTGCCACGACCAACGCCCTCGCCTACGAGCCACCCATCACCGCCGAAGCAACCGTCTGGGCCACTACCGCCAACACGCAGGAACTCGGTTACCATCCCGGCGGCCTCGAACTCATCGTGGACGCCGACACCTTCCGCGTCGGCCAAAAGGCGCCCGTGCTGCTCGTCGCGCCGGAGTCGGGCCGGCATGTGCTCTTCACCGTCGAAGGCGGCGCGCTCGACCAGGTGCAGGTTTTCCAGATGCTCGGCTCGACCAAGCTCATCGAACTCGCCCTGGAAGAACGCCACGTCCCGAACATCCACCTCGCCGCCGCGTCGGTGTGGGACCGGCAGGTGCAGGAAGCCGTCCGCGAAGTCGTCGTGCCGCCCACAAAGAACTTCCTGACCGTCGAGGTCACTCCCAACCGCGCCCAATACCAACCGCGTGACGACGGTTCGCTGCTCGTCCGCACCCTCGACCACGAGGGCAAACCCGTTTCCGCCGAAGTCGCCCTGTCGCTCACCGACGAAAGCGTCTTCTACATTCAGGCCGACTACGCCGGCGATCCCCGTCAGCACTTCTTCAGCGAGAAACGCGGCCGTCAGTTCCAGCTCGGCAGCTCGTTCAACCAGCGTCCGTTTGTCCGGCTCGTGAAGGGCAAGGCGGGCGACTACCTGGATGAGCGTTTCATGGAGGTCCAAAACGAACTCAGGGAAGATCAGGAAGGCGCCGGCGGGCCGGGCATGCAAAAAAACGCAACCCCGATTCCGCGCATCGGCATGGATCCAGTGCTCGCCCGGCGCTACGGGCTAGCCCCCGCCGGCATGGGCGGCCGCAGCCGCAGCCTCGGTCGACTTGAATCGGCCATGGCCCTCCCCGCGGCGCCGATGATGGCCGCCGACAGTTTGGCTGTCGGCGAAGCCGCCACCGCTAAGTCGGCTGGAGGCGACGCCCCTGCGCCAATCATCGTCCGTTCCGACTTCCGCGCGACCGCCCTGTGGCAGCCTGACGTGAAGACCGGCACCGACGGCACCGCCCGCGTCGCCGTGAAATATCCCGAGTCGCTTACCCGCTGGCAGGCCACCGCGCGCGCCGCGACGACGGCGAACCAGTTCGGCTGGGGCAAGACCAACACCGTCACGCGCCAACCGCTCATCGTGCGCCTGCAGACGCCGCGTTTCCTAACCGTGGGCGATCTCGCCGCCGTCTCGGCCGTGCTGAACAACAACACCTCGGAGCCCCTCACGCTCACGCCCAAACTCACCGTGACCGGGGCGGTCATCACGGGCGGCTACGTGAACGGCGAGTTCGTGAAGGAGGAGCGCGGTCCCGTAAACGTGCCGGCGAATGGCGAGATCCGCGTCAATTGGGCCATCTCCGCCCAGCAGGCCGGCAATGCCCAGTTCACCGTCCAGGCCGCTTCCGGGAAACTCGCCGATGCCATGGAGCGAACCCTGCCCGTTTACGCCCACGGCCTCGACAAGCTCCTCGCCCGCTCCGGCAAGGCCACGACCGGCGATGTGACCGTGAAGCTGGACCTGCCCGCGCGAAAACCGGGCACCACGCAGTTCACCGTGTCCGTCACGCCGAGCCTGGCCGTCACCATGCTCGACGCGCTGCCGTATCTTGCCGATTACCCCTATGGCTGCACCGAGCAAACGCTCAGCCGCTTCCTGCCCGCTGTCATCGTGCGCCAGACGCTCCGCCAAGTTGGTCTCGACGCCGAGACGGCGATGGCCCGCGCCTTCGGCCGGATCAGCACCAACGCCGCCGGGCAACTCTCCCCTGCCCTCGGAGCCAAGAAAGACCTGCTCAAGCTCGACGAAATGACCGCTGCTGGCCTCAAGCGTCTCGCCGACTTCCAGCACGTCGACGGCGGCTGGGGTTGGTGGCAGGAAGGCGCCAGCGATCCGTGGATGACCGCCTACGTCGTCTGGGGCCTCAAGCTCGCGCAACAGGCCGGCGTGGATGTCGAAGGCGGCCTTCTGGCGCGCGGCCTCGAATGGCTGCGCGTTCACCTCGTCGAGGCAGAAGGCGATCCCTCGCTCCAGGTCTGGGAACTCCACGCGCTAGCCACTGGCTTCACCGCGGTCCAGACGCCGACCGACGAAGCGAAGCAGGCCATCGTAAACCTTTGGGCCAAACGCGACGACCTCACGCCCTACGGCCGCGCCCTGCTCGCCCTGTCCGTCCACGCCTACGGCGACACCGAGAAGTCCGCCGTGCTCGTCCGGAATCTGGCCAACGGCGTGATCCGCGACGACAAGCCTGACGCTTCGGTCCTGCTATCCACCCCCAACAATCCACTATCCACCGCGCCGGCCACGGCGCATTGGGGCAAAGCCGACGGTTGGTGGCGCTGGCAGGAAGGTGGCGTCGAAACCACCGCGTTCGTCCTGCGCGCGCTGCTGGCGATTGATCCCAAGAACGAACTCGTGGAACCCGCTGCCAACTGGTTGTTGAAGAACCGTCGTGGCGCCCAGTGGAGCAATACCCGTGACACCGCGCTGGTGATCCTCGCGCTCAACGATTACCTGCGCGCCACCGGCGAACTGAAGTCGGAGCTGGAATACGAGGTGACCGTCAATAACCAGTCCTTGGCCCGCGCCAAGGTGACGGCGGCGGACATCGTCCGGGCGCCCAGCGTGTTCACCGTGGACGAGAAATTCCTGCGCGAAGCCAACGAGGTCCGCATCGTCCGCCGCGGCGGCACGGCACCGATCTACTTCGCCGTGAACGCCCAATTCTTCAGCCAGGAAGAACCCGTCAGCCCAGCCGGCAACGAACTGTTCGTGCGCCGCAGTTATTCCAAGCTCGTGCCCACGCCCACGCTGCTGAAGGGCATCGCCGAACGTCGCGAACCCTTGAACGACGGCGACACCGTCCGCTCCGGCGAACGCATCGAGGTCGTGCTGACCGTCGAGACGAAAAACGACTACGAATACCTGCTCTTCGAAGACTTGAAGCCGGCAGGGTTCGAGGCGACCGAAATCCGCAGCGGCGGCTGGCTGGCGCTGGAGGAACTCCAGCCGTCCAAAGCCGGCGTCGCGGCCGGCGATCCGGGCGCGCGCAATGAATTCACCGGCCGCAGCGAAGGCGTCTGTCCCGAGTGGCGCGACCGCAACGCCGCGTTCTTCGTGAGCCGCCTGCCGCAGGGCTACTGGGAACTGCGCTACAGCTACCGCGCTGAGACGCCGGGCAGATTCCACGCGTTGCCCGTCATCGCCCAGGCCATGTATGTACCCGAGATCCGCGCCAACTCCGCGGAGGTCCGAGTGGACGTGGCGGAGCGGAAGTAAGGCGGCTTCGACCCTACCAGGCTGATTTTAGTGTCACATTGACCGACCAAGCGGCTGCCGGTTTCCTCCGCGCGTGCCTGCCTGCCAACGTCTTTTTCGTCCCTCCATCGGCATACTGTTATTGCTCTGCCTTGCGAGATTTGCCGCTCCTGCGACCGCCGGCACGCGGGTGGTCGGATGGGGAAATTCAAGTGCAGGTGCGTTGGCTATTCCAGCAACCCTCACGAATGCGATCGAGATAGCCTGCGGCGCGTCTTGGGGACTTGCGTTGACGGATCAGGACAAACTTGTGGAATGGGGAGACGTGCCGGGGGACCGGGGAATAAGTTGGGAAAAGCCGATGCCGGCAGGCTTGCGGGGAATATGCCGCATCGCTGCATCCTATGGGGATGGCTCGGTGGTGATGGACAATGGCGCGGCGGCAGGATGGACCAGACTCACCATCTACAACCAAGTCGGATTCCCGGACAGTCTGCGAAACGTTGTTCAAACCTACTCAGTGGGAAATGCAACGCTGCTGGTAATGGGGCATGGAAGAGTCTTTGAAATCGGTCAACAAACGGGTGGATCGCTCCAGGAGTTTCCAGAACTCAATGACATTGTTGAAGTGGCAGGTGCTTACGACCGGATACTGGGCCGTAGAAGGGACGGTGCAGTTATGGTTTGGGAGCATTTCCTCAACTTCAGCGAACAGCCCATTTCGACTAATGTGCCACCTGAGGCGACGAATGTCATAAGCATCGCCGCAGGAAGAGCTCATTACCTGGCGCTGAAGGCAGGAGGCCGCGTCATTGCTTGGGGGGCCAACAATTTCGGCCAATGCAATGTGCCCGAGTCAGTGATATCGGCGGTCGCGATCACCGCTGGACAGAATCATTCGGCAGCACTGCTAGCGGACGGTTCCGTGATCTGCTGGGGGGATGGTCGCAACGGACAAACCAACATACCACCCGGCCTTCGTGGCGTAGTGAGCATTTCAGCGCTTGCGGACGAAACGCTAGCCTTGGTGGATGACGATGTGAAAGTGGGCCGGCCTGCGCTGGTCGGACCGCCAGCAGCAGTGTTTACGCCCGGAGTGCCTTTCGAACTGCGTCTCAAGAGTTTTCACTCACCCGCAAGGGCAACGGCGGAAGGGTTGCCCACCGGGCTGACATTTGATCCAGCACGCCAAGCGATCGTCGGCAGTTCGGACGTCATGGGAACCTTTCAGGTGACTTTGCGTTCCGAAACCTCAGCCGGAAGCACAGTGCGTATGCTAAGAGCCTGTCTGAGAAGTGACGAATGCTGAGGGATCAGGCCAGTCGACGAAGCATGAGGCGTATCATGGCGACGTAAATGAGCCCTGTGGCGCTGGATTCGCTCTGCTCGTAGTCCCGGGCGAGTCGCCGGTTTTGAACCAGCCAGGCGAAGGTGCGCTCGACGATCCAACGTTTCGGAAGGACGTGAAATCCCCGCAGGTCGTCGCAACGCTTGATCACCTCGATCTCCAGTTTGGGACGCTGCTCCCGAACCCAGGCCGCGAAGTCCGGTCCGCAGTAGCCACTGTCCACCCAGATCTTCCGCAGCCAGGGGAACCATCCCAGCAGGGGCTTCAGCAGGACCTTGGCCCCGGCCCGTTCGGTTTCGTTGGCTGGAACCACGGCCGCGCCAAGGATCATTCCCAGCGTATCCACCAGGAGAAAACGCTTCCGTCCCTTGGTTCGCTTGCCCGGATCGTAGCCGACGGCACCGCCGTGCGCGTCGGAGCGCACCGTCTGGCTGTCCAGCGCGGCTGCCGTAGGTCGGCAGCGTTTTCCTTCCGACTCGCGAACCAACGCCCGGAGCCGGTCGTTCAAGCCGCTGAAGATCGGCCCGCGACTCCAGTGCCGGAAGAAGTGGTAGACCGTCTTCCATGGGGGGAAGTTCCTGGGGAGAAGCCGCCAAGGACAGCCGCTCTTGATCAGGTAGAGGATGGCGTCGACCACCGGACGGAGCGGAGTCCGGGGACGTCCCAGTCGGCTCGGTGGCGGCAGCAGTGGCTCGATCAGCCGCCACTGGGCGTCGGTCAAATCGGTCTCGAAACTGGCGATTTTCATCGCCTGACAGCGCTGCCGCGATGGATCGGCAAATCGGATTCGCCCCAAGGTCAAGCACTGCGTTCGCTTTCCTTACTTTCGCACTTCACACCGACTTCTCAGACAGGCTCTAACCCTCAAGGCGCAGCAGTTGGCTCCGCAAATCCACAATGCGCCTGTTCAGCAGTTAACTGTAGGTGTGACAAATGTTTGGGAGCTGGCTGCTTACAATCATCCAGCCGCGTGGGAGGCAGAGGGGTTACCCCCGGGGCTCGAACTGGATGCAGCCAAGGGAACCATAACCGGGACACCAAGAGAACTTGGTGACTACCCTGTCAGACTGCGGGCCAGCAATGGCAGTGGCACCAACGAAATGACGGTCACTGCTAGGGTGAGCAGTCTCGCAATCTGGCCAACGGGCTTTGGTCTCAGCATTAACGACATCCCCGCCAATCTTGGCACTGTAGTGCAGGCTGCATTCGAGGCGAACGGCCAGCATGTCCTTGCACTTCAAGCTGGGGGCACCGTCCGGGCCTGGGGAGCAAACACTGACGGTCAGGCCACTGTTCCGATTGGGTTATCCGGGGTAAAACAAGTCGCCGCCGGCAGACTGACCAGCTTCGCGCTGAGGGAAGACGGTTCAATTGTTGGATGGGGAAGAACCGTCGACGGCCTAGGCTCGGCGAGCCCCAATGGGAATTGGGAACGGATTTCGGTCACAGATACCTATGGCCTAGCGGTCAATGCCCAAGGAGAAGTCGCAATCTGGGGCGGTTTCACCCCCCATCCGGGCTTTCCGCCCCGAGGTTTTCCCAAGCCCATTCACTCCGTGAGCGCGGGTCACTCCCATGCTTTAGCCATCTTGGACTCCCGCATGGTCTATGGCTGGGGATACAACCTATATGGGGAAACGGCGGCCCCCGCAAAACTGAAGGACGCAGTCCAAGTGGCGGGCGGATACTATTTCAGCCTAGCCCTTCGCGCTAACGGGCAAATCGCGGCGTGGGGTGACACCAATAGGGTGGCAACCACACCAGAGGATCTCGACGACGTCGCGATGATCGCAGCCGGTAGCTCCCATGCGATGGCGCTGCGTGAAAATGGAACGGTCGTGGTCTGGGGCATGAACTTTCCAGACGATGCCCCCAAGCTTGCCCGACTTCGGCGTGTCCGCTGGATAGCCTCGGACGGCAGCCAGATGAGACTCGCGGCAGTGCGAGCCCCAGGCGACGACGAAATCGCCATCCTGCGACCACCCCGTCCCGCGACGATCCGATCGATTCGCCGTGAGAGCGTCCAGTTTAGCATCGGAGCGGTGGGCATCGCGCCCTTGGGTTTTCAATGGCAGTTTGGCGGCATGGACCTGCCGGGCGAAACCAATCGCTGGCTGAACATCCAGCGGGTGGCCCCATGCCATCTAGGCACCTATACCGTCCGCGTTTCCGACGGGCATTCACAGACATTCGCGACCACTGAACTTCGGGCGGAAGGACTTGAAGCACCGTCCGGTCCCTTGGAACTGGACGAGTTTTTCCAACTTGGGATTTGCGTTTCGGTCACTACAAACGGCGGACGGCTAACTGGTGTGCAGGTCTCCGAGGACATGGTTCAATGGCGAAATCTGCTTCTGCTACCACCGACGACAGAACGAATTGAGCGCTTTGTTGACCCAGTCTCATCGGAGCTCCGTCAGCGATTCTACCGGCTAACTTGGAACCAATGAGCCACGCCTAGTGCGGCTTCACCACAGGGCAGCCGGGGTATCCGAGCTTAGCGAGCTACAGCCTCCACGCGCTGCTAGTAACCGCCCATCCCAGTTATGTGCCCGAGATCCGAGGCAACTCCTTCGGAGTGCGGGGAGCGGCAGAGCGGAAATAGGCAACCCGTAACCATTTCGCTCCCGGCCCGGCCAGCCCGAACCTTTCATGTGCCTCGGCTAGTCGGCACCGCCCGTCCGGCGGCGCGCCAAGAGGCTGGCGGCAACCAGCATGAACACGACGGCGCCCCAAGTGGACGACTCCGGCACAGACTCTATTCCCTCGCCCACCAGCGTGAGGGTCCAGCTTTCGACGGTCATGGTGCCGCCGGGCGATAGATCAGCGAAGGTAAGGTTCCACCGGCCATTTCCGGGATTGCCGAGGAGTGCGTCAAATCGCGCGGAACGGTCGGCTTCAAGAGGGTCTGTCCGGCCGTCGGGCTGCCAGAGCCCGGTCAGGAGTGGAGTTCCAGGCAGCGGCTGCGCCAGGTGGATGTCGCCGTTCACCGCGTCATCGCGAAACGTCACGTCCCAGCCGCCGTAGCTGAACCCCAGCGAGTCGCCGGCGGTCACGCCCACGCGGTTGAGCAGGATCGCAGTGGCCGGGCTGAAGTCGTAGTTCAATGAGACGAACAGGTCGCCGGCCCAACCTAATTCTCCGGGGCTGCCGGCCAGCCTGAGGCTCAATTGAACCTCGGTGAGGCTGAGAATCGCGGAGTCGCCGATCGTCTGGGTCAGCGTCAGCGGCACGCGATTGTCCGGCACGGCACCAGCCAGAGGGGGGATGTTGAATTCGCGGGTTTCGGTAACTACCGAGGCCCGCAGGCCTGCGGCGAGCGCCAGGAGTGCGGCCGGGAGCAGCTTAGATTTCAGTCTCATGGGCGTCAGTCCACTACGGGTGGGGGATGAAGCGGTAGAAGCGCACAGGTTCCGGCGGCGCCACGTCGGTGAACGTCAGCACCCCGCTCGTGGGCGCGGTCAGCAAGGCCGGCGGGTCGAACTCCCGCCACACGTAGGGCGAAGCCGCCTGCGTGGCGAATTGCACGCGGTATTGGTAGCCCGGCACACCATTGAAGCTCAGCACCACGCTGTCGCCGACGATGACCGCACGGCCAGTGTTCGGTTCCGGGTCGGGTGGCAGCGTGACCTGCGTGACCGTGACCGTGGCGGTGCTAGTCGCGCCCCCGGGACCGGCGAGCAGCGTGTAGTCAAAGGTGCCGTTGCCCGCCATGGCGGAAGGAGCGGTGTAGACCACGAAGCCGCCGATCAACGCGACGGTGGCGCCGGGTGGTTGCGCGTTGCCCACGCTGGACAGCAAGTTTAGGTCGCCATTCGCGCCGGTGTCGTTGACGAGCAGTTGCGCGATTGGGATTTTGATCACGGCGGAGTTGTCGGGCCGAGCCACGGCATCCGCGCCGGCCAGCAACGTGGGCGGCGCGAAGTGGAGCGTCAGATTTACCGGGCCAGCCGTCGCGAAGTGGTCGAAGAGGTGCAGGTTGTTTTCATAGCGGGGTCGGCGTGCGCCCGCGACGAAGGTGCGGTCGGTCTGCCACACGTTTTCGGCCGCGAGCGCCCCGCCACCCGGGCGACGCACACTGTGGATCTGCCACTGGCCATTGCCGGGATCGGGCAGGCGGAAATACACGTAGCCGGCCGGCACGTCGGCGGTCAGGACGACCTCGGTGTCGCCGCCGCTCGGCGCGCCATCGTAGCTGCCGATCCGGACCACCCGCACCGGGGCGCTGCCACCCTGGCTGAAGTGGACGGCATCCGGCAGGAAGTCGTCGTCGAGCTGGTCGTTGACGAGGAAGTCGAACGTGCCGTCATCCGGCACACCCTGCACGCGCACGAGATGGATCATCTCGTGAATCTCCGTGCTCTCGACGAGCGAGAACTCCGGCCGGCCGCTCAACGGGCCGAGATGCTGGAAGGTGGCCGAGTAATTCACGAACTGCCCCTGGAGCGACGAACGGAACAGCCATCGCGCGGTCTTCGAGGCCGAAGGAACCACGTCGCCAAATTCCGCCGTGAGCGACGGCGTGACGCCGAGGCCGGCGACTTCCGTGGCGAACAGGTTGAAGTCAATCAGCAGCCCCTTGTCGTTTTCGATGATCTTCGGCTGCGAGCTTTCGATCCGCAGCGCGCGGGCGGTGCCGAAGCCGCGGTTCTCCACCCGCACGCCGAGCGAGTAAGGAATGCTCGGCTCGATCGGCGCGGTGAACGGATCGTCCGCGAACACGTCGCGTTCGTGAAAGTAGGCGACGTGCAGGCGCGGCTGCGGCAGCACGCTGATGGTGGTGGGAGCGAGCGGCACGGTGAGCACGTAGCCGTCCTGCACATAGACCAAGGTTGCGCCGACGGTGTAGGTCACGGGCGCGTTGGTCGGGGCGGCGTCATGGCCCGGCACGATCAGCCAGGAAGCGAGGCCAGCGGCGCCAGCCTCCAGTGTGCCGGTGCCGTTGACGGCGCTGAAGCCGGTGACGTGCGGCGGCAGCAGGGCGAACTGGCTTTCGGCTACCGGCAGTCCGTCCATGTCGCGGATGTCCAGCGTCACGCCGAGCGCGGTGAGCGGGGCGCCGCCGTGGTTCTCCATCTCCAGCGAGGCCGTGAACCCCTGCCGCGTCTGGACCGCGTTCTGGTCGAGCCGCAGGCGCACGCGGGCGCAGATGCCGCCGCTGTTCGCGGCCTCGACCATGTTGTTGTAGAGCACCTCGGTCGCCTCGAAGATGGCGTAGGTGGGATCCGCCGCGTTGTCCTGCCGCCAGCGGGCGAAGGCCAGCCGGGCGGCATATTGCGCCTTGTCGAAGCGGTCCACCGCGATGAAGTCCGTGGACTCACCGGCCGGCACGTTGGTCACGCTGAACCAGCCCCGGCCGTAATACTCGATGGAACGGTTCCAGCGGTCGGCGAATTGGGCGACCTCGTTGGTGTCAATCAGGTCGGGCAACGGCTCCAGCGCCAGCAGGCCCGCGCGCTCAGCGGCGGAGATGGTGCGGCCGTCCGCGCTGTCCGGGCGGGTGACGGCCGTGAAGGCGCCGTGGAAATTCGTCGTGCCCGCATTGTCGAGGCCGCCGATCCAGTCCTCGCCGCCATAGTAGGAGTGGAAAAGCTCCATCACCGCCGCGAGCCGGGCGTATTGCTGCCGCACGCCCACCTGGCCGGGCAAAATCCGCGGATCGGTGGCGTGGCGGGCGGGCGTAGCGCGGGCGACGGCGGGCCGGTCCGAACTGTCCGGGTCGGGATTGAAGCCATCCTCCAGCCCGTCGAGCAGGGTGTCTATGATGTCGTCTATGTTCTCCGGGCATTCGGCACCGGTGCGGCAGGAACAGGCGAGATCCTTGAGGCACTTGATGAGCTCACGGAGCCGTTCGGGAATCGGGATTCCGTCGAGCGCTTCCTCGGTCGCGTCATCCGGGGGCCCCTTCCCCACGTCCGGCTTGTCCTTGTCCAGCGTGAGCCGCGGCTTTTTGAGGCTCAGCCCCTTCCGGTAGGGGGAGTTCGGGTTGCCGCCGGGCGGCAGGTCGGGAAGGTTTCCCTCGGGGATTTTCAGCTCAATGCCACAGGCATCAATCACCTCGTAAAGGTTCAGCAACGCCTCGCCCAGCGACTCGCTGTTGACGTAGTTGGCCAGCGACTCGGCGCATTCCAGCGCGCCCGGAGCGAGGATGTTGAAGTAGCAGCGGGCATAGATGCCGCCGATCTCGATGGAGCACGGATCGCACGCCGGGCCTTCATCAGGGTAGAAAGTGAACGTGGGAAACGGTCCGTAGGGCGCGCCGCCGTCCTGGTTGACATACGCGGCGATGGGACCGCCGCACGCGCCGTCGGTCTGGCCGCCGACCGTGAAGGTGTAGGTGTTGGTGCCGCATTGCAGGTCGAAGTCCACCGCCGGGGAACCGGGACAAGCGGGCCGGTTCGCCGCCTCGCCCGGAGTCTGGTCCTGACGACGCGGCCGGCTGGCCCGCATGGCCGCGGCGACAATTCCATCCTGCCGGCCATCGCGATCAGCGTCATGCAACACCCGCACGGGAATAGTCACCGACGAACGCCCGCCGAGGTCGCCCAGGCTGGAGACGAGCGGTTCGAAGATGAGGTTGCCGCCGCTGGCCCAGCGGAAGCGCGCGTTCTGCGCGGCGAGCACGCCGTGGTTGGTGACCTTGAACTCAATCTGCCCGCCTTCAGGGCTGAACTGGCCGAGCGGCACGAAGGCCGGTTCGATGGTCAGCACCGGGATCGGCGCCAGCGTCTCGAACACCGCCTCGACGACCATGCGCGTCTCGTCCGCAACGCCCGTTTCCTCCACATGGAAGCGGTAATGCACGTTCTGCCGCGCGAGGAAGGTCTGCTTCTCGAGCGTGCGGCCGGCGAGGATGCGGATCGGTTCGCCAAACGCGCCGTGGTTCGTGGCGACGACGCCGAGATCGTAGATGCCCTCGGTCAGTCCCTCGAACCGGACCTGGCCGCTGGCGTCGGTGCGCTGTTCACCGATGAGCGTGCCGTCGCTTTTGCGGCGCAGGGAAACCAGCGCGTTGGTGAGGCGCGGTTGGCCGGGGGCGTAGAAGGTATATTCGTCCACTGCCTCGACCAGCAGGGAACCCAGCAGGTCATCCCGCACGCGGAAGTTGAACGGCACGCTCAGCAGTGACGCGCCGCCCGTGAGCAGCAGCGCCCCGCCGGCATCGCCGACCGGCACCGTGCCGTCCGGCTGCAGCAGCAGGGTGAGGGTGTGGCTGGCCCCGGGCGGCAGGCTGGGCAACGGCAGCGTGGTGCCCGGGCGAATCCACGTCAGAGGGGGCGGCACCAACTGCACGGGATCGCTCGCCAGCGAGCCTTCGTTGCGGATCTGGAACTCGACCACGGTCTGGTTGGAACGGATCACGGTGGCGTCGAGCGCACCGGGAAGGGCCACAAGGCGGGCCTGCAACGGCAGCAGCTTCACCGTCAGGGGCAGCGTGCGCCGCGCGCCTTCCGCGGAAGTGAGAGTGAGGTTCAGGTTGGTTTCGAGGGCGGCGTCCAAGGTGCTCTCGATCACGAGTGGAAGTTCAACGCTTCCGTCTGCCGGCAGGAGCGCCGGGGGTATCAGCCTGACTTGCAGCGAGGCGAGGCTGGGCTCGGTCTGGACCGTCAGCCCCGTCAAAGGCAGCTCGCCGAGATTCACCAGCACCACCGGGTTGGTGAGCGGGCGCAGGGCGGGACCGGTCACCGTGAGCGCCGCCGGCTCGAAGCCCAGATGCACGAGGTGGAAGCTGTCCTGTTCCGGCGCGGTGGCCTCGCCTGGATGGCAGGCCCCGATGGCATAGGCTCCCGCCTCGTCGGGCAGCGGCTGGAAAGTGAGGCGGAACTGTCCGACGGCGTCCGTCAGCGCGCCCAGGTTCCGGGTAGTCTCGCGCACCCGCACCTGCACGGAGACGACCACCTGCGACGCCGGCTGGCCGTTCCGGTAGTGCGCCGAGCCGGTGAATTCCACCGGCGTGCCGGCCGGGGCGACCGTGGTGGTGGTCGCCACCGTCGCCGAATAGGCCGGGAGGATCTGCACGCGGTTGGTGGGCGCGAGGTAGTTGTTGTCCTCGCTGCGTTCCGCCACCGCATCCGCACCGTCGGCGAGGGCGACCAGCCGGTAGCTGCCGGGTTCGCGCGGCCAGATCTGCGGCACAGTGCGCTCCACCGAGGTGCCCGGCAGCAGGGCCGGCACCGAGTAGGCCCCGAGTTCGGGGTCGCGGCCGTCAAACGTGTCATCCAGCGTGGCCCAGACGCGGACGACTGACGCGGGCGCGATGCCGCTGCCCAGGTTTTCCACCCGGAAGGTCAGCGGCGACTCGGCCTGGGTTTCAATCTCCGCCGCCGCCGACAAGGCCGTGAGCCGCAGGTCGGGAATCCGCACCAGCCGCACCGCGAACGGCTGCGAGACTTCCACCGTCCCGTCGCTGGCGAAGAACGTGCCGCGGTAGATGGCCGCCGGCGCGGCTTCAGGCACAACCCAGACAAATTCATCCCCCGCGTCCATGAAGGCGTTGAGTGGCGTGAGGTGCTGGTTGGCCTGCAGTTCCACCCGGTGCGTGAGCACCTGGAAGTCCGGGTCGCTGGCCACGACGCGGAAGCGGAACGTGCCGGGCTGATCATGCACCAGTTCCGGCACCGCCGGCATCACCGGCGGCTGGTTCACCTCGCGCACCGTCACCTGGAAGGTCCGCGTGGCTGTGGCCGGCGGCACCTGGTCATCGGTGACCGAGACGGTGAGGGGGAATGTGCCCGGTCCCTGCAATTCGTTCGGGGCCCACGAGAAGGCGCCCGTCACCGGATCCATCGTCGCGCCGCTTGGCGCCGGCGGCACCAGGCCGTAGGTAATGGGGTCACCGTCCGGGTCGCTTCCGACGGCGGTGAACGTAAGCGTCTGCCCTTCGTCGAGCGTGGCGTCGCTGAGGGCGGCCAGCGTCGGCGCACGGTTGAAGGCCGTTGGGGTCGTGAAGACGAGGCTGTCCAGCGCCACTGAGTCCGCGCCGCTGCCGAGCGTGACGCGCACCTTCGAGATGTTGGCCACACGCAGCAGCACGCGCTCCTGCGCGCCCGCGCCGCCGTGCAATTCGCGCGTCAGCAGGGTCGCGCCATCCGGGTCCAGCGCGGTCACCACCGCGCCGGCAGTCTCGGCATCCACGACGAAGAACCGCACGAAGTCCGTGACGGCGTGCGCGCCGTTGGCCGGGTCCACAAATTCCAGTTCCACCACCCCCGCCGCCGCGCCACTCGTCGCCGGATCACCAAACACGCGGTCACCCGACACCGGCACGAAGCGGTCCGGCTTCGCGTCGGTGATGACGAGTCCCGCCGTGGCGTTGAAGACCACACCTTCGCCGGCGAACTGGTCCGTCACCACCGAGCCGGCGGGCAATTCCTCGAAGGTCACGCGCCGGTCGCCGATGTCAGGTGACGAATAGAGCGCGGCTTGCGGCACGATTTCGCCGGCAGGATCTGCGGCGGTCTTCCAGGCGAACTCGAGGCCGCTCTGTCCGGTCGCGTTCGCGGCGAAGAGCAGCGTGACCGGATACAGGCCGCGGTCCTCGAACGTCACGTTCATCCACGAATAGGAGAATCCGCGCACGCCCGCGCTTCCCAGCGCCTGCGAACCTGCGCGCAGATGAAAGCCGTCGTCGCTGCCCACGCCGAGCGTGAGCTGGATGCCGGGCCGGGTGGCATCCAGGTCGAGGTCCGGCGACACGCGCAGCAGGAACTGGTGGCGCAGAGTGAAGTTGGCGGCAGCGAGGCCGAGCACTTGGGCGGGCGGCGTGGTGGTGTCGGCGAAGAATACCTCGAACTGCCCGCCCACGTTCACGACCGCGCCCGGACTGGGAAAATCAATGACCGGGGCAAACACGCTGCCACTCGGCGCCAAGCCGGTCAGCGCCTCCGGCGTCGGCGTGGTGTCCCCGCCCACGCCATTGAAGAGGTCGAGCAGCACGCCGTCGCCTTCGACCGGTGGCAGCGTGGTGCGGACCGCGTCCGCCAGCGAGACGGTCGGGCCGGGTGATTGCAGCGTGGCCGGGAGCGAAACCACGCTGCCGGCGGCGTTGCTCACGCGGCAGGTGTAGCCCGCGAAATCGCCGCCGCCCACGCTCGGGATCGTGAGCGTCGCCGCCGTCTGGCCGCCCAGCAGCGTGCCGTTGCGGAACCACTGGTAGCCGAGTGGCTCGCTGCCCGTCGCCGTGACGGTGAAGCTGGCGCTTTCCCCGAGCGCGGCGAAGCGCGGCAACGGCTGCTGCGTGATCTGCGGCGGCGTGAGGTCGCCCGCGCGCTCCGTGGCGGTGAGCCGGAGCAGCGTGGCGCTGTAATCGGTGTTGAAGCCGAGATTCGCGCCGAGCGACAGCCCGGTGACCGGCTGGAAAGTTCCCGTGAAGGCAAGCTGCGTGCCCAGCACGTCAAACTGCGCGCCCGCGGCGGGCGTGAAGCCGGCCGAGTTCAGGGCCAGCGCGCCGGCGAGGTTCAGCGCCGCCTCGTATTGCAGCAGCCGGTCGTAGCCGGTGCCCGCCGCCGTGCTGAGCACGTCGAGTTCGAGCCGTGCGCCTGCGCTTTGGGTGAAGGGACCGTAAACCGACAGCGACCCGGCGGCGCCCGGACCGCCGACCTGGAGCGTGCCGTCGTTGAAGAAACCGTCGTTGGCGCGCAAGGTGCCGGCCAAGCTGGCGGTCGCGCCTGCTTCGTTCACGAACGGCCCGGTGAACTGCACATAGGTGCTGCCGCCGGTGAGCGCGCCCCGGCTGCGGCTCGTGCCGCCGCCGCGCCCGAAATAACCCTCGAGGTTCCCCCCGATGACCACGGATCCGCGATTGTCGAGCGGGGCTTCCAAGTAACGCCGACCGCCTGAACCGGCGGCGAACTCCAGCGTGCCGCCGGCCGCGTTGAGGAACGTGCCGGTGGTGAGCGTGAGCCGTTCGGTGTAACCGAGGTTCGCCGAGGTCAGTTCCACGCGCCCGCGGTTGGCAACGTCGCCCGCTGCGGTAAGGCGGGCGTCGCCGTAGCGGTTGTCACCCAGCAGTTGCAGGTGCATCCCGGCCGGAATGTCGGTGAGCAGTTGGCCGGCCTGTCCGACCACGCGATAGACGGAAGGCACGGTTGGCGCGGCCGTGAGCAGCAGCGCGACATTAAACAGATCGTGCGGACCGGTGACGGAACCGCCGTCCACTTCGAAGCTGCCGCGGAATTCCACGCCGTAGTCCGGTTCCACGGCGATTTCACCGCGCTGCACGAAGCTGCCATCAAAACGTCGCTGCCCGCCGCTGCCGACATTGACCTCCAGCCGGCCCTCGTTCACCAGGCTTGCACCCTCGGCGCACAGGATGCGGCACGGGTAGCCGATGTTGCGGGATTCGAGGCGCAGCGTGCCGCGGTTCAGCACCGCGCCGGCCAGGTTCAGGATGGCGTCGCCAAAATCGTTTGCCCCGCGCAGCCAGACAGTGGCGACCGGTGAGGCGTTGCCCAGCAACGCAGACTGCCCCGCCAGGATGAAGGTGGTTGGGACGGTGGCGCTGGCGGCCACGTCGAGCGTGCCATTGCCCACGACCACTTCGCCGGTGACCGTTCCGCCCTCATGCCGGAAAACGCCGGAACGCTGCTCGAAGCGGCCGCCCGCCTCCACCGTCAGGCTGCCGGCCCGCTGCGTGAAGCTGGCCGGGGTGGTGTTCTCCTGCCGCAGCACGCGGTCGGCGGCGACGCTCACGGTGCCTTCGTTGAGGACCGCACCGTTCAGCACCCGAATGCCCCCGGAACCGCTGGCGGCCACCAGGCTGCCGCCGGGCCGGATATGCAGGGTGGCCCCTTCGGTGACCGTGGCGCGCGTAAAGTAGGCGAGGTTGCGCGTGTCGAGAATCAGGCTGCCGTGCAGGTCCAGATTCGCGGGCAACGCCAAGGCCGCGTCACCGGCCAGGTTTTCCCCGCGCAGCCGCACGGTCTGGCCGGCCGGGATCGCCGTGGTGGCCGGACTCAGACGGTTGTCGGGACCGATGACGAGCAGTTCGTTAGCCGTCGCGGGCGCGCTCCCAAAGGCGATTTGCGAACCGCGGACAAAGAAGTCCCCGACCGTCACGCCGCCGTCGGTGCCGTAGTAGCCGTTGGGCAGGACCGACGCCGTTCCTGACAGCACCTCGATCCGGCCGTCGTTCCGCAGGATGGAATTCTCGGCGAAGTTCCGTGAACCGCCGGTGCCCGGCGCGAAGGTGAGCGAACCTGTGGGCTTGATCCAGAAACCGCCACGGACGCCGTCCAGCGTGACCGGGTGCCCCAGGTTGATGGACTCGCAGCGGATGGGACCGAAAATGGGGACGATCGGCCAAGTTTCACCGGGAGCCAGCGTGTCCCCATTGGCCTGGAGCGTGGCGTCGCCGAACTGGTTATTGCCCTGCACCAGCAGCGTGAGGTTCGCCGCGGAGTGTTCCCGCAGGCGCACGCGCCCGGCCAAGATCAGGGGACTCGGGCCCGTCGCGGAACCGCTGGTCTCCAACGAATGGGTGCCCGCCACCATGCGGCCGGAGATGCTTCCGCCCAGGATTGCGGCGTGGGCGCTGCCGAGTTGGAACATGCTGGTCGCATCGGTCTCGACCTGGGCGCCGTCGAACTGGGTGTAGGTCACGCTGGCCAGTTCGGGAGCCTGCCGCAGAGTCGCACCGCCCGTGACGCCGACCCGGCCGCGAAGGTGCAGCTCACTGGCGATCAGCCGTTCGCCCCCCGCCCCCTGTCCAGCGGTGAGCCGGCCCGTGGGCTGGACATAGATGAAGCCGTGCCGCGTGCCGTCGTCGGATACGGTTCGCACCTTGGCCCGGACCGGGTTGGCCAAGGACTCCAGCCGC
Organism: uncultured Verrucomicrobiota bacterium; assembly: GCA_964602595.1. GTDB lineage: Bacteria > Verrucomicrobiota > Verrucomicrobiia > Limisphaerales > UBA9464 > CAIWAH01. The sequence goes on along the minus strand of CAZRRO010000010.1, from coordinate 158,150 downwards.
AGCTCACCGTGAAGATTCCGGAGGCCGGACCACGTCACGACACCCTCACCGTGCGCGAACGAACCCTGGACCCGGACCGTGGCCAACCCGGCAACTTCGCCGATAAGTTCGCAGGCGTCGAACAGGTTGAAGGTGACCGGTGCATTCAGGCTCCGCGGTTCCAGTTTCCCGGCGATGATTTGAGGCGAGCCGACGAAGGTCCCCCCAAGGAGCCGGAGCGTGCCGCCGGCAAACACCGAGTCGCCCGTGACGGTCAGGCTGCCGAACGTCAGGCGGAGTTCCTGCGGACAGACCAGCGAGGCGATGACGGTGGTGGCCGTGGTGGAAGAGTGCGCGACCACCGCGCCGGGCAGGGCGATGGTCACGTTGTCCGCAGAGGTCGGCAGCGTGTCGGCGGACCAGTTCAGCGGGTCGTGCCACGAGGTTCCGTCGCCACCGCCGTCCCACGAGACCGAAGCCGCGCGCAGCAACACCGAGGTGAACGCTCCTAGAATCAGGCTTCCCATCCCTACCCGCCGGGAAACCGCCACCAGAGAAAAACTCATCGGGGTGGGATACGCATCGGGAAGCCCGGCGTTACCGAATTCAGCAGGAAATCAATCCAGCGCCCAACGCCGCTTCAGTTCCGCCGCCGACAACGGCACCAGTTCACCACTGGAATCCAACCGACGGGCCGACAGCAACTCCGCCATCCGCCGCAGTTCCTCCATCGGCCGGGTTTCCAAGGCGAGCGGCCAGTAGAGTTCCTCGCCGGTGGCCGCGGTGGTGACCACACTCCGGCCGTCGCCGGCCAGGCGCGCGGCGCTGAGTTCGGGCTGGCGCAGGGGCGGCGAGACCACTTGCCCCCGGGCAACGACCCGCACGGAGTTGTCGGTGCCCACCACGGCCTTTAGGCCCAACCGGTCCGCGGCCGGCGGCCGGGCCGACGGCAACGGGGAACGCCGTTCAGCCCGCAGGTCCCAGACCTGAACCAACCGGTCCGCGGTCGCTGCCGCCAGCAGGTTGCCGTCGGGGCTGAAAACGACCCGGACCAGGTTGGTGCCGTGGGCGAGCGCCGGGACGAGTTCGGATCGGGTCGTCGCGTGCCATACCCGCACCCGGCCGTCGCGACCCGCGGTGGCGACATGCCGGCTCTGGGGCGTCCACGCGGCGGCGGTCAGCTCTGTGTCGGGCCTCAGTTCAAATTTCCGCGTGGTCCGGAGGGCGTTCCAGATGTCGGCGTAACCATCGCGGAAGGTGACCAGCAGTTCGTCGGAATTGTCGCAGAAGGCCACCGCGGAAACCGGATGAAAGCGCCCGAGATTCCGCGAACTGCGGCCAAGGGCGAGGTCGCGCACCTGCACATACCGACCGCCATAGCTCACGGCCAACCTGGTTCCGCGGCCATCGAAGGTGAGGCCATCGACCGCGTCCTCCACCCGCCAAGCCAAGCCCAGGGGCTGCCCCGTCCCGACGCTGAACACCCGCACCCCGCCGTCCTTCGCTCCCAGCGCGACGCTTTGCCCATCCGCCGAAAAGGCCGCCGCCACCGCGGGTGAATCCAAGTCCAGCGCGCGCAGGACGACGTTGGTTCCCTCGCGGCGGAACAGCGTGGCGCCGTTGGTCGCGGGCAGGATCATCGCCCCGATGTCACTGCTGACGGCGAGGGCGTCGTGGGCGTTGGCCGGTCGCGGCGGCAGCGGCAGCGTCGCGCCGTTGGTGGGGGACCAGGCGCGCAGGGCGGGCACGCCGCGCTCGTTGTCGAGCCACGCGATCAGCCGCGAGCCGTCGGCCGAGAACCAGAGGTCGCGCACCGGTCCGTCGATCTCCCACAATGCCCGCAGCGGTGCGGTCTGCGCGAGCATCGTGCCGAGGCGAAGACGGTGGATTTCCTCGCACTCCGGCCGGCCCGCGTCCAGCGCCAGCGCCTCGACGAACCAAGGCAGCGACTCGGCCACGGAGTTCGCTTCGGCCAGTCGAAGCCCGTTGGCCACGTGGGCGGCAACCAGCCGCTGCCGGCTCTCCTCGGCGAAGCGCTCCGAGGCCAACCGGAGCTCGTTCATGTGCCAGGCGACCAGCGGCCCGCCGACCGCGAGCGCCAACATGAGCAGGGCGAGCACCGCCGGGGCGGGATGTCGCCGCGCCCAGCGCCAGGCCCGTTCCGCCGGGGCGACGGGCCGGGCCTCGATCGGTTCGCCGCGGCGGCAGCGGGCCAGTTCCTCGGCCAGGTCCGCGGCGCCGGCGTAGCGGCGCGCGGGCTCCTTCGCGAGGCACTTGAGCGTGATCGTTTCCAGGTCGGCGGGAATGTCCGGATTCAGGAGACGCGGCGAAGGAGGTTCATTCTCCGCGACCTGCCGCAGTGTCTCCGCGAGGGAGGCCCCGGCAAACGGCGCACGGCCGGTGAGCGCGTGGTAGAGCATCGCGCCGAGCGAATACACGTCCGCCGCCCGCGGGTCGGAGCCGGAGGCGGGGGAATCTGCGCCGGGTTCCGTCTGCTGGATTTCCGAAGACTCGGACTCCGCTCCGTCAGATTTGCGACTTCGCCGGCTTGGCTTCCGTCCAACCTGCTCCGGTGCCAGGAAGCCCGGCGTGCCCATCACCTGGCCGGTCGCGGTGAGTTCGGGACCGGCTTCCAACAGCTTGGCCAGGCCGAAGTCGGTCACGCGCGGTTCGCCGAATTCATCCACCAGCACGTTCGACGGCTTGAGGTCCCGGTGAGCGACACCCTGCTCGTGCGCGTGCTGGACGGCGCGGGCGACAGATTCGAGCAACCGGGCGGCTTCGTCTGGCGCGAGCGGATGGGTGCGGACCAGGGCATCGAGGTCGCGGCCGGCGACAAACTCCATCGAGAAGAACGGCTGGCCGTCGTGTTCGCCGACCTCGAAGACCGACACGACGTTCGGGTGCCGCAGACGCGCGGCGGCGGCGGCCTCGTGGCGAAAGCGCGCCTCGGCCTGCGCCCCGGCGAAACGGCCGAGCAACAGGAGCTTCACCGCCACGGTGCGGTTCAATGAGGCTTGCCGCGCGCGATAGACCACGCCCATGCCGCCGCGGCCGACCTCTTCGAGCAACTCGTAGTCGCCGAGGTAACGCAGCGTGGGGGTCGGGTGTGTCGTCGGATTGGTGGATTCTGTTTCCGGGAACGGCTCCTCCGCCAACGCGCCCAGCAGCAGGCACGCGCGGCACAGTCCGCGCGGGGCGGCGGCGTCGAGCGGCCGTCCGCAGCGCCCGCACCGGGGGTATTGGGGGGCGGACGTCACGGGCGAGCGGGGTGTGGGCAGCCACGGTCGGCTGCGACCCTGGAGGTAAACTCAGCAGGACCGGGATTTACCCGCAGATTCAGGAAGCCCACCGAGGATTCGGCGTAATCCAATCGGTAGCCACCTTGGAAGGAGTGGGAGAGCCGCCTCGCCTGTCGAACGGTGGGCGAGGGCCGCCGCAGGACTGCGATGGCCGGGACGGGTCTCCCACTTTCACGGTCCGTCCGATGTGCGGTTGGTTCCACTTTGTTCTCTGGCGTTACGCAGTCGGTGCGGCGCCGTTACGTGTGAACCAGGATCTCCACCAGGTGCCGCAGCTCAGCATCCACCTCCTCTTGGCCGGCCACGGTCGCAGCGACTTCCTGCCGGAGCAGTTCGCGGAAACGCGTGCGCAAACGATGCACGGCGACCCGGACCGCACCCACGGTCAGCCCCAGGCGGGCCGCCATTTCGGCGTGGCTCAGGCTGCCATCGCGCCCCCAGACAAACGGCTCCAGAGTGTCGAGCAGTTCGGCGCGCCCGGCGGCAACATGTTCGGCGCGCAGGCCGGCGAGCGCACGACCGAGCAACGCATCGGCCCACTGCCGGTCAAATTCCAATTCCGGCGGCACCGCTCCGGCCGGGCCGTCGGCCAACCGCGATTCGACGGAATCCCATTCCAGTTCCAGCGGCACCACCCGGGCGGCGTCGCGTCGCAGCGCCGTTTCCCGCCGCCATTCGCTCACGAGGAAGCGCTGGAGCGAGGTGAGCAGGAACGTGCGAAACCGGCCACGCGCGGGGTCGGCCGTCGCGATGCCGTTGCGTTCCAGCAGCCGGGAGAAGAACTGCTGGGTGAGGTCACGCGCGTCGTCCACGCCATGTCCCCGCGACCGGACATAGACGTAGAGCGGACGCCAGTAGGCCTGGCACAGTTCGGCGAGCGATGTTTCCGCGAGCGGCGAGGCGGAGTCACCGGCCGAGAGCACGACGCTCCAATGGGTCGTGTGAAACTGACCGGCCGTTGAAACGCCTCCCTGCGACATCCGCGGCAAGCCATAGCGGAAAGCAAGGGGAGGCGTCCAGCACCCCGGCGGAAGACTGCGATGCGGGTTCCTGACAGGCCGCATCTAGACGCCGTTCGTGCAGTAGGCTGGGCCGTCGCCCTAGGCTGCGCCTTCCGCCTCGCCGGCCGTGCGCCGATGCGCCTCACCCAACTGGCCTCTTGGCGACCACGGTGATCCCGGCCACGCTGAGGTTACGTTCCTCCATGAAGCGCCCGTTTGCCCTGCTGATCGCCAGCCTGCTGGTTCCGGCTCTCCTGGCTGCCGCCACGGCCCCCGCCATTTCCGCGGACGCGGCACGGGCGCCCGTCTTCTCGCAGGTGACCCGACTGGACGGGCCAAGTGCGGCGGCGAAACCGGCTGAACAGCTCGGACCGCTGTCACCGGACGAGGCGGCGCAGTCCTTCCACGGCGCCGACGATCTGGTGTTCGAGCAGGTGCTCGCCGAACCCATCGTCGCGCAACCGGTGTTCCTGACCTTCGACGAACGCGGACGCATGTGGGTCGTCCAGTATCGGCAGTATCCGCATCCGGCCGGGCTGAAGATGGTCAGCCGGGACAACTTCTGGCGGGCCGTTTACGACAAGGTGCCCCCGCCGCCACCCAATCACTTCAAGGGCGCGGACAAGATCACCATCCACGAGGATACGGACGGCGACGGCGCCTTTGACCGGCACAAGACCTTCCTCGACGGCCTGAACATCGCCACCAGCGTCGCCTTTGGGCGTGGCGGCGTGTTCGTGCTCAATCCGCCCTACCTGCTCTTCTACGCGGACAAGAACCGTGACGACGTGCCCGACGGCGAACCGCAGGTGCTGCTCTCGGGCTTCGGGTTAGAAGATACCCATAGCGTCGCCAACTCGCTGCGTTGGGGCCCCGACGGCTGGCTCTACGGCTGCCAGGGCTCAACGGTGACCGGGAACATCCTCGTATATGGCGCGGACGGAGAAGCCCTGAACGACAAACCCATCTATTCCCAGGGCCAGAACATCTGGCGCTACCACCCGGAGAAGCGCATTTACGAAGTCTTCAGCGAAGGTGGTGGCAACGCCTTCGGCCTGGAGATCGACTCCGCGGGACGCATCTTCAGCGGCCATAACGGCGGCAACACGCGCGGCTTCCACTACATGCAGGGCGCGTATCTCCAGAAGGGCTTCGACAAGCACGGCCCGCTCTCGAATCCGTATGCCTTCGGCTATTTCCCGCAGATGCCGCACCCCGACGTGGACCGCTTCACGCACAACTTCGTCATCTACGACAGCGGCGCGCTCGGCGAACGCTACCAGGGCAAACTCTTCGGCGTGGAACCGCTCCAGGGCCGCATTGTCCTGAGCGAGATCACGCCCGACGGCTCGACCTTCCGCACGCGCGACCTCGGCCATCCCGTGACGAGCGACGACAAGTGGTTCCGCCCCGTGGACATCAAGCTCGGTCCCGACGGCGCGCTCTACGTCTGCGACTGGTATGACCGGCAGGTGAACCACTACCGCAACCACGAAGGCCAGATGGATGCCAGCAACGGGCGGATTTACCGGCTGCGGGCGAAGGGAGTGACCAATCGCTTGGCTAACGTGCGCCGAGACGATAGCCGCCCATCTGCCAAACTGAGCTATCCCAATCGCCACGAGCGCCAGTCGATCCTGAGACTTCAGTTTGACGTATTCGCGGGTAGCCAGCAGCCATGGAGTTCACAAGACCGGAGTCTTCGGTATTGGACTCGCATACTCGAACGGGAAGGAGACAATATAGAGCGGCTGGAAGGTTCCAGTCCCGCACAGATCGTCTTGGAAGCGCTTTGGATGCTCAACGCGATTGCCGGTCACAATGGAGCTTACGAAGCGGGTGGACTCGTATCGAAAGTTTCCGAAGTCCGCGCTTGGACGGTTCGCTTGCTCGGCGACGAACGCCGCGTGTCCCCGCAAGCCTTAAAGAACCTCACTGACTTGGCCGCAACCGAGCCGAACATCGAAGTCCGCGCCCAGCTCGCCTGCACCGCCAAGCGCCTACCCGCAGCCCAAGCCCTCCCCATCGTCCGCAACCTGCTCGCGCACGACCGGGACGCCGCCGATCCGCGCCAACCGCTGCTGCTCTGGTGGGCCATCGAGGACAAGTGCGCCACCGAACGTGACGCCTTGCTCGCCCTCTTCGCCGACCGCGAACTGTGGCGGGCGCCGCTCGTCCAGCAGCACCTGCTGTCGCGCCTGATGCGCCGCTTCGCCGCCACCGGCAAACGCGACGACCTGCTCACCTGCGCCAGACTCTTCGCCCTGTCGCCCGGCCCCGACCAGACCGCCCAGCTCACCCGCGGCTTCGAGGAAGCCTACCAAGGTCGCCCCATGGCCGGCCTGCCCGAGGAATTGCTGTCCGCCATGGAACGCGCCGGCGGTGAGTCCGTGCTCATCGGCGCCCGCCGCGGCAAACCCGCCGCCGTTGAACAGGCCCTCGCCCTCATCGCCGATCCAAAGGCCGACGCTTCGATGCGACTTCAGCTCATCCAGGTGCTCGGCGAAACCAAGCAGGCCCGCGCCGTGCCCGCGTTGCTCGCCGTCGCCCGCGACGCGAAGCAGTCCGATCTCCGTAAAGCCGCGCTCGGCGCGCTTCAGGCCTACGATTCGCCGAACATCGCCGGCGAAGTCCTGACGCAGCTCGCGAGCTATCCGAATGACGTCCGCACCGCCGCCTTCGGCCTGCTGGCCAGCCGGGCGACTTGGGCGTTGGCGCTGCTACAAGCAGTGGATGGCGGCCGCTTGGACAAGACTGCCGTTCCAACAGACGTCGCCCGACGCATCAAATCGTTCGCCGGCGATTCAATCTCAGCATTGATTGCCAAGCACTGGCCCAGCCTGAGGCAAGCCACCTCCGCCGAGTTGGAAAAGGAAATCACCCGGCTCGGCGAAGTCATCAACCTCGCCACCGGTTCGCCTTACGCCGGGAAGAGGCTGTTCCTGGAAAACTGCGGCGTGTGCCACAAGCTCTTCGCCAAGGGCGGCGAAATCGGCCCCGACCTGACCGTCTATCAGCGCGGCGACCTGCCCAACCTGCTGCTGAACATCGTCAATCCGAACGCCGAAATCCGTGAGGGCTACGAGAGTTTCCTCGTCGAGACCAAGGACGGCCGTTCGCTCACCGGCTTCCGCGCCGACCAAGACGCCCAGGTTGTCGTCCTGCGCACGCCCGACGGCCAGACCGTTCCCCTGCCCCGCGCCGAGATTGCGTCCATGGAACCCGCCGGCGCCTCGTTGATGCCCGAGGGCTTGCTGGCGAACCTCAGCGACCAGCAGGTCCGTGACCTCTTCGCCTACCTCCGCAGCACCCAGCCGTTGAATGACGGGAACTGACGGCGAGGTGGGCCGGAGCCACGGTGTCCATTCCGGGCGCAGTCCGCCAGGAGCCGGAAAATCGCCAGCCGGTGCGTCGGCGGGATTGCGCCTCGTCGCCGGTGCGGGGTAACGTTCGTCACGTCACTCCGGACGTCCCTTCCATGAGCACTCTGATCGCCCAACACCCCTTCCTGTGGCTGACTGCCGCCCTGCTGGTCGGCGTCCTCGTGAAGTGGCTGCTCGACCTGTTTTTCCTCCGCGAGGAGCGCGAACGCACGGAAACCCAGCTCCGCAAGACCCGTGAGGAACTGGAATCCGAGCGTTTCGGGCACAATCGCCTCCAGGCCGACTTCAAGACCCGACTGGCCGAACTCGACCAGTCCCAGAAGGGTCGCACTCTCGCCGAGTCCCTGGTCACCGCCACCAAGACCCGGCTGGCCGAGACCGAGGCCGCGCTGGCCGCCGCGCGCCAGGCCAAGGCGGACACCGACGCAGCCCTCGCTGCCACGGAAGCGAAGCTAGATTCCGCCCGCGCCGAGGCGAGCGATCTCCGGGGCCAGACCAGCGCGTTGAGCCTGCGCCTCGCGGACGTCGAGGCCGAAGCCGTCACCCACGCCAACGCCGCCACCGAGCTGCGCCAAAACCTGGCGCAGGCGAACGGCGAAAACAGCGACGCGCAGGTGCGGATCGCCCAGTTGGATCGCGAGCTCCAGGCCCAGAACGCCAAAGGCGCCGCGCTGCAGGCGGACTTGCAGACTGCCTTGCAAGGGCAAGCCGATGGCCAGGCCGCCTTGAACGACACCAAGGGAGCGTTACGCGCTGCCCAGGACCGCATCACCGAACTGACCGACCATTTGGCATCCGCCAAAGCCGAACTTGCCGCCCGCACGGACGAAATCGCGGCGGGCAAACGTGACTTGGCCGACCGGCAAAAGGAGCAGGAACGCTTGGAACAGTTGCTGGCCAGCCAAGCGGCCGAACTCAGCGCCGCGCAACAGGACACCCGGACCGCCACCGAAAACGCCCTGGCCGCGGAACGGCAGCGAGCCGCCGCCGAGGCCGACAAAGCCGCCGCGTTGGCCCGGTGCGAGAAGCTGGAGACCGTTACGGGCGATGCCCGGGCCGACGCCCAGGCCGCCGAACACAAGCTCAAGGCCCGCATCGAGGAAGTGAAGGAGCTGACCCACCAATTGGGCGAAGCCAGCGAGGAACTTGCCGAGCGGCGCAAGCAGGCGCTCCAACTCCAGGCCAACCTCGACGCCGCCCACGCCACCCGGCAGACCCTCGAACAGGAAGTGGCCCGGCTGGAATCCGCGTTGGCGACCGCGCGGAACGAGGCCGCCCAGGCCGCCGCCGTGCCGCCGCCGCCCCCGGCCCCGGATCTTTCCGGCGAGCTGGCTTCGCTGAAGGAGGAGGTGCGGGAGTGGGAACGCGAAGTTTCTTCCTGGAAGGGCAAGGCCGAGGAACTGGAAGCCGAACTGCTGGTCACGTCGCGGGCGCACCGCGAACTCGAGACGGAGGCGGAACGGCTGCGGAACGGCAGCGGCGCTGGCGGCGCGGACGAGGCGCTGCTGGCCGAACTGGAGCTGATGACCCGCGAACGCAATGACATGGCGGCCGAGCTCGCCGTGCTGAAGGCCCAAGCCAAGGGCAACGAGGAGGCCTGATGTTTCGCGACGGCAAACCCCGCTATTGGATCGCCGGTTACGACGGCAAGTTCCTCGTCGTGCCCGCGCTGCTCGCCTTGGTCATCGCGGGCATCATCTGGCTGCCCCAGCCGCCCGCCCCGAAGCCGGTCATCGCACCGCCGCCGCCGCCGCCGATGGCGCACACGCTGGTGTTGCAGCCTGCTCCGGGCAGTGTCGTGCCCTCCAATGAGACCTTCGTCCTCAGCGGTTCCGCCGAGCCGGGCAGCGTGGTTCGGCTGAATTACTTCCAGAACAACGTGGACCACCTCCTGGGCGAACAGACGGCGGCCACGAACGGCGGCTGGGCCTTCAACCTGAGCCGGCTTCAGGCCGGCAGCCATACGTTCCGGGTCCTCGCCTTCAAGGCGGGTCGCACCATGCCGTCCGGGGAAGTGACCTACACTTCGAAGCCGGTTCCCCGGCCGCCGACCGCGAAGAAGCCGGCTCCGGCCAAGCCAGCGAAGAAGAAGTGACCGGCCGCCGGCTCAGCGGAGCTGGAACATGGTCTTGGCCATCACCTTGAACGCCAAGGGCACCAACGGCGTGAGGTCCACCACGTTGGTGAAGGTCTGGTTGGTGAGCCCCATGACGATGGTCCGGGACGTCGCCCCGGCCCGCAGGTCCGTCAGGTTCACCTGGCCCAGCGAAATCTCCAGCCGGCCGATGCCGCCGAACGTCATGCCCCCGAGCATGTTGGTCGGCAGTGGCCTCGATTGGCCGACCCCGGCCTTGTCCAACCGGGCGGCGATCTCCGTCAGGTTGGTCCGGCCCTGGGCGTCGATGACCATGCTGAGTTGGTCGAGATTGATGCGGACTTCGCGAAACCGCAGCGTGTTGGTCCGGGCCGCCTCGAGGTCGTAGGCAAGGTAAAGTTCCGGCAGGCTGACCATCGGTTGGTCGCCAAAGCCCGGCGGGTTGCCGAGCTTGAGCCCCTGCACGCGCAAGGTGCCGTCCAGCAATCCCATGCGCAGTTGCCCGATCTCAAAGGGAAATCCCGTCTGCTGGCGCACGGTGGCGACCACGGCGGACTTCAGCACCCAATCCGCACTCAGCAAGGCGACGACGATGACGGCCAGCAGCAGCGCGGTCAGGCCCGCCAGAATCTTGAGCAGCGTCTTCGCCTTCACAGCCGCACGTCCTCCGGCCGGACCTCCAGGCACTCGTCCTGATCTTCCCAGATCAGGGCCGGGAAGATGTCGAGCAACGGCGGCACCAAGTCGTGGGCGGCATCCGCGAGCAACCGCTCGGCCTTCTGGGCGGCGTCCTCGAAGTCAGCGTCGTAATCGCGGGATTTCTTCCGGCGCCCGTCGTCCCAGTGCGCCACGTCGTGGATCGGCTGGTAGGCGGTGGCCCAGCGTTTGATCATCGGCTGGAGATTGGTCGGCAGTTCGGCGAACGGGACGCAGGTCTCGCCGCAATGCTGGCAAAGCAGGCCGTTTTCCACCACGTCGCGGGTAAACAACGGCAGCATCGGCGCCCGGCAGCAGGGCGCGGCGAGGTAACCGGCGGGAATATTTACGAGGCGTTTCAGCCAGATCTGCCGGTCGTGGGACAATTGCGCCGCCAAGCGGAACGCACCCACCAACGGATGCGAAAGCCGCCAGGCCCGGCCTTGGATCTGCCCCAACGTCTGCGAACACCAACGCGCCAGCGTCAGGTCGTCAAAGTCCCGGAAGTTCTTCGCGTATTCCTTCCAGAGACGGTCAATCGGGGTTTCTTCTTTCGGCTCGGCCACGCGGGGAGCCTTCCTGCTTGGGCTCCAAAGTTCAAAGTTCAAAGTGGGCGGCGAATCGCTGCCCCGCCGGCCCCGCTTCCGGCGTCAGCCCGCCGCCGCGGTCGCCTCCAGCTCGGTCAGTTTCTCGGCGGCGGCTTCCCATTCGCCGTTGCGGCGCGCGAGGTCCGCGGTCGCCTGTTTCAGCAACTGGTTGATCTCGTTGACGCGGCGGGGCTGGGCGTAGGTCGCGGGCAATTCCAGTTCCGCGGTCAGTTCCACGAGCCGCTTCTCCAGGTTGGCGATCTCGGTTTCCAGCATGGTCACCCGTTTCTTCTGGGCGCCGACCACTTTGCGGGCCTCGGCGGCCTGCTGCCGGCGGTCCTTCTGGTTCGGCCGGGCGGCTTCGGCCCGGTTCACCGGGGCGGCCACGGCGTTGGTCGGACGACTATTCGTCAGTTGCGCGGTCAGGGCCGTGCGGGCGGAGACGGCCTTGGTCTTCTCCAGGTAATAGTCGTAGTCGCCCGCGTAGGGCGTGAGCCGGCCGGCGTTGATGTGGAGGACCCGCGTGGCTAGCGCGCGGATGAAATAGACGTCGTGGCTGATGAAGAGGAGCGTGCCGGTGTATTCCGTCAGCGCCGCGATCAGGGCGTCGATGCTGGCCATGTCGAGGTGCGTCGTCGGCTCGTCCATCAACAGCAGGTTGGGCGGATTGAGCAGGATCTTCACCAGCGCCAGGCGGCTCTTTTCACCGCCGCTGAGCACGCCGACCTTCTTGAAGACCTCGTCGTCGCGGAACAGGAAGCAGCCAAGCAGCGAACGGACGTAGAGCTCCGTGACCCGGGCGGGGGTGTCGAGGGCTTCCTCCAGGACTGTGCGTTCCACCCGGAGCATCTCGGTCCGATACTGCGAATAGTAGCCGACCTGGGCCTTGGGCCCGAGGTCCCTTTCGCCGCCCGTCAGGGTCAGCACTCCGGCCAGCATCTTGAGCAGGGTGGACTTGCCGGCGCCATTCGGGCCGACGAAGACGGTGCGCTCGCCGCGGGTCGTCTCGAAATCAATGCCGCGGTAGATAATGTGCTCGCCGTAGGCAAAGTGCGCCAGCCGCAGCGTAATGACGCGGTGTCCGCTCGGGGTCGGCTGCGGGAACGCAAAGTCCACGACGGCCGCCTCCGCCTCCGGGGCGTCCACCCGTTCCATGCGTTCGATCTGCTTCAGCTTCGCCTGGGCGCGGGTGGCGGTGGAGGCCTTCGCGCGGAACTTGTTCACGAAGTCCATCAGCTTGCCGATTTCCTTCTGCTGATTCTTGAAGGCGGCGGCCTGCTGTTCCTGCTGCGCGTCGCGCTGTTCCAGGAACGTGTCGTAGTTGCCCGTGTAGCCGAACAGTTTGCCGCTCCGCAGCTCCAGGATGCCGGTGACCAGCTTGTTCAGGAACTCGCGGTCATGGGAGATCAGCACGATGCCGCCCGGATAGGCCCGCAGGTATTCCTGGAACCAAATCAGCGTCTCCAGGTCGAGGTGGTTGGTCGGCTCGTCGAGCATCAGCAGGTCAGGCTCTTGCACGAGCAGGCGGGCGAGGTGAGTGCGCATGACCCAACCGCCGGAAAGCTCCCGGGCGGGGCGGTCGAAGTCGGTTTCCCGGAACGATAACCCCTTGAGGATGCGCTTCGCCTTGGCCACGGCCACGCCGTCAATCGGCCGCCACTCGTCGCCGTGGTGATGGCTGGTGGCGACTTCCAGGACGGTCTCCTCGCCGGCCGGCGCGCTTTCCTGTGGCAGGAAGCCGACCGTCGCCCCGCGTTGCCGGGAGATGGTGCCGCTGTCCGCCTCCTCCTGACCGAGGATGAGCTTGAAAAGGGTGGATTTGCCCGCGCCGTTGGGCCCGACCAACCCGAGGCGGTCGGTGCGGTTGATGGTGACGGTAACGTCCTCGAACAGCGTCTTGCTGCCGTAGGACTTGGAAACTTCGTTGAGGGTGAACATTCGGAGATTAACCGGCGTTGAGCAGGGAAAGGTGCTTCACGAAGTGCTGCTCGAGCAACTCCGCGTGGAGATCGGCGCGACGATGGAGGACTTCCAGCAGGGAATCCTTGAAACGGCGGCCCCGGGAATCCACGCCGCGGGTCAGCACGGAACCGAAGGTCACATGTAACAACTGGCGGCCCGCGACCTCGTCGAGATAGACCGGCTCGTCGCCCACGCCCCGGTAAGGCGGCAACGACGCCACTTGGGCGCTCGTCGCCGAGATGTGGTAACTGGCCTTGTCCGTATCGAAACATCCGCGGCAGAAGGCGGCGATTTCGGCGAACAGCGCGACGTCCGTGCGGGCCGCGACCCGGAGGGCTTCCAGGTAACTGGTGCCTGCCGTCTTCACGTGCAACAGGCTGCCGCAAACGCGGCCGATCGCCGGATAGGCGCTGAATTTGTCCGAGCCGCTGTGGATGCTGATCTTGTAGGGGCCGGCGAACTTGGAGATGGCGACGTGAACCTTGAGCTGTTCCTCGAATTTCCCGAGGTCGCCCCGGTAGTCGATGCCCTTCTCGAAGTCGCCGATGAACCGGGGCGCGAGGCTGACCAGGTTCGGCACACCGCGGCGTTGGAGTTCCAGCGCGAAGAAGAGGTGTTCCAGCGGCATGGTCGGCGAATCCGTCTCGTCCACCGACACCTCGATGTCGAACGGCCGGCCGGCCGAAGCCTGGGCAATCGCCTCGCCCATGACCGCCGCGTGGGCGGTCGCCCGGGCATACTTCACCGCGGCGCGAAGCAGCGTCTCCTCGTCGAACCGGAACGGCGAGAAGCGCGGACTCACGTTAAACACGCGGTTCAGGTAGTAATCCCGCCAGTCGAAACCGGTGAACAGTCCGTCGGCTTCCTGCCGGGCGACTTCCGCCCGCAATCCGGCCTCATCCATCGTGTCGGCGCCGTTGTTCACGTAGGCGCTCGGATCAATCGTGAAGAAGCAGAAGCCCGCGGCGGCGACCCGCTGCACGTCCTCCGGCGTCTTGAGATGGTCGCCATCAGCGCCCCACGGCGCCGTATGGCCAGCGGCGGCCAGCGCGGTTTGGGCGGCGAGCATCACTTCTTCCGGCGTGCGCTGGGTGCGGGTCAGTTCGCGGATCGACTGCTGGGCAAAGATGCCGGCGAAGTCCGGATACCGCCGCAGGGCGGCGAGGTGCCCGGGCGTGGCAAGCCCCAGCCGGTCGCCGAAGCCGAATGATTTCCGAAGGCCGAGTGCCTGTGGTTGCGTCATGCGGCGCGGAGGATGTGGAAACACGACCCGGAGGCAAGCCGCCAGCCAGACTCCCCTCCCCCGGTGGCGAATCCAACCGCGCCACTTTCGCCTTTGCGGAAGCGTGGACTTCACCAAACTCCGCCCGTCACATGAGCAAGAAATCCGCTTCCCGTTCCGCGAAACCGTCCGCCGCCGACACCCGTGCCTTTTCGTCCATCGTCGTGGACGGCATCGAGCGCGCGCCAAGCCGCGGCATGCTCTACGCCACCGGCTTCAAGAAGGAGGACTTCCAGAAGTCGCAGGTCGGCGTCGCCTCGACCTGGAGCATGGTCACGCCCTGCAACATGCACATTGACCAACTCGCCGTGAGCGTCGCGCAAGGCATCAATGAGGCCGGCGGCAAGGCGGTCGTCTTCAACACCATCACGATTTCCGACGGCATCTCGATGGGCACGGAGGGCATGAAGTATTCCCTCGTTTCCCGCGAGGTGATCGCCGACTCGATCGAGACGGTCGTCGGTTGCCAGGGCTTCGACGGGTTCGTGGCGGTGGGCGGATGCGACAAGAACATGCCCGGCTGCATCATGGCGATGGGGCGTCTAAACCGCCCGTCCATCTTCGTCTACGGCGGCACGATCCTGCCCGGCGAACTCGACGGCAAGGACGTGGACCTCGTGAACATCTTCGAGGCCGTCGGCAAGAACGCCGGGGGCGCCTGCTCCGCGGAAGACGTGGAACGGGTTGCCGAAGTGGCCATTCCCGGCGCCGGCTCCTGCGGCGGCATGTATACGGCCAACACGATGGCCAGCGCGATTGAGGCGCTCGGCATGAGCCTGCCGAACTCGTCCGCCCAGGCCGCCGTGTCGAAGGAGAAGACCATCGACTGCGAAACGGCCGGCGCGGCGGTGCTCAACCTGATCACGCGCGGCATCCGGCCCCGCGACATCATGACGAAGGAGGCGTTCGAGAACGCCATGACGCTGACCATCGCGCTCAGCGGCTCGACCAACGCCGTCATGCACCTCATCGCCATGGCCCACTGCGCCGGCGTGAAACTCTCCATCGACGACTGGACCCGCATCGGCAAACGCGTGCCCGTGCTGGCCGACCTCAAGCCCTCGGGCAAATACGTCATGGCCCGCCTCGTCGAGATCGGCGGCACGGTCCCGCTGATGAAGATGCTCCTCGACGAGGGCCTGCTGCACGGCGACGTGATGACCGTCACCGGCAAGACGATGCGCGAGAACCTGAAGAACGCGCCGAAGTATCCCAAGGGCCAGGACATCATCCGCGGGTTCGACAACCCCATCAAACCGAACAGCCACCTCGTTGTCTTCCGCGGCAACCTTTGCCCGGGCGGCGGCGTCGGGAAGATTTCCGGCAAGGAAGGCCTCCATTTCAGCGGCAAGGCCATCGTGTTCGAGCGCGAAGAGGACGCCTTGCAAGGCATCCTCAACGGTAAGGTGAAGGCCGGCCACGTCATCATCGTCCGCGGCGAAGGCCCCAAGGGCGGGCCCGGCATGCGCGAGATGCTCTCGCCGACCAGCGCCATCATGGGCAAGGGCCTCGGCAAGGAGGTAGCGCTGATCACGGACGGACGCTTCAGCGGAGGCTCGCACGGCTTCGTGATCGGCCACGTCACGCCGGAGGCATTCGACGGCGGCCCGATCGCGGTCATCAAGAACGGTGACCCGATCACCATCGACGCCGAGAAGCGCGCCATCACGCTGGGCATCCCCGCCAAGGAACTCGACGCCCGTCTCCGCAAGTGGAAGCAACCGAAGCCCAACTACCGCCGTGGCGTGCTCGCGAAGTATGCCGCGCTCGTCAGCAGCGCCAGCGAGGGCGCGGTGACCGACCGGCAGTTCTAACCCGCGACCGGGACATCCGGTTCGGATTCCGTCCTGTTTCCCACCACCCCGTTTCGGCGCGTCCGCACCGCCGAGACGGGGTTTTTCCTGCCGCCAATTGGTCCGTTTTACGCCCGGCAAATCATGCGCGCTCGGGCCCCGGGCCGGGCAGGTTTTGCCCCCTCACTGGCACCGCACCCGATGAAACCCGCGGATTTGGGCCAATTTCACCGCATGGCACATCCGCTGCTCAGAGTCGGTCACGATGAATGTCAGTCTCGTCAATGCCGCCGCCGCCATGAACGCCAATGCGCGTTGGCAGGAGGTCATTTCCGAGAACCTGTCCGCCAGTTCGGTGCCCGGTTTCCGGCGCCAGCAGGTGTCCTTCTCCGCCGTCGCCGCCGGCGTCATGCGGAGCGATCCCACGCAGCAGCATTGGTCCCTGCCGAAGGCGACCAACTCGACCAGCTTCGAGCGCGGGCAATTGAACCGCTCCAATGGGCCTTACGACGTGGCGATTGAAGGCCCCGGTTTCTTCGAGGTGCAGATGGCCGACGGTTCCAAGGGCTACACCCGGGACGGATCGTTCCAGATGAACGCCCAGGGACAGCTGGTCACCAAGCAGGGTTATCTCGTCATGGGCAGCTCCGGCCCGATCCAGTTTGACCGCAATTCCTCCGCCCCAGTGTCCATCTCCCCGGAAGGCGAAGTCTCGCAGGGAGCCGACAACAAGGGGCAGCTCAAGGTCGTGGATTTCAACCAACCGCAGCAGCTGAGCCCCGTCACCGGCGGCTATTTTGTCGCCAACAGCCCGGGCCTGACGCCCGAGGAACTCCGGACACCGTCGGTCCGGCATGGATTTCTGGAAGGAGCCAACACGTCGTCCGTCGCCGAAATGGCCAACTTGATCACGGCCATGCGCGGCTTCGAGACCAACCAGCGGATCGTCCAGCTCAATGACGAGCGGATGGGCCGCGCGATCAGCGAACTCGGTAACCCGAACTGACCATGCTCCGGGCCCTCTACTCCTCCGCTGCCGGCATGCAGAGCCAGCAGACGAACCTCGACGTCATCGCCAACAACCTGGCGAACGTCAGCACCACTGGCTTCAAGAAGAACAAGGTCGAGTTCCAGGACCTGCTCTACCAGACCGCCCGTAGCGCCGGCGCCGAACAGGGCGCGGGCAACCGGCTGCCGACCGGCCTCCAGGTCGGCCATGGTTCCCGGCTGGCGGCGACCTCGAAGATCTTCACCACCGGCGAACTCACGCAGACGGGCGAACGGCTCGACGTGGCGGTCCAAGGCGACGGGTTCTTCGAGGTCCAGATGGCCGACGGCACCCGCGCCTTCACCCGCGACGGCGCGTGGAAGACGGACGCGGAAGGGCGGCTTACGACCAACGACGGATTGCCCCTGCAGGGCTTCCAGCCCATTCCGCCGGGCACCACCGACATCTCGATCGCGCCGGACGGCACCGTCACCACCAAGGGCGCCGGCGGCCAACAGACGTTCCGGGTGCAAATCGCCCGCTTCGTGAATCCGTCCGGCCTCGAAAGCCTGGGCGGGAACCTTTACCGCGAGTCCGAAGCCTCGGGCACCGCCGAGCTCGGCAACCCGGGCGAAAACGGCTTTGGCAGCCTGCGCCAAGGCTACCTCGAAATGTCCAACGTCAAGGTGGTCGAGGAAATGGTGAACCTCATCGTGGCGCAACGCGCCTACGAGGTGAACTCCAAGGCCGTCCAGGCCTCGGACGAAATGATGCAGATCAGCAACAACCTACGCCGCTGAACATGCGCCCTTCCCTGCCCGCCATCTCCCGCTCGCTATTGCTCGGCGCGTTGGTCGCGCTCCTGCTGGTGCTCCAGGCCGTGGCGGCGCCGCTCGCGCTGCCGGCAGAGCTCAAGGTGGGCCGCGAGGGCGTGCTGCTGAACGAGCTCTTCCCAGGCGAATCCCCCCTGCCCTCCATCCGCGTCGCCGACTCACCGGAGCCCGGCAAGGTGCTGGTCCTTTCTCGTGTCCAGATCGTCGAGGCCCTCAGGGGCAGCGC
The DNA here is from genome assembly GCA_964602595.1 of uncultured Verrucomicrobiota bacterium. Lineage (GTDB taxonomy): Bacteria > Verrucomicrobiota > Verrucomicrobiia > Limisphaerales > UBA9464 > CAIWAH01. Next base: position 140,023 of record CAZRRO010000010.1, on the reverse strand, counting down.
CGCGGAACTGTCCGTCACGAACATCATCGGCAGCCCGCAGGTTCGAATTTCGCGCCGGGTCCGCCGACTGGACGAGGCGGAACTGCTGGCCACGCTGACCGAGACGCTCCAGGCCGAGCAGGTGCGGGACGCCGGCCAACTGGAGCTGAAACTCAGCCGGCCATGGCCCGGCGCCAATATCCCCGACGAAGCCTTCACGGTGAAATTCTCCGATCTGCAGCCCGGTGGACTCCAGTCCCGCAACTTGCTGCGTTTTGAGCTCCGGGGCGAACGCGAATCCTTCGGCACCTTCACGGTCACCGCGGAAGCCAAAGTCTGGCAGGAAGTCTGGGTTGCCCGGACCACCCTGCCCCGCAGTCTGCCCATCCGCGACGCGGACCTCGTCCGGGAACGGCGCGATACGCTCGCCTTGCGGGCGCCCCTCGCGCAATTCGCCGCGGACGAAGAGCGCTTCGAACTGAGCGAGAATGTCTCGGCCGGCTCTCCCATTTACACCCGTATGCTGCGCCTGCGCCCGGTCATCCGCCGCGGCAAACTGGTGGATGCCATCGTCGCCGATGGGGTGCTCAACATTACCCTGCGGGTCGAGGCTCTCGACGACGGCGCCCCCGGACAAATCGTCCGCGCCCGTAACCTGAAGTCCAAACGCGAAATCCGCGGAAAGGTCAAAGATGAACAAACCATCATCATCTCGATGTGATTCCCTGAAGGTCCTCGTGCTCGCCGGCGTGCTCGCAGCCGCCCCCGGTCGGGCCGATTCCCTGTGGAAGGACGACACGGCCAAGCCCCTGACGGCCGACCGCCGGGCCCGCGCGGTGGGCGACATCCTCACCATTTTGGTCGAGGAAAACAGTTCCTCCACCAAGGACAACACGACTTCGACCGCCAAGAAGTCCGGCCTGGATGCCAGCATCGCGAGCTTCCTCTACGCCCCCGCCGCCAGCGGAATGCTCACCAAGGGGGGCAAACTTCCGGCCATCAAGATGGACTCCTCCAGCAGCTTCGACGGCGGCGGCAAGGTGGCCAACTCCGAGAAGATCACCGGCCGCATCGCCGTGACCGTGGTGGACGTGCTGCCCAATGGAAACCTGATCGTAGAAGGCACCCGGCGGACCAAGTTTGCCAACGAGTCGCTCGACGCGGTCCTCCGCGGAACGGTGCGCGGCGAGGACGTGACGGCCGCCAACACGGTGTTCAGCTACAACATCGCCGACGCCAACATCCGCTACATTTCCAAGGGCACCGTTTCCGATTCGCAGAAGAAGGGCTGGTTCAACCGCGCCTGGGACAAGGTCACCCCCTTCTGAAGGCCGCCATGCGTTCCCATTTCCAACGACTGGCCCACTGGTTCCCTTGGCTGCTCACGCTTGCCGCACTCCTGGCGACTTCGCTGGAAGCCCGCGCCGGCGCCCGGCTCAAGGACGTAGCGCTGATCGCCGGCGCCCGCGACAACCAGCTGGTCGGCTACGGCCTCGTGACCGGCCTCGCCGGCGACGGTGACAAGGATCCCGTCTACAGCGTGCAAAGCATCGCGAACATGCTCCAGCGCTTCGGTGTCACGGTGCCCCCAGCGACCGTATCGACCAAGAACCTCGCGGTCGTGATGATCACCGCCGAGATTCCCCCGTTCCTCAAGGAAGGCGCCCGGTTGGACGTGATGATCTCTTCCTTCGGTGATGCCAAGAGCCTCCAGGGCGGCGTGCTGTTGCAGGCACCACTCTACGGCGCCGACGGCAAAGTCTATGCCGTGGCCCAGGGTGCGCTCGCGGTCGGCGGCTTTGTCGGCGGTGCGGGTGGCGGTGGCGGCGCGACGGTCCAGAAGAACCATCCCACAGTCGCCAAGATTGCCGGCGGTGCGTTGGTAGAACGGGAGATTCCCTCCACGATCGTCCGCAACTCCAGCATCGAGCTGCTCCTGCGGGAACCCGATTTCACCTCAGCTGCGCGTCTCGCCATGGCGATCAATGAGGTCTTCACCAATTCGGCCACCGCCATCGATCCCACTTCCGTGCGGGTCAAGATGCCCGAGGGGCTGCCGAAGGAGGCCGCGGTGGATTTCATCGCCCGGCTGGAGTCCATCGAGTTCATCCCGGACATCCCGGCCCGCGTCATCATCAACGAGCGCACCGGCACCATCGTCGCCACTTCCCGCATCCGGATCGCCGCCTGCGCCGTTTCCCACGGTGAGCTGACGATCAGCGTCGCTAACTCGCAGGACGTCTCCCAGCCCAACGCAATGAGCAAGGGCGGCACCACGGCGGTGACGTCACGCACCGACACCCAGATCAACGAGGCCAAGGCCCGGCTCATCACGCTCAACGAGATGCCCACGATCGAGCAGGTTGCGGCCGGGCTCAATTCCATCGGCGTCACCCCGCGGGACATGATGTCCATCTTCCAGTCGCTCAAGGAAGCCGGGGCACTCCAGGCCGAACTCATCATGCGCTGAACATGATCTCACCCCTTTCATCCGCAGGCATCAACGCCGCCAACCTCACGCCCGAGCAAGTCGCAGGGAATTCCACCCTGACCGAATCTCAGAAGGTCGCGGAGATGAGCCGGCAGTTCGAGGCCGTGCTGCTCCGCCAGATTCTCACCGAGGCCCACAAGCCCGTGTTCAGGTCGTCGATGGCCCTGGGCTCCTCGACCGCCGCCGTGCACCAAGACATGCTCATCAACGAGATGGCGAACCAGATGACCCGCGGCGGCGGCGCCGGGCTGGCCACGCAGCTCACCAAGGACCTCGGCCGGCAGTTCAAGGCCGAGAACGACGAGGCCGCCTGCGAGGCGGCTGCCACCCGCCAGGCCCGTCCCCTGCTTCCAACCGAGCCCACCGGCTCCACCTCATCCGCGCGATGGATACGCTGAAACGCCTCATCAACCTGCTCCGCGAGGAGCTGAAACATTACGGGGAAATGCTCGCCCGGCTGGACCACCAGCAGGAGCTGGTCATCCACCGCATGTCCGAAGCACTTCCCGCCAGCGTGAGCTCCGTGCAGGCTCAGGCCGCCGCGATCCAGCAGGCCCGTTCCCTGCGCGAACAGGCCCAGCTGGAGCTCGCCCGCGAATTGGTCAGCGAGGAAGCCACCTTCGCCCGCCTCATTCCGCGGCTGCCGGCCGATTACCAGCCGCTGGTCTCCGCGCTGGTGGACGAGAACAACGAACTCCTCGTCCGCGTCCAGCAACGGGCGCGGCAGAACCACCTGCTACTCATGCGTTCGGTGGAATCCATGCAGCGCCTGATCAATTCGCTGATCCCGGCGCCGGAAACGCTGGTCTACAACGGCGGCGGTCTGCGGGCCGCCCCGGCGATGCCCGCCCGGGCCACCCTGCTCGAAGTCGTCGGCTGAACCCCGAACGTAACGACGTATGCCAGGCCTACTCGACTCGCTCAGTCTCGGTTCCCGGGCGATGCAGACGCACCAGAAGGGCGTCGCCGTCGCCGGCCACAACCTGGCCAACGTCAACAACACCGCCTACGCCCGCCAGCGCCTCACGATCTCGACGTCCACTCCGGTCGATTCCCCGTTCGGACCGCTCGGGAACGGCGTGGACGGGACCGCCGTCACCCAAATCCGCAACTCGATCCTGGATTCGCGAATCCAGGTGGAAACCAGCGCCCGCGGTTCCCTTGAGGCCCAGCAGGAAGCCCTGGAGCTGACCGAGTCCAGCCTCGGCGAACCCGTGGCCGGCGCCTCCGGCGGGGCCAGTGGGCTGACCAAACAGTTGGCCGGACTCTTCAACGCCTTCCAAAGCGCCGCGACCTCCCCGACCTCCTCGGCCGAGCGCAGTTCGCTCCTTGGCAAGGCCACCGAACTCGCGTCCCAGTTCCAGCAGGTGGACCGCCGGCTCGCCAGTCTTTCCACTTCCTTGGACCGAAGCCTCCAGGACGACACCGCGAGCGCCAACCAGCTGGTGGCCGAAATCGCCCAGCTCAGCCAGCAGATCGACCGGACGGAACTCACGGGCGGCAACGGCGCCAACGACCTCCGGGATCTCCGCCAGGAAAAGCTCGAATCGCTCTCGCGCCTCGTGAAGGTCGAGACGGCCACCAACGAGAACGGCGGCCTCGAAATCTCCGTCGCCGGCACCACGCTCGTCAGCGGCGGTGAGGTCACGGACCAGTTGGAGACGTTCACGGCCGACGACGGCACGCTGCGGATTCGCGCGCAGGCCGACGGCTCCGAACTCAGCCTCACCGGCGGGCGCCTCCAGGGCACGATGGAAGCGCGTGACGGGGCGTTGAAGCAGATCCGCACCGACCTGAACGCGACCGCCGCGCAGCTAATCTCGGAGGTCAATGCCCTCCACCGTGACGGCTTTGACCTCGCGGGCGGCACCGGTGCGGACTTCTTCACCGGCACCAACGCCGCCGACATCGCGGTCAATCCCGACCTCCGTGCCAATGCGGACCGCCTTCAGCTCGCCGGCAGCCCCAACGCGAAGGGCGACGGCGCCGTGGCCCTGCGCCTGGCCCAGTTGGCCAACCGCCCGCTGGCCGGTCTCGGTGACCACACGCTGGGCGCTCACTACGGCCAGGCCGTGGCGAATGTCGGCGAAGCCCTCGCCAACGTGGAGAGCAGCCTGGCCGACCAGCGGCTGGTCGACGAGATGTTGACCGGCCAGCGCCAATCCATCAGCGGCGTCTCGCTCGACGAGGAAATGGCGGACCTGATGAAATACCAGAAGGCCTACGCCGCCTCGGCCAAGCTGATCTCGACCATCGACGAGATGCTGAACGACGTGATCAACCTGAAACGCTGACCTAACCCAGGGACGCCGCCGCCCGCGGCGTTCCGCCCCGGACCCATCCCATGCGCGTAGCGACCAACCAGTTCTCGAACTCGCTCGTCAGCCAGCTCGGTCAGCTGGCCACCCGGCAGGATCGCCTGCAAACCGAGGCCGCCACCGGCCGCCGGCTGCAGAAGGTTTCCGACGACCCGGTGTCGGCCCGACGCCTGATGGATCTCCAGTCCCAGGCCGGCGCCGTGGCGCAGTATCAGAAAAACATCGGCCGGCTCCAGGATGCCAGCACCGCGGGTTTCACCTCGCTGCGTGCTGTCCAGAAGGTTTCCAGCCGCGCCGGCGAAATCGCGACCCTCGCGGGGGGCCTGAAGACGCCCGAATCGCTCAACGCCTACGCCGCCGAGATCAACAAGCTCATCCACCAAGCGGTCGGCGAACTGAACCGCAAGCAGGGCGACGGCTACCTCTTCGGGGGCACCAAATCCGATCAGCCGCCGTTCATCGCGGAGACCGATGCCAACGGCGAAATCACCGCCGTCACCTACCAGGGCAACGCCGAAGCCAACGCTCCCGAGATCGCCGAAGGCGTGACCCTGTCGGTTACCGTTCCCGGCGCGAACACCACGGGCGCCGGGCCGACCGGCCTGGTGAGTGACTCCCGCTCCGGCGCCGACCTGTTCAACCACCTGATCGCGCTCCGCGACAACCTCCGCGCCGGCAACACGCAGGCCATCGCCGACACCAACCGGGCGGAACTCCAGAACGACGAAAACCATTTCCTCGGCCAGATCGGCGAGTTCGGCGCCACCCAGGCCCGCCTGGAATCCGCGACCAGCTCCGCCAGCGAACGCAGCACCGCGATCACCGCCGAATCCTCCCGCGAGGGCGACGCCGACCTCGCGGAAACCCTCGTTCGCATCACCGAAACGCAGACCGCCTACCAAGCCACCCTCCAGAGCGCGGCCAAGCTGATGGACCTTTCGTTGATGGACTACCTGCGCTGACCCGCACCCGCGGCGAGGAGGCAGTTCCGCCGCCGGTGCGGCGGGGCGCCGGCGTGACACCACGGCGGCCTTGTGCCACAACCGCGCCTGATGAATTTCCCCGCCCCCGTTGCCCGCCGCTGGCTGATCAGCCTCTTCCTAGCGCTGGGCCTGCTCACCGGTTGCGCCTCCCACCCGGCGAAGCCCATCCGAGTGCTGGTCTGGGATGAACGTCAACCGCAGCAGAAGCAGGCGTATCCCCAATGGCTGGGGAACCAGATCGCGGCGCACCTCCGCACGATACCCGGCCTCGAGGTAACATCGGCCGGCCTCGACGACCCGCAGCAAGGACTCGGCAGCCTCGACCAAATCGACGTGCTTGTTTGGTGGGGGCATGTGCGGCAGATGGAAATCGAAACACCCGTCGCCCGCGACCTGGTCCGGCGCATCCGGGAAGGCCGACTCCAGCTGATCGCGCTGCACTCGGCCCACTGGTCCCGGCCATTCGTCGAGGCGATGAACGAACGGGCGCGCCAGGATGCCCTCGCCACTTTGCCCGCAGCGGAACGCCTCTCGGCAACGCTCGTCGAATCAAACCTGTTTCCCCGGCCATTGGTCGCCCCAAAATACACCGACCGGCTGACGCCTGCCGCAATCTACCGCAAGCCGGCGAACGGCCCGGTCGAAGTCCAACTCACGTTGCCCAACTGCTGTTTTCCCGCCTACCGCGGCGACGGCAAGCCCAGCCAGATGACCGTCTTGTTGCCACAACATCCCATTGCCCGCGGCCTGCCGGCGACGTTCACGATCCCGCAGACCGAGATGTATGACGAACCGTTCCACGTCCCACCGCCCGACGAGGTCGTCCTGGAGGAACGCTGGGGCACCGGCGAGTGGTTCCGCAGCGGCAGCGTGTGGAAGATCGGCGCGGGCCGCGTCTTCTACTTTCGGCCGGGGCACGAAACGTATCCGGTCTTTTTCGATCCGAACGCGCTCAAGGTCGTCGCCAACGCCGTCCAATGGCTCGGGCAAAAGCCCTGAAACCGGCGGTCACGGTTTGGCCGCCGCGCCAAAGACTTTCTGCAACAGGTCGGTGGTGCGGGCGACAGGATTCTGCCGGATACGCTGTTCCTCCTCGCCGATCTTCACGAACAGGCCGTCGAGCGCCTTCTGGGTGACGTAGGCGTCCAAGTCGAGGTCCAGTCCCGCGCCCAGAAACGAGCGGAAGCCGGAGACCTTTTCGGTGAGCTGCTTGTAGGCCGCCGTGGCGCCGGTCGCGAGGGTCGCCTGCTGGACGATTGGCTGGAAGCGCGCCCGCAAGTTCGTCTCACACGTCCGCCGGAAATACGCGGTCGCCGCGTTGGTGGTGCCCCGCAGGATGGCCTCGGCATCGGCCAGCGTCATCTGGCGGATCGACTCGCCCAATACCTCCGCCGCCTGCGGAACGGCCTGTTCCGCGGCCCGGTTCATGGTGGTCACGAACTGGTCGGCCACTTGTTCCTGCCGGAGTTTGCGGAGCGCCTTCTCCAACCGGCGCACGCTGTCGGGCAAGGGAATCTTCACGTCCGCGTCGGCCAGGAAACCGTTGGTGGCGCCCAACTGCTTGACCGCCTGCTGCACGCCTTTGGCCAACGCCTCCCGCAACCCGGCGGTCATTTCGTCGGGCGAAACCCCGGCGATCTTCCCGGCCGCGACGACGGCTTCCGCCGCCTTGCCCTTCGAGATGCCCAGGCGTTCGAACAACCCTTGCCCCGAGGCGGGGGCCCCGGTCAGGAACAGGCACAGGAGCAGGGCAATGCGGGCGTGGGTGTTCATCATCGGCCAGGAGACTGACCGGCCGGGCGCCGTGGGCAACGGACAATTGCCACCGCCCGCCGGCGCGGCGCGGCGTCGGCTCAACTTACGGGCACCAAGGACACGCGCTGGTTCTGGTCGTTGCGAGTCACGCCCTGGGCGCGCGGATCCAGGGTGAGCGTGCCGTCCACCAGGAAGGCATAGCGGTGATGGCCGTGCTTGAGCTCGACCGACAAGGTCCAAGCCTTGTCAGGCCCCTGGCGCATCGGGTGGATTGCCGGATTCCAGCGGTTGAAGTCGCCCACCACGCTGACCGCCCTGGCCTCGGGTGCGAGGCAGAAGAAATTGATGGCCCGGAGGCTTTTGTGCGGCGTCATGTTCGCGGTTGTGATTTATTTGACCCAACTTGGCCCAGGGCAACTTGAGCGCAAGGGACTTTCAGGTGGGTGCGTCGTGGATTTTGACCGCGCACCCGACGTTCAGTCACGGCCCCCTGCCGGTTCAGCCCAGGAGGTTTTCGAGGATGACGGAGGCGGTCCGGCGTATTTGTTCCGACTGAAGTTCCAACTGCCGGTAGCGGGCGGACCAGCCTTCGGTCTGCTGGTTGCGTTCGCGCCACAGCGTCCGCAACACCCGCTCGGTGCGTTCTACTTGCTGCAAGGCCGACGAGAACGATTCGCGCCCCTCGACCAAGTCGGTGAGGTGCCCGACGAAATAGCGGCTGATCTGCCGGTCCCGGAAGACGGCATGCAACAACGTCACCACGGTCTGCTCGTAGGCGAACCACCGCTGGGTGAGCACCTCGGCAAGGAATTCGTGGCGGACGGCGAAGAACTCCGACCGGGGCCGCTCAGTGTATTGGCGAATCTCCTGGGCCTCGCGCGGAAACCAGTTGTAGAGCAGCGCAAAGGTCCCGTAGGTGTCGATCAGCTGCTTCGAGTTGCCATGGTCGGTGGCGATCTCGCCGATGCAGACGTCCTGCTTCAGTTCGAGGATGATTTCCGGCAGGTCATGCAGCCGCCCGAGGACTTCGCGGCCAACCGCGGAACCGTAGTTGAAGTCGCCCGGAATCAGCCAGTAGACATCGCCCGGGCGTCCCCGCTCGAACGCCGCCCCCAAGCCGGCATACCACATTTGGCAGGTGTCGACACACCAGGCGTCCATGATCTCGGAATGCCGGGAAACCGTGGTCTGCCGGAACTGCTCGAACCCTTCGCGGCTACCGGCCGCACGGATGGTCTTGTGGTCCACCACGGTGATCGGCCGGGCGTAGGTGTCGCGGTCCGCGTCCAGGCGGGCGATCATCCCATACAGTTCCGTGAGGTCGGCATAATCGTCGGGCTGCCGGAACGGGTAGATGACGACCGGATGGATTTGGGAGACCCGGCGGGCGGGCGGAACGGTGGGGGCTGGCCGGGATCGTCGGGGTGAGGGGCGTTTCATGAATACTCGGGGTTGTAATCACTGCGACCCGGCCACCAGGTGACGGCTCCCGTTGCGCGGCCAAGTCCGACCGCTCCGGTGGGCCCTGAAATCCAGGCCGGCTGCTCTGTCTTGGTGGTGCTCCCAATCGGCCCCGCCGACAACGATTATCTGCCGTCCACCCAACTTGGGGGTGCCGGCGGGCGGACAGGCGCGGCGGGCCCCATCGGCGAGCAGTCATGAAGCCATTGCGCCAACCGCGCGTGCGCCCCAGCCTACCCCGGACGAATGAAGAACAAGCCTTCGCTGCCGGTAATTTTCCTGACGGTGTTCGTGGACCTGGTCGGGTTCGGCATCGTGCTGCCGCTGCTGCCGATCTTCGCCAAGAGCCTCGACGCCAGCGGCTTCGTGATCGGCTGCCTGATGGCCAGCTATTCGGCGATGCAGTTCCTCTTCGCGCCGATCTGGGGCCGGTTGTCCGACCGCATCGGGCGCCGGCCGATCCTCCTGCTCAGCACCGCCGGGGCCGCGGTTTCCTACGCGATCTTTGCCGTCGGCTCGGCCCGGACCGGGATGGGCGCGCTGGTCCTGCTATTCGGGGCCCGCCTGTTTGCCGGGATCTGTGGTGCCAACATCACCGTGGCCCAGGCCTACATCGCGGATATCACGCCGCCGGACCAGCGGTCCAAGCGCATGGGACTGATCGGGATGGCGTTCGGCCTGGGCTTCATCTTCGGGCCGGCCCTGGGCGGATTGGCACTGAAGTCCGGTTCCCTGTCCGCGCCGGGCTGGATGGCCGCCGGCCTGTGCGCCATCAATTTCGTCTTCGCTTACCTCCGGCTCCCCGAAAGCCGGCCGGCCGACGCCAAGCCGATCGAACCCCGCCCCCGGATGCAGCAACTCATCCACACGCTCCGGCGGCCGGGCATCGGCGTGCTGGTGCTGATCTTCTTCCTCGCCACGTTCTGCTTCGCCGCGTTTGAAACGACGCTCGGCCTGCTCGTCAGCCGGAACTTCCACCTGGTGTTCGAGGACCTGAAGGGCGGCCTGCATGTCTTCGATTCCAAGGTGATCTACCTCTACGCGTTCTGCGGCATCATCGGTGCGTTCGTTCAGGGCGGACCGTTAGGCCGAATCGTCAAGCGGATGGGCGAGCCGCGGGTCATCACCGTCAGCCTGGTGCTGCTGGGGGCGGCCTTGGTCCCATTGCCGTTTGTGCGGAACTGGCCGTTGTTGCTGGGCGTGCTGGCGATGCTCTCCATCGGTTCCAGCCTGACCCGGCCGCCGGTCTTTGGCCTGCTGTCGAACCTTACCTCCGCCGACGAGCAGGGCATCACCATCGGCACCGCGCAGAGCGCCGGCAGCCTGGCTCGTATTGCTGGTCCGATTTTCGCCGGGTCCCTCTACGAACTCCATCCGGCCGCCCTTTACGTGACCTGCGGCTCACTCGCCTTAATGACGGCCGCGCTGGCGGGGCTCAAACTTCGGGGCGCCCGCCCGGACCGGACCGTCGCCCCGGCCGGGGAACTAGCCTGATAATTGCGGCCAACCCGACTCGCTGGGCAGGCTTTCGACTCCGGCCTGCCCGTTTGACACTCCGGAGCTCCAACCCTAGCGTGCCGCCGCCATGAGTGAAACCGCCACCGCCCCAGCCCCCGTCACCGACGCCGTGGTCACCCTGACCGAGAGCGCCGCCCGCCAGATCGCCAGCATGCTGGCGGGAGATACCGAGAACGCCGGCAAGAACCTGCGGGTGTTCGTCGAGGCCGGTGGCTGTTCGGGCCTGCAATACGGCATGGTTTTCGACGAGAAACGCGATGACGACCTCGCCGTCGAGCTGCACGGCGTGGGTGTGTTGGTCGATCCTTTCTCCGCCAACTATATGCGCGGCGCGGTGATTGATTTCAGCGACGCCCTCACCGGCGGCGGCTTCAAGATCAACAATCCGAACGCCCACAGTTCCTGCGGTTGCGGCAAGTCCTTCTCCGCCTGAACGCTTCTTAGCCTTCGCGGGAAACAAAAACGCCGGCTGCCCTCGCAGCCGGCGTTTTGCTTGGGGCGTTGCGGTCCGGAGTCACGGACTGACGCGGAAGAACTGCGCGTCGGCCGAAAGCGGCAACGTGACGCTGCTGCCGGTCACCCCGGCCACCGGCTGCCAGTTTGGCGCCGCCAGCGAGGCGGAGGCGGACAGCGTCCCCGCGCCAGTCCAGGAAACCGTGATGGAATCGCCGGTGCGGCTGATCGTCACGACAGGCGGCGTAACCACCGCACTGATCGAGTAAAGCCCGACGTTGTCGAGGCCCCAATACCAGCTGTCGGTGCCGGCGTGGGCGAACCGGAGGCGCACCTTGGCCTGATTGTCCGCCTGCGGGAGCCGGATCTTCTCGATCCGTTTGCCGGCGACCGTCCCGTCATCCGGCTGGCCCACGATGAATGGGGCGAGCTCGGCCGCGACCGGGGCGCCGATGAAGGCGCCGTAGGTGCCCCCGACTTCATTGCCCGAGTCATCCGTATAACGGGCCACGTCGCCGTGTTCCGCGGCGAACGTGCCCACCGCATCCACCCCGCCCGCCTCGTCACGGACGATGTCCGCCGTGTGGAGCAGGTAAAGCGCCGGCAGCCACGTTGCGCCTCCGTCCGCCGAATACTCCGCGGCGGCGATGCTGTCCTGGTTCTGTTCCCACAGGCTGCGGAAGGACAGATAGACGTCGGTCTTGCCGGTCAGGTTGAAGTCCGGCGAGTAGAGGTAGGTGACCTGGGCCGACCCGTTGCGGTAGCCCGACGTGCTGAAGATCATCCGGCCGCTCGCCAGCGGTCCGCTGACCACCTGCCCGTTGAGCACGTTGAACGGATTGGCGGTCAGCACCCGGCGATAATCGGTCTCCCAGGAGTCCGGATTGTCGGGGTTGCTGTAGGTGACAAACGAGCCGTTGAAACGGTCCACGTCCAGCACGACCCAGTAGGCAAACGACGCGGAGTTCAGGTCACCGAGGTCCAACTCCGGATTGTCCACCGTGGAGTAGCTCTTGGTCGTCCAGCCGGCGGGCAGCTGCCCCTCCGCGGTCGCATCAAACGACTCGAAGAACAGGGGCGCCGGCAGCACGACGTCCGTCCAGTCGCCAACGGTGAAGGTGCCCTCACTGACGAACGCGTTGGCCGGCGAAGCGTCGTCCGCGAAGGTCAGCTTGTAGGTATGCGTCGAGTTCGCAGCATACAGGGCGGCGTTGGTATAGGTCACCGACACCAGGTCATTCGCCACGGCCGTCGTGCCCGTCACCGTCAGACCGTCGACCACCAAGGTCAGGGACGCCGGCACCACCTTGGAGGTGCCGTTGGTGATCGACGCGCGGAACGCCACCACGGGCGGCAGGTTGGCGGAATTGTTGGCCGGCGAAACCGACAGGACCCGAGGTTTGACGGTCGTCGGCGCCACGACGGTGAAGGACTCGGAGGAGATGACTTCATAGCCATCATCACGCAGCAGGAACGCCACGTAGTTGCCCGGAGCACTCAGCCCGCCGGCAAAGGACACCGTGCCTGCCGCGAGCCCCGTTGTGCCGGACTGCGTGCCGTCGACGTAGTTCCAGATGGTCGCGGGCGGCGTGCCGTCGGGCGTCTCGCCCGCCGGGTAGATGCCGATCCAGTCCTTCGCGTTGGCGGGACCGTTCGTGAAGGTCACCGTGATCGTTTCGCCGGGCTGATAGGTGCGCCGATCCACGTGCAACAGCGCACTGCCGACTTCCAGGACCGTGAAGGCGGTCTCGCCCAGCACCTCGTAGCCGTCGTTCTTCAGCAGGAACGCCTTCCAGGTTCCGCCAAACGCCAGGCCGGTGCCGAAGAGGACATTGCCTTCGGTGTAGCCGGTCGCGCCCGTCTTGGTGCCATCGACGTAGTTCCAGATGGTTGAGCCGACCGAGCCGGGGACGACGCCGTCCGGATAGACACCGATCCAGTCCAGCTTGTTGCCAGGACCGCCGGAAAAGCCGATCACGATGGGATCTTCGGGCAGGTATTGGTCATGCAGCGAGGTCACGACGGCCGTCTGCGCCAACGCGGCGCCGGCCGGCAGCAAGGCCAGCAGGCCCGCCCAGCAGGCGATTGAGCGATTGAGGGATGAGTTCATGGTTTGAGGCATTTCACTGACAAAAGGGGCCGGCTACGGATTGCACACCACCGGCGGCTGATCGCCGCCCCAGGTCGTCCATTCGGCGACGATCTGCTCGCCCTCGGGGGTGGCGAGCGACACCCAGTCCCGGTCGTCCGGACGTTTCACGAGCCGAAACTGCTGCGCGGCCCCGCGGCCAATCGCGGGCGGCGTGCCGGCGGCGCGGGCATTTTCCAGGTCCTGCTTCAACTCGGGCGTGTTGGTTTCGAGATAGGCGACCCGCCAGGTAGCCTTGGCCTCAGGCCGGCCGTTAGTGGAGACCACGACCGCCCGGACACCGTCCGCCTGGGCATCGTTGACGCCCCGGATCGGCGGGATGGCGCTGCGCGCCGCGACGAAGAGTTTCCGCTCGCTCAGGTCGTAAAAGAAGGATTTCTCGGAATCCCCGGCGCTGTCCTGCGCATACCGCCAGAAGAGAACGCCTGCCACCGCCAGGATCGCGAGGGCACTCGCCAGCTTGACCGCATTGTTCCGGTTTTCGCCCATGGTGCCAACTCAGTGAGGATCGGCCTTGGCGGACCACCAGCATTCGTTGGTGTTGCAGGGAATCCGGCCGGCGTTGAGCAGTTGGCCGCTGCCGTCGGCAAATCCGTAGTTGGACTTGCCTTGGTGCCGGGTAGCTCCCTTGTCCCGCTGCGCCACGCGGTTGAACCCGGCGGCGCGCGGATCGCCCAGTTCCTTCCAGATCCACCAACGGTCGCGGGGCCAGACACCGTTCACGTCGCTGTGGCCGTCGCCGAACAGGATCAACTGCGACGGCCGGTCCACCGACGACCACCGGCACAGGTTGTTCTCGTAACCCGCGGGCCGGCCGAACGGCGGCGAACTCTTGGGGTCGGTCCAGTGGACATTCACGGCGCCCAAGCCGCTCGGAATATCCAGCTCGGCGTCCTTGAACTGCCCGAGCAGCGTGCGGTTGCCCGGACCGGTTTTTTGGCTGGCCGGGCGGCCGGCGGCGTAAACTTCGGCCTTTTCGGTCGGGCAATCGTAGCTGCCGGGATTCGCCGCGTAACGGAACAGGAACGGGCGCCAGCAGGTCTCCCCCCCGGTGATGGCAGCCTGGATCGGTGGCAGCCATTCCTGATTGTCCCCGGAGTAAAGGTGCGCGGCGAGGGTCAGTTGCTTCACGTTGTTGAGGCAGAAGGTAGCCTGCGCCCGGCCCTTGGCCTTGCTCAACGCAGGCAACAGCATCGAGGCCAGCAGTGCGATGATCGCGATGACGACCAGCAGCTCGATCAGGGTGAAGGCTCCGCCCGGACGAGGCCGGCGGATGACGGACGCAGGTAAGCTCAACTCGGGAAGGTTACGCATGGTCACAAGGCAAGACCGGGGACGCGGCGTGAAGGTTTCGCAACACTTCGGCGGCGACAATGACCCGAAGCGGGCACCGAAACCGGGGTCTTGGCCCGGGTGGCAGCCCTACGCGGCGGGTGCCCGGAGGACGTCATCGACCATTTCGAGGAAGGGCCCGAGGCTGAAGGGTTTCGCGATGGTCCGCTTCGCCCCGGAACGCTCGGCCAGCGACAGATAGCTGTCGGGCCCGATCCGGCCGCCGGCCGACATGGCGACGATGGGCAGCTCGGGCCGGGCGCGTCGTAGTTGCAGGATCAGCTCGATCCCCTCCATGTCGGGCATGATGATATCGGTCACGACCGCGTGCACCGTGGTCCGCGCGAGCAATTCCAACGCTTGCCGGCCATTGCCCGCCTCGTGCACCTCGTGGCCCGACCGGATCAGGGCGCGGCGGAGCATCGAGCGGAGTTGCTCATCGTCGTCGATCAGCAGGATGGAACGGGCAGGCGTCACGGTGGGGAAGAAAGCTGGTTGGCGATGGCGTCGCCGAGTTCCTGGAGCAGCGCCGGCTTCCGCAGCACCTCCCGGACGCCCGCCGCCAAGGCGGCCAACCGGAGGTCCTCGGTGATGAAGCCGGACGTGAGGATCACGGGCAGGTCGGGCCGCAACTTCAGGACGGCGCGGGTCAGTTCCACGCCGTTCATGCCCGGCATGTTGAGGTCGGTCAGCAGCAGCGCGAAGGCGCCTGGTGATTCGCCGAACCGCGCCAAGGCCTCGATGGAGTCGGCGAAGGCGGTCACTTGGTAGCCCAGCCGCTCGAGCTCCCGGCGATTGGTCCGGAGCATTTCGGGCTGGTCGTCGACCAGCAGCAACTGCTCGCCGTGGCCCAGCCGCAGCGGCGTTTCCCGCGCCGGGGCCGCGGTCGCCACCTCCGCGGTCGCCGCCGGCAGGAACAGATCGAAGGTGGTCCCCACGCCCACGGCACTCCGCACGGTGATGGCCCCGCCGTGGGCCTTTATGATGCCGTGCACGACGGACAGCCCGAGCCCGGTTCCCTTGCCCACCTCCTTGGTGGTGAAGAACGGTTCAAAGATGCGTTCCAACGTCCCGGCATCCATGCCCTTGCCCGTGTCCTCGACGCGGATGCGCAGGTAGGGCCCGGGCTGCAGGTCCGGCGACCGCGCCGCCGCCTCGGCCTCGACCGCCACCGCGGTGAGCTCGACGGAAATCCTACCGGGGCCGCCCTCGAACGCGTGCCAGGCATTCGTGCAGAGATTGACGAGCACCTGCTGCATCTGAGTTTCGTCGGCCACGACCGCCGGCAACCGCTCCCCCTTGATCAGCGTCAGGTGGACGCCGGCCGGCAGCGTCGCCCGCAGGAGCCGGACGCTTTCCTCGACAATCGGGACCGGGTTGACGCGGTGGCGCTGGGAGCGGTCCTGCCGCGCAAAGGTCAGGATCTGCTGCACCAGGTGGGTGGCCCGCCGGCTGGCGGCGAGTATCTGGTCGAGGCACTCGGCCACGGGATGCTCCGGGGCGAGGTCCATGGTTGCCAACTGGGCGTTGCCGATGACGGCGCCCAGCAGATTGTTGAAGTCGTGGGCGATCCCGCCGGAAAGCTGGCCGATTGCCTCCATCTTCTGGGCTTGGCGGAGTTGCTTTTCCAAGCTCACCCGGTCGGTGATGTCGGTCCACGCCCCGATGATCTCGACGGGGTTCCCGGTGGCGTCCCGCCGCACCCGTTTCTCGTCGCGAAGCGAAATGTAGGTGCCGTCTTTGCGGCGGAACCGGAACTCCAGCACCTGATGGTCCGCGTCGGTGGCGCCCGGGTTCTGGCCCAGCACCCGGTCGCGGTCCTCGGGGTGCAAGTTGTCGGCCCACCAATTTTCGTGAATGGACTCGGAAGGATGATAGCCGGTCAGGGCGAACACGTTGTCGCTAACCCAGTAGGCCCGGAGTCCAGTGGGCGTGATGCGCAGCGCATAGATGACACTCGGGCTGAGCGCGACGAACCGCAGCAGTTCCTCCTGCACCAACTGCCGGACCTTAAACTGCCCCACTTGCTGGCCCAGGGTGCCGAGGGTCTCGGCAAGTTCTGCATCCACCTCCATGCGCCGATCCGACAGGAACACAATCACCCCGGCGATCGGCCCATCCGCACGCAGCGGAAAGGCGACGGCACCGACCAGGCCGGCTGCCGCCGCCGCCTTGGCCCGGACGAACCGCGCGTCCTGCCCCACGTCCGGAATCACGGTCACCTCGCCCGACTGAAAGACCGTGCCTGGCAAGCCCTCACCCAGTCCAAAGCGCAACCGTTGGGACTCGGCCTGCAACTCATCGACCTTCAGTCCGGAGACCGACCAACTCTGGCGGCAGAAGAGGCGCCCATCGGTGCCATCCACCTTCCAAAGTTCCCCAAACTTCCACCCTTCGCTGGTGCCGATGGCTTCCAAAATCTTCGGGGTCGCGACGGCAGTGGAAACCGACTCCGCGAGGATCCGCGAAACTCTGTGCTCCAGGTCCCGGCGGCGTTCGGCCCGGCGTCGGGCGGTGATGTCACGCACGAAGCAGAAGTTCAATTCCTGGCCGCGAACGAAGACATAGTTCGCGTTGACCTCAATCGGAAACAGCCGCCCGTCCTTGGTTCGGTGGCGGGTTTCCAGCGTCAGCGAGCCCTGCTTCTTGAGTTCTTCGAAATGCGGCGTCCAGACGCCAGGCTGATAATCCGGGTCCAGATCGAAGATCGACATGCCAAGCAGTTCCTCCCGGGAAAAGCCGCGGCTGGCGCACGCCGCCTCGTTGGCGTAGTGGATGCGCCCGTCGCGGCCGACCCAAAAGATGCTGTCCCCAGCCCGGTCCACGCTGAGCCGCGTCATCTGGAGCGATTCCTCAGCCCGCTTCCGCTCAATGGCCAAACCCGCCAGGTGCTGCACCCGGCCGACCAGCGCCAACTCGGCGGGGCCCGGGCTGTGCGGCTCGCGGTAATAGACGGTAAACGTGCCCAAGATGTGTCCCGCGTTGCCGGCAATCGGAGTGGACCAGCACGCCCGCAAACCATGCGCAAGTGCCAGCGCCCGGAAGTCCGCCCAGAGCGGATCCTGCGCGATGTCGGTCACGATGACCTGGCGCCCGGTGGCCGCGGCGGTGCCGCAGGAACCGACGCTTGGACCGATGGCAATGCCATCGATGACCCGGTTGTAGGCATCCGGCAGGCTCGGTCCCGCCCCATGGCGGAGACGCACGCCCTCTTCATCCAAGAGCAGGATGGAGCAGAGAGCGCCCGGCGCGTGCTGCTCGACGCCCACGGCCAGCTCATGCAGGAGTTCTCCCAGCGAGGCATTGGAGAGGAGCCGTTCCAACGCCTTCATTTCCCATTCCAGCAGCCGTTCCATCCGTTGCTGCTCGGTGATTTCAACCGCCACGCCCAGTAGCGCCGGCTCGTCGGTGCCCGGAACCCGGAACGGAATCTTTGTCGTCTGGTGGATACGCACCCGGCCGTGCACGTCGGTCAGCGTCTCGGCCGGCACGAACTTGGGTTTCCCGCTGGCAATCACCTCCTGGTCGTCCCGCAGGAACGCCTCCGCCTCGGCGGGATCACGCCGAAGATCCCAGGAGTTGAGTCCGACCAATTGGTCGGGCGAAAGGCCCACGGAATCGGCCACCGCCCGATTGGCAAACAGGAATCGGCTTTCGCGATCCTTGGCGAAGATGAAGTGGGGCACCAAATCGATTACCAGGCGGAGGAGTTCGTCCTTGGCCCTCAGGGCAGCTTCCGCCTCCTTGCGGTCGGTGAGATCGCGCACCAGTCCCAGGAAGTTGCCGTCGGGTGTCTGCGTCGCCCGCACATCCACCGGAATGAGTGAACCATCCTTGCGCCGGAAATGCCATTCCCGGTGGTGGTCCGAGCGCCGGGCGATTTCACCGATCGTCGGCTCAATGAGTTGGACCTCGTCCGGGGCGATGATGTCGGTGGCGTTCATCCCGACCAACTCGTCATGGGTGTAGCCCAGCATCCGGCACATGCTCTCGTTGGCGTCGAGGTAGGTGCTTTGGGCGTCGCCGATCAGGATGCCGTCCGGCGCGTAATCAAACAGCGCCCGGTAGCGGGCCTCGCTGGCGCGGCGGGCTTCCTCGGCCCGCTTGCGTTCCGTGATGTCGACGTTGATGGCGAGGATACAATCCTGGTTGCCGACAACGATGCGGTCGTAGAACGCCTCCGCGGCAAATAGCTGCCCGCCCCTGGTCCGTTGCAGGCATTCGAATCCCCGCACCGGCTTCCCTTCGGCCAACTGCCGGATGATGGCCTCGCGCTGTTCCGGGACGGGCCAGATCCCGAGGTCCCGGGAGCGACGGCCGAGCACCTCGTCACGGCGGAAACCGAATACCCTCAGGAAGGCCTCGTTCACGTCCACGTAGCGGCCCTCCGGATAGGTGGTGATCACGATGATGACGGGATTCGCGTTGAACGCCGTGGCGAACCGGGCTTCAGACTCCCGCAATGCGACCTCCGCCCGTTTGCGATCCGTGATCTCCGTGATGACCACCACGACGTTGGTGACCGAACCGCCCGTGCCCGCAGGTTCATACCGGACCGCGTAATGGTGGTCACCGTCCGTTGCTGGGCGCCGAAGCTCATAGGCCACCCGTTCGCCGGCGAACGCCAGGTCGAGTTTCGGCCGGATTTGCCCTTCATAAATGGGCGCCTGGACAGCGGCGACCCGCTGCCCGACCAGGTCGGCGGAGGGCAACCCGAGCATCTCGGCATAGGCCGCATTGGCGTAGGTGTAGCGGCGTTCTTGGTCCAGCATGACCAAGCCCACGCGGGCATTGCCCGTAACCATCCGCAGCCGATCCTCGCTGGCCTGCAACGCCGCCGCGGCGCGCCGCCGCTCCGTGACGTCCGTGATCACCGCCACGACCCGGACCACGGCGCCGTCGGCCACGATGGGTTCATAGGCGGCGGCGAGATACCGTTCGCCCGCCCAGGTAGGCCAAGCCGCCTCGAAGGCCACGCGCTCACCGGCGAACGCCCGGTCGAGCCAACCGGCGACGACGCGCTCATAGATTTCCGCCAGGATCCGGGAAACTGGGGCGCCCACGACCGCCGCCAGCGGTCGCCCAACGATTTCGGCGTAGGCAGGGTTGGCGTATTCGTAGCGGCGGTCCCGGTCCACCGTCGCGAGGCCCACCCGGACGTTCTCCGTCACGATGCGCAGGCGTTCCTCGCTGATCAGCCGGGCTTCCTCGGCTTCCCGGCGGGCCGTGATATCCGCCCCAAAGACGAGCACCGCCGGGCCGCCGGCCAAGTAGACCCGCTCGGCGGAAAGCAGGATGAACATCGGCTTGCCGGTCCGGGTCCGCGCCCGGACTTCGTGGTTGTGCACGGCGCCGACCGCCCGGATTTGGGCCAGGATCTCGTCCCGCTGTTCGAGCCGTTGCCAGAGGCCAAGCCCCGAGGTGGTCCGGCCAATTACTTCGTCCCGCGTGAAGCCGAACACGGTGCAGAACTGCCGGTTGACGTCGAGCAACCGGCCGTCGGGCAGGCCAACCACGGCCGCCAAGACCGGGCCGGACTGGAACAGCAGCGCAAACCGTTCCTCGCTCGCCCGCAGGGAGGCTTCGACCGCCTCGCGCCGCCGGATGTCCTGCTCCAACTCGGACGTGCGTTCGGCCACCCGGCTTTCCAAGGTCCGGGCATAGCCGGCCAATTGGCGGCGCGCGTGCAAGGCGAACAGGCCCAGCGCCGTCATCAGGCCCGCCACGCCCAGCACGCCCGGCACGAACCAAACCCGCTCCTGCAACGGGACGGCGACCACCTCAAAGCGGTGGACGGCCGGTTCCGAACGTCGATTCCCGGCGGCGTCCTGCGCAATCACTTCGAGCCGGTGCATCCCCACCTTCAGCCGCGCCGGGTCGAGCTTGAATTCATTCTCCTGCGTCAGGGGCGACCATTCCCCGTCGTCCAAGCGGGACGCAAAGACGGCTCCCAGCCGGGTTCCGCGCGGGCGGAACCGGTCCCGCGCCATCGCCGTCACCGCCAGCACATCTCTGTCATGGACACGGCCCGGCCCCGCCACGCCCAGGCGAAGCGGCACCGAGTGGGACCGGAACTGGAAAACGGTTTCGCCCGCCCCCACCCAGAGATTGCCGGCGAGATCCTGGACCACGCTGTTCACGGTCTCCGAAGTGCGCAGTTGCTGCGCCATGGGCACGGCGCCGGGCTGATTGGCGATGCGGAAAATCTGGCCGACGCCATCCGCGAGCAGCGTTCCGTCGTCGGCCAGGGTCAGGTTGCCGAGCGTGGCGACCGGGAAATGGGTCCACTGGCCGCTGCGCAGGGCGACGAGGGCGCTGCGACCACCGGTGGCTCCATTGAAACCGAACCACAGTTCGTCGCCCCGTTCCACGCAGGAGACCACCGACCGGGACGGCAGGTCGCCAATGCTGTCCCACCGGGTGGATTTCCCGGGCACCCAGCGAAACAGACCCGCGTCCCCGTAGAGCCAGACAGCGCCATAGCGGTCCTCGCGAAACTTCATGCCCAGGGTGCCGACCTGCTGCGCCGGAGCGTCCAGGCGGAGGTTGCCCGTAGGCGTCACCCGCACCAGCACGGCGTCGGTCCCCGCGCCCCGGTCGCCGACGACCCACAGGCCGTTGCTGGAGCTGGCCGTTTCCCGCCAGGGACGCAACCCCGCCAATTCCGGGACCGGCCGGGTCAACCATTGGTTCCCGAAATGCCGGGCGGTCGCAGGGTTGCCCTGCGGATCAACCCCGAACAGCCAGAAACTTCCACGGGCATCTCCTTCCCCGGCCACATAGAGGGCCAAGCCCGTTTGGGTGGTTGTGAAGTCGGTCCGATTGGTTCCGCGCCAACGGGTCAGGCGGTTGGTCGTTCCGCCCCAGACCGAATTGTCCTGGCGATGACTGACCAGTTCATCGTAGGCGTCGCCCAACGGCTCCCAGCGGCCTTGGAAGAGTCGGACCGTCGGACCGCCCGGTGTGAAGATGCCCCGGGTCTGCGCGAACCACATTCCCCCCTGGGAATCCATCAGCTTGGGCGGCGGCAGGTCGCCAAATTCGCGCCATTGCGAACCTTGCCGCGCCCAGCGCACCAGGCAGCCGTAGCCCGCCACCCACACCGAACCGTCGGGGGCGACCTGGATGTCCTCCGTGTAACCGCGTGGCGTCGCAAACTCCGCGGAGGCGGGAACCCAGCGGTCCCCGGACCATTCCAGAAACACGCTTTGCCCCTTGTTCGGGCGCCCGACCGCCACCGTGCCTCCATCGGCGGTGGCCGCGATGCCGTGCTCGTGGGGAATGATCGCCGGCAGCTGCCGCCAAGCGCCATCCTGCAACCGGAAGACCTCGCGCCCGGTGGAAAAGAGGAGACCCGTTCCCGCCGTTTCGGCCAGACAGCCGGAGCCCCAGTTAATCGGGCCTTCGGTGGCCGGGGAAAAGGCCGGCCGCCAGCGGCCTGCGGCAAATTCGGCCAACCCCTTTAGGGTGGCCGCAAACTGTCGGCCCGAGTGGTCCCGGAAATAATTCACGACGTAGCCGCTCGGCAAACCGTCGGCCTCGCGATACGCCTTCCATTGGCCGTCGCGCAGTGAGGTTAGTCCGCCGCCGGCACCGGCATTCGGCCAACTGTCACTGCAGAACCAGAGCGTGCCCTCGGAATCCTCGGTAATGCGGCGCACATTGGGCCCGGCCAAGTTTGTCTCCGCGCCGAGGGTCCGGAACGTCCGGCCGTCATAGACGCCCGCGCCCTGATCGGTGCCCACCCAGAGCAGGCCCGCCCGGGTCACCCGCACGCAGCGCACAAAATCGCTGGGCAAACCCTCGGCGCGGCCATGCCGGCGCCACGTATAGCCATCGTATTCGTGCAGGCCGTCGGAGGTGGCGACCCAAGCCGTGCCCCAGCGGGGGCTGTTGGTGTTCCGTTCGAAATCGAGGTTGAAGACGTTGAGGTCGTCCAACCCACCGTCTTCCACCAGCGAAGCGACCTTCCACGCCTGGTCGGCCCGTTCCCGGGGAGCCCACTCAGCGCCCCGCAGCTGGGAAACGAAGGACCACAGGCCCAATAGGATCCACAGCCAAGGCCAGTAACCCTGCCAACCGCATTTTTTGCGCGTGGGTTTCGTCATGGGATTCAAGGCGAGCCACCCCGGCAATACCAACCCAAACTTGCCCATAATCCCACCGGGGGCGCATCGCCCCACTGGCGTTAACCTAGGCTGAGCGGACGGAGGGCGCGACGTCGGGCGGGCGTCCCGCCGGACCATTGCAACGACGGACGTGGTCAACGCGGCGCCCTGGGACGGACAAGCGAAAGTAAATCAAGTGTTCGCCGCCGGTCCGGCGGGACAGGCTTCCTAGGCGGACGCGGTTTCGCGTCTCACCCAAGCGATGAGGATGGATTCGCGGAAGATCAACGGTCTTCCCAGCGCTGGAAACCTGGCGTTTCCCGGAGTTCCAAATGCTCCTGGGGAAAACGTGCCACCAACGCGTCCACTTCGGGAAAATGCTGGCCCAGCAAACCCAAGCCCCGGTCCGGCCCGAGCACGCTGACCAGCTTGGACAGCGCATCCACGGTCATCGCCTTGGGCCCAATCAGGGTGACCAGACTGTGATCCGTTAGGCCGATTCCGGTTCGCGGGTCCACGATGTGCGAGTAGCGGACTCCGCCGATTTCCGCGCGTTGGAAGAAGTCGCCGGAAGTGACCAGCGCCGTCTGCCGCAGCCGCAAGACCCGCGGCGGGGGCGCCCCCGGCACGTCCAAGGCCGCCACCTCAACTCGCCAGCCCACCTCGCCCGGTGGCGGTTCCCCCACGACGATGTCGCCGCCACCGCTGACGAGGAACCGGGCCACACCCTGATCGCGCAGGACCTCGGCCGCCTCGTCCAACGCGTATCCCTTGGCAATGCCGCCGAGATCAAGGCGCATGTTGGGGCGCAGCAATGTGGCCGAAAGCGGATGCGTCGAGAGGCCGGTGCGTTCCAATTTCACCGCTTGCCAGCCCACGGCGGCTCCGGCTGCAGCCAGGCGGTCCGCGGGTGGCAATTCCCGCTGGCGCCGGGCCCGTTTCCAAAGCTGCACGTAGGGCCCGACCGTCACGTCGAAGGCCCCCTCGCTCAGCCGTGAAATCCGCTCCGCCTGCTGCAACACGATGCCGAGATCCCAACCGAGAAACATCTTCTGGCCTGAGCCACTGGTCCGCGAAAGCCGGCTCAACTCGGAGTTCTCGTCGTAGTCACTCAGGCTGGAATTCAGGTTCGAAATCCGGGTCCAAACCGCCTCGGCGAAGTTGGTCGCCCGCTGCGGATCGGTGGCATACAACACGATGCGGAACGGCAAACCCATCTGCGGGCGCTGGAATTCGTAGCGGGCCAGCGGCGCCCGGTGGACACAACCCGTAACCAGCATCACCCAGAGGAACAGCAACCCCAAAACGCCGGGAGCGCGGCTCTCTGAGCTGCGAGTCTTTAATCGGACGGGAATTCCTGACGACGCGCGCAACATGGGGTAGGTGAAAACTGCGACTGGCGGCTCAGCGAGCCGCGCTCTTGGCGCCAAACAGGAGTTCGCCGATCTGGGCGACGCTCGCCGTCCCGGTGGTGCCGAGCTGATGGATGACGAAGTTTGCCCCGGCCATCGCGAGTTCCAACGCCTCGGGGATCATCGCGCCGGCCGCGAGCGCCGCGGTCAGGTTCGCCGTCACGGAATCCCCTGCCCCGACGATGTCGATCGGTCCGCGGATAGGCAGGCAGGGCCGATGCCATACTTCGCCGTCCGGGGCCGCGCCCACGATGCCGCGCTCCGACAACGTGATGAACACGGGCCGCCCATTTTTCCGCGCCAAGGCGCCGGCCCGCTGCTGGATTTCGTCGAGCGCCGCGGTCGGAGACAGGCCAACCAGCGTCGCCAGTTCCGCCGCGTTCATCTTGAAGATCACCGCCGGGAAACCGCCGAGCCCGCGCCGGCTGTCGGCGATGATGGGCAGCTCGGGCCGCGCCACCGCCACTTCCCCCAAGGCGTTCAGGACCGATTCCGTCACCACGCCCGTGCCAGCCCGGTCCACTTGGTCCATGACAATCAGGGCATCGGCCAGTGACGCCGCCGTCTTCGCAGCACGAATAATGGCTTCACTCACGCCGACGGGCGTCGCAGTCCAGTTTTTCTGATCGAGCCGACTGAGTTCCTCCGGCGGCTGGCCGGCACGATGCAACAGCGGTTTCGTGTAGGTGAACGTCTTCCGTTCCGCGGTTGTGACAAACTGCCCAAGGTCCACGCCCGCCTTCGCCCGAAGCGCGCGACCGAGTTCCCAGCCCTCCGCGTCGTCACCGGCGAAACCGACGGGCCAAACCGTGCCGCTGCCGAGCGCAACGAGGTTGTTGAGGATGGTCCCCGCCGCGCCCGGCTGGCAGCGCGTGCCCACGACGTTGTGCACGGGCAGGTTGGTCTCGATGGAAATCTCCTGCCGCGCCGGGTCGATGTCGAAGTAGCGGTCGAGGCAGAAGTCGCCGACGATCGCGAGGCGGAGCGACGGATAGCGGGCGGTAATCTCGTGGAATCGGGCGGCGGTCATGGGCAGCTTAGAATTCGATTTCGTAAAGCACTGGCATGTCAAACGCAGCGGCAATATCCCCAGCCCGCTCGGTGGCGGACGCCCGGGCATGGTTTCGCCCGGAGACGAAGAATGTGAACAGCACCCTCTCGGCGGAAAACAAGGTCACCCGGGCCGCGTGCGGAGTGAGCAAATTGAGGGCGCCATAGCCGAGCAATTCTCCGCTGAAGCCGGTTCCCACGGCCCGTTGCAGGGCAGCTTCGTCATCCTCGCCGTGTGGCCGGTAGAGCTCGCGAGTGGCGTCCAGAATTCGGCGAATCTGCGCGGGCTGGAATACCAATAATCCCTCCGGCAAAGCCAACACCCGCACGCCGACCGGCAGCCGCGCGATCAGCTCGTCGGCGAGGAGCGAGGAGGTGGGATGATCCCAGGGATCGAAGTAGAGAGGTTTGTAGCCGAGGGCAGCGGCGGCGATTTGCGCTTCGATGGCGCGCTCAACGCCGCCACCAGGCGTGGTGTCCCATCCGGCAAAAACAGCCTGCAACGCTCCGCGTGCAGCCAGCGCAAGTCGTCGGCACTCAGCACGATCTCGGTCGGCGGGGGGCTGGACGATTGCGGCGATGACGCGGGGTGGCTCATGTTCGTTCACTGACTGTTTACCCAGCGATTACGCCTGCCTCCGAAGTTCCGCAAGCAGGTGTTGCACGAAGGTCAGGTTGTCGCATTGCAGGTAACGCATGTCGCCGCCCATGCGGGAGAAGCTCTTGCAGAAGCGCAGGTAGTAGGCCGCGTTGGTCTTGGGCGGTTCGCCTTGCGCCCAGTCCCAGCCGCCGCCGTCCTGCAGGTCCACCACGTAGATGCTGTGGCCGGAGACCGCCGCGCGCCCGGCCTGGAAACGCAGGTTGTGGACGCAGCTCAGGCTCTTCTCGAAGACCTGCGGCGCCATGATCGCCGAACCCACCGACAGGACGACTCCGCCATCCAGCCCGTCCACCGCGCCGGCGAAGCGCCGGAAATCCTCGGCCGCGCCACGGCCGATCACCGCGCCGTTGAACATCGGGTGGCAGGAAATGATGTCGTAGCCGATGCCCGGATGGACCGTCACCGGCACACCGAGCCGCCACGCCTGCCCGATGATGCTGGCCCGCTTCCAGGCGTGGACCACTTCGTTCGGGCCCTCCGGCAGGCCGAAGCGATTCATCGCGACCAGCAGTTCCGCCGCGGCCGACACCAGCGGATCGGCCGGGAACTGCGCGATCATCTGGGCCAACAGCTCCGTCGCCGGCAACACGCAGCCGTCCTCCATGATGAACCGGCCCAGCGATCCCCCATAGCCGAGCCCGGCCATGGCGCCGCTCAGCAACGCGAGGTGGATATTCCGCCCGGTTTCGTTCCATGTGCCAAAGGTGCCTTGGGCGACGTTTTCCTCCACGCCCTCGGTCGAGCGGCCGAGCCAAGCGTATTCCCAGTCGTGGATGGTTCCGGCGCCATTCGTGGCCAAGTGGGTGACGAAGCCGCGTTCCATCAACTCGGTGAGGATCAGCGCGGCACCGTTGCGCAGCAGATGGGCACCATACATCAGGATCACCTGCGCACCGCGGGAGCGGGCGGCGCGGATGCGTTCGGCCGCCTGCCGGACCAGTTCGGCGGACTCCGGCGCCAGCGGCCGCAGGGGCGCATCGGGCGGCACGAGGATGTCGTCCGCCTGGGTCAGGCTCTTGCGCTCGGCGAGCGGCCGGACGCGAAGTCGGGACAGATCAAGTGCAGGCATCCCGGGAGGCTGCGGAAAAGTCGGCGGCGGGGGAAGTCCCCGAACAGGGAGACTAAAAGAACCAGAGGCGGCGAAGCATGGCCAACGTCGCCAACAACAGCAGCACCATGGCGCTAAGCAAAAGGGCAAATCTGGGACGTTGGCCGCGAAGTAGCACTACCACCCACCACCCACCCAAAAGCGAGAGCCCCGCCACGAGCGGCCAAAAGCCCCAATACAGTGCCGCCACCCACCACGGAAATGATCCGCATGCGAACATCGCCGATCACAGGTGCCGCAGTTCATCCCCATGGTTGCCGCCGACAGGCGTTCTTCCGCGCCCGCGGCAACTGGCCAGAACCACCACGCCGACCACGATCAACGCCGCCGTTGCTGGCTCTGGAACCGCCGGAGTCACGTAGGCCCGAAAGCCGAAATCGTAGCTGATCGGAGTCCAGCCGAACCCCTGCTGGATGAAGCCGTCGCCGTCCGCATAGGCGCCCGGCGCCACCCCGAACCACGCGAAAGGATTGCTACCCGGACCGGTGGTCGCCACCTCGGTGCGCAGCGACAACGCCAACTGGCCGCCCGACTGCACCGGCACATTTGCGCCTGCCAGGTCCACCCGCAGGAAGCCGCCGAAGCCGCCTATTTGAGCCGCGGGGATCACCTTGGCCGTCTGGGTCCGGATTGAGGGCGTTCCGTCTGGATTGAGCGAACGCACCTCCAACAGCAGGTCGCCCGCCGGCAGGGTGGCGCCCCGGATCAGGGACAGTTCCACGGCCGACAGGGTCCCGGTGGTGGTGAACTTCACCGTCTGCGCGAGCCACTGGGATTGCGCGACCACCAGCCCGGCATCCCCGGCGGGCTCGTAACGTGCATCCAGCACTGGCGTCTGCGCGGCAGTCCGGAACGGCCACCATGCTGCCAACAAAAGACAGGGCAAAAATCCGAATCGGGCCAAGGTGATCATGACGCAGAGTCTCCAAGCCGCCTCCAATTTGTCGAGGAAACGAGCCTTCAACGGCGGCGTGTGCTGGCCTCTTCACTGGGCCGGAGATTTTTCTCCGGACGCGAGCCAGCACTTGTGCCCGGCCGCGCCGGTCGCTGACACTCCGCCCATACGCCATGAATGTCCTCCGCGCCTTGCCGCTCGTGCTGGCCCTGACCACTGCCGGCCTCCACGCCGAAAACTGGCCCCAATTCCGTGGCCCGACGGCCCAGGGGCTATCCGCCGAAACCCAGGTCCCGCTGAACTGGAGCGCCACCGAAAACCTGGCCTGGAAGACCGAACTTCCCGGCGAGTCCTGGTCGTCGCCCATCGTCTGGGGCAACCACGTGTTCGTGACCACCGCCACCGAGAACGGGGAGTCCTGCCGCGTGCTCGCGCTGGACCGGAAGTCCGGCGCCGTGCGCTGGAACGTCGAGGTCTTCCGGCAGGAAACCCGCCGTAAGGAGAACCGCAACAGCTACGCCACGCCCACGCCGGCGACCGACGGCAAACGGGTCTACGCGTGCTTCGGCGACGGCAGTTTCGCGGCGCTGGATTTCTCCGGGAAGGTCCGGTGGGTGAATCGCGACCACAAGTTCTACAGCCAGCACGGCCTCGGCACCGCGCCGATCCTCCACGATGGCCTGCTGGTCATGGCCCGCGACGGCAGCAGCGACGGCGAGGACAAGAAGCTCGGCTGGCAGACGCCGTGGGATCGCTCCTACCTCGTCGCCCTCGACACCAAGACCGGCAAGGAACGCTGGCGGACGCCGCGCGGCCTTTCCCGGATTTCCCACGGAGCCCCGGCGATCTGGCGAGCCCCGGACGGAAAGGCGCAGGTCATTAGCGAAGGCGGCGACGTCGTCCAGGGCTACGACCTGAAGACCGGCGAGCGCCGCTGGACCAGCCTCGTGGCCGGCGAAGGCAAGGTGCCCTCCATGGTCCTGGCCGACGGCCTGGCCATCACGGCCGGCGGTTGGGGCGGCAAGGAAACGATCAAGGCCTTCCGCCTCGGCGCCACCGGTGACCTGAAGGAAGCCAACCTCGTGTGGGAACAGAAAAAGGGCATGCCCAAGGTGCCCTCGATGATCTACGTGAAGCCCTACCTGTTCGCGATCACCGACGGC
Organism: uncultured Verrucomicrobiota bacterium; assembly: GCA_964602595.1. Classification (GTDB taxonomy): domain Bacteria; phylum Verrucomicrobiota; class Verrucomicrobiia; order Limisphaerales; family UBA9464; genus CAIWAH01. The sequence goes on along the minus strand of CAZRRO010000010.1, from coordinate 111,187 downwards.
GGCGTCGCGTCCTGCCTCCGGGCCGACACTGGCGAGCAAGTCTGGCAGGAACGCATCGGTGGCAACTTCTCCGCCTCGCCCGTCGCCGCGGCGGGCCGGATTTACCTGGTCGCCGACAACGGCGACACTACCGTCATCGCCGCCGCGCCCGAGTTCAAGGTGCTGGCCAAGAACCCGCTCGGCACCGAGAAGGTGCAGGCATCGCCCGCCATCTCGCAGGGACAGTTTTTCCTCCGTTCGGAGAAGGCCTTGTTCTGTTTTGGCAGCCGATGAAACGCACGTTCCCAATCCGCATTGGCTTGGCGTTCGTCTTCCTGCTGCTCGCGGCTGGCTGTGCCAGCACCCGGTCCGGCGCGGAAGGCAACCGGGAGGTTGTGCGCCGTTACTTTGACCGCTGGGCCAACCACGCGGACACGGCCGTGGCGGACCAGCTGATGGTGCCCGACCTGGAACTGAACAATCCGCCCAGCCGGCTGACTAGTTTGGCGGATTACAAGCGCAGCATGGTCGGGTTCCACGAGGCGTTTCCGGATCTCCGCTTCGACGTGGAGGAGCTGATCGCCGAGGGTGACCGGGTGGTGGCGCGCTGGACATTTCACGGCACGAACCGTGGCGGGTTCCTCGGTCAACCCCCAACCGGGCGAGCAGTGAGTTTCACCGGCACCAGCACCTTCCATCTCGTGAACGGCCGGATCTGCCAGATCTGGGTCAACATGGACCGCCACGGAATGTTGCAGCAGCTCGGCCTGCTTCCGTCACCTGCCCCGTGAAGGCGAACCTCGTTCATCACGTTTGCGCCCATCCGGTGCTGATCTGCTGGGCATTCGGCGCGTTGGTGCTGAACGGAATCGTGCTGACGGCCGGCGCCCCCGGCGAACGGCTTACCGACATCGCAACGGACGCAACGGGTTGGTCGTTCCTCGTCCTCGCGGTCGTCGGGACCACCGGTCTGGGCTTTTATCTGGGAATGTTCACCAGCTGGCCGTGGGTCCGGGCATTATGCGGGCGGATCAACGGCGCTCCGTTCCACGCCGGGGATCGCGTGCTCATCCTGACGGGCCCGTTGCGAACCTCGGCGGCATCCGTGGAAGACATTACGAAGGGGCAAGGCGGACAGGACGTTATCTGGCTGGATCTGGGTCCGGAGCGCGGAAGGCGATCCGGCAACCTCTTCGAAGAGTATTCCCTGCTGAGACTGGAACCTCGCGTCGCCCATTTCCCGGACGGCCAACCACCCGCCGATTCGCCGCCGGCCTCCAGCCCGAGCCCGTGATTCCTAATGTTCTCGAAAACCGCCGTCCGTCCCTGAGTTCATCCATGAAGCCCACCCTTCCGTCCGCCTCCCAACTTTCCCGCCGGGACCTGCTCAAGACCGCTGGCATGGCCTTGGCTGGCGTTACAACCGCCGCAGGGCCAGCCGTAGCGCAATTGCCCCGCACAGAGGTCGAGCCCAACTACCGGATCCGGAACCGGCGCATCCGCCAGTCCATCATGGGCTGGACCTTCAATCCCATGCCCACGCCCGAGTTGGCCAAGCTATGCAAGGACATCGGGCTGGTGGCGATGGAAGGCATCGGGCGGGAGCACTATCCGCTCGTGCGTGAGCTGGGCCTGGAGATTTCGCTCGTGGGCAGCCACGGCTTTGCGAAGGGCCCCTGCAATCCGGCGCACCGCGCCGAGGTGGTCGCCGCCCTGCGCGAAGGGATCGACGTCGCGGTTCATTTCGGCTGCCGCAAGGTGATCACGTTCACCGGCATGCGGGAAAAGGGGCTGAGCGACGCCGCGATGGCCGACCACTGCGTTGCCGCGTGGAAGGAGGTCATCGGTTACGCCGAACAGAAGCAGGTCACACTGTGCCTCGAGCACCTCAACAGCCGCGACAGTTCGCACCCGATGAAGGGTCATCCCGGTTACTTTGGCGACCACGTCGATTTCTGCGCCGAGTTGGTCCGGCGGGTCGGCTCACCCCAGTTCAAGCTGCTCTTCGACATCTACCACGTCGCGATCATGGACGGCGACGTCATCCGCCGTCTGCGCCAGCACAAGGATGTCATCGGGCACATCCACACCGCCGGGGTGCCCGGCCGGGGTGAACTGGATGACACGCAGGAGGTGAACTATCCGGCGGTCATGCGCGCCGTGCTCGAAATCGGCTACACCGGCCACGTGGCGCAGGAGTTCATCCCCACCTGGCCGGACAAGGCACAGGCGCTGCGTCACGCGGCCAAGGTCTGCGACGTCTGACCCGGGCGGTCGCCGGAAGGTCACGCGGCGCCTTGGCGAAGGGCCCGGCGGGAGGCAGCCTTCGCCCGTGCCCGTCCCGGAGAATCCGTCGCCGGTTTTTGCCACCACCCGCTGGACCCTCGTCCTCGCGGCGGGGGATGACGTGTCGCCGCAGGGCCGCGAGGCGCTGGAGCAGCTGTGCCGTAGCTATTGGTTTCCGCTCTACGCCTACGTGCGGCGCCGCGGCAACGATGCCGACGCGGCGCAAGATCTCGTGCAGGGCTTCTTCGCCCGCCTGCTGGAGCGCAACGACCTGGCCGGCCTGACCCGCGACGGGGGCAAGTTCCGCTCGTTCCTGCTGACTGCGCTCAACCATTTCCTCGCGAATGAACACGAACGAACCCAGGCCCAGAAGCGCGGCGGCGGCCGGGAGTTGCTCTCGTTGGACGACGATTCGGCGGAGGACCGCTACCAACGCGAACCGGCCCACACCGAATCGCCGGACCGCCTGTTCGAACGGCAGTGGGCCCTTGCGCTCATGGAAGACGCCCTGCGCCGGCTGGCCGCGGAACAGGCCGCCAACGACCGGGCGGATTTCTTCGCCGCATTGCGGCCCTTCCTCAGCCGCGAACCGGAGCCCGGCGAATACGCGAACTTGGCCAACCGGTTGGGCCTCGCCCCGGGCACGCTCGCGGTTCAGGTCCATCGGCTGCGCGAACGCTACCGGCAACTGGTGCGCGCCGCGGTGGCCGACACCGTGGACAGTCCGCTCGAAATCGACGCCGAGATGCGCCACTTGCTGGCCGCCCTGCACGACGCATGAACCGGCCCGCCCCGCGACGCACCGCCGGTTCCGGCCGGAATTCCGTAATCCGCGCGCCCCGTTCCGGCGGTAATCCCTGACGCATGGCCGACCTGACCTGTTCCCGCTGCGGTTGCCCGCTCGCCTTCGGCGGGCTGGCGGGCCAGTGCCCGCGCTGTCTCGGCGCCCTGGCGTTTGGCCTCGTGGAACCGCCGCCCGAAATGCCGTCACCAAGGGCAGGCGACTACGAATTGCTCCGCGAACTCGGCCGCGGCGGCATGGGAATCGTTTACGAAGCCCGACAGCGCAGCCTAAACCGGCGGGTCGCCGTCAAGATGCTGCTTGCCGGCGCGTGGGCCCGGCCCGAGTTCAAGCCCCGCTTCCGCGCCGAGGCCGAAGCCGCCGCCCGGCTGCGGCATCCGGGGATCGTCGCCATCCACGAAGTGGGCGAACTCGACGGCCAGCCGTTCTTCGCGATGGAACTCGTGACCGGTCCGTCGCTCGGCGAACTCGTCCGCACCCAGCCGCTCGCCCCGAAACGCGCATCGCGTTACGTGCGCCAGGCGGCGGAAGCCATCGCGCACGCGCACGCCGCGGGGGTGCTCCACCGCGACCTGAAGCCGTCCAACGTGCTGCTCGACGAGCACGACCAGCCGCGCATCACCGACTTCGGCCTGGCCAAGCAACTGGATTCCGCCACCGAACTCACCCGCACCGGCGAGTTGATGGGGTCGCCCAATTACCTCCCGCCCGAGCTGATCGCCGGCGGCCCGGCGGCCCCCGCGGGCGACATCTATGCGTTGGGCGCCCTGCTCTATCAGCTGCTGTCCGCCCGCCCGCCCTTCGCGGCGGACACGGTGGGGGCAACCCTCCAGCAGGTGCTTCACACGGAACCGGCCGCCCCGGGCCTGTTGAATCCGGCCGTGCCGCGCGACCTTGAGACGATTTGCCTCAAATGCCTCCGGAAGCAGCCCGGGCAACGCTACGCCGCCGCCGTGGAACTCGCCGCCGACCTGGGCCGTTTCGAACGCGGCGAACCGGTCTCCGCCCGCCCGATTTCCACCGCCGAGCGCCTTGCCCTCTGGGTGCGCCGCAAGCCCGCGCTCGCGGCCGTTTCGGCGGCGTTGGCGGTCACCGGGTTGGTCGGTTTCCTCAGCGTCGTGGCCCAGTGGCGCCGAGCGGAATCCAGTCGCGCGGAGATGGCCCGCAATCTTTATGCGGCCGACGTCGCCGCCGCCGCGGGAGCGCTGCGGGACGGCAACTTGGGCCGGGCGCGGGAGCTGTTGCTCCGCCATGGCGGAAAACCGACCACCAATCCGGCCGCGGCGGAACCCGAATTCACCTGGCGCCTACTGTGGTCGCGGTGCCAGAGCGGCGAACTGACGACGCTGGGGGAACATCCGTGGATCGTGACCTGCGTCGCCGTCTCGCCCGACGGCCGATGGGTCGCGTCCGGCAGCATGGATCAGCCGGATAACCTGACTAATTCGCTCCAGTTGTTCCCGCTGGCGGCCGACTCCGGCAAGCCGGGGCGAACATTGGGGGCGTCCAACACGCTCTGGTCCGTCGCCTTCACCGCGGACAGCCGCACGCTCGTCTCGGCGGGGGTGAACGGCGTCCGCTTCTGGGATGTCGCGACCGGCCAGCCCCGCTCGGACTTGCCCTCGCTGGGCGGACAGGAGATTGCCCTCGCCGGAGATACGTTGGTCGCGTCCCCCAACCATCCGTTCTTCGCCAACACCGCGGTGGAACCGCTCACCCTGTTCAGCTTCGCAGACCGAACGGTCCGGACGTTGCCCATCCGCGGCCGCCATCCGGCGCTCTCACCCGATGGTCGCCGGCTGGCCATTCTGGACGCAGACCGAAACGTCCAGCTATTCGAGGTCGCAACCGGACGGCTGCTGTTCACCGTCGCCACCAACCGGTTGATGTTCCGCCTGCGGTTTTCCCCGGACGGCAACCAACTGGCCAGCTCCGGGCAGATGACCGCCGCCCGCGTGTGGGATCTCAACGCGCCCGGCTCGCCGCCGCGCTCCTTCGAGAGCACGCACAATGTCTGGGATGCCACCTTCACGCCCGATGGAGCGACCCTCATCACCGCCACGTCGCATCAGCAATTGGAGTTGTGGGACATCGCCACGGGCACGCGCCGCGATTCGCTCGCCGGGCACGCGAACGAGGTCTGGGCCGTGGCCGCGACGCCGGACGGGACCCGGGTTGTCTCCGGCGGCAAGGACCGCACCGTCCGACTCTGGCCGCTGGCCGCACGTCCGACCGCGCCCGCGGTGCCTGCCTGGCGTTATGCGCGGCCCGTCTTCTCGCCCGACGGCACCCAATTGCTGACCTACGCGCAGACCAATTGGCGGGGCGCAGCCCTGGTGTGGGATACCGGAACCCCCGCCCGAGGGTCGTCGGATACGCCACGGTTGCTCGGGGCATACAACGGCTTCCCCCGTGGGTTCGCTCCGGACAGCCGCCACCTCCTGTTCTTCCGCGGCGATCGGCCGGCGTTGGACTGGCGGGCCGTGCCCTCCGGCGAAATCACCCGCACGGTCGAACTCGCCGGAGCGCCAACCAACCTGTTTCTCGCCGAGTTCGTGTTGGCGGGAGACGGGCGGTCCTTTGCCTGCCCGGACGAGGGCGGGACTTTTTGGCGCTGGTCCACGGAAGACGGCCGGTTACTTCACCGGTGGACCGACGAGGAACTAGCCGCCCGTTTCCGCGCCGAATTCGTCGGCGCCCGACGCCCCAACCGCCTGCTGCGCAGCCATGCCGCCAGCCGGACCGGGCGCTGGCTGGCTCTCGGACCGTTCGGCACCTACGCCGGCGTGCTCGTCGATTTCGAGACCGGAACCACCGCCCGTCTCCGTGGCCACCGCGACGACCTGGCGGGCCTCACCTTTGCGCCCGACGACCGGACCCTCGCGAGCGGCAGCGTGGACGGCACCATCCGCCTCTGGGACGTCGCCACCGGCCACGGAATCGCGGAACTGCCCGGACACCTGGAATCCGTCGAAGCCGTCGCCTTTTCGCCCGATGGCCAGACGTTGGCGTCGGTGAACCCCGGCATCGAGGTTACCTTCTGGCACCTGCCGACCCGGCGGGAACTGGCGCGCCTGCCGCACGCCGAGGCCGGATACTACCTTTCGTTTTCGCCGGACGGCCGACGCCTCGCCCTCAGCGTGACGGACGGCAACCTCGGCACCGACACCGACCGGGTGGAACTGTGGGTCGTGCCCTAACGTCGGCGCCCCCTCCGCCGACCGCCCCGACACCCGCCGGTGGGGACCGGAACCCAGCGATCTGCGGCGAAAGCGCCGGCCCGCCGCGGCTTTCCGCATTCGCGGCTTGCGCGAGGCTTCCGGCGCCGGGCAAGGTTCGCCCGTTTTTCAACGGCAACTCTTTATGGCTGAACTCAACGGCAATCTTCTGGTCGCCCAATCGGGCGGGCCCACCTGCGTCATCAATGCGTCCGTCGCGGGCGTGATCACCGAGGCGGGGCGGCACGAGTGCATCGAGAACATCTATGGCGGCCTGAACGGCATCCTCGGCATCCTGAACGAGGAAATCATCGACCTCGGCGACGAGAAACGCAGCGCCATCGAGGGCCTGAAATACACGCCCGCCGCCGCCCTCGGCACCTGCCGCTACAAGATCAACTTCCAGAAGAAGCCCGAACAGGCCGCCAAGGACATGGACCGGCTGTTCGAGGTCTTCAACGCCCACAACATCCGCTATTTCTTCTACGCGGGCGGCAATGATTCGCAGGACACGGCCCACAAGATCCACCTGGAAGCCGTCAAGCGCGGCTACGACATGCGGGTCATGGGCGTGCCCAAGACGATCGACAACGACCTCCCCAAGACCGACCACTGCCCCGGTTACGGCTCGGTGATCAAATACAATTCCGCCACGGTCACCGAGGTTGGCTTCGACGTCGGCTCCATGGCCACCGACGACGGCTCCTGCTGCATCATCGAAGTGATGGGCCGCGCCGCCGGCTGGATCGCCGCCGGCACCGTGCTGGCCAAGCAGGGAAATCCGGCCAATCCGCCGCACATCATCCTGCTGCCCGAAATTCCGTTCGACGAGGCCGCCTTCCTGGCCAAGGTCAAGGAGACCGTCGCCGCCTACAAATACTGCATCGTGGTCTGCGGCGAAGGGCTGAAGGACGCCAAGGGCGAGGAAATCGGCGCGGACAAGACCCGGCTGGATGCCTTCGGGCACGCCGTGCTCGCCGGCGCCAGCGAGAAGCTCAAGGAAATCGTCCAGGGCCGCCTCAACCTCAAGACCCGCACCGTGCTGCTCGGTTATGCCCAGCGGGCCGCGGCCCACATCGCCAGCCAGACGGACGCCGACGAGGCGTTTGCCTGCGGCGGCGCCGCCGTGAAGGCCGCGGTCAATGGCCAGTCGGGCTTCATGCCGAAGATCGTCCGCCTCGGGACCAACCCGTATCGCTGGACGATCGAGCTCGAGGACTTGGCCAACATCGCCAACGTCGAGCACTTCATCCCGCGTGACTGGATCAGCGAGGATGGCTTCCTGCCGAACGAGAAGTTCGTCGAGTATGCGGCCCCGTTGATCGTCGGCGAAGTGAAGGTGCCCTACGTCAACGGCCTGCCCCAATACGTCGTGCTCGAGAAGAGCAAGGTGGACAAGGTGCTCGCGCCGCGGGCCTGAACAGTCGTCACAGATTTTTGCCGACGCCGGCCCCTCGGAGGGCCGGCGTTTTTTGTTTCGCCCCAATCGCGGGTTGAAAGTCGTCCGGGCAACGCGTTGAGTGAAGGCACGCCGGATTCGGCGTTCGCAAAAATGATCCGCACCCTGATCGGAAGTTTGGTCGCCGCCGTCATCCTGTTCGCCTTCGGCGCCGCCTTCTGGAACTGCCCAACGCCCTACGCCTACGTGGAAAAGCCCAGCCAAGGCTCCGAAAACCTGGGCAAGGCCCTGCGGGAGCACCTGCCCAACGAGGGCGTCTACCTCGTGCCCGGCAAGGCCGCGACCCCGGCGGAGACGCTGGCCCTCTACCGCCAGGGACCAGTGGCCACGATCCATTACCACAAGGACGGGGTGGAACCGATGTCGCCGCAGTTGCTGACGACCGGCTTCCTCCACGGCTGGGTCACTACGCTGCTGCTCGCGATCACGCTGCGCCTCTGCGCCCTGCCCCGCTTCGGTCAACGCCTGCTGGTCGTCACGCTCGCCGGACTCGCGGTGGTGAACTACACCACCTTGGGCGACGGCATTTACTGGTTCCAGCCTTGGCCGTGGCTCCTGCTGAACGCGGCCTACAACTCGGTGGCGATGCTGCTGGTCGGCGCGATCCTTGGGGCGATTGTCCGTCCGGCAGCCGCCACACCCGCCTCCAAGCCGAACAACTGAGCGGATTGGAGCTTCCCGGCCGATCCGTTACGCTGCCGCCATGCTGATTTCGCGACCGCTGTTCGCCGCGTTGCTCCTGGCTTGGGCCGGCCCGCTCTGGGCCAGCCCGGCCAAACCGTCCCGGCGCACCACCTTGCCTAGCATTGTCCTCATCGTGGCGGACGACCTCGGCTACGGTGACTTGGGCTGTTACGGGCAAACGAAGATCAAGACCCCGAACCTCGACCGACTGGCGGCCGAGGGGATGAAGTTTACCCAGGCCTACGCGGGCAACACGGTTTGCGCGCCCAGCCGCTGTTCGCTGATGACCGGCAAACACACCGGGCATTCGCGCACCCGCTCCAACGCCCAGGTGCCGCTGGAACCCGACGACGTGACCATCGCCGAAGCGCTCCGCACCGCCGGTTACCGCACCGGCGCGGTCGGCAAATGGGCCTTGGGCTGGGAAGGCACGACCGGTCATCCGAACCAGCAGGGCTTCGAGCAGTATCTGGGCTGGCTCGACCAGTCGCACGCGCACGACTACTACCCGTCCTTCCTTTGGCGGAATAACGAGCGGTTCGAGCTGCCCGGCAACGCGGGCGGAAAACGGGCCGAGTATTCCCACGAGTGGCTGACCAAGTTCGCCACCAACTTCGTCCGCATCTACGAGGACCAGCCCTTCTTCCTCTACTTCACGCCGACGATCCCCCACGCGAACAACGAGCGCGGCACCAACGGCATGGAAGTCCCATCCCTCGGCGACTACGCGAAGGAATCGTGGCCCGGCCCGGAAAAGGGCAAGGCGGCGATGATCACCTACCTCGATTCGATGGTGGGCACCCTGCTGGCCGACCTGAAGCGCCGGAAGATCGACGAGGACACGCTGATCCTCTTCACCAGCGACAACGGTCCTCACCAAGAAGGCGGCGTGAAGCCGGCGTTCTTCCAGAGCTCCGGACCGCTCCGGGGCATCAAGCGCGACCTCACCGAAGGCGGCATCCGGGTTCCGTTCATCGCCCGCTGGCCGGGCCAGATCCGGGCCGGCGTGACCAACAGCCAGCCAATCGCTTTCTGGGACGTGCTGCCCACGTTGGCCGAAATCGGCCGCGCCGCCAAACCGCGCAAGCTCGACGGCATTTCGTTCGCGCCCACGCTGTTCGGCCGCAAGCAGACCAACCAGCACGAGTTCTTCTACTGGGAGTTCCACGAGCGCGGTTACCAGAAGGCCGCCCGCACCGGCGACTGGAAGGGCCTCAAGCTCGCCCCGGACAAGCCGCTCGAACTCTACGATCTCGCCACCGACCTCGGCGAAACCAACAACGTCGCGGCCGCCCATCCGGAGATCGTCGCCAAGATCGAAGACTACCTCGCCAAGGCCGCGGACGAATTCATCGCCGTCACCAACAAGGCCGGCGGAACTTTCTGACCATGCTTGCCCTGCTCGATTACGGAGCCGGAAACATCCGGAGCGTCGAAAAAGCCCTGCGCGCCGCCGGCGCCGATGTGGAACGGGTCAACCGTCCCGAGGGCATGCGACACGCCCACGGGGTCGTGATGCCCGGCGTCGGCGCGTTTGACGACTGCCTCAACGCCATCCACCGCCAGGAACTCGGCGGCGCCGTAAAGGAATGGATCGCCGCCGGGAAACCGTTTCTCGGCATTTGCGTCGGCTATCAGGCGCTGTTCGAGCGGAGCGCCGAGTTCAATTCCTGCGCCCTCGGATTCGGAACCTTTCGCGGACCGGTCGTGCGCTTCCGGCCGACCGCGACGGAACCGCACCTTAAGATTCCCCAGATTGGCTGGAATGAGGTCGAGGTGACCCAGGACTCGTGCCCGCTTTTCGCCGGCATCCCGGACCGGAGCCACTTCTACTTCGTCCACAGCTTCTTCCCCGAACCGGCGGACCCGTCCGTCGTCGCCGGTTGGAGCGACTACGGGCAACGCTTCGCGGCCGCAGTGTGCCGCGACAACGTGTGGGGAACCCAGTTCCACCCGGAAAAGAGCCAGCAGGTCGGCCTGAAGCTCCTGCGGAACTTCGTGGATTTCGCGGCGAAGGCCTGACGTCGCCTCCGCAGCGCCCAACCGAGCCGAGGCGGCTCAGGGCTTGCCCATCTGGAAGGCCACTGTGGTGCCGAGCGGGGTTGGCCTCCATTCGCTGTCCAAGTTCAACGTCGTCTCCGCCGTTCCCAGGAACAGGTAACCGTGGGACAGCAGGCAGGCCCGCATCCGGCGCAGGATCGCCTTCTTGGTCTCCACGTCGAAGTAGATCATCACGTTGCGGAGAAAGATGATGTCGAAGCCCGGCATCAGCGGCCACGGCTGGATCAGGTTCATGGGCTTGAACTCGATCAGCGGCTTCAGGTCCGGCTTGATGAACCAGTGCCCCTCGCGCTTCTCGAAATACTTGATCAGCAGCGGCGCCGGGAGCCCGCGGTTCACCTCCAGTTGGGAGTAGCGACCCTCCTGAGCCTGTTTGAGGACCGTCGGTGAGAGGTCGGTCGCGAGGATCTTGATGTTCCAGTCGCGCAGCACCGGGAAGTTGTCCCGCAGCAGCATCGCCATGCTGTAGGGTTCCTGTCCGGTGGAGCACGCGCCCGACCAGATCGTCAGCCGTTTCACCGAGGCACGATCCTTGATGAGCTGCGGAATGACGTGCTTCTTCAGCGCTTCGAACGGATGGAAATCGCGGAAAAAAAACGTCTCGTTCGTGGTCAGCGCATCCACCACCCGGGCGTGGAGGTCGCCATAATTGCGTTGGGATCGGAGGCGGGAAATCAGCTCCCCGAGGTTGGCGAGGCCTTCCTGGCGGGCCAGCGGGGCGAGCCGGGTTTCGACGAGGTATTCCTTGCCGCGTTCGAGGACGATCGCGGCATTGGACCGGGCCAGTTCGGCCACGTAGTCAAACTCGTCAGGTTTCAGCGACATGGGGTTCCTTGCGATCCGTTACGACTGCCACGCAGCAGCAGTCGGCGGGAGAGTTCCGGACCGATGTGCGACAAAGGGAGGACCGCTTCGGCCAGGCCGGCCGCCGCCACGTGGCCGGGCATGCCCCAGACCACCGAACTCGCCTCGTCCTGGGCGATCACCCGGCCACCACGCTCCCGGATGGCCTCGCTGCCGCGGAGCCCGTCCTGCCCCATGCCGGTAAGCACGACCGCCAGCGCGCCGCCGCCGTAGTGATGGGCCACACTGCGAAACAGGACATCGACCGCCGGCCGACAGGAATTCTCGGGCGCCCCTTCCTGCAGGTGCGCCCGGAGCTTGGCGCCTTCCCGCACCAGTTCGAGGTGGAACCCGCCCGGGGCGAGATACAGGTGGCCAGGAAGGATCTCCTGTCCTTCCGCCGCCTCGTGGCAGGGAAAGCCGGAGGTCTTTTCCAGCCGTTCCGCGAGGATCCGCGTGAACACCGGCGGCATGTGCTGGACCACAAGGATGGGCACCAAGGGCGGCTTGGGCAACGCGGCCACGACCTCGGCGAGGGCATTCGGGCCGCCCGTCGAGGACCCGATGCACAGGACCTCCACGGTCTGCGCTCCAGTCGGCCGGGCCAGCGGGACCGGCAGGGCGGCGGCCGCCGTCACGGGTGCTTTTACCGGCGACGTGGCGGGCGGGACCACGGGTGCCAACCCTCGGCGGCAGTGCAACTTGATCCGCGGGATCAGGTCGGCGCGCAGGCGATTAATGCTTTCGCCGACGCTTCCGACGTTGGCCGGCTTGGTCACGTAGTCGGTGGCGCCAGCACTCAGCGCGTCGATCGTTGTTTCCGCCCCCCGCTGGGTCAGCGTGGAGAACATGATCACCGGCAGCTTGGGGTGGAGCTTGCGGATCTCGCGCACCGCCATCACTCCGTCCATCTCCGGCATCTCGACGTCCATCGTGATGATGTCCGGCGTGACTTGGTCGATCTTCTGGAGCGCGATGCGTCCGTTGGCGGCCACCCCGGCCAGTTCGAGGCTGGCGTCGGAGGCGATGACGTCCGAGATGATGCGGCGCATCACGACGGCATCGTCGACGACCAGGACTCTGATTTTGGCGGACATGGGTGGTCCCGGGTTATTCGATCATTCCAAGGACGCGTAGCTTGTCGATGAGCATGTCCTCGGTCAGAGGTTTCATGAGGTAGTCCGCAGCCCCGGCCTCGATGGCCTGAAGGACCGTCTCGTAGCTGTTCTGGGCCGTGACCATCATGATCTTCATGTTGTCGTAGGCCGGATTGGCCCGGACCGCCTTCACGAGGTCGAGTCCGTTCATCACCGGCATGTCCCAGTCCACGAGGGCCAGGTCGAACGGCGCCTCCCGTTCCAGCACGCCCAAGGCGTCGCGGCCGTCGCCGGCCTCGGCGATGTCTTCGGTCACCGGAGAGATAAACGACGACAACAGGCGCCGCATCGTGCGGGAGTCATCTACAATGAGCACTTTCATGGCTTAGTGGGTATGGCGGACGGAAATGAATCGTTCGACGGAGAATCCGGTTCGGCTGGCCGACTCCCGGATAAGTCACGCGCAGTTATCCGGCCTTCCCTCCACCCGGGCGCCAACCGGCTGGCCTTGGACCGATTCCGTAAAGGAAACAGCCGACCAACCGTGAGCGCCTAGGGGTGGAAAAGGCACGGGAAACACGGGTTTGGGGTTATTGGACCCTGGCCGCCTCGACGACCTGCTGCAGCTCGGCGGCGAGCTTGGCCAGCTCGGCGGCCGCGTTGAGGGTGTTGGCCGCACCTTCCGAGGTGCTGCGCGCCGCCTGCGACACGCTGGTGACGTTGCGGGCGATCTCGTCGGTCCCGCGGGCCGCCTCGGAGGCGTTGCGCGCGATCTCGTTGGTGGTCGCCGTCTGTTCCTCCACCGCGCTGGCGATCGTGTTCTGGAGGTCGTTGATCTGACTGATGATCTGGCCGATCTGGTCGATGGCGCCCACGGCGCTCTTGGTGTCCGTCTGGATCGCCTCGATCTTCCGGCTGATGTCTTCGGTGGCGGTGGCCGTCTGCTTGGCCAGCTCCTTCACCTCGTTGGCGACCACCGCGAAGCCCTTGCCCGCCTCGCCGGCGCGGGCCGCCTCGATCGTCGCATTGAGCGCGAGGAGGTTGGTCTGCTGGGCGATGGAGGTGATGACCTTGATGACCTTGCCAATCTCCAGGCTGCTTTCGCCGAGCTTCGACACGGTCTTGTTGGTCGCCTGCGCGACGTGAACGGCCTCGCTGGCCACCCGGGCGGCCTGGGACGCGTTCTTCGCGATTTCCCGCACGCTGGCGTTCATCTCCTCGGCGCTGGTGGCCACGGTGCCGACGTTCTTGCTGATCTGTTCGGACGCCGCCGCGGCGACTCCGGACTGGGCAGTCGTTTCCTCGGAGTTCGAGGAAAGCTGCTGGGCAGTCGCCGACAACTCCTCGGCGGCGGAGGCCACCGATTGGGCGTTGTGGGCCACCTGCTTGATCGTTTGGGCCAAACTGGCTTCGGCGAACTTCTGAGACGTGATGTCGGTGGCGAGCTTGACCACTCGGGTGACCTTGCCGGAAGCGTCGAACCGTGGATTGTAGCTGGCCCGGATCCATACTTCCTTCCCGCCCTTCGCAATCCGCTTGAACTCGGCGGTATGGAACTTGCCGGCCCGCAGGTCGGCCCAGAACTGGCCGAAGGCCGCCGACCCGGCGAACGACGGTTCCACAAACATGCGGTGACTCTGGCCCTTTATCTCGTCCAACCGGTAGCCGAAGCATGCCAAGAAGTTGTCATTGGCGTTCAGGATGGTGCCGTTGGCGTCGAACTCAATCACCGCTTGGTTGCGGTTCGCCTCACCGAGCTGGCGCTCATTGTTGATTGCCTCCACCTTGGCAGAGGTGACGTCGGTCGCGATCTTGACCACCTTGATCACCCTCCCCATCTCATCCTTCACCGGGGTGTAGGCGGCCTGCATCCAGACTTCGCGGCCCTCCTTGGTGATGCGCTTGAACGTATCCACCTTGCTTTGGCCGGCATTGAGGTCGTTCCAGAACTGGACATACGCGGGGGAGGCGGCGAAGGCGGGTTCCACGAACAGGCGATGATGCTGACCCCGGACTTCTTCCAGCCGGTAACCGAGCACCTTCAGCAGATTCTCGTTGGCGTGGAGCACCATGCCCTTGGTGTCGAATTCGATGAAGGCGTAGGCATTGTCGATGGCCGCAATCACCCCCCGAGCATTCTGACGCTCGACCTCCGCCGCCGTGATCTCGTAACGCATGCTGAGGTATCGTTCCGGCTTGCCGTTCGCCCCGAGGATGGGCGCCACGACCGCATCGACATAATAAGGAGTGCCGTCCTTTTTCCGGTTCTTGACGATGCCCCGGAACATCTCGCCGCGTCCAATCTTGGCCCACATTTCGCGGAAGACTTCCTTCGGCATGTCGGGATGCCGGAAAATGCTGTGCGGCTTGCCGATGAGTTCCTCGCGGGCGTATTGCGACACCGCGCAGAGCTGGTCGTTGCAACTGACGATCTCCCCCTTGAGGTTGGCCTCGGAGACGATGGCGAGCGCGTTCACCATGTCCACGCGCACCTTCAGTTCGGCCGCGCCCGCCAGCAGGCGGTTCTGCTCGGTCACGTCGGAGGCGTATTCCACCACCTTGAAGGGCTGGCCCTTCACGTCGAGAATTGGCGTGTAGGTGGCCTGGACCCAGATTTCCTTCCCCCCCTTGGTCAGGCGGCAATATTCACCGCTTTGCGGGTTCCCTGCGGCCAATTCGCCCCAGAACTGATGGTAGGCCGCGGAATCGCGGGTGGCCGCATCCACCAGCAGGCCGTGGGGTTGTCCTTGGACTTGCGCCAGGTCATGGCCAAAAATCTTCAGGTAGTTCTCGTTGGCGGTGATGAAAGTGCCGTCGAGTTCGTATTCCGCGATGGCCTGAACCTTGTTGATAGCCTCGTCCTTCCCCTTGAGTTCCGCGACGGCGTTCCAGTCGATCTGTTCCTGGTCAAAGGTTTCAAACAGGCCGCGTCGGGCACGGTTGAACGCCTCGGAAATCTCCGCGACCTCGTCACGCCCCCGGACTTCAACGTCGGCCGAGATGTCGCCCCGGGCGAGGCCCTGGATGGCGTGCCGCACCCGCCCGATCCCGGCCGTCATCGCTCCGCTCAGCCACCACATCACCGCCGCGCCCACCAGGATGGCAACGCAGGACACGATAACCAGCTTGCGCACCAAGGCATCCGTCGCGTCATTCAATTCGGCTTCTTCCACCAGCAGGTAGGTGGTGAAACCGCTGCCGGCGAAACCCATCACTGGAACGCTCTTGGCATAGGAACCCGCCAACGTTTTCCCCGCCTGGGCATGTTCACCAAATTCAGCCGCCAACCCGGCCGTGCTGCCCTGTCCGGCCGCGCCGGCCTTGGCCGCATCGACCGCCAACGGGAAGGCGGACTTCACCAGGTTGATCGTAAAGAGGTCGTCCCGGTGGCTGGTCATGTTCCCGTGGGCCTTCGGGTTAATGTCCACGATCTGGGTGCCGTCGAGTTCGGCCATCGAGAAGCTCGTGGACGCGAGGTCCTGCGACTTCAAGTCCTCATAGGCGGAAGCAACAATTTGCTCCACAGAATCCGCGCTGAAATAGTTCTGCCAGTAACCCAGCACCTCACCCTTCGCCGAACGGATCGGCGCGGTGAAGGTCATGCTCCAGGCCGGAGATTTGTCGCCGTAGAATTCCTGGACCAAGGGATCCTTGACGGGGCGGCCCATCACGGTGCCGGTGAGGGCTCCATCGACCTTCGCGGTCGTGAAGTCCCCGGCCTTGGCGCGCTTAACGCCCTCGCTCTCGGCCAGGCTGCGACCGAGCAAGGTGTCCACGCGAGGCAATGGCCGCCCTTGCGGATCCACGGAGCCGGCGGCGACCACCTTGCCGTCGAGATCCAGGACGAGGCTAAGGGGGTAGCAGCCGTAGAGCGTGACGTAGCGGTTGATGACTTCGGTGATCTCGGTCCTGGCCGCCGGCGTCAGGGTGCGGAGATCGCGCTGGACTACCGTGTTCAACCCGAAGGCCTGCACGTCGCCGTAGCGTTCGAAGAGGTTGCGATCCACCCGATCCTGAATCGAACGGGCCGACGCCGCCAAGCCCGCCAGGTTTTCCTCGCGGATGTGGCCGGCGCCAATTTGGAGGCTGACCAGCACCGCGACGGCCGTGGCCACGATCAAGCCCACGGTCGGCACTACGATCTTGGTCCGGATCCCGTGGATCCAGCCCGCGGACTTCGGCGATTCCTCCAGCGCGGACGTGACCGGCCGGGGCGACGGCTCAGGTGTCGGTGGTGGGGTTGGAATCCGGCTGCCGGACGGACGCGTGGAGTGGCCGTTCGCACGGACATGGCGGGAACCCTCCGGGCCGGCATGGCGTCGGGGAGTCAGCGAGGATGGGGCAGGACTCATGGCAATGACTTGATTCTCTTGGCTTATCGGAAGGTTGGCCGGTGGCTTGACCGGAATCGGACCAAAATGGGCGGAGGCCAGATCACGTCACGGATCGGCCGTAACTGTCGCCGCCTGTTCGGTGTCGAGGACAAGCAGCAGGCGGTCGCGGAGCTTGAAGACGCCGCGGGTCAGTTCGCGGGCAGCACCCCGCAACGTTTCCGGCGTCGCTTCGCGGTCGTCTTCGCCGACCTCGACCACTTCGCCGACCTCATCGACAAGGAAACTGACCGCGCCGTCCGCCGTGCGGACGACGACGTTCATCGCCTCCTGGTCCGCCGCGGCCGGCGCCAGCGAAAGGCGTTGCCGGAGATCGATCGCGGAGACGATCTGGCCCCGGAGATTGATCAGGCCGCGGATGGCCGCCGGTGCGAGGGGCACCCGGGTCATTTCCTGGCCGCGGATGACTTCCTGGACGTCGAGGACCGGCACGCCAAAGAGCAGCTGGTCCAACTGGAAGGTGCAAAACTGGTGGTTCATGGGGGAATGGGGCAACCGGTTACTCCGCGCCGTGGAAGAAGGCCGGGGCGGCGCCCTCGATGACTTCGCGGACATTCAACAGATCGGTGACCCGTCCGCTGACGAGCGCGGATCCCAGGATTCCCGGAGCCTGGCCGTGCCGTTGGGCGGCGACGCTTTCCTCGACGATGTCGATGATCTGGCCGACCACGAGCCCGACGCTGCGGCCGTTCTCGGCGAAGACGACCACCTGCAGCGGCCCGGTCCCGTCATGGGCGACCGGCCCACGGCCCAACTGCTCCGCGACGTCGATCAGCGGGAGGATGGATCCACGGTATTGGACCACCGGACGATTGCCGCAATGCTCGACCTTCGGGCGCGGAAATTCTTCGAGGCGGGCGGCCTGCGACAGCGGCATGGCGAACCGGGAATTCAACCCGGCCTCAAAGACCAGCAACGTCTGCCGGTCCGTTAGCGCCTTGCCGTCCGAGTGCAATTCGGCCGCGGTCGTCATGCCGCGATTCTCGGAAAGCACGGCGGCATGCTGGGCCAGGCCGAGCACGTCGAGGATGAGCGCCACCCGACCGTCACCCATGATGGTGGCGCCGGCGAAACAGGTGATGCCCTTGAGTTGTTTGCCCAGCGGCTTGACGACGATTTCCTGGGTGTCGTTTACCGCGTCCACGACCAGGCCGAACTGCCGGCCGTCGGCCTGCAGCACGACGATGTTCACGCTCTGGCTTTCAAGCACGCGCTTCTCGGCATTCACCAGACACTCAAGGACCCGCTCGGAAAGCGCGGTCAGCTCGTGCAGCTTCTGCTCGGCCTGGGCCTGATCGTTGGCATGCTTGAGCATTACGACCTCCCGGACCAAGTGGTGGAACTCCTCGTGGGCCTTTTCCAGCGCGCGAACCTCGGCCAGGTCGCCGTATTCCTTCAGGCCATCGGAATAGATCCATTTGCCCAGCAGGCAGAGCCGGTGTGAGCCCGCTTCCTCCAGGGTCATCGTTTTCTGGCCATCCAGGACTAAACGTAGCCGTCCGAGCCAGGCGCGGTGCGCGTCGCGGGCCTTCAGGAAGACCTCGCCGGTATCGCCCGCATGCTGACGATGCGAACAGGCGGCCCCACCATGGGTGTGCCCCCCCGTGCCCGCGAGCGTCTCGTTGAGATAGACCAGCGGCAATAGTTTGCCCCGAAGGCGGTAAACCGGAGCGTCAAAGATGCGTTCAATGCCCGTCTGGCCGGAGGCGCCATCCACCCGGACCAATTCCAGGAGGCTGACCTGCGGGATGGCGAACCGTTCGCCGCCGCTGGTCACGACGAGGGCGGGAATGATGGCCAGCGTGAGCGGGATCTTGAACTTGATCGTGGTCCCCTGCCCCGGCTCGCTCTGGATGTCGACCGAGCCGCCGATGCGCTCGATGTTGGTCTTCACCACGTCCATCCCGACCCCGCGGCCGGACACGTTGGTGATCTTTTCGGCCGTCGAGAGGCCAGGCAGGAAGATCAGGGCGCAAGCTTCGCGATCACTCATGCGGGCCGCCTGTTCCGGCGTGATCAGCCCCTTGGCGAGCGCCTTCTGCTTCACGCGGTCGGTGTTAATGCCACCGCCGTCGTCCGCGATCTCGATGTTGACCTGTCCGCCCTCATGGTAGGCGCGAATGAACAGCAGTCCGGTCGCGGCCTTGCCCGCGGCGGCCCGGCGGTCCGGTGTCTCGATGCCGTGGTCGATCGAGTTCCGCACGACGTGGGTCAGCGGATCCTTGATCGACTCGATGATGGTTCGGTCCAGCTCGGTCTGGCGGCCGGCGAGTTCCAGGCGAACCTGCTTGCCCAGTTCCCCGGCGACGTCGCGGACAATCCGCGGAAAGCGGCTGAGCACGCTGTCGATGGGCTGCATGCGGGTCTTCATCACGCCCTCCTGGAGTTCGGAGGTGATGAGGTTGAGCCGCTGGGCAACCGCCAGCAGCCCGCTGTCGCGGCTGCCGGTGATGTGCTGGGCAATCTGGTTCCGTGCCAGGACCAATTCGCCGACCAGGTTCATGAGGCGGTCCAACTGGCCGACGTCCACCCGGATGGCCGATTCGGCAATGGAGCCGCGCGCCGCGGGTTCGCCGGCGGCGGGTGCCGCACTGCCGGCGGGTGCATGGTTGGACGCAGCCGTCACCAGCGCCGGCATCGCCGGGGCGGTTTCATGGGCGGTGGCACCATGGGTTTCGTCACCGAAAAGCCCCCAGGCATTGCCGGATGCCGACGCCGCAGGATTTGCTGGAGTGGCCCCGCCCGCAGGGGCGTGTGCCGCAGCCGGTTCCGACGCCGGATGATCGTCAAACATGCCCCAGCCTTGGTCGGCCGGCGGGGCCGCCGTAGCCGCGGGTTTCGGATGGGCCGGTGCAGCGGTGGCCGGCGCCAGCGGGGTGGCCGGCGGATTCTGCAATGCCACGAGACGATTCAGGAGGTCGGTGTAGTCCTTGTCGCCTTCGTTCCGGTTGGCCTCGAGGCACCGGAGCATTTCCCGCAGGACGTCGGCGTAGGCGAGCAGCGTGCTGATGATTTCGCCGGTGACGGCCAACTGGTTTTCCCGCAGCAGGCTGAGCAGGTTTTCCCCGACGTGGGCGACTTTCTCGATCTTCTGCAGCCCGAGGCAGCCGGCCGTGCCCTTGATCGTGTGGATGACCCGGAAGATGCGGTTCAGGATTTCCGGATGGGAGCCCCCCGACTCCAGCACCAGCAGGTCACGGTCGAATCCGTCGAGACCCTCGAAGCTTTCGATGAGCAGGTCGTTGATCAGCTGTTCTTGGAGATTCGCTTTCATGCGGCTAACCGCACCGGCTCAAGCAGGCGCGAGATGGAGGCTTCCGAACCGACGGTGAAGAAGAAGGTGGCGCCGAGCTCGGGCGCGGCCTGGACCCAGATGCGGCCGCCATGGCGTTCCACGATGCGTTTCACGATGGTCAGGCCGATGCCCGTGCCCTCGTAATCCCGCTGCTGGTGGAGGCGCTGGAATGCACCGAAAAGCTTCTGCGCCTTGCTCATGTCGAAGCCGGCGCCGTTATCCCGGAGGAAGAGGATGCTGTTTTCGCCCTCGCCGAGGCTGCCAAACGCGATCTGGGCCGGCGCCCGCCGCTTGGAGAATTTCCAGGCGTTGCGCACCAGGTTCTCCAACGCCAATCGGAGCAACCCGGCGTCGCCCTTCACCCGGACATCCGGGGCGATGCGCCATTCCACCTGGCGCTGGGGTTCCTGACGGCTCAGTTCGGACGAGATCGAACGGACGACCTCGGAAAGATCGACCTCTTCGACCTTGAGCTCACTCAGTGCGGCGCGCGAAAGCTTCAGCAGGTCCTCGATCGTTTCGCGGGCGCGAACCGACGACTGCGCGATGTCGGTGATGTGGGGCAGCAATGCCTCGGCGCCGGATTCGGTCGCCTCCTCCTTCAGGACATCCGCGAGCATCTCGATCGCACCCAACGGATTGCGGAGATCGTGGGCGACCATGCGGCCGAAGGCTTCCAGCTCCTGGTTGCTCTGCTCCAGGTCACGGACCCGCCGGGCCAGGGTGGTCTGCATTCCGAGGATGCGTTCGCCGATCTTGATCCGGGCGACGAGAGCCTCGTCGTCGAAAGGCTTCGTGATATAGTCGTCCACCCCGCACTTCAGGCCGTCGAGGATGTCATTCCGGCCGGACGAGACGGTCAGCATGATCAGGTAGGGCGGGTTGTCACAGGGCTTGGCCCGCAGTGCGCGACAGACATCGACGCCGTCGAGTTTCGGCATGTGCCAGTCCACGATGGCGAGCCGCGGAGCATCGTCGGACTGCATGATACGGAGCGCCGCCTCGCCGTCCTCGGCGGTGATGACATGGTGCCCCGATACCTCGAGCAGGGCCGAAAGCAGGGCCCGGATCGGCTTGCTGTCGTCGGCAACGAGAATTCTCATGCGAAAGGACGCTTCAGTTCGGCAGCACCTTGGCGACGACGGCCAACAATTGTTCGGGCTCGAATGGTTTGACGATCCAGCCGGTGGCGCCCGCGGCCCGGCCCTTTGACTTCATCTCGGGATCGGACTCGGTGGTCAGGAGGAGGATCGGCGTGCGGCTGTAGGCGGGGAGCGCCCGGAGCTGACGGGTCAGGTTCAGCCCGTCCATGTTAGGCATGTTGACGTCGGTGATCACGAGGTCCACCGGACGGGACCGGGCCAAGTGCAGCGCCGCCACGCCGTCGGCAGCCTCCAGGACATTGTGGCCGGTGGCCTTAAGGGCAAACACCACCATCCGGCGCATGGTGGAGGAATCATCTACGGTCACGATTGTCTTGCTCATGAAACGGGAGGTCTTCGGGTTTCGAAAGCCGTGGGAGGTCTGATTGGGAACATCAGCACAACCCTGTCGGTGCTATCGGCGCCCGCCCGGGGAACTTGAGGTCCGCCGGGCGCGAATACGGCGCGGCTCAAAACAGTTCGACGTTGTCGCCCAACGCGTTGCCACTCGCTGCGACCGGTGTCTTGGCACTCTCCGCCGGGGCGGGAGCCGCGGTCGGCAGCGTCGCCACTTCGGTTGTAGCCGCCACGGCGGCTTCGGCGGGCGCCACGTCGTCAAACAGCGTGATATCGGCCGCCACCACGGTGGGCGCGGGCGCGGCGACGGCCACTGCGGTGGCGGATTCCGTGGGCCGATTGAGTGCCGCCTCGTGGACCTGTCTTTCCGAGGCCATCGTGTATTTCTGGCACAGGTCCGTGGCAGCCGGCGCGGAACGGGCCTCGGGGCCGGCCGCCCCGGCGGCGGTTCGGGCAAAGGTTTCAAGGGCTCCCGCCAACTCCTCCAGCCGGGTCCGGGCCGCGGCCTCGAAGGCGAGGCGATCCAGGGCGGATTTCGCCGCCGCCCGGGTCGAGTCCATGATGCCGCCGAGCTCCATGAAGGTAGCCAAGGTTCGGTCGCGATAGTCGTGCAACTGCTGGCGCACAACTCCGCCTTCGCCCTCGATCCACGTCTTTTGCGCGCCGACCGCCTCCTGTAGCTGCCGGCTTTCGGCGACCATCTCCTCGAATCCGCCGATGAGCCGTTCCAGGGCCGCCGCCGAGGCATTGTTGGCCGCGGCCGCCTCGTCCGCGATCTGGCGGGTGCGCTGGGAGAGGACCTCCAGTCCGGTGCCCGAACCCACATGGGCAGCCTGGATCTGCGCGTTGAGCGCGATCAGGCGGATGTTCTGGGAAAGACCTCGGATCACCCCGGTAAGGTTCGACGCCATATTTCCCAACGGGCGCAGAGTCTCGTAGACCTCGCTCTGCATGGCGTAGGTGCGCTCAATGATCTGGGTGAGCTCGTCGAGGGAATTGAGCACCACCTGGACCACGCCGTCCCCTTCGATGGAGATGGTGCGGAAATTCCGCAGGGTCATGCACTCGTGGTCGACGGCGTCCGCCCGGCCGGCGATCTCGGCCAAGGCCGCGCCAATGGATTGCTCCGCGGCGGTCAGCGACTCTTCGACCGCGTGAATCTGGGCGACCTGAACCTTGCCGGCATCGCCCAGGAACAGGCAGGCCTCGTTCCAGTCGGCCTCCTCCGCCCGGGTTCGGCGTTCCGGCATCCGGGCCACCCGTTGGGCCATTTCCGCGATGGCTTCGTCGACATGGTGCAACTGCTGGCTGGTGATGTCCTGAAACTGCACCGACCGGACCACGGCTCCGACGGCGCCATGCAGGCCCTGGGCCGCATCCACGAGGCGGACGTCCTGTCGGCGGTTCTCCTCCAGTGCCACCCGGAGTTCCTCCAGCGTGCGTTCAATAAGGGCCTTCTTGTCGCCCGACATCCGCTGGTGGGCCTGGATTTGGGGTCGCAGGCGTTTCACCAGGGCCGAGATCTGTTCCTGCGCCCGGGATAGGCTCTGGAATTGTTCGGCGAACAGCCCGACCACCTGGGCGTGCAACTGCTCGATGTCCCGGGTCAGGGCCAGGAAGACGGCCCGGACCTCAGGGTCCAACCCCGCCGATTCCACCCGAAACGCAGTTTGGATGAACTTGAGCGGGGCGACGATCCGATCGAGGACTCCCTCGAGGCGCCGCACCTCGGTGATCATCGTCTGGTGCTGGCAAAGTTGATCTATCACCGCGGCGGCGCGGCTGAGGCTGTCGTCGAGGACCTGAACCGGCGGCAGCAGGACGTCGATGGCCCGGCGGAGGAAATCATCCCCGTCCGACTGGCCGGTGGCGAGGCGCAGCAAGTGTTCCCCGGTGCGGACCACCTGGCCGCTGAGCGTCGACAACTGCTCCAAGTGAGTGCCCACCTCGAGGAACTGCGCCTCAAGTTCGCGGTTGATCTCGGTGAGCACGGGCCGCAGGCGCGACACCGGCTCGAAGTCATGGGCAAGTCGACGACGCGAACCCGGTCGCCGTGGGCGGAGGGATCGCTCCAACGCGCCCCAGAGCTTCGACCACCGGTCGAACACCCAAGGTTGGGCCAGAGAGGAAGACATTGTCAGGTGCGGACGACAGCCATTGAAAGTGGTTGGCGCAGAAGCATCGGCATCTCAGTCGCAGCACTTTAGCCGGGGCCACCGCGAGGGTCGCCGCCCGCGAGGACGCAACCCCATGATTGCCGCACATTTAGGCGGCTAAACTTTTGGCCGATCCCGGCCGATACCCTAGGGCGACGCGGTTCCGGCGCGGCTGAGCGCCGTCCCGCGGTCAACGGTTGGCCACGTGCCATGAGTCATACCATCACCGCCAATGCGCCCCCGGCCCCGGCTCCCGCCCCGGCCGCCCCGTCGGCCCATCCCGCGCGGATTCTGGCGGTCGAGGACGACCCGGTTTCTAGGCGCGTGCTCGAACTCCACCTGAAACGGCTCGGCCACGAGGTGGTGCTGGTTTCCGACGTCGCCTCCGCCAAGCACCTGCTTAGCGCCGCCGAACGGCTCCGCTATGACTGTGTGATCACCGATTTCCGGATGCCCGGCGAAACCGGCCTGGCGCTCCTGGACTGGCTGCGGACCGAGGATCCGACCTTGGCCGCCATCGTCCTGACCGCGACCGGTGAGCGGCAGACGGTCCTCGACGCCCTCCGCGCCGGCGCCTGCGACTTCATCGAAAAGCCATACCGGCAGGTTGACCTGGCCGGGGCCGTGGACGCGGCCGTAGTCACCACCCGGCAACGTCGCCGTCACCTCTCCGCCGAGGCCGAGACGCTCGCAGTAGGGCAGATGCAACGGCGGCTGCTGCAGTCGAGCTCGGGCACCCTGGCCAATGGCGTGTCCTTTTCCCATCACCCCCGCCACGGCGCCGGGGGCGATTTCTTCAACGTCTTCCCGCTGGATTCCGAACGTTTGCTGATCCTCCTTGCCGACGTCTCCGGCCACGACCTGCAGGCCGCGTTCGTCTCGGCCTACTTCCAGGGTATCGCCCGCGGGATGCTGGAAAAGAAGGCCGAGGTCCGCGAGATCCTCGGCTTCTTCAACCGCTACCTCGCCCGGGAATGGAATGCCGTCTCGGATTCCGGCCCGTTGACGATCTCGCTGGCGGTCTGCGCCACTGTCGTGAACCGCGCCACCGGCCGCATCACGGTTTTCAGCGCCGGCGCGCCGGCCCCGCTGGTCATCGGATTCGAACAAGCCCAGCCGAGTCCGGCCGAAGGTGGGGGGAATCCCCTCGGTTGGTTCGACGATTCGGAACCGACCATATCGGAATTCGCCCTGCCGACGACGGCGGGAATGCTGCTGTGGACCGATGGCCTGGATGATCACGCCAACGACCTCGGGGTCAGCCCCTACAGCCTGGCCTACCGGCTCCTGCTCGCGGGTCGCACCGCCAAGGTCGATTGCCAATTGTCGGACGCGAAGGACGACATTCTTGCCGTCCGGGTGGGCCTGCGGCCGGGCAAACCCATCCCCTGCCACACGCTCCTGCACGACCACTACCGGGGAGCCCAGTTCACGGCGATCGACGACCTGCAACTCCGCTGGCGGCGCAGCCTCCACCTCGCCCTGCCGGAACTGGCCGCCGATCGCCTGGAAGAAATCCTCCTGTGCCTCCGCGAATCCTGCCTGAACGCGCTGCTTCACGGCTGCCAGCGTAGCGCGGCGCTGATGGCCGAAGTTTCTCTGACCTATGAACCGGCCGCCAAGCGCCTGCATGTCAGCGTGCGCGATCCCGGTCCGGGGCACGCGTTCGACTGGGAACGCCACGTGGAGCGCGCCCTGGAGGAACTCCTGTGCGAACACCGGGGCCTGAGCCTGATCCATGGCTTTGCCACCACCGTCCGCTCCGAGCGTAACGGTGCGCACCTCCACCTGACTTTCGACCTTACACCGCCCAAAAAACCCACTGTCACGCCATGAAATACGAAGTGAACCTCAGCCAGAACGCCAACATCCTCACGGTCGTGGTGCCCGGCGACCTGCTCAGCACCACGGTGGAGGGTATTCGGCAGGATTTCAGCGCGGTGCTCGAGGAACCCGCGGTCAAGCGGGTCCAGTTGAAGCTCGTGGAATTCGACCTCTCCGAGGCCAAGATGATGGATTCGGCCGGCCTCAACCTGCTGGTCAGCTTCGTGAAGCTGGGCCGCGGACTCGGCTTCACGGTCCGGGTGCTGGTCACCAGCCCCACCCTACTGCGGGTGCTGCAGTTTACCCGGATCGACAAACTGGTGGAGATCGTGGCCAACGTGCCCACGGCCAACGCCTAATCGGTCGGAAGGCAGCATCAACCCGTGGGGTAGAATTCGTTGGGATCAGGCAAGAGGAACGACGCAAACCGTGATCGGCGCGCCGGGCGAATATGCCTACGCCGACCAACACGGGGAGACAGGAATGCTCAGGAGTAGGACTGCCAAGTCGTCGCCCGGGCCTGGCCATACGAACCGCGCAGGCGCCGGAGATTGCTGCCGGAGCGATCCAACTCATCCCGCTGCTGCCGCCCGGTCTCCAGTTTGACCTCCATGAGTCGGGCATTCTCCGCTTCCGCCACCAGCAGTTCACGAATCAACCCGGCAAGCTCCGGCCCGGCGGGTTGGCGGCGGGAAAGCCGGTCCTGAAGGTCCGTCTTCCTCTGCTGAAGTTCCGTCACCACGGACCAGCGCTCCGAACGGATGGCGGCCGACTCGGCGCCCGTCAGTTCGCGCCATTCCAGATACAGGCGGTGGAGTTCATCGGCCGGTGGTTTCACGGCGGAGTCCTCACATCAGGCGGCCTTGAGAGCCGGGGCTGATTCAACCGCTTCGCGCCCCCCCTCCCAGGTCTTGCCTTGGATCATCTGGGACCAGGCGTCCCGCAGCGTGGTCAGCCGGCGGATGACCTCCTCGATTCCAGCCGGGACCTTCTTCAGGTTGCTCTCCTGCAAACGGCGGTCGAAGTAGTCGTAGAGGCGCCGCAGCGTCTGCGCGAAGTCCCCGCCCTGTTCCATGTTCAACGAGACATTCAGCTCATGGATGATGGCCTGGGCGCGGAGCACGTTGTTGTTGATGGTCTGGTAGGAGGCCGCCAGGTCCTCCTCGCCGAAGCCTGTCAGGGCGCATTCCAGGAACCGGATCGCGCCGTCGAAGAGCATCAGCACCAACTGGCCCGGACTCGCGGTCTGGGTCGCTACCGCCCGATACGACGCCCAAGGATTCGTGGGGTGCATGGTGGTGCCTATTCCGCGGAATCGAAGTTGATCGCGAGCAGATTCGCTATCTTCCGGATGGTCTCGGCGGGCGGATACTGCGGATCCGCGACCAACGCCCGGGCGCGGGCCACGACATCGGGCCGGACCTCCGGCGCGTCCGAAAACCGCGCTTCCAACGCCCGTGACTCGTCGAGGACGACGTCATCCGCGGCCGGCGTCGCCTCCCGCGGCTTCACCGGTCCGGTGGCGATCTTCCCGACCGAACCCACCTGTGGATTTAAGTTAATGTCCATACGCTTCCCCTGTTACTTTGGCAGGCTCCAATTGATCTTCCCAACTCCGGTTAGGTTATCGGCAGCCTGGCCAAAGGCTTTAGCGAATTCAGCCCGCGAAGGTGAACGCATTTCACGGCTCGATCACTGGTCCGGCAGCGTCTGGAACGCCCCGTGGGCCGCGTAGGCCGCGAACCGCCGCGGGGAGGACAAAATGATGCGGGAATCGCCCGGCCGCCGCCCCGGCGCCTCGTCCGCCTGTTGGAAACGCCGCGCACCGTTCACGACGCCGGCCTGCCGGGCGTCGAAAACCTCGTCGAACGCCCAGAGCACCTGCGGGATCGGGCAGCCCACGAGCTTGAACTGCCAGCCCACCGCGAGCGGCGGGTAGGCTTCGTAGCGGGTCAGCCGGGAAAACAGGACGCCGTCACACTGGTGGTGTTCCTGGAGCCGCCGCAGGAAATCCGCCGGCAGGATCGAGTCGGCCGCCCAGTCGGACCGACCGCTGAGCGTCACCAGCTCAGCACGGCTGAGCCAGACAAGCTCGAACCGCTGCGTCCGCTTGAGCTCGGTCCGCAGGGTCGTTTCGAGATGTTCAAGGGCGTCGGCGGCCGGCGTGCCGGTCACCTCGCTCGTCAGGGGCAACACCAGCACGCGGCGCAGCTGCGGATTGAGCCGGCGGGTTTCGGCGTGAAAATTGGTCGGCTTGAACTCGCTGCCGAGCACCAGGTCGTCGGGATCGGGCAACGCACAGCCGCCCAGCAAGGCGGCCGCGGCGCAAAGCCAGGCCAGTGGGCGCGATAGTCGGGGGTAAGGGTGGGTCTTCAAGCGGCTTGGGGGTAAGCCTCTGTCAGCTATTTGGTGGTGGTGCCGCCGAGCTGTTTCTGGAGGAACTGCAATTGCTGGTTGACCCGCTGCTGGATCGTCTCCATCGCGATGAAGCTGTCGATCATCCGCTGGCGGTTCTGCTGCACGACGCGTTCGAGGTTCTCGATGTCCACGTCGATGTCCCCGGCCTGCGAGGTCAGGGTGCTCTGCTTCTCGACCAGGGAGCCTTCGTCGCCAACCGTGTCCTCGAGGAACGTCTCCAGTTGCACAGCCAAGCCGTTGGTCGAGTTCGTGAAGAGCTCGCTGACCGACGTCAGGTTGTTGGCCAGCGCGTCGTCCAGCGCCGTCTCGTCGGAGAGAGTCAGGTTGTTGTTGTCGCCGCTCGTCGAGATGCCGAGGTCGGCCAAAGCATCGAATACGCCGGTGAGGCCGGTGAGCTGGCCGAAGGCCCGGCTCCGCAGGCCGGAGGCGATGTCGAAGGGGTCCCGCTCGTTGGCGAGGAGTCCCGCGGTGACCTTGCCCTTGGAATCCGTCGTGCTGGCCGTCTGAGTGTCGATGACGGACTGCGCCTTGTTGTAGTCAGCGATGAGGTCCGTGATCGCCGTCTTGATCTTGGCGGTGTCCGACGCCACCACGACATCAAAGCTGGCGCCTTCGTCGAGGGCCGTGACCGACAGCCCGGTGATGCCCGAGCTGGCTTCCGTGATGATGTTGGACTGGCTTGTGAGCTGGCCGCCGCCGTTCACGGTGTAGAGCAGGTTCTTGCCCCGCTCGATGCTGCCCGCGCTGAGGCCCGAGGCCGCGAGGAAATTGCCGGTCACGTCCTCCAATGCGATCCCGACGTCGCCGGTGGTCTTGTTGGTCAGCACGAACCGGTCGTTCACCGAATCGTAGCTGGCCGAGACGCCCGCGGCGGACTCATTGATGCGGTCCAGGACATTGGTGATGCTATCGCTGGCGGTGTCGAAGGAAATGGAGACGCCGTTGATCTTGAACTCCCCCGCCCCGCCCCCGGTGACGGCGGTGGCCAAGTTGGCATTGGCCAGGGTGACCGCGGTCCGGACCGTGCCCAGCGCGCTGGTGCTCTCGACCGTGCCGGTGCCGTTGTTCTGCAGGCGGGCGGCCTGGAGGAAGTTGCTCGTGTCGGTGGCGCTGCCCAGGATGATCTCGCCCGAGCCCGAGGTCAGGGTGATCGTGTCATCGCCAGAGCTGTAGCTGGCCACGACATCTCCGGCCGTGGCCGTGGAAATCGCATCGAAGACGCCCTGCAGGCTGTCACCGGTCGTGATGGTGATCTGCTTGCCGTTAACCGTGAAAGTGCCGCCGGAAACGGCGGTGCTGAAACCCGCCTCGCTCAGCAACAGGCCGGACACGTCGTCCGTGGCGCTGAGGGCGGCGCCTGCGTTGGCGGCCCCGCGCTGCGCTGCGCTGGTGGCCAATTGGGTGACATTGAAGGCGTAGCTGCCGAGCGGTGTGCCGGAAGAGACGGTGGCCGACGCCGCGGCGGTGTCGGAGACCGTGGCCGCGCGGCTGCCGAAGAGGGTGCCGTCGGTCAGCGCCTTCACCCGGTTCATCAGGACATCGAGCTGAGTCTTGATGCTGCCGTAGGCGTTGTTGCGCTGCTCCAGCTTGTTCTGATCCGAGAGCAGCCGCGCCTGCGGCTGGCGCTCGACCTCGGACAACTGGTCCACCAGGGCCTTCCAGTCAAAGCCTGAGGCCAGACCTGCGACACCTAGATCCATGGGGTTCCTATCGGCACGGTTGCGGGGCGGCTTTAGTCCGGCCGGATTCGGCCGATTTCAAAAGGCCCCGGCGGCACTCACCGCCGGGGCCAGGGACTTCGCGGACCTATTCCGGCTGCTTACTGGAGCAGACGAAGTGCGGACTGCGAAGTGGAGTTCGCCTGGGCGAGCATCGCGGTGCCTGCCTGGACCAGGATGTTCAATTTGGCGAAACTGGTGCTCTCCTCCGCCACGTCCACGTCCTTGATGCGGCTGTTGGCGGCGGCGAGGTTGTCCTTCAGCACGGAGTTCTGCTCCGAGTAGCTGTTCAGGACGGAGATGTTGGCGCCCACCGTCGCGCGGTCCGTGGACAGCGTGTCGATGGCGGTCTTGATGTTGCCGAGGGCGGTGGCCGCATTGGCCGCGCTGGTGAGGTCGTCGCCGGTGAGGTCGTAGGCGGTGCCGTCAATGCCGGTCGCCGTGGTGGTGTTGCCATCGCTGTCCACCGTGACGCTCAAGTCGGTCCCATCGAAGAGGGTCACGCCGTTGAAGTCCTTGGTTGCGAGGTCGTTAATGTAGGTCGCCAGTTTCTGGAATTCCGTGTCATAGAGACCACGGTCGGTATCCGTCTTGGTGACGTCCTGGGCCAGCACGCTCAGCTCGCTCATGCGATCCATCGCCTTGCTGACCTTCTGAAGAAACCCATCCTGGGTTTGGGCGAACGAAACGGCGTTGCCGATGTTCGAACTGACCGCCTTGATGCGGCTGATCTGTGAGTCGAAGCGTGTCGAGACCGCCAAGCCAGCAGCATCATCTTCCGGCGAAATAAGCTTCGAGCCGGAAGACAAACGTGACAGTGATTTACTGAGGGCTGAGGACGATTCCGACAGGAGGCGAGAGCTGGTGAGCGCCGCCGTATTGGTATTGATGACCATATGAGACTCCTTCCTTGAGTCACCCCTTGCGGGGGTTTGATTCGCGGCATCCTTGCCGCCGGTGGATTTAATTGGGCTCCACCTTTTTCCCTGTCGGCTTTTTTGGCTGCCGACCGCCCGTCTTGCGACAACTGGGTCATCGGTAGGCCGGCGAATTACTTTAGCCCGGCTTGGACACCCCGGTCGGCGTGACGGGCACCGGCCCCACCTTCCGCGGCCAACATTCGCGCTGCGAGACGCCATGCTTGATTCCCGCCGGGCCGGCGGCACGGTGAATCGCGTCCTCACCAATCCGACCAGTCCTCTCCATGGAAAACGTCGCCGAACTGGGAAACCTTCTGGCCGCCGATGCGCAGTTGGCCGCCGGTAATCTGCCCGCCGCGGAACGCCTCACCCGCGAAGCTCTCGCCCTGCGCCCGTTTCACCCCGCGGCCGCCCTGCTGCTGGGCCGGATCGCGCAGGCAGCCGGCGACGTCACGCAGGCCCGCCAATGGGCCACCCAAGCCGTCGCCTGGGTCCCCGGTTGGGCCGCGCCGCGCGACTTCCTGCGGTCACTTCCCCTCGCTGCGCCCGCCGATACGGACCTCTCCCCGACGTCGGTCCCGGCACCGCCCCGGTTGACGGTCTGCGTGATCGCGAAGAACGAGGAACGTTTCCTCGCCCAGTGCCTTGCCTCCGTCGGGGGCATTGCGGATCAGGTCGTCGTCGTCGATACCGGTTCCACCGATCGGACGGTGGCGATCGCCCGCGAAGCCGGCGCCGAGGTCCATCACTTCACCTGGTGCGACGACTTCAGTGCGGCGCGCAACGTGGCCCTGGGCCACGCCCGAGGCTCGTGGGTGCTCGTGTTGGACGCCGACGAGGAATTGCCGCCCGATCAGCACGCCCACTTGCTCCACGACTTGAACGACGGCGAAGCCGCGGCCTTGCGGCTGCCCATCATCAATGTGGGCGAGGAGTCAGCCGGGGCCAACTACGTCCCGCGGCTGTTCCGCAATGTCCCCGGGGCCCATTTCGTCGGGCGGATCCACGAGCAGGTGTTTGCCAGCGTCCTGGCTGTGACCCAGCCCTGGGGCTTGGCTGCCAAGCTCGGAACGGCCCGCCTGCGGCATCATGGCTACACGACCGAAGTCACCCGCGCACGCGACAAGGTCGAACGCAACCTCCGCCTCCTGCGCCAAGCCAGTGCGGAACGCCCCCGGGACGCGAATCTCCGGCTCAACCTTGGCCTCGAACTGGTCCGTTCCGGCGACCTCGAAGCCGGGCTGCAAGCCCATCGGGCCGCCCATGAGCTGCTCGCGGCCCTGCCACCGGAGGACGTGGTTCCGGAGCTGCGCGAGACCCTGCTGACCCAGTTCACCGCCCACCTCTTCAAGGCCGGACGGAAGGACGAAGTGGTGGAATTGCTGCGGTCCCCGCTCGCCGCCTTTGGCGGGCTCACGGCCTCCCTCGCCTTCGCGTTGGGGTTGGCGCATTTCCAACGGCGGGAATTCCGCGAGGCAGCCGGACACCTCCGGCAATGCCTCAATCGCCGGCACGAGCCCGGGCTGACCCCGGGCAACGCGGACATCCACACCGCGATCCCCCACCATTGCCTGGCGCTGAGCCTATTGGAACTGGGCGATTCCGAGGCGGCCGAAACCGCCTTCAAAGACGGGGTCGCCAATGGCCAGAGAGATCGTTCGCTGCGCCTCGATTACGCGCGTTTCCTTGCCCGATCGGACCGGCCGGTGCCGGCGCTGGAACTGCTGAATGCGACCGTGGCCGCCGACGCCGCCTTTGCCGCGGCGTGGCAACTCGGCGGCGAGCTGGCGCTGAGCCGGCCGGAGTATCTGGAATTCGCCTGCGACTGGACCCACGAGGCGCTCAAGGCGATTCCCGGCGACGTGACGTTGCGGTCCCTCCGAGCCGAGGCATTGCTACTCAGCAATGACTTCGCCGCGGCCCGGGAGCTGTGGCGCTCGGTGGCCGCCAGCAACCCCGCGCCCCGAATTCAGGCCGCGTGGCTGCTCTGCGAATTGGCGGGCGATTCCCCGCCCGCGCTGCCAGTGCCGGCCGACGAACCGGCAGTTAGCCGCGCATTCCTGGAATGGTATCGCCAACTGATTGCTTTCGGAGCAGGCGAGACGGTGCAACGGGTGCACGACCAGCTCGCTGCCTTGCGTCGAACGCTGCCCGGCGCCGCCGGGGTCGTTGCCGGCGTGATGGCCCAGCTCAACGGGTGAGCCCCACCCCGGCCAAGGCAGGCGCCAAAACAAAAGAGCCCGGTGGAGTTGAAATCCACCGGGCCTTGAAGGGCTCGCGCCTCGCTTAGCCGATCAGTTTGAGGACCGATTGGGGCGTCTGGTTGGCCTGCGCCAGCATTGCCGTGCCGGCCTGGACCAGGATGTTGTATTTCGCGAAGGCGGAACTTTCCTCGGCCACGTCCACGTCCTTGATCCGGCTGTTCGCCTGGAGGAGCGTGTCCTTGAGGACCGACAACTGGTCGTTGTAGGAACTGAGGACCGAGATGTTGGCACCGACATTGGCGCGGTCGCTGGCCACGGCATCAATGGCCGTCTTGATGTTGCCGAGGGCGGTCGCGGCATTCGCCGAACTGGTGAGGTCGTCAGCAGTCAGGTCATACGCCGTGCCGTCCACGCCGGTGGTGGAGACGACATTGCCGTCGCTGTCGGTGGTGACGTCCAGGGCGGTCCCGTCGAAGAGGGTCACACCGTTGAAGTCCTTGCTCGCCAAGTCATTGATATACGAGGCGAGTTTCTGGAACTCGGTGTCATAGAGACCCCGGTCGGTATCGGTCTTGGTGATGTCCTGAGCCAGCACTGCCAGCTCACCCATACGATCCATCGCCTTGCTGACCTTTTGAAGGAACCCGTCCTGGGTCTGGTTGAACGAAATCGCGTTCCCCAGATTTGATTTCGCCGCCTTGATCCGGCTCACCTGCGAGTCGATGCGCGTGGCCACTGCCAGGCCGGCCGCGTCGTCTTCCGGGGATACAAGCTTGGATCCCGAGGAAAGGCGCGAGAGCGACTTGCTCAGCATGTTGCTGGCGTCCGACAACAGACGCGAACTGGTAAGGGCGGAGGTATTTGTATTGATGACCATAACTCAATCCGTGAGTAGCCCCTTTCGGGGCGGTTATTTCTCGCGGCGTCCATGCCGCGGACGAACTGTTGGAGGGGACGTTCGTCGTTCTCCCCACCGGCTTTCAGGGCAACCGGCGGCCAACTACACGGCTGGTTCATCGGCGCGGCCGCCGGGAACTTGAGGGGAAAATGTCGTCCGCCAGCGGCCCGGACACCATCGCCACAATCCGGTCGGCCGGCCCTCAAGCCCGGGAGGATTCCGCCGATGGCGTAGACGCGGCATCAAGCCCCAGCAGGATCCGTGTTGAATTCCACCGCCATAACACTGCCCCCCGGCCTCAACGCCGGCCATGAGACCGAGGTTCTCGCCGGCTGGTGGTCCCGCCTGTTCGACCACTCGGACGATGCGCAGTTCGTCTGCCGGGCCAGCGGGGAGATTATCCGGCTCAACCGCAAGGCGGTCCGCCTCTTCGAGCACGATCCCGCGGCGGACGGTCCCGAAATCTTCCTGGGCGAAATCGTCGGCGCCGAGGTCGCCGAACAGATCATTCCCTATTTCCATGGCCATGCCACCGGGAGCGAGACGCTGCCGGACGTCCCGATCGAACGGGAGGGCCGGCCTGCCCTGCTTGCGGAACTGACCGTGGCCAATCTTGGTGACGGCTGCTGGCTGATCACCATCCGGGATGTCGGTCGCCGCCACCGGATGGAATCGCATGTGCAGCGGTTGGTGACGGCGATGGATTCCACGCCGGACGTCATCTACCTGACCGACATCGACGGCAAGATCACCTTCGTCAACTGCGCCTTCCAGACAACCACGGGCTATTCCATCGAGGAAGCCCTGAACCGCCCGCTCAGCTTCCTCCGCGCCCCCACGGAGGCCACCCGCATCACCGAATACAGCGCCCACCTGCGCTCGGGACTCGAATGGCGCGGCGAGCTGCTCAACCGCTGCCGGGACGGCCGCACCTACCCGGTGGACGTGACGTTCTCCCCGGTGTTCACCCCCCGCGGCGAACTGCTCGGCCACGCGGGCTACGAACGCGACATCAGCGCGCAGCGCCAACTCCAGCGGGAACTGGAGCTGCGGCATGACTTCGTCCGCAGCATCATCAACTCGATCGACGCCGCGATCTACACGCTGGACCGGGACTTCTGCCTGACGGACGTCAACGATGGCTGGCAGAAGCTGCCGCCCGAGCACGGCTCACTGTGCCTGAGCGGGGCGCCCTTGCCCGGCAAACCGCTGCTCGACTACGTGCCCGATGACGCCCGCCGCCGCGAGCTCAGGGAACTGCTGACTGGGGTGCTGCAAACCCAGGAGTCCCGGGAGCTCCAGTCCGCCACGCCCGACGGGCGGCATTGGGCGGTGAAGATCTCGCCTTGGACCCACGCCGGGGTGGTCAAGGGCCTGATTTACGCCGTCACTGACCAGACCTCGTTCCACCAATTGCAGGCTCAGCTCTACCAGGCCCAGAAGATGGAGACGCTCGGTGCCTTGGCCGCCGGCGTCGCCCATGACTTCAACAACCTGATCCAGGTCATGCTGGGCAATACCGGCCTGCTGCTGCTCGAGAACCATCTTCCTCCGGTCTGGATTAACGGGCTCCAGCAGATCGACGCGGCGGCCAAACGCGCCGCGGAAATCACCCGTCAGTTGCTGTCCTTCAGCGGGCCGCCCAGGGGACCCGCCGAAAGCTTCGAGCTGAACGAGTTCCTGCGCGAAACCGTCCAGCTCGCCCGGCGGTCGCTCCATAGTCGCGTCAACATCCTGTTCGATCCCTGCCCCGTGCCGCTGTTCGTCAAGTTGGACACGACGCGCACCCACCAGATGGTGCTCAACCTGTGCGTCAACGCCCAGGACGCGATGCCCAACGGCGGGACGCTCACCATCTCGACCACGCCGGTCGGGCTCAACCCGCAGCAGTCAACCCGCACCGGCAAACCGGTCGGCACCGTCTTCGTGCGGTGCAGCGTCGCGGACACCGGCACCGGCATACCCGCCGAGGTCCTGCCGAAGATCTTTGAGGCGTTCTTCACGACCAAGGGCGCCGGCAAGGGCACGGGACTGGGCCTTTCGATCGTGCATTCCGCCGCCACGGAGGCCCACGGCTTCGTCGAGGTGGAAAGCGAGTTGGGCCGGGGAACGACCTTCCACATTTACCTGCCCGCGGCCGAAGGCACGGCCAAGGCACCGGCCAAGGAGACGCCGAAGCCAACCCGCCGGGGCAGCGGCTGCATCCTGATCGTGGATGACGAGGAATCGATCCGAACCTTCAGCCAGCGGCTCCTGAAAAGCGCCGGCTTCGAGGTCCACCTCGCCCGCGACGGCGAACACGCCCTCGAAATGCTTTCCGGCGGGGAATGCCGCCCGAACCTGGTGCTAACCGATTACCACATGCCGAACA
This sequence comes from uncultured Verrucomicrobiota bacterium, assembly GCA_964602595.1. Lineage (GTDB taxonomy): Bacteria > Verrucomicrobiota > Verrucomicrobiia > Limisphaerales > UBA9464 > CAIWAH01. The sequence continues at coordinate 75,064 of CAZRRO010000010.1, read as the reverse complement.
TGACCGGCATCGAGCTGATCCGCCGAGCTTCCGTCCTGCAACCCGACCTCAAGTTCGTCCTCGTCTCCGGCTATCTGGACGACGACACCCGGCAGATGGTCCGCGACGAACTGCACGCCCGCATCCTCAACAAGCCCTACCACCTGAGTGAGGCCGTTGACCTGATGCTGGAGCTGCTCGCGCCCAAGGCCTGAGCCGCCCGCGGCCGGCAAAAACCCCAGGTCACCGCCTCAAGCGCCCCGCCGGCCCGCCGATAAACTGCCGTAGGCACATTTACCATGACCTCCCTGCCCCCTGACCTGATCGCGCAATTCGCGCAGCTCACCGACAAGATCGCGCTGGAGATGGCCTACCTCGAACCGGGATCCGATTCGGGCCTGTTGCCGCTCAACTGCCTGCTCGGCGAGATGGAGAGCCTGGCGGCCGGCGCCGAATTGCCCGCCCCGGTGGCCGACGGCCTCCACCAGGCCCGCTCCTGGGTGGACCGGGTGTTCGAGACCACGGGCGTCTTTGATCCGCCCACTATCCGGAGTTTCGCGCTGTGGTCGCAGTGGATGCAAATTGCCTTCACTGCCCTGGCCACCGACCGCCCGTTGCCCGACACCACGGCATTCACTGTGGCCGCAGCCCCCGCCCCGGTTGCCGGCGAACCGTCGTTAACCATCGCCGCCGCCGACACCTCGACCGTTGAGGAATCCTTCAGCCTGAATCTGGAGAGCGACGCCGAATTGCTCCGCGAGTTCATCAATGAATCCCACGAGCATCTCCAGAACATCGAATTGGGCGTGCTCACCCTCGAGGAAAACCCGGCCGACGCCGACACGCTGAATTCCATCTTCCGCGCGTTCCATACGTTCAAGGGCGGTTCCGGGTTCCTGAATCTCCGGCCGGTGAACCACCTAGCCCACGAGCTGGAATCGTTGCTGGACCTGGCTCGCCAGCAGCAGCTGAAGATCACCTCGCCCGTCATCAACGTCATCCTCGCGGGGCGCGACACGCTCAAGTGCTTCGTCACCGAGATTGAACGACAACTGACCGGGCAGAATCCCGTCGCCCCGATCCTGATTCCGATTCACCAGCTGATCGGCCGGGTCAAGGCGGTTGTCGACGGAAACACCGACACCCCGGAGCCCGCACCGGCAGTTCCCACCGCCGTGGCCGCGCCTGCCGCCCCGTCCGCCCCCCCTTCGGCCCCGATCTTGGCAATGCCGACGGCCGCCGTGCCCACCCCGGTGGCCTCGACGCCCGCACCCGCACCGGCCTCTCCCGAGACGCCCGCCGCCGCTGGCAGCGGAACCGGCGCCAAGACCGCGAGCAGCGGCCTGGCCGTGAAGGTGGACACAGGCAAGCTGGACGCCTTGGTGGACATCGTCGGCGAGCTCGTGATTTCCCAATCCCTCGTGGCCCAGGACCCCAACCTTCAGGGCATCGAAAGCCAGCAACTGACGCGCAACATGGCGCAGCTCAGCCGCCTCACGAAGGACCTCCAGCGTATCGCCATGTCGCTCCGCATGGTGCCGATCCGGTCCACCTTCCAGAAGATGACCCGCTTGGTCCGCGACCTCGGCGCCAAGGAAGGCAAGCAGGTGCAACTGCTGATGGCCGGCGAGGACACCGAACTGGACCGCACGATCGTCGAGGAAATCAGCGACCCGCTCGTCCACATGATCCGCAATTCGGTGGACCACGGCATCGAACGGCCCGAGGTCCGCCAGGAACGGGGCAAACCCGCGATCGGCACAATCCACCTCCGCGCCTGTCACGAGGGCGGCAATATTGTCATCGAGATCCGCGACGACGGCGGCGGCCTGAACAAGGAACGCATCTTCGCCAAGGCGGTCAGCCAGGGGCTCATCGCCGCGGACGCGCAGCTCCCGGACAGCGACATCTACAACCTGATCTTCCTGCCCGGCTTCTCCACCGCCGAGAAGATCACCAGCATCTCCGGCCGCGGTGTCGGCATGGACGTCGTGCGCCGGAACATCGAGCGTCTCCGGGGTAGGGTCGCGATCGAGTCGGAGCTGGGCCAGGGCTCCAAGTTCACCATCTACCTCCCGCTCACGCTCGCCATCATCGACGGCCTCATCGTGAGCGTCGGCGGCCGACGCTACATCCTGCCCACGCTGTCGGTCCGCGAATCGTTCCGGCCCACCCCGCAGATGCTCTCCACCTTCAACGAACGCGGCAACATGGTGATGGTGCGCGGACACCTGATCCCCATGCTCAAGCTGGGCGAATACTTCGGCGACCCCACTGCGGAAACCGATCCCACGAAAGCCATCGCCATCGTGGTCGAGTCCAATGGCGGCAGCCGCTGCCTAGTGGTCGACCAACTGCTCGGCAAGCAAGAGGTGGTCATCAAGAGCCTGGGCGAGACGTTCAAGCACGCCCACTCCCTCGCTGGGGCCGCCATCCTCGGCGACGGCCGCGTCGGGCTCATCCTCGACGTGGATTCCCTCGTCCGCCTTGAGTCCGAACCTCTCGCCCAGGCGGCATGATTCATCAATCTACTGCTCAAGTCTGGCGACTTTCTTCCGACTAATCTTACGTGCCCTGTGGGCACTTCGGCAAATCCGGCGAATCCGGCAAATCCGGGACCACCACGAATTCCTCCATGTTTATGCGCACCACCTCCGATACGAAGGGCGACTCCGGCCGTGGGCCGGAACGCAAGTTCCTGACCTTTGCCCTAGGCAAGGCGTCCTACGGCATCGACGTGCTGAAGACGCGGGAGATCATCCGCCTGGTGGACATCACCGCCGTGCCCCGGATGCCCGATTACGTGAAGGGCGTGATCAACCTCCGCGGCCGCATCATTCCCGTGATCGACCTCCGGCTTCGTTTCTCGCTGGCCAATTCGGACACCACCGAGCGCACCTGCATCGTCGTGGTCCAGGTCAGCCTGCCCGGCGGCCTTTCCCTCCAGATGGGCTTGGTCGTGGACGCCGTGGAGGAGGTCATCAACCTCACCGACGCCGACATCGAAGCTCCGCCCAACTTCGGTGGGGGCCTGACCACCGATTGCATCCTCGGCATGGCCAAGGCCAAGGACGTCGTGAAGACCCTGCTCGACATCGACAAGGTCGTCGCCGCGGAAACCCTCACGGGCGTGCAACAGGCCTTCCAGTAGCCCGCGCCGACCGATCGCAGCCACCGGCTGCCTTGTGAAAGCATCAACATCCGAGCGTATGAAGCCCTCTGAAACCAACTGCTTCAACGCCGGAAGTCCGGTCCGTCCCCGTCATCCGCGGGGCGGACCTGTCCATTTTCAGCCGTCCATCCGTCCGCCTCACCCTTTGTCCGCTCAAATCCGCATCTCATTCCCGTTATGAAACAGTTCACGATTGGTAAACGCATCACCCTCGGGTTCAGCACCGTCATCGCCATCACGTTGGCGGTCGGGGCCTTCGCCATCGTCGCCATGTGGCAATCGCTCAAGGGCGCCAACATCATGGCGCAGGATTACGTGCCCGAAGTGGACATCGCATCGAGGATCAGCGCGGCGATGGCCGAGGTGCGGGTAAACGGCCGCAGCTATCAATTCACCGGCGAACAGGCTTACCTCGCGGCGGGGAGAAAGGCGCTGGATGACGTCAAGAAGGGCGTCCAAGACGCCGAAACGCTGGCGAACAAGAGTGCGGTCCTGGTCAAACTCAAGGAACAGGTGAAGGACGCCCCGAAGCTAATTGCCGACTACGAGGCGTTGCTGTTGGAAACCGAGCAGGCTGACCAGCGCCGCGACAAGCTTCAGGCCGACGCGGCGGCCGCGGCGACCTCCGCGACAAAGGAACTCACCGACCTCATCACTGATCAGGATACGAAGCTGAAGCAGGAGATCGCGGACAAGAAAGAACCGGCCGCGCTGGCCGAACGGCAGACGAAGCTGCGGGAATTCAACCGGGTGATCGACCTGCTGAACGCCACCCGCATTGCCAACTTCAAGTCGCAGGCCCAACGGGACGTCAAGATTCTTGCCGCGGCCGTGGAATCATTCGCCCAGACCGACAAGATTCTGGATGCCGTCCAGCCTTTGGTGAAAACACCTGAGGGAATCCGGGACCTCGCGGAAGGCCGCACCGCCCTGAAAGCGTATACGGATGCGCTGCAGACGCAGATCGCCGTGGCGGCCGAAATCGACGCCATTAGCACTCGCCGGGGCACAGCCGCCAAGTCCGTAGAGAACTTTGCGGCCACCTTGCAGGAAGCCGCCGAAAAAGGCGCGGCAGACGTTTCAAATTCCTCCGCCAGCAGCCTCAGGACCGCATCCACGGCCACTGTCGTTGGTGTTGCCGCCGCGGTAGTCCTCGGGGTGGTGATCGCGTTCCTGATCGTCCGCAGCATCGGCAAGGTCCTGCGTGAAATTAGCGAGACCCTCGCCGCCGGTGCCGACCAGACCGCGAGCGCGGCGGCCCAGATCGCCTCTTCCAGCCAAAGCCTCGCCGAAGGCGCGAGCGAACAGGCCGCCAGCCTGGAGGAGACCAGCGCCTCGCTGGAGGAGATTACCAGCATGGTGAAGCGGAACGCCGAGGCCGCCGCCAAGGCCAAGGACCTCGCCGGGCAGACCCGGACCGCCGCCGACACCGGCACCAATGACATGGTCGAGATGGAATCGGCGATGAACGACATCCGCAGCTCCAGCGCGGAGGTGGCCAAGATCGTGAAGGACATCGACGAGATCGCCTTCCAGACCAACATCCTCGCCCTCAACGCGGCCGTCGAGGCCGCCCGCGCCGGCGAGGCCGGCATGGGTTTCGCCGTCGTCGCCGACGAGGTCCGCAACCTCGCCCAGCGCAGCGCCAAGTCCGCCAAGGAAACCGCCCTCAAGATCGAGGACGCCATCAGCAAGAGCGAACGCGGCGTCCAGATCAGCGGCCGCGTCGCCGCCTCCTTCACCCAGATCGCCGGCAAGACCCGCGAGGTGGACCAGTTCGTCGCCGAAATCGCCCTGGCCTCCAATGAGCAGGCCCAGGGGATCCAGCAGGTCAGCGTCGCCGTCTCACAGATGGACAAGGTCACTCAGTCCAATGCCGCCACCGCCGAGGAAGCCGCCTCCGCCAGCGAGGAACTCAATTCCCAGGCCGTCTCCGTCAGCCAGACGGTCGCCGAACTCGAACGCCTCGTCGGCGGCGCCAAGGGTGCCCCCGCCCCGGAAGTCCACTCACACCCCGTGCACGCACCGGCCAAACCGGCCGCGAGGTCCAGCGCCAAACCGTCCGCTGCCCCGCCTGCCCGGCCGCACAAATCCAGCCACGTGAAGGCCGGCGAAATCACCCGTCCGAACGCTTCGGCCCCTGCGGCGAGCAACGGCCATGCCGCCCGCCCCACGTCCCTGCCCCTCCCCGGCGAGGAGGACTTCAAGGACTTCTGAGAAATCAGGACCGTTCCGACATCCGCCCGAACCGGCTGCCCGCTGGTTCGGGCGTTTTCGTAATCTGCCACCCGGGTCGCGGCCCCTATTGCGGCTAAGTGCGGCGCGAACGCCGCCAGACGCCGAATGCCAGCAACCCAGCCCCGCCCACGGCCGCCCATTCTTCGGGTTCGGGCACGGGCGAAGTGCCCGCCAATTGCGGCAGGGCCACGGACGATTCGTCACCGACGCCCCGCGCGCTGAAGCGGATCAGGCCCGAGATCGTTTCCGACGCCCCGTTGGCGATGAAGTTCGGGGTCATGACCTCCGTATCGAAGAGCGAGGTCGAGAACGGCCCCGGGGTCGAGTTGACGTAATTGAAGTTCACCGGCGATCGGGTCGCCCCGCCGGTCCAGTTAGCCTGGACCTCGAACTGCACGAACGAGCCGGGGCCGGAGCCGACGACGCCGCTGATGCTGGGAAAGATGGCATAACCAAACGCCACCGGGCCAAACTGCCCGGCCATGTCCCAGGTCGCGGTGAAATTGATCGTGACGGTCGCCGCGCCGTTCGCGTTGCCCGAGGTGTCGAACTGGCTGACACCGGAGCCCGCCGGCACGTTGACGCCGAACATCGACGCCGATTCGAGGTGCCACATCCCGGCGGCCCCGCTCGCGGCCAAGGGCGCGGGATTGCCCGTGTTGAGCTGGGTGACCGGTCCGCCCGCCGGAATCGGATTCGCGGTGACCGTGGTCGTATTGCCGTCGCCCGGGTCGAAGATAAAGCTGGCGACGCCGGAATTGAAGACAGGGGCGGCAAGGGTGGAAACCGTTCCGAAAGCGGCTCCGATCAGGAGTCCGCTCATTGGGTTGAAACGCATGGTCTACTTCGGGAATCGGCTACTCGGCGCCGCGAATAGCCGGCGGCGTGCCAGTCCCGCGGATGGTTTTCTGGGCGCACCGCACCGACGGTCAGGGCGCGACCCACTCCACCGCCTCCGACCATCGGCTGGGCGGCCCAGACTTCGGCACCAAACGGGCCCGCACCCGATAGGTGTGCCCACGAATCAGCCCGGTCGTCGGCACCGCCATGTCGGCGCCGCCTGTCCCCACCCAATGCGCCTCGATTTCATGCCGCCACGGGCCGCGCGGATCAAAGGCGGGCTGCTTCGGGTCGGTGATTTCGGCGAGGCGCCACTGGATTTCCGCGCCGGGGACGGCGGCGGTGCGGGCGGTAAACTTCGCCGTCGGACCGGTCGCCGCGAGGTCCGTGGGACCGGTGACGATCGGCGCCGGCGGCGGAGTGTAGCCGGCCAGCAACCGAGCGAGGAACCGTTGCCGGCGCCGGGCGAACTCCTTCATGAGTTCCGGCATCACGCCGAAGCGGTTGCCCGTCTCGCCGAGGTAGAACAGTCCCGGATCGCTTTTGCCCGCATCGACAAAGCGCGAGGACATGATCGGGTGGTAATCCCATTTCGCGCGGTCCGCGTCGGCGAGGGACAGCCTGGACGGTCCGTGCCAGATCATGGCCGCGTGCTCGTCGATGACCCGGCCGAGCCCATCGGAGTTCAGCAATAGGTTGCTCAGCTCAGATAGACGCCGCTGGTAGGCCTCGCGAAACGGGCTTCGGTCCAAGACCGGCCGCAGGGGTTCGTTGCCATCGCCATACATGTGTTCGCCCCAACTGAGGTCCACGTCCCAGGGAATCGTCTGCCACTGGTTGGCCGTCAGGTTGTGGTAGAAGAAATAGTTCTTCCCCGACCCGATGTCGTAGTGATGCGTCGCCTCGACAACGCTGCGGTAGGCATAATAACGGTCAAAATCCAGGTTGCCCGGCCAGCCTTGAACCGGCCCCGGACCAGCCGGCGCCACCCACGTCCGGCCACCACGAACCAGTTCCGCGAGGAACGTCGTGGCGTCGGCGGAATCCTTGCGGTCGCCCTTGGCAAAATGCTGCGCGTGCGGCTCGAAGTTCTCGATCTTGTAGACGTTGCCATCGGGCAATCCGTGTTCCTTGAGGAAGTCGCCGTCGATCTCCTCCACCGCCAGGTAGAGTCCCCAGAAATCACCGCGGTATTGGTCCGCCGGAGTTTCCACGACCTCCGCCACGACGCGCAGGTGGACCCAATGCGTGCGCGGCGCCTCCGTCCCGGCCAGGTTGAAGAGCCGGAAGGTCACGGCCTCAAACATGCCCTGCTCGCCCCGCATCCGGTAGTCGCCCTGCTGGATGCATGCGCCCAGGTTCAGCTTGTCCCACTTGCCGGCGTAAGGACGGCCGTAGAAGTCCCGCGCGGCGAATCGGTGGCCGGCGTTGAAGTTGAACTTCCACATGTTCTTGCCCATCGAATGCCGCCAACCGCCGCCGCGGGCCCGGAACTTCACGTGGTCGTAAACCTCGCCATCGTAAACCAGCGTGCCGGTGTGCCGGTAGGCGTGACGCGGGTCTTCGTTCGCGCCGTCCCACCGCGGTTTCCACATCGCTTCCTCCACGGCGCCCTGCGCGGCAATCAGGTGATACACGGGCACGTTGGTCAGCATCGCCGGCGGGAAGGTCTTCATCTCCCCCGCCGCGCCGTCGCCCTTGGGATTCACCGCGCCCCGCCAGGCCGGGACGCCATCGTAGACGAAGTATGCGAAATTGCCCTGCTCATCGTCCTTCGGCGGCTGCAGCAATTCCTGTGTCCTAGCTGACCGGATCCGGTAGCGAATGAGGTTGCGGTGCGTCTGAATTGAACCCGGCAGCTCGGCCGAAAAACCGCCGTCAGGCCCCGGCTTCAGTGCCTGCCGCGTCCAACCGCGCTCAAATCGCGGATCCGCCTTGGCCACATAACGCCCGGGCAGGACGACTTGGAACTCCAGCACCGGCTCCGCGTCAGCCGCGAGCCCGGGACCGACCGATATCCGCACCGGCTGACTCGAGCGAGGCTGGGCCGGTTCATGCCAGACACGCACGGTCCCGGCGGCCGTCGCCTGCACAACCAAGGCAGCCACCAACGTCCAGCGCCAAATCCAAGGTAGTGATCCGCAGAAACTGCGAATGGCGGCGGTCCGGGAGCGCATGGCGAAAACTTTGCCGGATTCGGACCGACGGAAAGTCGATTCGTTCGACCGCGGGCACCGTATCGGACGGAAAGGACTGCCGCGCCGGGCACCAGCCTCGTCGTTCCTCGTTCTCGCCACCCCACTCGGTGCGGTCCGTTGGAGGATACGTTTTGCCATGCCCCGCCGGGTGGGCGGCCCTTACTAGCCGGTCAATCGACGCCAAGACCGGGGTGGGTGCTGAGAGCCGCCCGCCCCCGTGCGCCAACCGTTTCAATTCGCAGCCCCCAACCATTGCTGGCTCCGCCACATCTCACGGTGACGAGTTGGCTAGCCAATCCGTTTCCGGTGTTGTTGCATCCCTCGTCACCATGAAATCCCCTTCGCTGTCCTGGCTGCGCCCTATGGCCGCGCTCGCCGGAGTTGCCTGCGTGTCTTTTGCCTGTCTGGGGCAACCCAGCCCCGACCCCAAGGCCAAACCCGATGACAACCGCTTCACGCCGGTCGTGCTGACCCAGGGCACGCTCGACGAGCCGATGGTGTTCGAGGTCCTGCCGGACGGACGGGTTTACATCGCGGAGCGCAAGGGCGGACTGAAGGTCTATGATCCGGCCATCCCCGGCGTGAAGCCGATGGGCCATCTCGCCGTGAACACCCGCGCCAAGGTGGGCAACGGCGAGCAGGGCCTCGTCGGCCTGACGCTCGACCCGAAGTTCGCGGAAAACGGCTTCCTCTATCTCTACTACTTCCATCCGACCGATGCGAAGGGCGTGATCAGCCGCTGGCAGGTGAAGAACGACGTGCTGGTCGCCAATTCCGAGAAGGTGATGCTGGAATGGGAGGCGCAGCGCGAGACGTGCTGCCACACCGGCGGCGGCACCGCCTGGGATGCCGACGGCAACCTGCTGATCACGATCGGCAACAACCGCGGCAACAACATTTCCGCCCACACCGACGAGCGTCCCGGCCGCGCCGCGTGGGACGACCAGGGCGGGTCCGCCAACACCGCGTCGCTGGAGGGCAAGATCCTGCGCATCCATCCCGAGGCCGACGGCACCTACACGATTCCCAAGGGCAACCTCTTCCCGCCCGGCACCGCCAAGACGCGGCCCGAAATCTTCTCGATGGGCCATCGCAACGCGTGGCGCGTCTCGATCGACCGCCAGACGGGCTACATCTACTGGGGCGAAGTCGGCCCCGACGGACGGCAGGACACGGACATCGGCCCGAAGGGCTACGACGAGTTCAACCAGGCCCGCGGCCCCGGCTACTTCGGCTGGCCCTACTTCGTCGGCGAATCGGCCTTTCCGTGGTATGACTACGCGGCGAAGAAACCCGGCGCGCCGAAGGACCGCACCAAGGTCGTCAACACGTCGCCCAACAACACCGGCCTTACCGAACTGCCGCCGCTCGCCCCGTCGTTCGTCTATTATCCCTACGATGCGTCGGACAAGTTTCCCGAGCTGGGCACGGGCGCCCGTTCCGCGACGGGAGGACCGATTTACCGCCGAGCCGACTTCAAGGAACCCAAACGTCCCTGGCCTGCCTACTACGAAGGGAAGTGGCTCGCCGCGGAATTCTCCCGCCGCTCGATCTTTGCAATTACGATCAAGGAGAACGGCGACTTCGGCGGCATCGAACGGTTTGCGCCCGGCTACAAACCGGTCGAACCGATTGACGCGAAGTTCGGTCCCGAGGGCGACCTCTACGTGCTCGAATACGGTGGCCGGTGGTTCCAGAAAAGTCCCGACGCCAAACTCGTCCGGATCGAATACGAGGCTGGAAACCGCAAGCCCACCGCCGTTGCCACGACCGATCGGATCGGGGGCGTTCCTCCTTTCGAAGCGAAGCTCTCCGCCGCGGGCACCATGGATCCCGACCGCGATACACTGACTTACCGCTGGGAAGTCTTCGAAGCCGGCGGCAAGCCGCGCGTGTTCGAAACGCCCAATCCCACGGTGCGCTTTGAGGGCGTTGGGGCGGCGGTCGCGCAGCTGACCGTCACCGATCCGTCCGGCGCGAGCGACCGGCAGTCGGTCAGCATCGTCTCGGGCAACGAGCCCCCCGTCGTTTCTCTCAAGCTCACCGGCAACAGCACCTTCTTCTTCCCCAACCAGCCCGTCGCCTACTCGGTGGAAGTTGCCGATCGCGAGGATGGCACGCTGGCCGGGGGCCGAATCGCACCGGAGAAGGTCGCACTGAGCATCGATTACGCCTCGGCGGGATTTGATGTCGCAGCGTTGAAGGGTCTGCCGCGCGGCGAGGAGTCCGCGGCCCGATTCCCTGTGGCGCAGGCGCTGCTGACGCGGGGCAACTGCCGGGCCTGCCATTTGGTCGAGGGCAAGCTAGTGGGGCCGAGCTTCACCGACGTGGCCCGCAAATACGCCGGCGACAAGGACGCCATGGAACGGCTGACCAAGAAGGTCGTCACCGGCGGCGCGGGCGCGTGGGGCGAAGTTGCCATGCCGCCCAACGCGCTCATCAACGAGAGCGACGCCGGCACAATCCTCAAATACGTCTTCAGCCTCGCCGGCGAACGCGGTCCGTCGCGCCCATTGGCCGGCACCTACACGCCCGAACTCCCGCGCGGTGACCAGGGACGCGGCTCGGTCATCCTGCGCGCCGTTTACACCGATCAGGGCGAGGAAGGACTTCCGCCGCTGACTGCGGAGAGCGTGCGGGTGTTGCGAAATCCCTCGCTGTCTCCGGCCCAGGCCGACGTGATCCAGGGTGTCGAAATCGGAAGCCGCGGCGGCACCGCGTCCGCCGGCGCACAGTTGGGCTTCACCAACGTCGATTTGACCGGGGTCCGTGCCCTCGAACTGTCCGCCAACGTGATCCCCCCCGCCGGCCACCTGGGTGGCGACATCGAAGTCCGTCTCGACGCCGCCGATGGCCCGCTCGTCGGCAAGGCCGCCGTCGGATCCGCCGGACCACCTTCCGCCAGCGCGCCGGCCTTGGACGCCGATGCGCCCCGGCCCCAGCGGTTCGCCAGCCGGCCACCGGTGGTGGTTCCGCTCGCCGGTGTGACTGGACGCCATTCCCTGTTCCTGAACTTCCGCAACGAAACCGCCAAACCCGGCGCCACGCTGATGTCGCTCGCGTCGATCCGGTTTGTCCCGACAGAACCGAAGCCGTGAAACCGATCGCGTTGCCGGCAAGTCCTATCTCACATCAGCTCATGAAACGCATCAACTGCTCCACCGTCGCCGGAGTTTTGGCGGCCCTATCCCTCACGTTCACAGCCCTCGCCCAGCGACCGAACCAGACGCCGCCCCCAACCTCGCCCGAGGTTTCGGCGGACCGCCAGATCACCTTCCGCGTTGCCGCGCCCAAGGCGGAATCCGTGAAACTCGCCGGCAGCGACCTACCCGGGCTCGGCCAGGGCAAGGACATGACCAAGGGAACCAACGGCGTGTGGGAAATCACCTTCGGGCCGGTGCCTCCCGGCAGCTACCGCTACAACTTCAACGTGGACGGCGTGTCGGTGGTTGATCCGCGCAACCCAAAGACGAGTGAGTCCAACGAGAACACTTGGAGTCTCGTCAATGTCGCGGGTGCCGACGGGCAGGACACCAAGGACGTGCCGCACGGCGCGGTGGCGCAGGTGACCTACTGGTCATCCACGCTCAAGAAGTTCCGCCGGATGCACGTTTACACGCCACCGGGCTACGAGGCCGGCGCCGGCAAGTATCCCGTGTTCTACCTGCTGCACGGTGCCTTCGACTCTGACAATTCATGGAGCACGGTGGGGCGCGCCGGGTTCATCCTCGACAACCTGATCGCCGCCGGGAATGCCAAGCCGATGGTCGTTGTGATGCCGGCCGGCCACACCGGGCCGTTCAGCTTCGGACGCGGCTCCATGTCGGGCGAGTTCGAGCCGGACTTCGTCAGCGACATTCTGCCGACCGTCGAGAAGCAGTATCGGGTCCACACCGACCGGGCGAACCGCGCGATCGCCGGCCTGTCGATGGGCGGCGCGCACACGCTGAACATCGGCGTGCCGCACCTGGAGAAGTTCGCCTACCTCGGGGTGTATAGCTCGGGCATCTTCGGCATCGTGCAACGTCCGGGAGCGCCCGCGCCGCAGGGGCCGAGCTTTGAGGAGAAGCACAAGGCCATCCTCGACGACGCGAAACTGAAGGAGGGGTTGAAGCTTTTCTGGTTTGCCACGGGCAAGGACGACTTCCTGGTCGAAACCACACGCAAGACCGTCGAGATGTTCAAGGGCCACAAATTCGACGTGGTCTACAAGGAGACGGACGGAGCGCACACCTGGGACAAGTGGCGGGACTACCTGAACGAGTTCGCACCGCAACTGTTCCGCTGAACCATTGGAGCTTGCGCCGCGGGTTGCCGTAAAACGCCCGCGGCGCGGCCTTTCGAGCCTCCCCTCGCAACGGCTCACGGTCGCGAAACCTCCGCGCGTTCCCTTTTACACCGGCCAGCCGCTGGGGTATTCCCCACGGCATGTCTCTCCTCTCGTCCCTGTCGCCTCGGCGGGCGGTCGCCCTGGCCGCCGCGGCCTCTGTCCCCTGGGCGCCATTCGCCCGCGCCGAAGATCCCCTGCCCAACGTCGAGCGGCTCAAGTCGAGTCCGGTGCTCCAGCACCTGAAGCCCAACCCGGTTCCCCGCCCCGGCAAGACCGGCCCGCAACAGACGGTCGCCCAAATGTATGTGCCTGAAGGTTTCCAGGTGGACCTCGTGGTGGGCGAACCGGATCTGCATCAGCCGGTCGCCTTTGCTTTCGACGAGCGCGGCCGCATCTGGGTCACCGAAGCCTACAGCTATCCGACCAAACGTCCGGCCGGCCAGGGCGAGGACAAGCTCGTCATCTTCGAAGACAAGGACGGCGACGGTAGCTTCGAGACCCGGAAGGTCTTCGCGGAAGGTCTGAACCTCGTCAGCGGCTTCGAGGTCGGCCACGGCGGCGTGTGGGTCGGCGCCGCCCCGGAACTCCTCTTCATCGCGGACACCAATCAAGACGATGTGCCCGACGCCCCACCGCAGGTGTTGCTGGACGGCTTCGGCTACCAGGATACCCACGAGTGCCTGAACAGCTTCCTCTGGGGCCCCGACGGCTGGCTCTATGGCATCCAGGGCGTGTTCAACCTCGCCCACATCGGCAAGCCCGGCGCGAAGGACAGCGAACGCACCGAACTCCGCGCCGGTGTGTGGCGTTACCATCCGGTGCGCCACGAGTTCGAGGTCTTCGCGCACGGTGGCAGCAATCCGTGGGGCCTCGACTACGATGAGCACGGCGAACTCTTCATGACCCACTGCCGCAGCTACTGGGGTCGCGGTGGCACCACGCACGTCATGCAGGGCGGCCAGTTCTGGAACCAGGCCAACGCGAACTACGCGCCCTTCATCGTCGCGAACCCTCCGGCCGATTTCCCCGGCTTCCGCAACTTCCTGCTGGCCTCCGCCCGCTACGACCACGGTGCGGGCGGCGCCGGGGTGCGCGGCAGCGACGCGATCTATGGCGGCCACTCGCACGTCGGCACGATGATTTATCTCGGCGACAACTGGCCGGCCGAATTCCGCGGCCACCTGTTCACGCACAACCTTCACGGCCACCAGATCAACCAGCAGGTCAACCTCCGCGAGGCTTCCGGCTACAACACGGTTCACGCCGGCAAGGACCAGTTCTTCTGCAGCGACCCAAAATACGTCGCGGTGGACCTCCAATACGGCCCCGACGGCGCGGTCTATTTCATCGACTGGTATGACCCTCAGCACTGCCACAACCCGAACACCGAACGGTGGGATCGCACCAACGGCCGCCTCTACCGGATGCAGTGGCAGGCGACCTACAAGCCGGTGAAGGTCGACCTTGCCGCGAAGTCGGACGAGGAACTCGCCGACCTGCTTACCCACCGGAACGCGTGGCATGCGCGCACCGCCAAGCGGCTGCTCGGTGAACGCGGCCAGGGAAAACGCCCCCTCACCGCCACGGCCAAGACGAAGGTCGTTTCCTTGGCCAGGAATTCGCCGGATGCACCCACCCGCTTGCTCGGGCTCTGGACCGCCCACGAAATGGGCATGGGCAGTTCCCTGCTCCCTGGCGCGTTAAATGACGCCGACGAATTTGTCCGCGGTTGGGCCGTGCAGCTCGCGACCGAAGATTGGAAACCCTCCGCCACCTTGTCGGGCGAACTGAGCAGACTCGCCGCCCAAGACCCATCGCCGGTGGTTCGCCGGTTCTTGGCCTCGGCAATCCAACGCGTGCCCGCCGAGACCGGCTGGAAACTGGCGACCGCCCTCGCCCAGCGGGTCGAAGACAAGGCGGACCGCAACCTGCCCCTGCTCCTTTGGCACGGCCTCGCGCCCCTGATGGCCAAGTCGCCGGACAAGGCCTTTTACCTTGCCACCCGCACCGCCATCCCGGCGCTGAAGGACTGGATTTATTGGTATGGCGCGACGCTGGAAGGCGAGCCGCTGAACCACGTCATCCGCAGTCTTGGCCGGTTGGATGGTGACGACCTCCGCGCTCGGCTCGCAGGGGTTTGGCTGGCGATGGAACCGCGCGCCAATGTGCCGCAGCCCGAGGCATGGAAGGAAACCGCCACCGCGCTATACGCGAATCCCGACCGCCGCATCCAGCGCGACGCCGAACGCCTTGCCGCCGTGTTCGGTGATTCGTCGATGTTCTCGCGCCTCCGCACCACGCTCGCCGACCGCCAGGCCGGCGCCGACGACCGCAAGCACGCCTTCGCCGTGCTCAACCGCGCGCAGGATGCCGCCGCGTTGCCCGTCTTCCTCGCCCTGCTCGACGACGACGCCTTCCGAACGCCGACGATCAGTTTGCTCAGCCGCTTCAACGCCCCGGAAATCGCCCCGGCCCTGCTTGCCCGTGTCACCCAATTCAACGCCAACGACCGCGGCGCCGCGCTCGCCACGCTGACCAGCCGGCCCACCTTCGCCATTGCGCTACTCGACGCCGTCGCGTCGGGTTCGCTCAAGCGCGACCTGCTCACGGGGTTCCACGTCCGCCAGCTCGCCGGGCTGAAGGACGCCGAGGTTACCCGCCGCGTCACCGCCACCTGGGGCCGCATCGGCAACAGCCCGGCCGAGAAGGAAGCCGCGATGGCGAAGCTCCAGAAGACCTTCGACGAGGCGCCGCTCTGGGCCTACTCGGCGAACGAGGGCCGGAAGCATTTCCAGAAGCTCTGCATGTCCTGCCACGTCCTCGGCCAAGACGGCCAGCGCCTAGGGCCCGAACTCACCGGTGCCGGCAAGAACGGCATCCGCTACTTTCTGGAGAACGTGATGGACCCCAATGCGGTCATCGGCTCCGACTTTCAGATGACCACCGTCGAAACCAAGGCCGGCGACACGATCTCCGGCCTGATTCTCAGCGAAACCGGCAGCGCCCTGACGTTGCGCACCACCGCCGAACAGGTCGTCGTCGCCAAGTCCGACATCACCAAACGCGAAACTAGCGACCGATCACTGATGCCCGAGGGTCTGCTGGAATCCCTGCCTGACCGCGAGCAGATCGAACTGCTGAAGTATCTGACGGGGAACTGAGGCACCCCTTCAACCGGCGTCGCTGAAGATATCCTCGATGGGCTGCTTGAAGAGCTTCGACACCTTGAAGGCCAGCGGCAGGCTCGGGTCGTATTTCTCGGTCTCGATGGCGTTAATGGTCTGACGCGAGACGCCGAGCTTCTCGGCGAGGTCGCCCTGGGACCATTCCTTCTGCGCGCGCAATTCTCGGAGGCGATTTTTCATCGGTAGGCGCGGTTGGCGCGGGCGAGGCCGAGCACGTAGAGGAAGAAGGTAAAGGCGAAGTAACCCTCCCACCCAAGGTGCAGGTGACGGACGAGGCCAGCCTGTTGCAGCAGATCCACCGTCAGCCCGACCAACAGCATGGTCAGGGTCGCAAAGCTGACCGCCTGGAACTGCAGGCGGCGTTGCAACTCGTCGAGGCCGGTGATCCATCGCCACAGCGCGCGGACGTAAAGCAGGCCCGGCACCAGCGGCAGAAGCGCAAGGAGCAGGCGCAGGGGGCCGGCCACCTCGGGGTCGCGCAGCATCAGGCGCGAGCTGAAGGCGGCGACGACCGCGACGCCGGCCCATGCATTCAGTTTGAGAGCGTCGCGATATGGCATTTGGGTCGCCTCTGGCAACCGGGCGGGGTTGGTTTTCATGCCCAAGATATGTAAAGCATGCTTTCCACATGTAAAGCACGCTTGTCACATTGCTTGCGATAATTCGGCCGTGCTTCCGAAACGAGTGCCGCCCGATGCGAACACAAAAAGGGCGGGCACCGTTTTCCGGTCCCGCCCTGCGAAGAAAGGTTCAGCCGGTGGTTATTCCACCGTCACGCGGAAGAACTTGGCGTCGTCGCTGGTCGCCAGTTTAACGCTGGCCGCGGAACCATTGCCCACGACCGCAGCGCCTTCGGGAGTCCACGTGCCGCCACCGAGGGAGGAACGCGCTTCAACCCGGTAGCTCACTCCGGTGACCGTCGGGAACGTCAGCTCGATCTGACCGGCGGCCAGGCTGGCCGCCACCGTCGGGGCTTCCCCAACCACGGTCGCCGCCGGCGCCGGCAGCGGGTTGCCGCCACCCTCGGTCGTCAATACGCCCTTGCCGGAGAGGAAGGTCCAGTCGGCGGCCCAGTTCAGGCCGCGGAACGCGCCGGCCCATTGGACCGGGTGATAGAAGCCGTCCTGGGGCGCGGTGCGGGCGCTGGTCAGGGCGGGCGAACCGGCGGCGGGCCGAGGATCGAGGCCGCCGTCGTTGGTGCGGCTGATGCCGCGCAGCAACGGGTCCGCGTTCTGGTTGTTCCGGGCCGCGTCGGTGAACAGCACCGCCGCGTTCGCGTTGGCGTTCAGCGCCACCGCCACGCCGTTCGTCCCGAAGTTCCAGAAAAGGTTGTCCCGCACGTCCAGCAGCCCGCTGTCCAGGTGCGTTTTGCTCTTGTCGTCGATGCTCACCGCGTTCCCGCCGAACTGCGTCAGGATCGAGTTGTAGAGCTTCGGCGCCGCGTATTCCCGGATCGTCAGCCCCCGGTTCCCCGCGCTGTTCGTCCCCGCCCCGATCCACGTCGCGTTGTAGATCTCGTAGTTCGCGACCGGCTGGTTGTTCGCCGCCGCCCCGTTCGGCTCGCCGTTCCACTCGCCGCCGTTGTCCTTCTTGCCCGGCTCCTGGATCGCGAACCAGAACTGGTTCTTCCCCCGCCAGCCCATGTCGATGTCGAACGCGTCGTCGTCGTTGAACGCCGACACCAGATACTTCGTGTTCACCGTCCCGCCGAAGAACTCGAATCCGTCGTCCGCCGCCGCATACGCCTCCACGAACTCGATCGTCGTCCCCCGGCCCACGCCGCCCAGCGACAGCCCGTTCAGCTCCTTGTTCGGCTGGAACACCACGCCCGCGTGCCGGATCGACACGTAACGCAGCACGCCCGAGCTGTCCCCGTCCTCGTTCCCGCCGAAGCGGTTCACCCGCTGCCCGTTGAGCTCCGTGTCCGGCAGCCCCTCGAACACCTCGAACTTCGGCGTCGCCGCGTTGCCCTCGGCGCTCGTCGCCGTGTTGATCGACGCCTTGCCCAGCAGCACCACCCCGCCCCACAGGCCCCGGTCGAAGATCCCCAGGTCGTCCGGATCGGTCACGTCGTCCGCCTCCGCCGTGAAGATCACCGGCTGCGTCGGCGTGCCTTCCGCGAAGAGCTTCCCGCCCGCCGCCACGATCAGCGCCGACGTTTCCGCGTCCTTCCCGGGCTTCCCCTTCACCACCGTCCCCGCCTCGATGTGCAGCTCCGCCCCGCCCAGCACGTAGATGAACTTGTTCAGCACATACTCGTTCGTCCGGCTCCACCGCACCACCCCGCTGATCGCCTCCGTCACCTGCACCACGTTGGCGCCGCGGGCCGGGAAGAAACCTTTCTGCGACAGGAAGGTCCAGCCGTCCGCCCAGAGTTCGTTCGGGCCGAAGGCGCCCTGGTAGGCCGCCGGCCGGTAGAATCCGTCGTTCGGCACCGAACGCGCCCCAGTCAGTGCGGGTGAACCGGCGGCGGGCCGGGGGTCGAGGCCGCCGTCATTGGTGCGGCTGACGCCGCGCAGCAACGGGTCCGCGTTCTGGTTGTTCCGCGCCGAGTCCGTGAACAGCACCCCCGCGTTCGCGTTGGCGTTCAGCGCCACCGCCACGCCGTTCGTCCCGAAGTTCCAGAAAAGGTTGTCCCGCACGTCCAGCAGCCCGCTGTCCAGGTGCGTTTTGCTCTTGTCGTCGATGCTCACCGCGTTCCCGCCGAACTGCGTCAGGATCGAGTTGTAGAGCTTCGGCGCCGCGTATTCCCGGATCGTCAGCCCCCGGTTCCCCGCGCTGTTCGTCCCCGCCCCGATCCACGTCGCGTTGTAGATCTCGTAGTTCGCGACCGGCTGGTTGTTCGCCGCCGCCCCGTTCGGCTCGCCGTTCCACTCGCCGCCGTTGTCCTTCTTGCCCGGCTCCTGGATCGCGAACCAGAACTGGTTCTTCCCCCGCCAGCCCATGTCGATGTCGAACGCGTCGTCGTCGTTGAACGCCGACACCAGATACTTCGTGTTCACCGTCCCGCCGAAGAACTCGAATCCGTCGTCCGCCGCCGCATACGCCTCCACGAACTCGATCGTCGTCCCCCGGCCCACGCCGCCCAGCGACAGCCCGTTCAGCTCCTTGTTCGGCTGGAACACCACGCCCGCGTGCCGGATCGACACGTAACGCAGCACGCCCGAGCTGTCCCCGTCCTCGTTCCCGCCGAAGCGGTTCACCCGCTGCCCGTTGAGCTCCGTGTCCGGCAGCCCCTCGAACACCTCGAACTTCGGCGTCGCCGCGTTGCCCTCGGCGCTCGTCGCCGTGTTGATCGACGCCTTGCCCAGCAGCACCACCCCGCCCCACAGGCCCCGGTCGAAGATCCCCAGGTCGTCCGGATCGGTCACGTCGTCCGCCTCCGCCGTGAAGATCACCGGCTGCGTCGGCGTGCCTTCCGCGAAGAGCTTCCCGCCCGCCGCCACGATCAGCGCCGACGTTTCCGCGTCCTTCCCGGGCTTCCCCTTCACCACCGTCCCCGCCTCGATGTGCAGCTCCGCCCCGCCCAGCACGTAGATGAACTTGTTCAGCACATACTCGTTCGTCCGGCTCCACCGCACCACCCCGCTGATCGCCTCCGTCACCTGGACGGTGTCAGCGGTGGCCGCCGCGCCGGCCAAGCCGCCCGCGAGCAGGATACGCCCAATTTGGGTTACTGATTTGTTTAGCATCATGTCTGTGTGTTTGTGTGATTCCTGAAGAGTGAGGAGACTACAGCGGGAACGCGTTCCGACTTCGTCTCGTCAAAGTGACGAATCGGTGAATTGGGTTGGCCAGACATCCGCCGACTGGGGATGTGACCGAGCCGATTGAGTTGGCGCCGCCCGCAATTCGGCACCGGAACGGAGCGCAGGCGTCACTGGAGTAGGCTGGCACTTCGCCATCCAGGTAGGCCCGCTAGGTTACTTCGGACCGGTTCTGCCAAGCTGACCTGATGTCGGAGCTGGAATCCTTCCCGGGATCCGCTCGGCAATGCTTTCCGTCTGACTTTGCGGTGTTTCGTCCGACGCGTAAGTCCGGGAGTGCCAAAACCCATCGCAAGACGCTCAACTCAGAAGTCGTAGTTCAGCGACAAGCCGACGGAGATCCCGCGGGTGTAGGCCGAGTAGAGCGGCGCGCCGGCGTCGTTGCCGTAAGTGCGTTCGATCTCCGGATTGAGGACATTCCGGACCGAAAGCCGCAGCTTGAAGTGCTCGCTCAACTTCTGGCCAAGGATGAAGTCCAGTTGCGGCACCGGCTGCTCGTAAATGTCGGGCGTAGCCAGGCCAGCGATGGTGATCCGGGGACCCGAGAGGCTGAACACCACTGTTGCGGTCGTGCCCCACTCCTTGTGATCCCAGGTGGCGTCGAGGTTGAAGATGTAGGGCGACTGATCGTAGAGGGGGCGGCTGGAATTCGCGTCGCCGAGGAATTGTATCCGATTCGCCAGCTCGAACGCGGTCAGTTCGACCGACGACTGCAAATAGGCGGCGTTGAAGCCGAGGCTGAACTCGCTGAGCTCGTCCGACACGAAGCCCATACCGCGCCGAAGCTCCACCTCGAAGCCCTGCACCGTCGATTCGGGGCGGTTGATGAAGGAGATGATCTCGCCGTCCACCGTGATGAAACGGCGCTCGATGGCGTTCTGAAGGTTCTTCTGGAACAGGCTCACCGACACCACCGCGCCGGGTTCCGGGAACCACTCCCAGCGCACGTCGTAGTTGTCCACGTTGCTCATCTGGAGCAACGGGTTGCCCTCCAGCAACTCGTCGAGCACCGGGTCGTATTGCCGGTAGGCCGCCAGTTCGCGGAACGACGGCCGCGCCACGGTCTGCGCGAAGTTGAACCGGAAGTTCATGTTCGTCGTCAGCGCGTAGTTGAAGCCGACGACCGGCAGCCAGTTGCCCTGGCTGATCGTGGAGGTGTTGGTGCGCAGCCCGGTGACGGAATTGGCCAGGGCGCCGACCGAGAAGACGTTGATGTCCGTGGACTCGAAACGGACGCCGGAGATGAGCTTGAAGCGCGACGTCAGCGGCAGCTCAAACATGAAGTAGCCGGCCCGGATCTGCTGGTCGGCGTCATAGGTGCTCTCCCGCCCCTGAAGCACCCGGTTCCACGCGTAAGTCACGCGGCCGGTGGTCCGGTTGGTCGTGACCGTGGGCTCGAAACTCCCGGCCGGGAAAAACGCGTTGGGATCGCCGGTAAACGGGTAACGCGCGGACGGCCCGAACCCGCCGGGTGCATTGGCCGGCTGGTAGAACAGTTCCCGGTCCTCGAAACCGCGCTGCGACTCGCTGTCGTAGCCGCCGGCCTTCAGCATCCCTTCCAATCCGGCCCATTGCTCAAACGGCTTCTTGAAATCGAGCTTCAGGTTCAGGTTGTTCTCCGCCAACTCGCGGAAGTAGCGCGTGGGCTGCGTCGGCGTCAGCAGGAAGTTGCCCTCGGCGAGGTATTCGCTGCCCGACTGCGCGTAGTTGAAGAAGCGCGCGTCGGGCTCGTCCTGGCTCGTGGTCGAGTAGGCCGCCAGCCAGTCCACGCCGAGGTCGCCCGCGGCGGGAATCTCGTGGGTGCCCTTGAGCTGGTAGGTGGTCAGGTTGCGTTCGGTCCAGATGAGCCGGTTGAGCACGTAGGGGAAGTAGTTGCTCTGGTCGTTGTTGAAGCCGACCTGCTGGCGCGCGAGGTCTTCGGCGTTCTGGTTGAACAGGAAATTGAAGCCGATTTCGTTCCCCTCGCTCAGTTCGTAGGCCACGTTGGCGATGGCCGCCCAGTTGATCTCCTGGATGCCCCGGATGTCGGTGAACCCCCGCCGGGGCACAAGGACGCCGGGATTCGCGCCGTCCGCCACCCAACGTTCGGTGACGCCCTCGTTGAGCTGGTAGCTGTGCTTGTATTGGTAGCCGCCGAAAACCCCAAGCCGCCGGCCGAAGACCTGGACGGTGTCGCCGAGCGAAAAGCTCAGGTTGTGGTTCAGCGGCGCGGTCTCGCGGGTCGGGCCAAACTCGGTGGGGCCAAGCAGGCGAGTAAGTTCCTGGAGGCGCGCGGCGGCGGCCTGCTGATCGGCGAATCCCGGCTGATTCGGGCGGACTGTGATCGTGAAGAACCCGGGCAACGTGGTGCGGAGTTCGTCGGGCAGGCCCCGCGAACCGTCGTCCATCGCCAGCCAGTCAGTGTTGCCGCCCTGGTAGCTGAGGAACCCGTCGTTGAAGCTCGTCTGGAGGTTGTATTCGACGCCCAGTCCCGCCGTAAACGTCCGCTTCTCGGGAAAGGACTTGGTCACCACGTTGATGGCGCCGCCCGAGGCATTGCCGGGCAGGTCCGGCGTGAAGCTCTTGCTCACCGCGATCTGCGAGATGAGGCCCGCCGGAAAGAGGTCGAGCTGCACCGACTTGCGGTAGGGGTCCGCCGACGGGACTTCGGCCCCGTTCAACGTGATTCCGACGTAACGTTCGTTCAGCCCACGCACGACCGGATTCTTGCCGTCGGCCACGGTGATGCCGGGAACCTTGGACACGATGTCCGCCGCGTCACTCGCGCCCACGCGGGCAAACTGGTCCGAGCCGATGGAGTCCAGCAGGCCCGACGCCTCGCTGCGCTCCTCCATGATCTGCGTGGTCTGCTCGTTGAACTCCTCGGCCGTCACCTCGAACTCATCCAGCTCGAAGAATTCCGGCCGCAGGTTGCCGTTCACGGTCGTCGTCTGGCCGGGCAACACTCGCACATCCGTCACCGTAGCGCTGGCGTAACCGCCCTTCGTGAACCGCAGCACCTGGTCACCGGGCGGAACCGCCTTCAGCTCATAACGCCCGGCGCCGTCGGATTGCCCGGCTAGGGTCGTGCCCCGCACCACCACGGTCACGCCGCCGAGCGGTTTGCCGTCCCAGGTGCTGATCACCAAACCGGCGACGCCGCCGGTTTCCTGCGCCGTGAGGCGGACCACGCCGACGGCGGCGAGCAGCAGCAACCGCCAGAGGTCGCGCACGAAAGGGCTCGGGGAACAGTTCAAGCGTCAGGCCCCTTTGGCGCGCAGCGCCAGTTGCTCCACCCGTTCGAGGTAACGCTGCACGTTGTCGCGCGCCTTGGACTTCTGCGCCTTGCGGAGCAGCTCGACAGCCTCGGCATACTTCTGACCCTGCACCTTGAGCTGGGCCTGCTTCAGCAACGCGTCGGCCTCGAAGCCCTCCAGCTTGGCCGCGGTCTCGTAACGGAGCTGGGCCTTTTCCTTCTGCCCGGTCCGGGCGTAGTGGTCGCCGGCCAGCAGCAGCGCCTCGCCGTCCAACGGATTCCGCTCGGAGATTTTCTCCAGGACGGCCGTGGCCTGCTCGCCTTCACCCGCGGCCAAGGCGGCCTTCGCTTCCAGCTTGAGCAGGCGCAGTTCGTCATTGCCGGCCAGCGGCGTGGCGGCGGCCTTGAGGCGCGCGAAGATCTGCTTGGCCTCCGGCAAGGCGCCGCGGGCCACCAGCAACTCGGCCGCCCGGAGTGCCTTCGCGGGATTCGCCCCGGCATCCTTCTCGACGCCCTCGAGGTAGGCATTCAGGGCGAGGTCGCGAATTTCCTGGGCGAGGTAAAGATCGCCGAGCGTGAACAGTTGCGCGGGCGTCGCCTTCCCGAGCCGCCGCAGCATCTCGAAGTTCACGGTCGCCTTGGCCGGCTGCTCCTTCTGGATGAAGACATTGGCCTGCAAGGCCCAGAGGTTGTCCTTCTCCGGGAACTGCCGGATCAGCTCGTCGAGCAGCACCAACGCCGCATCGTAATTGGCCTGGGCGATTTGGCATTTCACCAACCCGAGGCGGAAGTCCAGGTTCTCCGGCTCGAACAGCAGCGCCTGACGATAGGCCGCCTCGGCGGAGGCGTAACGCTGGAGGTTCATCTGGGCGAAGCCGAGCAGGCCGAACGTCTTCGAGTCCGCGCCGCCGAGGCTGACGGTGCGGCTGAGCGGCTTGATCGCCGCCTCGTAGTTACCCGCCCGCAGGTAAACCAGCCCGAGGTTTTTCTGGGCGCGCCGGAAGTCGGGAAACTTGGTCAACGCAGCCTCGAAATGCGTGACCGCGTTGGTCAGGTCATCGGCCTGGAAGAGCAGGTTCCCGAGCGTGAAGTCGAAGATCGCACTGGCTTCCGGCTTGATCAGCTTTTGCAGCTCCCCGACGGCCTGCTTGGGATCCTCGCGCAGCAGCGGAACAATCTTGTCGCGATAGACCTTCTGCTCCTCCGCGTTCAGGCGGGGCTCGGCTTCGCTCAGGAAACCGTAGCTGCCCAGCATCCGGCGGGTGAATTCAGGATCGTTCCAGACGGCCGCCAACGGGTGGTCGGCCGCCACCGGGGCGAACTGCGTGGCGGCCGGCGAAACGGGCTTTTCAGCGACCGCGGTCGCCTTGCGGTCGGCGGCGACCAACGTGCCGGCGCAGAGCAGCGGGAGGCAGATCAGGTGGCGGGTGATGGGACTCATGAAAATGGGGACGTTGGCGTTCAACGGGGCGGCGAGAAACGGAAGGGCTGCTTGACGAAGGTGCGGACGGCCTTGCCCTCGCGTTCGCCGGGCTTGAAGCGCCAGCGCCGGATGGCTTCCAGCGCCGGCTTCTCGAATTCCGGCCGGGATGACGCCGCGACGCGCGGGTCTTCGACTTTGCCCGCCTCGTCGATAACAAACGCCACGGTGACCGTGCCTTCAACCTTGGCCTTGGCGAGTTCGCGCGGATAGGTCGGCGCGGTCTGGGCGACGGCCTCGGGCCGACGTTCCAGGTCGCTGACGTCAAACGCGTCGTTGCCCGCGCCCGCTTCCTCGGTGGAAGTCGCCCGGAAATCACCAAAACCAGCGAGCGCGCCGCCGCTGCCCATCGCCACTTCGAGGTCGGCGCTGATGGGCAGGGCCTGCGGCTGGGTGTCGGCCAGCTCGGGGGTGGGTTCCGGTGCCTTTTCCTCGGCCGGCGGGGTGGGCGGCGGCGTTTCGTCCTTGGTCGGCGGCGGCAGGTCCACGGTCCCGCCCTTGCGCAGTTCGAGGGTGCGCTCCGGTTTTGCGATCTGGTGGGCGAACGGGATCACGACGAACAGGAGCGCGGTGAACGCGAGGCCGCAGGAAATCGCGACGAGCAGTCCGACCGTGTTGCTCTCGGTATGGTAAACCCGGCGCATGCGAGATCCGTGGTCGGGTTCAGCCCTTTTCCGTGGCGATGCTGACGTCCTTGGCCCCGCCGAGCTTCGCCTCGTCGAGCACGCGGATCAGGATGCCCGAGCGCGCGCTTTCGTCGGCCTTGATGACGACGGGCAACGGTTCCTTGGCGCAGAGGCGTTCCACCGTGGGGCGCACCCCGCCGATGCCGACTTCCTTGCCGCCGTAGGCGATCTTGCCGTCGCTGGTGACGGCGAAAATGATGCTGCTCTTGTCCAACTGCTTGGCGCTGGCGGCCTGCGGTTTGTCCACCTGCACGCCCGGCTCCTCGACGAAGCTCGTGGTGGAGATGAAGAAGATGAGCAGGAACATGATGATGTCGATGAGCGGGATCAGGTTCAGCTCAATCGCCTCTTCCGGCTCGGCCAAGGTGCGGCGAAACTTCATGACAGGACGGCTTGCGGTTGGGGCTTGGCCGCGGGTTTGGCCGGGACGGACTTGCGGGTGATAATGCGGGTCATGCCGTGCAATTCCGGCCGGAAGTGCCGGAGGGTAATGCTCTCCAGTCGGGCGAAGAACGCGACGAACTCATTCCGCCAACGGCGGGCGAGCGACGCCACCATCAGTCCGGGGATGGCGACCATCATGCCGGTCTGCGTCGCCACCAGCGCCTCGCTGATGCCCTTGGCGATGACGTCCGACGTGGCGCTGCCGCCGACCCCGATCGCCTTGAAGGTGAGGAGCATTCCCAGGACGGTGCCGAGCAGGCCGAACAGCGGGGCCGAAATGACGACGACATTCAGGAAGGCGATGCCGCGGTCGTAGTTGGTCACCCGCGTGGATTCCAGCTCCTTGAACCGGCCGGCGATGTCCTCAATGGAGCGCGCCTCGTCGGTCGTGTAGCGGATGATCTCCCGGATCCGTTCCGGCGCGAGGTTCGGGTCGTCCAGCCAACGCTTCACGTCGGCATCCGACGCCCGGGTGATGCCACTGTGGTAGAGGCTGAAGAGCAGATGGGCCGCGGTGGAGTAGAGGACGACGCCCAACACCGCCAAGGCGATCATCACCCAGCCGCCCGACTCCCACGTGTGCAGCATCTGGTTCCAGGTCGAGTTCATGGTCGTATCTCCGGAGGGGGCTTAGTTGAATACCCGACGCTCGGGCACGCCGTTCACGAAGCCGACGGATGTCTGCTCCATGCTGCCGAGAATGCCCTTGGCCTTGCGGCTCATGAAGGCGTGCAGCAGCAGCGCGGGAATGGCCACGGCCATGCCGGTCGCGGTCGCCATCAGCGCCTCGGAAATGCCCGCCGCGAGCAGCTTGGGATCGCCGGAGCCGAAGCTGGAGATCAGCTTGAAGGTCGCGATCATGCCCGTGACCGTGCCAAGCAGCCCCATCAGCGGCCCCGTGGTCGCGGCGAGGGCGAGGAACGGCAGGCCGCGCTCCAGCTTCGAACGGGCCCCGAGCATCTTCTCGTAGAGGATCTCCTCGATGTATTCCTTCTTCTCGTCGAAGTGCTCGACACCGGTCGCCAGCAACTCGCCCGCAAGACCGGGAATGCCCTGGGCCAGCTTGAGCGCCGCGCCAGAATCTTCCTTCTCCAAGTGCTGGAGCACCTGCTGCAGCTCGCTCTCGGAAACCAGCCGGATGCGCGAGAACTGGAACCACTTCACGATGGCGACGATCAACGCCGCGAAGCCAAGGCTCAGGAGCGGCACCATCACCGGTCCGCCCTGGGCCAGCTTCTCGTAAAGCGTCTCCTTCAGCGCCTCTAGCTTGAAGGCGTTGCCCAGCGTCGGATCGAACGCCAGCGAGCCGGTGCCCGATGCGGTCAATTGCCGGCCGGCCGCCACGATGTCGCCGTGCAGCGGCACCACCGTGGGATCGGCCTTATTCAGTTCCTGCTGCAGCAACCCGACGGCGGCCGACTGGTCGCTCGCGAACAACGCCACCGGCCCGAACAACGCAACCTTGCCCTTCTCCAGGACGCTGGAAGGCCCGAGGGCCTGCGCCTCGAAGCGGTCACCGCCCGCGACCGCCTTCAGCCGGGCCAGCGACGCGAGGATAAGTTCGGAACGTTTCTGCAACCGCTCCGCCTCGCCGAGTTCGGGGGACGCCGTGGCGGCGTCAAACGCGTCCAAAGCCGGCTTGAGGCGCGGCTCCTCGATCAGGTGAACCCGGCTGCGGAAGGCCCGGCCGTATTCGGTCAGGAGTGAGTCGAGATACTTCACTTCCTCGCCACGCACCCGGGCCTGGGCCTTGAGCGAGTTGAGTTCGACGAGCTGGTTTTCCTGGAATCGTTCGGCCTTCTGGTAGGCGGCCTTCTGGTCCAGGACCTTCTGCTCCAGTTCGTTCACGGACCGCACCAGCGGCAGCTTCTCGCCTTCGACCTCGCGCCGGGCCTGAGTGAGTTCGGTGAGCGCCTTCTGGAGGTCAGCCTTGGCGGAACTGGCCAACGCGTCGGCGTCCTGGGCCAGCAGCGGAACGAGCGTCAGCAGGGACGCGGCCGCGAGGGAAAATCGGTTCATGTTCCGGCGGGGAAAGTTCATTGGATGACGGCGGGCAGGCCGAGGAACTCGGCGGCTTTCTGGCTGCGGTAGATTGCAATGGCATCGCGGACCTTCGGGCCCAGTTCGGGCTGGAGCTTCCATTGCCAGCCGCCCGCGGCGGGCGAACCCATGCCGGCGACTTCACCCGCGGCATCGACGAAATAGGCGATGCCCAGGCCCAGGTAGATGACATCCACGCTCACCTGGTCGCCCTTGCCGTTGGGCTGCTTGTCGTTGGCGACCGTGATGGCGTTGTTGAACTTATCCACCTCGTTGAGCAGGCCCACGACCGTCTGGAAACGTTCCACCGCCCCGGCCTTGGTGTTGGCGGAATCGGCCGGCAGGCGATTCACCCAGGGCTGAACCGCGGCGGTCAACGGAGGCGGCAGCAGCGGAAGGATGGCCCGGACTTCCTTCTCCAAGTTAGCCACCAGCGCCTTGGACTTCTCCAGCGCCTCGCCGTGTTGTGCCAATTCACCCTCGGCCTTGCGGCGTTCCGCGTCGGCGACGGAGGAATTGGTGCTCAGCTTGCCCATCTGTTCCGCCACGGCGGCCAGTTCGCGTTCGAACAGCGCCTTGGTCTGGCCGAGCATTTCCTTGTCCGCTTCCCAGTCGGTCCGCGTCTTGGAGATCAACTGCCGGGTCTGCACCCACTGCGCGAGCGTGTCGCGCGCGGCCGTCACCGGACTTTCCGCCGCCCAAAGCAGGCCGCCGGAGACCCAGCCGGCCAGCCAGACGGTCATTCCTCGTTTTGAAATCATCCGCGGCGACCCTCTGGACGGTCGGTGGCGGAAAAATGTCACGCCGGTGACGTTTGTGTGACTCGCCCGGTGGGCGGCACCCGGTCGTCACCGATTTGTCACCGACCGAGGGGGCTCAGGCCGCTTCAGGCCGCAGGAACCGTTCGGCGGCGGCGTCGGCAAAACGCAGGCCGGTCCGGGTCAGGTGAAACCGATCCCCGGTCTCGGCCGCCCAACCGCAGCGGATAAGTTCAGCCATCTCCGCCGGCCAACCGGCCTTCAGGTCGAAGCCGGTGCGTTCGGTGAACTCCGCAAAACCCCAGCCCCGATTCATCCGCAGACCGAAGGCGGCCAGCTCCCCGGCCCTGGCTTCGGGCCCCAGGGCTTCCGCCATTTCCTTGGCCCGCCGCCCCTTCTCCAATTGCTCGCAGTAGAGCGTGGTGTTCGACCAGTTCTTCGCCCGCAGCCCGCGGATGTATTCGCTCGCGCTTGGCCCGAGGCCGTAGCTCTCCAGCCCGCGCCAATAGCCGACATTGTGCCGGCAGGCAAATGTTGGAAGGTCCAATGACGAATTCCCAGGGACCAATTCCACAAACTGGGATTCCTGGTCCTGGGTCATTGAACCTTGGTCCTTCGCCCGTCGGTCGCGCGCGAAGTTCGCGATCTCGTATTGCCGGAAGCCCGCCGCGGCCGAGCGGTCGATCAGCGCGTCATACAGGTCGCAGGCCAGGTCCTCGTCGACGTCGAATTCGCCGGCCTTGAGCTGCGCGAACAGCGGGGTGTCCTCCTCGTAGATGACTTCGTAGCTGCTCAGG
This sequence comes from uncultured Verrucomicrobiota bacterium, assembly GCA_964602595.1. Lineage (GTDB taxonomy): Bacteria > Verrucomicrobiota > Verrucomicrobiia > Limisphaerales > UBA9464 > CAIWAH01. The sequence continues at coordinate 45,915 of CAZRRO010000010.1, read as the reverse complement.
TGTTCCGAGCCCAGCGCCAGCGCCTCGTCGAGCGTCCGCTGCCAGTGCGCCATCGTCTGGCCCGGGATCGCGAACATGAGGTCGACGTTCACGTTGTCGAAGCCGGCCGCCCGAAGCGTGTCGAAGCTCCGGAAAACCTGCTCCCGCGTGTGGATGCGGCCGAGGCGTTCGAGCAGTTCCTCGTCGAGCGACTGGACGCCCATCGAGACGCGGTTCACGCCGAAGTCGCGCAGGAGCTTCGCCTTGTCGGCGGAGACGGTGGCGGGATTGCACTCCACGGTCCACTCGGCCGCGCCGAGCAGGTTCAGGCGTTCCATCGCCCGCAGGATCGTTTCCCACTGCTTCAGCGTGAGCAGCGAAGGTGTGCCGCCGCCGAAGAAGACCGTTTCCGGGCGGCAATCCGGCGCCACCAGTTCCAGCTCCCGCACCACGGCGGCCACGTAGCGGTTCACCACGTCGCCCGACGGCGGCGCGGAATAGAAGGCGCAATACTCGCACTTATGCGCGCAGAACGGCACGTGCACGTAAAGGCTGCGCACCGGCGCTGCGCCGGCGGGAGTGACCGGAGCCGAGGTCAGCCAGCGCACGGGCACGGCAGAATCGGTGGAGGTGGCGGCGCTCAAGGACGCGGAGGATGGCAGGACCGACGGATGCCGCAACGTTCGTCGCCTGTGGCGCGACCGAGCGGAGGGATCTTCTCATGACGGCTGGAGTGATCCGGCGATGACGGGCTTGCCACCGTTCGAGGTTCCCGTTGCAATCGGGAAGTCATCCAGTTTGGGCTGGGGAATTGAGGATCCGGCGAGGGTGCCAATGGCCCCTTCGTCTCATCGTCACGCCGGGCTCAACCAGGGTGATTCACCTGGGTTGCCCCCCGATATAGTCAATGGGCTGGCGTGCCAGGCTGGGGGGCCGGCTCGATCTTCAGCACAATGTTCGCATCCAATTTTGACGGACTGTTGCCGCTGATTTTCGGCGTGCCCATCGCCATCGTCCTTCTTGGACTGATTAGCCTCATTCCGGCGGCGTTTGGTCACGGGTCGGCCTTGGTTCTTGCCATCCCTTGCGCCTTGTTGGGTGTGCTCCTGTTCTTCGCTCTGTTTGAGGGAGACCCCAAGGACGCCGACCTCGTAATGTGGGTCTTGTTCACCGCACCATTTCTCGTCAGCAGCGCTTCGATCGCATTGTGGAACAACCGACGGCGCCGGCGAAGTTGAATGCGGGAATCTAGGCCCTCCGGAAACCAATCCGTTAATTCCCCACCTCGCCCGGGGTTTCTGCAGCGCGATCCCCCGCCGCTGCCGTCAAGAATTCGCCGAGTGCCCGCTTGCGGTGTGCACAGGCGCTGCCGCACGCTGACCGCATGACCTCCCGTCGGACTTTCCTGGGCGCGCTCTCCGCTGCCTCCCTGTCGGCCACTTTGGCTCCCTTGGCCACCTGCGCCGCCCCCGCCCGCGTCGGAGACGGCGAATTGCTGCTGATGACCTACAACCTGCGTTACGCCAGCACCACTAAGCCCAACGCCTGGCCGGACCGCCGTCCGATCGTGAAGTCGTTGCTGGACGAATACGCGCCGGACATCTTCGGAACTCAGGAGGGAGTCTTCGCCCAGCTGAAGGACGTGGCGGCGGACCAGCGAAACTACGACTGGATCGGCCTGGGCCGCGACGGCGGCAGCCGCGGGGAGTTCATGGCCATCTTCTACCGGCGCGAACGCTTCGACGTGCTGGAGTTCGACCACTTCTGGCTGAGCGACACGCCGGAGGTCATGGGCTCCACGACGTGGGGCAATTCCAACCGCCGCATGGTGACGTGGGCGCGATTCCAAGACCGGCGGGACGGACGCGAGTTCTATTTCCTGAACACACATCTCGACCACCAGATCCAGCCCGCCCGCGAAATGGCCGCCACGCTGATCCTCGCGCGCATCGCCAAGCTGAAGCCCGAGCTGCCGCTGTTCCTGGTGGGCGACTTCAACGCCGTCGCCCGCGAAAACAAGGCCTACGACCTCCTGGTGACCGAGGGCGGGCTGACGGACACCTGGTTTGCCGCGAAGAAGCGGCTGAATGAAGACGCCAATTCCTTCAACAACTTCGCCCCGCTAGTCCGCGACGGAAAGCGGATCGACTGGATCCTCGGCCGCGGCGCGATGGACGTCCGCCAGAGCGAGGTGGTGACCGTGCAACGGGGGGACCAATGGCCGAGCGACCACTGCCCCGTGGCAGCGTGGGTCAGCCTCAAGTAGCGGAGCGGGCGTAAACCTGGCTGCCCGGCTGGGCGGCAATCCGCTTGCCGAGGGCCTCGAGGTTCGAATCGGCGATGAACACCAGCAGGTAGCCGCCGAAACTGAGCCTCCCCAGGACCCGGTCGACGAGTTGCTGGTTGGCCTGCTGTCCGACCGGCTTCCAAAACGGCCGGTGAACGAACACCGCCAGCACATGGCAGGGATTCTCCGGGAAGATCTGCACGTCCTTCCGGGCCAGATGCGCCCGGACGACCGCCGGTTCGGCCTGGAGCGCTTCCCGCAGCGGTGCCAACTGCTCTTCCGTCAGCGAATGCGGCAGGAAGGCGTCGGCCGCGGTGACGTTGTCCCGTTCACGTTGGGCGGCCTGTTGTTGTTCACCGAACGATTCAAGCCGGTCTTCCGCCTGGCGTTGGCGTTCGCGCTGTCCCGTCCGGGCATAGTGGCCGCAAAGCAACTGGCAGGCGGCTTCCGTGAGGGTCGCATCGGTCTGCATGGCCCGCTCCACCAACTCGACGCCGCGGGGATCATCCGTCTCCAGCCAATGCCGTCCCCGCACCAGGCAGGCCAATCCGTGCTCCGGTTTCAGGACGAGCAACTGGTCCAGCAACGGCGCGGCGGCCGCGTCGTTTTCGAGCCGGAGTTTCACCTCGGCCCGTTGCCACAGCTCGTCGGCGGAAAGCGGTTGGTCCGGGGCGGCGACGAGGTCACCCAATTTGGCCTTTAGCTCCGCCGCCTCGGCATGCCGCTGTTTCCATGGCTCAGCCACGGCTTCGCGCCATCGTCGGCTGAGGCGATCCATCAATTCGGGCAACCGGTCGCCGAGCAGCGCCGACGCGCGCGGCTCCGCGGGCGGCGGCAGCACTGCCGGAAGCCGGCCGGCCGCGACTTCCGGATCTAGGCAGCCGAGGGATCGCAATCGGTCGGTGAGCGAAGGATGGGTGTCGGCGTTGCCGGTTGGGACGAGAAATCCCGCCCTAAGCCAACGCGCCATATCTTCCGCGGCGGGTCCATCCCGCAGGCCCGTGGCGATTTCCCCGAATACTCCGCCCGGCGGTTCGGGTTGGTCATTGGCCCGCAGGTAAACGGCCGGCCAGAGCTTTTCCTCGAGGAACGGGGCGTCCACGACCAAACGCGTCAGCGCGCTCGCCAGGGTCGCGGGACTGGTGGCTTGGGCCGCGGTCGCGTCGGCCTCGTATTCCTGCGCCCGGGACAACACAAACGCGCCGGCATTGAAGCGCGGCCAAAACCAGCCAAGGAAGCCTGTGAGCAGCAGCGCGAACTTCCCAGGCGGATTGCGTTGGAGGTTTTCAATCGTCCCTTCCCAGGTCCGGCGCATGCGGTAGAGCCATTGGCCGGACTGGCCATGACTGCGCGACAGGTGCCCGAATTCGTGGGCCAGCACGGCGGTGAGTTCCTCTCGGCTCAGGGACGCAAGGAGCGGAAATCCCAGCAGGAGGTAATTCCGATACCAGCCGAACACGCCGAGCCGCGGCGCCTGGACGACGGCGGCGTTGTAATCGGTGGTGAGCAGGATCTCATGGAACGGCGGCGAATCGGTGCGGCGGCCGACGTCCTCGACCAGGGCCACGAGGTCGGGCACCTCCGCCGCGGTCAACGGCACGCCTTCGGGCGTCCCGGTCTTGACCCAGAGAGCGCGCAGGATGGACCACGCCATGCCGGCGCAGGTCAGGCCGACGATCAACCCGAGCTTGATGGTCACCCCGTTGGGGAACCGGAAGATCAGCAGCCCGCTGGCGAGCGCGGCCCCGGTTGTGACCAGCAGCACACCAAGCATGTAGGCGTATCCGAGGGCGGCCAAGCCCGCCACCCGGCGCCGAAAGCCTCGGGGATTCCGCCGCGCCTCGGCGTCCATTCGCCCGACCAGTTGGTCAAATTCGTCCCGCTTCACCGGCGGAATCTGGAAAACTCGGCGGCCCCGGGCGAGGCAAAGTTGCGCCGGGTCAATGGCTCACAGTCCGCGGCCACTGCAGCCGCCAGAGCACAAAATCGCCCACGCGGTTGCTGGCCACCAGTTCACCCAGCGCTGAAGCCTGGAGCAGCGGGGTCTGCGGGGTCTGGCGCAGGCTGACCAACCAGACGGTGTCGTGGGCATGGTGCCCAAGGCTCTTCAGCCAGCCTTCGGGCTTCACGAAATGCGGTTCCCCCAGCGTCGAGCACAGGCCCAGGTCGTCGCCGCGCTGGCGAGGCGGCGCCGGCACGACAAAATGAACGTGTTCGCCAAAGTAGAACTCCATCCCGGGCCAATACCGGTCGAGATAGACCGTTTGCGCTCCCTGCTGCTTGAGATAGCGGGCCAACTGGCGGACCGACGAATTACGCCCCGCGCGCGACTCGATCAGCGGCTGGGCCAGCGAAACGACAAGGTAGACGAAGGCAAATCCCGTGGCGGTGAACAATCGTCCGCGGACCGACGCGAACGTGCGGCCTTCCTCCGCCAGTCGCTGCCAAACCGTGGCGCAGAACAGGGCGGCCCACGGGGCAAACGGCAGGGTGTAGGTCGGCAGCTTGGAGGAAATGAGGGAAAAGACTGCGAGGCCCGTCAGCGCAATCCAGATCTCCAGCGGCCACGTTCGCCAAGTCGCCGGGGCGGCGCCGGAGGCTCGCCTTCGTTTCCACCACCAGCCCAGCGCGCCGAGGGCAACCGGCCACCAGGGCAGCCAGGCGCCGAGCGTCACCAAGACATGGAAAAATACCGGGGCCTTGCGACCATCCGGGTGCCCGGCGATCCGGCCGACCACTTCCCGCCCGAGGAAAAACTGCTTCAGCTCCGGATGCAGCCACACCATGTCCAGATACCACGGCAGCCCGAGCACAAGCAGGGCGCCCAGCATGCGGAGCGGCCGCAACGCTCGCAGACCGTCGCGGTCCTGCCGCACCAGCAGGCCGACGGTGAGCCCGAGCAGGGGCACCAGCGCGGCGGTCGCCTTGGTCCACCAGGCGGCGGTCCAAGCTAGCAGCGACAGAATCCACCACAGCCACGATCCCTGCCGGTGGCGGCTTTCGGCCCAGGCCGCAATCGCCAGGGTGGTAAACCCGGTCAGCAGCATGTCGGGCGACAGAAACCGGGCCAGCAGCCAGAATTGCCCCACGGTGGCGGTCATCAGCACCGCCCACCACGCCGTCCGCGCGCCGTGGAGCCGGAAGGCAGCCCAACCGATTCCGCACAACGCGAGCACGGCGCCCAGCAGCGGCGTGAGGCGGGCGGCCGTCTCGTTGACGCCGAAAACCCGGAAGGCCACCGCCGTGAGCCAGTAGGTCAGCGGCGGTTTGTCGTAATGGCCGAAATCGGACATCCGCGGCTCCAGCGGATCGTGGCCCGGCTCCAGCATTTCCAGGGCGATGTTGGTATAGCGCCCTTCGTCGGGCTCATTGAGGCCACGTCCGCCAAGGCGAAAGAGCAGCAGGCCGGCCACCGCCACGAGCAGCCAGACCCATTGGGATCGGCTGGGCGCTCCGGGGAGATCCAAGGCGTTGGGCGGCCTCAACGACGGCCTCCCGACTTGGGTAAGGTCAGAAACACGGAGAGCGCACTCATGGACACTTCCTTCGGGAGCCCTCCCGAACCGGATCGAAATGCATGGCGGGAGCCTAGCGACGGCACCCCGGACTGGCCAACCTTCCGTTGGTTTCCGGTCACCGAACGAATCCCCTTTCCCCCCGGCCGCGCCTGCCTAGCCTCCCGCGGCATGCACGGGACCACCCGCAAGACCAAGATCATCGCCACCCTCGGCCCGGCCACCGATTCCCGCGAGATGCTCGGGAAACTAATCGATGCCGGCATGAACATCGCCCGGCTGAACCTGTCCCACGCCAAGCCGGAATGGGTCCACCGCGTGACCCGGGACATACGCGACCTGGCCGCGCAACGGGGGATCGCCGTCGGCATCCTCCTCGACCTCAAGGGCCCTGGCATCCGCACCGGCGACGTCGCGGCCCCGATTCCGCTCCTGCGGGGCGACCGCTTCATCTTCACCTGCGGGGACGAACCGCCCCCGACGGACGGCACCAAATGGACTTCCGTCGCCTACCTCGACTTCGCCCGGGACGTCGAGGTCGGCAAGACGCTCATCGTGGACAACGGCGAGATGAAGATGCATGTCGTGGCCAAGAGCGAGCTGCGGGTGGAATGCGAGGTCCTGACCGACGGCAGCCTGGGGAGCCGCCGGCACATCAACCTGCCGGGCGTGCGCGTATCCCTGCCGGCCCTCACACCCAAGGACCGCGAAGACGTGAAACTGGGCCTCGCGGCCGGCGTGGATTTCATCGCGCTGAGCTTCGTCCGGGAACCCTCCGACCTGGCGGACCTGCGTTCCCTCGTGGCCGGCACCAAGAATCCTCCAGCCCTGGTCGCCAAGATCGAGCACGAGTTTGCCGTCCACAATTTCGAGGCCATCGCCAAGGTCGCCGACGGGATCATGGTCGCCCGCGGCGACCTCGGCATCGAATGCCCCTACGAGGAGCTGCCGATCATCCAACGCCGCATCGTGAAGCGCTGCGCCCAGATCGGCCGGCCGGTGATCGTGGCCACTCACATGCTGGAGAGCATGATCGAAAACCCGCTGCCGACCCGCGCGGAAATCACGGACGTGGCCAACGCCGTGTTCGAACAGGCCGACGCGATCATGCTCAGCGGCGAGACCACCGTCGGCAAACATCCCCTCGCTTGTCTGGAAGTCATGGATACGATCGCCCGCCGTATCGAGCGCAGCGGCGGCGCCGGCTACCACGAGGCCGCCGAGGTCTGGCAGGCCCGCGAGAAGCTGGTGCAAAGTGCCGTGAAACTCGCCGACCAACTTCGCGCCGCTGCCCTCATCGTCTTCACCAAGAATGGCGAACTGGCCCAGTATGCCGGCTGGTTCCGGCCCAAGACCACGCCGGTGTTCGCCTTCTGCGAACAGATCACGGTCGCCCGCCAGCTTGCCTTGGTCCGCGGCGTGGTCCCGCTGTTCATGCCGGCGTGTCCGGACGACCTCGAAGGCTCCCTGAGCGGTGCGATCCGCCGACTGAAGCGCCTGGGTTCCCTTCACTCCGGCGACACCGTCGTTGCCATCATGCCGAACGCGAGCGCGGACGATTCCTACGCCGACGCGGTCACGATGCGGCCGGTGGCGTAACGATCCACGGCCACCCGAACAGGCCACTCAGGGCTGCAACCGGGCCAACACCTGCCGTAAGCCGACGCAGCGGACGTTGGCCGCGGCTTGGCGCGCGCGGGCCGACGCGTTGATCGTCTCGTCCGACGCGACAATCAGGACACAATCGCGGACCGCCTCGGCCGGCACATCGAACCGGATTCGGTCGCCCGCGATGGCCGCAAGGTGACGGCGGGCATCGTCCGGAAACGGCTCATTGCAGACCAAGGCCGGGGCGGCTGCATCGGTTGAATCCTCGTTCACGATGGACCATAAGGCGGCGCGCAGGGCGAGCGTGGCCAACGGCACCGGCAGCATCTTTTCATGGCCCAGGCCCCGCAGGCGGCACGCGAGGTGATAGGTATCGACGGCGTTGCGCTCCCGGGCATGCCGCAGGCGGATGGCCACCGCCATCCGCTGGGCGATCATCGGGTTGATTCGTGCCAGCAGCGCCGCGTGGTCCGTCGGCGCCAGTTGGCCCAGGGCCCGGCCAAGGATGAATTCAAGGCCGCCTCGGTAACAGTCCCAGGACGTTTCCACCTCTTCCATGCCCACCTGGGTGCGCAGCGGGCCGGCGAAATAGCGTGAGATCGAAACGTAAAATGGCCGGGCGCTGAACAAAACCTCACCCCGGCCCACGTAGGCGGACGCAAAGACGAACGCCCAAAACGCGTGCGGATTGATCCGCAGGTCCAGCGCGTGCCAGGCATCCCGCCGGGCCACGACAATTTCGGGAAACGCCTTCAGTCGCAGCACCGTGTCGAGCAGTGCCCGTTGGTCCCCCTGCCGGACGTGCACATCCTCGGTCTGCTGGTAGAACGTTCCAATCGTCCGGTTATCCACGAGGTCATGGATGATCCATGGCGCATAGGCGGCGGCGATGCCCGGGTTGGCCCGCAACCGCGTGATCAACGCCGCCAGTTCCTCGAAGGCCAGCATGTCGTCGTCCGCCAGGTAGACGAGAAATTCGCCGCGCCCCTGCCCCAGGACGTGGCGGACATTTGCGTAGGCTCCCTGGTTGGTCTCGTGGCGGATCACGCGCAGCGGCAGGCGAGCCGCAAATTCCCTCAGCACCGCCGGCGTGTCGTCGGTGGACGCGTTGTCGGAGACCACGACCTCACACCGGTGCGGGAAGCTGGCGAGTTCCTCCGCGATCAGCGGCAGCAGGCACCGGAGGTAGCGCGCGCGGTTGAAGGTTGGGATGCACAGGCTGACGACCGGTGCGGCCGGGTCGGGGTGGGCGGAGGCGTTTTCAACCACGCCAAAAGTAGGCTGGGCCGCCTCCGGGACTGTCAAGCGTGCCGGCCTCAGGGACGGGCCTGCCACGCCTCGAAGTAACGGCGGCGGAATTCGTTGCCCGCCGCCGAATCCGTGACCGCCGCGTCCCAGTCCAGCAACGGCCGGCCGGCCGGCACGGGGATCGGTTTGACCCCGTCCTTCAATTGCTCGGCGAGCCGGCGGAACTCCGTGGCCCAGGCCTTGTCGCGGCCGTCCTCGGTGAGCAAACCGGAGAATTCGCTCGGGTCGGTGGCCTCGGGTTGATCAAACACTCCCCAGTTCAACCAACCCTGCACGAGTCCCCGCGTGGACTCGACCGCCCGACGGCACCAGCGGGCCTGCTGTTCCTCGGTAGCCGCCGGATGTTTGCCGGCGTCGAAGCGTGGCTTGCCACCGCCATACCAGCCGAATTCAGCGAGCACCACCGGCTTGCCTACCTGCGCCACCTCGACGGCGACGGCCTCCAGGTAGGCCAGGTTCCGACGTTCGGACTCCTCATCGCGATAGGTGTAGACCCCGTGGTCGAACGGGTAGAAGTGGAACTCCATGAAATCGAGCCAGGCGGCTTGTCGCGCGGGCCGGAATGCGGCGTAGTGAAACGGTCCCGCGATGGACGCCGGCACCGCCCACTGGATGAACCCGGCGGTGACCAACGCGCGCGGGTCCGCCGACTTGATTGCCGCGGACTGACGTCGGGTCCACTCGTCGGCCACGCTCTCACGAAAGTTCTGGTAGGCCAGCAGGGCCGGATCGCCGCGTTTCGCCTGCTTGCCGTCAGGCACCGGCACGCCGCCCCAATTCGGCGGAACTTCCGCCAGTTTCCAGGCGGTTGCCAACTGCGCGAGACTACCAAACTCGCGCTCCAACCACCGCGCCCACTTGGCCCGCATTGGCGGTGTGTCCCAGCGCACCTCGGGCTCGTTCAACAGGTCGTAGGCGAAGATCGCCGGCCGGTCCTTGAATTCCGCCGCGAAGAGTTTCCAGAATTGCTCCAACGCCAAGAGCACGGCCTCGTCGGCTACCCGGTCCATCTGCGCCCATTCGGGCAGACCTTCCCAATGGTCGGGTCCCGTCGGGTGCACGTAGAGCCCCGCCTCCTCCGCAAGGGACAGGAACTCCCGGAACTGGCGCAGCCCTTCGGGATCGAGCTGACCCGGCTTCGGATAGAGCGACCCGAATGACAGGAACACCCGCACCGTGTTGACGCCCAGTTCCTTTAGGCGGGCGAAATCGCGCCGCGTGGCGATCGGGTCCCATTGCTTCCACACTTGCGGCGCCCACCCCGTGTTGGCCCGGAAGTAAGTCACCCCGAACGGCACGAACGGCCGGCCACCCGCGGTGACGAACGTGCGCCCATCGGCGCCGATCCGGATCTTGGGCAACACCGCCAGCGCCGCCTTGGCAGGAAACGCCACGGTAAGCACCAACAACGACAGCAGGAATGTCTTCATGGAGTCAGAGGAAAAACGCGAGCAGCCCGCCAACCAGCAAAGCCACGCCAAACAACCGCGTGACCGGCCACGCCAGGCGCCGGTCCGCGAGGGTCCAAACCACGCCAGCCTTGAACGTGATGTTGGCCAAGGCCGCAACCAGGATCACCCGGCCGGCCAGCGCGGGGTTCACTTCGCCTGAACTGGCAAGCTGAGCCGTGGACAGCGTGATGGCGTCCATGTCCGTGAGCCCGGACAGCACGGCGACGACCATCAGTCCGGAGTCGCCGAACCAATGTTTCGCCGCGGCGACCGCCAGCAGCACGGCGCCGTAGAGGCCGGCGAACAGCAGCGCCACCTTGAGTTCGGTCGGGTTGGCCGAGGCCGCGGGCACTCCGGCTGCAGCGTCATTGCGCCACCATGCCCAACCGGCCAACGCGAGCATGACGGCCAGCATGACGGCGACCGGCGGGGCGATTCCGCGGAACTGCACCGGCGCGACCGAACCGATCAGCACCAGCACCCGGCCGAACACGATGGCCGAGGCCAGCTGGATCACCAACGTCGCCGAACCGCTGCCCGCCGGGTTTGTCCGGCTCTGTTTCGCCGCCGTCACGGTCGTAGCCGTGCTGGAAATCAGCCCGCCGAGCAACCCCGCCGCGAGGTTGCCGCCGCGCGGTCCAAGGACCTTGAAGGCGACATAGCTCGCGAGGCTGATGCCGGTGATCAGCACGACCATCCACCACATCCGATGGGGGTTCAGGACCGCGAAGGGACCGAACGCCCGGTCCGGCAACACAGGCAGGACGACCAGCGCGATCGCGACGAACTGCATGATCGCGCGCATGTCGTGTTCACCGAGTCCCCGGGCGAGCGAGTGCAACTGCGGGCGCAGGTGCAGGAGCACGGCGGTGGTCGCGCCCACCACCACGGCCAGGCCGCGTTGCCCCGCCCCGGCCAGCACACCGACCAGGAACATCACCAGCAGCGCGACCTCCGTGGTCAGGCCAGGATCGTAGCCGGGCCGCTTCGCCCCGATCCAGTTGGCGGCCCCCAACAAGACGGCGATGGCAACCAACCCCGCGACGACCAAGCCACTTTCCAGCCGGCCACCCAAGTGCCCGCACAACGCGCCCAGCAGCGTCGTCAGCGCAAATGTCCGGAACCCAGCCAAGGCGGCGGATGCCCGCTCCCGCTGGAGCCCGACCAGCAGGCCAAGCCCGAGCGCGATCAGCAGGTTGAAGAGTCCTTCGGTCATCGGAACCGCGGTGAACATGCGCCCCGCGCACCCCGGACGCCAGCCGCCCGAAAGATGGGGAACCGAATTAGGTCTCCCTCTCTCCGCAGTAAAGCGCGGGGAGAGGAGCGGCCCGGGGTGCTGACGCTAATCTGGGTGAATCCCTCCTCTCCCCGGCCCTCTCCTTCACTTCGGGTGGAAGAGAGCGAGACGCGCCGGAGTCCAGTGACGCCCACCTTGACCCCGCGCCGGCTTGCACTCGCCGGCAGCGGTCCCGACTCTCCCCTCGTTGAAGCCGCTCACCATCCTGCTCGTTGCCGGCGATCCCAGCGGGGATCTCCTGGCGGCGGAGCTTGCCCGTGAACTGCGGCGACAGGCGGGCCCCTTCAGCCCGCGGCTGATCGGTGCCGGCGGCCCCGCAATGGCTGCGGAGGGCGTGGAACTGAGCCACGACCTGACGCGGCATTCCGTGATCGGCCTCGAAATTTTCCGAAAGTATGCCGAACTCCGGCGCGTCTTCGTCGACTTGCTCGACCTCGCCGGCCGGGAACGCCCCGACTTGGTGATCGGCGTCGACTACGGCGGGTTCAACCTGCGGTTTGCCGCGGCCGTGCGCGCGCGGCTTGCCCGCGAAAGCGGTCCGTTCCTCAACTGGCGACCGCGGATCGTGCAATACGTGTCGCCCCAAGTGTGGGCCTCACGCCCCGGCCGGGCCCGGACGATGGAACGAACCCACGACCTACTCCTGAGCATCCTGCCGTTTGAGGCGCCGTGGTATGCCCGCCACGCCCCCATGCTGCCGGTCGAATTCGTCGGCCATCCCATCGTGGACCGGCATCACACACTGTCGCCCCCTGCCCCGCCACAACCGGCCCCGGGAACACCGCCGGTGTTGCTGCTCCTGCCGGGCAGCCGGGTGGGCGAACTGCAGCGCCATTTGCCGGTGATGATTCCCGCGGCCAAACAGGTCACCGCCGCCTCCGGCGCACGGGTTCGTCTGGTCCTGCCCCGGGAAACGTTGTGCAGCGTGGCTGCGCCGTTCCTCGCCGAATTGCCATCGGTCGAAGTCCAGGTCGGCGATCTGCCGGCGGCGCTCCGGGGCGCAACGGTCGCCCTCGCTTCCACCGGCACGGTGACGCTCGAATGCGCGTGGTTTGGCGTGCCCACCGTGGCGCTCTACCGGACCTCCGCGCTGACTTACGCGATCGGCCGCCGCATCGTGACGGTGAAATACCTCGCCATGCCCAACCTGCTGGCCGACGCCGTCGTGATGCCGGAATTCGTCCAGGACGCCGTGACTCCGGAAGCCTTGGCCGGTGCTTTGTGCGAACTGCTTCAAGACCCCGCGAAGCTGGCCGCCAGTCGCGCCCGGCTGCAGGACGTTGCACGCCAGCTCGGAACTCCGGGCGCCGCCCGCAGGGCCGCCGCGGCTATCCTGCGAACGTTGCCCACCCAAGGCTGAGCGCCTACTCGGTCGGCCCGCTGGCTTCCAAATGGCGAGCCTGCCGTTTCGGCGTGCCGCGCGATTTGGCCGTCCGCAATTCCTTCGCGGAATCCCGGAGCCACGGCGGCAAATCGTTACGTCCACCGCGCCGGTAGTCCGCCGACAACGACTCCGCCACGGCGGGGCTTTGCTGGCGTAGTTCTCCGGTGAGGTATTGCCAAAGCAGCTCGAACTGCCGGGTCAGCGCGATGCCGCTGGTCTTGACGCCCTGCGTGTGCAGCCAGTCGCTGAACGCCAGCAGGGCGCGCCCCGGCGATCCGTCCGCCCAAAGCCGCGGCAGCGTCTCGCGGAAGTTCCCGCTGTTGCCGTAGATGTCCCAGAAGCTCGCCAACCGCCGCAACCGGCCCAGCGTCGCGAAATCCATCCGGCTCGTCTGAAGCACCTCGTAGGGTGGCTGCGGGCTGTAGCGCATCGCCCACTCCGCATCGTGCCGGATGATCGGGGTGCCGCGCAGCCGCTTGAGGATGCCGACCTGGATTTCCTGCGGGCCCAGCGCCAGCAGGCGGTCAAAGCCGGCCACGAAGCTGTCGAGATCCTCGCCCGGCAGGCCGGCAATGAGGTCCGCGTGGATGTGGACGCCGCTGTGTTCGCGCAGCCACCGGAAGTTGTCCTCCATGCGGGCCTGGTTTTGGCGCCGGCTAATGAGCTGTTCGACTTCCGGATTCAACGTCTGCACACCGACCTCGAACTGGAGCGCACCGGCCGGAAACTGCGCGATGAGTTCCCGCAGGGCCTCCGGCAAACGGTCCGGCACCATCTCGAAGTGGACGAACAATCCCGGCCGCATCCGCGTGAGGAAGAACCTCAGGATCGCCGTGCTGGTGGGCAGGTGGAGGTTGAAGGTCCGGTCCACGAACTTGAACTGGGTCACGCCCCGTTCGAGCAGGCGTTCCATGGCGCCCAGGAAGCGGTCGAGCGGGAACTGCCGCACCGGCAGGTCGAGCGACGAAAGGCAGAATTCGCAGGTGAACGGACAGCCCCGGGACGCCTCCACGTAAATCACCCGATGGGCCACGTCCCGGGCGTCGTAATAGTCGTAGGGCAAGGCCAGCTGGTTCAGGTCCGGCAACTCGGCCGCGATGACCTTGGGCAGTCCCGGACGCCCGGCTTCCGGCCCCAGCAACCCGCGGCACACCTCGGCAAATTTCAGGTCCGCCTCGCCGGTGATCACGTGGTCCGCCAGCGCCACGATCTCCTGTCCTTCCGTCTCGTAGCTCACCTCCGGGCCACCCAGCACGATGATCAGGTCGGGCCGGACCCGCTTGAGGATGCCGATCAGTTCCGTCGTGGCGCGCACGTTCCAGATGTAGACGCCAAGCCCGAGGATCACGGGGTCCCGCGCCAAGATCGCCTCGGCGATCTCGATCGGCTTCTGGTTGATGTCGAACTCGGCAATGGCCGCGCGCGGCTGCAGTTCACCGAGGTTGGCGAAAAGACAGCGCAACCCGAACGCCGCGTGGATGAACTTGGCGTTGAGCGTGGCGAGCAGGATTTCCGGCATGACGACGGCCGCGAGGCTAGCGAAGCGAACGCCCGGCGCCAAACGGCGTTCTCCGACACCGCAAACGCCGGAATCCAATTCAGCAATGGCCGAACGATGCCGGAGGAGCGCGGACGACCACGTCTGTCCGTATTACCCGCCAAGTTAGACTGGCGTTGGGCGCGCGGCCGGACAGACCAAACTCAGCCCAGCGTGCGCTGGTAGGCGCGGAAGATTTCCCAGGCAGCGCCGCCAACGCCGACGAGCAAAAGCGCCCAGAAGAAACCCCGGGCATTCCGGCGGGTTCCAGCGGGCACGGGCGCGAAGGAATCGTCTTCCCAGCCCAGGCGGTAAAGACGCCAGACGACGAAGCAGGCCAGAAGGCCGGTAACCGCCGCCACGGGACGGGCGGCGGCCCGATTGCCCGCGCGTTCCCACCGGGTGACAGCAAACACACCGACGGACATGAGGATCCAAGTGGCAACGATCAGTCGCATGCTACCGGAAGGAAAACGCGTCGATTCCGAATTCGCAGGGTGGGAGCCCGAGGAGGGCGGCGACCTCCCGGTTTTTCCTATCCTGCCCCAATCCGACAGACGCTCGCATCAAGGTTGGGTGACCGACCAGTGGAGCAAAGTCTTTGGGCAACAAGGTGCTGCCTCCGAGGACCTCCAATTCCTCCAACCCCGGGGCGGCTGCGACAGCCCCAATCGACTTCAAACCTTTCATCGTGATCAGCGTGGCCCGACGCAGGTTGTTCAAGTCCTCAAACGAGGGCAATTCAGTCACATTTTTCAACGCGTGGAGGACTAGGCACTGAAGCGAACCAAGTCTGCCTATAGCCGATAGATCGGACAGGCCCCTGATCATCAAAAGTTCGAGGAATTTCAGCCGGCCGATTTCGGGCAACAACGACAGGTCGGTAATGCCACCCAGCTTGAGCTCCAGCCACCACAGTTCCCGGAGGGGTAGCAACAGGGATAGGCTCGGCAGGGTGATTGATTTCAGGGTTAGCCTTTCGAGCGACTGGAGACTCGAAATGGCGTCGATGCCTTTGTGATGCCCTTCGACGACAAGTTCCTTCAGATCAGGAAACCGCCTCAGCACCGAAAGTGAAATGCTCTTGGTGCGGGTTTGGCCAAGGCCCAAGGACTCGAGATTTGAAGGAAGGTGCTCAATTCCCTGAAGTGATCGCAGCTCAACGATATCCGCGGAGAACTTCGTTAGCTGTCGGTAATGCTGGAGAAACGACAGGTCAGGGACCGTATCCGAATAGTGGCCATAAGCCCGCAGCGGAACACGGGGGTTTTGGCGCATGAATTTCGCGACCCGCCGATGCTCCTCCGCTGACAGCGGTGAACTGAACTGAACCACCCGGCAAACGGGGTCCAGCGGACGCAACTGCTCGTCGGTCACGGGCGAGCTGAGTTCGCGGATAAACGGGTATTCTTCGGCCATATTGTTCTGGCGCCATTGCGCCATTCTCACAGCACCAGCTTCCCGCTCCGCTTCAGCCATTCCTCGGCTGTCTCGTAGGCGGGGCAGATGCGGGCGACTTCGGCCCAGAACCGCGGGGAGTGGTTCATGTGCTTGAGGTGGGCGAGTTCGTGCAGGATCACGTAGTCGCGCACGAAGTCCGGCGTCTGCACTAGCCGCCAGTTGAGCGAGATCAGGCCGCGGCGCGAGCAACTGCCCCAGCGGGTCCGCTGGTTGCGCACGCTCACGCGCCGGATGCCGCTGGAGTAGCCGGCCGGTTCCGCGAGTTCCGCCACCCGCGCCGGCAGCGTCCTGCCGGCAAACTTCCGCAGCGCCGCCTCCGCCACGGGCCGCAGGTCGCCTTCAGTCTGGTTCACCGCAACCTCCAGCGGACCGACCCGTAGCTTGGGCCTGGCACCTTCCTCGGCCGGGACCAGTTCCACGGGGACTTCGTGACCACCCAGCCACACGGTGCCGCCGGGCCGGAGTTCCTTCGGACCGCCGGACGCGGTGAGGTGGCGCTGGAGCCGTTCGATGAGCCACGTTTCGTTCTCTGCCACGAAGCGCCGGGCTTCGGCCAGTGTGCCGCGCCTTGGGATGGTGCAGCGGGCGGTGCCGTCGCGGCGGAAGGCGAGGCGGTAGCGTTTGGCGCGCGGATGCCGCAGGTAGGTCACCGAGGTGGTGCCGGGGGGCAGGGCCATTTCGTCCACGGCCACGGCGTCGCTGGTCGGCTTTTCCGGCCGGAACACACGCACGATGGGCGACCAGAGCGTGCGGAAGAAGTCCAGTTGGTCACCGTCCCGGGACGCTTCCGCAGAGCGGGTTCCGGGCGAAGGCGAATTCGGTGACGGGGCGGCCATGGATGAGATGTTCCTGAATGATGCGTTCGAGCACCTCGGGCGTGCAGGAGTGATACCACACGCCCTCGGGATAGACCACCGCGATGGGGCCGCGGGCGCAGACTTGGAGGCAGTTGGCCTTGGTCCGCGCCACGGTGGCGTGCGGGCCGACGAGGCCGAGCTCCTTGAGGCGGCGTTTGAGGAATTCCCACGCCGCGAGGCTGTCGCCACCGGCGCAGCACTTGGGCTTGGCCGGATCGGCGCACAGCAGCAGGTGCCGCCGGGCGGTGTTCAGCCCCAGTTCGGCGGCGATGGATTCCAGTTCGGCGGGGGCGGACATGGGAACGGCAGGTAAAGCCAATGGCGGTGCAGCCACCGAGCTTGGAGAATCAGGCTTTCTTCACGAAACACGCCTTCAGGCCCACCGCGATGCCGTCCACCTTGCAGTCGATCTCGTGGTCGCCGTCCACCAAGCGGATGGGCTTGGATTTTGAACCGCCCTTGAGCACGGACGAGCCGCCCAGCTTGAGGTCCTTGATCAGGATCACGCAGTCGCCGTCGGCCAGCACGTTGCCGTGGGCGTCCTTGACCACGCGCGGACCGGTGGGCGCGTCGGGTTCGGCCTCGCGGTCCCACTCATGGCCGCAGGTCACGCATTCCCAGCGCGCGGGGTGTTCCAGCACTTCGGTCATTTCGCACATCGGACAGGCAGGCTTGCTCATGAAAAGCCGAGGATAGTCCCGGCGCGGGTGCCAACTCAACAGCCGGCTTCGGCCGTTGGACCGGGAAATCGGCTTGCTCCGTTCACATCCGTCAGCACCCTCCGCGCGAACGTGGCCGCCGAAACTGTCATCATCGTTCCGACCTACAACGAGCGCGACAACCTGCCGCAGCTCGTCAAGCGCCTCATGGCGCAGCCGATGGAGCTCGACGTCCTGGTCGTGGACGACAACTCACCCGATGGCACCGGTGCCGTCGCGGACGAGATCGCCGCCGGGAACCCGCACGTGCACGTGCTGCACCGGCAGGAAAAGAACGGACTCGGCCGGGCCTACATCGCCGGCTTCGGGTGGGCGCTGAAACGGAGCTACCAGTTCATCTTCGAGATGGACGCCGACTTTTCCCACAACCCGTCCGACGTGCCGTCTTTCCTGCACGCGGCGAAGACGGAGCAGGCCGATCTCGTGCTGGGTTCGCGTTACGCCAACGGAATCCGGGTCATCAACTGGCCGTTGAACCGCCTTTTGCTCAGCATGTTCGCCGGCAAATATGTCCGGGTGATCACCGGCATGCGGATCAGCGATCCAACTGGCGGGTTCAAATGCTTCCGGCGGCAGGCGCTCGAGGCCATCGATCTGCCCACGGTCACCAGCAACGGTTACAGCTTCCAAATCGAGCTTACGCACCGGGTGTGGCGGCGCGGCATGAAGATTGCCGAGGTGCCGATCATCTTCACCGACCGGTTCCAAGGCACGTCCAAGATGTCCAAGGAGATAGTCCGCGAGGCCCTGTGGGTCGTCTTCAAGCTTTGGCTGGAAAACGGCCTGCGCCGAACGGTGAGGCAGCCCGAAAACGACTCCGACTGAAACGTCGGACGTCAGGCAGCCGGTTCACGCGGCCTGGCGCATGAACTCGTCGAACTCCGGGTCGCGGACCGCTTCCCGTTTCTCGATCTTCTTCCGGAGTTTGTTGAGGGCGACATTCTGGATCTGGCGGATCCGTTCGCGGGTCACCCCGAATTTCTGGCCCACTTCTTCCAAGGTCCGTTCAGGGCCACCGTCGAGGCCGAACCGATAGCTGATGATGGTCAACTCGCGCGGGTCCAATTCGTCCACCAATTCGCGAACCAAGTCCTGCCGGGTCGTGGCTTCGAGATCCTGGTAGGCGGTCGTGGCGTTCTCATCCTTCACGATGTCCGCCACCCGGGTGTCGTCATCGTCACCCAGCGGGGCGTCCAGCGACGCCGGCCGGTAGCTGGCTTGGATGAGTTCGGTGACGCGTTCGGCGGTCATGCCGAGCACCTCGGCGACCTCGGCGTCCGTCGGCTCGCGTTCAAGCTCCTCATGGAGCTTCATCGCGGTGCGCCGGATTTTGGAGACGCGGTCTACCAAGTGGACCGGCAGCCGGATGGTCTTCCCTTGGTTTGCGAGGCCGCGCTTGATGGACTGCTTGATCCACCAGGCCGCGTAGGTGGACAGCTTGGCCCCCTTGGTGGGGTCGAACCGCTCCACGGCGCGCATGAGGCCCATGTTGCCCTCGTTGATCATGTCGAGCAGGGGCAGGCCCATGCCGTCGAAATCCTTGGCGATCTTCACGACCAGCCGGAGGTTGGCCTTGATCATGTGTTCCCGGGCCTCGGCATCACCTCGCTGGATGCGCCCGGCCAATTGCACTTCCTCCTCGGGCGTCAGCAAGGGCGTCTCGCTGATTTCCCGGAGATACATGCGCAGGCTAAAGTCACCATCCCGGGCCATGGTGCGCATCTCCCTTGGCGGCGCCGGCGTGGCATCCAGGCGCGGGACCTCGGCGATGGCCGGTTCGATTTCCGGCGGCGGTTCCGGGACGGGGGGCGCCACCGGATTCAGCGGAGGCGGAACCTCCGGCCGGTAACGGGTCGGGAAGGCGCGGATCGGCGCTTTCTTGGGCGCCCGGCATTGGGCGCGACGGTCCTTGGATTTGGCTCCGCCAGTTCCTGTATAGAGTCTAGTCATAACCCGGGGATCCTACTTTTCTTCCGTGACCAGCAGGGTCCTCGCCAAGGCATCGGCGGTTTGGAACTCCTGCTTTAGGGGTATCGACCGCCTTGTTCGAAAAGGGCTCAATCTTTTCGACTACATTTGTGAACTATTTCTGTCCACCCGAAGGAAATGCCGGAAAACTGCCGGGGATC
This sequence comes from uncultured Verrucomicrobiota bacterium, assembly GCA_964602595.1. Taxonomy (GTDB): domain Bacteria; phylum Verrucomicrobiota; class Verrucomicrobiia; order Limisphaerales; family UBA9464; genus CAIWAH01. The sequence goes on along the minus strand of CAZRRO010000010.1, from coordinate 26,383 downwards.
AGTTCGTTCGGGGCAGGATCAGGACATCCCGGCGGCGCACGGAACATTGCATTTCGTGGCCAGGCACCAAGGCCTCGGCAGGATTCTGGGCGAACGCCTTGAAGCTGAGCCCACCGGCCGATTCCAGGACATACTCCTCGATGTCTCCGAGGTAATTTACCTGACGGATCCGGCATGGCAGTTGGTTCTCACCGTGGTCCGTGAGCTGGACCGATTCCGGACGGAAGCCGGTCCAGACTGGAACCCCGGCGGCAAGGTTTGGGTGCCCTTCCCCAACGAACACGCCCGCCGCGGTGCGGACGCTGACCGATTGCTCGGTCGAGGCTACCACTTCGCCTTCGAGCCAGTTGGTTTCACCGATGAAGTCGGCGACAAACCGGTTGGCCGGGCGCCGGTAAACGGTGCGGGGATCGCCCAGTTGTTCGACCACACCGTCCTTCAGCACCGCCATCCGGTCCGCGAGGGAAAGCGACTCCTGCTGGTCGTGGGTGACGTAAACCGTGGTGATCTTGGTCTCGTCGTGGATGCGCCGAATCTCGTCGCGCATCTCCAGGCGCAGGCGGGCATCCAGATTGGACAGTGGTTCGTCCAGCAGCAGGACGTCCGGCCGGATTACCAGTGCGCGCGCCAGGGCCACACGCTGTTGCTGGCCGCCGGAAAGCTGATTGGGCGAACGATCCGCGTAAGCCTCCATGCGCACCGTCCGCAACGCCTCGGCTACCCTCTCTGCCTTCTCCTTCGCCGGAACCTTCCGGATCTCCAGGCCATAGGCGACGTTTTGGGCGACGCTCATGTGCGGCCACAGGGCGTAACTCTGAAACACCATGCCCGTGTTGCGCTCGTGCGGCGGCACGGTGTTCATCACCTGGTCGCCGAAACGCAGCTCACCGCCATCCGGTTGGTAGAAGCCGGCGATCAGGCGCAGGAGCGTGGTTTTGCCGCAACCGCTGGGGCCGAGCAGGAAAAACAGTTCCCGGTCGGCGATGTCGAGCGACACGTCGCGCAGCACCGTCGTGGTGCCGAATCGTTTGGTGAGCTTGCGGATGCTGATCTGCATGGGGTTCGCGGGAAGTAATCGGGTTGCTTCAGGGAGCGGCCAACCGCCGGTATTTGGCCTGCGCCCAGCGCTGCCAGTCGAGCTTCGTGCGTTGCCGGACCTCCGCATTCTGCCAGTCCCCCTTGGCGAGGTCCGCGGCCTGATTTTCCGTCAGGGGAACGGCACCCAGCTCCTTCAGTCGCTCCGGGCGTTCGCCAGCCGCGGCAATCGCTTTGCGGGCCGCCCGCAGTTCCCCGTGCAGGTCCACGACGGTCGCCCCGAACAGCGACCGAACGATGTCGCGGCGGGCGCGGGCGAGGCGGGCGTCGTAGGAAAAGTTCTGCCGGTAGGTGAAGGGATTGAAGTGAACCCGGCTGGCCGCCCCGTAGTTCGTGTAGATGGCGGGCCGGATGGGCAGGCGCTCAATGCTGTGGTTGACGGGGCCTTCCGGGTGGCCTGCCGGCAGGAACCACAGCTTCTGGCCAGCCTCGCTCAGCACAAACTCCATCAGTCGCTCCGCCGCCGGCAGATGCGGCGCCCCCACGAGGATCGCGATGCCGTCGGCACTGACCGCAGTGAAGTCTTCCGGGACAACCATGTCGAGGTTGGTGCCGCCAGCCGCGGCCATCTGGATGAAGCCGTAGTAGTCGATGCAGAAGGCGTAGGCGACCTGCCCGAGGGCGCATTCCTTGGCGGTGCTGGAACTCAGGCGGTCAAAGTGGCGGACATTGCCGCCGATCGCCGTGAGCAGTTCCCAGCCCCGCTCCCACCCGTAGGCCTGGAGGAAGGCCTCGAACATGTTGTTCATCGTGCCGCTGTTGCGCGGGTCGCCGGCCCCAATCCAGCCGGTGAGCTCAGGCTTCGCGAGGTCCTCCCAACGCCGGACCAGCGGCAGGCCGGTCAGGCCCTGCACGCGCCGGTTCTGGAGGATGCCAAAGCTCGACAGGCACGCCCCATACCACGTCCGCCCCGCATCAAACACCTCGGCGTCCTGCGCCCGCTGGGGGATGCCTGCGAGGAACTCGGGCGCGGGATTGAACGGGCGGAGCAACTTCTTGGCGGAGAGGCCGAGGAAGGGTTCCGGACCTCCGCCGAAGAACAGGTCGATGCCGATGCCACCGGGCCTGGACTTGAATTCCGACTCGACGAAACGCTGGGCTTCGCCGGAACCGCCCACGTCCCGCCATTCGATGGTGTCGGCCGGAGCCAACCCCTTGGCCGCCTGCCACCGCGCGAAGCCCGCGGAAAATTCTCGGCGAATTTCCTCGGGATGCGGCGTCACCACGATCACCGCCTCGGCCAGCAGACCCAAGGCGGCGAGCCAGGACAGCAACAGGAAGCGCAGGTTCACAGGCGGATGAAGACCTTGCGGCGGTAAAGGAACCGTGCAAACAGCAGCATCACGGCCAAGGCTGACAGCGCCACCAGCACTTCCCCCAGTCCCTTGTTCTGGGTGTTGAGCCAGGCACGGACATCGCCGCCCACGAAGCGTTCGGCCACCTTGCGGTAGTTGAGGATCTGGGCCGCCAGGTAGATCGTGATCGCGTTGCTGCCGATCCACACGAAAGGCTGACACCAACGCTGGAGCCGCCAGACATCCACGACCTGGAAGAAGATTCCCAGCAGCACCATGCTGTAACCGCCAGCCGCGAGGACAAAGGAAGAGGTCCAAAGCTTCTTGATGACCGGGAAGTGCAGCCCCCAGCCCCAGCCCGCGGAAAAACAGAGACAGCCAGCGACGATCAGCATCAGCGAACGGTTGCCCAGCGAACGGTCGGCCCTCAGCAGCCAGATGCCCGACAGAACGCCCAGCAGGCAGGTCACGATCGCCGGGAATGTGCTCAGGATTCCCTCCGGATCCCAGTAGGTGTCGTAGAGTTTGCCGGGCAGGAACTGGAAATCGAAGTGGTTGGCCACGTTGTAGCCTGGAGTGAACTGCCCGTAGACGGTGCCTTCAGCGCGCTCGAAAAGCTCGACCGCGTTGGTCGTGCCCGCAGTCTTCGCCAAATCCGCCATGCCCGCCGGCGTCATCTCAATGTCGCGGATGTCGAGCCGCCATAGCGCGAGGTAATACCCCAGGAGGATCGTGACCGAGGTGACGACCAGCCACCGGGCCCGGAGGAACAGGAAAAGCAATCCCGCCGCCGTGTAGCAGAGGGCGATCCGCTGGAGCACGCCCAGCACGCGGATATCCGGCCAGAGCTTGCTGAAGCCCCCGGAGTAGAACAATCCGACCGCAAACAGCAAGGCGCCCCGCAGGATGACCTTCCGGGCACAGGACAGGGTTCCTTCCTTTGCCTGGGCCTTGCGGAGCGAAAGCACGATGGAGACCCCGACAATGAAGACGAACAGGGGAAAGATCAGGTCGTAGAACCGAAGTCCGTCCCATTCCACGTGGGTCAGCTGGGTCTTCACGTGGGTCCAGAACTTGGAATCGCTCCAACTGTCGATGGCCGTGACGAGATATCCGGCGCCCACGATCCAGAACATGTCGAACCCGCGCAGGGCATCGACCGACATGAGTCGTTCCGGCAGTTCGCCGATCTTCTTCCGCCGCCAGATGCGCTGCGGTTTGCCCGAAGACTTGGCGGATGTCGCCTCCGAAGTCGGGCGGGAAACGTCTGGGGATTCGCTCATGGCCGGGAAATCAGATGCGGAGGAAGAGGTTGCGGCGATACAGGGCGCGGGCCACGGCGACGACGAGCAGGATGCCTGTCACAGAGATCAGCAAACCGCCCAGACCGGGAATCGCGCCGTCGAGAAGCAGCTTCACGTTGCCGCCGAGCAGGCGCGTGGCGAGTTGGTCAAAACTGATGACGTTGCTCAGCAGATAGACCGTGATGGAATTCATCCCAACCCAGAGCAGCGGAGTGCACCAGCTCCGCCACTGGCGGACGTCGATCACATAATAGAACCCAGATAACACGAGGCAGCTCCAGCCCCCGGCCACCAGGACGTAGGACGAGGTCCACAGCTTCTTGATGATGGGGAAACACAAACCCCAGAGATTGCCCGCCACCACCAACGCCACCCCAGCCAGGGCCAACCGAACCGCCTTCTGGGTCGCCGGCCGCGACGACTCCTTCAGGAAAAGTCCGACGAAGACTCCGAGCAGACAGCTCACGACGGCGGGCACGGTGCTGAGCACGCCTTCCGGGTCATAATTGCCGTCCCACTTCCGCAGCGGCAGGAACCGGAAGTCGAAGTGATTCACCACGTTGAGTCCCTCCTCGTAGCTGCCGCGGACCGTATTGGTCGCGGACTGATAGAAGGCCACAGCATTGGTCGAACCCGCCGCCTTCATCGCGGCGGCCATCGCGTTCTTCTCCACGTTGACCTCAGGAATCGGCGTCCACGCCAGCAACCCCCAATAGCCAAGCAGGATTGCCGCGGCGATTCCCAGCAGTGTCCGCGTCCTGAACAGCAGGAACAGCGCGCCGGCGAAGAAATAGGACAGCGCGATCCGTTGCAGCACGCCCAGCAGCCGGATGTCGCCGAGCGGCGTGCTCAGGCCGCCGTAGTAGAAGATACCGATCAGATAAAGCAGCGCCGACCGCCGGAACAGCCGGAGCAGCGCCGCATCCTTCCCCTGCTCTTCCCGGGCTTTGCCGAGCGAATACACGAGCGAAATGCCCGACATGAAGACGAACAACGGGAAGATCAGGTCGTAGAACCGGAAACCTTCCCACGCCACGTGGTCGAGTTGGTCCGCCAAGGCCTTGGTGACCGGTCCGGCGGCGACGCCGGCCGCCGCGTGGCCGATGGAGTCGCCGCCCATGATCCAAAGCATGTCGAACCCGCGGAGGGCATCGAGGGACATGAGGCGGCCGGATCCGGAAGCCGCCGGCGTCGCCCCGGCCGCGGGTTGGGATGGCTCCGGCGCTGAAGATTCTGGGGAGACCATTGCTGTGCCGAAGGAAACCACGCCCCAGCCCCGGCTTCCAACCCGAAAACCCAACCGATTGCTTCCGGTGGGGGCCCGCGACGAGACGGAGCCAGCCAACGCCGGGTCACTTCGTGATCGCCTCGTTCAGGTTCAGCAACACGTTGGCCACGGCGGTGAGCGCAGCCAGTTCGACCTTGTCAGCGGTTTCCGGCGCCTTGGACTCGCCGACCTTGATCAATTCTTCGGCAGCCTTCGGATCGGCCCGGAAGTTCCCGAACTGCTGGTCGTAGGTTTTCTGGAGCACGGCCAGTTCGTCGGTTTGCGGCGCCCGCCCCAGGGTGAGCCGGAAGGCGCGCACCAGCCGTTTCTTCAGGTCGCCGGGTTCCTCGCGCAGGACGCGCTGGGCGAGGCCGCGGGCGGCTTCCACGAAGGCGGGATCGTTCATCAGCACCAGCGACTGCAGCGGGGTCTGCGTGCGTTGGCGCAGGAAGGTGCACACCTCGCGATTCGGCGCATCGAAGGTGGCGAAGGCCGGAAAGTGCGCCGAACGCCGCCAAAAGACATACAGTCCGCGCCGATAGAGCTTCTCGCCATGGTCCTGCACGAAGACAGAATCGGTCCCATCCCACAATCCAGCCGGTTGGTAAGGTTTCACGCTGGGCCCACCGATCTGGTCGTTGAGCAGGCCGGACACGGAAAGGGCGTTGTCCCGGATGAATTCGGCATCCAGCCGCACGCGCGGCCCACGGGTGAGCAGGCGGTTGTAGGGATCACGTTCCAGCTTCTCGGCCGAGGCCGCCGCGGATTGCCGGTAAGCCGCGCTTGTCACCATCAGCCGGACGAGATGCTTCACGTCCCAAGGCCCAGCCGCCTTGGCGCCGGTCGCCTTGGACTTCGCTCCGGCAGCGGCGCCATCCCGGAACTCTACGGCCAACCAGTCGAGCAACTCGGGGTGGCTCGGCCATTCGCCTTGTGAGCCAAGGTCGTTGGCGGTCTTCACAAGGCCGTTGCCGAAGAACATCGCCCAGTAACGGTTCACGGTCGTGCGCGCCATGAGCGGGTGTTCCGGCGAGACGAGCCACCGGGCGAGCGCCAGCCGGTTCGTGGGCCCGGCCGGCAGCGACGGCAGGAACGCCGGGGTGCCGGCCGTCACGGGTTCGCCCGGATTCCGGAAGTCGCCACGGATCAGGACGAAGGTGTCCCGGCCCGGCTGCATCTCCTCCATGATCATGGTCGTCGGGATGTCGCCGTAGAACGCGTCCTTCTTCCGGCGGGCCTCCGCCAGCGCCGCCTCGGACCGCAGGTAATCGGTTGCGTAGTTCTCCTTGTAGAACCGGGCCAAGTCCGCGCGTTCGTCGTCGTTCCGGTGGCCGCGCGACTTGGCAATCAACGGCACGTAACCTTCCAACGTCAGCAACCGTGCGTCCTCCGCGAACAGGGTTCGGCCGTAAAAACGCAAGTCGTCCACCACGCCCTTGAAGAGCGCTTCGCCGTTTCGCGCCCCGATCCGCACCGGTTCGGCCGTGGCGAAGGAGTCCTTCAATTGGTCTTTCTCCACCTCAACGTCCCGAGCACGGCCGTTGACGAACAGCTTCACGCCCGCCGCCTTGCCAGAGCCATCGTAGCTGACGGCGAAGTGCAGCCACTGGTCGTTGGGAAACTGCTCCTTGGTGCGGACTTTGAGCGCGTTGTCCGGCCACGCGTGGATGAGGTGAACCTGCAAACGGCGGTCGCCGACGAGCAGGTCCAAGCCGCGGTAGCCGGGCCCCTTTTCCATTCGGCTTACGATTGCGCCATCGCCCTGGACCTTGACCCACGTGGCGACACTGAATGCGTTGGTGCGGTCCAGCGCAACGAGCTGGCCGAAATCGGCGTGGCCCTTGCCGTCGAGCTTCAGCGCCTTGCCCAGCCGGGCATCCACGAACTCGGGTTGGTCGCCCCCGACCAAGGTTCCGCCCGCATCTAGGGCGCCATCGAAGGCCAGCCGCTTTCGCAGGGCTTCGTCACTGGGCTTTGCCGGCGGGCGTTCGTTGGTGACGCGTTCCCACTTCTCCTGCGTCTCGCCAAGCTCATTGATGCGGTCCTGCAACGTCTTCTCGGCATCCTTCAGGCGAAAGTCCGCCTCGACGAACTTCATCGCCTGCTCGGGCGTCGGCACCGGCAGGCGCGGCGGCGGGTTGTCGGTGCGAATGCGGTCGAGGCCCTTCTCCGGCACATTGTGGAAGAAGGCGTAGAGCCGGTAAAATTCCTTGGTCGAGATGGGGTCGTATTTGTGGTCGTGGCATTCGGTGCAGCCGACCGTCAGGCCGAGCCAGACCGCCCCGAGCGTGTTCACGCGGTCCACGACGTATTTGTTGAGGTATTCGTCGGGGTCGGCCCCACCCTCGTCGTTGGTCATGTTGTTGCGGATGAAGCCGGTTGCGATGCGCTGTTCGGCGGTGGGATTCGGCAGGAGGTCGCCGGCCAGCTGCTCGACGGTAAAGGCGTCGTAGGGTTTGTTCTCGTTGAAGGCCCGGATCACCCAGTCCCGCCACAGCCACATGAAGCGGACGCCATCGAAGTGATAGCCGCTGGTGTCGGCGTAACGCGACAGGTCGAGCCAGTTTTGCGCCATGCGTTCGCCGTAGTGCGGCGAATCTAGCAACCGTTCCACCACCCGCTCGTAGGCGTCCCGCGACCGGTCGGAGAGAAAGGCGTCCACCTCCTCCGGCGTCGGCGGCAGGCCGGTCAGGTCCAAGGTCACCCGCCGGATCAATGCGGCACGGTCGGCCTCGGGATTGGGCCGGAAGCCGCCTTGCTCCAACCGGGCGAGGATGAAGTGATCCAGTTCGTTCTTGGGCCAGCGACGTTCCTTCACCGGCGGAAGTTCCGGCCGTTTCGGCGCGACGAACGACCAGTGTTCCTGCCACTTGGCGCCTTCGCGGACCCAGCGGACCAGCACCCCAATCTGCTCAGGGGTGAGCGGCTTGAGGTGTTTTGGCGGCGGCATCAGTTCGTCCGCGTCCGCCGTCAGTATCCGGGCGACTAGGGAACTGCGATTGGTGTCGCCGGCTACCAGGGCGCGCTGCCCCGACTTCAGCTCCCGGAAGGCATCTTCCTGCCGGTCCAGGCGCAGGCCGCCCTTCCGCTTGTTCTCATCCGGCCCGTGGCAGGCGTAGCAGTGATCGGAAAGGATCGGCCGGACGTCGCGGTTGAAATCCACCGGCGGAGCGGCGGCAAAGGACTGCGGGACCGCGGCCAGCATCCAGAGGATCAGGCCGAAGGAGCGAAGCAGGCGTCCGTCCGGGAACATGCCGTCGAGCATCGCCCGCGGCGCCGCTCCGGGGCAACACCATCGTCGGCGCCAAGCGATTTATTCCACGGGGAACGGGCCGTTTTTCACCTCAATCCGGGAATCGTCGGGGACGATTTTGAACAAACACTTGCGCTGCCGGGGTCCCCCGGTATTGTCCGCCCCGCTTTCAAGCGGGTTGGTAGCTCAGCGGTAGAGCAGCGGCCTTTTAAGCCGTTGGTCCAGGGTTCAAATCCCTGCCAACCCACCAGTGCTCTTTCAAAACAGACGACCCCATCGTCTAGCGGTTAGGACACCGCCCTTTCACGGCAGTAACCGGGGTTCGATTCCCCGTGGGGTCGCCATTTTTCACAGGCCGCTGAGCCGCTTCAGCGGCCTGTTTTGTTTTCGGAGGCCCTGTTTGGGTTCGCACCGGCCTCAGGCCGGCACGAAATCGAGCTGGAGAAATGCTCCCGTCGCGTTGGCGTCGGTGACAAACTGCGGAACTCCGTTCACCACGTCGACCGAAGCCCGGTGCGTGTGGCCGGCGAAGACGCCGACGAGGTTGGGCGCCGCAAACACTTCCCGGTGGAAATCCAAGGTCACCTGCGTGTGCCCGCCCTCGCGCCATTTCACCCGTCGTTCCAGCTCAAAACCTTTGTCGGAATGCGCACCCCAATCCGGATGGCCGCAACCGAAGCCCAAAGAACGTCCCGCGACGTAGAGCGGAATGTGAATGAACAGCACCAGCGGCTTGCCGGTGGCCACCTGACGTCGGAAGAACTCCAACTGGTCCGGCAGGATCTCGTTGGTCGAATTATCGAGCGCGACCAGACGAACTCCGTGGAGCTCATCGACTGACATCAGGCGCGCTTCGCCCGAATACAGAGGGGCCAACCGGCGCTGGCACCAAGTGGCCCGGAGGGATTCCAGCGAGCCTTCCATGCCCTCGTAGTGCCAGTCGTGGTTTCCGGCCGTGTAAAGCCAGGGCAATCCCGCGGCGCGCACTTGGTCGCGCGCCCAACCCACCGCCGCTTCGGAGGGAAAGCTCACGATGTCGCCCACCAGCGCGAGGAACTCCGCCTTGGCCTTGGCTGCAGCGTCCAGCGCCCCGGTTAAACCCAATTCGGGATTCGTCGCGGCGCCGGTCTGGAAGTGTTTCGTCTGGTTGTATGCCTTCGCCATCCGGCCGCTGTATTGCCGGAACGGTTCGCCCCGTTCGTCGTCCCGGAAGAGATGCGTGTCCGCAATCATCACGGCGCGGAACGGGCGCGCCACTTCCGGGCAAATGAGGCGAATTCGGTTGGCCTCGGTGGAAAAAGCCACGGGGCGCCGGCGGACGGGCGCTTCCCCTCCCACAGCGGTCATTCCCGGCACGGCCGCAGCCAAGAGACCGCCGCGGACGAATTCACGGCGATTCAACGGAGGAGTCATCGCTCGCCGGGCTGTCGGACCTATTTGAGAGTGTCGAACCAAGCCTTGGCCGCCAACAGGGCGGGCTGGACACAGCCCCCATGATCCGCCCCGGGCATGGGGTCCAGCGCCTGGACCTGGGTCGCGCCGCGCGCGTGGAATGCCGCCAAGGCCGTCGCCATGTTGGCGGGCGGCACATCCTGGTCACCCGAGCAGTGATAGAGCCGCAGCGGTGCCTTGGGGGTCCAACGGATGAGATCGTTCTCACGGAGCAGCAGGCGCAACGGGTCGGCCGGATTGGTGCGGAACGACTCCAGCGTCTCCGGCCGGAGGATTTGTGACGGCTTCGACGGCAGCTTGTCGTTGATCTCTCCACTTCCGTGCTGGCCGTCAAACAAAGGTGGGATCGTGCCGTCGTAGGGGGCGACCAACAGGTCGGACCAGGAATCCGCCCAGCCGTAAACGTCCTGCAACGCGACCAGTAGATACGGCAGGTAGTAGGGATTCGGCTTGGCCTTGTCCGCGAGGAAATCCTCGGCAGTCACGCCGGAAAGGTCATAGGCTCCGGCGCCCGGCGCGCAGGCAGTGATCGCGAATTCAGTCCCGTGCAGCTCCTCGATTTCACGCATCGCCGCCAAGGTTGCGTGGCCCCCGTGGGAGTAGCCGGTCAGGAACAGCTTGTCGCTCAGGGCGACGGCATTCGACGCGCAATAGCGACGGGCCGCCCGCAGCAGGTCCACCACGCACGTCGCCTCGCTCTTTGCATGATGATACGGGTGGGCGCCCGGAGAATCGCCCAGGCCCAGGTAATCCGGCAACACCGAGGCGTAGCCGGAAGTGGCCATCGCCACCCCGATGAAGCCCTCGAAATTCAGGCGCGACGGCACGTCTTCCCGTTCCGTCACCGTGCCGTGCTGGTAGCTCACGAGGGGCAGTCCAACGGCTGGCCGGTTGTCCGGCAGGCACAGGGAACCGGAGGCCTGGGTTCGCAGTCCCTGCGCATCCACGGTCTCGTAGATCACCTTGTATACCTTTACCCCCGACTGCGGCGTGATCGGAATTCCCCCGAAACCAAATAGAATTTGGATCTGGAACTGGCTCAGGTTGGTCACCAGCGTCGTCGAAATCAGCCGGCCCCGCTCGCCCACGATGGGAGTGCCCACGACCCGGTAAAACCGCGAATCGCCGTCGGCACCATCGACGAATTCGCGCGCCGGAATCGGCCAGGCTTGGCCCGACAGCGGCGTCCAGTCGCCGGTCCCCAGGGCGTTGCGGGCTTCCACCGTGAATTCCAGTTCCGGGCTGCTCGCAGTCCATTCGAGTCGGGCGCCCGTTTCCAACTTTGCCGGCGTCTTCAGGGCAACCGTGGGCGGCAAGGCCCGGAGCGGGACAAGGCCAAAGAAACACGTGGCCACAAACAAAAGCAGGCGGATCACGGCGGTCATGGGACTGACGTTACTGTCCGGACGCGACTCCGGAAGCCGAAATCAAATCCGGCTCCAAACCATTTCGGGCTCCTCCAATCGGCCTGGGCTCACGCAAGGATGCCGGTGATCGTCTTTCCGGCGATCCCCGTCAGCCGGGCGTCGAGGCCCTGGAACTTCACGGACAGCCGCGTATGCTCGATGCCCAGCACCCGCAGCATCGTAGCGTGGAGGTCATGCACGTCGATGGGGTTCTCCACCGCGGAATAGCCCAGTTCGTCCGTCGCTCCATAGATGATGCCCGGCTTGATCCCGCCGCCGGCCAGCCAGATCGTAAAGCCGGCATTGTGGTGATCCCGGCCGTCGCCGCCCTGGCTCATCGGGGTGCGCCCAAATTCGCCGGCCCAGACGATCAACGTCTCGTCCAGCATGCCGCGCTGCTTGAGGTCGGTGATCAACGCCATGCAGGCGCGGTCAATTTCCTCGGCCTTGAACTTCACGCCTTCCTTCACGCCGCCGTGGTGGTCCCAGTCCTTGTGGTAAAGCTGCATGAACCGCACGCCGCGCTCGGCGAGTCGGCGGGCGAGCAAGCAGTTCGCGGCGAAGGAGCCGTCTCCCGGCTTGCAGCCGTAAAGCTCCAGGGTGCTGGCGGATTCCTTCGAGACGTCCATCAGCTCCGGCACGCTCGCCTGCATCTGGAACGCCATCTCGTATTGGGCAATGCGGGTGGCGATCTCGGGGTCGTCCACGACCGCATCGTGCCGTTGGTTCAGCGCGTTGACCGCCTTGACCACGTCCTGCTGCTGGCCGCGGCTGACGCCGGCCGGCGAACCCAGATACAGCACCGGGTCGCCCTTGCCGCGCAGGTGCACGCCCTGGAACCGGCTTGGAAGGAAGCCTGAAGCCCACTGGCGCGCCGCGATCGGCTGGTTCTGCCCGCCGCGTCCGAGCGAAGTGAGCACCACGAAGCCCGGAAGATCCTCCGATTCAGTTCCCAGGCCGTAGGTCAGCCATGAGCCCATGCTCGGGCGGCCGGCAATCTGAGAACCGGTGTTGATGAACATGTGCGCCGGGTCGTGGTTGATGGCCTCGGTGGTCATCGAGCGCACGAAGCAAATCTGGTCAGACACGGAGCCGATGTGCTCAAACAGCTCACACATCTCCACGCCCGCCTTGCCGAAGCGCTTGAAGCCCAGCTGCGGCCCGTAGCAGAGCAGCTTCTGCCCCTGCAACTGCGCGATCTGTTTCCCGGCGGTGAACGACTCAGGCATCGGTTGCCCGTGCATCGACGCGAGCTTGGGCTTCGGATCGAAGGTCTCCAGATGCGACGGCCCACCGGCCATCGTCAGCCAGATAACGCGCTTGGCCTTGGGCGGGAAATGGAACGGCTTTACCACTCCGGGCCAGCGGTCCGGCTTCGCCTCGGCCGCCCGCAGCAGCGCGGGATTCAGCAACGAGGCCAACGCCACGGTGCCGACGCCTTGGGCCGCGCGGCCCAGGAAGGCACGGCGGGTCTGTTGTTGGGCGGAGAATTGTCGGAGTTCAGCGGCGAGGTTCATGGGAATCGGAAAGTCGGAAGTTCGAGGCCGGAGGTCGGAGAGGGAAAGCTCATGCCAGAATCCCCTTCACCACCTGCGGGCCCTCCACCCCGGTCAGGCGAGCGTCGAGCCCTTGGAACTTCTGGCTGAAGCGCAGGTGATCGATGCCCAGCAGGTGCAGCATCGTGGCGTGGAGATCGTGCACCGTAACTACGTTCTCGACGGCAGCGTAACCGAGTTCATCGGTGGCGCCGTAACTGATCCCACGTTTCACCCCGCCGCCGCTGAGCCAAATCGTGAAACCGCGGTTGTGATGATCGCGTCCCACGGTGCCCTTGTTGGACTGCGACATCGGCGTGCGACCAAATTCACCGGCCCAGACGATCAAAGTGTCTTCGAACAGGCCGCGTTCCTTCAGGTCAGTCAGCAAGGCGGCGCAGGCCTGGTCGGTTTCCTTCGCCTTCAACGGCAGTTCTTCCCGGAGCTGGCTGTGGTGATCCCAGTCGCGATGGTAAAGCTGGATGAACCGCACGCCGCGTTCCGCCAACCGCCGGGCTAGCAGGCAATTCGACGCAAACGATCCGTCGCCAGGCGTGCAACCGTAGCGCGTCCGGACAGACGCCGGTTCGCCGCCCAAGTCCATCAGCTCGGGCACGCTCGCCTGCATCTGGAAGGCGAGTTCGTATTGGGCGATGCGTGTGGCAATCTCGGGATCGTCCACCACTGCATCGTGCCGGGCATTCAGCGCCCGGACCGCTTCCACGACATCGCCCTGCTGCGCGCGGGAAATGCCGGCCGGATTGCGCAGGTAAAGCACCGGTTCGCCCCGGCCGCGCAATTGCACTCCTTGGAAACGCCCCGGCAGGAAGCCCGCCGACCATTGTCGCGCGGCGATGGGCTGCGGCGAACGTCCCTGCCCGTGCGACACCAGCACAACGAAGCCGGGCAAATCCTCCGCCTCGCTGCCCAGCCCATACGTCACCCACGATCCCATCGCCGGGCGGCCGAGCAGCTGCGAGCCGGTGTTCATGAACGTGTGCGCCGGATCATGGTTGATCGCGTCGGTCGTCATGGACCGGATCAGGCAAAGGTCATCGGCCACGGCACCGACATGCGGGAACAGTTCCGTGAAATGCGCCCCGCATTTCCCGTAGTGCCGGAAACTCGTCTGCGGCCCGAAGCAGACCAGGCGCTCGCCCTGCAGCTGCGCCAACTGCTGCCCCGCCGTAAAGCTCGCCGGCATCGGTTCGCCGTGCAGCTTGGCGAGCGCAGGCTTGTGGTCCCAGAGATCCAGGTGCGACGGCCCGCCAGCCATCGTTAGCCAGATGACCCGCTTGACCTTGGGCGCGTAGTGACGCGGCTGGATGACGCCGGCCCACTTCGGCGCCGCCGTAAGCAAGGCCGGATTCAGCAAGGAAGCCAAGGCCGCCAACCCGACGCCCTGAGCAGTCCGACCGAGGAAGGTCCGGCGAGTTTGCTGAACCGCAGTCGTTGCTTCTCTGACAGCCGGGCAATTCATCCCCTCGTGATCGTCTCGTGCAGGTTCAGGATGGTCCGCGCCACGTTGGTCCACGCGGCCAGTTCTGCGGCATTGAGTCCTTCCGGCAGCTTCGTCGAGCCGACCTTCAGGTATTCAACGGCGCTCGCCGGATTCGACCGGTATTCGCCGAGATGCTTCTCCAGCAACGCGCGCAAGGTCGCCACTTCGCCGGCTTCCGGTTTGCGACCGAGAGCCTGCCGCCACATCCAGCGGATGCGCGCCTCGGCATCGCCCTTGGCTTCGCGGGCGGTGCGGACGGCCAGTGATCGGGCCGCCTCCACGTAGGTGGGGTCGTTCAGCAGCACGAGCGCCTGCTGGGGAATGTTCGAGCGGCTCCGTTCGGCCGCGCATTCCTCACGGGTCGGCGCGTCGAAGGCCAGCATGCTTGGGTGGACGTAGCTACGCTGCCACCAGGTGTAGAGCCCGCGCCGGAACTGGTCGTTGCCCCAGCTCGCGTCGTAAGCCCGTTGCGGGAAGTTGAGGTTTTCCCAGTAGCCGTCGGGCTGATACGGCTTCGCGCTTGGGCCGCCGACCTTCAGCTCTAGCAGGCCGGCGATGGACAGGGCGTTGTCTCGGACGAGTTCCGCGTCCAGCCGCCAGCGGCCCTGGCGCGCGAGGTCGCGGTTCTCAGGATCGCAGGCGAGGTCCTCGCGGGAAGCCTTCGAGGTCTGCCGGTAGGTGTCGCTCAGCACCAGCAGCCGGACCATGTGTTTCATGTCCCAGCCGCTGTCGCGGAATTCGCAGGCCAGCCAGTCGAGCAACGGCTGGTTCGGCGGCGTCTCGCCCTGCGCACCGAAGTCATCCATGACCTTGGATAGCCCCAGCCCGAAGAACTGTTTCCACAGCCGGTTCATCACCACGCGGGTGGTCAGCGGATGCTCCTTGGCAACGAGCCAGTCGGCGAGGTCCAGGCGGTTGAGCCGGCGGCCGGCGGGCGGGGCCTTGGCCAGGAACGCCGGCACCGCGGGTTCCATGATGTCGCCGGTTTCGATCATCCAGTTGCCACGCGGCAACAACCGCACGGTCCGGGGTGTCTCGGCCTGTTCGGTGACCAGCGAACGCGGCACGGTGGCCTCGAAGTCCGCCCGGGACTTCTTTGCCTCGGCCAATTGGGCCCGCAGTTCCGCCAGATCCGGCGTGATGGACTTGAAATGGTTGAACAGCTTGTCGCGCTGCGCGGCGTCCCGCTGGTCCGCCGGCACCTTCAACACCTCGGCTATCTCCCGGATCGGCGGCAACGCGAACGGCGAGCGGACCGCCGCGGAGTCGGTGGCCGTGGACACGCGGAACGCGCCCAACGTGTGACTGCCGTTGCCGTGCCGCTGCTGCAGCTCGACTACCAACGACTCGCCGTCGGCCAGCGAGACGGGTTCCTTCAGCTCCAACAGCAGTTGCTGGGACTGGCCCACGTGCGGCAACACTGCCCAACCGGCGGAATCGCCCTGGGCATCGCCATCAATCGCCGACGCCGCCGTCCACGCCTTGTAGGGGTTCTTTTCCGCCAAGGTGGTCTGTTCGTGGGTGGCACGGGCGGTTTGGAACCCAAGTTTCCGAGGCTCGGCGCCGGCTCTTTCAACTCGTGCCAAGACCTCCGTGAGCACGAAGTTGCCGTTGCCGGATCGGCCGGGCCCTTTCTGCGGCAGCGAATCGTCCGGCAACGCTTCAACCCGAAGGCCCACGACGCCGGCCGGCGCGTTCGTGAATCGCAGCGTGTAGGTGTCTTTGTCGGGGCGCGGACCGCTGGCGAGCACCGACTGATCGTCGCGCACCTTGAGTTTCGTCCCCTCCGCGGACTCCGCCTTGGCCGGCCGCTGACGGGTCCAACGCGCTTCGGTCGCGTAGGAGTTCTCCTGGCCGGTCAGCCAGCGTTGATAGCTCTCCGCCAGTTCCGGATGCGGGCCGTCGTATTGCCGCTGGCGCAATTCGACCATGCCGGCGTGCCACTTCAACCCCTCGGCCTGGGCCGGCGTCGGCACGAACATTCCCGGCTCGCGCCCGCCGATGATCGTTTCTTTCACGTCGGCAAAGACGGCGCCGAGCGCGTAGAAATCTCGCTGCGTGATGGGATCAAACTTGTGGTCGTGGCACTGGGCGCAACCGATGGTCTGGCCCAACCACACGGAACCGACCGCCCGGACGCGGTCGGTCAGGTAGCGCGCCTCGTAGTCCTTCGGCTGCGCGCCGCCTTCCTCCGTCGTGAGCAGGAGCCGATTGAAGCCCGACGCGACCTTCTGTTCCTGCGTCGGGTTCGGCAACAGGTCACCGGCCAGCTGCTCGCGGGTGAACTGGTCGAAGGGTTTGTTGGCGTTGAACGACCGGATCACGTAGTCGCGATAAGGCCAGATGTTCCGCGGGTTGTCGGAATGGTAGCCGATCGTGTCGGCAAAGCGGACGACGTCGAGCCAGCCGATGGCCATGCGTTCGCCGAAGTGCTCCGAAGCCAGCAGCCGATCCACCAGATTCCCGTAGGCGTCGGGCGACTTGTCGAGCTCGAAGGCTTCGACTTCCTCCGGCTTCGGCGGCAAGCCCACCAGGTCGAAATACAGCCGGCGAATCAGTGTCCGGCGATCAGCGGCCGCTGACGGCTTGAGGCCCTTTTCGTCCAAACGCCGGCGCACCAGTTCATCCACCGCCCGCTTGGGGTCGGCGACCGCGGCCTTCACGGGCGGCGTGTAGGCCCAGTGTCCCTGATATTCGGCGCCCTCGGCGACCCACCGCTGGAGCAGGTCCCGCTGCGCCGGTGTCAGCGACTTGTGGGATTCCGCCGGCGGCATCAGGTCGTCGCCATCGGCGGTGAAGATGCGTTTCACCAACTCGCTTTCCTGAGGCTTGCCCGGCACCAACGCGATCTTGCCGGATTTGGCCGGCTTCAAGGCAGCGTCGCGGAGGTCGAGCCGGAGCCCGCCCTTCATCGTCTGGGTATCCGGCCCATGGCAGGCGAAGCAATTGTCCGAAAGCAGCGGCCGGACCTCGCGATTGAAGTCCACCTTCGTGGCCCCCAGCGCCAACGATAGCGAACCGAGACAACCGGCAAGGGCAAAGGGTCCGGTCAGTCGGCGGCGCAAACGCAGAAGCAGCGGGGACATGGTGGCGCGAGGTTGGAGCAGGTCCGGAATGAATTCCAACCCTCGGTTGAAAATTCCTGAGCCCGATTCGGCCCGCCGGCCACGGTTGGCCTCACCGGCGTTCGCTGCGAACGAACTTGCTCCCGCCGGTCGCCCCGCCGTCGGTGCGCCCGCCAATTCCCGGCCGGTCCCGGTGGAATTTCGGCATGGCCCGACGGCAGGCGACCTTGGCAACCTACCGGCCGTGTCACTCAAGGTTCTCGTCGTCCCGGACAAATTCAAAGGCACGCTGACCGCCGCGCAGGCCGCCGGCGCGATCGTCAACGGCTGGTGGGGCGCCCGCCCCCAGGATGAATTGGAGATGCTGCCGATGAGCGACGGCGGCGACGGGTTCGGCGAGATCATCGCCCAGCTCACCGGCGCCACAGAACACGTGTGCGCCACGGTGGACGCCGCCGGCCGGCCCACCGGCGCCAAGTGGTGGTGGCAGGCCGACACGCGGACGGCGATCATCGAGTCGGCGCAGGCCATCGGCCTCGCGATGTTGCCACCGAACCGCTTCCACCCCTTCGAGCTCGATACCCGCGGCCTCGGCACCGTCATCCGCAGCGCGGTGGGCGCGGGCGCCCAGCAGATTCTCGTCGGCATCGGCGGCAGCGCCACCAACGACGCCGGTTTCGGCCTCGCCACTTCCCTCGGATGGCGGTTCTACGATGAACGCGACCAACCCATCGAGAAGTGGGTGAAGTGCAACAAGCTCGTCCGCTGGCTCGCGCCACTGGATCCCATCCTCGGCGTGGACTTCACTGTGGCGGTGGACGTGGACAATCCGCTGCTCGGACTGAACGGCTGCACCCGCGTCTACGGTCCCCAGAAGGGGCTCGCCATGCAGCAGGCGCCGATGGCCGAGGCTGCGCTGGAGAAGCTGGCCGCCCGGGCCAAGGAGCAGTTCGGCTACGAGATCGCGGACGATCCGGGATGTGGCGCCGCCGGCGGACTGGGTTTCGGGCTCCGCGTGTTCCTCAACGCTCACACTGAGTCCGGCTTCGACCTCTTCGCGCGGTATTCCAAGCTGGAAGCCCACATCGCGAAGGCGGACCTAGTCCTGACCGGCGAAGGCATGATCGACCGACAAAGCCTGATGGGCAAAGGCACGGGCCGCCTCGCGCAAGTCTGCCGCGCACTGGGCAAACGCTGCGTGGGCTTTGCCGGAATGGTCGAGGGCGCGGCCAAAGCGCAAACCTCCGACCGACTGTTCCATGCCGTGCATGCGTTGGCCCCGGATGTCACTAGCCCGGCCGAGGCGAAGAAGTACGCCGCCATGTGGCTTGAACGCCTCGCCCGCAAGACGGCGGAAAACTACGACTGGACTTGATCTACTTCCGCGAATTTCAGCCCGCGATGCGGTCCGTCGCAGAAGTTAGTGGAGGAGGAGAGAGGTGGTGCCAGAGGGGAGAATCGAACTCCCGACCAAGGGCTTATGAGTCCCCTGCTCTACCGCTGAGCTACCCTGGCACGAAAAGGCGGGCGGATAAATAGATACGCCCGCCGGACCGGGCAAGCGGTTTCTCCGCCGAGCCGAATGCACTCCGCGCGCAAGTTCTTGGTCAGCGCGCTTTCGCCGACTCGATGCGCACGAGGGCGGAATCCTGATTGTTGGACCAATTGCTGCCCCATTCGAGCACATAGAGGGCGCCGTCCGGACCAAACTTGAGGCTGATGGGCCGCTTGAACCGCACGTCCGGCAACACGGGAACCATTCGGCGGACGCGCCGGTGCCCGTCGAGCCAGACCGCCTTGATCCAGCCGCGTTCCCATTCGTGGAGGAACACCGCCGCGTCGAACTCGGCAGGCAGCTTCCGGGCCGAGGCCAGGCCGGGAGCGACATGATACACCGGGCCGGCCATCGCCGAACGGGCGCCCGAGCCGAGTTCCGGCCATCGGCTGGAGGGTCCCGGCGGATACCAAAGGAACGCCGGTTGGGCGGGCGGCAGGCGTTTCTGCCCGGTGTTGTTCGGCGAATCGTTGATCGGCGCGGCCGGGTCGAAGGCAGCGCCGGCGGTCTTGGTCGCAAAATCCCAGCGGACGTAGGGGCGGTTGTCGGCCTGGAAATAAGGCCAGCCGAAGTTGCCGGCCGCGGTCGCCACGTTGAATTCATCGAAGCCGGCGGGTCCACGCGCCGGATCGGGTCCCAGGGCGTCCGGACCGACGTCGCCCCAGTAGAGCCAACCGGTGGCGGAATCGATGCTGAAGCGGAAGGGGTTGCGGCAGCCCATGATGTAGATCTCAGGCCGGGTGTCGGCCGTGCCGGGCGGAAACAGGTTGCCAGGAGGGATGCGGTAGGTGCCGTCGGCCTCGGGATGAACCCGAAGGATTTTTCCCCGCAGGTCGGCGGTATTGGCTGCGGTCCGCTGGGAGTCGTTGAGTTCCTGCCCCGAACGATGATCCAGCGGGGCGAAGCCGTCGGACTTTCCGGCGTAGGTGTAGTCGCCGGTGGAGGCGTAGAGATCGCCCGCGACGTCGAAACCCAGGCCACCCCCGGAGTGGTTCGGCTTGGGAATCAGCGTGGGGATCCGGAGCAAGATTTTCTGGGAGGCGGCATCCAGCACCCCGTTGGTGAACGTGAAGCGGGATACCCGGTTTTCCAGCACTCCCGGCGTAGAATGGAAAAGGAACACCCACTGGTTGGTCATGAAGCCCGGACTGAGGGCCAGGCAGAGCAGTCCATCCTCAGGGCCGGTGAATACATTCAGGCGACCGGCCGACTGCAATTCACCGGTGCCAGGATCCCACACCTTGAGGTGGCCGGGTCGTTCCGCGATGAACACCCGGCCATCGTTCGCGATGTCGAGCGCGATCGGTTCGGTGAGCCCGGTGGCCAATTCGGTTCGTTGCAGTGGAATTGGGGCAGCGCTAGCGGCGTTCAGACCCGCAATAAGGGCGATGGCCAAAGCGTTCCGACCCGCCGAGGCGGCAGCAACGATCCGGGCGCTCATCGGGCGTGGGGCGGGCCGGCGAGCACTTCGCGGAGGACCGCGACGAACTGGTCCGCGGAGTAGGGCTTTTCCAAAATTCCCCGGAACCCCTCAGCCTCGAAGTTGGCGAGCACCGGATCGTTCGAGTAACCGCTGGAAACGACTGCAACCACGTCGGGGTCCAATTGCCGGAGGCGCCGCAACGTCTCCAGGCCGCCGAGACCGCCGACGATGGTGAGATCAAGTAACACCGCCTCAAAGGGGTGCCGTTCGGCCATGGCCTTCTGATACAATTCCAGGGCACCTTCCCCGTTCGCCGCCGCGGCGACTTCCAAGCCCACCCGCCGCGCCAGTTGGACGGCCACCGCCTGGACCGCGGGATCGTCATCCATGATCAGAAGGCGGCCCTGCAGTTGGCCCAAAGGACTCGCCGGCTTCACTTCGGGTAACGTCACCGGCTTGGCGGTAGCGGGTAGCCAAACCGAGA
Source organism: uncultured Verrucomicrobiota bacterium (assembly GCA_964602595.1). GTDB lineage: Bacteria > Verrucomicrobiota > Verrucomicrobiia > Limisphaerales > UBA9464 > CAIWAH01. The sequence continues at coordinate 5,748 of CAZRRO010000010.1, read as the reverse complement.
AACAGGCACCTTGCCCGGGAGATGCATCGGCGGTCAGCAGCCCACTGTGCCGCCGGACGATGTTGTAGGCGGTGGCCAGACCCAGGCCTGACGCGCCGGAGCGGGTCGTGAAATAGGGTTCGAACAAACGCCCCATCGCCTGCGGGCTGAGGCCAGGCCCGGCATCGCGCACCGTGAAACAGATCGCGTCACCGCGCAGGCTGGTTGGCCGATCCGGGGCAGTGGCGGGCACATTGCGGGCGGAGAGCCAGAGTTGGCCTTGGCCGTTCATCGCCTGGACGGCATTGAGGGCGAGGTTCTGGAACACCTGGGCAAGCTGGCCCGGATCCACTTCGGCCGGCCAGAGGTCGGCCGGGAAGTCCGGTTCGAGGCGCACGTGGGTGCCGCGCAGCGCCAATTCCACGGCCTGCCGGCTAACTGTCCGCACGTCGGTCGAGCGGGCCACCGGGGCACCGCCCTTGGCGAAGGTGAGCAGTTGCTGCGTGAGTCCCCGGGCGCGCCAAATGGCCGCTTCGGTTTGTTTCAGGCAGGTTTCCAGTTCTCCCGGCGCGTCCAGCATCTGGCCCGCCAAGGAAACGTTGCCTAGCATCGCCGCCAGCAGGTTGTTGAAATCGTGCGCAATGCCGCCGGCCAATTGGCCCACGGATTCCAACTTGCTGGCGCGGAGCTGTTCCTCGGCGAGCCGCTGGCGTTCCGTAATGTCCCGCAGGCAGATCACGGCACCCTGCACCCCCCGGCTGGGCACACGCAACGCGGCGACGGTCACGGCAACCGACACCGTGCGGCTCGCTGACAAATGCAGCGTGAACACCGTGGAAAGCTCCTCCGGATGGGAGAGCTCCAAAGCCTGCCGGATGAGCGTGCTGACACTCGACCGCGCGGTTGGGTCCTCCAGACGCAACAGTTGCGTGGCCAGGCGCCCGCGGGCTTGGTCCCAAGTCGTGCCCGCAAACCCGAGGGCCACCCGGTTCATCAGGCTTACCCGGCCATCCGGGTCCGTAACGACGATCCCTTCGGTGACGGATTCCAAGGTGACCGCCAACCGTTCCGCCTCGTGTCCGAGCAGGTCTTCCGCCCGGGTGCGTTCAAGTGCCAATCCCACGGCAAGGCAACCGCCACGCAGCAATTCCAACTCATCGGCCTCCCACAGCCGGTCGTCCTGGCACCGTTCAAAGAGGATCAGCCCGCCGGGCTGACCATCGATCCACACCGGGATCGCCAGAACCGCGGTGACGCCAGTGGCATCGAGCACGGTTCGCTCGCCGTCAGGGAAGTCCGCCCGGGTGCCCATGACCACCCCGTCGCGACGGCACCGTTCAAACCAGTCGCCAATCCAGCCGCTCAGCGGCAATCGTTCGACGGCCGGATGCTGAACAGTCGAGGCTGTGCCTAGGCCACACCATTCGGCCACCGGGCTGACGCAAAGGCCTTGGTCGGGGAGGTTTTGCACCAACCGCAGGTGGACGCGGTCCGCGGCGGCCGCGGTGCCGAGCCGTTGGAGGGCTTCTGGCAGGCGGTCGCCGGCGAACTGGGTGCGCGCAAGGAGCGGACCCAGCTCAGCCACTGCAGCAAGCGCCTTTTCCCGGCGACGCAAGGCCGCTTCGGATAGGGCCAAGCGGAGCGCGTCGACGTCGCTGCGCCGCCGGCCCAGCGCCTGCGCGAGCATCGTGGCAAAGACGCCGAACGAAGCCGCCACACCGGCCGCAACCAACCAGCCTTTGGGCAACGGTCCCGCCAGTGCCCGGAACTCTGGCAAGGGCACAACGGCCACGGTCCAATCCCGGCCCAGGCCGGTCATGGTGAACCAGATGTGGGGCAAAACATCGGCATGGGCCCCATGATCGGATTCATAGACTAGCCGGTCCCGCGCCAATTTGCCGCCGTCATAGACCCGCAGGACGAGGCCCGGAAATTCGCCAACCGTCCCGCGCCACAGGCGATGGGCTGATAGCGAGATGAACGCGACGCCGCGGACCGGCGCTCCGAGCTCCATGTCAAAACTTCCCTCATGGACCGGCGCGAACAGCAGGAAACCGGGCTCGTCGTGCTGAACGTCCGAGGAGTGGACCCTGACCGGGCCGGTCGCGGTGGCCTTGCCCGTGCGACAGGCAGTCCGAATGGCGGCGAGGCGGTTATTCTCAGAGTTCAGGGAATAGCCAATCGGCACGACCGATCGCGTCCGGTGGTCGGTAAAATACGCGATGGGAAAACACTCTCCTTGGTCCAAGCTCGGTGGGTTCTCCGGAAAATGGGCCGCGGTAAACCCTTCCCGGAGCATGCGTTCCCGGAAGGCAGGCCATTCCGCCGCGGTGACCCGCGGGGCGAAGCCTAGGTCGATGACCGCATCATCCGACGGTTCCGAGTCGGACGTCCGGACATAATGCTCGAACTCGGCCCGGCTGAAGTTCGTGAATGAGGAAAAGAGGCCGCGAATCCCGTTGAGGAACACCACCCGGTGGGCCGTCAGGCTCTGGAAATTGAGCAGTATGTTGGTGCCGTGCCGCTGGAGTTGGTCGTCCAATCGAGCATCGTTTCGGGAAACCAACACTCGCCAACCGGCGAAGGTAACCGCCAAGCCGAGGGCCAAGGCAATCAAGGGCTGCCAAGTGTAACGTAATAGGGCAAGCGCCCGGGCAGCTCCATGGAGCGTGCCCGCTGCGCCAGTCCCGGTCGGTGTTGAACCGCTGGCCCGTTGTATCACCAAATCCCCCGTGGTTCCAACGGAAGGCCGGTCAGCTGCGCCCCAGACTTATTCCCCCGCTAGAGCGCGCTAGCCCGGCCAATCCGCCAAAGTTTGTGATCGCTGCGGACGAAGATCGATCCCGCGGCGATAGATGGAGTGCCAAGCACTTCCTGCCCTAATTCCAATTCACTGACAACCCCTCCTTCGGGGAGGGACGGATCCACGACCTGAAGCAGGCCCTTCTCGTTGACGCAGTAAAGGAAACCGCCGGCCGCGACGGGAGTGGAGCTGAACGGCCCCTTCAGCCGCAGTTGCCAGAGCCGTTTGCCGTCGGCCGCGTCGCCGCAGCTCAGGATGCCGCCGTCGTTCATCGTGAACACCCGGTTGCCCAGAACCAGCGGACTCGAAGTGCCCGGCCGGAGCTGCGCCGAACGCCAGAGCTGCTTGGGCGCGGCCTCCGAGCCCGGCTCCAGCACGGTCAGGCCGTTGGACGGCACGTAAAGTTTGCCGTCGCTCACGGTGGTCGAGGGCACGGTGGAAGCCCCCTCGCCGTAGTTCCAAATGACGGCTCCGGTGGTGATGTCGACGCCGGCCAAGCCTTTGGACGACTGTAAGGCAACCAACGTCTTGCCGCCGGGGCCCTTCAACAGCGTCGGCGAGGTCCAGTTGGCCTTCTTCGGGCGGTCCAGCTTCCAACGATTCTCGCCGGTCTTGGCGTCAATCCCCGCCGTGAAGGATTCACTGTCGTTCTCCACCTGGGCGACCACCACGCCGTCGGCCGCCACCAGCGAGGAAGACATGCCGAGCGAGTTGCTGGCGTTCGGATAATCCCGCCCCAGCCCACGGAACCAAACGAGGTTGCCTTCGAGGTCGAGCGCCACGCAGTCATTGGAGGAATACAGTGCGTAAATCCGCTGGCCGTCGCTGGCGGGCGTCGGGGCGGCGCCGCCGATCTTTTCGTGGGTCATCGTGCGGCCGGTCGCCCAGAACTGGCGTTCCCACCGGAGCGAACCGTCGCCGAGATTGAAGCACAGCACATGCAGCCGGTCCTGCTTCACGCCGCTGGTCGCGGAGACGAACACCCGTTCCCCCACGATGATCGGCGAGGACAGACCCCGGCCCGGAAGGTCAATCGCCCAGGCGATCGATTGCGCATCCAGCTTGGACGGCAGCTTGACGTCGGCCGCCACGCCATTGCCCAACGGGCCGCGCCACTGGGTCCAGTCATCGGCACGGGCCGGCACGGAAATGGCCAGCGCAATAACCAGCGCGGCGAACGGGATTCGGGAAGGAGAATCGAAAGAGTTCATGGCGGGTGCGTTGCGAGTTGCGGGAAGCTTCATTTGGCGGACGCGATGGGGGTCCCTTGGGCGTCGGTCACACGGATCTGGAATTCCCATTCCTTGGTCCAATCCTCGGTTTGCTCGTTCTGGAGGCATTTCACCAGGATGACGTTTTTGCCCGCCTGCAATTGCGCGGCGAGGCGGTATTGGTCGATCTCCATTCCCCGGTGGTATTCGTCCCGGCCGAAAAGGGGTTTGCCGTTGAGCCAGACCTTCCAGCCATTCTTGCAGCCAAGCCGGAGTTCCACGGGACGGGCGGAATCGGACCAAAACTCCGCGGCGGCATAACCGGTCACGCTCTTCAGGGCCGTGAGCGGCTGGTTGAAATCCACGAGACCGTATTCGCTCTTCGTTTCGTAGTCGCGCCACCGGACCTTGCCATTCAGTCCGTCCACCTCGGCGGCGTAATCGATGCCCAGCTCAGGCGCGAACGCCTTCTCAAAACCCGCGCCGCCGGCGTTGTCGAACGGGCCGATGACCTTCCACCGGGTGACCCAGCCAAAGGTTTTCTGCAAGTCGACCTTGTCGCCCAGTTCGCCGAGTTGTTTGGCGACGGACTCAATTTGGTCGGCCTCGCGGGCCGCGGCGAGCGCCTTCCGGTAGCCAGCCGTCGCCGAGTCCTTTTCGCCGGCCTTGGCCTTGGCGGCGGCGGCATCCGCCAACTGCTGGACCGCCTCACGTCGCAGTTCATTGCTTGGATCGTTCAGGAAGTCCGGCAACAAGCCCTGCGCCTTGGCCGCGTCAGCCCGGGCCACGAGTTCGTAGGCCAGCCGGCGGGCACGGGGATGATGCCGGGTATCGCGGAGAAATCCTTCCAGCGGGGCCAGCACGCCCTTCACGCCGGCGGCGTCGCGTTGGGCCACCGTCTCGATGGCGGAGCGCAGCCAGTTGAGGGCGTAGTCGTTGGCCCCGTCCATCGATTCCAGCAACGCGGGAATCGCCGTGGCATCCGTGCGGACAACCTGCTGGAAGGCAGCGCTGGCGGCGACGTTGCCCTGGCCCTCAGCCGCGACGGCCCGCAGGGCCGCTACCGGCGTGCGCAATTCGGCAGGGAGCGGGGCAGCCAAGGCGCCGAGGGAAAACAGCGCGACGCATCCGACGGGAGTGAGGCGGGGGAATATCATGACGCGTGGCGACGCTAGCGGTCGCCGGTCCATGGGCAAGCCCGCCGGCAATGGGCGCCCCGAGGAATCGGCCAATCCATGAATTCCTCATGCCGTTCCCCGTGGAACTTCCCGCCGAAATAGATCGTGATCGGATTCACGCCGATCCAGACGAACGGCTGCGCACACCGCTGGAACTTCCAAAATCCGATGACCCGGTAGAAGGTCGCCAGCAACAGCCAACTGTAGCTCCGGGCCAGCGACACCAGCAGCTTCTTCCAGCCGAGCACATTGAATTCAAAATCCCATTGCGCGGTCGCGGCGGCAAGAAATGAGACCATCGGCAGGGCGAGAAAACAGAAGGCGAAGGCGACGAGTTCCGAGAGGGCCGGCTCCAGCCTGGCCAGCACGTCCGGAGGAACGGTGTCCATCGGAAACACAAGACCAGCGAAGTGCGACCGGTAGGGCATCCCCGTCGGCAACGTCGGCGGGAATCGCAGCCGCTGGCGGGCGCATTCGGACATCGTGGTTGAACACGGCCGCGTTGGGTAGAGCAGGCGCGCCGCGCCTTCCCCGCCCGGAGCGGAGCGGAGGGCGGCATTCCGCACCGTGGGGTGGA
>CAZRRO010000009.1:0-244504 GCA_964602595.1 uncultured Verrucomicrobiota bacterium | reverse complement strand
ACTGCGTTCGCTTTCCTTACTTTCGCACTTCACACCGACTTCTCAGACAGGCTCTTAGCAATCTGACTGAGCCAAAGCGTAGTAGGGCAGTCATAGTAACGCACTCGTGTGATGGATAATTAGCGCCTCGGACTCTGGCCGAAACGCTGACAACTCCGCGACGACTCGACCATCCTGAACCCAAAGAGTCTCGCCTGCGCCGTGAACGACGTGTCCGAACAGTCGAATCATGTCGTCGCCTGTCATCGAATCGATGTCGAGAATGACGACATCAAGCGAGCCGAGGTCGAGCGTGGAAAGTAAACGCGTGAACCGACGCAACGCCATGAATGCTGGACCGCTCCAATCCGCAAAGATGAAAACAACTCCGACGCGAATGTCTGGAAGCCGCAACTCAGAGAGACTCTGAACAACTCGCAACCGCTCGAATGGCAGTTCGTTGTTCTTCTGCACGGATGGGCGAATGTCGAACTCCACTGGCATAGCGTGTCGCTGCCGCCTAAAAGTTAGGTGAACCGCAATCCTGCGATTCTGTTCGGATAACGGTCTTTAACCTAACGCCCACTAAACCCCTGTCGAGCCGGCCGCCGCCCGGGCCAGTTTCTCCGCGGCCGCCAACACCACGGGCACCGGGAATACTTTCTGCCGCCGCTCCGCGCCTGGCTGGCCCGGGGCGAGCCTCAATTGCACCAAGACCCCGCGGGGGGTGGCAACCCTCAGTGGCGTTGCTGATCCTTGGTTAGAGCCACCACTGAAGAATCCAACTCCGCGAATCACCGTAATCGTTGCTGGAGGGTGATGACGACGTCGGGTGCTATTAGTGACTGAAGAACGCGGATCCTTTGCTCAACCGTTCGCTTCAGCTCCGGAGACAATGTCTCCAACTGCCCCAAGCGGACCTGCTCAATATACTCGCCCAAGGTGCGAATCTGCTCACGGCCAAATCGCCCTCTGTCTTCTTTGGCAGCCCACCGTTCATCAAGCAGACCTAGATCCCCATCATATTTGTCGTGCAGGTCCAACAATTCTTTGGTGACGAGATAATCCACCGTGTCCAACTCCAAGGATGTTAGCAGTCGGGTGAGCTGCAATTCTGTGATTTTGTCAGGAAAAGCGAAGGAATCCCAACTCCTGCTAGACCCCTGTCGAGTCGGCGGCCGCCCGGGCCAGCTTCTCCGCCGCCGCCATCACCGTGCGCACCGGCACGCCGGCTTGCACCGCCTTGTCGCGGCACGCGTCGAACTCCGGCGCCACTTGGATGACTTCGCCGTCGAGCTGACCCAGCTTCACCGGCACTTCGCCGAACTCGGTCTTCACCCGCACGAACTCGCGCCGGAGCTTGCGGCGTTCGGCCAGGGTGCGGCGCACGCCAAAGGCGCTGGTGTGCCGGAGCAGGCGTTCGGTGAAGCGGTCGGCGTCGGCCGCGGCGCAGAGCACGGTCAGCAGCACGCCGGGCCGGTTCTTCTTCATCTGGATGGGCGTGTGGAAGACGTCGAGCGCGCCGGCCTTGAGCGTGGATTCGACGAAGTGGCCGAGGATCTCGCCGGTGACGTCGTCGAGGTTGGTTTCCAGCACGGCCACGGTGTCGGTTTCCCAGTCGTGTTCCGCCGCGGCGTCCGGGGCGTCGCCGAGGACGGCGCGGAGCACGTTGGGCCGGGTGTGGTTGTCGCGGGTGCCTAGGCCGTAGCCGACCTTGCGGGCGACGAGTCCGGACATTGGACCGAACGTCTCGGCGAACTCGGCGAGCAGCGCGGCGCCGGTGGGTGTGACGAGTTCGTGGGGTTCCTCGCACTGCGTGACCGGGATGCCGCGGGCGCCGAGGATTTCCAGGGTGGCGGCGGTCGGCACCGGGAAGCGGCCATGCGCGCAGCGAACCCAGCCGGTGCCCTCGACGACCGGAGCGGCGAGCACGCGCGGTTTCCCGAGCAGTTCCAGCGCGAGACAGGCGCCGACGATGTCCACGATGGAGTCCACCGCGCCGACTTCGTGGAAGTGGACCTGTTCCGGCGGCACGCCGTGGATCTTTCCCTCGGCCACGGCGACCCGACGGAAAACGGCGACCGAGCGTTCCTTGACCCAGTCGGACAGCGTGCTGGCATGGATCAGCGCCTGGATGGCGGCGAAATCCCGGCTGCCGTCGTGGTGATGGGGGTGCGCGTGCCCGTGGTCGTGCGGATGGTCGTGGTTATGGTCGCAGCCGTGGCCGCAGTCGGCGCCGGCCGGGTGCGGGTGTTCGTGGCTGTGGGCGGCTTCGAGGTGAACGTCAAACTTGGTGCCGGCGATGCTGGACTTGGTGCCGCGGGCGACATGCAGGTGGTAACCGTCGAGCTTCAGCCGGCGGAGGCCGCGTTCCAGTTCACGGAAATCAACCCCGAGGTCCAGCAGCGCGCCGAGGAACATGTCGCCGCTGATGCCGCTGAAAACGTCGAGGTAAAGGGTCTGCATGGCGGCCGGAGAGTGGCGGGGAATTCCGGTCAGGCAAAGCCCTTCGGGCGCGGGGGAGGCGGGGAGGCTCACTTCAACAGGAATCCGGAGGCGCGTAACCGCATCGCGAGGAGACGAGTGTCACAGCGCAGCTTTGGACTGCGGCGGCAAGACGCCGCTTTGGTTTCGCGGTGGTTAAACGCAAAGGCCCTGACAGCGGTTCGACGGCGAAGCCAAAGCGCCGGCATGCCGGCGCAGTCCAGATTTCGGACGAGGAGGCTAACGCCGCTTGAGGTCGTGCATCGTGGCCCGCTTCACTTCGCGGTCCGATTCGCGCTTCTTGATGTCGTCGCGCTTGTCGAACTCAGCCTTACCCTTGCCGACAGCGAGCTGGACCTTCACGCGGTGGTTCTTCCAGTAGAACGACAGCGGGACGAGCGTGTGGCCCTTGATCTTGGACCATTCCACCAGCTTCCGGATCTCGGTCCGGTTGAGCAGGAGCTTCCGCTTGCCCTTGGGGGCGTGGTTGAACTGGTTGCCGTGCGAATACTCGTCAATGTGCGAATTGTGCAGCCAGACCTCGTCCTTTTCCACCCGGGCGAAGGCGTCGGTGATCTGACCCTTGCCGGCGCGCAGGGCCTTCACCTCGGTGCCATGCAGCACGATGCCCGCCTCGTAAGTATCGAGGATGTGATAATCCCGGCGGGCTTTGTGGTTGGAGAGGATGTCGGCCATAAACGCAAACAGCCGGAGAGCGTCGCCCTCCGGCTGCCTAGAAACTGGGCGCTGACCTCAGGCGGCAGCCGCGGGAGCTGCCGCGGCGGCGGCGCGGCGGCGGCGCTTGGGCGCGGGGACGGCGACGGGGATGGCCACGCCGGCGTCGTCGAGGTATTCGACCCCAATCTTGTCCTCAATGATCTCCAGCAGGGCGACGTCCGCGGCGCCCATGGTGGCGTCCACGTCCACGAGCGGGCGGGCGATGCCACCGCCGCCGCTGTTGAGCTGGCGGACACGGCGCGAAACCATGTTAATCAGCACGTGCGGGTTACCGATCTTTTCGAGGGCTTTGCGACAGAGTTCGACGTTCATGACAAAATCTCCACGGACGGAGCGGCGCAAAGTATGGGATGGCGGGCTTCCGGCAATAGATTTTTCTGGGCAATCTGCCGTCGGGAACCCGGTTTCGGACGCAAAAACCGATTGCATCACCCGGCTCCTCTGCTACACACCCCGCTCCGTTCGGCCCGGCCGGCGGGTTCAACACAGCTTTCAAAAGGTTTATGTCTCAACACAGAAGTCTTCGCGCGGCCAGCTCGGCCGGCGGTTCCAAGCGCAGCGTGCTCAAGCGTTTTGAGCGGGTCGCCCTCCTCAAGGGACGGGGCCAGTGGAAGGAAGGGGACCGGATTACTGGTCTCCGCAAGACCAAGCCCCCGGAGTAAGCGCTCGTCTCCTTACGGGTCCCCGATTGCCAATTGCGGCCACCGGCGAACTGGTGACCCGATTGGCAATTGCCGTTTTTAGCACCCAATTTTCCCGATGGTCCGTCTCCAGAAATTCCTCGCGGATGCTTCCGTGGCGTCCCGCCGTGCGGCGGAGCGCCTCATCACGGACGGCTTGGTCACGGTCAATGGCAAGGTGGTGACGGAACTCGGGACCAAGGTCGACGAAGCCACTGCCCGGGTGGTGGTCGACGGCGTCGTGGTGCGGCCACGCCGCAAGATCTACGTTGCCCTGCACAAGCCGCGGGGCTTCATCTGCACCAAGCATGACCCGGAAAGCCGGAATGTGGTGGGCGATCTCCTGCCGGTCGAATGGGCCAAGGCCCTGCATCCGGTCGGCCGGCTCGATTGCCACAGCGAAGGCCTGATCTTCCTGACCAACGACGGTGACCTGACGCTGCGGTTGACCCATCCCCGCTACGGCATCCACAAACACTACCGTGCCACCATCGTCGGCAAGCTCCAGCCCGAAGATCTGCGCCCGTTCACGGCCGGCATCCGGCATGAAGGTGACCTGCTGCGGGCGGACCGGGTTCAGCTCATCTCCTCGAACAACTCCCACAGCATCGTCGAGCTGGAGTTGGGCGAGGGCAAGAACCGCGAAGTCCGGCGTATGTTTGAAGCCATCGGTTTCGAGGTGGAACGGCTGCAGCGGACCCAGATCGGCCGCATCCGGCTCGGCGAGTTGCCCCTCGGGAAATACCGCGTGCTGACCGAACTGGAGATCAAATCGCTCTTGCGGGACACCGAGGGCGCCCGAACCTGACGGCGTCATGGTTGACGTTGTTCTGCGCTCCTCTTCCAGTTTCCGCTCCCAATTCCGTTCGTTGCTCACCTTGGCCACGCTGGTGCCGGTGTTGGCGGGCCTTGCGGCGCCCGGCGCCCGGGTCAAGGCCGACCGAACCAATGTCCGGGCCCAACCCTCCTACGATGGCGAAGTGCTCGGCACCCTGCGGCGCGGTTCAGAAGTGACCGTGGTCGCCGAGGTCGAGGGCGCCGAAGGTGAGCCCGGTGGCGGCCGCAAATGGGCGAAGATCCGTTTGCCCGCGGAAGTTGCCGTCTGGGTCTATGCCCCGCTGGTGGACTCGTCGGCCCGCCAGGTGAAGAGCGAAGTGCTCAAGTTTCGGGCCGGCCCCGGTCGCAACTACAGCGAACTGGGCGAACTCAAACGCGGCGATGCCGTCAGCGAGATCCGGCGAGCCGACGACTGGATCCAAATCGAACCGCCGCCCCAAGCCGTCGCCTTTGTCGCGACAAGCCTGCTGGAGGCTGGCGAAGCGGCGCCGGTCGCGAAGGTCCCGGAGCCCGAGGTCGTGCCCGTTCCGGAACCCGCGCCCCAGATTGTGCCCGCGATCCGGCTGCAACCGGCGTTGAACCGGAATCCCGCACCTTTGCCCGCCTTGGCCCCCGCCCGGCCGGTGGCCGAAGCTCCAGTGGCACCGGTTGCCCCGCTCCCGGAAAGTCCGGCTCCGAATGCTGGGCCGGACCTGGTGGGTGTGCCGACGTCGAGCCCGGAGCCTGCGCCCGCGGTTAAACCGGTTCCGGCAGTGGTCGAGCCGCAACCGGAAGCGCGCGCCGTCGTGCGGGAAGGGGTGGTGCGCCGCACTACCAAGCTGCAGGCACCCGGCAATTACGAACTGCGTAGCACCCGACGCGTCGGGGGCCTGTTCAAACGGGACGAGGGCCTGATTGATTTCCTGATCGTCGAGAATCCCGAGGTGAAATTGGAGCGGTTCGAAAACCAGCGCGTTTTCGTCCACGGCACCGAGTGGCGCGACGAACGCTGGCGGACGCCGGTGCTCAAGGTCGAGCGGCTCTCCACCTCGGCCTACTGAACGGCGGCGTGCCGGGCCGCGCCGTAGGCCCCGGCCAGTTCGCCCAAGGCTGCCGGCACCAATTTCATGCCGTCGCCGCCGGTGCGCCATTCCATCGCGGCCAAATATTCGCGGAGCGGCCGGAGCAGCGTTTCCCCGCACCGGGCGATGCCGCCGCCGATGATTGCGACCTCCGGGTCCAACACGTTGCCGAACGACGCCAGTGCGGCGGCCAACGCCTTGACCGACTTCCGCCAGACTTCCGTGGCGAACGCATCGCCGGCCTCGTGGGCGCGGATGAGGTCGTGGGTGGTGGCGAACCGGCCGCCGGTGCGTTCGGCGATGTTGTAGTTGCCGAGGGCGGTTTCCAGCGAGCCGGGGCAGTTGCAGATGTCGGGCGCCAGGTCCGGGCCGAGCGAGACGTGGCCCAGATGGCCCGCCTTGCCGGTGTGGCCGCGAAGCAGGCGGCCATCCACCAGCGCCGCACCGCCGACGCCGGTGCCGAGGGTGAGCAGGATGGCATTGGTCGCGCCACGGGCTGCGCCAAGCCAGACCTCGCCGAGCAGGGCGGAATTGGCGTCATTGAGCACCGGCACGCCTTCGGGGCGGTTCAGGTAATTGGCCCAGACCATCCCTTCGAGCCCGTCAAACCGTCCGGGCATGAAGGCGATGCTACTACCGTCCTTCGCTGCGATGCCCGGAGCGGACAGTCCGATTCGGGCGGGACGGCCCAACTGGGCCTCGGCCAACGCGGCGACCTTAGCGACGCAGCCGGCAAACGCCATCGGCTCCGCCAGCGCGAAGGATTCGTGGAACTTGGCCAGTGTCTCGCCGTCCGGCGTGACGGCGACGCCTTTGACGCTGGTGCCACCGAGATCGAGGCCGAGGAGATACTTCATTTGCGTCGAACAACTAGGGCTGTTGCCAGTGCGAGATTGGTCAGGCATGAGGCAATCAATAACCGGCTATGCCAGATGGACGACTTACGGATGGTCTTCATCAGAGCCTCGCGCTGTTCGTCTGGGATTCCTCCCAAGCCGAAGATTTCATGATGGTTGTCGTTGATGACCATTGGCTGAAGATCATGATCCATTTTCGCAGAAAGCAGTGCTGCCACTGTAAACCCCGAGGCAAAAGCATACGCCAACCACCACGGCCACCGCTGGCGTGGTCTATTTTCTTCACTGCTCATGCTGCCCCTCACTCACGCTCCACCCGCCATCCACCGCGATCACCTGACCGGTAACGAATCGGCTTTCGTCCGACAGCAGCCAGACAACGGCGCCATCAAGATCCTCGGGTTGGCCGATGCGGCCGCCGTCGAGGGGTTGCTTGGTCTTGATGAAGTTCAGGATGGCTTCGTCGCCTTGCGCGCGCTGGGACATCGGCGTCGCGACCAGCGCCGGGGCGAGCACATTCAACCGGATGTTCTGGGGTGCGTAGTAGGCGGCGGCAGATTTCGTGAGCCCGATGATCGCGGCTTTGGCGGCGGCGTAGGCGTGGGTGGAGAAGAACTTCGGCGAGGGCGAGAAGCCGAGCACCGAACCGCAGTTCACGATGCTGCCCCCGGTGCCCTGCTTGAGGAACTGACGGAGCGCGGCTCGGTTCGAGTTGAACAGCGAGGTGAGGTTGAGCTGGAGCGTGAAATCCCAGCCCTCGTCGGTGATTTCGTGCAACGGCCCGTCGCCTCGCCGGCGCCCGCTGCCGCCGGCGACATGGTAAAGCCCGTGAAAGCTGCCGAACTCCGAAACAGCCAGCGCGATGGCCTTTTCGGCAGTCGTCGGGTCCGTGGCGTCGGCGGCAAGCACCCGGACGGAATCGCCGAGTTCCGTCGGGACCGCGGCCGCCTTGTCCGGATCGCGTCCGACGGCAACGACCCGGGCGCCGGCGCGCACACATGCACGCGTGGCGGCCAGCCCCAGCCCGCTGGTTCCGCCGATGACGACGAGGAACTTGTTTGCGAGTGACATGCTGCTCATTGAGCGATCAGTTCCCGAACCTTGGGCAGCCAAAACCGCTCAATCCAGTCATCTCTGAACGGGCGGATTTGGAAAGTCTGCCAGCCGCCGTCGCGCAATTCACGATCCATGGATTCGACCCGAAGGTAGTTCGTCGTATGCAAGATCACGGGGCAGCAGGGAGTCTGGGTTGCGAGAAACACCGCCGCTTCGAGACCGGTCAATGGATCAGGTGAATCGGGATGCTGTGGATTCAGATCGTGATCTAGGGAAATCAAGCGCGCACGGCCCAACCAGTCCGGCAGCTCCCGGATCATCGCCGGGGCATCCGGCCAAACCACCAGCGAAATGCCCGGCAACGAAGCCACCGCCGACGTGAAATGGTCCCGCCGTTCGGCGTTGTCTTCCAGAATCAGGATGGCGTCCCGAGGCATCGCAGCTCAGGAGAGAATCCCCTTCACGACCTTCCCGTGGATGTCGGTCAGGCGGAAGTCGCGGCCTTGGAATCGGTAGGTCAGGCGTTCGTGGTCCACGCCGAGTTGGTGGAGCATCGTTGAGTGCAGATCATGAACGTGGACGCCGTTTTCCGCGACGTTGTAGCCGAAGTCGTCGGTGGAGCCGTAGGTCGTGCCCGGCTTGATCCCGGCACCGGCCATCCAGATCGAGAAGCAGCGCGGGTGGTGGTCGCGACCGTAGTCAGTGGCGGTGAGTTTGCCCTGCGAGTAATTGGTCCGGCCGAATTCGCCGCCCCAGACGACCAGCGTGTCGTCGAGCATACCCCGTTGCTTGAGGTCGGTAATGAGCGCGGCGGCGGGTTGGTCGGTTTCCTTGCATTGCTGGCGGATGCCGTTGGGCAGGCCGCCGTGCTGGTCCCAGCCCTGGTGGTAAAGCTGGATGAACTTCACGCCGCGTTCCGCCATGCGGCGCGCCAGCAGGCAGTTGGCGGCGAAGGTGCCGGGCTTCTTCGCGTCGGGTCCGTAGAGTTCGTAGGTGCTTTCGGTCTCCTTTGACAGGTCGGTGACGTCGGGGACGGAACTCTGCATCCGGTAAGCCATCTCGTATTGCGCGATGCGCGTGTCGAGGTCGGCGTCGCCCAGACGGTCGCGCCCGAACTCGTTCAGCTCGCGCAGGCGGTCGAGCATCTGCCGGCGGCTGGCGGCGGAAATGCCGTCGGGATTGTTCAGGTAGAGCACGGGTTCCTTGCCGGCGCGGAACTGGACGCCCTGATGTTCCGCAGGCAGGAAACCGCTGCCCCAGAGGCGCGAGTAAAGCGGTTGGTCCACCTTGCCGCGCGTGATGAGCACGACAAACGCCGGCAGGTTTTCATTGGCGCTGCCGAGGCCGTAGTGGACCCAGGCACCGATGCTGGGGCGGCCGGAAACCTGCGAGCCGGTCTGGAGAAACGTGATCGCCGGGTCGTGGTTGATCGCCTCGGTGAACATGGAGCGGATTACGCAGAGTTCGTCCGCGACCTTGGCGGTGTGCGGCAGAAGTTCGCTCATCCAGATGCCGGATTTGCCATGCTGGGCAAACTTGAAGGCCGAGCCGGCCATGGGCAGGGAAGCCTGGTTGCCAGACATCCCGGTGAGGCGTTGGCCGCGGCGCACGGAATCGGGCAACTGCTCGCCGTTGCGCTCGTTGAGCAGCGGTTTGTAGTCGAACGTTTCGAGCTGCGACGGCCCGCCGCTCATAAACAGGTAGATCACGCGCTTGGCCTTAGGCGTGAAGTGCAGCTTGCCGCCAAGGATGCCGAGGTCGGGGCCAGTGTTGGCGGCGAGTGCGGATGCCGGATTCAGCAAGTGCCCCAGCGCAATGCCGCCAAGGCCGAGGCCGAAGCGGTTGAGGAAATCACGGCGGCTGAGGCCGAAGGCGGGCAGAGGACCAGAGCAGGGGTTCATGGCGTCGAAAGGGTCAGCGTTTCATCACAAACTCGTCGTGGTTCATCACGGCGCTGGTCATCACGGTGGTGGCGGCGACCTGTTCCGCCGGCAGGGCGGCGTCGCGGGGGCGCTCGCCGATGGCGAGATACTTGGCCGCGGCCTCGGGCTGGGCCTTGAAATAGTCGAGTTGCTCGGTGAGCAGGCGGGTAAGGATTTCCTGTTCCCGCGGTTGCGGGGCGCGGCCAGTGAGGCGGCGGAACGCGTCGTCCACCCGGGCACCCAGATTGTCGCCGTGGGCGCGGATGGTCTGCTCGGCGAGCACACGGGCGGCTTCGAGGAACTGCGGATCATTGAGCAGCACCAGCGCCTGGAGCGGCGTGGTCGTGGTTTCCCGTTTGGCGGTGCAGACCTCGCGCGAGGTGGCGTCGAAGGTGAGCATGGACGGCGGCGGGGCGGTCCGCCGCCAGAACGTGTAGAGGCTGCGACGGTAGAGCTTGTCGCCCTTGTCCTGCGTGTAGGATTTGCCGGTGCCGGCTTCTTCCCAGACGCCGGCGGGCTGGTAGGGCTTTACGCTGGGGCCGCCGACTTTTTGGACGAGCAGTCCGCTGGCGGCGAGGGCGTGGTCGCGGATCACCTCGGCGCCCAGCCGGTGTTTGGGGCCGCGGGCAAGGAGCGAATTGTCCGGGTCCCGCGCGACCAATTCGGGCGAAGCCACGGAGCTTTGCCGGTAGGTCGCGGACAGGAGGATGAGCTTGTGCAGGGCCTTGCGGTCCCAGCCGCTGCGGATGAATTCGCCGGCCAGCCAGTCGAGCAGTTCCGGATGCGTGGGCAGGCGGCCCTGCGCGCCGAAGTCTTCGACAGTGGCTACCAAACCGCGGCCGAAGTGCTGTTTCCAAATGCGGTTTACGGCGACGCGGGCGGTGAGCGGATTCTTTGGATCGGTCATCCATTGCGCCAATCCGAGGCGGTTGTGCGGCACGCCGGCGGGCAGCGGGAAAATGCGCTCGGGCGTGCCAGCCGACACGAGGTCGCCCTTGGCGTCGTAGGCGCCGCGCTTTAGGACGTGGGTCTCCCGCGGTTGCGGCAGCTCCTTCATCGTCATGATTTCGCGGACGGGATTGACGAGGTCATTCTCGGCGTCGCGCGCCTGCTTCAGCGCGGCTAGGGCGGCGCGATACGGCGCGTCGTAGCGGGTCAGATAGGTCGCGAAGTCCGCCGCGGCCGTGCCTCCGGCTTCCGACTTCCGGCTTCCGACTTCCCAAGGCATCAGGCAGGTGTCGAAGACTTGGAATTCGTCGATGAGTCCGTCCTTGAAGCCGTTATCGCGGAACCGGCCCGCCAAAGTCAGCCGGATGCCGCCGGCTTCACCGTCGCCCCATTCGCTGCGGTGCTGGATGTCCTTGAACAGGTTGTCGCGCACGACCTCGGTTTCGAGGGCCTTGCCGTCGCGGTAGAGCGCCAGGCCATTGGCCCGGCTGGAACCGTCATAGGTCACCGTGAGGCGGGTCCATTCGCCGAGTGGCAGCGTGTCCTTGGAGCGGATGGCAATGGCATTGCCTGGCCAGAAGTGGGTCAGTGCGAATGTGGGCCGGCCATGGTCGAGGACAAGTTCGTAGCCACGACTGCCGGAATCGGTCCAGGCGCGGGAAAAATGGAACACGACGGCGCGGTCCTGCTTTACGGTGGGCTGCAGCCACAGGTCGAAGCTAAACGGATCGGTGCGCTTGAAGTTGCCGGCGCCCTCGATGGTCGCGGAATTGTCGCCGCTGAACTTCAGCGCCTGACCGAGCTTGCCGGCCACCAGCTCCGGGTTGTCGGACAGTGACGCCTTCGCCGTGCCGACCGCGCTCTCGACCTTGTTGCTGATGATCGCGTCCAGGGAGAAGGCGGCGACGGGTTTGGGCAGTTCCACCGCTTTGGCCGCGTCGGTCTTGGACCAGTCCTCGAATCGACTGCGGGCTTCCTGGGCAACCTGTGCGAGGCGGTTTTCGCCGTCCTTGATCTGCTGTCTGGCGAGCCGGTGCTTCTCCTCAACGCCATCGCCGTAGAGCAGAAGCGTGGGCGTGGGCGTGGCCTGCGTGAAATGCGAGTAGAGCCCGGACTCGTCGATGGAATTGAAGAAAGCGAACAGGGAGTAGTAGTCGCGCTGGCTGATGGGGTCGTATTTGTGGTCGTGGCAACGGCAGCATTCCAGCGTCAGCCCGAGAAAGGCGGTGCCCATGGTGTGAACCCGGTCGGCAACGTATTCGGTGCGCCATTCCTCCTCGATGCTGCCGCCCTCGTTGGTCTGGCGATGCAGGCGATTGAGGGCGGTCGCGAGGCGCTGCTCGCGCGTGGGCTCCGGTAGGAGGTCGCCGGCGAGCTGCCAGGTGATGAACTGGTCGTAGGGCAGATTTTCGTTGAAGGCACGAATCACCCAGTCGCGCCACGGCGACAGGTCTCGTTCGACGTCGGCCTGGAAGCCGTAGGTGTCGGCGTAGCGGGCGAGGTCCATCCATTCCTGGGCGGCGCGTTCGCCGTAGGCGGGCAACCTCAGCACGCGGTCGAGAAGCGCTTCGTAGGCGTGAGGAGAAGAGTCATTCACGAACGCGTCGATGTCTGCCGGTGTCGGTGGCAGGCCCGTGAGGTCGAAATAGACGCGGCGGATGAGTTGGGTGCGGGGAGCTTCGGAGGTCGGCGCGAGGTTCTCCTTTTCCAAGCGGGAAAGAACAAACGCATCGATGGGATTCTGGGATCCTATGGTCGGTTTCACGGCGGGAACCGGAACCGGCTGGAGCGATTCGAACGCCCAGTGCTTGCCCCACTTCGCGCCCTCGGCGATCCAACGCTTGAGAGTGTCTTTTTGGGTGTCCGTCAGCGCCCGATGCGAATCGGCCGGCGGCATCAGTTCTTCAGGATCCGTGCTGTAGAGCCGCTTCACCAGTTCGCTCTCGGCCGGCTTCCCGGCGACGATGACGGCTTTGCCCTTTTTGACGCGGAAGGCGCCTTCCTGCGTGTCGAGGCGAAGCTCCGCCTTGCGACCGGTTTCTGAGGGGCCGTGGCAATGGAAGCAATTGTCCGAGAGAACTGGCAGGACTTCCCGACTGAAGCTGATGGGGGCGGCCGACAGGACAATCCCGCCCGCAAGGCTGGCGGTCAGGCGGACGATGACTCGGGAAACGCGGAGCATGGGGGAAAGAATTCGCCGCCAAAGCGTGAGGCGACTGCGGTTTTCTCGCCATGAGATTTTGACCAAATCCGTGCGGCAAGCGTTGCTCAAACGGGGCAAATCCGGCCCGGCTGAACCTAATCCGCGTGGCTGAATGGTCGTGTTCGAGATCGGACTAAACGGAGCAAAGTAGCTGATGTGGAAAGCGCCTGTCTCCAGAATTTTGTGACGCTGAACCGGCGGCGAAGCATTGTTCGTGAACACTTGTGAACTTTTTTCGGTCGCGAGGGGTTTTTATGTTTGACCCGCCCCTGCAACTTCTTTAGGTAGCCACCAGCTTAAGCCGAGATCGCCTCCTCGCGGGCATGCCGTGAGGGGCGTTTTTTGTCGGCCGGGTCGGGAAAACGACACGAACAATGCTCAAGTCAAAAACATTTCTGGCAGTCGACTTCGGGGCCGGCTCATTGAAGGCCGCCGAATTCGAACCATCGGACGATGGTGGGCTGAAGTTAATTCGGTTCGGGGTGAAGTCGTTGGGCCTGGCGGGATCCCAGGATGCGGCCCGCGAAAACGTCATCAAAAAGGCGTTACCGGAACTGCTGAGCGAGGTCGGATTTACGTCGCAGGTTGCGAGCATCTGTGCCCCGGGATTCCAAGTTTTTTCCAAGTTCGTAAAACTTCCTCCGGTTGACACCTCGAAGGTCACCCAGATCATCCAATACGAGGCACAGCAGAATGTTCCATTCCCGTTGGCGGAGACGGCTTGGGACTACCAGATTTTGGGCACGAATGCCGCGAGCGAACTGGAAGTGCTGCTGGTGGCCATCAAGTCGGAGATCGTGGAGAAGCAGTTGTTTGGAGCTGCGGAGGCCGCCAAGCTGAAGACTCAGACTGTCGATTCCTCAATTGGCGCGTTGGCAAATGCATTTCGGTTCAACTATGCCGATCAGGAAGGTTGCAGCCTGCTGATCGACATCGGAGCCAAGACGAGCAACGTGCTGCTTTTCGAGGCCGGTAAGTATTACGCCCGGAGCGTCAACGTCGGGGCCAACGCAATTACCCAGGAGTTCGCCGCGGAAGCCAAACTGCGCTTCGACGAAGCGGAAAAATTCAAGATTGCCGAAGGTTTTGTCAGCTTGGGAGGGGCCTACGAGGAACCCGACAACCCCAAAGTGGCGGCGGTCTCGAAGGTGGCCCGCAACGTCCTTACTCGGTTGCATTTGCAGGTAAACCAGACCATTCAGTTCTACCGAACCCAGCAGGGTGGTGGGGCTCCGGTTCGGGTCTTCCTCTGTGGCGGCGGCTCAACCATGCCGTATGCGGCGCAGTTCTTTCAGGAGAAACTGAATCTGCCGGTCGAGTTCCTGAACCCGTTCCGCAACGTCCAGATTGATCCTTCGGTCAATGTTGAGGACCTGGAAAAGGTGGCGCAGTGCTTCGGTGAGATTGTGGGGTTGGGATTGCGCAATGTGGTGCAATGTCCCGTTGAATTGAATCTGGTGCCCAAGGCTTCGCTTGCCCGCCAGGAATTCAATTCCAAGAAGCCCTATTTGCTGGCCTCCGCTTTTGTGTTGGCCTTGGGTGTTGGTGCGATTGGCGTCTTCTTCCAGCAAACGGCCAAGGTGTTAACCGACGGTGCGGCAAAGATTTCCGAACAGTTGGACCCGTTGGAACAAGTTAAGACCTCGCTGGAGGCGGAGGAGGCAAAACTTAAGGCGCTTACCGATGAGGCAGGCCAGTTCGGTAATTGGATGCAGGAGCGCATCTATTGGGGAGATATTTTGGTCGAACTCCGCCGGGTATTGCTGGAAACCGAAAAATCCGCGCGCGTGAAATTGGGGGTGGATGTCGGCATTTGGATCGACAAGCTCTATTCGACCGAGCCGGTTCAAGAAGTTGCGGCCCAAGAAGAGGAGTCACCCCGGATGAACCCGATGCGGATGGATCCTGCGCTGGCTCGCCGTTATGGGCTGATTCCCAAGGCTACCGAAGGTGAAGGGGATGGAACTGGCGAAGCGACCGCCAAAAAACCGGCGGCTTCGACCAACGAAGTGGCGACGATCAACATCACCATTCGTGCAGTGAACCTCAAGGCCAAGGCGAACAGCGAAGTTGCCTACGAACTGGAACGCGGCATGAAGACCAGTCCGCTTTTCGACGAAAAGGAAACTCAACTTTCCGGCAACCTAGATCAGGTGGAGGACACCGCTGCCTCGTTCACGTTCCCGCTGAAAGTTAAGCTCAAACGCCCGATCAAACTCTGACATGGACTGGATCAAAAAGAACGTTTTGTTCGTGGTCGGGTTGACCGTCTCCTTGGTGCTTCTGATTGGGGCGGTGGTATTCCTGATGCAGGCCAGCACGGCCAAGGATGAGGCCGGCTCGCTGTTGCAGGAAAAGAACCAGCAACTGGACACCTTGGTTAAGCGGGAAGTCTATCCGAATCGGAGCAATGTTGAGGCGGCCAAGGCGGAACAGAAGCGGGTGGCCAACTTCATCGGCTCGGCTAGGGCAGCGTTTGGGAGTTTCGAGGGGTCGTTGTCGTTGGACAACGCGTCTTTCAAGTCGTTGTTGGAATCAACGATTTCGAATCTGGAACGGCAAGCAGGCCAATCTGGAGTGAAACTTCCGGGCGAGAAATTTGGCTTCACGTTCGGAGAACAGCGGAAGCAGCTTCAGCTCCCGGCCAATACCTTGGCACCGTTGGCACGGCAACTGGCAGACATTGAGCACCTCTGCGAAATCCTCTTCGCAGCAAAGGTTCACTCCCTGCTGGCCCTGAAACGGTCTTCCGTGGGCACTAACGAAACCTTTGGAAATCCGGATCTCCTCTCAAAGAAGACGTCAACCAACTCCGTGGTTGGCGGCGCCATCTTTCCCTACGAGGTCACTTTCCAATGCTTTAGCTCGGAGCTGTCCGAGGTCATCGACGGGCTGCGGCGGGCGAATGATTTCTATCTGCTAAAGACCATCAACATTGAGCCGGCGGGCGCGGCGGATCCCAACGCTGGAGCGAGTGGGGCGTCTTCCGGGGGAGTAGTTGTCGGGCCGGGTGGCATGGGTATGGACCCGGCCTTGGCGTCCCGATATGGCCTTGGCGGGCGGTATGGAGGGCGATATGGGGGTGGTGCAGCCCAGCCTGCAGCCGCCCCGGTGGTCGCGCCAACCAAGCCCAATGAACCGGTGCTTGATGAGAAACCCCTCAAGGTGACGATCGGTGTTGAAGTCATCAAGCTGTCGGCGAAACCGGACGGTAAAAAGCAGAAGTCAGAGTAGCCATGCAATACCTCAAGAAGCATTACGAGAAGGTCATATTGGTGGTGGTGCTGCTGGCGGTTGCTGGCTCCGCATTCTGGCTGACTAACCAAGTTGAGACGGTGCGAACCACGTTGGAAGAACAACTCCGGCAGCAAATTGGCGGCAAGCAGAAAGAGCTTAAACCGGTGGACTTGGCGGCCGCTACCAATGCAATGAGTCGGCTTGACTCGGCCTCAGCGCTTCAACTTTCGGGAGAACACAAGACTGTCAACCCAGTGGCGTGGTTGAAGAATGCCTCCGGATTTGTGCGTGCCGGCGACAAGAGCCATGGCCTCAGCATTGGAAAGATTTCTCCGCTCAACTTGTCGATTACCTATACTGGAGTGGCCGGGACGGGCGATCCTTATCGTTACCAGTTTACGGTCGAGAAGGCCTTCGAAAAACAGGCTGGCAAACGCCGACCTCTGACCACTTCGCTGACGGAGGGAACCAAGAACGAAACGTTTCTCCTCCGGGAGGTCAAACCACCCAAGGAAGCTTCCGCAGAAGTGGTGGTCGAGATCACTGGTGACCGGGTTTCACTGGCAAAGGACAAACCCTACCTCAAGGCGATGGCCTACGCGGTTGATTTCAAATCCGACACAACTGGCCGTGATCTTCCGACCAAGCGCCAAGACGAAACAGTCAGCCACAATGGAACTTCTTACAAAATCATTTCCATCAGTGAAGCCGAAGTGATAATTGAAGCTCCTAACAAGACTCGTTCCTCCCTGCGTTCCACGACCGTTAAGTAATTCAGAATTTCATTTGTAACCGCTACCAGCTCATGACCAAAGCGTCTCATCTCCTAAGCCTTGCGCTACTCGTGGCCGCAACCAATGTGGTCCTCGGGCAGGCTCCCAACCAAGTTGCTGAAGAGGAAGCAGTTCGCCGACAGGAGAAGGCGATTCTGCTCCGGAAAACCTTGGAATCGGCGCAGTCAGCTGCCGCCGCTAAAGATCAGGTTGGGGCCGCAAAGCTCTATGAGGACGCGTATGCGCTCGGGGAACAACTGGGGGCAGCCGCTGCAGACGAACGTGACGCTGCCGCCAAGGGGTTGGCCGCCAGTCGATTGAATCTCGCGATCCAAGCCCAACGCGGTGGGGACATCCGGGAAGCCGACGCGCAGGTTTCCCGCGCGGTAAAGATTGACCCTTCAAACCTGAACGCCAAGGCATTCAAAGCCGACAACGACAAGCGTTTGGCTGACCTCACGGGAAAGCTACCCAGCGAACAGGTCGTCTCCATGTTGCCCGAACACCGAACCAACGTGGTCCAAGCCGCGACGATGGTTCAGGACGGCAAGCTGCTCTTCGAAATGGGCAAGCTTGACGAGGCGGAGACCGTTCTCAAGAAGGCCTCTGAACTCCAGCCGGATAACAATGCAGCGTTCTATTACCTGAGCCTGATCCGGGAAGCCCGGTATGGCCGCTTGCAGAAGAAGAAGAGCGTCACCAGCAAGGATCGTCTGCTGGAAGTGGAGCAGGCATGGGAACTTCCCCCCAGCAAGATGAGCGCGTCCAACCCTTTTGCCACGACCAACCGGATATACACCGGCGTGGGCCGGCAGGCCATTCAGCACAAACTGGACCGCATCATCCTAAACGAGGTCAAATTCGATGGACTGCCGTTGAGCGAAGTCGTCAAGTTCCTGGATGAGCAGGCTCGCCTCCGCGATCCAGACCGTAAGGGAGTCAATTTCATCATCAATTCATCCGTCGACATTCCGACTGCCGCCAATTCGACGACGATCGATCCAACCACTTTACAGCCCGTCGCGGCTGCTCCCACGACAGAACCTTTGGACCTCAATAACGTGATCGTTCGGCTGTCGCCTCCGCTCCGGAATGTCCGGCTGGCGGACGCGATCGACGCCATATCCAAGGTCGCTGAGAAGCCTCTTAAGATTTCTATCGAAGACTACGCAATCGTCTTCACCCAAAGGTTGCCCGAGCCCCAACAGTTGCACTCTCGGCAATTTCGCGTTGACCCTAACACGTTCCTCCAAGGTCTCGAGTCGGTCGGTGGACTCATTATTGCCGACTTTGCGGGTCAAGGCGGCCAAGGCGGTGGCGGTGGCGGTGGCGGTGGCGGTGGCGGCCAAGGCGGTGGCCAAGGTGGTGGTGGGGGTTCGACCGTTCCCACTATCCCCCGAATTGAAACCTCCCCGGTTGGTGGTCAGCAAGGTGGTCAAGGCGGTGGCGGACAGGGTGGTGGTGGCCAAGGTGGCGGAGTCGGTGGGCAGGGTGGCCAGGGTGGCCAGGGTGGGTTCGGCCTCAGTGGGGTGACCCGTCAAAACCTGATGGGCAATGTCCAAGTTCTGGTTCGCCAGTTCTTCCAGGCGGCCGGGGTTGATTTCCCCACCACGGTAATCCCCGGACAGGCCGGTGGCGTTGGTGGCGGCGGCGGGTTTGGCGGTGGGTTTGGCGGTGTTGGTGGGCAGGGGCAACCCGGCGCTGCGGGTGATCAGAAGGCACTGTTCTTCAATGACCGGACGGGTATCCTGTTTGTTCGAGCCACGATGTCCGACTTGGATATCATCGAAAAAGCAATCCAAGCGCTCAACGTCGCTCCGCCGCAGGTCGAGATTGAGGCCCGGTTCGTCGAAATCAACCAGACCGATAGCAAAGGCCTCGGATTTCAATGGCTCTTGGGCAATATTCTAATGGGGGGCGGGAAGGTCGGAACGAGCGGCGGCACCGCCCCCAGCTACGCTGGGGCGCCTTCCGACGCGAACCCGTCGGGTGTGTTCCCTGGACCGAGCGGCTTCTTGGCGGATGGAACGGAAGTCCTTAGCCCTGGGTTGCAGACTCCCTCAGCCACCGACAATCTGCTTACCGGCGGAGTCCGGAACACACTGGCAGGAGGTGCGCAGAATCTGCCGACCCTTGCAACAGTGACGGGGATCCTGACTGAGCCTCAGTTCCGGGTGTTCATCAACGCATTAGAGCAGCGAGAAGGCGCCGATCTGTTGGTGGCTCCCAAAGTGGTGACGCTTAGCGGGCGCCAAGCGCAGATTACGATCACCGACTTCACCACCATCGTGACTGGCATTCAGATCAACCAGACTTCAGCCGGCGGTGCAAACGGGGTAAACGGTCAATAAACGATCAACCGAAACTGATTTATGAAATTCAATTTGGGACAAAAATCCTTAGTTGTGATGATCGCTGCGGCCGCGCTGACCGTGGTCGACGCTCGCGCTCAGATTGCCACTGGGGCCGCCATCGGAACCGTGGGCCAGCTGACCACGCAATCATTGCCTACCGGACCAACGTTGGACGTGATTCCCTACGTTTCGGCAGATGGGCATTCGATCCAGATGACTCTGATTCCCAGCGTCGTAGAATTCGTTGGCTACGACACGTCTCCATTTCGTAACAGCGCCCAAGGCGGCGCCGGAAATACACTTGGGAACACCCAATCCTTTGACCAACCACTACCACGGGTTCGGGTTCGCCAAGTCGTAACCTCCGTCAACGTTTGGGATGGGCAGACGGTCGTCCTCGGCGGGCTCATTGCGGACAACATCTCAACTCGCCGCGACAAAGTTCCGGTGTTGGGCGACGTCCCGTTGCTCGGCCGGCTCTTCCGTAGCGAATCCTCGGTGAAGACCAAGAAGAACCTGCTGATCTTGGTTACCCCGACCATCATCGATCCGGCTGGCAAACGCGTTCACGATCCGGAACATCTGCCCTTCGATCCCAACACCACTCCGCAGGACGTTTCAGGCCGCTGATCGTCTCATTTCATCGCTTGATGAAATTCAAAATGCTCATGCATATGAATTCGGCCTCTCGGAATCGATCGCTCGGCCGGCGCCTGTGCTTGGCACTCGGCCTATCCCAACTCGGGTTCGGTGTCTTCGCCCAGGCTGACCTCCAATATCAGGGCGGAGAATACCTGCCGGCCGGCAGGGCGGCCGGTGATCAGACCCATCCCGCGTTGGCGGTCGGACCCAGTCGCTCCGCCTTGGTATGGCAGGAGAACACCGACGGGGATGGCAGTGGCATCAAGGTGCGTCTGCTCGGGGCCCAATTTTCGGGTCTGACTGCCGCAACCTACGCCAACACAGCTGTTGCCGGCGACCAGGAAAACGCTTCCTGTGCGACGCTGCCAAACGGAGACTTTTTCGTCGCTTGGCAAAGCGGTGTCCGCGGTGCCCAACGAATCATTGGCCGAATCTTGGGGAGCAACGGGGTTTTCCGAACCGGGGAGATTGAGATTTCCTCGGGAATTGGGGCTCGTGCACCCAAGGTTGTAGCTAACCGGGACTCCTCCGTGACCGTCGTTTGGACCCAAGCGGGCGTAGATTCCGACATGGATGCGGTGCTGGGGAGGACGTTGAACCCGGCGGGTTTGCCGCAGACGCCACCTACCCAGCTAAACATGGTAGAGAGCTATAACCAGAGGGATGCGGCCGCAGTAGCCTTGGGCGATGGTTCTCTTTTCATCGCGTGGATTTCAGAGAACCCAAACGGAGCCCAGGTGGCTACGGTGGTTGGGCGAAAATTCGAACCCGCCTTGGTGGCTACATCCGGTGAAATTGCGTTGACCCCGGGCAAAAACCCCTGTGTTGCGCCAGCGTTGGTCAAGCTGGCCGACCGGATCATGTTGGCATGGGGTGAGTTTCAAATCGATGCTCCGGAAAATGGATGGGACCTGATGGCGAAGCCCATCACGTTCACAGGAGCACCGCTGTCGTCTGCGCGCCGGATTACCGCCAAACAGGCTGGTGACCAAGGCGACCTGTCTCTCGCCTTCAATGGCGAAATCATTTTGGCCGCGTTCAGCAGCACTCTGTTAGACGGTTCTGGTTTGGGGATCGGAATTCAGCAACTGAGCGTCGACGGAACACCCGCCGACTTCGACCTCGTGGCCAACACCACAAAGAGGCAAAACCAAGTTCGCCCAGCGTTGGGAGTTGGGCCATCTGGAGCGGCTCTGGCAGTTTGGGTCGGCTTCGGGTCCGCCGAATCCGGCACCGACCTGTTTGCGCAACGAATTGGAAAATCGGAGGCTACCCTCCCGGCGCCGAATGCTCCGATCGCAGTCGCGTTATCCTCCAGCAAGATCCGGGTTGCTTGTGCTGATGCGGCTGGTTTGCCAGTTTCAAAATACCTCGTCTTTGTTGATGGAAGTCCGACACCCACCGAATCCTCATCCCCCTTTTTATCGGTGGGCGGGTTTGCCCCCGAGACAGAACATCGGTTCTCCGTGGCGTTTAAAATGCTGGATGGCCGGGTCACTCCTCAGTCATTGGAACAAGTTGCTGTAACTTGGGGCGAGGATGACAATGCGGATGGTTTGCCCGATAGCTGGCAGGCGAAGTATTTTGGTTCGGCTGCCTCAGCTTGGCCAATTGCAGGCGCTGACTCTGATGGGGATGGCAACTCCAACCGCGACGAGTTTCTCGCCGGCACCAACCCTGCTGATGGCTCCAGTGCCCTCCGCACCTCGCTTGAAAACACCCAACTGGGAACTTTGTTGGCTTGGAACACCCTCCCGGGCGGCCTTTATCAGATTCAAGCATCCAGCGATCTGGTGAATTGGACCGACGTGGGGGGGATTCGCCTGGCATCCGGCACCCGTGAATCGGTGTTGGTGCAGGATGCCCCCGTTAATTCCTATTTTCGGGTAACCTGTTTGCGCTAAGGTATGTTCAATTTCGCATTTAAGCTCCTGCGCCCCGCACTTGTCTCGGCGCTGACGACCGGTCCTGCGCTGGCGTTCTCCCTACTCGGACCGTTTGACGCGTATCAAATCCCTAGTTTGGGTTATAATCCTGGGGTTTCGGTCAACAATCCCGAAAGCGACCTCGGCGGACCAATGAACCTCAATGAGGAATACCGATGGAACGCACCGGTTATTGTCTATGGGTTTGACAACTCCTTCATCGAATATTTCGGAGAAAAGGGAGTTCAGGCAGTCGAACAAGCCATATCGATCATCAATGGATTGCCACCGGCATCGGAAATGTCGCACTCCTTGAGCGAGTATCCGCTTGAAACTTTGCGTTTCAACTACACTGCCCAAAGCTTGGCGATAGTTGATATCAAATCGCTCACGCTCTCTCTTCTCTTGGAGCAGCTGGGATTGGCCGCTCCAGAGCGCTACGCCAAAACCATTCGCGACCAGAAACCGAGCCCGGCTGCGCCCGACTATGAGTATGCAGTGGTCACCCGCAACTTCTCGCCCGTGCCGGTAGTCGCCGGCGACATTCGAACATACAGTTACAGTCCTTACGTCAATGGGACGCTCTATACATACGTGATTCGACATCAGACTCCGCCTCCGGTGGAGTATTGGGATGCTCAAGACATTGCAGTGGACGTTGCCAATCCTCGGCTGAGTGTTGCCTCATTTATGGGGACGCAGGCTGCCTTGATCGACCCAAGAATCTACAACACCTTTTACGCCTCCTTCAATGTTGGAATCGGTGCGTTCTTCACGGGGTTAACCCGCGATGACGTTGGTGGGATGCGTTACCTTTATCACCCTGGAAGAACCAATGTAGAGGGGCTTCCCGCCAACTCAATCGCCGGTGGACGGGGAGGAGTCTCGACGGGCGGAGGATTCTCTGGTGGTTCTCCGTGGACCATCACGATTCCCTTCGTCTCCACTAACGCGGTCACTGCCACCAACACGCCAACTGGCAGTGCTGGATTGGTCGATTTGGCATGGCGTGGTGGAGTGGACAAGCTAATCCTGATCCGAATCGATCCGGATCCGTTCATTGCCCAGTATCCAACGCCGCTCAATCTGGACTACACGGAACGAATCTTTGACGCCTCACGAAATCGCTTAGTAACCCAAAACGTTCGGCGCGTCTTCACGCGTCCCGATATCACGTTCACCGCTGAGGACTTGGGCATGTTCAACAACGCCGCTATTCCCTACCAGATGGACCGGACGATTGGTGCGTTCAATAATCGTGGCGCGGAGAATTCTGGTGTGGGGCGCCTCGCCGCGGGTCCAGGGACTATTGATTCAGGTGGAGCTGGTAACCGAATCACACTCAACAAACTCGGGCCATGGAGCTTCAACTTCAGGGAAACCTCCGAGGATGAGTCCGTGCGAGGTTTCATTTTTGGCTCCTTCGATGGAACCACGAACTCACCGACAGTATTCCCCACTGGGGTAACGGCCAAAGAACTTGAGCAATTTATTTACGGCAGGAACTGAAAAACTACTCATGAAACACCTGCTCACCTTCCTATTCGCGGTTGGGTTCGGACTGCTTCGCTTGTCGGCCCAGACAGCCGCCAGTTATACGACCCAAGGATTTATCACAGTTCCGCCGCAGATTGATGCCTTGGTCTGGACCAATCGGGACACAGTCGAACTCTTTTCGTTTGATCTTGAGCCGGCGCTTGCGTTCGAAACTCAGAACACTGAACGGTTCGTCAACTTAGGTAGGCTCGATATCTCACCGGGAATTCGCTTTGAGACAGTTCCGACAGTCGGGGAACGAAGGGCAGCAAAAGAATTCATCAACCGAGGAGAAATTGTCTCGCCTGACTTTTTCAATCTGTTTGGATCACTTGACGATCCTATTCACCGGATATTCGGCGGGCGTATATCGATCTGGGCTGATTCGATCAGCAGCCCAGGATTCATCACCGGACTTAGCGCCGGCCTTATCGAGATCCGCGGTAAGGATGTCAATCTGACGCGCGGTGGGATTGGCAATGACGTCGTATCGGCCTCACTATTCTTCCGAGACCCCGACGCGCTGGTCTACAACCCTGAACTTGGCTTCCAAGACAACAATTGGGCATATGGAACAGGGGATGTGGGATTCAATTTGGTAAGTGGTGACACAGAAGAGTTGGTCATTCCATCACCGGATGACCCTACCACGACGATTACCAACTTTGTCGTAGGGTTCAACGGGCTCGGATTTCCGGACACCACGCTTGGACTTGCTGGCGGCGGCGGCGTCAGTGGCGGGGATTACCAAGTTTTTGTTCGAAAGCAGACTTTGGACACGAACGTTCAGGTTTTTGACATTGTGTTCGCGAGGGTCTCCGATCCCGAGAATGTAATTGTTAATGTGGCATGGTTCGGGCGGGGACCTCAAAGCGTTCCTCCATTTGGCAATGCCTACATCACCCTGCGTTCCATTGAAACAAACGTCGTGCGGGGGGTGCCCGCAATAAATGCGGTCACGTTCGTTGACTCCTATGCCACTAGGCCAGCCGAGGCACTATTCCAGAACCTGTTGACTGAAATCACTTATCAGCCGACTAACATGTTTGCGATCCGGGATAACACGGTTGAGCAGTCCGAAACGAACTATGTGTTCTTCTCCAGAGGAAATACTAACACGTTTACCCATTGGATTGACAGTGATCCTCTCTTCCCATTGACCCTGACCAATTACACGCAGATGACCAATACTCCGCTAGAGGCGGTTGGGTTCTGCACCTGGTCTGGCTCCATTGCTTGGCAACCGTCGATCCCTATCAGTGAAGACCCAGTCCGGGCGAGCCTCACAAACATCGGGGGGCGGGTGTCAATTGACGCCGATAACCTAGTGCTGTCCCGGACACGAATCCAAGGGCAGGGAGGCGTCACGATTAAGGCTAAGAACTTGGTCTCTGCAGACCGAGTGGTGGTGGATGCTCCGATCCTCAGTTTGGATCTTAGCACGACCAATAATGATCTGACAGTTGAGGGTATTGCCCGCGGGTTCGCACGAAGAATGGGAGGCACCTTTACGATGCTTTCAACCGTTGTCAGCAATACGTTTACCTACACCTTTACTAATCCGCCAGCGGATCCCACTCAGCAAGAAACAACGGTGGATGCAAATTACGTGGCCTACTACCACATCACGGTGCTGGATACGTCGTTCGCGAGTCTGCGAAATCAACAGGTGGAAGATGTTCGGCTGATATCCGACAAGGTGAAGATTTCCGACCCGATGCCGATCTATCGTGATATCTTGATTGACGCCGTGGAACTAGTAGTCAACAACGATATTGAACGGTTGGATCTACAGGACATTGACCTCACCTCATCGGAATTTCCGAGGCTTG
Organism: uncultured Verrucomicrobiota bacterium; assembly: GCA_964602595.1. Classification (GTDB taxonomy): domain Bacteria; phylum Verrucomicrobiota; class Verrucomicrobiia; order Limisphaerales; family UBA9464; genus CAIWAH01. Next base: position 219,440 of record CAZRRO010000009.1, on the reverse strand, counting down.
ATAGGTTGGAGGTCACCAGCGGGGGGCGACTGCACACCCAAGGATTGCTGGAAACAGGTGACTCTATCCGCACATTGTCGACGATTGAAAACTTTGGTGAAATGCTTGCAGCTGGCGTCAGGCTTCGTGTCGGGGGACTTGAGAATTCTGGACTCATTCAAGCCACGGCAGGGCAGCTTGACATCGGTGCGCAACGGATTTCTGGCACGGGCGGTCGTTTTTGGTCAGCTTATGGGATAGATCTGCAAGCCGACGAAATAAATATCTCCGGCGCGAACATAGCTACCTCGGGAGATGTTTTGTTGAATGTTGGATCGGCGAATTTTGGCGGGTCAGAGCTCTTGGTCTCAACCCAACTTGAAGTGAAGCGGATACCAAGTGCCGGTAACTTCGGGGGGCTCCGAATCGTCGCCCTCCCGCTGAGGTTTCAGGAAACGGTAATTGTCTGGCCGGATTCGGATCTTGGTCCAAATGGGGGCGGTGCGTCCAGCAGCGGATTCTTGGGTGAGCTATTCCTAGGAAATGGGGACAACAATACCTCCAATCAAGACTTCAATGCCGTTCGGTTGAAGGGTTCGGGTTCGGCTAATGCGCTATACGTTGGGCTGCTCTCGTTTAGTGATGATGCACTCGCTGCGATTGAAGATTACCTCTTCGTTGATCCGAACCTTGCCGTGTATTTTTCGGCCACCAGCCCGAATGTTGCGCCGGAGGTGCTCGACGGTTTCATCACTGCCGGTGGTGGCAGGCTGGTCTATGCCCCCTCCTCCGCAACTGGCGATTCCATCGTTGTCCGCGTAGGGGTCAGCTCCAATGGCAGCTCGGTTGAACTGTCGTGGGACGGTGCCGCCTCCGCGAGCTACCGCGTCGAAAGCCGCTCGTTGAGCGGCGGCGCTTGGACCAGCGTGGGCACAGTAAAGAACACCGCGGCCAAGTCGGCTCGACTGAAATTGGATGACACGATCGGCGCCAGTGCTGGACGCCTTTATCGGGTGATCAAGACCAACTGAGCGGCAAATCAGCCACTGCAGGGAATCCGGCCTTTGGCCGGATTTTCCATTTAAGGAAACCAGCGGGTTTATCCGGACGGCGAATTGGCGAATCGAACTACCTATGATGCGGCAAACGAATGACCTGCGAGTGGTGCAAACCCAGCGGCTACCGCCGCCGGCGTTGATAAAGCAGGAACTGCCCATGGACGAGACGGCCAATTCGGTCGTCGTGGAGGGGCGCATTGCAGTGCAGCGAATATTGCGGGGTGATGATCGAAGGCTGCTGGTGGTGGTTGGCCCGTGCTCAATCCATGACCCGAAGTCGGCCATCGAATATGCCGTTCGCCTGCGTAGTATCCGGGAGGCCGTGGCAGATCAACTGCAGCTCGTAATGCGGGTCTACTTTGAAAAACCACGCACCACCATCGGTTGGAAAGGGTTGATCAACGATCCCCATCTGGACGGCAGCTATGATGTGGATACCGGCATCCGCATTGCCCGCAAGCTGCTCCTCGAGATCAATTCGCTCGGGCTGCCGGCGGCGACCGAGTTTTTGGATCCGATTGTTCCCCAGTTCATTGCCGATTTGGTCACTTGGGCTGCCATCGGTGCCCGCACGACGGAGAGCCAGACACATCGCGAGATGGCCAGTGGCCTTTCCATGCCGGTGGGCTTCAAGAACGGAACCGACGGTTCGTTGCAAACCGCGGTGGACGCAATGCTCTCGTCCCGGCACCCGCACCATTTTCTTGGCATCGACCAGGAGGGCGCGGTCTCGGTGGTCCGGACGACGGGTAACTTGGACGGCCACGTTGTTCTCCGCGGCGGCCGAGGGCTGACCAACTACGATCCCGCGAGCATCGCCGGAGCGGCGGCCCAACTGCGCAAAGCGGGACTGCCCGTGGGCCTGTTGGTGGATTGCTCCCACGCCAATTCCGGAAAACAGCACGCAAAGCAGGAGGAGGTGTGGCAGAGCCTGATCACCCAGCGAATTGCTGGCACGGATCCCCTAATCGGCGTGATGCTTGAAAGCCACCTCCACGAAGGCAGCCAACCGATTCCCAAGGACCTCGCCGAATTGAAGTATGGTGTTTCCTTGACCGATGCCTGCCTCAGTTGGGAGGCGACCGAACGCATGCTGCTCGATGGAGCTCAGCGACTGCGGGATGCGCAGACCTCGGCCCGCTAGTCCGCGAGCGGCGGCAGGGGGGCTCGACGCTCCGGGAACGGATTAGCCCGGAATAAGGGAGGGAGCGCTGCAAACCTAGGTTTGCGATCAGGTTCCCGGACGTCTCGATGGCGGGGGCGATCTGCGCGTGTCGTTGCGCGAATGTCTTCAAGACCAGCCTGAGAGTAAGCTTGTAGCAGAGTGTTTGGCAGGGCGCTGAATCCCGCCGCAACGCTCCTGACGACCGCATCTATTCCCGGTGAACGAGGACTCGCCAAGCCACCTTGGATTCCCGCACGTTTCGTTATGCGCTCGTTCGCTTTTGCGTCCGCAGTCCTCTTCGTCTCTCTCCATGCCTTAGTCCCCCGTGGGTTTGCCGAGGACAAGAAGGAGGATCCCAATGCCGTCTGGCTTGCGGAGCATTACACCAAGTTCGAGCACCGCATCCCGATGCGCGACGGCGTGAGGCTCTTCACCCGCGTCTATGTGCCCAAGGACGACTCGACCAATTATCCCGTCCTGCTAACTCGCACGCCCTACGCCGTGAAGCCCTACGGGATAGACAACTACAATGACCCCGGTGGTTCCTTTGCGACCTTGGCGAAGGATCGCTTCATCATGGTCTCGCAGGATGTGCGGGGCCGGTATGGCTCGGAAGGCGCCTATGTCCACATGCGGCCGTTCAACTCGAACAAGGGACCGAAGGACGCCGACGAAAGTTCCGACGCCTGGGACACCATCGACTGGCTCGTGAAGAACGTGCCGAACAACAACGGCTTGGTCGGCATGTTCGGCATCTCGTATCCGGGCTTCTACACGTCGATGGGCATGATCGACTCGCACCCGGCGCTGAAGGCCGCCTCGCCGCAGGCCCCGATCTCGGACTGGTTCATTGGCGACGACATCCACCACAACGGCGCGTTCTTCCTGTCGCAGAACTTCAACTTCTTCTGGTGGTTCGAGCAGACGTCCGACGACCCGCTGCGCGACGAAGGCAAGACGTTCGTTTTCAACAACCCGGACGGCTACGACTTCTTCCGGCGCATGGGCCCGCTCGGCAACTCGGAGTCGGTGCACTTCAAGGGCCGGGTGCCGGCGTGGAAGGACTTTCTTGATCATCCCAACTACGACGCCTTCTGGCAGGCCCGGAACATCCGGCCGCACCTGAAAAATGTTCGCTGCGCCGTGCTCACAGTGGGCGGCTGGTTCGACGGCGAGGACCTGTTCGGCGCACTCGAGACCTACCGCTGGACCGAGCGCCAGAACTCCGGCATCACCAACGGGCTGGTCATGGGCCCGTGGACTCATGGCCAATGGTCGGGCGGTGACGGTGACCGGGTGGGCGACATCAAATTCAACGCCAAGACTTCCGAATACTACCGGGAGAAGATCGAGTTGCCGTTCTTCCGCCGCTTCCTCAAGGGCGACACCAACTACGTGGCCACCGAGGCGCTGATGTTCGAGACGGGCACGCACCAGTGGCGGAAGTTCGATGTCTGGCCGCCGCGCGAAGCCAAGGAGCAGACCCTGTTCTTTCACCCGCAGGGACGCCTCGCGTTGGGTGCTCAACCGGCGGACGACTCCACGGCCTTCGACGAATACGTCAGCGATCCCGCCAAGCCCGTGCCGTTCACGCAGGAAGTCACCACCGACTATCCGCGCGGTTACCCGACGCACGACCAGCGTTTCGCCGCCGCCCGGACCGACGTGCTGGTCTATGAGACCGAACCGCTGGAGGAAGACCTCACGTTTGCCGGCCCGCTGAAGGCGACCCTGCACGTGACCACCACCGGCACCGATGCCGACTGGGTGGTGAAGCTGATCGACGTTTACCAGCCGCATTTCCCGAACCCGGAGCCCAACCCGGCCTACCTCCAGATGGGCGGCTACCAGCAGCTCGTCCGCGGCGACGTGATGCGCAGCCGCTTCCGGAGCAGCTTCGAGAAACCGGAGGCCCTGGAGCCCGGCAAGACCACGAAGATCGAGTTCACTATTCCCGACGTTTTTCACACGTTCCGCCGTGGCCACCGTGTGATGGTGCAGGTGCAGAGCTCGTGGTTCCCGCTCGTCGACCGCAATCCGCAGACCTTCGTCCCCAACATCGCGTGGGCGAAGCCGGAGGACTTCCGCAAGGCTACCCAGCGGGTGCATCGCAGCGCGACGGCCGCGTCGGGAATCACGGTGCAAGTGCTGCCGGCGAGGAAACCCGGGAGCAAATGACCAATTTCCAATGACCAAACCGGGCGCGCCGTTATCGGACATTGGAAATTGGTCCTTGGTCATTCCTCCTTCTGCCGTGTTCACCGTCACTCCGATCTCCGACTTTGCCGATCCGCGGCTCGCGCCATTCCGTAACCTGAAGGCGCAGGTCGACCATTTGAACCAAGGCGTGTTCGTGGCCGAAGGCGAGAAGGTCATCCGTCGGCTGCTGGAATCGCCGCATCGGGTCGTGTCGGTGCTCGTGCCGCCCGATTGCGTTCGGGCCTACGAACCGCTGCTCGCCGCCCGCACTGAGGGAATCACCCTGTTCGTGGCGGAAACGGAGGTCCTGCGGAACCTCACCGGCTACTCAATCTTCCAGGGCCAGCTTGCCCTCGCGCAGGTGCCCCGGGCCGTGACTGTGGACGAACTTCTTGGCCTGCCCCGTCCGCACCTATTTGCCGCGATCGATGGCTTGAGCAACGCGGAGAACGTCGGAGCCGTGATCCGCAATGCGGCGGCGCTCGGCGTGCAAGCCATCATCGTCGGCGAGACGTCGGGCCACGCCTATCTCCGGCGCTCCGTGCGCAGCTCCATGGGCACGATCTTTCAACTGCCCTACCACGCCTGCTCAACGGCCCGGAGCAGCGGCACTCCCGCCGCGGGCTTGGATTTGGCCACGACCCTAGCCCAGCTTCGCGCCCATGGCGTCCGGTGCCTAGCCGCCCATCCGCACACTGACCGGCGCACCGTGTGGGAGGCCGAACTGACCGGCGACAGCTGCATCGTGCTCGGCTCCGAAGGCGAAGGCCTCCGCCCGGAAGTTCTGGCGGCCTGCGACGAAGCAGTCGCGATTCCGATGCGCGATTCCGTTGATTCACTGAACGTCGCCAGCGCCGCCGCGGTGTTTTTCGCCGAGGCTCACCGGCAGCGGGACGGTGGACGTTTGCGACGCCTGGGGCGGTAGCAGATCAGTCAACGACCGCGTCATGGAGGGCATCCACTTGATTGCCCGTGTGCTCGCTCGAAAGCGCGAACCGAAATGCCCCGCCCGCAGGCAGGCCTGGGTAGTTCAGGAACGAAGGAAACACTCCGGCCCGCAGTAGGCGTCGGCGCAATCGGGCTTCGTCCTCCGCATCGCGCGGCACGATCCGGCAGATCGGTCCGGGTGTGATGGCGTCCAGCCGGCCGCCGGCGTGCAGCACAGATTTCACGGCGGCGACGTTGCGGTTCAGCCGTTCGCGCAGCGCCGGCTGGGTGCGGAGCAGCTTCAACGATTCCAGGGCGGCAGCGGCGAGCGGGAGCGGCGGCGGCGTGCTTCCGGTGAACAGCCGGCTGTCGTTGAGTCGGGCGATGACGGCGCGCGGGCCTAGGATGAAGCCGCCGAAGGCGCCGAAGGCTTTGCTCAGCGTGCCGGTTTGCAGCAGGCGTTCGGGACCGAGGCCGGCCAGTTCCACCGTGCCGCGTCCGGTCGGGCCGACCGTGCCGAGACCGTGGCAATCGTCCACCAGCAGCCAAGTTTCCGGACGCAGTTCCGCACGCAGTTCGGCCAACGGCGCGGCAGCGCCGGAGGTCGCGTTGACGCCGTCGGTGAGGACTAGGCAGCGGGCTTTGGCTGGTAGGCGACGTTGTTGGCGAATGGCGTCCGCGGCGTCGCCCGCGCGGTAAAGCCGGCATGGGATGGCGAACAGGGCCGCCGCGTCGTGCAGGCTGGGATGCGCCCCGGCGTCGAGCAGCAGGTGCGTGAAATCGCCGGCCAAGGCCTGGGCCACGATGAGATTTGTGACGTAGCCGGTGCCGACGAGGCGGGCGGCTTCCACTCGGAAGAAGTCCGCAAGGCCCTGTTCCAATTGCTCGTAAAGCAGATGGTTGCCGGTGGTCCGGCGCGACGCGGCGACGCCAAGGCCGAATGCCCGCGCGGCGCGGTTCGCCGCCGCGACCACCTGCGGATGCGACGACAGGCGGAAGTAATCGCAGCCGCCGAAGTAGGCCAAACGGCGCCGACCGGCCCAAACTTCCGTGCGGGATGCGGCTCGGAGCGGCGGCGGCAAAGTCGCTGCCGGGGAGGATTCGGGTTCAGCCGCGCGTGCCATGTCATCGGTAGGAAAGCGGGCGCGCGGGGGGCTTGGCGAGCCGAGAACGGCCCGGCCGACGTTCACTCGGGGCGGCGGGCCGGGTGCATGGTCCGGGCGACGGTCTCCGGATCGAGCTTCACGAGCTTGAACTCCTTCGCGAGTTCGTCGGTGAAGGTAGCGATGAGGCGCAGGAGGTCGCGCTTGGCGCTGTTCAGCCACCAGGAAATCAGCGGCAGGAACAGCAGCAACGACCAGACCCACCAGCGGAGCGACGTCTGTGTGTTGTTGCCGACGAAACCGATCACGATCAGCAGCAGGCCGGCGATGGACCAGAACATGGCGCGGGCAGGAAAACTCCAATGGGCTTGCAGCCGGCAGCGGATGATTTCCCGGCCGCCGTGGTAGTATTCGGCGGCGGTGGTGAGTTCGAGCCGGGCCCAGCGCGGGCCGAAAATTTCGACATCGTGCGGGCTCCAACCGGTGTCCGGTTTGTTGGGCCAGCCCCGTTGGTCGAGGCGTTCCAGCAGCCGGGCGAGGAAGGCCATCCGGTCCAGTCCCTTTTCGCTCCAGTAAAGCAACTGGCCCAGTTCCTCTTCGCGGCCAGACAGGCTCAGCGAGTCCAGCGATTCGCGTGTGCCGGGAGAACTTTGCTGCCCGCGGAGGTGGCCCTTATGGCGCGCCCAGCCGCGGACAATGGGTTGCAGGAAGAAGAGCAGCGTCACCAACGGGCGGGCCCAGAAACGCTTTTTGCCGCGGGGCAAATCCGCCTGCCACGCCGCGAGCACGCACAGCGCGAGCGAGAACGCCAGGCTGCCGAGGCCGAAGGCCGTCAGGAACGGCACGATGGAACCCAGCACCAGCAGCGGCAAGGTGACCAGCACGTGGTATTCGAGGCTGGTGACCACGACCAGTAGCAGGCTCGGCTGGGCGGCATAGATGCTCTGGAAAAACGCGGTGCCGAAAAGGCCGTGATAGATGACCGACCGGTTCAGTTCGACGCCGTATTTGGCGGGCGAATAGATGCGGCCCTGCCAGATTGAGCCGCCGAAGCGGTTGAAATTTTCCGGGTGGCGCCGTTCCAGCAGGGCCTCTGCGTCGCCGTAGCCGGACTGCTGTTTCAGGTAGGCTTGGATCGTGTTGCGCCGGTAGTGCCACACGAATCCGGCCGGGCTGAATCCGAGCCGGTAACCGCGCTGCTGAAGCCGCCAGCAGACATCCACGTCGTCGCCGGCCTTCCAGTAGATCGGGTCAAAGCCACCGATGCTTTCCAGCGCCCAGCGGTAGAAGGCCATGTTGCAGCCCGGGATGTGCTCCGCGAGGCGGTCAGTGAGCATCACGTGCGCGGGGCCGCCGGGCGAAACCATCACGCAGGCGGCGGTCGGCGAATCGTCAGGCGGCAGGAAGTTGTGCCCGCCAATGCCGGCGAAGCGGGAATTCAGCAGGTCGCCCACGAGGTAGTGGAGCCAGTCCTCGTCGGCCCGGCAGTCCGAATCGGTGAAAGCAATGATCTCGCCGCTGGCCGCCGCGATGCCGGTGTTCCGCGCCACGCCAAGGCCGCGATTTTCCGCGTGCCGGAAGTAGCGCACCGCCGGGAACAGGGCGGCGATGGACTCGCTTTCGTCGGTCGAACCGTCGTCCACCAGCACGACCTCGTAGTTCGGATAGTTGAGCCGTTCGAGCGACTGGAGGCAGGTCTTGAGCGTGGCGGCCCCGTTGTAGCTGGCCACGACCACGGACACCCGCGGCGACTGCGGCAGCGGGAAGTAGGGCGCGATCCCGAACTGTTGGCGCACCTGCGCAAAGGCGGCCTTGGGCTGGCGGTCGCGCGTGACCAGCCCAAACGCCCAGTCGGTGATCGCCCGGCCGTCCTTGAACCAATCGTCCGTGAAGGCGAACACCACCGCGCCCGCGCAGCCGGCCCGGAAGGCGGTCTCAATCTGCCAGCCAAGGATCTCCGCCTGCTGCGCCTCGGTTTCCCGCAGCGAGTCGATGCCGAATTCCCCCAGCATCACCGGCTTCGTGTCCGCCAGCATCTGAAGCCGCGCGAGGTAATTCTCGAAGGGCCGCTGGGCGTGCAGGTAGACGTTCCAGCACCAGAAATCCACCGTGCGCGGCCGCAGGAATTCGGTCGGCGGGAAGTTGCCGAAGGTGCAGAGCAGTTCGCGGTCAACCGCCTTCACCTCGGCGATCAGTTCGTCGAGGAATTCACTGACAGCCTCCGCGCCGCTCCACCGGACGATGTCCGCGGGGATCTCGTTGACGATGGACAGCGCGAACACGGCCGGATGCACCGCGCAGCGGCGGGCGGCATCGCGGACGGATTCGCGGGCGGCGTCGCGGGTGGCCGCGGCGTCGAGGAAGCACTGGTGCTTGTTCCACGGCACGTCCACCAACGCCTTGATCCCGCGCCGGTGGACGGCGTCGAGGAACCAACGGGGCGGCACGAAATACAACCGGACGAGATTGGCGCCGAGCGCCGTCAGCAGGTCTAGGTCGCGTTCGACCTGGGCCGGTTCGGGAAAGGGCTCGCCTGCCGCATTCGGGGCGAATGGTCCGTAGGTGACTCCCTTCGGATGAAACTTCCGGGCGCCGAGCCGGAAGAACTTTCCATCCACGGTCACCCGGGTGCGGGAAAGTTCGGCGTCTTGGAATGTGAGTTCAGGGGCAGGCACCGCGGCAATCGCCGCCGGCAGGGGGCCGACCGGCGGGCCGGATTGAGCCGGGGGAAAGCCCGCTTGGGAATCGGGAAATCGCGGTCCCCGCAGCCAGAGATCCGGCGCGGGCGGCTGGCCGATGGCGGGATGGGAAGCGGGGCTGGGATTCAATTCAACGGGTATCCTGGAAAAACGAGGCCCGCCGGGTCTCCATCCGGCGGGCCTCTCCTCTTCCTATGCAACGGACCAACTGGCACTCACCAGCGGGCCCGAAAACCGAAACGGGGGGCGCACACCGGCGCCACCACGACGGGCGCCGGGACATAGACCGGGGCGAGCGGCGCCACCGGCGCGTAACCGACCACCATCGGCGGTGGCATCACCCAGACCGGCGCCGGGGCATACACCACCGCGGGCGGCGGCGCGCAATGCACAACGGTCGGCACGAAGTGCCCGTGACCGTGACCATGTCCCCGATAGTGACCGCGACCGTGGCCGTGGCCGGCCGAAACCCCAACACCGACACCCCCGCCCCAACTGCCCACGCTCACGCCCCAGGAAACATTCCCGGCATGGGTGGCAGCGGTGGCGGACAACGCGATCAGAACTGCGGCAACGAATTTTGTTTTCATAACGTGGAACCCATTGGGAACCACGGCGAGTCAGACTGAGCGCCCGCGAGTTTATTCAGCGGCCATCGGTGCGGCCGCGTGGGCAGCGTGTTGAACTCTTGGGAGACGGCGCGAAGGTTTGTCGGCCTTCCGAAGCAGCGTGAGACTCGTTACCTCGTCTCCGACATGAACCGAAGGTTGAAGCGGATAGTCAGGGAAGTTCCGTGAGGCGCAGATTGCGCCAATGGATTTCCAGCGGCTGGGTGTTGGTCTTCACGCCGTGGACCTGCAGGCCGATGAAACCGGAGGTCAGCGCGGAATCGTGCAGGTCGGTGGCGGGCACGCCGTTGAGCCAGGTCTGAAGGTGGTCGCCGCGGGCCTCGATGCGCAGCGTATTCCAATCGTTGGCGCGGTAGGCCTTGCGGGCGGGTTCGTTCTTGGTGAGGTCCTGCAACCAGCCGCGGCGGCCTTCCTCGTAGAGCCCCGCGGTCCAGCCGCGCGCGCTGGGATCGATCTCGGCCTGGTAGCCGTAAACGCGTCCCTTCGGCGGGGAATTGGTCTTGCCGTTCCACACGCTGCGATCGGCGGCGGTGCCTTCGCTCACGCGGCTGCGGAACTGGATGCCGGAGTTCAGTCCGGTCATGGGCTTGAACTCGAGCGTGAGCACGAAGTTGGTGAAGCTGCGTTCGGTGCAGAGGAACGAGTTGGGCGTGTTGGGGGTAGCGCGGCCCACGATTTTGCCGTGCTCCACGGAATACGTCGCCTTGCCCCCGTGCTGGACCCAGCCAGTCAGATCCTTGCCGTTGAAGAGGGTGACCGGCGTTTCACGCGCCGTGGCGCAACCGGCGGCAACGAGGAAGACGGCGGTGGAAGTGACGCGGAAGAAGGGGGGCAAGTGGCGCATAGTGTTCAGTTGTCAGTAATCAGTCGAAGTCTGTTGGCTCAAGCCTAGCGAGCGCTTGGAAAGCAACGGTGATATGCGAGGTGACCATCGGCGTTCGGGATCGAGCGGATTGAACAACGACTGCTCCCGGAAGCGATCCGGCTAGGTGGCCATTCCGATCCCGAATTCCCAGGAAAATGCGCCAGTAAGTAGCAGCAGAACTGGCGCGAAATCCGACGGCGCCGTGCCGTCTCTAGCCCACTGTCATTCATGCTCGGCGTGAACAGCAGGCTGGTGACTTACTGGAGAGCGCGCGTTTCCAGCGCCCAAAGATCCTGACGTGGAATCAATTTCTATCCGAGTTGAAATGGAACGAGTGCTTGGCCACATCCTTTCACACCGGGAGACAATGTCTGCACACTTTGCATAGCCGCGTTTGCTCAATTCGTCGTAGGCGATCTCTGGCCATGCCTTGGAATAGTATCTCACCGTAGCGTTGACATACTTAACCTTCGCTGGGATTTGCAGTCGCCGTTTTGCATCCCCTCCTGGCAGGAGGTCAACAATGTATGATGGCCGTCCACCGGACTTGGCAGAGACCGTCTCATTATCATAACAAAACTCTATGTAGACTCCAAAATCCAAATCTTCATTTCCAAAGATGCGTATACTCGAACGAAGTGTGTTAGTAATAGATATCTGCAGCCATTGATTGGAGCTAATTGAAAGCACTTCCAGCGCGAGATGTGGACGTGGGCGCCTTACTATTAGCGCCAAAACAAGAAAACCCACCAATGCGGTCAAGGCGAGCAACACCCAGAATCGGAAATCTTTACTTCTTTGCACGTGTCCAAGCGCCTGTTTTCCAATTCAAGATTGCATTATCCCACATTTTGCACGGCAGGTCATGGGATCATGACACCCAATTGAATGTTAGAAGGGAATCCAATTCCGTAAGCCATCACTAGTGTAAGACGCCAAACTATCGTTAACCGATGCACAGTGTGCTCACCGATTGCATCCCCACGTTCACCCCCGGAACCCGCCCATGCCGGGCATCATCGGCATCTTGCCGCCGAACTTGCCCATCATCTTCTGCATCTTGCCGAGCTTTCGCATCATCTGCTGCATGTCATCGAAGCGCTTGAGCAGGTTGTTCACGTCGCTCACCTGCACGCCGCTGCCCTTGGCGATGCGGAGCCGGCGGCGCGCGTTGAGGATGTTCGGCGTCTGACGTTCCTTCGGCGTCATGCCGCGCATGATCGCTTCCATGCGGCGGAATTCCTTCTCGCTCTTCGATAGGTCGGCCCCCTTGAGCATGTCCGCGCCGCCGGGCAGCAGGCCGACGAGGTTTTCGAGCGGTCCCATCTTCTTCATCTCGCCGAGCTGGGTGAGGAAATCCTCCAGCGTGAACTGGCCCTTCCGCATCTTGGCCTCGAGGTCCATCGCCTTCTCCTGGTCGATGGCCTCGGCCGCCTTCTCGACGAGCGACACGACGTCGCCCATGCCGAGGATGCGCTGGGCCATGCGCTCGGGATGGAAGGGCTCGAAGTCCTCCGGTTTCTCGCCGACGCCCATGAACTTGATGGGCTTGCCGACGACGCTCTTGAAGCTGAGCGCCGCGCCGCCGCGGGCGTCGCCGTCGAGCTTGGTCAGGATCGCGCCGGTGACGCCCAGCGCCTTGTCGAAGTGGCTGGCGACGTTCACCGCCTCCTGGCCGGTGGCGGCGTCGAGCACGAGGAGGATTTCGCTCGGCTTGATTTGCGCCTTGAGCCGGACGAGTTCCTGCACGAGCGGCTCATCGATCTGGAGCCGGCCGGCGGTGTCGAAGATGAGGACATTGCGGGCGTTGCGCTGCGCGTAGTCGAAGGCTTCGGCGGCGATCTTGAGCACGTCCGTCTCGCCCTGCTTCACGAACACGGGGATCTCCAGCTTGGCGCCGAGGGTGGCGAGCTGGTCCATGGCGGCGGGCCGGTAAACGTCGGCGGCGACGAGCAGCACCTGCTGGCCGCGCTTGGTGAGCAGCTTGGCGAGCTTGGCCGAACTGGTCGTCTTGCCGGAGCCGTGGAGGCCGCACATGAGGATGCATTGCGGGCTGCCGCTGAGCTGGAGCTCGGCGTTGGTCGAGCCAAGCAGTTCCACGAGTTCGTCGTGGATGATCTTGATCATCTGCTGGCCCGGCTGGACCGACTGGATGACCTCGGCGCCGATGGCCTTCTGGCGGACCGCCTCGATGAAATTCTTGGCGACCTGGAAGTTCACGTCGGCGTCGAGCAGGGCCATGCGCACGTCGCGCAGGGCGTCGCTGACGTTGGACTCGGAGATCTGGCCGAGGCCGCGCAGGTTGCGGAACACGTTCTGCAGCTTGCCGCTGAGGGATTCGAACATGGCGGCGAGGCTACGGGACGGCCGGCGCGCCGCAAAGCGGAAGAAATCGGGGGCAAAGTGCTGCCGGCGTCTCGCCGGCAGGGCGGGGAGGTCACACCGAATTGGGGAAGCTGCCGGTGGGGATGCGGCGGCGAAATCTGGCGGACTGTTCGGCCAGGGTGGTCTGCATCCGACTGCCGGCGAGACGCCGACAGCACTTTGCCGGCCCGCCTGAACAATCAGTTTGCCCGCTGTTCCAGCGGACCGAAACTCCGGCCCTATGGCCGAGGCTCCAATCAGTTTCAAATCCCGCGGTGCGGCCAAAGCCGCGGTGCCGGCGGCCCCGCCGGTGATCGTCCTGCCGGTCGAGGGCATGGACTGCGGCGGGTGCGTCCAGAGTGTCCAGCGGGCCCTGGTGGCAGTGCCGGGTGTGAATGCCGCCATCGTGTCGCTGGAGCGGCGGGAGGCGTCGGTGCGGCTCGAAGTTGGCAAGTCGGTGCCGCGCGAACAGTTGGTCGCCGCCGTGTTGGCCGCCGGTTATCGCGTGCCGGCGGCTTCGGCGGAAGCTGCCGGCTCCGCGGGCCCGGAAGGGCCGGCGAATCCATGGCTAACGGCGGTGCTGCTGGGGGCGCCGGTAACGCTGGCGCTGATGCTGGCGGAGTGGGCTTTGGGTTTGGGAATGAACCGGGCGTATCACTGGGTTGCATTCGCCTTGGCGCTGCCGGTGCAGGGGTTGGCCGGCGGGAAGTTCTACCGGGGCGCCTGGCGGCAATTGCGGGTCGGCCGCTCGAACATGGATACGCTGGTGGCGCTCGGTTCGACGGCGGCGTTTGGGTTTAGCACCTGGGCGTTGTTCGCGGGCATTCCCGGCCACCTCTACTTCATGGAGGCGGTGGGCATCCTCACGCTGATCAGCGTCGGCCATTGGATCGAAGCCCGCATGGGGGCGAAGGCCGGCGAGTCGCTCAAGGCGCTGCTCACGTTGGCGCCGGCGACGGCCCGGCGGCGCGGGCCCGGCGGTGGAACCGAAGAAGAGGTGCCGGTCGCCTCGTTGCGGACCGGTGACCTGATCGCGTTGCGCCCCGGGGACCGAGTGCCGGTGGATGCGATGGTAGTGGAAGGCGCTTCGGCCGTGGACGAGGCGATGCTCACGGGTGAACCGCTGCCGGTTGAGAAGGCGCCGGGAGCGAAGCTGTTCGCCGGCACGGGCAATCAGTCGGGCGCCTTGGTTGCGCGGGTGACCGCCACCGGCGAGGCGACCGCCTTGGCGCATATCATCGCCGCCGTGGAGCGCGCGCAGTCTAGCCGGGCGGACATCCAACGGCTTGCCGACCAGGTCAGTTCCGTCTTCGTGCCTATCGTCGTGGTGATCGCCGTGGCGGCGGCGCTCTGGTGGGGCTTGGCCTACGAATCCGCCTCGGCCGTCCACGCGAGCTTGGGCCGCTGGCTCTGGCATGGGCACCTTCCGGATTCACCGGTGGCGGCGGCGTTCTTCATGTTCGCGGCCGTGCTCATCGTGGCTTGTCCCTGCGCGATGGGGCTCGCGACGCCCACGGCATTGATGGCGGGCGTCAACGCGGCGGCGCGGCGGGGCATATTGATTCGCGACGCGCTGGCGCTGGAGAAATCGGGCCGGATCAACGCGGTGGTCTTCGACAAGACGGGCACGCTCACGGAAGGAAAACCCAAGGTCGTCGCCAGCGAGGACTTCCGCGCGGCGGACAACCGGGTGGTGCCTCTGGCGGAGTTGGCGGCGTCCATGGCGCGCCGTTCGCAGCATCCGCTCAGCCGCACGCTGGCAACGCTGGCGCCCGGCGACCTGGCGGTCGAAGGCTGGCGGGAACGGCGCGGGGCCGGGGTCGAGGCCCGCTGGTGGAACCACGCGTTGCGCGTCGGTTCGGTTGCTTGGTTCCGCGACGACGGCGTGGACCTTGCCCGTGTCCAGCCGTTCCTCGACACGTGGCACGCGCAGGGCGCGACCATCGCCCTGCTGGTGGCCGACCGCGAAGTCTGGGGCGCCTTCGCGCTGCGCGATGAACTCAAGCCGGGCGCGGCCGCCGTCGTGAAACAACTCCGCGGTGCCGGGCACGAAATCTTCCTGCTGACCGGTGACAACCGTCATACCGGCGCCGTGATGGCCGGCTTGGCCGGCATTGCGGCGGACCACGTCTTCGCCGAGGTGCATCCCGAACAGAAGGCGGCCAAGCTGAAGGAACTTCAGGCGCGTGGACTCCGGGTCGCCTTCGTCGGCGACGGTATCAACGATGGTCCGGCGCTGGCGCAGGCCGACTTGGGCATCGCCGTCACGCTGGCCTCGGACGTCGCGAAGGAAGCCGCGGACCTCGTGTTGCTAAAGTCTGATTTGGCCGCGATTCCCGAGGCGCTCGGACTGGCCCAGGCGACCCTGCGCGTGATCCGGCAAAACCTGTTCTGGGCCTTCTTCTACAACGCCGCCTTTGTGCCGCTTGCGGCGCTGGGGTTCCTGAGCCCGATGCTGTCCGCGGTCGCGATGGGCGCGAGCGACCTGATTGTGATTGGCAATGCGCTCCGCTTGCGCCGGCGATAATGCCGGCCGGCAAGATCGAACGTGGCTGCGCCGCGGGACTCGGAGTAACCTCCATGCGCATGTCCCGCCGCTCCGTCCTGCTTCACGTCCTGGCTTGGTTGGCGCTCGGCTCGGCGTGGGCCGCCGAGTCGGCTGCTTCCGCGCCGGGGGAATGGCGCCAATGGCGGGGACCGCTGGCCAATGGCGTGGCGCCGGATGCCGATCCGCCGGTGGAATGGAGCGAAACCAAGAATGTTCGTTGGAAACTCCCGCTGCCGGGCAAGGGGCACTCGTCGCCCATCGTTTTCGGGGACCGTGTCGTGCTGATGCTGGCGGAACCGATTGGCGAGCCGCAGAAGCCGGTGTTCGACTCCGCGCCCGGAGTCCATGACAGCGTCCCGGTCACGCACCGGCACAAATACGCCGTGCTGGCCATGAGCCGAAAGGATAGTCGCGTGCTGTGGAAGACCGTCGTGCGGGAGGATTGGCCGCACGAGGGCGGCCACACGACCGGCAGCCCGGTGTCGGGTTCGCCCGTCACGGACGGTTCCCTGATCTTCGCCAACTTCGGCTCCCGCGGAGTCCACTCCCTCGACACGAATGGCGTGATCCGTTGGCAGAAGGATCTCGGCAAGATGCAGACGCTCCATGCGCATGGCGAAGGGAGTTCGCCGGTCTTGCACGGCGACACCCTGATCGTGAACTGGGACCATGAGGGCGAGTCGTTCCTCTACGCGTTCGACAAGCGGACTGGGGACCAGCGTTGGAAGGTCGCCCGCGACGAGAAAACGTCGTGGTCCACGCCGCTCATCGTCGAGCAGGACGGCCAGGTCCAGGTCGTGGTCAGCGCCACCAAACGCGTGCGCGGCTACGAAGTGGCCACGGGGAAACTGCTGTGGGAATGCGCCGGCCTGACTGACAACGTGGTGGCCTCGCCCGTGAACTACGGCGGCATCCTGATTGCCGGCAACAGCTACTACACGCAGGCAATGCTGGCCCTCCGGTTGGCCGGGGCGAAGGGTGACCTGACGGGCACGACCAACGTCGTCTGGAGCCTGAAACGACTCACGCCCTACGTTTCCTCGCCGCTGCTCTACGGCGACACGCTCTATCACCTGCGGCACAACCAGAACGTGCTGGTCCGCCTGGACCCGGCCACGGGCAGGTTCCGCGGCGAGCCGCTCCGGCTCGACGGTATCCGGGACTTCATCTTTGCGTCGCCGATTGGGGCGGCCGGCCGGATCTACGTCACCGGCCGGGACGGCACCACCGTGGTGGTGCGGCAGGACGCCGATAACCCCGTGCTGGCGGTGAACCGCCTCGACGACAGCTTCAGCGCCTCCGCCGCTCCGGCCGGGCGCGAACTTTACCTACGCGGGGAGCGTTACCTGTATTGCCTCGCGGCCGAGTAAGGTGCCGGCGGATTCCCGGTTGGCGCGCGGAGGCGAGGTTGCTTTGCGCGGGGGGCTTCCGCTAGGCTGCCGGCATGGCACGCGCGACATCATTCCGTTGGTTTTCTCGGCTGGGGCTGGGCGGGCTGGCGGCCGTGATGTTGCTGCTCGCGGGTTGCGCCACCCGGGTGGATTGGGAAGGCCGCGTGGGCACCTACACCTACGACGACGCGGTGAAGGAATGGGGGCCGCCCGACAAGTCCGCCGTGACCTCCGATGGCACGACGGTGGCGGAGTGGTTGCTCGCGCGGGGCCGGGTCCGGCCGGTCGGTCCGCCCGTGTGGCCGCGCATCGGCCCGTATGGCGGTTTCTATCCGGCCGCCGGAACCGATTACATTTCCACGCCCGATTCGTTTCTCCGCCTCACCTTTGGCCCGGACAAAAAACTCCAGGCCGCGAAGCGCCTCAACAAATGAGCGATTATCCTGACGAACGTCCCCTCGGCATCTACGGCTGGTTGAATCGCGCCCTCGTGGTGCTGATCGTCCTCGCGGTCGTGGTCGGTGTGGGCATCAACTATTTGCCGCTCATCCGCCAGAACCAGCAGATGCGCGAGGAGGTCAACGAGAAGCGCGAGGAAGTGGCCCGCCTTGAGGCCGAGGTGAAACGTTTGCAGGCCGACCTCAAGGCCATCCAGTCGGACCCGCGCACCATCGAACGTAAGGTCCGCGAGCTCGGCTACGCGAAGCCGGGCGAAGTGATCGTCACCTTCGAAGGCGAACGCCGCTGAGCCATGCGCTTTCCCTTCTGCCGTCTCGGGCTGGGTTTCCTCACGGTCCTGAGCCTCGGGGCGGTTCCGGCGCTGCGCCCCACGGTGGACCCGGTCTGCGGGGCTCCCCGGCTGGCGTTAAGCGCCGCCGATCCGGATTCGGCCTTCGAACTGCGGGCGGGTGATGACCTGGACGATCCGGCGCGCTGGGAAACCCTGATGCGGTTGGCACCCGGCACGCATGAACGGCTCTGGTTCGATCCCGAGGTCAGCAAGCTGGGCCGGCGGTTCTACCGGTTGGAGACACGCATCCCGGAGCTGCCGCCGGTGGCCGAAAACTTCGCCCTGCTGGACCAAACGGGGAAGCGGCATGACTTCCAGCGCGAGGGCGACGCAAAAGCCGTGGTGCTGGTTTTCACCGACAATTCGCACCTGGCCGACACTTGGCAGGCAGTCCGCCCGTTGCAGGAGCGGTTCGGTCCGGCGGGTGTCCGGTTCTGGCTGGTGAATCCGCGCGACAGCCGGGTAGCAATCGCCAGCGCTGCTGCCGGGATCAATGCCCCGGTGCTTCACGACGTGGCCCAGCTGGTGACCCGCACCTTCGGCGCCCGCGCCGTTCAGGATGTGGTGGCCCTGAACCGCGGCTTCGCGGAAACGTTCTACACCGGCGCCTTGGCCACGCCGTGCCTGGAACCCGGCGGGACCAATCAGCCGCATCTGGCCGCCGCGCTGGAACAGTTCCTCGCCGGCCAACCGGTGGCGGTGGAGCATGTGAAGAACTCTGCCGCGAGCCTCGGCCTGGAACCGCTCGCCACGCCGGCATTCCGGACGGAAATCGCCCCGCTGTTACAGGCGAAGTGCGTGACCTGCCATCGGCCGGGCGACATCGGGTCCTTCGCGATGACCAACCACGCGGTCGTGGCGGAAAAGGCGGCCAGCATCCGGATGAATGTCGCGGCCGGCCACATGCCGCCGTGGCACGCCGATCCGGCGCACAACCGGTTTGCCAACGACTTCTCCCTGAGCCCGGCCGAAGCCTCGCGGCTCGTGGCCTGGATCGATGCCGGCGCGCCGAAGGGCGACGCAGGCGATCCGTTGGCCGAGGAACCGCCCGCGGCCCCGCCTGACTGGCTGTTGGGGACACCGGACAAGGTGGTTTCCATTCCCACCCAGACGCTGCCGGCGTCGGGTGAGATTCCTTACCGTTACCTAGTGGTCCAGAATCCGTTTTCCTCCAACGTCTGGCTGCGGGCGGCCTCGGTAAAGCCGGGCAACCGCGAAGTGGTGCATCACTGTCTTGTCTTCGTCGCACGCAACTTGAACGAGTTTCTCCAGGTGCAGGGTGGGCTCGGCGGGTTCTTCGCCGGCTACGTTCCCGGCATGGATCAGGTCGCCTTTCCGGCCGGCACCGGCAAGTTGCTGCCCCGGGGCGCCTACATCGTGTTCCAGATGCATTACACGCCGAGCGGCAAGGCGACGACGGACACGACCCAACTTGGCTTCTACCTCGCTTCCACGGCGCCGCCCCGGGAACTGACCACCACGGCCGCCTACGACATCGGCTTCACTATCCCGCCGGGCGTCCGCGACCATGAGGTGACCGCCGAAGCGGTGATGACCCGTGATTCGTTGCTCTACGAACTCAGCCCGCACATGCACTACCGCGGGGCCCGCATGCGTTTCGAGGCGCTGTATCCGGATGGCACCGCGGAGACCCTGCTGAACGTGCCCGGCTACGAGTTCGCTTGGCAGGCGCTCTACCGGCTGACGGAGCCGAAGCGACTGCCGGCCGGCACCCGGGTGCGCATCACCGGGGGCTTCGACAACTCGGAGTGGAACCCGTGGAATCCCTCGCCGCTGTCCACCGTGCGTTTTGGCGAACAGACCGACGACGAAATGCTCATCGGTTACCTGAACGTGGCGCCGGAGTGACGCAGGCGTCTCTCCCGAGCCGCCGTTAGGCGCAGTCGCCCTCGAACATCGCCTTGCGGCCGGCCTCCATCTCCTCCGGCGTCGGGTCCTTCAAGTGCGTGGCGACCGCCCAGATGTGGCCAAACGGATCCACGAACTTGCAGAATCGGTCGCCCCAGAACATCTCGGCCGGCGGCATGATCGGCTGGCAGCCCATTGCCACGGCCTTGGCGAACACGTCGTCCACCGCGGGCACGTAGTGCATCAGGCTGACTGGGCTGCCGCCGAGCGTGGCGGGCGACTTGTTGCCCCACTCCAGGTTCTCCTCGCTGAGCATCAGCACCGAATCGCCGATCCGGACCTCGGCGTGCATGAGGGTTTTGCCGTCCGGCATCGCCAGACGGAGAATTTCCTCGCCGCCGAAAAGCTCGCAGTAGAACTGGATCGCTTTCGCGGCGTCGCGGACGGTGAAGTAGGCTTGGAGGGAATGGTAGCCGGATGGGGTGGTGGGTGTGCTCATGGTGGGGGATCTTTTCCCCGTCACGAAACCGCGGCGGCGGCGCGGGCGCAATCCCGAAGCGGTGGACTCAGCCCGACCCCGCTCGCTAACGTGTTCCCGTGACCGCGCAACGCCTGCCACTCCACGACGACCTGGTGCTCGACGCCCGCCGGGCCGTCTGGTTGCCGGGCGAGCGAACCCTGGTGGTGCCGGACGTGCATCTGGGTTTTGCCTGGGTGCAACGCCAGCGGGGTCAGCTCCTGCCCGTAGGGATCCCGGACGACACGGTAGACCGCCTCGCCGAGCTGTGCCGGGACTACGCTCCCGTCCGGGTCGTCTTTCTGGGCGACTTGGTTCATGCCGCCAGCGAAGCCGGTCCGCTGCGCGAAGCCCTTACCACGTTGACCCAGCGGCTGGCCTCATCGGCAAATGGCCCGATCGAACTGGTCCTCGTCCAAGGCAACCACGACGTCCGGCTCACCCGCCTGCTGATTGAATGGCAGTTGCCGCTCGCCGTGGTTCCGTGGCTCGACTTGGGCCGCTTCCGTCTGCTGCACGGTCACGAAGCCGCCCCGGTGGAGGCGCTCGAACCCGCCGGCCGCCTGCTCCTCATTGGCCACGAACATCCCAGCCTCGAACTGGGCGACGGGGTGGCGAGCCGCGTGAAGTGCCCCGCCTTCGCCCTCGGCGACGACACGCTCGTGATCCCGGCGTTCTCCGACTGGGCCGCCGGCTGCAACCTGGGCCGCCGCGATTTTCTCGGCCCCATCGCCCGGGCGGCGCGATTCCATACCGTCATTGCGTGCCTGGGGCCGCGCCTGCTCAAGCTGCCCTTCGCGCGATTGCCGCAAGATGCGGCTTCCGCCGGGGCCGGTCTTCGCGCTAAGTAAGGGCCGTGCAGTTCCACGAATTCGGATTCCGGCTGGCCCTTCAGGACGCGATCAACGCCCTCGGCTACAAGGAACCGACCCCCATTCAGGCCCAGGCCATCCCGCTGCTGCTCGAGGGCAAGGACGTCATCGGCTCCGCCCAGACCGGCACCGGCAAGACCGCCGCGTTCGCCCTGCCGATCCTCCACCAGATCGGCGTCCACGGCCATGACCCGCGCTGCCTGATCCTCGAACCGACCCGCGAACTCGCCGTCCAGACCGAGGAGAATTTCCGCAAGTTTGCCCGCTTCACCGACCTCCGCTCCGTCGTGATCTACGGCGGCGTCGGCTACGAACAGCAGCGCGCCGCCATGAAGGCCGGCGTCGATGTCATCGTCGCCACGCCCGGCCGCCTGCTTGACCTCGTGGGCGACCGCACCGTCTCGCTCGGGCAGGTGAAGCACCTGGTGCTCGACGAGGCGGACCGGATGCTCGACATGGGCTTCATGCCGGACGTGAAGCGCATCATCGAGCGCTGCCCCAAGGAGCGGCAGACCGCGCTGTTCTCCGCGACGATCCCGCCGGCGATCGCCACGCTGGTGAAGTGGGCGATGAAGGACCCCGTGCGCGTGGCCGTGGACATTGAGCGCTCCGCGGCCTCCACGGTGAAGCACGTCATGTATCCCGTGGCCGAGCGCCAGAAGAACGACCTGCTGCTCGCCTTGCTGGAACACGCCCACTGGGAAAGCGTCATCATCTTCTGCCGCACCAAGCGCGGCGCCGACGATGTGTTCGCCGCGCTCAAGCGGGCGAATCACAAGGCGACCGTCATCCACTCTGACCGCACCCAGGGCCAGCGCGCCCAGGCACTCGACGGCTTCAAGAAGGCCCGCTTCGAGGTCCTCGTGGCGACCGACATCGCCGCCCGCGGCCTCGACATCGCCGACGTCACCCACGTCATCAACTACGACGTGCCCGAGCACCCCGAGGACTACGTCCACCGCATCGGGCGCACCGGCCGGGCAATGGCCACGGGCGACGCCATGACGATCATGACGGCGAGCGACGCCCAGTTTGTGGCGTCCATTGAGCGTTTCATCGGCCAGAAGGTGCCGCGCGAGAAGCTGGAGAACTTCACCTACCAATACACCGCCATCTTCGACGAAGCCCGCCTCGGCCCGCTCTCCGAACGGCGCGTGCGCGGCGTGAAGCTGTCCGGCGGCGGGTATTCAATCGGGGGCGGTCGCAGGCGGAGGTAGTCGAAGATGGCCAACACTTCCACGGCCGGGACACCCCGGTGGTCGCGAAGAGTTGAACGAAGAATCTCTAAGTCGACCGGGCGGATGTGTTTCTCGATGCACGCTTTCTGAAAGACCGCGCATTCAAAAGCGAGTATCGCTCGTAAACCGTGTCTTTGCAGATTTCGAATTGCTCCTTGAGCAAGGTTTGCAGGGGCTTTGCGTTCTGCCCGGCAATTCGAAGGCGCTTCGGCGGAACACTGTTCGCCGCACTGCCCACGTTAAAGGGGTCGGCGGCATTTCGCATTAAGGCTTGGACGAACCAACTTGGTCCATTCTTTGCCAATGGTGGCAGCCCATTCTTCCCAGGATAGTCGTAGGGATAAACAAACATTCCCCTCTGCGCTTCAAGTCGAGGGTTTTGATAGCGTGGGCGATCCCAGCCCCAGGCCTGCTCTGGACGTTTCCGTGTCTGGTATGATGCAAACGTGGGCTGATCCTTGCCCATCGATTCGAGCTCGATCTGGCAGCCCACAGCCACATTCATGTCTAGGACACTTCCGTTATGCCTGAACGGACATTTGTTGGTGTCATCGTCATAGTCGCGCTTCAGGCCCTTGCAGGGGAAACAGTAGATAATGATGTCCTGAGTCGGTGTCTTGCTTTGCTGTTCTATTGCGAAGTGAAGCGCCATCCGAATATCCAAAGTAAAATCAAGTAGGCGAGTGGGCAGCCCGTAGTGTTGCATCAGCGACAGAATCCAAAAGACATCCCTGTTTGGGTGTTGGCGTGATCCTTTCCCGTGGGGATAAAATATGGACGCGAACCGGCCACCCGAACCGTTAGCAAAGCAGGTGATTTTCCGGCACTCTTCCTCGCGTAAGGTTTCGCTGTTAAGCGAATCGGTGTCGGACAACTTTTTACGCACCCCTCGTTCCAAAGACGTCTGGAGGGGATAGTCAAAAGCAGCTTCCCCTCGAAACATGTAGCCGGGGTTGCTGCCAATACTTCCATCGTAAGCAAGGCTCCGAACGCCATACCTGCCCAGGGCCTCGACAATTGCCTCTGGGCTTCCAGTTACGACTTCTTCTGGGAAGAGTTTCTCCACCGGATTGTTCTTCATCGTCATCCCATTCGATTTTGTGCCCGTCGGCTTCTTAACAAGTAGCCCGCAATTACTGGAAGTGCCAGCAACCTAAAGGTGCGCACTCCAAGACGTTTCCTGCCGGCTACGCCCTGATTCCAAGCTCGCGCAGGAATCGCCCCGTGTGGCTTTCCGGGCATTGGGCGACCTCTTCCGGCGTGCCGCTAGCCACAACGCGGCCGCCTTCGTCGCCGGCGTCGGGGCCGAGATCAATCACCCAGTCGGCGGACTTGATGACGTCGAGGTTGTGCTCGATCACGAGCACGGTGTGGCCGGCGTTCACCAGCCGTTGGAACACCGCGAGCAGCACCCGCACGTCGTCGAAATGCAGCCCGGTCGTCGGTTCGTCGAAGAGGAACAGCGTGGGCTTGGGGGATTGCGGATTGCGGACTGCGGATTGCGGATTGGAACGGCCGAGACGCTCCAGCGTGGCTTTGCCCAAGCGTTTGGCGACGGGTTCGGGAATGACGAGTTTGGTTTCCGCCGCGGCGCTTTCCGCGAGGTGGCTCACCAGCTTCAGCCGCTGGCTCTCGCCGCCGCTCAGCGTGTTGATGGGCTGCCCGACGCGCAGGTAACCGAGGCCGACCTCGACCAGCAGCTTCAGCTTGGTCGCCGCGCGCTGGGCCGGCCGGTGGCTGCTGCCGAACGATCCCAGGAACGCCACGGCGTCCTCGACGGTCGCGTCGAGCAGGTCGGCGATGCTCCAGGAGGGGGAAGTAATCAGTGGGTCAGTGTTCAGTGAGTCAGTCAGAGACGTGTCGGCGGCGGCGCCCTTGCTCACTGACCTACTGATTACTGAGTCACTGATTACTCTCCACCCGGCACCCGCAGTCACCTTCACGTCGAGAATATGCTCCCGGTAGCGGCGGCCCTGGCAGGCAGGACAACGGATGAACACGTCGCTCAGGAACTGCATTTCGATCTTCTCGAAGCCGGCGCCGCGGCAGCGTTCGCACTGGCCCTTCGCCGAGTTGAAGCTGAAGGCGCTGGCGTCGAGTCCGCGTTCCTTGGCGACCTCGGACGCCGCGAAGAAGTCCCGGATGTCGTCAAAGGCGCCGATGTAAACCGCCGGGTTCGAGCGCGGCGTGCGGCCGAGCGGCGACTGGTCCACGAGCACGACATGACCGAGCGCTTCCCAGCCGGTAAGGGTGGCGGCACTCAGCGCGGCGGTGGCGGCTTCGCGGGATTCACCGTCCACCTCGTCTTCGAGGGCGGTGGCCTCGCCGGTGTCGGCGAGCTTGGCCTGGAGCAACGGCAGGAGAACTTCGCGGATGAGCGTCGTCTTGCCGGAACCGCTCACGC
The DNA here is from genome assembly GCA_964602595.1 of uncultured Verrucomicrobiota bacterium. GTDB lineage: Bacteria > Verrucomicrobiota > Verrucomicrobiia > Limisphaerales > UBA9464 > CAIWAH01. The sequence continues at coordinate 194,823 of CAZRRO010000009.1, read as the reverse complement.
CGCTCACGCACACGAACCGCCCCAGCGGAATCTCGACCGAGACGTCGCGGAGGTTGTTCGCGGCGGCGTGCGTCAGGCGCAAAGTAGGGCAGGCTGCCAGCCTGCCCGGCGCTTGGGCGGTGCGGTAAGGTGTGATGGTGTCGGCAGCGAAGGCGGCTTCGGCATGCTGGGGTGTGGAGGGACGTTTACCAAAGCCTGCGGGCAGGCTGGCAGCCTGCCCTACTTTGACCGGGCGCCTCGGCGGCACTTCGATGCGCTTCCGGCCGGTAAGGTAGTCGGCGGTGAGTGAACCCGTGGCGCGGGCGAGCGCGGCGGGCGGGCCTTGGAAGGCAATTTGGCCGCCGGTTTCGCCGTGGCCGGGCCCGAGATCCACGATCTGGTCGGCCGCGCGCATGACGCTCGCCTCGTGTTCGACCACGACGACGGTGTTCCCGGCGTCGCGCAGGCGATGCAGAATCTGGACGAGGCGGTCGGTGTCGCGCGGATGCAGGCCCACGCTGGGTTCATCGAGGACGAACAGCGTGTTGGTCAGGCGCGTGCCAAGGCAGGTGGTCAGGTTTACGCGTTCCGTTTCGCCGCCGGACAGCGTGCGGGTGGCGCGGTCGAGCGTGAGGTAGCCGAGGCCGACTTCGGCGAGGAAGCCCAGGCGGGTGCGGACTTCGTGGAGGGCCACCGAGACGGGATTGCGGAATGCCGTGCGCGGAGTGCGGAATTCATCGGACCCTGCCAGGCGGTCGATCAGCGCCAACGCGTCGCGGATGGGCCGGGCGTAGAAGGCGGCGAGCGTCATGGAATTCCCAATGGCCAATGACGAATGACCAATGGACGCGTTGGCGCTGCTTTCACTCCGTGTTCCGCACTCCGCATTCCGCAATCGAAATGCCAGCGAGTCGGCGTTGAAGCGGAGTCCGGCGCAGGCGGGGCAGCTCTTGTAGCTGCGGTAGCGGGAAAGCAGCACGCGGACGTGCATCTTGTAGGCCTTGCTCTCCAGCCAGCGGAAGTAGCCCTTCACGCCATACCACAGCTTCGGCCAGGAGTGGTCGGGATCGTCGGGGATGTAGCCGTCGTCGCCGTCGGTGACCCAACGCTGGTGCTCGGGCGAAAGTTCGCGGAACGGGACGTGCATGGACACGCCGCGCTTCTTGGCGGCCCGGACGAGGTCATCCTGGCACTGCTTGCCCGTCTCGGTCTGCCACGGTTTCACGACGCCCTCGGCCAGCGTCTTCGAACGGTCGGGCAGCGCGAGGTCGGGATCGATCGTGATGATGCGGCCGAAGCCCTTGCAGGTGGGGCAGGCACCGACGGGGTTGTTGAAGGAGAAGAGCGCGGGAGTCGGTTCGCGGTAGTCGAGGTCGCAGGCCGCGCAGTGGAAACCGGCCGAGAAATGACCAAGGACCGATGACCAATGACCATCGGCGGCGGCGCCGCGGACCACGAGCTTGCCGCGGCCGAAGTGGTAGGCTTGCTCGCAGGCTTCGACGAAGCGGGAGCGGTTCTCCGCGACCAGCTTCACCCGGTCGGCAATGACGGTGAGGGAGTTTCGAGTTTCGAGTTTCGAGTTTCGAGTCGCTTCGTCCACGCGCACGACGGCGTCGTCGAGCAGCAGGCGTTGGAACCCCTGCTTGGACAGCAACGCGAGCTGCTCCGTGATGGTCAGTTTGTCGGAAAGCGGGAGTTCGAAGGTAACCAGAACATCTCCCGGCGACGCCGGTTGGTTCTTGGTCAATGGTTCTTGGTCATTCCGTAGGGTTTCCCAGACTACCTGCGGCGCCTCCCGACGCACCGGCTTGCCGCATTGGCGACAGTGCAACTGGGCGAGATGCGGCCACAGCACCTTCAGGTAGTCGCACACTTCGGTCATCGTGCCGATCGTGCTCCGGGTGGTGCGGACGGCGTTGCGCTGCTCGATGGCGATGGCTGGCGGGATGTTTTCGATGCGGTCCACGGCCGGCTTGTCCATGCGGTCGAAGAACTGCCGGGCGTAGGGCGTGAACGTCTCGATGTAACGGCGCTGGCCCTCGGCGTAGAGCGTCTCGAAGGCGAGCGAGCTTTTGCCGGAACCGCTGAGCCCGGTGATGACGGTCAGCTTGCCCAATGCGAGTTCGAGGTCGAAGCCCTTGAGGTTGTTCTGCCGGACGTTGAACAGGCGGATGCACGCCGGGGCCGGCGGGACCGGAGCCGGCGGGGAAGGGGAGGGTTTGATCTTGCGATCCGCGCGCGCCATGAGCGGGCGACAGTAGGTTCGACCCTCCGGGCGTCAACGCACCGGACGCCGGCCAGTTGGGGCCCTGAAATACCGGCAACCTGATCGCGACCGGCGTTTTCTCTGGTCACGGGCAAGCGGTCCTTGGGCATCCTCGCGTGCATGTTCAAGACGGTGGAGATTTCCGACCCTCGGTTTGCCTTTGAAGGGTTGCGGTTCGTGACCGTGCACAGCGCGGCGCTCGGGCAGCGCGCCGATCTGACGCTGTTTGTGCCCGCGGAGGCGGCGGGACTGAAAGATCTGCCCATCGCGATCCTGCTGCACGGCGTCTACGGCTCGCATTGGGCCTGGGCGCTGAAGGGCGGCGCGCACCGCACCGCCGCGCGGCTCATCGCCGCCGGTGAATTGCCGCCCATGGTTCTGGCAATGCCGAGCGACGGACTCTGGGGCGACGGTTCGGGCTACGTGCCCCATGCGACGCAGGACTTCGAGCGGTGGATCGTGGAGGAGGTGCCGGCGGCGACCAATCTGGCGGTGGCGGAAACTTCGCCGGATTCGCCGCTGTTCCTCGCCGGCCTGAGCATGGGTGGCTTCGGGGCCTTGCGGCTTGGGGGCAAGTATCCACGGCGGTTCCGGGCGGTTTCGGGGCATTCGTCGGCGACTCACCAGGATCAGTTCAAGACGCTGATCGGCGGCCGGCTGCGCGAATGGAGCGGGAAGGAAGAGGATCGCTCCGCGCTGGCGGCGCTCGTGCGAAGCCGGGGAAACCTGCCGCCGATCCGATTCGATTGTGGGGTGGACGACTTCCTGATCGAGCCCAACCGGGAATTGCATCGCGGGCTCACGGCAGCGGGAGTTCCCCATCGCTACGAGGAGTTCGCCGGGGCACACACTTGGGATTACTGGGAACAGCACCTGCCGAGGTCGCTCCGATTCTTCGCCGCACAGCTGAAGGCGTGAAGCCGCTTGACCGACCGCAACGGTCTTCCAACGCTGGGTTCGCAATGGCTTGTCGTCCTCCTTGTCTCGTCGCGTGGCTCCTCATGGCCGTGCTCACCGGGTGCGTGACGCGGCCGGTGAATCCGCCGCTCGGCCAACGAGACGCCAGCTCGGGCTACTACTTCCACCAGCAGGCCCGGCCGGACAACTCGGACGAGACGCTGTTCTTGGTCGCGTTTTCGGGCGGCGGCACCCGGGCCGCGGCACTCGCCTACGGGGTGCTTGAAGAGCTGCGGGACACGACGTTCGCGGCCCCGGAAGGCCAGCGCCGGCTGCTGGATGAGATCGATGCGATTTCGTCCGTCTCCGGCGGTTCGGTCACGGCGGCGGCCTATGGGCTTTACGGGGACGAGATATTTCCTCGGCTCGAAACCGACTTCCTCAAGCGGAACGTTCAGCGAAACCTCGTGCTGGGAACGGCCAACCCGCTGAACTGGTGGCGGCTGGCGTCGGGACGGTTTGGGCGGTCGGAATTGGCGGCGGAGTTTTACGACCGAATCCTGTTCAAGGGGGCGACCATCAGTGATTTCGGCCGGAAGCCGGGACCGTTCGTGATCATCAACTCGACGGACATCACCACGGGGGCGCGCTTCGAGTTCACGCAGACCCAGTTCGACCTGCTGTGCTCCGACGTCAGCGGGTTCCCCATTTCGCGGGCGGTCGCCGCATCCTCCGCGGTGCCGGCGGCGCTCACGCCGATCACGGTGAACAACTACGCCGGGCATTGCGGATATTCCCCGCCGGAATGGATCCAACGGCGCTACCGGCCGAGCGAGGGGCGGGTCCGGTTGCGCGCGCGCGAGATGCGCTCCTACCTCGACTCGACCAACCGCCCGTTCATCCACGTGGTGGACGGCGGCGTCTCGGACAATCTGGGCCTGCGGGCCTTCCTTGACGGCATGAACGCGATGCAGGCGCAGCCGGAGCTGGTGGGAAATCTCAACCCTTCGAAAGTCAAGCGGGTCGTGGTGATCAGTGCCAATGCCTACTCGTTTCCCGACCGGAACTGGGATCGCCGCGAGCAGCCGCCGGGCTCGCTGACGGTGGGCACCGCGGCCGCGAACCACACCTTGGACCGGTATTCGTTCGAGACCCTTGAGCTTGTGAAGGAGCAATTCGAGATTTGGCAGCGTCAGTTGAGCGGCCGTTCGGAGATCAAGCTCTACCCGGTCATGATCAACTTCACCAACTTCCGGGACCTCAAGGAGCGCCGATTTTATCTCAACTTGCCGACCAGCTTCGTGTTGCCGCCGACCGACGTGGACAAGCTCAAGGACGCCGGACACCGGCTTTTGCGCCAAAATCGGGCCTATCGGGAGCTGCTGAGCGACCTCAGCATCGCGTTGCCACCGGAACCGGCCGAGGCAAAGCAAAGTGACTTGGAGTGAAGCAGCGGTTGACGCGACTTTCGCGATTGTTACTGTCCGCCGCTCCGTTTCCCGCGTTGGGACGGTTTTACACACAGCATGAAACGTCAGTATCAGCCTTCGAAAATCCGCCGGGTGCGTCAGCACGGGTTCCGCGCCCGCATGGCCACCAAGAGCGGCCGTGAGATCATCCGCCGCCGCCGGAATCTGGGCCGCAAGCGCCTGACTCCGGTGTGAGCTGAAGGCCGAAGACCATGCCTGCCACGCCGCGCCAACGTCTGTCGGGCCGGCGGCTTCGCGCCGCGCGGGAGTTCGCGCGGCTGAAGGTGGAGGGAAACCGTCTGGCATTGGGCTGCTTGGTGCTCAATTGGGCGCCGGCGGCCGGCCGGGCTTCCTCACGGGTAGGTGTCATCACCAGCCGCAAGGTGGGACATGCCGTGCTCCGTAACCGGGCGCGGCGGCTTTTGCGTGAGGCGTTCCGCCGCATTCAGGCCGAAATCCGCAACCCGACGGACTTGGTGTTGGTGGCGCGGAATTCCATCGTCGGCCGGCAACAGTCCGAGGTGGACCAGAATTTTCGGGACGCCTTGCGGCGGGCAGGCTTGCTGGGGCGCGCCACACCGGCTTTGGCGGGGACAGGGACCCCGCCATCGTGAGCGTGGCCAAATTCCTCGCGGTGGCTCTCCTGCGCGGCTACCGCTGGGTGATTTCCCCGGCCAAGAATTTCCTGCTGGGGCAAGCGGCAACCTGCCGCTTCACCCCTTCCTGTTCCGCCTACGCATTGGAAGCCGTGCGACGGCATGGCGCCGTGCAGGGGTGCCGAATGACGGCCCGGCGCCTCTGCCGGTGTCATCCGTGGGGTGATGCGGGCTTTGACCCGGTGCCCGAACTGATAGTGACCGAACCGATTTCTCCGACATGGACCGAAAAGGCATAATTGCACTGGTGGTGGCGTTTGCGGGTTTGCTTGGCCTCCAATGGGCAGCCAACAAGATCTACCCGCCCATCCCGGTCACCGCGACCAACACGGTGGCGGCCGCCACCAACCGCTTGGTCGCCGGAGTTACCAATCCCGCGGCGGCGAACATCCCGAGCCTCGGGCCGACCCCGCAGCCGCCACCCACGCTCCTGACCGCGGCCGAGGAAACTCGCACCCTCGAAAACGACCGCATCCGCGTGCAGGTCACTTCCCGGGGTGGCGGCATCCAGTTCGTCGAACTGAAAGATTATCCCGCGCGCATTCCGCTGAACCGGAAGGAAAAAGGTCGGCCGAACGAACTCGCCAGCCTGAACAAGTCGTCGTTCCTACCGGCGTTCACCTACGCCAACTCGCCGGCGCTGACCGGGGACGGCTATTTCAGCCTCCGCGTCGCCACCAACGGCATCTTCGCCGAAAAGTCCCTGACCAACGGATTGAAGCTGGTCCGGCAGTTCTCGATCGCCAGCAATTACATCGTCCACGTCAGCGAGCGCATTGAAAACGCCTCCGGCCGTCCCGTGACCGTGCCGGCGCAGGAACTCGTGGTGGGCACCGCGGCGCCGATGGATCCGCATGAGAAGGCCGACGCGGTGGGTGTCTATTGGTTCAACGGGGAATCGACCACTCACGTGGACACGATGTGGTTCGCCAACAAGACGCTCGGTTGCATCCCCGGCACGCCGCGCACCGAATACGCTGACGGCCTGACCAATGTCGTTTGGGCAGCCGTGCACAACCGGTTCTTCACGCTGGTTGCCCTCCCCGAGAAGCCCGCCGACAAGGTGGTCGCGCGCCATTACGACCTGCCGGCGCCGACGCCCTCGCAACTCGCCGCGGACGGGAAGCTGAACCCCAAGCCGGAGGCCTACCAGACGGCGCTCTTCTACTCCGAGGCGGTCCTGGCGCCCGCCGCCGCCATCGAGCGCCGCTTCAGCGTCTATGCCGGGCCCAAGGAGTTCTTCGGCCTGTCGAAGCTGCCATCGCGGATCGAGCTGGTCATGGACTTCACCGGAATCACCGGCTTCTTTGCCCAGGCCCTGCTGCTGGCGTTGAACTTGGTCCACATGCTGATCCCGTCCTATGGCTGGGCGATCGTGGCGCTTACGGTCTTCATCAAGCTCATTTTCTGGCCGCTCACGGGCATCAGCACCCGGTCGATGAAGAAGATGCAGGCGCTGCAGCCGGAATTGCAGGCGCTCAAGGAACGCTACAAGGACAACCAGCAGCAGTTCGCCCAGAAACAGCTCGAACTCTTCAAGAAACACGGCGTGAACCCCGCCTCAGGCTGCCTGCCCATGCTGGTGCAGTTCCCGGTGTTCATCGGCTTCTTCTTCATGCTCCGCACCGCCATCGAGCTTCGCGGCGAGACGTTCCTGTGGGTGAACGACCTGTCCCAGCCCGACACGATCTTCACGATCCCCGGGCTCGGCTTCATCCCGTTCTTCGGCGTCGCCGGCGTCGGTTTGCCGATCAACCTGCTGCCGCTGCTGATGTGTGCCACGTCCCTGTGGATGTCCAGCCTAACGCCGGTTTCGCCGCAGATGGACCCGGCGCAGCAGAAGATGATGAAGTTCATGCCCGTGTTCTTCGTGGTCTTTCTCTACGACTACAGCTCCGGACTGACGCTTTACTGGACCGTCCAAAACCTGTTGAGTGTGCTCCAGACAAAGCTCACCAAGATGAACGAGGCCAAGGAAACCAAGCCGGCTGCCCCGGTGGCGAAACGCCGCTGAACCCTCTTTCCCCCTTTCCCCGTGAAACCCGAATCGCCCAACATCGAACCGAAGGTCGCGCTCCAGGAAATGCTCTCGCAGCTTGGATTTGCGGTCACCATCACCGAAACCTCGCTGGAGGAGCAGGTCCTGCTCGACATCCAGACCGATGATCCGGGCCGGCTGATCGGCCGGGCGGGTCAGACCCTTTCGGACCTCCAGTTCGTCCTCAACCGCATCGTCTTCAAGAGCGACAGCCGGATTCCCCGGATCGTCCTCGACGTCGGCGGCTACCGCCAGCAGGCCCGTGACCTCCTGACCAGCCGGGCCAAGGAAGCCGCGGAAAAGGTCCGCCGCCGCGGCGAGATCGTGGAGATGGAACCGCTCAACGCCTACGACCGCTACGTCATCCACCAGGCCCTCAAGGAAGACCAGGACGTCGAGACCCACTCCGTGGAAGTGGACGGCAGCGACAAGAAGGTGATCCTCATCCGCCCGAAGCGCCGCTGAACCGTCCCAAACCTTCTCATTTTCGCCCGCTTCCCGTCCTGGGAGGCGGGCGTTTTCGTTCGCGTCGGATGCGGCTTTCCAAAACAAATCCTTGCGGCGCGGCAAACACGGCAGCTACACGTCCGCCCACTCTGTCATGGGTAAAGCCCTCATCATCGCGGAAAAACCGTCGGTCGCCGCGGACATCGCCAAGGCCTTGGGCGGCTTCACCAAGGACGCCTCGGGCGACTTCTTCGAGAGCCCCACGCACCTGATTTCGTCGGCCGTCGGCCACCTGCTGGAGCTGACGGTGCCGGAGGAATTCGACGTGGCCCGCGGCAAATGGACCTTCGGCCAATTGCCGCACCTGCCGCCGCGGTTCGGCCTCAAGCCTATCGAAAAGAGCGAGGGCCGGCTGAAAACGCTGGCGAAGCTGATCAAGCGGAAGGACGTGGACCAATTGATCAACGCCTGCGACGCCGGGCGCGAGGGGGAACTGATCTTCCGCAACATCGTGGCCCACACCGGCGCCAAGCAGCCCATCCAGCGGCTGTGGCTGCAGTCCATGACCCCGACGGCGATCCGGGACGGCTTTGCAAAGCTGCGGTCCGGCACCGAGTTGCAGCCGCTTGCGGACGCCTCGAAGTGCCGCAGCGAGGCGGACTGGCTCGTGGGCATCAACGGCACCCGGGCGATGACCGCCTTCAACAACAAGTCCGGCGGGTTCTACCTGACTACGGTGGGCCGGGTGCAGACGCCGACGCTGGCGATCGTGGTGGAGCGTGAGGCGAAGATTAAGAAGTTCGTGCCGCGCGAATACTGGGAGGTGCTCGGCACGTTCCAGGGCGAACGCGGCACCTACACGGGACGCTGGTTTGACGAAGGTTTCCGGAAACCGGACGGCAAGGACGGCGACGCCGAGCAGAAGGCGGAACGCCTCTGGGACAAGGCGCGGGCCGAGACGATCGGGGCGCGCTGCCATGGCAAACCCGGGATCGTGACCGAGGAGACGAAGCCGGCGACGCAACTTTCGCCCCTGCTGTATGACCTGACGACGTTGCAGCGCGAGGCGAACGGCCGGTTCGGCTTCAGCGCGAAGAACACCTTGGCCATCGCCCAGGCGCTCTACGAAAAGCACAAGGTGCTGACCTATCCCCGAACCGACTCGCGGCACCTGCCGGAAGATTACCCGGCCACCGTGCGGAAGACGCTGGAGTCGCTCGGCGACACGGTTTACGCGCCGTTTGCCCAGAAGATCCTGGGCGAAGGCTGGGTGCGGCCGAACAAGCGGATCTTCAACAACGCGAAGGTCAGCGATCACTTTGCGATCATCCCGACCGGCGTGGTGCCGAAAGGCCTTTCCGAGGCCGAGCAGAAGCTGTTCGACCTCGTGACCCGGCGCTTCCTGTCCGTGTTCTATCCGGCGGCGGAGTTCCTCGAAACCGTCCGCATCACGCGGGTGGAGAACGAACCTTTCAAGAGCGTGGGCAAGGTGCTCGTGAAGCCGGGCTGGCTGGAAGTTTACGGCAAGGAAGCCCAGACCGACGACGATACGCCGAGCCTAGCGCCGGTGGCGCAGGGCGAACGGGTCGCGACGACGAACATCGAGGTCAAGCACAGCACCACCAAGCCGCCGCCCCGCTACACCGAAGCCACGCTGCTCAGCGCGATGGAAGGCGCCGGCAAATTGGTGGACGACGAGGAACTGCGCGAGGCGATGAGCGAACGCGGCTTGGGCACGCCGGCGACGCGGGCGGCGATCATTGAGGGGCTGATCAACGAGGAATACATTCACCGGCACGCCCGCGAACTCGTGGCGACGGCGAAGGCTTTCATGCTCGTCCAGTTGCTCAATGGCCTGGGCGTGATGGAGCTGACCAAGCCCGAGATGACCGGCGACTGGGAGTTCCAGCTCAAGAAGATGGAACGCGGTCAGCTCGGTCGGGAGCAGTTCATGGGCGAGATCCGGCATTTCACCGCCGAGATCGTCGCCAAGGCCAAGCAGTTCGACAAAGACACCATTCCCGGCGACTTCGGCGTGCTCGCGGTGCCCTGCCCGAAATGCGGGGGCGAGGTGCAGGAGAAATACCGCGAGTTCAAGTGCCAGGCCTGCGACTTTGCGATGCGGAAGATTCTCTCCGGCCGCATGTTTGAGCCGGCGGAAGTCGAGACACTGATCCGCGACAAGCAGATCGGGCCGCTGCAAGGGTTCCGCAGCCAGAAAGGCTTCCCGTTCGCCGCGGTGATCAAGCTGAACGCCGAGTTCCGCGGCGAGTTCGACTTCGGCAACGACTCCAAGGACGGCGAGAACGGTGAGGGCGCCCAGGCCCCGGACTTCAGCGGCAAGGAACCGGTCGGCAAATGCCCGAAGTGCGCCGCCCGGGTGTTCGAGAACGGCATGAACTACGTCTGCGAGAAGGCGGTCGGGCCGGGCAAGACGTGCGATTTCAAGACCGGCGTGCTGATCCTTCAGCAGCCCATCGACAAGGTTCAGGTCGGCAAGTTGTTGGCTGACGGCAAGACCGACGTGCTGAAGGGTTTTGTCTCCAAGCGGACCAACCGGAAGTTCGACGCCTTCCTCACGCTCAAGGGCGGCGAGGTGAAGTTCGAGTTTCCGCCGCGCGAAAAGAAGGCGGGTGCCAAGACACGCGAGCCCGCGGCCAAGGTGGATTTCACCGGCCAGACCTCGTTGGGTAAATGTCCCAAGTGCGGCGGACAGGTATTCGAGGGCCTGACCGACTATCTTTGCGAGCACAGCCAGCGCGACGCCAAGCGGTGCCTATTCAAGACCGGCAAGGTCATCCTCCAGCAACCGGTGGAACGCGAACAAGTCAGCAAGCTGCTGGCGAAGGGCAAGACCGACCCGCTGACCAAGTTCATCAGCAAGGCGGGCAAGCCGTTCACCGCGCACCTCCGGCTCGCCGACAAGGGCAAGGTGGAGTTCGAGTTCCCGGAAAACTGAACCGAGAGTCGGTCCGATGTTGAGGCCCGAACCCAAGTGGGTTTCGGGCCTTCCCGTTTCAGTCACACGCTTGCCGTCAGGCCGGCAGATACAGCGTCACGCAGGTCCCGCGGCCGGGCACAGTGGTGAAGTGCAGCGCGGCGCGGGTTTCGAGCACGGCGCGGTAGACGACGGGCAGGCCCAGGCCGGTGCCTTCGCCGCTGGGTTTGGTTGTCAGGCTCTCGCGGAAGAGTCGGGGAACAAGGTCCGCGGGAACACCCGGGCCGTCGTCCCGGACCGCAATGGCGACGAACGGCGGCTGGTTCAGGAAATTGTCGCGCAGCCAGAAGGTAAGCCCGCCGCCGGTGGATGGTGCGACGGCCGGCAGCGCGTCCCGGACGGTCCAGCATTCGATATCCACGCGGTGAGGACGGCCGGACGCCTGGAGGGCATTGAGGCCGAGATTGCTGATCATCCGGAACACATCGGCGGCACTGGCTTGGAGCAGGACGGGGGCGACCGGCGGTTGGACCCGGAGCTGGTGGCCTTTGGCGGAGCGATGCGACCGCAGCAGGTGGCCCAGGTCCTCGAGCACGGCCTTGGCGTCGCAGCGGTCCTGATCCTGGTTCCTCCGGAGCAGACGCATGCTGCGTCGGGAAATCTCGATGGCCATCAGGCTTTGGTGCCGGAGATCCAGCAGCAGTTCCTGGAACTGCTGATTCGCCATCCGGACACCGGTCAATGTCTGGGAGAGTTCCAGGGAAAGCGTCTCTGCCAGGGAGCTGATCACCGTGAGCGATCCGTTCAGGTCGTGCAGGGCACCCGCGTAGATGTCGCGTTCCATCCGGAAGGACTCGGCCTGATGCGCCTGCCGCTCGAGCAGGGCTTGGTGTTCCCGTTCGTCGCGCCGGACCTCGGCCCGGGCACTGGCCTGGAGGACCAATTCCCGGAGCACGGAGACCTCAAACGGCTTGCGAAGGGCGGCGAAGATTTCGTCATGCGCAGTCCGGGTGGCCAGGTCGAGCGACGGATCCGTGCCGAGCAGGATGGTCTGGGCTTCCGGCTGCAGATGATGCACCCGCTGGGCCAGTTCCCAGCCGGACATGCCGGGCAAATGTCCGTCGACTATGACGACGTCGTGCCGCGACTGACCGAGGAATTCGAGGGCCGCGGCGCCGGAATCGCAGGCGCTCACGGAGAAGTCGTTCCGGAAAATCTGCTCCATGGCCTGCCGCACCAGCGGATCGGCTTCGACGAGCAGGAGGCCGGGCCGGCGGGCAGCCACGACCGCGCCCCCGGCCGCCGGACGGAGGTCCAGCCCGGCCGCGGGCGCGGTCTGAATTGGCGGATTCATGACGTGGACAACAGTTTTTCCCAAAGCCGCTCGTTGGTCATCAGGCGGGCGAGAAAGTCGCCGCCTTTTTCCGTGACGGATCCTTCCAAGCGGTCGAGCGGCAGCCGGAGGTTGTAGCGAAGGCCACCCTCGGGGCGAGCCTGGACTTCGATCCGGCCGCCGTGGTGGTGGACGATGAAGAACGAAGCCATCAGGCCGATGCCGAAGTCGTTGGGCTGGTCGGTGCGGGTGAAAAACGGATCAAACACCGAGCGGAGCGCTTCCTCGGGTAAGCCGGGACCGTTGTCGCTCAGGGAGAGTTCCAGCTCGGCCGGGGTGCCGACGGAGGCCTCCACCGCGCGCGCATCCAGTTCGAGGATGTGCCCGGACTGGAGGTTGTTCAGCTCCTCGCGCAGCAGCAGCTCGAACAGCCGGGGAAACCGTTCGCCGTCCACCTTGAGCAGGGGCAATCCAGCGGGCACCCGGTTGATCACCGTGATGCCCTTCGCGCGGAACTCTTCCCGGAGCCGCTCCAGGGCCGTGCCCAGCAACGCCGCGGCGTCCACCTCGTGGCGGGGCAGCGGGGCCGGCGGTTCGGTGAATTGTGTGACGCCGTCGAGCACCTCGATGACTGCCTTGAGCCGGCCCTGCACCTTGCTGTGGAAATCGTGCCAGAAGCTGGGGTGCTGCAACCGGTCGAGGTCGAGGCGTTCGCGATGCAGCATCTCCGGCGTCAGTTCGAGGAACGTGCGCACGGCAGCCATCGAATTGCGCAGGTTGTGGCTGAGGCCCGAAGCCATCACGCCGAGGCCGAGCACCCGGTCGGTGATGACCATCTTGTGCAGGACCGAAAGCTTCTCGCGGAGCAGGGCGTCGCGTTCGCGCTGGAGCAGGAAAAACTCCAGCGCCCGCTTGATGGTGATCTCGAGCGAGTCGAAGTCGAACGGCTTGGAGACGTATTTGTAGATGGCGCCGCTGTTGATCGCGGCCACCGCGGCCTCCATGTCAGTATAGGCCGTCGCCAGCATCCGGATGATCCGGGGCTGAAGCTTGCGCGCTTGTTCCAGCAACTGGACCCCCTGCATGCCGGGCATGCGTTGGTCGGAGATGATCACGCCCAACTCGTCCTGATGTTCCCGGAGCATGCGGAGCCCCTCCTCGCCGCTCGGCGCGGTGAGCAGCCGGAGGTTCGGGGCCAGGATCTTGGTCACGTTCCGCAGCGACTTCTCCTCGTCGTCCACGTAGAGGACGGCGAAGCGTTTGTAGTCGTAGGTGGGTTCCATTTGGACTGGTTTCGAGGGTTCTACACTTGGGAATCCGCGGCAAACTCCAAAACAAACTCGCAGAATTCGCCCGGCCGGCTGTTCACGCGGATGCGGCCGCCGGATTCCTCCATGATGCGGTAGCAGATGCTCAGCCCGAGGCCCATGCCGGACCCGACCGCCTTGGTCGTGAAGAACGGGTCGAAGATCCGGGACAAGATGTCGGCCGGAATCCCGGGGCCGTTGTCGCGGACCGAAATGAAGGGCACGGCGCCCGCGAGTCCGGCCCGCACCCGAATTTCGCCCGGCGGCGCCTCGGCGGGCCGCGCCTTGAGCGCGTCGAGCGAGTTCTGAATCAGGTTGATGAGCACCTGGAGCAACTGGTTGGCATTGGCCCGCACGCAGAGGCCATCGGGCACTTCCAGCGACAACTTGACCTGCTCGTTGAGCTCTGCCGCGAAAAGCCGGGGGAGGCGGTCCAGCGTCTCCCGCGCGGAAATCGCCTCGACGGGTCCGCCGTGGCTGTGGGTAAACGAGCGGAGATCGGCCACGATATTCGATACCCGCTTCAAGCCGTCTTCGGCATCCGCGACCGATTCCTTGAAGTCCGCCTGTTCGTCGGCCGGGAGCTGCGGGGCGGCCCGGCGGATCAGCACCATCGCGCCGAGGGCGTAGTTCAACGGGTTGTTGATCTCGTGGATGATCCCCGCGCACAGGCGGCCGAGGGAGGCCAGCTTCTCCGTTTGGACGAGCTGCGTCTCGGTCTCCTTGAGCTGTTCGAGGGCGGTCTCGAGGCGGCGGTTCTGCCAGCTGAGTTCCTTCTGGAGCTGGTGGGAATCCACCAGGTTCTTCAGTCGCAGCCGCAGTTCCTGCGACGAAAAGGGCTTGGGCAGGAAGTCGCTGGCGCCGGCGGCGAGGGCCTGGAGCTTGGTCTCCTCGTCCGCCCGCGCCGTCAGCATCAGGAACGGCTGGGATCGGGTGGCGGCCTGCTTCCGCAGCTCGCGGCAGACGCTCAGGCCGTCGCGTCCCGGCATCATCATGTCGCAGACCATGATTTCCGGCAGCATTTGGGTGGCGAGGCTGAGCGCCTGGTTGCCGTCCACCGCCTCGATGACCTCGTAGTCTTCGGCGAGTTGGCTCTTGAGGAAGCGCAACATGTCGGGCTCGTCGTCGGCCAACAGCAGCTTGGGGCGGCGCCGGCTGCCAGCGGCGGGTGTCCACGGCCGAAGCGAATCCCGGAGCGGCGCGATGCCGGCGAACATTTCGGCGCGCCGGTAGAGGCCTTCCAGCCAGGCGTCCTTGGGCTCCGCGGGTTGGGCCGTGGCGGCGGCATCGGTGGCGGCCTCCGCCTTCGCTTCCGCCACCGCGGCGACGTCGGCCGAGGTGGCCAAGGGCAGGCGCACGAGCATGGTGGTGCCTCGCCCCAGGGTGCTTTCCGCGCCAACGGACCCGCCGTGGGCCTCCACCAGTTCCTTCACCAGCGACAGGCCGATGCCCGCGCCCTGGAACTTGCGCTGGGTGGAGGAATCGGCCTGCCAAAAGCGATCGAAGATGAACGGCAGTTGCTGGGGGTTGATGCCCATGCCCGTGTCACGCACGGCGATGACGGCCAGCGCGCCCTCGCGGTGGGCGTGGATGGCGACCTCGCCGCCGGCCGGGGTGAATTTCACCGCGTTGAAGAGCAGGTTGAGGAAAACCTTCTCCAGCTTGTCGGCATCGCCCAGCAGGTGGGCCACGTCGTCGGCGACCTGGCATTGGAGTCGGAGGCCCTTTTCGTCGGCGACGCCCCGCAGGGCGCGGAGCAGGCCCTTGAGGAACTCGGCGGCCGGCACCGGCGCGGGATGGAGCTTGAGGGTGCCGGAATCCAGGCGGACCAGTTCGAGCAGGTCGTTGATCAGCTTCAGCAGGCGCATGCCGTTGCTGTGCATCGTCTCGAGGTGCTCGCGGACGGCCGGTTCGGCCAGCGAGGCGTGGCTGCCGCGGAGGGTTTCCAGCGGCGCGATCAGCAGGGTGAGCGGTGTCCGGAGCTCGTGGCTGATGTTGGCGAAGAAGCGGCCCTTGGACTCGTCGAGTTCCCGGAGCCGGTTGTTGGTCTGTTCGAGGTCCTGCTCGCGGAGCTTCAGCTCAAGGTTCGAGCTTTCGAGCTTGTGCTGGCTGGACTGGAGGCTGCGGTTGGTTTCGGCGAGCCGCTGTTCGCTCAGCTTCAGTTCTTCCCGCGCGAAGAATTCCCGGCGTCGCAGGCGGTTGAAGAACACGTTGCCGGTGACCACGATGATGCCGGTCAGGATCAGGAAGTAGAGATTGTTGAAGCCGTCGCCCGTCCGGAACGAACCGCCGTGGACGACGCAGGCGACCACGTAGAATGCGATGATCAGGCCGCTGACCACGAGGGACTCCACCAAGTTCCAGTGAACCACCACGTTGACGGCCAGGAGCACGAGGTTCAGCCCGGCGTAGTAGGGGGAATCCCAGCCGTCGGTCCGCGCAATCATGATCGCGATGAAGGCGGACGGAATCAGCGCGAGGGTGGGGCCGATGACGCGCGCGTAGCGTTCCCCGCTCGGCACGCGGAGCACCGCCCAGAGGCCGAGCGCGAGCACCGAGCTGATCAGCCGCAGGGCGAGGAACTCCCCCACTTTGCCGTCCTTGCCGTAAACCAGGTAGTCCAACGACACGCCGGCCGGCATGAGCACCGCGATGAGCAGGGCGCCCACCTTGCCCATGCGGACCCGCTGGACCTGCTCGTCCGCGGCGAACGCCTCGCGTAGCGCCGGGTCGCGGGCCAGCAGGTCGTCAGGCGATTCCTGGCTTGCGGACTTCAAGGTAGATGTTGACGCCGGTGACGTCGGCTTGGGTGGTGACCGCCCCGGGCGGCGCCGCGAGCGGGTGCAGGCGTTTCAGCTGTTCCCGGTCCCGGTGGATCAGGTGCCATTCGAGCAGGAATTCCATGCCGTTCCGCGCCGGATTGCAGGAATCCACGTTGGTGACAATCAGCAGGCCGCCCGGAGCCAGCATGTCGTAGAAGATGTTGACCAACCGCTGGCAGATCCGGTCGGACAGGTAGTCAAACAGGCCGGCGCAATAGACGAGGTCGTATTGTGGTGCCGCCGGGTCGATGCGGGCCGACTCCTTGAGGATTTGGTGGACCGATTTGCGCTGGAACGTGAGCCCGGTCGTGCGTTGGTGCTGTTGCTTCAGGCTGGTCAGCTTCTCCTGGCTGAACTCCAGGGTCTCGTCGTTGAAGTCCACCAGCGTGAAGTCCGCCGCGTCGCACACGGGTTCCTCCGCCAGGCATTGCTGCACCTCGCCGGCGGGGCCGCAGCCCAGGTTGAAGATCCGCAGGCGACGGCCCGCCGCGACGGCCCGTGTGGTCTCGGCCACGAGTTGCCGGCGGAGGTAAGCGATGCGGTTCCGGTGCGCCTCGGCCGGGGCCTGCGTCAGGAACCAAGCGTGGACGGCCTTCGCGAACAGCGAGCCTCCTTCCAAGGCCCGCGACAGGATCATGTTTACCATCAGGTAGTCGCCGGCGTAGCCCAGCGGCTTCTGGAAGGTGCGGTAGGCGAACGGCGCGCAGAGCACCAACGGATGCAACAGCCGCCGCATGTAGGTGCGGTGCATCGCGTGGGCCGAGATGTCCACGGCGCCGGCGATGGCCTCAAACCGCACGAACAGGTCGTTGAAGGCCGGTCCGACTGGCGGGCCGATTTCCGCGATGATTTCCTGTTCCCGGCGCAATAGGTCGTTCGTCGGCAGGGAACGCAGGCCCAGTTCGACCTGTTCCAGCCAGCGGCGGAGGTCGGTGAACATGCTGTGCATGTCGGCGACCACGATTTTGAACTCTGGGCTGACGGCGTGGATTTTGGCCGCCTCCCGCAGGAAGCCGGTGAGTTCGCCCCGCAATTGGTCCGGTTCCGTGAGCGGCGAGAACAGGTCGACGTCCAGCCACGACTCCTCCAGCGCCGCCTCGCACACCAGCATGATCCCGGCATTGACCAGGTTGCTGACGACGGCGCGGCCGGAATAAACGAGGCGCTCGCCGATGCTGATCCGGAAGTCCAGCAGCACCTCGGAGAGCTGGAGGATGCTGTAGGGATTGTAGACCTCGAAGACCGCGGCAAAGCGATTGAGGCGAACCGGGGTCGCCTGAATCTCAGCCCCCTGGCTGTTGCGGCAACTGATGATGGTATCGCGTTCGATCACGGTGCTGGTGCGGATCCCGACCGGGCCTGGCCGGCGGGAGCAATGGCGAACTCCCGACGTCCGGAACGCTCGGGAACCTAAGGGGCCGGCCGGACAATCCCAAGCGGGAAGTCCGGCCGGATGGGCCGTCACATTTGCGTGCCCGGCGGTGGTCGGCGCCTAGAACCGGGCACCCACCGTGATGAAGATCGCGTGGCTGACGAACTCGTAGCGACCGTCGGCGGATTGGCCGAGCGGGGAAACGAGGCTGCCGGCCACCGTGCGGGTCGGCCCGTAGCCAAACTGGTAGGCCACGTCGAAGTCGAGGCGGTCACCCCGGTGCCCGACGCCGACGCTCCAGAAGTGCCGGTCCAGGTCGGCCACCAGCGGATTGTAGGTCACGTCTGGCACCGAGTTTTCGTTGTAGATGTAGCCGCCGCTCACCGTCCAGTCGTTGTCCAGATAGCGGGTCGCGCCGAATTCGTAGTAGAAGCTGGATTCCCAGTGGAAGGGCAGGGGCAACGGATTCGCCGGCAAGCCGGGCACGGCCTGCTGCTGGATGACGAAGGTGTTGAGCCGGTTCCAGTCGGTCCAATCGACATTGAACTCCAGGTTCCACGCGGGCGTGGGCCGGAACGAAAGCCCCGCGACGATGTTCTGGGGGAACTTCCACTCGGAACTGGCCGTCGGATTCAAGCCGAGCAGGTTCCAGGTCGTGTCACCCTTGAGGTCCACGGTGGTGGCACTGCGGTAGTTGAGCCCGAACTGGAACTGGGAATTGATCTTCCAGAGCAGCCCGGCGTTGAAGCCCGCCGCCCAGCCGTTGCTTTCAAAGCTCAGTTGGTCGCCCAGTCCGGCCGCCGGCGTGGCAAAACCTTGGCGCAAGTCGGTGTCCACGAAGTTCACCATCGGGCCCGCCGCAATCGAAAGGCCGGGCCTGATCTCCCAGGCGATAACCGGATTCAGCGTGAAATAGCTTAGCCGGCCGCGGATGCCGACGGAGCGGAAACCAGTGTCGTCGGGCCATTCGTTGCTCAACCCGAACGGTGAATAAAGGCCCAAGCCGTAGGCCAACGGCAGGGATTCGGACTTGTAGGTGTAGAAGAGCTGCGGGATCGCGTGCAGGTCGTGGCGGTTGTCGTATTCGAGGCCGGCGGGCGAGGTGAAATTGCTGTCCGTCTTGATGCCGTAGACGCCGCCGCGGAACTGCTGGCCTTCCAGTTGGGTGATGCCCGCCGGATTATAGAAGATGGCGGAAGGATTGTCGGCCGTGGCGGCGAACGCCTCGCCCCGGGCCGTGGCGAAGGCGTCCTGGTCGGGCATCCGGAAGCCCGTGCCCAAGGCGGGCAAGGTGCAGGCCAGGGCGGTGGTGGCGGCGGCAAAACGGCGCCGGAGCGGATGAGGAGTGGGTTTTTTCTTCATGTTTGGTTGTGGAGTGTAAACGGGGTGGCGGGCCAACGGCCGGCGTCAGGGCCGGCGGTTGAGTTCCGCGGCGCGACGGAAGAACGCCGTCACGCCGATGGTGCGGTTGAACCATTCCCCGAAACTGGGAAAGAGCGCGGACAGCGCCAGTATCGGCCGCACGGGGTAACGGTTAACGATGAGTTCGGGCCGATCCTCGCGGATGGCCCGGATCACCGCGCGGCAAACCCGGTCCGGCGGGCAGGCACCCAGCAACGCCGGGGCGGCCCGGCCAGTGGTTTCCTTGAGCCTAGTGTAGATGCCGGCCTCGATGAAGCCGGGGGTCACGACTGAGGCGCTGACTCCTGTGCCGCGGTAGCTGGCCCGCAGCGACTGGGTGAATCCGACAAGCCCGGCCTTGGTCGCGGCGTAGGGTTCCTGGAAACCCGGACCCGCTTTGCCGGCCAGCGAGGAAATGTTCACGATGTGGCCGGTGCCACGTTCCAGGAGATGGGGGAGCAATTGCCAGGAAAGCAGCATGGGCGCCTCCAGGTTGACCGCGATCACCTCGGCGATCTGCGACGCGGTCAGCTCATGGTAGGCCCAGGAATATTCGACGCCGGCATTGTTGATGAGCAGGTCCACCTGGCCGAAGTGGCGGCGCGCGCTTTCGATGACCCGCGTCCGCTCGGCGGGGACTCGCAGGTCGGCGACCAAGACTTCGGCCCGCACCGTTTCCTTCGCGGCGACGGCCTGAACCCGGGGAAGTTCGACGCCCGGATACGCGACGAGCAGGAGGTTGATCTGCTCCGAAGCGAGGGCGTGGACCAAGTGGGACCCGAGGCCCCCACTGGCGCCCGTTAGAATCGCGGTCCGGCCGGCGAGTTGTTTCATGACGCAAAGGGAGGCGAAGTCCCCCCACGTTCGCCGGCCCCTTAATGCGCGGGTTCGGACCTTCAGGGGAAGCTAAATCACCGGTGGTTCCCCGGGCGGGCGGCCCGAATTGACGAAGACCGAGGAAACGGCCGCGGCCTACCGCGGATCGGGGAATTTCCGCAGGCGGTTCGAAAGTCGCTTGCCCGGCGGTGCGGGGCTCGCGTTTGATGGGCCTACCCTCCAATGAAAGCGCTCAAGAAAATCCTCCTGGTTGGTGCCATCGTCGTCGCCTTGTTCGTGGTGGTCGGGCTGTTTCTCCCCAAAACTTACCACGTCGAGCGTTCGACAGTAATCAACGCGCCGGCGGAAAAGATCTACCCCTACATTTCTGCCTTCCGCCGTTGGCCGGAGTGGATTGCCTGGACCACCAACAAGTATCCCGACATGACGATGAAGTTTGGCGAAACCGACACCGGCGTCGGGGCCGGCTATTCGTGGGCCGGGAAATCCAGCGGCAATGGCGCGATCAAGTTCACCGCCTTGGAGCCCGGCAAGAGCATTGCCTACCACCTCGACTTCGAGAACGGCCAGTATTTGTCGGCGGGCATCATCAGCTTGGTGCCCGAAGCAGGCGGGACCAAGGTCACCTGGACCAATGGAGGGAACCTCGGTGCGAACCCGGTCGGCCGGTGGTTCGGCCTGTTCATGGACAGCATGATGGGCCCTGACTTCGCCGCCGGCTTGGCCAACTTGAAGGTGCGGGCCGAGGCTGCCAAGTAGCCGTGGAGTTGCCGAATCAGGGCAGGGGTGTAGTCCGGGCCGCGGTCACGAGGTGATACCAGTCCGCGTGCGACAGGGGCAGGGCGTCGGCCGCGACGGCACCGCGGATGCGGGCCGGATCGACGGAGCCGACCACCGGTTGGATGCCGGCCGGGTGCCGCAGCAGCCAGGCGAGGGCGATTGTTTCCCGGGTGGTGCCGAGGCTCCCGGCGAGCCGGTCCAGCACCGCGGTGACCCGGGTGGGTTCGTAGCCGCGCTGTCCCGGCAGCAGGCCGTGAACATGGCTGCCCAGCAGGCCGCCGGCGAGGGGGCTCCACGCCATTGGCGTGATCGTTTCCGCCAGGCATTGGTCCAGCGTGCAGTCTTCCAGCGCCGCGAGCTGGAGCAGGCTGATTTCAACTTGGTTGACCGCCAAGGGCAGCGGGCACAGCCGTTGCAGGGCCGTTACCTGACTGGGACGGAAATTACTCACGCCGAACTCGCGCACCTTGCCGGCGTCGCGCAATTGGACAAAGGCGCCGGCCACGGCGTGGGGATCCATGAGGTAGTCGGGCCGGTGAAGCATCAGCAGGTCGATGGTTTCGACTCCGAGGCGGCGCAGGGAAGCATCCACGCTGGTCACGATGTGTTCCGCGGAGAAGTCGTAGCGCACGGGCGCGCCTGCCGGTTCGCCGGCGCGTCGGATCCCGCACTTGCTGGCGATGAGGAGGCGTTCCCGCAAGCCGGGCCGGGCGCGCAACGCCTCGCCGAAAATCTCCTCGCACCGCCCGCCTCCGTAAATGTCGGCCAGGTCGAACAGGGTGTAACCCGCGTCGGCCGCGGCGTGGACCGCGCGGATGCCGGTCGCGCTGGTCGGTTCCGGAGGCTGGCCCTCGGAGCCGGCGAGGCGCCAGCAGCCGTAGGCGAGGCGGGAACTGACGAGCGAGCTGCGACCAAGGCGGAGTGTTTTCATGTGGCGCGCCGAACGTGCGCTGGCGCCTCCCGGGTCGGGAAGTGAAAATCCGGCGCCCGGAATTCCAGTTCGCCGGGCAGACCGCCTTTCCGTAGGCTGTCGCCGTGAAGGGTGGCTGGAAATTCATTGGTGCGATCCTGATCGCCCTCGGCCTGTGGGGGCCGGCGGCGGCCAAGCCGCCCGCCGGCCGGCAGGAGGTCCAGCGGCACGGAGTGGTTTTTGAGGAGTGGATTCGCAACACCTTCTTCGCCGGCTATCAGCCGGTGGATTACACGCAGCGGTGGGACATTCCGGCGAACGTGAACACCAATCACGGCGGTATTCCGGTGAATCCGAAGGCGGCGAAGTGGGGCGCCCCTGTGGACTTGGGCGATGCGCTGCGGCAGTTCGACATCCGGGAGCCGTTCCTGCTAATCGTCGGCTTCTGGCAGCAGCAGGGGGCGGTGAAGCGTTTTGTGAACGTCCAGGCCATCCGCGTCGAGCCGGAGCAGTGGCTGCAACTTTGGGGCTCGGTCACCCGAGCGGATCTCGAACGACTGGACGCCCTGATCAAGGATCCGTCCCGCGACGTGCTGGCCGTCCGGCGGGAAGCCCAGGCGATGAAACGCCGGCCGCCGTTCACGGAGGCGGTGATCCAGGTGAATCCCAAGATCGACGTGAAACAACGGCGCTTGCAGTGCAGCCTCCGGTTCGGAGATTTCTTCGGACACTTGGCGCCGTTGGCGGACCGGGCGGCGACTAACGCGCCGACCTTGTTTGGCGTGGCCCTGCCGGCGGAGGTGGCGTCGCCGCCCCGCGAATTCCGGCGCTAGGAGGCAGGCTATCCCCAAGGCCAGCGGCAAGCGCTGGAATTTTGCTTCTAGGCCCGCTCCGCGCGGTGTTTGCTGGGGGGCATGAAACTCCCCGCTGCCCTTGTTGGACTAGCCCTCGCTGGGTCGGTCTCCGCCGAACAATTCCTGCTGTATGTCGGGACTTATACGGGCGGGAAGAGCGAGGGGATTTACGCCTATCGGTTCGATACCGGGTCGGGTGAGGTCATCGAACTGGGATTGGCCGCGAAGGCGACTAATCCGACTTTCCTCGCTGTGCACCCGAACGGCCGATTCGTCTATGCCTGCAACGAGACCGACAAATGGGGCGCCCAGCCAGGCGGGTATGTCACCGCGTTCAAAGTTGAGCCCGCCACGGGGCGGCTGACCGAACTCAATCAGCAGTCGTCGGTGGGCGGCGGTCCTTGCCACCTCAACGTGGACGGGTCGGGGCAAAATGTGTTGGTGGCGAACTACGGCGGCGGCTCGGTGGCGTCGTTGCCCCTAAACCCCGACGGATCCCTTAGGCCGCGCAGCGCGTTCGTCCAGCATCTGGGCTCCAGCGTGAACCCGGCCCGGCAGAAGGAGCCGCACGGACATTCGGTGAATCTTTCCCCTGACAACCGGTTCGCTTTCGTGGCCGACCTGGGCACCGACAAGATCCATGCCTACGCGTTTGACGCGGGTGCGGGTTCCCTGACGGCCCGGCCCGAGCTCGATGTCGTTCTGCCGCCGGGGTCGGGGCCGCGCCACTTCGCCTTTGGGCCGAAGGGCGCCCGTGCCTACGTGATCAATGAGCTGTTGCAGACGGTGACTCGCTTCCGCTACGCGCCCAAGACGGGGAAGCTGACGGCGGTGGACACGATTTCCACGGTGCCGGACGCGAAACCAGTCCCGGGCAATTCGACGGCCGAGGTCCGGGTGCATCCGAACGGGAAATTCGTCTACGGCAGCAACCGGGGGCACGATTCGATCGCCGTATTTGCGGTGAGACAGGGCGGCAAGCTCACGGCGATCCAGCACATGCCGGTCGGCGGGAAAACACCGCGGAACTTCAATTTTGATCCCAGCGGGCGATTCCTCGTTGCCGGTCATCAGGGTTCCGACTCGTTCGCGGTGTTCACCGTGGATGGCAAGTCCGGGAAACTCGCGGCCACCGGGAAGACCTGCGAGGTCGGCGCACCGGTCTGCTTCCGGTTTGTGCCAGTTCCTTGAGGAACGGCGCGACGACAGGCGTCCCCGCTGTCGAAGGAGCCGGGAAAGCGATGATCTTCGCAGCCGGCGGGGACCGCCGGGCGCGACATCTTGGCTTGGACCCTTGGCAATTCCTGCTCGGTGTCTAGGTTCCGGCACACCTTTCATGAATCGTATCTATCGCTGGCTGGTTGCCGCCCTGTTGGGCTGGGCTGGGTTCGGGGGCGGACTCTTTGGCCAGGAGCTGTTTCCCGTCGGCTCCGAGTGGCGCTATTTCAAGGGCACCCAGCCGGCGTCGCAGCCGGACACCACTTCGTGGCGGGGACCCAGCTATGACGACAGCAGTTGGGCCGTGGGGCGGGCGGCGTTCTATTATGGCGACCCGTTTTCCGGCACCGAGCTGACGGACATGCAGAACAGCTACAGCACGGTGTTCCTGCGGCGGCAGTTCACCGTCGCCAATCCGGCGGACATCAAGACGCTGGTTCTGCGGGCGGCCTGTGACGACGGCTTCATTTGCTGGATCAATGGGCGCGAAGCGATGCGCTTCAACATGCCGGCCGGTGAGGTAGCTTTCGACGGGTTTGCCAGCAGCGCGGTGAATCCTGACCCCGCGGTGTTCAACGACTATCCGATCCCGAATGCCCAAACGCTGCTGAACAAGGGCGTGAATCACATCGCCGTCCAACTGGTGAACACGACGCTGGGCAGCAGCGACATCGTCTGGGATGCCTCGCTGAACTTCGAGGGCGACTTCGACGCGCCGGTCATCGCGAGCCAGTCGCCGGCGGCCGGCGCGGCCATCCGGGAACTGTTTTCGGTGGAAGTCATCTTCAGCGAGGCCGTGAAGGGCGTCGAGGCGGCGGACCTGCTGGTTAACGGCCGGGCGGCGACCAACGTCATTGAAATTACCCCGGGCCAATTTGTGTTCAGTTTCCCCAAGACGGCCAATGGGGCCGTGACGGTGGCGTTCCGGGCGAGCCACGGGATCACGGATTTGGCGGGAACCCCGCACCCGTTCGCGGGCGCCTCGTGGGGTTATACGGTTGACCCGTCGCTACCGACCCCCGGGGTGCTGATCAGTGAATTCCTCGCCGAAAATGACGGTGTCAACCGCGACGAAGATGGCGACGAATCCGACTGGATCGAGCTGTTCAATACGTCGGCCCAAAGCGTCTCGCTCTTTGGTTGGTCGTTGACCGATGACCCGGCCAGCTTGACGAAGTGGCGTTTCCCGAACCTAACCTTGCCGGCCGGGGGGCGCCTGGTGGTGTTCGCTTCGGAGAAGAACCGCACGGCGACCAGCGGGCGACTGCACACCAATTTCAAGCTTTCGAATGGCGGCGAATTCCTGGCGTTGGTGAATCCGTCGGGCGAGGTGGTTTCCGGCTTTGCCCCGGTTTATCCGCCGCAGCGTAAAAATGTTTCCTATGGTCGCGCCAACGGGGCGCCCAACGTCGTGGGCTACTTCGCAACCCCGACGCCCGGCACGGCCAATTCATCCAGCGGCGCGGGTTTCGCGCCGGAGCTGAAGTTTTCCGCCAAGGGCGGCACTTATCAGACGGACTTCGTGCTGTCGGTGGCGTTGGAAACACCGAATCCCGCCGCCGTCATCCGCTACACGTTGGACGGTTCACTGCCGACGGAAACCTCGCCGGCTTACGCTTCGACCATCGCGATCAGCGGTTCGGTGATCGTCCGCGCGCGGGCTTTTGCGCCGGGACTTCTGCCTGGAGAGCCGCGCACCGAAATGTATCTGAAGCTTGAGGGGACGACGCCCACCTTCGCCTCGGATTTGCCGGTGATGATCCTGCACAACTTTGGCAAATCCCGTCCGCCGGCCGATGGGCAGCAGACGGCCTATCTTCAGGTCTACGAACCGGTGAATGGGGTCACGACCCTGACCAATCCGCCGACCGTGCGGGCCAAGGTTGGCATTGGTGCCCGCGGATCCAGCACGCTTGGCTACTCCAAGGTCAGCCTGAACCTTGAAACCCGGGATGAATTTGAGGCCGACGACGACCGGGAACTGATGGGGATGCCCTCGGATTCCGACTGGGTGCTCTACGCCCCGAACAATTTCGAACCAATCCTGATTCACAATCCGTTCGCGCACCAATTGAGCCGGGACTTGGGACGGTATTCGTCACGGACGCGATTCGTCGAAGTGTTCCTGATCACCGACCGGGTGGGCACCGTGCGTTATCCCGGAACCTATGCGGGGATCTATGTGCTGGAGGAACGTATCCGGCGGAGTCCCGACCGGGTGGCCGTGGACAAGCTGGAACCGGAGCACAGCAAAGCGCCGCAGGTGACCGGCGGATACCTCCTGAAAGTGGACCGAACCGGCCCCGGAGAGTCCGGATTCTACGCGGCCAATCAGGGCATGGTGTTTGTCGAACCCTCGGAGACGGAGATGTTCCTCCCGGAACGGGCGGCCCAGCGTCAGTATCTCCAAACTCACTTCGACGCGTTTGGCGCCGCGCTCTACGGCACCAACTGGCGCAATACCACCACCGGTTATCGTGCTTACATCGATGTCGAGGCGTGGATCGACTATCACCTCATCAACACGCTGACCTTCAACGTGGATGCGCTACGCCTCAGCGCCTACCTCTACAAGCCCCGCAACGGCAAGATCACCTTTGGGCCGCATTGGGATTTCGACCGCGCGTTGAATTCAACGGACGGACGGGATGCAAACCCGCGGATCTGGAGTTCCGCCAATGGCTCGGGCACGGACTTCTTCAATGAGACAACCCAAGCTTGGTGGGGACGGCTCTTTCAGGATCCAGATTTTTTCCAGGAGTGGATCGACCGCTACCAAGCGCTCCGGTCGGGTGACTTTTCGACGACGAACCTCCATCGGCTGGTGGATCAGCTGACCGGGGAGATTCGCAAGGCCCAGCCGCGCGAGCAGGCCAAGTGGGGCGGTTCAGCCCCGCCCCGCAATGGTTTCCAGGGCGAGATCAACTCATTGAAAGCCTGGCTCTCCAACCGGGTCACGTTCATGGACAGCCAGTTTGTGTTTCGTCCGACCAACAACACTCCGGGCGGCCGTTTCACGAACGCCATCAGTGTGCGCCTGACCGGCCCGGCCAACGGCACCATTTACTACACGCTAGATGGCACGGATCCGCGGGCACCGGGCGGTGCGGTCCGAGGCTCGGCCCGAATTGCCGGCACGGAACCCATCGAAATCTCGGCCAACGCCCGGTTGGTCGCCCGAGTGAACAACGGCAGCCACACCTCCCGGACGGGAGCGGGGGATCCACCGTTAGTATCGAAATGGTCCGGGATCACGGCGGCGACCTATTTCAACGTGGTGCCGCCGCTCTTGCTGAGCGAGATCATGTTCCATCCGGCCGATGCTCCTGCTGGTTCGACCAACACTGATTCGGATTTCGAGTTCATCGAACTCAGGAACACCTCGGCTGCACCGTTGAACCTGATCGGATTTACCCTGGGTGGAGGGATTAGCTACGCGTTCACCGCGGCCAGCGGCGTCACCTCCGTGGCGCCGGGCGGCAGGGTTCTGGTCGTTCGCAACCGGGCCGCATTCATGTCCCGGTATCCGGGAGCTTCAGGGATCGCGGGCGAGTTTTCCGGTTCGCTTGCGAATGAAGGCAACCGCTTGGTGCTTCGGGGCCCGCTGCAAGAACCCATCAGTGACTTCAGCTATGATGATTCCTGGGCCCCGTTGGCAGACGGTGTCGGCTTTTCGTTGGTCCTTCGCGATGAATCGATTGCCGCCACGGAATTGGCAAATCCCGGCGTTTGGCGTCAGAGTGCCCGCCCCGGTGGTTCGCCGGGCACGGCGGACCCGCAACCCACCGTGGTTTCGCCCGTCCTGGTCAACGAGGCGCTCACTCACACGGATCCCCCTTTGCTGGATTCCATTGAGCTCCACAACCCAGGCACTTCGGCCGTGGCAATCGGAGGCTGGTGGCTGTCGGATGATTTCCGGACCCCGAACAAGTTCCGCATCCCGGATGGGACTGTGATCGAGCCCGGAGGGTATTGGATCGTCGATGAATCGTCATTCCGCGGCACGACGAATGGGTTCTCTTTCAGCGCCTTGGGTGACGAGGCGCACTTGTTCAGTGCGGATGGGACCGGGGACCTGACGGGTTGGCATCATGGCTTTGGCTTTGGCGCGTCATTCAATGGGGTGAGCTTCGGCCGACACGTCACTGGCGATGGGGTGGAGCATTTCGTCCCGCAGGTGGCAAGGACGCTTGGTGCGGCCAATGCCGGACCGGCCGTTGGCCCCTTGGTGATCACGGAAATCCATTGTGAACCGCAACCGGTCGCCGGCTTCAACAACTCCGCCGACGAGTTCGTGGAAATTCGAAATGTTACAGCCGGTCCGTTGAACCTGTTTGATCCGGACCATGCGACCAATCGTTGGCGGCTACGTGGCGGAGTCGATTTCACGTTTCCGCCCTCAACTACTTTGCCACCCGGTGGGTTCGCGTTGTTGGTCGGCTTTGATCCGTCGTGGCCAACGAATCCGGAAGCAGCGTTCCGGGCTGCCTTCAACGTTCCCCCCGAAGTTCCGATCTTTGGCCCGTGGACAGGTGTGCTGAACAATTCCGGCGAACGCCTCGGGCTGAATCGCCCTGATGAACCGTTGGACTCGCCACCCGCATCCGCCGGCGAAGTGCCGTATGTGAACACGGAAACAATCAACTATTCGGTCAACATCCCCTGGCCGATTCCGGCCGCGGGCTTGGGGCACTCCCTACAGCGGATGAGCAGCGTTCGGTTCGGAAACGATCCCGCAAACTGGATAGCGGCCAACCCAACCGCGGGCCGCCAGAATAATCCTGACGATACCCTGAATTCGACGGATACCGACGCCGATGGTTTGCCGGACGACTGGGAAACACGGTATGGCCTCAATCCCGCGTCGGCTGCCGGCGATGAAGGGGCCACCGGGGATCCTGACGGTGATGGTCAAAGCAATTTCAGCGAGTTTGTTGCGGGCACCCACCCTAAGGAAGCTGCGAGCGTCTTTCGCGTGGGGGTCAACGACGCCGGTGGTAGTCCTCGGATCTCTTTCCCAGCAATTCTGGGTCGACGCTACACGGTTTGGGTCCGAGACACGCTCTCTGGTGGCGAGTGGCAAGTGTTGGCGGAATTCGGACTACAATCGGTAGAGGGTGTACTGTCAGCCGTGGACACCAGTGGAGTCTTCCCAAAATTCTTCCGGGTCACGATTGCAATTCCCTAAAGGTGACGGCAGGAGATGCTGTCAAACGCAGACTGCCGAGGCGAGGTGGAGCGTAGGAATCCGCGTTCAACCCAGTATCCCGCCAGTGGGCACAGCAAGCGCTAGTGTGCGGGAATCGCGCCGTTAGTTGGATGGATCTGAGGTTTGGAACGGGTTCTACTGCAGGCAATACCGACCGAGAAGGCAATCCCGGCCGAA
Organism: uncultured Verrucomicrobiota bacterium; assembly: GCA_964602595.1. GTDB lineage: Bacteria > Verrucomicrobiota > Verrucomicrobiia > Limisphaerales > UBA9464 > CAIWAH01. Next base: position 165,913 of record CAZRRO010000009.1, on the reverse strand, counting down.
TCGAGCTCGAGTTGCGTCGCGAGGGGCCGAAAAAAGGAGAATGTCACCTAGCAGCTCGACCGAATCGACCGAAGTGACGGACCCTTGATCGTGCCGTCACCGGACGTGAGCAAAGACCAAATAATTCCAAAAAACGTATTGCACCGCCGGTGCCGGTTGGTAGGTTCTGCGCTCCCGTTACTCGAAAACGGCAACTTGATACAATTGGCTCCATGCCGACAATTAATCAGCTGATCCGCAAAGGGCGGAATAAGGTCACCTACAAGAGCAAGGCTCCTGCACTGGAGTCGTCTCCGTTTCGTCGGGGTGTATGCCTCCAAGTGATGACCAGAACTCCCAAGAAGCCTAACTCTGCGATGCGAAAAGTGGCGAAGGTTCGCCTCACGAATGGATTTGAGGTGATCGCTTACATTCCAGACGAGGGGCACAATCTTCAGGAGCACTCGATCGTCTTGGTTCGTGGTGGCCGTGTTAAGGACTTGCCGGGTGTCCGTTATCACATTGTTCGCGGAACCTTGGACTGTGCTGGTGTGGAAAAACGCCGAGTTAGCCGTTCCAAATACGGTGTCAAGCGGCCTAAGGCTGCCAAGACTGCTGCCAAATAAGGCGCTCAACTTTCATTCTCGTAAAAATTCCGAAATATGGCTCGTCGTCGCCAAGCAGAAAAGCGCATCACGCAACCTGATCCCCGGTTCAACAGTCCGCTGGTTGGGCGGTTGATCAACATCGTGATGCGCAGTGGAAAAAAGACCATCGCGCAGAAGATCGTATACGGCGCAATGGATGTGCTCGCTGAGAAGAATCCCGGGGTCAATACCTTGGACATCCTTCAGCGGTCGATCGACAATGCCAAGCCGCGGATCGAAACCAAGGCGCGGCGAGTTGGTGGGGCTACCTATCAGGTGCCGATGGAAATCCCGGCCGAGCGGCAGGTTGCTCTGGCGATGCGGTGGCTCACGACGTATGCGGACGCTCGCAAGGGAATTCCGATGCGTGAAGCGTTGGCTGCGGAACTGATGGATGCGTTTATGGGGCAGGGAAATGCGATACGTAAACGTGATGACGTTCACAAGATGGCCCAGGCCAACAAGGCGTTCGCCCATTTCCGCTGGTAGCTCTCCAACCTGATCGACTAAAAGCCCCGTGGCATGTCCCGGGGCGTTTTTCATCTTAAGAACGTCCACTTTCTGACTTATCATGAGTGATGCAGTAGGAATCAACGCCGCACTGAATTCCGCACAGCGGCAGTATCCTTTGGAGAGGACGCGCAATATCGGGATTGCTGCCCACATCGACGCTGGCAAAACCACCACCACGGAGCGTATTCTTTTTTATACCGGTCTGATTCACAAGATTGGTGACGTTGATGACGGTAACACCGTCACAGATTGGATGGAGCAGGAAAAGGAACGGGGTATCACCATTACTTCCGCCGCGGTTACCTGCTTTTGGACGCAGAAAAAGGAAGAGGGGCTCTTCAAGTCCCGCGAGGGTATTGGTCATCGAGTCAACATCATTGACACCCCGGGTCACGTAGACTTCACCGCTGAGGTTGAGCGGTCCATGCGAGTTCTTGATGGCGCGGTGGCGGTGTTCTGCGGTGTAGCGGGTGTTCAGCCTCAATCGGAAACCGTTTGGCGGCAAGCAACCAAATATAAGGTTCCGCGCATTGCTTTCGTCAATAAAATGGATCGAACAGGGGCAAATTTCGACAATGCGTTGGCCGACATGCGAAATAAGCTCAAGGCTTATGCGTTCCCAATCTTTCTCCCGATCGGCGCTGAGGATCAGTTTGCTGGCGTGGTTGACGTGGTTAACCAAAAAGCAATTGTCTGGGGCACCGGCGATATTGCGAACGAGGGGTTGAAATACGAAATCCAGGACGTTCCGGCCAATCTCAAGGAGAAGGCGGCTGCAGCGTTGGCTGAATTGATTGAGGCAGTTTCGAACAAAGATGACATGATTGCGGAGTTAGTCCTTGAGGAGAAACCGATTGCTGCTTCGGTGCTCAAGGAGGCAATTCGTCGCCTCACTTGCAAGATCGAGCTGATTCCGGTCTTGTGTGGATCCGCCTTTAAGAAGAAGGGGGTGCAGGTCCTGATTGATTCGGTCGTCGACTATCTGCCCTCACCACTCGACATCCCTTCCGCGCAGGGGCAGGAAATTGGAAGCGATGCAAAGATTGACGTTCCCACAGACGACAATGGGAAATTCTGTTCTCTGGCGTTTAAGCTCTGGACAGACCCCTACGCTGGCAAATTGGTCTTCTTCCGGGTTTATTCCGGTTCGTTGAAGAAGGGTGATACCATTTATAACCCGCGCACCCGCAAGCGGGAACGGGTGAGCCGACTGATGGTGATTCAGGGTAGCGAGCGCAAGGATATCGACGCTGCCTATTCGGGGGATATCGCAGCGCTTGTTGGGCTCCGGAATATCACGACGGGTGACACCCTCTGCAATGAGGATTTTGATATCACGCTGGAGCCGCCAACGTTCCCGGAGCCGGTGATCAGCATGGCGATTGAGCCCAAGACCAAGGCGGATCGCGATAAGATGTCCGAAGGCCTTCAACGTCTGGCCGAGGAAGATCCTACCTTCCGGGTGTTTACCAACGAGGAGACGGGGCAGTTGATCATCGCTGGCATGGGCGAGCTGCATTTGGAGATCATCCGGGATCGCCTTAAGCGTGAATTTAAGGTCGAGGCGGATGCGGGCGCTCCCCAAATTGCATTTCGCGAGACAATCACCCAAGCGGCGGAGGGTGAAGGCAAGTTTATTCGTCAATCCGGCGGCCGTGGCCAGTATGGGCATGCGTGCATCAAGGTTGAGCCGAACGAAAAGGGCAAGGGCGTCGAGGTGGTCAACGATATCGTCGGCGGCGCGATTCCCAAGGAATATGTTCCGGCGGTGCAGGACGGTATCTTGGAAGCGATCAAGTCAGGGGTGTATGCCGGGTATCAGGTCATTGATATCAAGGTTAGCATTACCGACGGCTCCTTCCATGAGGTTGACTCCAACGAGCTCGCCTTCAAGATGGCTGGTATCTTTGCCCTGAAGGATGCCTTCCAGAAGGCGGGACCGATTCTTCTTGAGCCGATCATGAAGGTTGAGGTTACGACCCCGGATGAGTATCAGGGGGATTTGTTGGGAGATATCAACCGTCGGCGCGGCATGATCCAGGGAGTTGATGCCAAGCTCGGGCAAACTGTGCTTGCTGCCAATGTTCCGTTGAAGGAAATGTTTGGATACGCCACGGCCATTCGGTCGCTCTCGAAGGGGCGTGCCTCCTATTCGATGGAACCGTTGAATTTCGAGCAGGTCCCTAATAGTGTGCTGAGCGAAATTATGGACGCCGCGAAAAAGCGTCCTGCGGCGCGCAGTTAAAATTTGTTCAATTCAACCGTCTAAACTGTTCTTTGTATGGCTGGACAACGTATCCGAATCAGACTGAAGGCGTATGACCATCGAGTCATTGACGCTTCCGCTAGTGAAATCGTGGAGACTGTAAAACGTTCCGGTGCCCGAGTGGCAGGCCCGATTCCGCTGCCAACATCAATCGAAAGGTTGACGGTTCACCGTTCTCCTCACGTGGACAAAAAGTCCATGGAGTCATTTGAGCAACGGACGCACAAGCGGCTGATCGACATCTTGGACCCGACGGCAAAGACGGTGGATGAGCTTAAAAAGCTCAATCTTCCGGCTGGTGTCGATATTACCATCAAAATTTAATCCTCCACGATATGCCTTTAGGTTTGATTGGAAAAAAGATTGGTCATACTCGGGTCTATAACTCGTCCGGAGAAGCAACGCCCGTGACGGTGGTTCAAGTTGGCCCGAACTACGTTTTGCAGGTCAAGAAGACTGGCGAGAAGGACGGTTACGATGCCGTCCAGTTGGGCTTTGACGATCAAAAAGAACAGCGGGTCACGAAATCTTTGCTGGGGCACATTAAGAAGCACTCCGGGGTGGCCGTCAGGCGCATCCAAGAGTTCCGGAACTTCACCAAGGATGTTAAGCCAGGTGATGTTCTGGGAGCCGACCTGTTCGAAGCAGGACAGTTCGTTGACTGCATCGGGGTAACTAAAGGGCGTGGCTTCGTTGGCGTGGTTGGTCGATGGTCCTTCCGCGGCGGTGATTCTACCCACGGTGCCAAGGGCTGGCATCGTAGGTCCGGTGCAATTGGTTGCCGATTGTTTCCGGGGCATGTCAACAAGGGTTTGAAGATGCCGGGCCACATGGGGCAAGTTCGCCGAACGGTCCAAAATCTCGAAATCGTTCAGATCCGAAAGGATGACAACGTCATTTTGGTGCGGGGTAGCTTTCCGGGGTCTGAGGGAGATTATTGCGTGATCCGCGAATGCACGAAGATCTCAAATTCGTCTGGGCGTTTGAAGCGAATCAAGGAAGTTAGGGCGGCGGCTTTGGCCGGAGCTTCGGGTGACAAGAAGGCCGATAAGAAGGCTGCGGCTGCAAAAGGCAAAAAATAACGGGAAGCATCCATGAATATCGAAGTTAAAGACGCGAAGGGGAATCCCGTGGGGCAACACTCGATTGCCTTTGAGGTGATTTCAGACAACAAGGGAAATCAGGCGGTTCACGATCATGTGGTGGCCATCCGGGCGGGTGCCCGTCGTGGCACTGCCTGCACCAAGACGGTGGGCGATGTGGCGGGAACGAACAAAAAGCCTTGGCGCCAAAAGGGCACTGGTCGGGCTCGTGCGGGATCGTTCCGATCGCCGTTGTGGCGTGGTGGCGGTGTGGTTCATGGCCCCAAGCCCCGGGATTTCTCGAAAAAGGTCAACCACAAGGTGAAGTTGTTGGCACTCCGCAGGGCGCTGAGCGAGCGCATCAAGAGTGGTGATGTAATCGTCTTGGAGTCGTTGTCGGTGGCATCGCACAAGACGAAGGAGTTTGTGGGTGTTCTGAAATCACTTGGACTGACCGGCAGCAGCCTTTTTGTCGTTGGATCAATCGACAATAAGTTGCAGAGCGCGGCCCGGAACATTCAAGGGGTCGAATTGAAGACTGGGCTTGGCGTTAACACTTATGATGTCCTGAAGTATTCCAAGTTGGTGTTTTCCAAGGATGGATTCGCTCAGGTCGAGGCACGCCTTGCTCGGAAACCTAACGCTTAACAAACGTCTTTTATGAATTTGACGTCATTCGATATCATCAAAAAAGTCCGGATCACCGAAAAGGGGATGCGGCAGACGGAAAAGAGCAACCAATACACCTTTGTGGCTGATCGGCGCGCTTCGGCGCCCGAAATCAAGGTGGCGGTGCAGGAATTGTTCAAAGTAACCGTTGAACGGGTGAACACCTGCAATATGCCGGGCAAAGAACGTCGCAAAATGACAAAAGCCCACGGCTGGAGTGGGGACTGGAAGAAGGCGATCGTGACTTTGAAGTCTGGCGACAAGATTGATTTGGTCTGACATTAGAGATTTCAAACGGGGCGCCCAGTGTATTCTGGGCGCCCTTTTTGCGTTGATGAAGGCGATGCGGGTCTCCAACCAAAGAGGTTAAATTGCCGCTGAGCGCCAAGCGATAAATCGCAATCTTACCGAACGGCGACCATTGAATGTTTCGACTTGAGGGACGGCGGCTACATCAAAACAGCCACTCGGGAGTTCCGCCCCATCGGTTGCCGCTCCCCACCATAGGGCATCGACGGCAGAAGTCCCGTCGGTAAGGCGAAGGCGCCAGTGCTGTTGGCCTCTGCCGAGCTTCTGAGGTTTGGCTGCGTTGGTGATTGCCGGTATGCAGACTTGGATGGCGGGATTTTGTTGCCCGAATGGCGCTAGCTTCTGGAGTTCCAACACCGCATCGACAGTCAGGTCACTGAGGGGAACTTTGGCATCGAGCCGAATTTCCGGAACTAACATCTCTGCGGTCAGCTTCTGTTTGGCGAATGCGTTGAGCCGTGAGCGAAATGTCGCGACTGAGTCGGGCAGAATGGTGACGCCCGCTGCCATTGCGTGTCCACCGTGCCGCAGCAGGAGGTCATCGCATTCCCGCAGAGCACCCGCCAGATCGAAGCCGGGAACGCTGCGACCGGATCCCCGCCAATTCTCGTTGTCACCTCCCAGAATGATGGTTGGTCGGTAAAACTCACGCAGGACCCGGGAGGCAACAATACCGACAACGCCGATGTGCCAATTGAGTTGGCCTTCGACGATCACAAAGTGTTCGTCGGGTATGAACTGCGATCGCACGCGGGCGACTGCATCGTCCGACATCGCCTTCTCGATCGCCTGGCGCTCCCGATTGGTGGCGTCCAGAGCCTGCGCGATAGGCATGGCTGCTGCCGCGTCCTGGGCCAACAAAAGATCAAGGGCGGCCTCGGCAGTTTCCAGCCGGCCCGCCGCGTTGAGGCGAGGTCCAAGTTGGAAACCCACTTCGTAGACACCGATGGGTGACCGTGTTTGGGAAACCTCCTTGAGTGCCACCAGTCCGGGCCGGTCGGTGGTATCGAGCCGCTGCAAGCCGGCGGATACGAGGATCCGATTTTCGCCCGAAAGCGGGACCAAATCAGCGATCGTTCCCAATGCGACCAAGTCCAAGTAAGGCTTCAGGTCGAATCGCTCGAACTCCGGGAGCTGTAATGTCCGGCCATGCTTCAGGACCGCATGGATGAGCTTGAACGCGAGCCCGGCGGAACACAGTTCGCGGAAACTGGGCTCCCCTTCCTTCGCAAGTTGGGGATTCACCAGGGCATGGGCTTGCGGCGGCGGGGAGCTGACCTGGTGATGATCCAAAACCAGGACATCCACACCTTGCGTCCTCAGCCAGGCAATCTGTTCAACTGCGGTTGATCCGCAATCCACCGCGAGCAGGAGGGATATTTGGAACCGACCGAGACAGTTTTCGACGCCGACCTGGCTTAACCCGTAACCCTCGTCCATCCGGTGGGGAAGGTAATGATGGACAGTCCAGCCAAGCGCCTTGAGACCCGTTTCGAGAATCGTGGTCGCCGTGACGCCGTCGACATCGTAGTCCCCGAATATGACCAGGGGTTCGGCAGAATTTCGGGCGACGAACAGACGATCGACGGCCTTGGCCATGTCCGGCAAAAGCATCGGATCAGCCAGCGCCTTAAGGCGGGGCTCCAGGAACTTGGCCGCCTCCTGTGGTTCAGTGTGTCCCCGGTTGACCAGGCATTGGGCGAGCAGGGGGCTAATCTTGAGTGCGTTTACGAGCGGGCGGGTAAGCAACGGCTGGGGTTCGGCAATGAGCCAGCGATGCTTCATTGCGTGGACTCCGGGGAGCGGCGCCGCTCCTGCCAGCCGAGGATAATTGATCCGATCATGGACGTGAGGATAATTCCCACCACGAACCCAAGCGAGACATTGGTTAGTTGATCGCCCAGCCATTGCTTGAGCCAATGTTCGCCGACCATCTTCGCGCCAATGAAGACAAGGACCAGCGCGAGGCCATATTTCAGCAGGCGGAAATAACCCATCATGCTGGCCAGGACGAAATACAGTGAACGGAGGCCTAGGATCGCGAACACATTGGATGTGAAGACCAAGAAGGGGTCTTTGGTGACCCCGAAGATCGCCGGGATGGAGTCCAGTGCGAACACCACGTCGGTCGTCTCAACCATCACCAGCACCAAGGCCAGCGGCGTGAGCAACGTCTGTGTGCCGCGGCGAACCACAAATCGTTCGTCTTCAAATCCCGTGGTCATGGGGAAAAACCGGCGGACCAGTTTCACCGCAGGATTCTTCTCCGGTTCAACCGAATCATCGTCCCCGCCCGCGCGGAACATCTTGATGCCGGTGTAGACGAGGAACGCGCCCATCACATAGAGCGTCCAGTGAAACTTCGCGATCAACGCGGCCCCGGCCACGATCATGAAGCCACGCATGATCAACGCACCGATGATGCCCCAAAAAAGCACCCGATGCTGCCATGCCGCCGGCACTGCGAAATACCGAAAGATCAGCGCGATGACGAAGACGTTGTCCATCGACAGCGATATTTCGACGAGGTAACCGGTGATGAAGGTCGCGGTGTCGGCCGGGCGCCATCCGGCGATCGTCTTCGGCGCGATCCAGAATGCGAACGCGAAGGCGCTAGCCGCCCAAACCGAGGTCCAGATCAAGGCATCCCGGAAGCTGACCTTTCGGCTGTCGCGATGAAACACCCCCAAATCCAAAGCCAGTGCGAAGAGCACAAACGCGGTGAAGGCGGCCCAATGGGCCATGGACTTTTCGGCAAGCACCGCTGGACGTTACCCGACCGTCACTGAAGCGCTAGTCGCGGCTGCCAGCTTTTAAGGGGAAAGGGGCTGCGGCGCTGGAGCCCGGATAGCGGCCTGCCGGCTTGCGGAGTGCGCGTCTCCCGTGAATTCTCTGCGGCCGGCGTCCATGAAACCTCTCCTCACGCGGCGCGATGCTTTGGTCGTGTGTTGGGCGGCTCTGCCTTCGCAGGCGGCTGCGCGACTGGCCGAACGGCTATCCGCATCCGCGATAACGGTTCCCATGAGGCCAGTTCCGGACGCCGCAACCGAACCATGCACCTCGAAAAGACCGGCTTTGGCGCGCTGCCCGATGGGCGCGCGGTTTCGCTCCACATCTTCCGCAATCGCCATGGCGCCCTGCTCAAGGTCACCAATTACGGCCTGATCATCACCGAACTGCACATGCCCGACCGCGGTGGGACGGTGGGCAATGTGGTGCTCGGTTTCGATAATCTGCCGCGCTACCTGCAAGGGCACCCATTCTTCGGCGCGATCGCCGGGCGGGTAGCCAACCGGATTGCCAAAGGGCAATTCACGATCGACGGGCAGAATTACCAATTGGCGATCAACAACGGGCCCAACCACCTGCACGGTGGCAAGGTGGGCTTCGACAAACGCCTTTGGTCCGTGAATCGCGAAACCATGGACGCCAACGAGGCGTCGGTGGAATTCCTCTACACCAGCGTCGACGGTGAGGAGGGATATCCGGGAACCCTCAAGGTCGCCGTCACCTATTCCCTCAACCAACGGAACGAAGTGCGAATCCACTATCGGGCCACCACCGATCGGGCAACGCCCATCAACCTGACCAATCACAGTTACTTCAACCTCGCCGGCGGCGGCACGATCCATGATCATGAGCTGGTCTTGGCCGCCGACCGGGCTACCGCGGTGGATGGCGGCCTGATCCCAACCGGGGAGCTTGCGCGGGTGGCGGGCACCGCGCTGGATTTCACCTCGCCGCACCGCCTTGGAGCGCGAATCGAGCAGACCGGGCTGACGCCGACCGGCTACGACCACAACTTCGTCCTCAACAGCGGCGGGAAATCCCTCGCGCTGGCTGCGCGGGTCCACGAACCGGGAAACGGGAGGATCCTGGAAGTGCTCACGGACCAGCCCGGTATCCAGCTTTACACGGCCAACTTCTTCCCGGCCGAAGGGTTCAATTGCACCGGCGGGGTCAATTTTGGCCGGCACGGCGCCTTCTGCCTGGAAACCCAGAATTTCCCCAACGCCGTCAACCTGCCGCAGTTCCCGAAGTCGGTTTGGCGTCCGGGCGAAGTCTACGACACCACCACCGTGTTCCGGTTCTCGGCGAAATGACGCCGCTGGTGGGGCTTGAGGGCTTCCGGCCGGTGCCGCTGGAATGATCGGGCGGGATTTCCGTTGCCCGGCCGCGTGAAACCGACAGCTTGGCTGCGCACAAATGAGTCAACCCCAGCGGATTTCCTACGTCATCATGGTCGTGGCGGTGGCCCTTGTCGGGTGGCTGCACATGGCGACGCTGCTGCTCACGGCATTCTTCGGCTATTTCGCCCTCCGCCAGCTCAGCTTCGGTCGCAGCAAGCCGCTGGGTATCGTGCTGTTCTTCGGCGTGCTAGGCTTGGTCTTTTACGGGTTGGTCTTCTTCAGCCGGCAGGCTTCGGTGGCGTTTCCGCGCATCGCCGCCGCGTCGATTCCCGCGATCGTTGACTACGCGGACAAGCAGGGAATTGAGCTGCCGTTTTTCTCGGAGGAAACGCCGGGACGGACCAATACCTTGCCCGACGTCGGCTCCGCCGGAGTTGAGGCCGCCAGCACCAACCAGCCTGCCGCTTCCCCGCACCAGATGCGTAACTTGCGCAAGTGGGCGCTGGAAGAGGCCCAGAACAAGGTGGCGGAGATTTCCAACTACGTTCGGGCGGCCGTGTTCCAGGTGGTTTACCTTATCATTGGGATCGTGATCGCCATCAGCCTGTTCCTGAACGCCCGGCTCAACCTGGACCACGACCCCGACATTAGCCGGCACAGCCTCTATGCGACGACCATGCGGGAGCTGGCGGTCCGGGTGCGGACGTTTTATCGCAGCTTCACCCAGGTCATGGGCGCCCAGATCCTCATTTCAGCGATCAACACCGCCTTCACCGGCCTGTTCCTGTTCGGCGCCGGGTTTCCGTATGCGCCGGTCCTGACGATCCTCACGTTCTTGTGCGGCCTGCTGCCCATCGTGGGCAACCTGATCAGCAACACGGTCATCACCGGCGTCGGATTCAGTATCTCCCCGAAGATGGCCTTGGTTGCCTTGGCGTTCCTGGTCGTGGTCCACAAGCTGGAATACTTCCTCAATTCAAAGATCATCGGCGACCGCATCAAGAACCCGATGTGGATGACCCTGATCGGCCTGCTGGTGGGCGAAAAGCTGATGGGCATCCCGGGCATGATCCTCGCCCCCATCGTGCTCCACTACATCAAGATCGAGGCGTCCCAGAACCGCGCCGAACTGGAACAGAGCGCGGCCAAGGCCGACGAAGCCGCCGCCGAAGAGATTCCGACCTGACGATTGTGTCGTTGGCTCAAGGTTCCCCGCTCCGGCCAACCGAAACGGCGCTTCAGCCGAAGCCAAAGCGCCGTCCCAAGTTTGGATTGTTTGAAATTCAGCGGGTCCAGACGTTCACGGCAACCGTGACGTTGAGCGGAAAGGTGACGGGCACATTCACTGTCGCGACTCCCGCGGCGGTATTGTCCAGTTCCGCGTCCACGATCACGCGGTTGCCGTAGTCGGGCGTGAGCGTGACGCGGATGGGCACGACCGAGCCGAAATCCTTCGCCTGCACCTGCACGATTCGCTCGGCGGGCGTGCCGCTGGGTAACACAACGATCACCGTGCCGGCGGCGTCCTGCGGAATGTCTTTGTCGCCGATCTTGAGGAGGTTGAGCTTCGGCTCGATCGGCAATTTGGTGAGCATCAACGAACCGATGGACCAGTGACCCGCCAGCGCGAACGTCGCCTTGGAGGCATCGGGTGAATCGATCCGGATCCGTCCCGAGCCCGAGTGGGCGCCACCGATGACGTTCAAGGTTCCTACGCCTTCCACCACGGGAGCCACTAGTCGGATGGCCCCGCCGGAGCCCCCGTTCTGCAGGGCACTTCCTCCGCGTGCGAAAACGCCATGTTCGGCGGTAGGCAGGGCGATGCGGATACTGGAGGCAATCAGGATGGCCCCGCCGCCCCCGCCGCCGCCGCAGTAGCATTCTGTCCGTCCGCCCCCCCCTGAGCCGCCGATGACCGGCAGCAGCAACGGATCGCCATACGTATCTCCCGCCACCGCGCCGCGGCCGCCGCCGGTTTCACCTTGGTCGGCGTAGGCGCCGGACCCGGCGCCGAATTCGAAGCCCGGCTTGGCTCCGCCCGGTCCCCGGCCCGGCCCGGCCGGTTGGTCGCCGGAGTTTCCGCGGCCGCCGTCAAAGCCACCGGGCCCGGCCCGGCCGGGATCGCCTCCGGTCGGCCCAGTGCCGTCCAAGAGCAGGTCACCAGCGATGATGACTTCGCCTTGGGCCACCAAGGTCACCGGCGTGTTGAGCGCGTTTTTGACAAACGTCACCGAGCCTTCCCGGGTGATTTCGACGCGCTTGTAATGCAGCACGCCGTCGGGTGGCAGCGGAATGACGGTGGCGTTGGTGACAAGCAGGTCGCCGAGCGCGCCCGTGCTGCCTGAGTCGAAGGGCGCAGCGGTGACCAGCGTGCCGAGCAGGGCGGCGAACGGGAGGATGTGCCTGGTTTTCATGTATGATTTGTAGGTTGGAAAACGGTTCAAGGACTCGGTTCAGTGCGGACCTCCACCGGGGGGAATCCGAGGTGGAATTGTGGCACCGAGCCGGCGGAGCGGCCCGGTGCAAATGCTTCGACCGGCGGCTGGGCAATGACGGCGGCGGACGGCGAGCTGGGGCCGGACAGACGGCGGTGGATCGTTTCGGTTGGTTGGGTCAGTCGCACGCCCAGCGAATACGAGCGCCGGTTGAGCGGATCCTTGCCCACCAGCAGTTCGGCGTCGTCCGTGAACCGGTCGCCGTCCGTGTCCGCCCTCAGCCAGTCGGTGCCGAGCTGCGCCTCGCGTGCGTCGGTGAGGTGGTCGGCATCGCGGTCGAGCTCGTTGTCGCGTGTCGGCGGGTAGGTGAAGGCGTCTCGCGGATTCAGGCCGAGCAGCAGCTCGACGGAGTTGGACACGCCGTCGCCGTCCTCGTCGTCGAGGCCGTCGGGCACCCCGTTGTGGTTTTGATCGGGATTGGCCGGGTCGAAGCCGTATCGCTGCTCGAAGATGTCGGACAAGCCGTCACCATCCTGATCAGCCACGGCCGGATCGACGGCGAACAGCCGGTAAAATCTCAGACCGCCGGCCGGAACGACGACGATGAAGCGGACCTTGCCATCTTCGTTCGCCGGTTCGGCGGGCACCGTCCACACGGCGGAGGCCGGGTCCACGCTCTGGCGCAATTCCCACCCGGTTGAAGGCGCGGGCCAACTGACGAGCACGGCGGTGGTTTCGGTCAGGTAGATTACCAACTCTGGTGCGCCCTCGGTCTGCAAGGCATGCACCGCGCCGAAGCCGCCAGTCAGCGCAAACTCGGCTCCCATCATCGTTCCGCCCGCGGCGGCCTGGCCGATGGTGCCTGCGAGCGCGTAGTCCTCGCCGCGGCTGGTGGTGCCGGCCCCGCTGCCGATCTGATACCAGTCGATCGCGTAGTCGTCGGCTGCCAACAACGTGACAGCGGGCAACAGAAGCAAAGCGGTAGTGAACGTGGCGAGACACTGGTTCATGACTACAAACGGCCGGGTGAGGATTAGCGAGCAGTGCTCAGCGAGATGGGAAATACATCGCCCCTAGGCTCTTTTGCCTGGTGCCCAACGCGGCTTGGCGGACTGCCTTCAGCTTGAATCGGACCTGCTGGGGGCCTTCGACCAACGTGAAGTTGGATACGTCACAGCGAAGGCCAAGATACGAGTCGGGATCGAATTCTCGGTGTTCGAATGAAACGGTGACGGCTTCGGAGGAAGTGACGCGATCCAGCCATAGAAGCAGTCGCCCTCCGCTCGTATTGGCCCGGGTAGTATCCCATGGATACGGACCGTGGTCACAGGCGCCGCTACCAGCACGAGCCACACCAGACAAGGTGACGCTTCCGGTCACCCAAATCGCACCTGCCGCGGGCGCATCGACTACGATTTCGTAGACTTCATATTCCTCACACATTGCTCCTTGATCGAGGCTTCCGGCGAAGTTTGGAAGGGCCTCATGCTTGAAGACAATGAAAGGCATGTTCTTGGCGTAGAGGTTGCCAGTTATGCGGCCATTACCATTGCCGTCGTCGAGGAGGTTGCGGAAGGCAGGGGCGGAAGGGTGGGTGAGGTCGTTGGTCAGGGAACCGACGCGACCATCAGCGTCGAACCCCAGGAAGGCGCGGCGACCGGCGGTGGGGATCTGCCCGTGGCCCTCGCTTTCGGCGAACATTCCGAGTTGAAGGGCGGAGAAAGTGTTTTCCAGAAAGCCGCCACGGCCGCCGTCGTTTTCGTTGCGGAGTTCCACAGCGGGATCCACGCCGCGGATATCAAGAGTGGCTGCGGGATTTGCCGTGTTGATGCCGACGCCGTTTTGAGCGCGGATGAGGAACTGGTTACTGGTCCCGGAGCTGAAATTGCCAGCCTGGCTGTCTGCCCAAACAAAGCTGCCGTGGTGCTCGGCCCGCGCGTTGCGGCCGGCGGCAAGGCTGTAGTCGCCCAGCGCCTGGTTGTTGAGGCCGCCGGGCACCGTGGCGTAGTTGCCGCCCGCGATGTTGGGCTGGTCGGTTCGCGGGGCGGAACTATAGCCGAAGCCACCGCCGCTGACGGTCGCTCCCAAGGCACCGCCGGTGATGGCATTTACGGCCGCGCCGGCCACCACGCTGGCCGTCCGCTTGGCGACAAATGCGCCCGGCGGTCCCAGGGGTTCGGTCGACTGCTGGGCCGCCACCCGCAGGTTGGCGCTCCACTGGGCGTTGCCTTGGGAATCCGCGGCGGCGAGCACGGAGCCCGGAGTGGTGGTGGCCTTCAGTTGGAGTCCTTCGGTGGCGAGTTTGCCACCGGCCACGTCGAGCCGGGCCTGCGGACTGGTGGTGCCGACGCCGACATTGCCGTTGCTGGAAAGAGTCATGACGACCCCCTGCGTCGGATCACGGAGCAGTAGTTTTCCCGGACCTTCGCTGTTTCCGGGGCCGCTCGAGATGAGGTTCCAGCTCTTCCCCCCGGCCGCCGTGTTACCGAGATTGAGCCAGGTGCCGCCCGCGTGGCTGCCGCTTAGGGCCAGTGAGGTCTGGTCGGTGGTGGTGATGGTCTGGGGACTGGCCAGCGCGCCGCCATCGGCACCCTTGCGGGCGAGCAAATCCCAGTCGGCGCCGCCCTCGGCCGGAGTCACGCCGGTGTTGGTCCGCTTGGCGATCCAAGCGGAGCCGCCCTGGAAGACCACGTCGTCCGCAGCGTAACCGGTGACGGCCGCCCAGGGGCCGCGCCAAGTGGCCCCGCGCGAGCCTTTGTCACCCTTTAGGCCAGTGGCGCCCGCGGCTCCGGGATCGCCTTTGGGACCGGTCAACCCCGCCGTTCCGGGCACTCCCTGCGGTCCTTTGGGGCCGACCGGACCGACCGGACCGACGGCCCCAAGGTCGCCCTTGGGACCTGCCGGGCCGGTGAAGCCCCGTTCGCCTTGCGCCCCCGCCGGTCCTGCGGGGGTGAGCGCATAGAGGGCGTAGGGGGCGGGATTGATGGCCTGCCGGGGCCGGAGCGGCACAAAGCGCTCCGTTCCGGTCGGTCGGACGGCAACTTCCAGCCATAGGTCAGCGCCCGTGAACGCGTCGCGCCCAAAGTCGAGAGCGGTGGTGAACAGGCCGCCGGAGACGGTCAGACCCTGCTGGTTGAGCGTCTCGGCAATTTGTTTCCCGTCGGTCAGCGCGTTGAACAGCGAGAACCGCAGGTCATAGCTGCCCTCGGCCGGTTTGCCGTGGGCTTGCAGCCGCCCCTGGTAAGTGAACGCGCTGCTCTGGGCATGGGCCGGGGCTGGCCAGGCGAACCACTGCAGGATGGCCAGGGCCAGGACGATGTGCGCGCGTGCGGGGAAGGCGGGCGGTTTCATGGGCTTCTGGAAGTGAAACGGAAACGGCGGGAGGCGATCGCAAGAAGGCGCTCCGTTCCGGCCTAATAACCGGTGTCGTTGCCCTCTGCGTCCTTTGGCTTTGGCCTATCGGCGGCGGTAGACTCCGAAGGCGACCAAGGCCAAGCCGGCGATGGCAGCACAGTCGCTGGGTTCGGGGACCGCGGTGACGATCTCCTCCAATTTCACGCCTGTGGAATCGAATGCGTAGCCCCCGGTCCCGAAGCCCACCCGGACCTCCAGCGTATCCCCGGCCGTGACCGCGAGGCCGCCCTCGGGCGTAGCGTATGACAGGGCGCTGCCGATGCCGTTGATGGACCCGGAGAAGAGCTCGGTCCCGTCGAGAATGACATGAACGTCGGTAGTCGCGCCGGCGGTGTCGTGACTGGCGAAGTCCGCGGTGAACGCAACCGTGCCGGTCATGGGCAGCGCGTAGCTGATGACGGAGTATTCGCCGCTGAAGCTGGGGTGCACGGTCAAGAACCGAGTCGCGGCGGCCCAGACGAACGGTGTGCCGGTGCTGATGTCGCTGTCGGTGGTGTTCTTCACGACCAAGGGCAAGTCCACATTCAAGGTCCGCCAAACCTCGAGGCCAGCCTGCGGCGCATACCCTTGGTCAAACAGTGTCAGCGGGTCCGTCGTGTTCGCGGCGTGGCCGTAGCTGTAGCTGTTCTGGGGATTTGCACTGATGGACCAATCTTCGCCGAAGCTGAACACGGCGGCGTGGGTGAGGACTGGGGCCAGCAATAGGCCGGCACAGAGGAGGGAACGTCGAGAGGAGAGGGTGTGCATGAGCGGTGTCGGAGAGGAGTGGTGACGCGGGGAATCTTTGGTTCATCGATGATTTTCCTAGCGCCGGCACCGACGCCACGTGCCGAAGGCGGCCAGGGCCAGGCCGGCGGCGGCTGCGTATTCTCGGGGTTCGGGCACGGGCGCGAGCCGGTCGAGCCCGGCGATTTCGGCCGACGTCAGGGCGGTGTCATAGAGGCGGAGGCGGGCGACTTGGCCGCTGAAATCCTCGCCCGGGCCTTCGTCGCGGAAGAAATGCATCAGGTTGGCGGCGCTGACCGAGGCGTCCCCAGCGACGCTCAATTGCAACGTGCCGTCCAGATAGGCGCTCAAGCTGCCGTGGTCGTTTACAAACACGACCTGTTCAAAGCGCCCGAACTGATGGACACCATTAGGCCCCACGTTGCCATTGAGCCAGAAACGGCTGTCGAGCCAGTAAAGACCGTCGACGTCGGACGTGAAGTTCTTCGACTGCGAGATGCGCGTGAACCCGAACTGGCCGCCGCCGTCCGACTCGAACAACGCGACCAAGGTGTAGAGGTTCTTGTCAGGCAACGCCGAAACATCCAGCCCCAATCCCGTGTTGCGGGCGAAGCTAAAGACCGTCGTGGACACGCCATCAACGGTGGCCGTGGTGAACCCGTTGCTCGCGCCCAAGTCCATCAGGCTTGGGCCGGTTCCCCCTGTGCTTTCCAAGGTGCCGTTGAACTGGAAGTCGAACACAGCCGCATGGGTGGCCAAGTTCACAGTGGCCGTTAGCGCGGCGGTGAGGAAGGTGCGGGGCAGGGTTGTCATGGATGGAATGGGAGTTCTTTGGAGGCGTCTTGAAGCAATGTGCAGGTGGCGGAAAGCAGGTTGAAGGCACAGCCCAATCCTGTGTGTCACCGGCTTAATCGGCGGTCAGCGCCAGCGATGACGAGAAATCGTGAAAAAGTTTGTGTCTGTCGGCCTAGCCGAGCTGTCGGACCTTCCAGTCCTTCGAACGGGAATCGTCGGGATCGTGGAAGCCGGCCGGATTGCAGCCGCCGGCGAACGGGCAGGAAAACCCACTTTCCCGCGACTATTCGGCGGTGATGGCCAGCAGGAAAGGCGCGGGACCGCGTCGGGCGGAAACGAAGTCCAAGCTCACGATCTCGGCCTCCGGGCGCGGATTGGTCCACGTGTGCTGGAAGAGCCGGCCTTCGCGACCGGCCGGGGTGACCCCTCCCCAGGCGATGTGCGTGGCGTCGTTGGCGAAGCGTTGACCCGCCTCCCGCCACCAATCACCGGTTTCTTGGCCCAGTCGGATCGGCACCTCGGCCGTCGCACCATCGGCGTAGCGGATCACGTAGTTGCCGGCCAGGGCGCCGAAACTTTCCCCGCCGACCCAGCCGCTCGCGCCGAGGAAGTGCAACGCCCGGCAGGACCGACCGACCGGCAGGTTGGTGACCGCGAGCGGATAACCAGTGCGCTGGGGCGGAAAGCTGGCGCTCGCCAGCTGCACGATGCCGCGCACATCAAAGCGCGTCCCGGCGAGATCGATCAGTCCGGCGGGGAATGTCGCGAGGGAGTTCGCGGCGCTGCCGGTGAGGTGCCAGTCCTCGTCCAAGCGGGCGTTGTAACGGGAGGTGAGGTCAAGCTGCGCGGCAGTGGCCGCCGGCGGGCGGGCGGGAAAGGAAGTGGCCACGCGGAACCCAGACGGCAGGGCAGGCGTGTCGGGCGCGGGCTGCACTGCGGCGAGGTCCGCAGGCTGGGGTGCGGTTGGAATCCCTGCGGGCGGGCAGTTCCACAGCACGCCCAACTCCTCGAGCTCCTGCCGGAGTTCCCGCAGATTCCACCATTCGAGGCGTCCGTTCTCGGAGGTGGCAACGAGCCATTCGCCGGTCGGGTCGAAGACCAGTTCCTGGATCCGCAAGGGATCGGGCGATTCCAGCTTCATCACGGGCTGCCACGAACCGGTGTCCAGGAGCACGACTTGGGTCTGCCGGTAGGCATAGGCGAGCAACCGTCCGTTGGCATTCCAGGCCGCGGGTCCATGCGCATCCGAGCCGGACTGGGTAGGCAGGTTGAGCAGCCGCTTCCAGCTCCCCGTTTCGAAGATCATCAAACGGTCGCTGGTTGCCGCCAGCAGCCGGGTGCCGTCGGGGCTGAACTGGGTGAGCACATTGCCCGCATACAGCAGCGGTCCCTGCGCGCCCGACTGCGCATCCCACACCTGCAGGCCGCGACCTTGGAAGGTGCCGGTGACGAGCCAACGGTTGTCCGGGCTGAACGTGGGAAAACTGGCGATGCTGGCGTTGGTCAGCCGAACGGTTTTCCCCGGCGCTCTGAGGTCCAATAGTTCGATCATGCCGGAATGGGTGAGCGCAACCCTTGACCCATCCGGGCTGAAACCCGCGACCTCGATCCGCCAGCCGGGTGCGGCGAAGAGCGGGCGCGGATTGCCCAGCCGCAACCGGGCTTGGTCGGCCATCAGTTCCCACCGGAGGATTCGGGCCCGGTCCACGGTGACGAGTTCGCGTCCCTCCGCAATGACCCGAGCCGCAAGGCAGCCGTCCAAGGTCTGGGAGAGCAGCCGCCGCGCGCCGGTGGCCTCACGGATGTCGAAGCCGTCCGGACCGGCGCACAGCAGCCAGCGGCCGTCCTCGCTGAAGCGGCTAAAATGACCGTTGCCCCCCGGGGTCGCGCGGTAGGATTTCGGCCGGACCACGCTGGCCAGCGCCCATTCGTTGGCATTGGCGAGGAGAACTTGGGAACCATCCCGGCTGAACTGCTTGGGATGGAGCCTGTCGCTGCGCAGCAGGCGTGAGCCGGTGCGGGGATCCCACCAGTTCGCCGTGCCGTCGTAACTGAACGTGGAGACCAGCCAGTTTCCGTCCGGCGAGAAGATGGCGTTGTCCACGATCCCGTGGTGCCCGACGAGGAGCTGCCGCTCCTGTGTGCGGAAGTCCACCAGCCGGACACCGCCGTTCAACAGTGCCAGCGCGAGCTGGTCGCCGTGCCACGCAGCGGATCGGATCGGGGCTTCCTCGGTGGCGGCCACCATGAGCTGGTCGGTGGTCCAATTCCAAAGCAGCAGCCGGTTCTCCACCGGCACCGCCACCACGGTTTCGCCCAGGGGATGGAATGCGATCTCAGCCCTTGTTGGCTTGTCGAAGCGATGCTCAGCCACCAAGCGCCCGGTGGCGCTCTCGTGGACACCCAGCACCCGTTCGCCGCGCAAACCGGCAAAGCGGGTGCCGTCCCGCGAAAAGCCGCCAAACCAGGTGTCGGCCCCATCGAAGACCACCTGTCGGCTTGTGAGACTGATAATCTGCAGGCGCGGGTTGCTGTAGTTGATGGCGAGCAACGAGCCGTCGGGACTCAGGCGTCGCAGGTGAATCGGGTGGCTGCCGGGAGGCGCGGGCCAGCGGAACCGCTCCTTGCCGCCGTCCAGTTCCCGCAGGCTTAGGCTTCCGTCGCGCTCGGTCCGCAAGCAGCGACGGAACGCATCGTCCAGGGCGACATCATCGCCTCGGAGGACGTGGTTCGTGACGCCCATCGGCGTGCCATGGTCCGCCACAGCGAGGAGCGCGATGGCCTCGTCGCGGAGTTCCGGGGTCACTCGGATCTTCGCCGCGGCGCGGATGGCGTTCAGGCCGGCCTCGCGGCGTCCTGGTTCGAGGGTCAGGCGGGAGGCGCGGGCCTGGGCCTGCAACGAATCGAAGAGTTTCTCCTGCGCGGTCCGATTCGCGGCGCGCTCCTGCTGGCGGGCTTCGGCGAGCCGAAAGGCGACGATCGGGCCGCCCACGGCGACGACGAGGATGAGCACGAGCACCGCCGCCGTGAGCGCGGCCACCGCCGGGCGGCGACGGCACCACAGCCACGCGCGCTCCGTCGTCGTGACCGGTCGTGCGGCGATGGGCTGGCCGGAGTGCCAGCGGTCCAAATCGTCGGCCAGCGCCGCCGCGGTGGCGTAACGCTGTGCTGGGTCCTTGCGGAGGCACTTGAGCGTAATGACCTCGAGATCGCGAAAGGAGGACGGCGTGACTCTGCAGGAGGCATTCGTTCGCCCGTCCGCAATGCGCCGGGGCTCTTCCTCGGCGATCTTCCGCAGCACCTCCGGCACGTTGTCGCCGGTGAATGGCGGCCGGCCGGCGAGCAGTTCATAGAGGATCGCGCCGAGGCTCCAGAGGTCGGCCGAGGTAGTGGCATCGCTTGCGCCGCGGGTGAGTTCGGGCGCCATGTAGCCGGGTGTGCCGACCGGGGAGCCGCTGAGCGTGAGCGAACTTTCCACGTCGAGCCGACGCGCCAGCCCGAAGTCGGTCACGTGCGGGGTGCCATCCCGGTCGAGCAGGATATTGGCGGGCTTGAGGTCGCGGTGCAGCACGCCGCGCTCGTGCGCGTGCTGCACGGCCCGGGCGATGGCGGCGACCAAGCGGGCGGCCTCCGCGGTAGCGTGAAGGGGGGCGGATGACGGATGGGCTTTGGCAGTGGGCGGACTTGTTCCTCCTTTCGTCATTCGGGCTACGTCATTCGGCGGCGCGGCCAGCGTCGTCCCTTCGATCAGCTTCATCGCGAACCACGCCCGTCCATCCGTCTCGCCGCTCTGGTAGATGGGCACGATGTTCGGATGATCGAGTCGCGCGGCGTGCTCGGCCTCGGCGAGGAAGCGGCGACGTTCGGCGGCGGAGGCGAACTGGCCGGCCAGGATGATCTTTAGCGCCACGTCGCGCCCGAGCTGCGGATCGCGCGCCCGGAAGACCGCGCCCATCGCGCCGCGGCCCAGCTCGCCGCGCAGTTCGTAGGCTCCGAAGCGCAGATTGGGCACTGCGGCCACTGTCTCGTCCGCGGTGGGGGGCGAGCCGCGCACCGCCATGCTGCTGAGGCAGCGCGGACACAGCCCACCCAAGCGGTCCGCGCGGGTAGGCTGCCCGCATTTCTGGCAGCGCGACGAGGGTGGGGGCTGGCTCACACTAGTCTCCATCGGCTCAGGGGCGCGGCGATGACCGGAAAATCACGAGAACAACGCGCGGACTTCGGCCTCGACCTCCGAGGGCGTGCCGACCGTTTCGAGCAGTTCGGCGCGCACGCACTCGTTGAATTCCTCCCGCAGCCGCTGCACACGCTTGGCGAGCGTGTTCGCGGCGACGCCGAGTTCGGCGGCCAGCGCGGCGTATTCGCCCCCAGCCGGATCCTCGGCGAGAAAGCGGCGCAGGCGGTCGAACAACGCCGCGTCTTCCGCGCCGCGATACCGCGTTTCGAGGCGCCCGTAGGCGAGATGCAAGACATGCTCGGTCCAGGCGCGGTCCAGCGCATCGGCCGGGCTGAACCCGTGGCTCGGCTCGTAGGCAGCGCGATCGTCGGCGTCCAGCGCGTCGAGTTCGACGGTCAGGCAGGCTGGCAACGGGCGGGGCTGGTCCAGCAGATGGTAGCGGAGGGCACGTTTGAGGTAGGTGCGGAAACGCCCGCGTTCCGGCGCGACCTTGGCGAACGAGTTCCGCTTGAGCAGGCTCTGGAAGAACCCTTGGACCAAGTCGTCGGTCTCCTGCGGGGCGATGCCGAAGCCCAGCAGGTAACTGCGCACCGGCTCGCGGTAACTGACGCAGAGACGTTCCAACGCCGCCTCGGCCTCCGGCGAACCGCCCTGGCCGGCGGTCAGCACCAGACTCCAATGCGTCGCGGGAAATCCGCCGGGAACCGACTGGGCCATGGCGCGGAGGATGGGGCCACTTCGCGCCGGGTCGCCAATCCAAAAGGAGCGCGTGAAGCCGGCACCTTGGCCGTTGAACCAGCATGGTGCCCGGAAATGAAAACGGCGCACCGGCCGAAGCCAATGCGCCGCCCCCCAGGGTTTAGTTTGGCCGAAAAATCAGCGGGTCCAGACGTTGACGGCGACCACCACGTTGAGCGGGAAGGTGACCGTGATGTCCTTGGTCACGGCGCCCGCGGCGGTGTTGTCGAGCTCGGCGTCCACGATCACGCGGTCGCCGTAGTCCGGGGTGAGCGCCACGCGGATGGGGACCACGGAGCCGAAGTCCTTGGCCTGCACCCGGACGACGCGTTCGGCGGTCGTGCCGGTGGGGAAGATGACATTCACGGTGCCGGGGGCGTCCTGCGGGATCGGGCGGTCGCCGACCTGCACGATGCCGAGCTGCGGCTCCACCGGGAGCTTGGTGAGCATGAGCGAACCGATGGAGAAGGATCCTTGGATGTTGATGTTGGCGGCCCGCGCGTTGGGGGTGTCGAAGCGAATCCGGCCGATGCCGCCTTCAGCGCCGCCGCGGACATCGATGATGCCGATGCCCTCGATGACGGGGGCGACAAGCCGGACCCCGCCGCCGGAGCCGTCGTTGTAGTAGGCATTGCCGCCGCGGGCGAAGATGCCGCGGCCGGCCACGGGCAGTGAAATCCGGCTGCTGGATGCGATCAGGATGGCGCCGCCGCCGCCACCGCCGCCTTCGAAGGTGTCGTTCCGGCCGCCGCCGCCGGAGCCGCCGATGATGGGCAGCAGGAGCGGGTCACCGTAAACCGTGCCCGCGGTGACCGATCGTCCACCATCTGTGTTCCCGCGGTTCGCGAATGCGCCCGGGCCGGCGTCCGCGCCATTGCCCGCTGAACCGCCGCCCGGCCCCTTGCCTGGACCGCCCGGTTGACCACCGGTGGCGGCGCGACCGCCGTCGAAACCGCCGGGGCCACCCTGGCCG
Source organism: uncultured Verrucomicrobiota bacterium (assembly GCA_964602595.1). Lineage (GTDB taxonomy): Bacteria > Verrucomicrobiota > Verrucomicrobiia > Limisphaerales > UBA9464 > CAIWAH01. The sequence goes on along the minus strand of CAZRRO010000009.1, from coordinate 143,060 downwards.
GGATCACGGCCGCTGGAAGTGGCCCCATCCAGCACCACGGAGCCGGCGATGATGACCTCACCGCGGGCCAGGATCGTGACCGGCGTGTTGAGGGCGTTTTTCACGAAGGTCAGCGAGCCTTCCTCCGTGACCTCGACGCGCTGGTAATGCAGCACGCCGTCGGGCGGCAGGGTCACGGTGACGGCGTTGGTCACGAGCAGGTCGCCGAGGGCGCCGGTGCTGCCCGAATCGAACGTGAAGGCGCCTTGGGCGTGGACCGCGAGCGCACCGAGCAGCGCGGCCAGCGGGAGGATGTGTTTGGTTTTCATGATGCGTGGCTATGGTTTGATTTTGGAAAGGCAACTGGCGGATTTCATTCGTCCCGGACCTCGATTTCCGGCCGGCCGTAGAAGAATGGCGGCAGGGAATTGGTGGGACGGCCCGGGGCGAAGACTTCTACCGGGGGTTTCCCGAGGGCGAACGTCTTCATGGCCGCGGTGGAAAGCACGACCGCCTCGATCGGCGGCCGCCCAAAGGCGAACGAAGGGGCATTCGTGGCGCGGCCCAACGCAATGACCTCCACCGGCGGTCGGCCGTAGGTGAATGTCCTCCCGTTGGCCGTGGAGACGATCAAGGCTTCCAGCGAAGTTCGGCCGACGACGAACAGGCCATCCGGCGTGAGGCTTAGCACCTGGACGGTCGTCGGTCCCGGGCGTGCGCCGAGCGGATACGATTGCGGGTCCAGCGGGTTGGAGCCGGCGGTCACCTCGGCCTCGTCGGTGAAGCGGTCGCCGTCGGTGTCGGGCTTCGTCGGGTCGGTGCCCAGAGCGGTTTCGCGTCCGTCCGGCAGGTAGTCCCCGTCCTGGTCGAGCTCATTGTCCCGGGTGGGCGGGAACGTGACCGCATTGCGCGGATTCAGGCCTAACAGCATCTCGACGTAGTTGGGCACGCCGTCGCCGTCGGCGTCTTCCAGGCCGTCGGGCACGCCGTTGCCGTTCTGATCCCGGAGGGCGGGGTCAAATCCGTGCAACAGCTCGAAGGAGTCGATCATTCCGTCCTGGTCGGTGTCCTCGCCTTCCAGGGCACGGAAGTTCCAGGAAAGGCTCCGGGTGGTCGCGTTGCCCGCGAGGTCGGTGACGCCGGGCTGCAACGTCGCGGCGTAACGTCCGGCCGGCAGCGGGGTGGCGAACTGGACGAAGGCGGCCGTGCCGTCGTTACGCAACGTGAAGTCACCTTCGAAGGACACGTCGTCGGCCGTGCCCAGCGTGTTGTCGGCACCTGCGGAATGGACGCGCAGGCGGGGAGCGACGGTGGTTTCGTCCACCGATTCGTTGAAGGTCAGCGCAACCGTGCGGAGGTTCCCCGTCACGCCATTGGGGGCGGGTTGCAACGGGCGGGCCGTGGGGGGCGTGGCATCCTTGACGAGTTGCAGCGTAATCGCTTCCGAGAAGCTGGCGTTGCCGCCGGTATCCGTGGCCTTGGCGCGGAGCTTGAAGCTGGTCTTCGTCGGCGAAAGCCCGGGCGCGATGAGGCGGACTTCGAACGGGTAATTGCCGTCGGTAGCGACGAGGACGCCGTCCACGAAGAACTCGACGTCCCGGACCTGGACATTGTCGGTTACGTTGGCGGTCAGGCGCATCAGCCGCCCCTCCTCGATGGAATTGCCCGTCGCGCTGGTTGACAGCGATATGCCCGGCGGAATCCCGGTGGCGTCGAAGGCCAGGTAGTTCACCACCTGCAAGCCGGCGTCGTGGTCGGCGACGTAACCTAACCCCTTGAAGAGGGTCACGCTGCGGGCGACCCCCGGCGTGTCGAAGCGGACGATGAACTCGGAGGTCTTGGTGGGATCTGTGGTGCTGTAGAGTTCGACCTCGTGCGGGCCGTCGAAGGCGAAGTTCGGGCTCACGGCGGCGAAGCCGAGGCCGGTGCCGTTGAGGACGATCTGTTTCCAGCCGAAGAAGGGCGTCGCCGTGGCGGTGATGAGAGCGGGTTGGGCGGGGTCGGCCACGTTGAGGGTGTTGTAGCCCTTGCCGTGGGTCGTGTAGGCCACATTGCCGCCCACAAAGACACGGCGATTGGGGGTGCTGACGTAGGGCGAGGCGACGGAACCCAGCACGGTGACGTCGAGGTCGGCGACGCTCAGGGAGTAAAGGCGGTCATCCGACACGGCGAACAGATGGTCGCCGCCAAACGCGAGGTCCCAGATGGCGCCGCCCACGGGCCGGCGGCTGAGGATTGTTCCCGAGTCCAAGTCCACGACGGCGACTTCGCCGGTGTTTAGGCCGACGAACGCGATCGGCCCGGCCGTGGTGACGGAAAGCGCGGATGCACCAAACGGCACCTGGCGGACGACGCGGGCGGCCGGCGGGTCCGAAATGTCCACGATTGCTAGGCCGGCGGAATCATCGGCCACGGCCACGTAATTTCCCGTGAGCGCGACCCGCTGGGCATTGCCCGGGGTGTCGACCACGGCGATGCGGTTGGGGGTGAGACCGGACGAAACCTCGAACACGTTGATGCCGGCGCCTTCGTTGGCGGTCACGGCGAGGTTGTTGAGCGCCACGACATCCACCGCGGACCCGACCGTGGGGGCGGTGCCGATGATGCCGGTGGTGGTGGCCCGGCCACTCGTGGGGTTGCCACCCTGTTTCACCTCGGCGCCGTCGGTGAGGCCGTCAGCATCGGTATCGGCCTTGTTCGGGTCGGTGCCCATGATCAGTTCGGCCAATTGGCCTAGTCCGTCGCCGTCGGCATCCAGGGAGTCGTCCGGGAAGAGATGAACCGTCGGCAGCATCGGGGCTGTGCCCGGCTCGCCATTGGCGAAGTCCGTGAAGCCGACGGTCAAACTGGCGGCGTTGAGCACGTAGCTGCGGAACAGGCCGTAGGCGCGGAGCATCAGATTGACGTGCACGATGCCGTCGCGGCCGGCGACCCCACGCTCGAGGATGCGGCCGTTACGCCAGTCCTTGATGGCGTAGTAGTGGAGCCCCGTGGACGGCGTGAAGGGCATTGGCGCGGGCAGGTCCGGCTCCACCTCGTTTTCCGCCGCCCGTTGGATCCGGCGGCTGGCGCAGGCGTCCTTGGTGAGATTGGGGGCGAGTTCGATGGGGCTGCCCGCCACGTTCGCCATTTCATGGCCGGTCGTAGTGGTAAAACGGACGTTGGCGATGGCGTGGTCCAACGTGCCGGCCAGGGACCCGTTCTTGGTGTTGAACAAGCTGATATTCATCGCGTTGAGCCCGGCGCTGACCCGAGCGGCTTGGCTTCCGCAGGGATTGAACTGCCAGAAGCCGGAGGCCGAGTTCAGCCGTTCCTCCCGGACCAGGCGGTGACCCAGCGCTTCGGTCAGGTTGACGAGGCGCCATGTCACTTCGCCGGCGCCAGAGGCGAAGGCATAGACGAAGGAGCGGTTGACGCAGTCCGGGCTGAAGCCCCAGGTCGCGATCCCGTCGCCGTTGCCCGGCAGCGTGCCGGTTTTGAGCACCGCTTCGTGGCGCAGGTTGCCGGTGCCGGCGTCGAGAACGCGGAGCAGCACATCCGTGGGCGAAAGGGCCCGTGATTCGAGCAACCAGCGACCCGCCGGGCTGAAGGCAATGGCGGGCGGTGCCCCGGGCCGTTGGGAAAGGTAAACCGGGATGGTCGGATCGGTCCGGCCGAGGTTGAACAGCACCACCACGTATCCCCCGGAATCCCGCTGGCGGTAGCGCACCACGAAGCTGCTGCAGTCGGGCCCAAAACCACGGATGACGTCGGCCGCCGGCACTTCGAGCACCACGACAACCGAGTTGTCCTGGCGGCGTCGGACGACGAGCTGAACCTGGTCGCTGGCGCGGCGTTCTTCGAGCCGGTGGGAGCCGTCCGGTGAGCTTCCGTCGGGCTGCACCTCCGGTTCGACAACCGCCGGGCTAACGTAGTTGCCGGTCAGGTCGCAGCCGCAATCAATGCGGGTGTCGCATTTACCGCAAACCGGTCCGGACGGAGTGTTGTCGCCCTCGTCGGCCACGCCGTCACCGTCGTCATCGCGGTCAACGCTGCTCGGGCGCCCGTCACAATCAGGGTCGGGATCAACGCCGTTCGGGATACCATCACCGTCGATGTCAGGGTCGAACCGGTTGGGGATGCCGTCCCCGTCACAATCCGCCAGCACGTTGCCGTCGGTTCCGGAATCGTTGTCGAGGTAATCGTCGGTCGAATCACCGCCAAAACTGTCGTTGTCGCCGCCGTTGCTTCCCCCGGTGGGGCCGCCGCTGCCGTTACCATCGCCCCCGGGAGAACCGTCCGGGCCGTCGCCGCTGGCTCCACCTGGACTGGCGCCCCCGCCGAGACCGCCCCCTGGACCGCCGCCCGGCCCACCGCCGGGTCCGCCGGGAGGGCCGCCGGGTAATCCAGGGGGGGGTTTGGGCTTGTCGCACCGGGGACGGTTCCGCGGATCCGGGAAATGCCATCCAGGCTGGAGGATACCGACGCCGGGGTCGGTCACGAGGAAGTTGCCGTCGGCGGTAACGGTCATGGAGCCCTGCACTTCCCAGCGGCCCGTGTCATGGTTGAAGCTGATCAGGGCGCTTTTCGCGCCGGGCGGGAGTTTCTCGCCCGTCTCGGGATCCGGGAGGTTGGGAAACTTCACCGGCGCCGGTCGGTCAAAGTTGCTGCCGCCGTCGGTTTGCACGGTCACGACCAGTGGGGGATTGAGGCCTTCCGGCAGCGGTTCCGGCAGCCGGTCCGGCGGCACCGGTGCGAGCCCCACCCGGCCGCCGCGGTTGCCGTTTTCCGAGAACAGGCTGTTGGCTGGCACGGTCACCTCAAGCCCGGCCATCAGCGGATTTTCGCGCAAGGTTTCGGCCGGCAACTGGATCTTCGTGTCCTCGGTCGCGCTGACGGGTTGGAGCGTTCCGGCACGCACCAAGGGCAGGAAGATTTCGCCGGATCCGCCGGCCAGATTGTCCGCCTGGCCGGGGCGGGCTTCCCATGCTTTGCCAACGAACGGATGGTAGTCGCCCGCGGGCCAGGAACTCCGCGGGGAGGTGCGGCCGTCCACATGGACGAAGAAGCGCCCGGCCGGGGCTGGGCTCAGCGTGAACCGCCCATCCGCATCGGTGACCACCCGCATGGTCTCCTCCTGTCCGTCCACCGTGATCGTGACGCCGGCCAGCGGTTGGTTTTGTTCGGTGCCGTCCACCACCACCTTGGCGGCCGCGAAGACCCGTCCTTGGACTGCCGTGTTGATGATGGATTGGACTGAGAACGTGCTGAAGTCGATCCGTGCCGTGCCGCCGGGCTGACCGTCGCCGTCCGCGTCCACCGGCCGGCCGGCGGCGTCGCGCAGGCCGTCGCCCTTGAGCGTCACACGGATGCGTGAGGACGGTGGCAGGGGTTCGAGGTAGAATAGCGTGGCCTTGTGGCGATCCGAGGCGATTTCCAGCCGCGCAAGCAGCTTCCGGCCGGCGAATTCCGCGTAGAAATTGTCGAGGGTCAGGGGGGCGTCGGCGGCCAAGGGCGCGGTGAAATAGACGACGGTTTCGCGGTGAACTGAAACCTCGGAATCGCCGTTCTCGGGCGAGGTATTGATCTGCGCGAGGCCCGCTGCCTTGGCGGGGTCGGAGCCGCGGCGATATTCATCTGCATTTGTCAGGCCGTCGCCGTCCTGGTCCCGATTGGCATCCGCGTTGTTGAGTGGGTTGAGGAAATCGGGGTAGCCGAGCTCGAACAGGTCGTCCATGTCGTCGCCGTCCGTGTCTTGCGGCAGCGCGACGGGAACTTGGCGAATCCGGTAGAAGCGGGTGGCACCGTCCGCCCCGGACGCATCGACCAGCTCGCGTTCCCCTGGCGTGCCCAGCCGGAGGTCCACCGGTTGGGTGATCGCGGTGACCTCGTTGCCGCGGTAGAGGACGTAGTAGCTGGCCGATTCGCCCGGATGGCGCAGCCGCACGGCGCCACCATCCAGCCGCAGTTCGCTGATGGTGACGTCCGCCGCGGTGGCGAACCAAGAGCCCAGCACCAGTGCGCCCAGCCGGCCCCAAGGGCGACACATCGCATGCCGCAGGGAGGCACCAACGGAAGGAATCAAGGCGGGCAACTTCATGTGCGTATGCCTTGGGAAACGGGGTCCGGCGGCCGCGATGACCGAAATTCGTAAAAATCTTTTCGGCCGGGGTGGCGGGTTGGCCGTGGCGCATCGGTTTCGGGCCGGTCGAGCCGCCGCTCCGGCCCCCGGCGGCTGCGGCCAAAACAGTGTCCATCAGGCGCATTTCGACAGCGTAGATGGCTGCCAACACCCGGCTTGGCCGGGAGCGCGACTCTCCGAGTCGCGAGTCGAGTTCGCCCTGCGTTTACACCGAACAGATCGCCCCCTCGCGCGGCTCAGACAACCGCGCTCCCGCCGTCCCGCCTTCGCGGCGGTGGGACTATTCGGCCGTGATGGCCAGGAGGAAGGGGGCGGAGCTGCGTTTCGCCGAGACGAAGTCGAGGTGGTCGATCCGGACGTCCGGCTTCGGATTTCGCCAAGTTTGCCGAAACAGGTGCACGGGGCGGCCATCTGGCGTCAGGCCTTCCCAGGCGACCGTCGCGGTCGTGGTGGCCGGCTGCGGTTGGGCCGGACGCCACCAATCGCCGGTGTCCTTTCCGTGCCGGATGGGAATCTCCGCCTGGGTGCCGTCGGCGTAGTGCACGACATAACGGCCGACTTGGGCGCCGGGTGATTCACTTCCCGCGTAACCGCAGGCGCCGAGGAAGTGCAGGGCACGACACGCCTGGGCGACCGGCAATCGGGTCACAGCCAGCGGGTAGCCCGTGCGCTGGGCGGCGAGGCTGGCGCTGGCGAGCTGAAGGATGCCCCGGGCGTCGAATTTCACCCCGCCGGAATCGACCAATTCGGTCGGGACCGTGCCGAGGCTGTTGCCGGCGCCGCCGGTGAAGTGCCAGTCCTCGTCCAGTCGGGCGTTGTAATGGCGGGAAAGGTCGAGTTGGGCAGCGGTGGCCTCCGCGGGGCGCGGGGGAACGATCAGCGGGGGGCGGATGCCGGCGGGCAGGGCTGGGGGCCGGACGAGGGGTTCCAATCGGGCGAGGTCGGCACGGGACGTTTCCGGGGTGATCCCGGCGGGCGGGGCATCCCACGGCAGGCCCAAGCCGGCGAGTTCCTGGCGCAGGTTCCGCAAGTCCCACCATTCGGCTCGGCCGGCGCCGGACACGACCAATTGGCTGCCGTCAGGAGCGAAGGCGATGCGGTTGATCGGCAAGGGATCGGGGGATTCGAGCCGCAGCCGCGTCTGCCAGGACTCCGTGTCGAGGAGCAGGACGGTTTTCTGGCGATGGGCGTAGGCGAGCAGGCGACCATTGGCGCTCCAGGCGGCACGGCCGGGCAGGTTGGAGGCGGCCTCGCTGGGCAGCTTGAACAGGACTTTCCAGGTCCCAGCCTCGAAGACGATCAGGCCGGCGCTGGTGGCGGCGAGCAGCCGGGTGCCGTCCGGGCTGAAGCGGGTGAACACGTTCCCGGTGTTCAGCACCGGTCCGGGCGTGCCGGCGGGCAACTCCCAGATTTGGAGGCCGCGGCCGTGAAAGGTGCCGGCGACGAGCCACCGGCCGTCGGGACTGAACGTGGGCGACCGGGGAATGCTGGCGTTGGTCAGGTGGGTGAAGCGGTCCGGGGCGCCCGCATCCACCAGGGCCAGTTCGTTGTCGTGGGCCACCGCGAATTGCCTTCCGTCCGGACTCACGGCGAAGGCTTCGATCCGCCAATCTGGCGCGGTGAAAACGGTGCGTTCGCCGGTGAGGGTGAGTCGGTTTTGCTCGGCGCCGAGGTTCCAACGGATAATTCGCTGATGGTCGCACGCGAGCAGATTTCGGCCACCGTCGGTCACGAACGCCTCGAGTAACCCCTGCACGGGCCGGGCGGCGAGGCGGACCTGGCGTTCGGTGTCCCAGATTTCCAGCCCGTCGGGACCGCCGCCCAGCAGCCAACGACCGTCCGGACTGTAGGCGCTGAGGGACTCGCCGCCCAAGCGGGTAGCCCGGTAGGATTGCGGGCGCAGGACCGGCGCGACGGCCCACGTGGTGGGCGTGCTGAGCAGGATCCGGGAACCATCGCGGCTGAATTGCCGGAAACTGAACCGGTCGCTACGCAGCCGTGGGGAACCGGTCTGGGTGTCCCACCAGTGGGCCAGGCCGTCGTTCCCTTCGAGCGAGGCAAGCCAGGCGCCGTCGGGTGAAAACCGGAGATGCTCCACCGTGTCGAGGTGGCCGCTGAGCAGCAGTCGCCGGTTGCGTCGCAGGTCGAGCAACCGGATCTCCCCGCCCAGGAGCGAGGTGGCCAACAGGTCACCGTGCCAGACGGCGCAACGGATGTCGGCGCCCTCCGCCAACCGCCCGACGATCTGGTCCGTCACCCAGTTCCAGAGCTGCAATTCCGGGCCGACCGGCACCGCCAGCACCGTGGCGCCGCCCGGGTGAAAGGCCAGGCTCGCGCGGGCAGTTTGTTCGAAACGGTGTTCGGCCACCGACCGTCCCGTGGCACTTTCGTGGACGCTGAGCGTGTGATCGCCGCGCAGCGCGGCGAACAACGACCCGTCCGGGGAAAACCCGCCGAACCAGGTGTCGGCCTCGTCGAAGAGGACTTCGCGCGCCGCCAGTCGCACCAGCACAAGTCGGGGGCGGCTGTAGTTGAGCATGAGCAGGGATCCGTCCGGACTCAGCTCCCGATGGGCGAGGTAGCCGCTGTTGGTGGGGGTGGGCCAGCGAAACTCCTCATGCCCGTCACTGCGCCGCCGAAGCGCGAACGCCGGGCCGGCTTCTTCCTGGAGAAACCGTTGGAAGTCGGCGTCGAGAACTATGCCGTCTCCGCGGAACACGAGGTTGGACACGACGGCCGGCTGGCCTTGGTCGGAGAGCGCCAGCAAGGCGACCGCTTCGTCCCTGAGCTCGGGTGAGACCCGGATCTTGGCGGCCGCCTGAATCGCCTTGAGTCCGGCCTCGCGGCGGCCGGGTTCCAGGGTGAGCCGCGACGCGCGGGCCTGGGCGAGCAGGGATTCGAAGAGCTTTTCCTGCGCGGTGACGTTCGCGGCCCGTTCCTGGCGTTCCGCCCGGGACAAGCGGAAGGCAACCACCGGGCCGCCGATCGCCACCACCAGCACCAGCAAGGCGACCACCGCCGTCAGGGCCGCGACCACCGGCCGGCGGCGGGCCCAAAGCCATGCCTGCTCGGGGGCACGGACGGGCCGGGCCAGGATGGGTTCGCCCTTGAGCCAGCGATCAAGGTCATCGGCCAGCGCGCCGGCGGACGAATACCGTTCGCCGGGTGCTTTCCGCAGGCACTTTCGCGCGATGATTTCGAGGTCGCGGGGAACGGGGTTTAAGACATTTCCGTGGCGGTTTGCGGGCTCGGTCCCGGTGTCGCCGCATTCCGTGGTTCTTGAAGCGTGAATCGAAACGGGGCTCGGCTCCTCTTCGAGGATCTTCCGATAGGTCTCCGGCGCATTGCTCCCCGTGAACGGCGGCCGGCCGGCGAGCAATTCATAGAGGATCACACCAAGGCTCCACAGGTCGGAGGCGATGGTTACGGACTGTTCGCCGCGGACCTGTTCGGGCGGCATGTAGGCGGGCGTGCCCACGGGAGAGCCGGCCAAGGTGGCACGGACGGATCGGTTCTCGCCGTCGCCGCCGAGCAACGTGGCCAGGCCAAAGTCGGCGACGTGGGGCGTGCCGTCGGCGTCGAGCAGGATGTTGCCCGGCTTGAGGTCGCGATGCAGGACGCCGCGCTCATGGGCGTGCTGGACGGCCCGGGCGACCTGAGAAATCAGCAGGGCGAAATGGCGGAAGGAACCCGGGGCGGCGGCAACTTCCGCCGGCGTCATCCGCCAATGTCCCCGCTGCCTGGCCGCCGCCAACGTGGGGCCCTCGACCAGTTCCATCGCGTAGAACTGCCGGCCATCGGCCTCGCCGTAGTTGAGGACCCGCACGATGTTGGGGTGGTCCAACCGCGCGGCCTGGCCGGCTTCGGCGAGGAACCGCCGGCGTTCCGACTCGCTGGCGAACTCGCCGGTCAGGACGACCTTGAGTGCGACGGTCTGGCCCAGCGTGACGTGCCGGGCCCGGTAAACGGCCCCCATCGCGCCGCGGCCGAGTTCTTCGCCGAGTTCGTAGTCACCGAGCCGGGGTCGGGCCGCGGGCGTTGGGGCCAGCAAGGCCCCCAGCGAGGTGCGGGAGACGCAGCGCGGGCACAGTCCGCCGATCCAGCCGCTGGAAACGGACTGGCCGCACCGGGGGCACGCGGAGTTCGAGGGCGAAGTCACCATGAAGGGAAACGGCGAAAACTCGGGGCGATGACGCGTGGTCAGCCGAAAAGGGATCGAAGTTCGGCCTCCGCCTCGGCGGGGGTGCCCACCGTTTGCAGGGTCTCGGCGAGAACCAGTTCCCGGAACCGCTCGCGCAGGCGTTCGACGCGTTTGGCGATGGTGTTGGGGGCCAGCCCCAGTTCCGTGGCCAGCCGGCCGTAGTCGCCGGCTTCGGCCTCGGCGGCGAGAAATGGCTTCAAGTGGGCAAATGCTTCGGCGTCGTCCCGCGCAGCCTGTTCCTCGGCGAGTTTCCGCATCGCTTGGTCGAGCAGCACGAGCGCCCATTGCCGGTCAAAGGCGCGGTCGGGCGTTTCGTGGGTCAGGGGCTCGAGCGCGAAGCGTTCCTCGGCGGAAAGGGCGTCCAAGGCGAGCAGTGATTGGCCGCCGCCCCGCTTGTGGGCGGTTTCGGCCGCGTGCTGGTCGAGCAACAGCCGGTCGGCGGCGGTCAGGAGGAACGTGCGAAAGCGGCCCTTTTCCGGCCCGACCCGGCGGAAATCCTCCCGACGAAGCAGGTTGGCGAACAGTTCTTGGGTCAGCTCGGCGGCATCGTCGGGATTCCGGCCACGACGCCGGAAATGGGCGTAGAGCGGATACCAGTAACCGCGGCAAAGCCGTTCCAACGCGGCGCTCGACGCGGGGGAGGGAACGTCGCCGGCCGCCAGCACGACGCTCCAATGCGTGGTGGCGAAGACTCCATGGGCGCTTCCGGGCACGGGCTGAGCGTGCCGGGTGAGCCGCAGAAGTCGAACCGGGAAATCGGCGCCTGGGGAAGGGGAGGCCACCGCGGCGGGAATTCAGTTCGCGTGCCTGCGCTGGGTGCATTACCACTCGCGGTGTCCCTCAGGTATGAAGGCGAATCCCCAGCGGCAACGATCGGGTTGGTTTTCAGCCGGCTTCACGTTGATTGAACTGCTGGTGGTGATCGCGATCATCGCGCTGCTGGCTGGCCTGCTGTTGCCTGCCTTGGGCCGCGCCCGTCAGGCCGGGCTTTCGGCGGCTTGCCAGGGCAACTTGCGCCAGTTGCAGCTCGCCTGGCTGAGCTACGCCCACGACCACGCGGACCAAATTCCGCCCAACAGCTACGTCTACATCGTGGGCGAGACCAACGGCCCGTCACTGGCCTCGACTTCCTGGGCGCCAGGAAACGTCACCCAAGACACGACCGTCTCGAATCTCATGGCCGGCGTGCTGTTTCCCTACACGCGGGCCGCGGGGATCTACCGATGCCCAGGCGATCGCTCCACGCTGCGTGATCCGGATACGGGACGGACGGTGCCGCGCACCCGCAGCTACAACCTGAGCATCTGGCTCAATTGCGACTTGGCCGAGGACACCCGGCGCACGCTGGCGGAGGCTTCCCGGCCGTCACCGGCCGACGTGTTCACGTTCATCGACACGCACGAGGCGAGTTGCGTGGATGCGACCTTCGGCACCTACCGCCCCGACGATGCCTGGGGCAACGCCGACTGCTGGATCGATCTGCCGGCCGACCGGCACAACCAAGGATGCAACCTGGCCTTCGTGGATGGCCACGTGGAGAAGTGGCGCTGGCAGGCACCGAAATCGTTCGCCGAGTGGGGTGCCCCGGCCCGTCCCGGAGGCGACCTTGCTGACCTCAGGCGGATCCAATCGAAGCTGCCTGAATTGCCTTCCCACGCCTACATCGTGAATCCTTGAGCCGGCGGAACAGTTGGGGATTTGGGCCTGAACCCGCGTGGCTGTCTTCTTCGACGCTGCTAGGCGCCTCGCCCGACAAAACAAAAACGGCGCGGAAAAAGGATTCCGCGCCGTCAGCAGCCCTTGGCCGTAAAGGAGATCAGAACTCCGAAATCTTCGCCCGAATCCGGCGGCCGCGGAGTTGCGCCTGATTGAGCGCGGAAAGGATGTTGCGGGCCTCTTGCCGCGGGATGCTCACCAGCGTGTGCCGTTCGGCGATGTTGACCTGGCCGACCACGTTCTTCGGCAACCCAGTTTCGCCGAGGATACAACCGACGATGTCACGGGTCGTGATGCCGTCGGCCTCACCCATGCTGATCCAGACTTGGGTCATGGCGTCGTCGGGCCGGGCCGTGTAACGCATCGGCCGCGGATCGCCGCCCTGAGCCCCATAACCGGCCCGGGCCTCACTGAAGCGATTGGGCGGACGATCTTGGCCACGATCAAACCGACCTTCGCGTTCGGGTGGACGTTCCGGCCGGTCGTAGTCGCGGGGGGCCGGCGGGCGTTCCGATGCCCGATCAAACCGGGGCGCGGCCGGCCGGGGCGGCCGTGGGGCCGCGGGTGCTTCAGCCGGTTCGGTCCGATCAAAACGAGGGGCGAATTTGGGGCGATCCCAGGTAGATGATCTGAGCTTGGGCGACTCCTCCGGAGCGGACTTTGCCGGTTCGGGGCGGGCCGGTTTGCGGACCTGTTCGGGCTCCGTCACGACCGCGGCCGGGCTTGCGACGGGCGATTCTCCGTCGGTGAAACCAACCTCTTCCTCTACTTGGATGGGAGCGGCGGTGCGCTTCACAGGCACCGGTTCGACCGCTGGCTGGGCGGCTGGGGACATGGTCGTTTCGGCAACCGTTTCGGTTCCAGCGGCGGCAACCGCCTCCGCCGCGGTCTTGCGCGGCTTTCGCTTCGAAGCCTTTTCCACCTTGGATTCCGTGGGCGTCGGGGGCGCGACCGGAATCGCTTCGGTGGGGATGTCTTGGGCATCCGGCTCAGTCGTCGCCTGCGGTTCGATTGCCGGATTTGCTTCGGCTGCCGTGATATTGACCGGGGTTGGCGGCGCCAAGGGGGCGGCGGCAACCGGGGCGGACGCCGTGGACGGCGCGGTCGACTTGCGAACGCCCGCCTCTTCCCAGAGCGAACTGCGTTCCGGGGCTTCTCCCTCGACGTTGGGAACTTCACCGCCGGCCAGCAGATGAAGCAGGGCGCCGGCGACTTGAACGGAGTCAAACCCCTCGTTCATCAGTGCTTGGATCATGTGCTCGCGCTGACTGAGGTTGCCGTGCTGGATGACCGTGCGGACATCATCGAGCAGCTTCCGCTCCTTGGCTTCCGCCAGTTGGTCTTCGGAGGGAATCTGTCCCCGGACAATCCGTTGGCGGGTGAATCGTTCGAGGTGGCGAATGCGGAAGAATTCACGACCGCTCACCAACGTAATCGCCTTGCCGCTGCGCCCAGCCCGCCCAGTCCGCCCGATGCGGTGGACGTAGTCTTCCGGGTCATAGGGGAGGTCATAGTTGAACACGACCTCGATGTCGTTCACGTCGATGCCACGCCCGGCCACGTCGGTGGCGATGAGCAGCGTCAGGACGCCGGTCTTGAACTTCTTCATCACCCGGTCGCGAGCTTGCTGGGCGAGTCCGCCATGGAGCGCATCGGCGTCGTAGCCGGCCGCGTGAAGATGTTCCGTCAGTTCGTCAACGGTGCGCTGCGTATTGCAGAACACGATGCCCAGCTTCACGTCGTGCAGGTCGACGAGGCGGGTCAGGGCCTCGAATTTCCACTGCTGGTGCACCTCGTAATAGATTTGGTCCACCGTCGGGACGGTGAGCGCCTTGGCGGCGATCTGGACCCGAACCGGATCCTTGGTGTAACGCCGGATCAACTCCTCGATCGGATGAGGAATTGTTGCGGAAAACAGGACCGTTTGCCGTTCCTTGGGCGCATGCAGTAGGATCTTCTCGATGTCCTCCCGGAAGCCCATGTCCAGCATCTCGTCCGCCTCATCGAGGATGACGATCTTGACTTGATCCAGCTTGAGCGACCCTCGCTCCAAATGGTCCTGCACCCGACCCGGGGTGCCGATGACGATATTGGCGCCGGCATGCAGGCCCGCATATTGGCGTTCGTAGCTCGCGCCACCGAAAATCGGGAGAGGCTTAATCGCGCGGTTGAAGTGGGCGAGCTTGTGGATTTCCTCGCTGACTTGGACGGCCAGTTCACGGGTCGGGCAGAGCACCAGCACCTGGACGCCCCGGACCTTCGGATTGATCTTCTCAATGGCGGGCAATCCGAAGGCAGCGGTCTTGCCGGATCCGGTCTGGGATTGGCCGACCACATCCTTCCCCGACAAAATATGGGGAATTGCTTCGGCTTGAATCGGCGAGGCCTGCTCGAATCCGAGGCGCTCCACCGCCTTCAAGGACTCCGGGGACAGGCCGAGCTCTGTAAACAACTTTGGCGTCATACGCGAGGGCACACCCTAGCAGAAGCGGTAGAACCGACGAGAAGTTCTTTTTCCGCGCGCCGGATCAGGGGGCCAACGCAACCAAACAACCGAGGTGCGGCCGCGCCCGAGGGCAGCTTTGAAAGCCGAAAACCTCTAAGCGCGGACCTCCGCTAACCAGTCGGTGAATAGGATCGCTGCGAACCGATCGTTTGCGCCGGAATTGGGCTGAAAGCGATTCAATCGCCCCCACTGCGGAAAAACGACAACGCCACCGGAGCCAACTTGGTCCCGCCAACCGACCCACGAACGCGGAACCGGCCTGGGTGACAAAAATTGAAAAATGTATTGCACCTCACTCCCCCCCTAGCCAATATCCGCGCTCCGTTTTGTTGCCTTGGTCGAAACGTCCAAGATTCAGCCGATAACTCAGCGCCCCAAGCGTTGAGGAGTGATGGGTGAAAGCGACAGCGTGGGTTGGCTTGTTATTGGAAACATTTTCTCGTGAAGACTTTTAGGCCGTTAACGCCGTCACAGCGGTATACGACAGTTCAGGACTTCTCCGACATCACTAAGAGTCGGCCCGAAAAGTCCCTGACTTACCGGAAGAAGGGGACCGGTGGCAGAAACAACTACGGCCGGGTCACGGTTCGTGCCCGTGGTGGTGGGCATGCGCGCCGAATCCGGAATGTGGATTGGCGGCGCAGCCGGTTTGGTGAAAACGCCAAGGTGATTGCGATCGAGTATGATCCCAACCGTTCGGCTCGCTTGGCGTTGCTCGAATACGCCCCGGGTGACCGGTCCTACATCGTTTGTCCCGACGGATTGGCTGTGGGGGCGGTGGTGTCGTCGGGTCCGGCGGCCCATCCTTCCGTTGGTAATGCCCTGCCGCTTGCCAAGATCCCTGTCGGTGGCGAGGTTCACTGCATCGAATTGCTGCCGGGCAAGGGCGCTCAAATGGTCCGCTCGGCTGGCGGGGCTGCAACCTTGATGGCTGTTGATAGCGGCTACGCCCAACTCAGGTTGCCTTCGGGTGAAATTCGGCGGGTCCATGAAAACTGCCTCGCCACGGTCGGCAAGGTGGGTAATGCCCAGTGGGAGAATGTGGTGATCGGCAAGGCTGGGCGCGCTCGTTGGATGGGCATTCGTCCGCTCACTCGTGGTATGGCCCGTAATCCGGTCGACCATCCCAACGGCGGTGGCCAGGGCAAATCCAAGGGTGGTGGCGGTCGTCAGCACCTCATGTCGCCCTGGGGTAAGTTGGCCAAGGGCTTCCGCACCCGCAAAAAGCACAAGATTTCAGATCGTTTTATCGTTGTTCGGCGCGATGGGCGTCCAATGAAAGCTAAGTAATATGGGTCGTTCTCTCAAAAAAGGGCCGTATGTCGAGCCTAGCCTCCTTCGCAAGATTGATAAGCTTAAGGCTTCCAAGGGCAAAACACCGATCAAGACTTGGTCGCGTCGTTCTACCATCACCCCCGAATTCGTTGGGCTGACGTTGAATGTCCACAACGGCAAGGTGTTCAACCCGGTGTTTGTGACCGAGAACATGGTCGGGCACAAATTGGGCGAATTCTCCTTCACCCGAACCTTCAAGAAACACGGGGCTCACACCGCCAAGGCTGAGGCCAAATAGGGTCAATAATGAAAGTTCAAGCGCTTAAGCGAAAGTTTCGGATGTCACCTCAGAAGGTTCGGGAGGTTGTCCGGCAGATACAGGGGATGAACGCGTTGGAGGCCCTCAATATCCTGCGGTTTGTGCCACGCAAATCGGCCCGGGCCGTTGCCCAGACGTTGAAGTCGGCCTTGGCGAATGCGGAAAATAACCATGGCCTCCGGCCGGAGAAGCTCATCATTGAGCGGGCAGCCGCGGAAACTGCGGGCAGTTTTAAGCGGTTCGTTCCCAAGGCGCGGGGATCGGCGGGGCCGATCCTGAAGCGGAGCTGCCATATCCGCATCATCCTGACCGAAGTTGCCGAAGTGAATTCCGAATCCAAGTAAGTATGGGACAGAAAACAAATCCAATCGGGCTTCGCATTCCGCTCACGAAGGACTGGCGTTCCAAGTGGTTTTCCTCCAAGAAAGATTTTGCGAAACTGCTGAAAGAGGATCGGCTGATCCGTCGGACCCTTCAGTCTAAGCTTGAAGGCGCCTCAGTGCCCCGGATCAACATTGAACGGGCCGCCAGCCGTTGCCGGGTCACGATCTTCACGGCTCGCCCTGGGGTTGTAATTGGCCGCAAGGGCGCGGAAATCGACAAGATCAAGGAAGACCTCTCCAAGCTGACCGGCAAGGAAGTCTATGTTGATATCCAGGAAATCAAGCAGGCCGAGATTGATGCCCAGTTGGTCGCTGAAAACGTGGCCTTGCAATTGGAGCGCCGCATTTCCTTCCGCCGGGCAATGAAGAAGTCGATCCAAACGGCGATGGATTTCGGCGTCGAAGGCATCAAGATCCGCTGCGCTGGGCGGCTGGGTGGGGCTGAAATTGCCCGGGTGGAAGTTCAACATCAAGGGCGGGTGCCGCTCCATACGCTCCGGGCCACCATTGATTACGGCTTCGCGGAAGCCAAGACGATGTATGGCAAGCTCGGAATCAAGTGCTGGATCTGCAAGGGGGAGATGAAGCGGGGAGAGACCCCGACGGGAGCCCGCAATCCGGAAAACGCAGTCGCAAACAAGTAAAAGGGCTTTAATATGTTGATGCCAGCGCGGGTAAAGTATCGGAAGATGCACAGAGGCAGCCGGACGGGCATTGCCTCTCGCGGACACACGGTTGCTTTCGGGGAATATGGCCTGCAGGCGCTTGAGCGTTGCTGGCTCGACACCAAGCAAATTGAGGCGGCGCGGGTTGCCATCACCCGTTACATGAAACGCCGCGGGAAGGTTTGGATCCGCATTTTCCCGGACAAGAGCTTCACCAAGAAGCCGTTGGAGGTTCGGATGGGAACTGGAAAAGGCGGCGTCGAATCTTGGGTGGCCGTCATCCGCCCTGCCAATATTCTCTTTGAGGTGGATGGTGTCACAGAAGCGGTGGCAAAAGAGGCAATGAGGCTTGCCGCGAGCAAGCTCTCGATCAGCACCCGTTTCATTACCAGACACAAACTGTCGTAACCTGCTATGGCCGAATCAATTAAAGTGGCAATCCAAGATCTGTCGGAACAGGAATTGGTGGCCAAGTCCGTCGCGCTGCGCAAACAGCTGTTTGATGCGCGCCTTCAGAAATCCACCGCTCGCCTGGAAAAGACGCATGTGATCCGCGCCCTGCGGCGCGACATCGCCCGGTGCGAGACGAAACTCACGCAACTCCGCTCAACTAACGCGTAATATTTTATGGTTTCTGGTGAAAACAAAAGCGGTTCCGGGGCCGCGGAACGGGTTGGCGTGGTTGCTTCCGACAAGATGTCGAAGACCATCGTCGTCAAGGTCGAACGCCGATACAAACACCCGCAGTTCAAGAAAACCGTGACTTCGACCAAGAAGTTCTACGCGCACGATGAGGCGGAAGTCGCCTCGGTCGGCGACGTCGTCCTGATCCGGGAGTCCCGGCCGCTGTCCAAGTTGAAGCGCTGGCAACTGGTGAGTGTCATCGAACATTCCGCCGCGAACTGAACCACCCATCCACTTCAAGCCATGCTACAGATTAGATCCAGTCTGGATGTTGCGGACAATACCGGCGCCAAAGTCGTCTGGGCCATCGGTGTCCTGGGACGGAACCAGCGGTATGCCGGAATCGGCGACGTGATCAAGGTTCACGTCAAGGAAGCCGCCCCGGATGGCACGGTCAAAAAAGGCGAGGTCCAGACCGCTGTGGTGGTCCGGACCAAGCGGGCGATCCGTCGGGCCGACGGTTCCTTCCTCCGCTTCGACCGCAACGCCTGCGTGATCATCGACAAGGAACACAACCCCAAGGGGACCCGAATCTTCGGTCCGGTGGCTCGCGAACTGCGCGAGAAGAAGTTCATGAAGATCATCTCCCTTGCACCCGAGGTCCTGTAATCAGATTGTTATGTTGAAGACGTTGCAAAAGACTTTCCATGTGCGGACCGGTGACGAGGTCGTGGTCATCGCGGGCGGAGCCAAAGGGCGCAGGGCGAAGATCACCAAGGTAAACCGGAAGAAGCTGGTCGTTTTCCTCGAAGGCATCGACGACCGGGCCAAGGGAACCGATTCCGGAACCCAGAAGCTGAAGGAACAGGGCGTTGGAACCCATGAGCTCGACAAGTTCCGGCTCGTGAAACCGATGCTCCATCATATCCGGAAGAACCAGCAGAATCCCAATGGCGCGCTGCTGTGGCTGGAAGGTCCCGTCCACATCTCCAATGTGATGAAGGTGGCGGAATACGAACGCCGTCGCGCCTGAGCCAGCAGCAATTTCGCCGTAGAGGTAAAAGATGAAGCCAAGACTTTATACAAAGTATCAGAACGAGATCATTCCGCTCCTGCTCAAGGAAGGCGGGGCAAAAAACCGGCACGAAGTGCCGCGCCTGCTGAAGATCACGTTGAACATGGGGGTCCGTTCGGACGCGGAAAAAGGGGCCATTGAAGAGGCCGTCAAGGAAATGGCCGCCATTTCCGGACAGAAGCCGGTGGTGACGAAGGCCCGCCAGAGCATCGCAAACTTCAAGCTGCGCAAGGGAATGCCGGTTGGTTGCAAGGTGACCCTCCGGCGCGAGCGGATGTATGAGTTCCTGGACCGGCTCATCACCTGTTCGTTGCCGCGGATCCGTGACTTCAGGGGAATTTCGCCGCGCAAGTTTGACGGGAAGGGAGCCTATTCCATCGGTTTCCCGGACCAATCAATCTTCCCGGAAATTGAACTGGAAAAGATCAAACGACAGCAGGGTTTGGACGTTACCATCGTGACTTCGGCCCGGAACAATGAAGGGGCGCTGATGCTGCTGAAAGCGTTGGGCCTTCCGTTCGCCAAGTAACCGCACCCAATATGGCAAAGAAATCCTGGTTAGAGAGAAACAAGAAGCGCCAAGCCGTCGTCGCGAAATACGCAGCCCGACGCGCCGAGCTCAAGGCCAAGGGAGACTATGTCGGCCTGGCTAAGCTCCCCAAGAACGCCAGCCCCGTCCGGCTGGTGAACCGGTGCAGCCTCAGTGGCCGGCGCCGGGGCTTCATCCGGAAATATGGGGTTTCCCGGCTGACCTTCCGGGAAGCGGCGATGGCCGGACTGATTCCGGGAGTGATCAAGGCGAGCTGGTAGGAGTTGTCAAATTTATGCATGACCCCGTTTCTGAATTGCTAACGACCATCCGCAATGGTGCGAGCGCGCTCCTGCCGACGGTCGTGGTCCCGCACTCCAAGCTCAAGGAGGCGATCGCCACGACGCTCCTGAAGGAAGGATATCTCACGGATATCAAAGTCGCCGGCGACAAGGTTAAGACCCTGACGATCACCCTGAAATACGCCGGCAAGACCAGCGTCATCACAAAGATCAAGCAGGTCAGCACGCCGGGACTCCGGCGTTATGTCGGGGCCGACTCGATTCCTAGGGTTCTTGGTGGAATGGGTGTTTCCGTCGTGTCGACTCCCCGTGGAGTGATGACCGGAACTGAGGCCTACCGTGCCCGCCACGGGGGCGAACTTCTCTGCATCGTCTGGTAAGGATATTTATGTCAAGAGTTGGAAAGCAGCCGGTGTCAATTCCGGATAAAGTAAAGGTTAGCATCTCCGGAAACACGGTTTCGGCGGACGGCCCCAAGGGAAAACTGTCCTTGGACCTGCCCCGTTTGACCACCGCCAAATGCGAAGGGAACCTGATTTCTGTTTCCCGGGCCGCCGAGACGGCCGAGGCGAGGTCGATGCATGGCCTGGCGCGGGCCCTCATCAATAACATGGTGACTGGCGTGTCCGTGGGCTTCCAGAAGAAGCTGGAGATTCAGGGTGTCGGATTCAAGGCGGCCGTGAGCGGCAATAGCGTGAACCTGACCTTGGGCTACAGCCATCCGATCATTTACACGCTGCCGGCCGGGGTGAAGGTGGTGGTCGAGGAAAATACCAAACTGACGGTCGATGGCCCAAGCAAGGAAGCGGTCGGCCGGGTAGCGGCTGAATTGCGGAGCTATTATCCGCCCGAGCCCTACAAGGGCAAGGGAGTCCGATACTCGGATGAGAAGGTTAAGCGCAAGGAAGGCAAGACCGTTCAGTAGTCTACGCTAAGGAAAATAATGACTCCTCACAAAAAGAAACTGTTGGCACAGGGACGGCGCGACCGAGTGCGCCGCAAAATTTCCGGGACGGCGCTGCGTCCCCGGATGAGCGTGAAATTTTCCGGCCAGCACATCTACGTGCAATTCATCGACGACTCCGCAGGAAAAACCTTGGCGGCGGTGGGGTCGCGGGACAAGGCCGTGGGACTCACCAAATCCGGTGCGAATTCCCACAATGCCGAGATTATTGGCCGGCTGGCGGCCGAGGCGGCCAAGCAAAAGGGCCTGACCGACGTGCTCTTCGACAAGGGCGGGGCACGATATCATGGCAAGGTGCGGGCCCTGGCAGAGGCAGCCCGTGGCGCGGGACTAAAATTTTAAAGGAGATCTACACTGTGGCAGATGAAAAGGCAGCTCCGTCCGGAGCAGAGGCTAGCGTCCCAAATCCTCCCCCGGCAGAGCGTCCGTCAGGACGCTATGGCCGGAACGACAACCGTGGTGGCCGTCCGGGCGGACGGCGAAGGGATTCACGGGATTCGTTTGATGACAAGAACGACGGGATCGTAGAGAAAACCGTCTTCATCAACCGTTCCTCAAAGGTGGTCAAGGGCGGGCGCCGTTTCAGCTTCAGCGCCCTCATCGTGGTGGGCGACAAGGGCGGCCGGATCGGGCTGGGCCTGGGCAAGGGCAACGAAGTCAGCGATGCCATCCGGAAGGGTGGGGAAAACGCTCGGGCCCGCATGCTCAAGGTCTCGCTCGAAAAAACCACCATTCCCCATGAGGTGATGTCGGAATATGACGGAGCGAAGATCCTCCTGAAGCCGGCGAGTCCGGGCACGGGCCTGATCTGCGGCAAGGTGGTCCGCTCGGTCGTGGAATCGGCGGGTGTCCGGGACGTGCTTTCCAAATCTCTGGGTTCGAAGAATCCCGCGAATGTCGCCAAGGCGACACTGCAGGCACTCCGCAAACTCCGGCGGCGGGACGAGATCCTGCAGGCGCGGGGAATCAAATAAAGCCGCACCCTCTCATGAAGCTATCAAATCTTAAGCCAAACATTGGGGCCAAGCACCGGAAAAAACGGCTTGGTTCCGGCGAATCCAGCGGCCACGGGAAAACCTCCGGCCGGGGTGGCAAGGGACAGTCGGCGCGCTCCGGCAGCTCGATCCGTATTGGGTTCGAGGGTGGCCAAATGCCGTTGATCCGGCGCCTGCCCAAGAGAGGTTTCAACAACAAACGGTTCCGGATCGAATATTTGCCGATCAACTTGGATGCGCTGGAAGAATTTCCGGAGGGCTCCGTGGTCAGCCGCGAGCAACTCGTCGCCGCCGGCCTCATCCGGGCCAACACGAAGCGGATCAAGATTCTGGCCCGGGGTAAGCTCTCGAAGAAGCTGACCGTTGTGGCGGATGCCTTCAGCAGCGCCGCCAAGGGCGCAATTGAGTCGGTGGGCGGTTCCGCCAGCACTGTTGCAGCCTAGCCCAGGAAGTGATGCTCGCCCAAATCGTCAACCCCTTCGCCAATTGCCTGAAGATCCCGGAACTCCGTTCCCGGATCCTGTTCACGGCCTTGGTTCTGCTGGTCTGCCGGCTGATCGCGGTCACGCCCATCCCGGGACTGGATGGGCATCTCCTGGCGGAGCATTTTTCGCAAATTGCGAAGAGTGGTTCGGGCGGCAATTCCGTGATGGGAATTTACAGCCTGTTCACCGGGGGCGCGCTCGAACAGTGTGCCGTGGGGGCCTTGGGGATCATGCCCTACATCAGCGCGACCATCATCCTGCAGCTCCTTTCGGCAATCATTCCAGGCCTTAACAAGATCGCCCGGGAAGAGGGTGGGCGGGCCAAATTGGTCGCCTACGGCCGGTATCTTACCGTCCTGCTCTGCATCGGCCAGGGATTCGCATTGGCCTTGGGCTGGGAAAACCCCGAAAAGGCATTCCAAGGCTTCAGTGGAAAGTTGGTGCTGGTCGAGTCACTTTGGACCTACCGACTGCAGACGGTAATTGTCCTCACGGCAGGGACGATGTTGCTCATGTGGCTGGGTGAACAGATCACCGAGCGCGGAATCGGCAACGGTGTGTCGTTGGTCATTACCATCGGCATCCTGGCCCGTCTGCCGAGTGCCCTGCAGGCGCTGTTCTCACAGTTCTTCATCCAAAAGACCGCAAATTGGACGCACGGGGTGTTGCTGATTGCCCTCCTGTTCCTCGTCGTCGCGGCGGTTGTGGCGATCACCCAAGGGCAGCGACGGATCCCGGTGCAATATGCGCAGAGGGCCATCGGTCGGGCCGTTTATTCCGGATCCACTTCGTTCCTGCCGCTGAGGATCAACTATTCCGGCGTGATGCCGGTGATCTTTGCCCAGGCGATCCTGATGTTCCCGTCCCTGATCCTTGAGAAGCTGGCATCCGCTTACACTTCCGTCCCGATCTTCACAACCATGGCGAGGGCGTTGCTGCCCGGCAGTTTCCTGCACCTCACGTTGGAGGCCGCCATGATCCTGTTCTTCTCCTACTTCTGGGTGGCGACCCAGTTCAACGAACTGCAGGTGGCGGACGACCTGAAGAAATATGGCGGTTACATCCCGGGGGTCCGCCCCGGCGTTGCCACCAGTGATTTTCTCCATGCAGCCATGGGCAAGATTACGTTGGCCGGCGGGGTCTTCCTAGTTGGCATCGCGATCATGCCCACCGTCCTGACAAATCTGGTGAAAATTGATCCCAACGTGGCCCAGTTCTTCGGGGGAACCTCGATGCTGATCACGGTGGGTGTGCTGCTCGACACGATGAGGCAGATGGAGTCGTATCTGCTGATGCGTCACTACGACGGATTCCTGAAGAAGGGGAAAGTCAAGGGAAGGTAATCCTCAACGAGCGGCCGGGTATTAAAATCAAGCGTTCACAGTCCTTCAAGTCTCCCGACGAGATTGAAAAGATGCGGCAATCGGGCCGGATCGCCGCGAAGGTGCTCCGGGCTGCCGCCGGGTTCGTGGCCCCGGGCATGACCACCGGCGAACTTGATCTGTTCATTGGCAAGACCATAAATGATTGCGGGGCGGCCAGCGCCTTCAAGGGTTACCGCGGTTTCCCGGGATTTGCCTGCATCTCGGTGAACGAGCAGGTAATCCATGGGGTGGGCGGACGCCGGCGAGTGCAATTTGGTGACGTGGTGAAAATCGACATCGGGGTCATCCGCGACGGTTTCATCGGGGACGTCGCCATGAGCGTGCCGGTGGGCGTGTGTTCGATGGAGACCCAGAAATTGCTGGACACGACGACGAAAGCATTACACGCTGGAATTTCGAAAGTGATGGCAGGAGTCCCGATCCTGGAATTGTCCGGCGCCATACAATCCACCGTGGAAGGCGCCGGCTTCAGCGTGGTCCGGGAATTTGTGGGGCACGGCGTCGGACGGACGCTGC
The DNA here is from genome assembly GCA_964602595.1 of uncultured Verrucomicrobiota bacterium. Classification (GTDB taxonomy): domain Bacteria; phylum Verrucomicrobiota; class Verrucomicrobiia; order Limisphaerales; family UBA9464; genus CAIWAH01. The sequence continues at coordinate 119,020 of CAZRRO010000009.1, read as the reverse complement.
ACGAGGACCCTCAGATTCCGAATCACGTCGCCCCCGGGGCGGGTGGGCGCCTGGAGGCGGGGATGACGATCGCGATCGAGCCGATGGTGAATGCCGGACATGCGGCGGTGGAGATTTTGGACGATCACTGGACGGTGGTGACCAGGGACCGGTCCATGTCGGCTCATTTTGAACATACTGTTCTCGTCCTTGAAAAGGGGGCCGAGATATTAACTGTGGACGGGCAAGCTTTATACTAAACGGTGATATGAAAGTCAGAGCATCGGTGAAAAAACTTTGTGAGAATTGCAAAATCGTAAAACGGGTGGGTGTCCTCAGGGTCATCTGCACGAATTCTCGTCACAAGCAGCGCCAAGGCTAGTAGCCCCCCAGTTATGCCAAGAATTCTAGGAGTCGACATTCCGGCCCACAAGCGGGTTGATATTTCCCTTCGCTACATCTACGGGATCGGTCCCGTGAATGCGGTGGAGATCCTGAAGGTTGCGAAGGTGGATCCGTCCGTCCGGGCCAAGGATCTTTCCGAGCAGCAGATTTCCCAGATCGTTTCCGCGGTCCAAAGCGGCGGTTACGTGGTCGAAGGTGACCTTCGCCGGGAAATCGGAATCAACCTGAAGCGATTGCAGGCGATCAAGTCGTTCCGGGGCAATCGGCATCAACGGGGCCTGCCGGTCCGGGGGCAACGGACCCAAACCAATTCGCGGACGCGCAAGGGGCCGCGCCGCACCGTCGGGGTGCAGCGTAATCCCAACGCCAAGACCGGCGTCCATTGATTTAGTCGACTGAGGAAAAAGATATGGCTGAAACAACTGAAACGCCCAAGGCAAACGGCGCAACCGAAGAGCGGCCCAAGGCTGCGGCACCGGCACCGGAGGGTGCGGCCCCCGCACCGCTCATGCCCGTCGTCGCCGCCCCCACTGCGGCCGAGCTGCTCGGGGACGATCCGAAAGCGATCAAGATCGTCAAGGTCAAGGGCGCGAAAAACATCGCCCACGGGGTTGCCCACGTGGTCGCGACCTTCAACAACACCCTCGTCACCATCACCGATTTCAGCGGCAATACGCTGGGTTGGAGCTCTGCGGGGCGGGTCGGATTCAAGGGTTCCCGGAAAAGCACGGCTTTCGCCGCCCAACAGGCCGCGCAGGACGCGGCGCGGCAGGCGATGGCCCATGGGGTGCGGGAAGTTGAAATCCATGTCAACGGCCCCGGATCAGGACGGGAGTCGGCGATCCGGGCCCTGCAGGCAATCGGACTGGAATTGTCATTGATCAAGGACGTGACGCCGGTTCCTCATAATGGTTGCCGTCCTCGCAAGAAACGTCGGGTTTAGAAATATTTTCCTATGGCTAGGTATACCGGTCCAAGAGTTCGCATCAGCAGGCGGTTTGGCGTTCCCATCTTCGGCGAATCGAAGTATCTGGAACGGCGCAATTATCCGCCCGGCGTTCACGGTCCAAAGTCCCGCCGCAAAGTAAGCGACTACGGGGTTGGCTTGGTGGAGAAGCAGAAGCTTCGCTATTATTACGGACTGCAGGAGAAGCAGTTCCGGAATGTCTACAAGAAGGCGCTGCGCGGGCGCGGGGTCACCGGGGAAACGATGCTCCGCATCCTCGAAACCCGGTTGGACAATGTGGTTTACCTGGCCGGTTTCGCCAACACCAAGGCGGCGGCGCGCCAGTTGGTCAGCCATGGGCATGTGACCGTCAATGACCGGAAGGTGGATATCGCGAGCTACGCGGTGGCGGCCAACCAAGTCATCGGCGTCAAGCCGGTGGCCCGGTCCAAGCAATTGGCGGGCAAGGGAGTCGAGGGTTCCGCGAGCCGGCCCATCCCCAGCTGGATTGTCGTCGATCGGGAGCAATTGAAGGCGAAGGTGGTGAGACTTCCGGCCAAGGAAGACATCATTTCCGTCGCCAATGAGCAGTCGGTTGTCGAGTTTTACTCCAGATAACCGTTCAAATTGAAAAATGTGACGGGCAAAGCCAAATGCCTGTCACAGAGAATTATAGGATTCCAAAATGCCAGTTCGACTTGGACGATTTGAGTTGCCGAAGCGTCTCTCCAAAGATGACGCCTCATCGAATGCACTCTACGGAAAATTTGTCGCTGAACCCTTTGAGACCGGTTACGGCCATACGATCGGGAATTCCCTGAGGCGCGTCTTGCTCAGTTCCCTGGAAGGAGCGGCCATCACTTCGGTCAAGGTTGACGGGGCGATGCACGAATTTGCCGCGGTGGACGGGGTCGTGGAGGACGTCACCGAAATCGTGCTCAACCTGAAGCGAATCCGCTTCAAGGTATCGAGCCGGGACCCCCAGATCCTGCTGCTGTCGGTGAACAAGGAGGGCGTGGTCACGGCGGGTGATATCCAGTTGAACCAGAACGTGGAACTGATCAACGCCGATCAGGTCATCTGCACCCTGGACCGCAAGCGCAAGTTCGAGATGGAACTCGAAGTCAAGGTGGGACGGGGTTTCTGCCCGGGCGACGAGAACAAGCAGGTGGACCAGGCAATCGGGGTGATTGCGATCGACTCGCTGTTTTCACCGGTTTCCCGGGTCCGCTATGCGGTTGAATCGGCGCGCGTCGGACAACGCACGGATTACGACAAGCTGATCCTCGAGATCTGGACTGACGGCCGCCTGACGCCGGATGACGCCTTGCTCCAAGCCTCCGCGATCCTCCAGCACCATCTGGATGTGTTCGTGGGCTATGACAAGAACGCCATCGAGTTTGAGGAGGAACAGAAGCCGGTTGACGACGAGAAGGCGAAGCTCCGGAAGTTGCTCAACATGTCGGTCAATGAGATTGAGCTCAGCGTCCGGGCGGCGAACTGCCTCAATAACGCGAACATCACGACCGTCGGCCAGTTGGCGATGAAGAGTGAGCAGGAGATGTTGAAATACCGAAACTTTGGCAAGAAGTCGTTGAATGAGATCAAGGAGAAGCTGTCCTCCCTCGGCCTGTCCCTGGGCATGAGCATCGACTCGGCCTTGCTGGAACCCCAGTCCGAACCTAGAAAGCTGTAACATTTTATGCGTCATCTTAAGAAATCTGCGAAACTCGGACGCACGAGTTCCCATCGGAATGCGCTGTTGGCGAACCTGGCCTGCAGTCTGATCAAGAGCCGGCGGATCACCACGACGATCGAGAAGGCCAAGGCGTTGCGCCCGTTTGCCGAGAAGTTGGTGACCCTGGGCAAGCGTGGGAATCAGGCGGTGGAAACGGCCAACACGGCCGAGGGTTCGGGCAAGGCAACTGCCTTGGCCGAAAACGTCCACTGCCGCCGACTCGCGGCTGCCCGGCTCCGGCAACAGGCCCGTTCCTTCTTCAAGGGCACCAAGAAGTATCCCGGCAAGGCGAAGCGGTTGGCTTGGAAGGAAAAGGAAGACGTCGTGCACATCCTGTTCGACAAGATCGCGCCTGTCTTCAAGACCCGTCCGGGCGGTTACGCCCGAATCTTGCGTTTGGGCCAACGGCGTGGCGACGTGGCGACCATGGCCATCATTGAGTGGGTGGAATCGACCGAAGCAGCGGAGGTTCCTGCCGAAGGCGCGGCGCCAGCGAAGTAACATCGTTCGGTCCGGTATTTTGAACCCTCGGAGGCGCGTTAAGTTGCGCCGATGAGGGTTTATTTTTTACTGCCCTGCCTCCGGCCAACGGTTGCGGCGGAGCAACTAGGCTGGTCCGCCGGGGCCACGGAATGCGGCACGGCTTCCCTGCACTGCAGTTGGTGCCAGTGGCCGTTCAGGGGGCGAGCAATGTCGTGACATTGCCCCGAGTTGCCTACGGCGGCGGGGAACCGCCCGGCACCGTTGCCCAGATACGCCCAAGCTGTCCGGCCCTTCCGGAAACCGATGGGGCGACGGACACCGTTCGCCTCACGCAACCCGGGTAGCCCTGGCCCGCACCGGGCCCCCTTTCGACGTTGGCATTTACCGCGTGGCTCCTAGCCTTGGGCACGACCAATGGCCTTGGAGTCCAAGCCCCTGTTTCATCCCGAAGTGCTGCGCCAGCAGGTGCGGGCGTTCCGGCTCCCGGAACGCCTGGCCGCGTCGCTCCCGCGGCTCAACCACTGGGCCGGACTCATCGCCTCCGGCCGGGCCGACGCGCTCAAGGAAACCGCGCTGCTGCCCGAGTTCCTGTCGGACATCTTCGTCGGGCTGCTGGGTTACTCCGGTCCGGCCGGTCCCACCGACACCTTCACGCTCCAGCGCGAAACCCACGTCGAGGTGGACGGCCAGTTCGCCGACGCCGTGCTCGGCCGTTTCTCGCCGGACAAGGCGCAGTTCGTCGTCGCGCTGGAGGGCAAGGGCACCCGCGATCCGCTCGATCGCCCCTTCGGCGGCCGGCGCATGTCCGCCGTGGACCAGGCCTACCGCTACGCCATCAATCTCCCGTGCGACTGGATCGTCGTCACCTCGATGCGGGAGACGCGCCTCTATCACAAGGGCTCGAATCAGCACGCCTACGAACGCTTCGAGACCCTCCGCCTCGCCCGCGAACCCGCGCTGCTCCGGCGTTTCGTCTTCCTGCTCGGCGCGGAACGCGTAGTCCCCGCCAGCGGCACCTGCCATCTTTACGAACTGCTCCGCGCCTCCGAATCCGCCGGACGCGAACTCACCAACCAATTCTACGCCCGCTACGCGCACATACGGCAACAGGTGCTCACCCGGCTGTGCCGCGAAAACGCCGCCGTCGCGCCGTCCGAAATCCTCCGTTGCACCCAGAAGCTCCTCGACCGCGTCCTCTTCTGCGCCTTCTGCGAAGACCGCAACCTGCTCCCGCCCGACACGCTCCGCAGCGCCTTCGGTCACCGTGATCCCTACAATCCCAAACCGATCTGGGACAACTTCCGCGGCCTCTTCCGTGCCATCGACCTGGGCAACGCTGGCCTGAACATCCCCGCCTACAACGGCGGCCTGTTCGCCCACGACGCGGGACTCGACACCCTGCGCGTGCCCGACGACGTGTGCGCGCACTTCCGGGAACTGGGCGACTACGATTACCGGCCCGCCCGCGAGATCGCCGACGAGGACGAAGACACCGAAGTCCGCTCCGTCATCGACGTGGACATCCTCGGCCACATCTTCGAGCAGTCCATCACCGACCTCGAACGGCTGCGCGAGACCCTGGGTAGCGCAGACTGCCAGTGTGCCGTGTCGCCGACTGGCAGTCGGCAGGCGGGCGAGGACCAAACGGCTGGCGGGTTGCCAACCCGCGACACAGCAGGTTGCCAACCTGCGCTACCTGCCGCGGCCGCATCCGACTCCCTCGCATCAAAGACCAAATCCCGCCGTAAGGCCGAAGGCGCCTTCTACACGCCCGCCTTCATCACCCGCTACATCGTCGAGCAGGCCCTCGGCGGCGTGCTGCGGGAACGCTTCGAGCGCCTCCGCCAGCGCCATTCCGCCGAAGCCGCCGGCACCGCGAAGAAAGCCCTCGCCGAGCCCGACGCATACGACCTCGCCGCGCTCAACGAACCCCAGCGCAAGGCCCTCACCCGCTTCTGGGAAGCGTGGCAGGACGAGCTGAAGTCCCTCCGCATCCTCGATCCCGCCTGCGGCAGCGGCGCGTTCCTCATAGAGGCGTTCGACCAGCTCCACGCCGTCTAGGAAGCCTCCAACGCGCGGCTGGAGGAACTCCGCGGCCAGCGCACCCTCTTCGACCTCGACCGGCAGATCCTCCAGCACAACCTCTATGGCGTGGACCTCAACGCCGAGGCCATCCAGATCTGCCAGCTCAGCCTGTGGATCAAGACCGCCGCGCGCGGCAAACAGCTCACCAGCCTCGACCACACCATCCGCGAGGGAAACAGCGTGGTCAGCGATCCCGCCGTGCATCCCCGCGCCTTCGACTGGCAGGGAGCGTTCCCCGAAGTGTTCGCCGCCGGCGGCTTCGACGTGGTGGTGGGCAACCCGCCCTACGTCCGGCAGGAACTGCTCACGCCCTACAAGCCGTGGCTGGAACAGCACTACGCCGCCTACCACGGAATGGCCGACCTCTACGTCTATTTCTACGAACTGGGCCTGCGGGTGCTGCGGCCCGGCGGACTGCTCTCGTTCATCGTCACCAACAAATGGATGAAGGCCGGCTACGGCGAACCGCTCCGCCGCTTCTTCCAGGAACAGGCGTGGGTCCGGTCCGTCGTGGACTTCGGCCACGCCAAACAGATCTTCGAGGAAGCCGACGTCTTCCCCTGCATCGTCGTGGTGGAAAAGCCGACCGCCGCAGCCAAGCCAAAGACCGCCCGCCTCTGCACCATTCCCCGCGAGCAACTGCGGATTGATGACCTGAGCGTGCAGATCGAACGCGAGGGGGCGGACATGGAAGTGGCCCAACTCGGCGCGGAGAGCTGGCAGTTGGAGCCCGCCGAAGTGGTTCGCCTGTTCAACAAGCTACGCCGAGTCGGAAAACCTCTCGGCGAGATTGGCGGAGTTAAGGCGTATCGCGGGATTCTCACCGGCTTCAACGAAGCGTTCCTGATCGACGACACCTGTAAACAGAAGCTGGTCGCAGAACACGCCGGCTGCCGGGAAGTCATCAAGCCCTACCTGCGGGGCAGCGACATCGGCCGTTGGAGTTCGGACTGGGCGAACCTCTGGATGATCGTCCTGCCGTCGAGCAACGACCACGCGTGGCCGTGGGCCGAGTTGGGCGACAAGGCCGAAGCGAAATTCCAGGCCCAGTTCCCCAGCCTGCACGCCTTCTTCAAGCCGCTGGAAGACAGTCTGCGGAAACGTCAGGACCAAGGACGCCACTGGTGGGAGCTGCGGTCGTGCGCTTACTGGGACGCTTTCGAGCAGCCGAAGATCGTCTATCAGGAAATCCAGTTCCATCCGTGCTACTCGCTCGATGCCGCCGGACGCTTTGGCAATAACAAGACCTTCTTCCTGAGCAGCGACGACCTGTTCCTGCTGGCCGTGCTGAACTCGCCGCTGATGTGGTGGCACAACTGGCGTTACCTGCCGCACATGAAGGACGAGGCGCTTTCGCCCGTCGCTTTCAAGATGGAGGAATTGCCCATCGCCGAGCCGACCGCCGCCATTCGTAAGGCCACGGAAACCGCCGTGCGCCGCCTGATCGAACTCACCGCCACCCAGCAGCAAACCCAGCGCACGGTGCTCGACTGGCTCCGCGTCGAATACGCCGTCGAAAAGCCCGGCAACAAACTCCAGGCCCTGGCCGACCTCGACTCCGACACCTTCGTCGCCGAGGTGAAACGCATTCGCGGCAAGAAGCAGCCCCTCACCGCCACCGGCCTCCAGGCCCTGCGTGCCGAATACACCCGCACGGTTGAACCCGCCCGCACGATGGCCACCGAGGCCCAACAGCTCGAACACCGCCTCAGCGACCTCGTAAACCAAGCCTACGGCCTCACCCCCGCCGAGATCGCCCTCTTGTGGGAAACCGCCCCGCCCCGGATGCCGATCCTGCTGCCAACCGCATGAATGCTGCCGGCGTCCTTCCTCGGGTGGGGCGAGACTCCGTCGAGCCCTGATTCGAGCGGAGCGAGGCGAACGCAGTGAGTTTCTGCCGTCCGGCCCGGGCACCCTGACGAAGATGCTCGCTCCGCTCGCGCCGGCTCTGCCGGCAAACAGGGCTCGACGGAGCCTCGCCCCACCCAGAAGCGATGGTGGGGCTGCGCTGCCGCGCAGCCCTCATGTCGGTCTGCACCATCGGCGCCGACAAACGGTCACGGTGGAGCAGCAACGCTGCCCTGCCGAGCACCGGTCTTTTCTATCGCCCCTCCGGGGCTCACACGCTTGGAGGCTCCAACCCCGGGCTCACGCCCGGGGCTACGTTCTGCCGCGCCTCCGGCGCTGGAAGGCCGCCGGAAACCGCGGGCTGGAAGCCTGCGCAACGGTGTTCGACGGACCCACTCACGCTCCTGCGTTATTCATGCCGCGCCGTCGCAAAACGTCCTTCACCGCCTCGGTTCCGCCGGGTTGCTGGGGCGGTTTCGCGCCGGCGCGGAGCAGCGCTTCGACCACGCCGGCGTAGTTGCCGGTATCGCGGTGCCAGCCGTGTTCGGAACCGAAGGTCGCCCAGCCGATGGGCGGGGCTTTGTGGTCGGCGTCGGGCAGGTCCAGCGGCGGGCGGTGCGGGAGGATGGCTTCGACCATCTCCAGGTTTCCGTGGAAGGCGGCCCAATGGAGCGGCGTGCCCTGGTGCTGCCCTTTGGCGTCCACCGGCCAACCGGCTTCGAGCATCAGGCGGACGGCGCCCGTGCCGTTGTTGCGGGCGGCGTGGGCCACTTGGCGTTGGGTCTCGACAGACAGGTGGCGAACCACGTCGGGATTCGCCGCCAACAGGGACTTCACGCCGGCCGCGTCGTGGCCCAGCGCGAGCGTGAGCAGCTTCAACTCGACCGGGCTGCGTTCCAGCAGCAGGGCCAGCACGTCGGCGTGGCCGAATTTCCGGGCCACGTCGTGCGCCGAACTGTGCCAGCCGAGCGTCCACTGGTAGATGGTGCCGCCGCTGCGCGGATTGGCCTTGGGGAAATGCGCTTCGTCCACGCGGAGATGGATGCACGCGGGATCGGTGTCGAGATGGCGGAGGACCCGCTCCACGTCGCCCACGGCGGCGGCCAGGAGCAGATCGGTCCAGCAGCCGCGCCGCACGAGGAACCGCGCGACCTCCATCCGTTCGCCGAGCATCCACTGGGCGGGCGCGGATTCGTGGTCCACATCGCGCGCGTTGGGGTCGGCGCCGTGCTCCAGCAGCAGCTCGGCTATCTCGATGTTCGCGGCGAAGTGCAGCGGCGTCTGGCCATCGCCACCGCGCGCATCAACAAGCGACGGATCGGCCGTGAGCAGTTCGCGCAGGCGGTCCTTCAAGCCCAGCCTGGCCGCCGCGTGGACATCGACGACCGCGCCGCGTTCGATGGCGTAGGCGGCCAGTTCGGGCGGAGCACTTTCCAGCAACCCGAACCCTCCGGCCCACCAGCGGCTCTTGCCGTTGATGTCCGCGCCGGCCGCGAGCAGCACGTCGAGCATCTCGCGGCTTTTGGCGTGGATGATGACCGGCGAATCGAAGGGGCCGATGGGCTCGTTGAGGCGGGCTTTGATCGCGGGATAGCGCTCCAGCAGCTTGGCGAAGAGGACGGCGTCGTCCGCGTGGAAGGCGTCCTTGAACAGCTCCAACGGATCTCTCGTATCGAGCAGCACGGCGTGGACGTGTTCCTTCAGCTTCGGCCAACTGGCGAAGCCGTGTTCGCGCGCCAGCACGAGCTGGGCATCGGCGAGCGAGGGAGCGGAGGGCAACTTTTCCGGATGATATTCCCGGAAGCGGCGGAGCGCGTCGGGATGGCCGGCGTGGACCGATTTGAGGAGGTCTTTGGCCTGTTTCCGGAGTTGCTCCAGATCAGGACGAGCGGGCAGCGGTTTGGACATGGCACCTTTCTGCTAAAGCCCGAGGTCCGCTGGACGGGCAGCATCAAGGTTGTGTTGCTACCGACGATTGGCAGGTGGGCTCAGCCCTTTCCGCGGACCCGGATGCGTCCTGAACGCGGGGCGAAAGGACCAAAACCGGCAGAGGCGGTCAAGCTTCGCTCCGACCCCAGGCGACGGAGGGGCGAAGAAGATTCTGCAGCGCTTCCGGGGTTGGTCCGGAACATGGGCCAGTCGCCGTTTCGGGTCGCTGTTTCGCGGGGGCATCGATGAATCGCGCACTTCGTTGACGGACACCGCACCTTCGACCAGCGGTTCTTGTCGGCCACCAGTTCGAGCAGGCGTTCGCGTTTGGTCGCTGTGTCATGCGCTCGGAGCGCCGATCTCCGACCCGGCGTGTTGAAAGCGCTTCAAGTTTTTGTGGGCTTGGCCTTGAAAAACGAGTCAAGGATCGGTTCGGCCGTCTTTGCGAAAACAAAGAGCGACTCGGCAATCTCCTCGGCCCACTTGTCGGTTTCAAACTTCATGCGGCCAAGAGTTTCACTATCTCGCCACCCCACGATTTCCCGTGGAAGTCCCACCTGAATCGCCCACCACTGATTTGCCCGTCCGCTAACGCCCAGTTTCCTAAACGCCTCCACTAGTTTCGCGTCAGCGCCTCCCGCCTTGGCCCTTTCCCTCCAAACTCCCATGACAGCAGCTTTGCCGCGCTGCTGAATCTCCAGGCTCACAAAGCATACCGGCTCCCCATCTTCCAAGAAATGTTCAGACCAAAGAGCCTTGGTTAGGTGGATTGGTTGCGGCCACTGTTGGTCGAACACGTCAAAATCGTCCGCGGTCAACTTCCAATCATGACCTTTGGGTAGTTTCGAGCGCAGGCGACGCTCAACTTGACCAAGAAACTGCCCGACGATCGCGTCTCTGATTTTCGGCCACGCTTTGACAACTTGGCCGGCCAGCTGAAGGTTTTTACTGTTCTCGATGACGAAGTCGTAAACGGGGTCACCCAAGCGAAGGTTATTCATCGTCATAATCCTCCTCAATAAACTGGCTGTAGAGGTAGGCGAAAAAGTCGCGCACAAACCAACGCACTTTGTCGGCACTGATCATTGATTCGCACGTTTCCAACCAAAACAAGAGTGTGGGCGTGTAACTGGCGCATACGAGATGGCCGGATTTCTTCAGCTCCGTTCTTTCAGGCTCCGGAATGCTCACGGGGTCATCACCCGACGCGGAAAGATAGAGCAACTTAAAGCGGCCGCCGTATGCAGCGCGCAGTTGCTTGAGATAATCGTTGAGTTGTTCCGGTTGCTCTCCCGCCCACGGCTTGTTCTCAACTCCAACACCAAAGCTGTCCTCCGGGCTGAAGCCTTCGACATCAATCAGAATGTCGATTCTTCGTCTGTTCCGATCAATCAAACCCGTTCGTTCCTCCCTTTTCACGACGACTGTTTCAACATCTCCGACGCTGAACTTCAGGTCGCAGACATGACGAAGAAATTCTTCGAGGAAGACTCCGCCTTGAGCGTGCTCACCTTGCGGATTCAGCAAGCAGGCCAGTATGTCCGAGAGACGATTCTCGTCAGGGGCAATGAAATCAAAGACGTTGAACTGCGTCGCAAGCATCGGCTGCACTGCCGAATTGGTCTTCTCGTGCAGCTTCAACCGGTATTCCAGATGGCCAAAGAACGACTTCAAGTCATCTTTAGTCGTCGCTCTGCTGTCCATTGTGCCAATTGCTCGTTTTGCCTTCACGCCGGGTCTGAGACCGGCGCTCCCTAGCGCTACGCCTTCGCCACCAACTGCCGCAGCACATACGGCAGGATGCCGCCGTGCTGGTAGTAGTCGATCTCGATGGGGGTATCGATGCGGCAGGCGACGGCGATGTTCTCCACGGTGCCGTCCTTGCGCGTAATCTGGAGCGTGAGGTCCTGCTGGGGCTTGAGGTTCGCGTCGAGGCCCACGATGTCGTAGGTCTCGCTGCCGTCGAGCTTCAGGGTCTGCGCGGTGGTGCCTTCCTTGAATTGCAACGGGAGCACGCCCATGCCGACGAGGTTGCTGCGATGGATGCGCTCGAAGCTCTGCGCCACGACGACTTTCACGCCGAGCAGGTTCGTGCCTTTCGCGGCCCAGTCGCGGCTGGAGCCGGTGCCGTATTCCTGTCCGGCCAGGATGATGAGCGGCGTGCCGCTGGCGATGTGCTTCACCGCCGCGTCGTAGATGGCCATCTTCTCGCCGGTGGGCTGGTAAATGGTGTTACCGCCTTCCTCACCACCGAGCATCAGGTTCTTGATGCGGACATTGGCGAAGGTGCCGCGCGTCATGATGCGGTCGTTGCCGCGGCGCGAGCCGTAGCTGTTGAAATCGGCGAACTCGACGCCGTTCTCGCCGAGGAAGCGGCCGGCGGGCGAACTCTTCTTGATGGCGCCGGCAGGGGAGATGTGGTCGGTCGTGACGGAGTCGCCGAAGATGCCGAGCGCGCGCGCGCCGGTGATCGGCTGGATGCTGCCGGGCTGGAGGGCGAAGTCGGTAAAGAACGGCGGCTCCTGGATGTAGGTGGATTGGCGGTCCCACTCGTAGACGTTGCCGACGCTGGACGGGATCTCGTTCCACTTCGGATTCTGCGACGCGAAGTTCTTGTAGAGCTTCTGGAAGATCTCCGGCTTGAGCGATGACTGCATGGCGTCGCGCACTTCCTGGAGCGTGGGCCAGAGGTCGGCGAGATAGACGGGCTCGCCGTCCTTGCCCTTGCCGAGCGGCTCGCAGCTCAGATCAAGATCGACGCGGCCCGCGAGCGCGAACGCGACGACGAGCGGCGGCGACATGAGGAAGTTCGCCTTGATGTTCTGATGCACGCGCGCCTCGAAATTGCGGTTGCCCGAGAGCACGCTGGCGGTGATGAGATCGTTCTTCACCACGGCCTCCTCGATGTTCGCGTCGAGCGGGCCGGAGTTGCCGATGCAGGTCGTGCAGCCGTAGCCGACGAGGTTGAAGCGGAGCTTGTTGAGGTAAGGCGTGAGGCCGGTCTTCTTGAGGTAATCGGTGACGACGCGCGATCCGGGCGCGAGCGACGCCTTCACGGCGGGGTTCACCTTGAGACCTTTTTCCACGGCCTTCTTCGCGAGCAGACCGGCGGCGATCATGACGCTCGGGTTGCTGGTGTTCGTGCAGCTCGTGATGGCGGCGATGAGCACGGAGCCGGTGCCGACGGTGGCCTTCTTCTTCGAGGTCATCTCGACCTTCACGGATTTCGAGAAGTCTTTGCGCGTCTTGCCGAAGCCGTTCTCGGTGACCGGGCGCTGGAAGGCACCGAAGAACTCGCGCTGCAAGTTCGGCAGCTCGATGCGATCCTGTGGACGCTTCGGACCAGCGACGCTGGGCTTCACCGTGTTGAGATCAAGCTCGATGACCTGCGAATAATCCACCTGGCCGGCCTGCGGAATGCCCCAGAGGCCCTGCGCCTTGTAATAATTCTCGTAGGTGGCGACCTGGGCTTCGCTGCGGCCGGTGGCGCGCAGGTAGTTGGCGCATTCCTCGTCGATGGGGAAGAAGCCCATGGTCGCGCCGTATTCCGGAGCCATGTTCGCGATGGTCGCGCGGTCCACGAGCGGAAGCGCGGCGGCGCCGGGTCCGAAGAACTCGACGAACTTGCCGACGACCTTCGCCTTGCGGAGCAGTTGCGTGACGGTGAGCGCGACATCCGTGGCGGTGACGCCTTCGCGAATCGCGCCGGTGAGGTGGACGCCCACGACATCCGGCGTGAGGAAATAGACAGGCTGCCCAAGCATGCCCGCCTCCGCCTCGATGCCGCCCACGCCCCAACCGACGATGCCGAGACCGTTGATCATCGTGGTGTGGGAGTCGGTGCCGACAAGGGTGTCCGGATAATAGACGCCGCCGGCGGAGAGCACGCCCTTGGCGAGGTATTCGAGGTTTACCTGATGCACGATGCCGATGCCGGGCGGGACGACCTTGAAGGTGTCGAACGCCTGCATGCCCCATTTCAAAAACTGGTAACGCTCGCGGTTGCGCGCGAACTCAATCTCCAGATTCTGCGCGAACGAATCGGCCGAGCCGGCCGCATCCACCTGGACCGAGTGATCGACTACGAGATCCACTGGCACGAGTGGCTCGATGATCTTCGGGTTCTTGCCGAGCTTGGCGACGGCGGAACGCATTGCCGCCAGATCCACGAGCAGCGGCACGCCGGTGAAGTCCTGCAACACGATGCGCGCGACGACGAACGGGATTTCGGCGGTGCGGGCCTCATTGGCCTTCCAGTTCGCCAGTTCCTTCACGTTGGCCTCGCTGACCTTCTTGTCGTCGTAATTGCGGAGCACGGACTCGAGGACCAGCCGGATGGACACCGGCAGCCGCGAAATGGGGCCGACGCCGGCGGCTTCGAGGGCCGGAAGGGAGTAGAATTTACCGGACTGGCCGTTGCCGAGGTCGAAGGATTGCAGGGTGCCAAACAGGTTGTGCTGCGTGCTCATGTTCGTGAAGTGATGTGCGAACCGCGAAAATTCAGGCGCGAAATTGCGGACAGGCGCCAGTTAGGTCAAGGAACGCCGCCGACCGGGTCATTAGGCGGAGGCGGGCAGGGGACAACGACCGCTAACCGGCGCCAAGAATTTCCATCGCTGAACAAGCCCGTCCCGTGGGTGTCAGCGAAGGGGCGGAGGCCGCGCCCGCACAAATCTGGCCGGGCGGGGTCTGCCGGCCTTGTCCCGACCTAATCCCTGCGGCACCTTCCGCGCGCCAATGACGGCCGGCCGATTCCAGCATGACGGAGGCAGACCATCGCGACGTTCGCTCGCGGTCGCGCTGCTGCTTTCGCTGCTGCTCCACGGCCACATCTGGCTGATGGCGGTGCTGATTGACCGGGCCTTCACTAACGGTTGGCTGCCGGCCTGGCTGCAACCGCTGGTCCAGCCGGCGCAGGCGTTGCTCGCCGCCGTCAACCCGCCGCCGCCCGCCCCGGTCACCCCGCCGGAGGAGTGGACCGAGATCCCGTTGCAATTCGTCGAGGTGGACCCTGCGTTGGTGACCGAACAGCCGCCGACGGTGGCCAAGTTCACCTCCACCGCCAACACGGTCGCCGCCAACCCGAACCCCGCGCAGGAGATCCGGCCCGATCCGCGCGTGGAGGGTTTCAAGGACGACACGCTGAAGACCTTCGACACCCGGCGACCGGTGGAGAAACCGCAGCCGGCCCAGCCCAAGGAAGCCAACGATACCGAGACCGTGGCCGCGCCGGTCCAGGCGCCCAAACCCGCGCAGGAAGCCCGCGAGGCCCGGGAGGAAAAGGGCGTGCGGCCGGGCGAAACGGTCGTCGCCAAGGTGGATCCCCGCTCGGACCTCCTGCAACCGCAGGAAGGCCAGCCCGCCCAGGCGGCGCAACCGGCGCAGGAGGAAAAACGCCCGCGCTACAAAAAGGTATCCGAGGCCCGGCGGGACAAGGGGATGCTGGTCGGCGAGCGGATGAAGCTGAACGGCAACGTCGCCCGCACCGGCATCGATTCGTCGCTCGACGTGAAGGCGTCGCCCTTCGGCGACTACAATTACCGGCTCGTCCAGGCGGTGCAGGAACGCTGGTATCAGCTGCTGGACGAACGGAAGTTCGCCCTCGAACGTTCCGGCCGGGCCGTGATCAAGTTCAACCTGCACGCGGATGGCTCGGTGAGCGAGGTGCGGACCAGCGACTCCACGGTGGGCGACACCCTTTCGTTCCTTTGTGAATTGGCGGTCATGCAACCGGCCCCGTTTGGCAAGTGGCCCTCGGAAGTGCGGCGGCTGATCGGGCGGGACGTGTTCGAAGTCACCTTTACCTTCAACTATTACTGAGATGTTTGCCTGGCTAATGGACGGCGGCCCCTTCATGTGGCTGCTCGCGGTGCTGTCGGTGGTGGCGGTCACCTTCATTCTGGAACGGGGCTGGGCCCTGCGGCGCTCCAAGGTCATGCCGCCCGGATTGGTCGCGGCGATGGAACAGGCCGATGACCAGCAGCTCCGCGGCGCCTGCGCGGCCTCGCCGTCGCCGCTCGGCCGGCTGATCGTCGGGGTGCTGGACCATCTCCGCTGGCCCAAGGACGAGAACGTCAGCGCCCTAGAAGTCCGCGCGCGGCAGGAGGTCGCGCAATTGGAGCGCGGCCTCGTGGTGCTGGAGATCATTGTCGGCATCGCGCCGTTGCTCGGGCTGGTCGGCACGCTTTACGGCATCATCCCGCTCTTCGCGGACTTCGGCAAAGCCGTGTCCGGCGACAACGCGCTGCTGGCCAAGGGCATCGCCGCGGCCCTGAACAAGACCCTCGCCGGCCTGATGGTGGCCGTTCCGGCGCTGATCGCCTGGAGCTACTTCAACAAAAAGGTGGAGACGCTGGCGGTGGAGCTGGAGGGGCTTTGCGACGCCCTGCTGCGGCGCCACTACCTCCACGGTCGCGTGACCGACGGCGAGTCCCGCGGGCCCAACTCCTCCCGGCCATGAAGTTCTATCCGCGACGCCGGCGCGCGGCCCCGGCGGTCATCATCATCTCGCTGATCGACGTGCTGATCGTGATGCTCGTGTTCCTGATGGTGACGACCACCTTCAAGAACGCCCCCTCGGTCAAGGTGACCCTGCCCAGCACCAGCGGCGCGCCCAAGGTTGGCGCGACTGCCTCGCGACTGCCGCTGGAAGTCTGGATCACGCCCACCAACGGCTATTACGTCGGCTCGCGTCCGGTCACTTCCGACCAGTTGTTCCTGCGCCTGCGGGAGATGTCCACCAACGCGGCCGACACCAAGGTTGTGATCCGGGCGGACGGGGAATCCACCTGGCAGCAGGTGGTCAAAGTGCTGGACTTCACCAAGCAGCTCCGGCTGACCAACGTGCAGGCTTACACCCGCGGCGAGGGTTCCCGCTGAGCCCCGGCGGTCACCAAATCGGGGCAAAGAAAATTGCCCGAATTTGTCTGCCGGCACCCCGCCGACCGTGATTACCTCGGCTGACCTATGCGGCTGGAACAATACGTCGAGTTTATCCGGGAGCTGACCCGCCTGAGTGGCGACGTCATCCGGCCCTACTTCGCCAATCACTCGGTGGGGCACGAGCTCAAGGCCGACGAATCTCCCGTGACGGTGGCCGATCGCCGAGCCGAGGAAGTGATGCGGACGCGCATCCTGGAACAGTTTCCCGGCCATGGCGTGGTCGGGGAGGAACTCGGCTCAGTAAACGCCGACGCGGAATTTGTCTGGGTGCTCGACCCGATTGACGGCACCCGCTCGTTCATCACCGCCGTGCCCCTGTTCACCACGCTCATCGGGCTGCTGCATAAAGGGCGGCCGGTGCTGGGCTGCATTCATCAGCCCATCCTGGGCCAGACGCTGATCGGCGACCGCCAGACCGCCGAACTGAACGGGAAACCGGTCCGCGTGCGTTCGATCGCAACGGTGGAACAGGCCACGTTGCTGACCACCGATTCGACCTTCCCGGGCCGTTACCAGCAGGGAACCGGCTTTGCCCAACTGGCCGAAAAGGCCCGGCTATTCCGCACCTTCGGCGACGGCTACGGCTACCTGCTCGTGGCGTCGGGCTGGGCGGACATCATGGTGGATCCCATCATGAACCCGTGGGACCTGCTGCCGTTGATCCCGGTCATCGAAGGTGCCGGTGGCAAGATCACCAACTGGCAGGGACGGCCCGCGGATGAGCCCGGCGTGAATTCCTGCGTGGCCAGTTGCCCGGAACTGCACGGGGAAATCATGGCGCGGCTGAACGGGTAAGGCGATTACGGGGGAGTGACGTCAACAGCACGAAGAAATTGGGTGGCTCCTGACGTTTCCGCGATGGCGCCAAGATCAACCTCTGAATAGTTGCCCTCAACTTCGCCGACCGGAACCCATGCCTTTAAGTCGGCCGAGCTGTGGATTTGGTATTTCCGGCCCGCCAGACCTCGAAGGACCGGCCTGGGTTGAGTCCCTGCAACCGGAGACGTCACGACCAACCACGGGTTGGAGCGCAGTGACGACGGTGTGACCCGAATGGTAACAGGAACGTAGCCGAAGTAGTTCGTAAGGATGGGAATTGTTGCTCCGGAAAAGTAGGGATAACCTAACCGTGCGTATCCGTATTGGTTGGCCGGAGGACGAAACTCGAGCTTAGGCCATAGGCCGGTGTATTCTCCAAAAACCGGACTTCGAGGGTTTCGAAGAAGCACTGCGGGCGTCGGTTGCCCGGTTAAAGGATTTGGCACGTCACCGTAGTAATAATCATTGAGGTCGAAAATGTTGGTTTGGAGATGTCCATTTTCAGGTATTTGAAACTCAAATGACGTCAAGATTCCGCTACGCCAAGGATTCGGCACGCGAAACCCGGTGAAGTTGGTCATCCACCTATCTTGCGGACTTTGAAGATCGATCGGCTGGCTATAGCGGAACGGCAGCGATTCCCCTGACGAAAAACCGCGGCTTCGTAGGTGGGTGCCCAAGAAATGTTCCAAGCGCGGACTTGGAGCAGGATTTCCTGTCCTGGAGCCACTTCGCGGATGGTCACAATTCTCCCGCTCCAAGTGCCAGGCGCACTGGAAGGCTCGGACGTAAACTGTGCGGGTTGGCCTGCGGCAACAAACTGGTCCTCCGGGGTATTTGTCCAACCCCAGAAAAGCTGGGCAACGAATTGGGTGCCGACCAAAGGCGATCCGTCTGCTCCAATGACGACTTTGGAGGGATCGGTCGAATTGCGGCCAACGCCGCCCGAAGAAACAGTGAACACGCTGTTTCTAAAATTGACCGTTATGTCGGCCAGGCAGTTTGTCAGGAACAGCGAAGCGGCGATCAGGGCGAACCAGTTCATTTCCATTAGCATCTTGCCTATGCCGACTCGAATGCCCGTTGCCAACCCCTTTCTCCGGCAGGCATCGTCCGCGCCGCGATGGCGTTCTCGTTTCGCTTTCTCGGTTCCGGCACTTCGCAGGGGGTGCCGGTGATCGGCAAGGAGTATCCGCCCGGATTCCTGGCCAACCCGAAGAACCACCGCCTGCGTCCTTCGATCTACGTCGAGTCGGCCTCGACGCGCATCCTCGTGGACACGACGCCCGACTTCCGCACCCAAATGCTGCGCGAAGGCCTGGGCTTCCTCGACGCCCTGCTGATCACCCACGCCCACGCCGATCACATCCTCGGGCTCGACGACTGCCGCCGGGTCTGCGACCTGCGCGGCGGTCCGCTGCCCGTCCACGCGGAGGCCGACACGATGGCGGCGCTCAGGCGCATCTTTGCCTACGCCTTCGACGGCCGGCCGGTGCCTCGCGGCTACTTTCATCCCGAGCCGCACGTCATCACCGGGCCGTTCACGATCGGCGATTTTGAGATCACGCCGTTCGCCTTGCCGCACGGCAGCTTCACGACCACCGGCTTCCGCTTCGCCCAGCGCGGTGGCCCGGCCATGGCTTACTTCACCGACTGCAAGGAAGTGCCCGACGACGTGATCGCCGCCGTCCGCGGCATCGACGTAGTGGTGCTGGACGCGCTTCGGCCGCAGCCGCACTTCACCCACATGTGCCTCGACGAGGCGCTGACGACCGCCCGCCGCATCGGGGCCGAACGCACCTACTTCACGCACCTGACCGACAACTACGACCACGACCGCGACCAGGCCGAGCTGCCTGACGGAGTGTGGTTCGCCCACGACGGCCTGCGGGTCGAACTCGCATGAGCGCCGCGCCCTTGGGTTGGGATCCCGCGTCCGCGCACATCCGGCCGATCTACCGGGTGGTGTGGCGGGCCATGCGGCTGTTTTCCGCGACGTGGCTCAACTGGCGGGTCCTCGGTGTGGAACACGTGCCGCTCACCGGCCCGGTCATCCTCGCGGCGAACCACGTTTCGTTCGCCGATCCGCCGCTCATCGGCTGCGCCCTGCCGCGGGCGATCAGCTACCTGGCGCGCGACACCCTGTTCGACCAACCAGCCTTGGGTTGGCTTATCCGCCAGCTCAACGCCGTGCCGGTAGACCGCGACGGCGGCGGGGCTTCGGGCCTCAAGGCAATCCTCGACCGCCTGCACGCGGGCGGCGGCATCATCCTTTTCCCGGAAGGCACCCGTTCGCCCGACGGAAGCCTGCAACCCGCGCGTTCCGGCGTCGGCCTCACGGTGATCAAGTCCGACGCGCCGGTCGTGCCGGTCCGGGTGCTGGGCATGTTCGAGGCGTGGCCGCGTTCCCGGGCCCTGCCGCGTCCGGGCCGCGTTACGGTGAAGTTTGGCCGGCCGCTGGATTTCGCGGCGCTGCGGGCCGAGGCGAAGGTCTGCCCCAAACCGCGCCTCAAGGCCATCTACCAGCAGGTAACCGACGAGATCATGCAGTCCATCGGCCGGCTCGATGAGGCCGAGGAAATCCGTCGTTTCCCGCCGGCCTGAAGGGTCCGCGCTGCGAAGGCAGCGACTGGGATCGGCGATGCCGCGCATCGCGCCAGTTGAAATGCCGGCGCGGGGCCACCAAGCTCCGCGCATGCGATTTCGATTGGCATGTCTGGCGGCGCTGACCGCGGCGGTGTTCGGGGTGGGTTGCGAAAAGCCGGCGACCCCTTCGGCGATTTCCACGCTGCCCACGTCCGCGGCCGCGCCAGCCACGAACCCGGTGACCGTTGCCAGCACGGTGATTCGTCGGGAGATGGCGCCGCCGTATTCGTCGCGGGCGCTGACCAACCTCCAGACCCTCAAGCTCTGGATCGGGCCGCACGAGGTGACCGCCCAGTTGGCGATGAGCAACGTCGAGATGGCGACCGGCATGATGCACCGGCTGAGCATTGATCCGGAGGAGGCGATGCTCTTCCCGCTACCGCGCCCGATGCAGGCGTCGTTCTACAACCGCAACGTGCTGTTCGACCTTGGGGTCGCCTACGTCGATCCGGACGGGGTCATCCAGGAAATCATCACGCTGAAGAAGGAGGACGAAACACCGCGCCCGTCGAAGGCGGCGAACATTCAGTTCGTGCTGGAGGTCGCGCCAGATTGGTTCCAGCGGAAGGGCGTCGGCGTGGGCACGGAAATCCGCACGCCGCAGGGGCCATTGAAGCAGGCGTTCACCTTTCACTGACCTCCGCCGATGCGAATCGCGCTTGCGCAGCTGAACACGACCGTCGGCGACCTCGCGGGCAACGAGGCGAAGATCCTCGCCGCCTACCGGCGCGGGGTCGAGGCCGCGGCCGAACTGGTCATCGTGCCGGAACTGGCGCTCACCGGTTACCCGCCGCGTGACCTGCTCACGAAACGCGCCTTCGTCGAGGCGAACCTCGCGGCGCTGCACCGGTTGGCGGCGGCCACGGGCGAAGTCGGTTTGGTAGTTGGCTTCGTCGGGGAGAATCCACGTCGGCCGGGCAGGGCGCTGACCAATGCCGCCGCCCTGTTGGCCAACGGTCAGGTGGTGGCGGTTCGGGCCAAGTCGCTGCTGCCCACTTATGACGTTTTCGACGAGGACCGCTATTTCGAGCCCGCGACGGAGAATACGCCGGTCGAGTTCCGCGGGCGGAAGCTCGGGATCACGATCTGCGAGGATGTGTGGAACGACGAGGATTTCTGGCCCGAACGCCGTTACCGGCCCAATCCGGCGGTGGACCTCGCCGCCGCGGGCGCGGACATCCTCCTGAATCTCTCCGCGTCGCCCTGGCATGTCGGCAAGGACCGAACCCGCCACGCCATGCTCGCGAGCCTCGCGGTGAAGACTCGCCGGCCAGTCGTCTATTGCAACTTGGTGGGCGGCAACGACGAACTCGTCTTCGACGGGCAAAGCCTAGTGTTCAACGCCGCGGGCGGGCTCGTGGCGCAGGCCGAGGCCTTCCGTGAAGACTTCCGGGTCATCGAAACCGACGTTTCGGGCGGGGCGACATTCCGCACGCTGGAAGTCGAGCAGGCCATTCACGACGCGCTAGTGCTGGGCACCCGGGATTACCTCCACAAATGTGGTTTCAAGTCGGCGGTGCTTGGGTTGAGCGGCGGGATCGATTCCGCGGTCGTCGCTGCGTTGGCCGTGGCGGCGCTCGGCCCGGAGAATGTCCGCGGATTGGCGCTGCCGTCGGAATTCAGCTCGCAGGGTTCGCTGGATGACGCGCAGGCCCTGGCGGAGAACCTCGGCATCGCCTTCGACGTGGTCCCCATCCAGCCGCCGTTCGCCGCAGTGAAGGGGCAGTTGCGCGACGTGTTTGCGGGGCGGGCGGAGGACGTGACCGAGGAAAATATCCAGGCCCGCCTGCGCGGCGTGATCCTGATGGCGATGTCGAACAAGTTCGGCTCGCTGCTGCTGACCACCGGCAACAAGTCCGAGCTGGCGGTCGGCTACTGCACGCTCTACGGCGACATGTGCGGCGGATTGGCGGTGATCAGCGACGTGCCGAAGACGATGGTTTACCGCGTCGCCAGTTGGATCAACGCGGACGCCCGGAAGCGGCTGGGCCACGACCTGATTCCCGAGCCCAGCCTGACCAAGCCGCCCAGTGCCGAGTTGCGGCCGAACCAGACCGACCAGGATAGCCTGCCGCCCTACGAGGTGCTCGACGCCATCCTCGAAGGCTACGTGGTGGAGGCAAAATCCGCCGCCCAATTGGTGGCAGAGGGCTACCCTGAAGCCGCGGTGAAACGCGTCGTGAAGCTGATCGACGGCGCGGAATACAAGCGCCGGCAGGCCGCGCCCGGCCTCAAGGTCACCACGAAGGCGTTCGGCGTGGGCCGGCGTTTCCCGATCGCCCAGCGTTGGCGGGAGGTCTAGCCGCCCGGGTAATGTCGAATGCCCGCCGATTCCCTCGCGTCGCACTTCCGCCGCCGGCGCCGATGCCCTAGAAAATCGCCCGGCCCACCGACGGCCACCGCATGAACCTTTCGCATCTGCTGCTGACCCATGGGCTGTTGACCGACAGCCAGTTGAGCGACGCGCTGGCCCTCCAGCGTGCCGAGGGCTTGCGGCTGGACCGCGCCATCGTCCAGCTCGGGTTCCTGACCGAACAGCAGTTGCTGGAACTCATGGCGCAGCAGTTGCACCTGCCGATGGTGCAGCTCCAGGAGCTGGCCATCGCGCCCGAAATCCTCCGCGCCCTGCCGTCGAAGATCATTTACCGGAAACGTTTGGTGCCGATTTCCCGGGAGAACGGCGTGCTCAACGTGGCCACCAGCGACGCGTTCGACCTTTACGCCTTTGACGACCTCCGGCTGAGCACCGGGCTCGACATCCAGCCGGTGCTGGCGCCTCGGGATGACATCGAGAAGTTCATCAAGTCGCACTACGGCCTGGGCGGCGACACGCTTGATGAGATGGTCGGCGCGGACGACCTGGAGGGCGTCAGCGTCACCGGCGAATCCGGCGAGGACCTGATGGAGCTGGCCCAGGAGGCGAGCGTCATCAAACTGGTCAACGAGATCATCGTCGAGGCGGTCAACGAGCGTGCTTCCGACATCCACATCGAGCCCTACGAGCACCACATGGCGATCCGCTACCGGATCGACGGCGTGCTCCAGGAAGCCTCGGTGCCGCCGCAGATGCACCGGTTCCAGGCCGCGATCATCTCGCGCATCAAGATCCTCTCGAACCTGAACATCGCCGAACGCCGCATCCCGCAGGACGGGCGCATCAAGTTCCAAGTCGGCGGCCGGCAGGTGGACGTCCGCGTGAGCGTCATCCCGATGATCTTCGGCGAAGGCGTCGTGATGCGTCTCCTCGACAAGGCCAACGTCCTGTTCACGCTGCAACAGCTCGGCATGGACGACACGACCTACGGGCTGTTCAAGGGGCTGATCGACCGGCCGCACGGCATCTTCCTGGTCACCGGCCCGACCGGTTCCGGCAAGACGACCACGCTCTACGCCGCGCTCAACGCCATCATCGGTCCCGGCCTCAAGTGCATCACGGTCGAGGACCCCGTGGAATACAACCTCCAGGGCGTGAACCAGATTCCGGTGAACCACGCGGTGGGCATGACCTTTGAAAAGGGGCTGCGCGCGATCCTGCGTCACGATCCCGACGTGGTGATGATCGGTGAAATCCGCGACCTCGAGACCGCCAGCGCCGCGACGCAAGCGGCGATGACCGGCCATCTCGTGCTCTCCACGCTGCACACCAACGACGCCGCGTCGGCCGCCATGCGCCTCATTGAGATGGGGGTGGAACCGTTCCTGGTCAGCAGCACGATGATCGGCGCGATGGCCCAGCGGCTCGTCCGCCGCGTGTGTCCCAAGTGCAAGGAACTCTACGAACCCGACCCGGCCAACCTGCCGCGCGACCTGATCCTGGACCCCGGCCAGAAGCTCGCCCGCGGCACCGGCTGCCCCAATTGCCGCGGCACCGGTTACCGTGGCCGGACCGGACTCTACGAACTGATGGTCATGAGCGACGTCATCGGCGAGAAGATCATCGACCGCGCCCCGACGCCCCAGATCATCGCCGCCGCCCGCGCCACCGGCCTTCGCCTGCTGCGCGAGGACGGCTGGATCAAGGTCCGCGCCGGTCACACGACGCCCGACGAGGTGGTGCTGTGCACGGCGCTGTGAAGATCAGGATTTGAATGAGGAGTTCCCGATGATCGGCTTCCTTCGCCGAATGCTCGGCCGGCCTGACCGCCGTGGAATCCTCGGCGTGGCCGGCGCTTGGGAGACCGTTGGGGTCCTCCATTCACGGTTGGGCAAGTTGTGGCTGGGCGATCCATTTGCGTTTCCTGAAGGTTGGGAAGCGTTTCCGATCTTAGGGGAAACCCATACCGTTCAGGTCATGCGGATGGATTTCGCCGGCGATGTTCGGGTCGGTGCGCTCCGTGTCTTGAGCGACATGCAGGCCGTTGTTGGGGAACCTGTTGGCTCGGTCGCGTTGGATTGTTCGACGGTGGGGGTTGCGGCATTCCCCTGTCCGTTGGCCGAAATTGAGGAGTCGGTTAGAAATAACCCGATCCCCGGGAGGGCCTTGGAGTGTTTCGCCGACTCAGATTTCGGCATTGCCGAATTACCGACCGTTCCGCCCGTGCAAGTGTTCCACTGCACTACGGGATTTGGTGATGGCAGTTTTCCTGTGGTCAGCCTCAAGAGCGGGCTCGATACAGTCGGCTATCAGGTCACGTTCATCCGGAAAGATCAGCCCTATGCCAGTTGATTGCAGACCGTTTGGGTGGGCTCATGAATCCTTCGATGTTCCCTCTGCTTTTGCCGAGGCAGGCGATGAAGTCGTTCGCCTGGGTTTCGCGGGAGCGCGACTCCCTGAGTCGCGAGTAAATGTTCCTTCAGATGCCTGTCCCGATTCGAGAGTCGCCGGTTGGCAGAATCTCGATTCCTTTGCGGCTCAGAGAGCCGCGCTCCCGTAGCCATGCCCCACTTCACCTACACCGCCATGAACGAGTCCGGCGCCCGGGTTTCCGGCGCGCTGGAGGCCGACAGCGAGGCCGCGGTGCTGCGCGTGCTTCAGGAGAAACGGCTGTTCCCGGTGTCCGTGAAGGGCAAGGGCATGACCGCCGCGGGCAAACCCAAGCGTCGGCGCGTCAAGTCGGCTGACCTCGGGATGCTCTACAGCCAGTTGGCCGACCTATTGGGCTCCGGTGTGCCGCTGCTGCGGGCGATGGATTCGCTGATCAAGTCCACGCCCGCGCCGCACATCAAGGAGCTGCTCAAGGAGATCCGCGCCGCGGTGGCTGAGGGCAAATCGCTGACCGAGACGCTGAAGCAGTATCCGGAAACCTTCCCGCCGCTGCACACGGCGATGATCCAGGCCGGCGAACGGGCCGCGTTCATGGAAGAGGTCCTGCGCAGCCTCTCAGGCTTCATCGAGCGTTTTGAGGAACTCCGCAGCAAGGTCATGGGCGCGCTCATTTACCCGGCGGTCCTGGCCGGCCTGGGCACCGTCGTGATGTTCGCCGCGCTGATGTTCTTCGTGCCGAAGTTCGAGCCGCTGCTGGCCAATGCGAAGAAGCCATGGCCATCGGAGGTCATGTTCGCCGCCAGCCACATTGTGCGGAACTACTGGTATCTCGTGGCGCTGGTGTTGGCCGGCGTGGTGGCGTTGGTCTGGTTCAACCTCAAGAACGAGGCCGTGCGGCGGAAGCTGGAAATCTGGCAGCTCAAGATTCCGGTGGTCGGCTCCGCGTTGCGGTTGCTGGCGATCACCCGTTTCTGCCGGATTCTCGGCACCATGCTGGCGAACGGCGTGCCGCTGCTTGCCGCGCTCAAGATCAGCAAGGACGCCACCGGCTCGAACATCCTGGCCGAACGCATCGCGGAAGCCGCGGAAGCCGTCCGGGACGGCAAACGGCTGTCGGAACCGCTGAGCCAGGGGGACTTCATCCCGGAACAGATCCTCGCGATGATCACGGTGGCGGAGGAATCCAACAACCTGGACAAGGTCCTGGTGCAGATCTCGGACACGGTCGAACGCCGCACCAACCGCCAGGTGGACCAGGCCGTGCGCCTGATCGAGCCGGCGATCCTGGTCTGCGTGGCGGCTGCGATCGGCTTCCTCGCACTCGGCCTGCTGCTGCCCATCTTCACGATGGCCAGCGCGCTCGGTTCCAAGTAGGCCGGCCGGACGCGGCGCCGCGGCAAAAATCTTTGCCGTAACACAGTTGAATCTTGTCGGGTTTTCCACCGTCCGGCTAACGTCCGAATCTAGCATTTCAACTGCGTATGACCGTCCAGCAACTCAGCACCCTCGCCCGCCGTCGCCGGCGCGCGACCGGCTTCACCCTGATCGAAATCCTCCTCGTCATCGTCATCATCCTGCTCCTGGCCGGCGCGCTCGTCGTGTTCGTGCTGCCGCAGCAGAAGGGCGCCGAGAAGAACACCACCCGGCTGATGCTGCAGGGCGTGGGCAATGCCCTCGACAATTACCGGCTGAACTTGGGCCATTATCCCTCCGAGCAGGAAGGCGGCCTGGACGCGCTGCTCAAGAAGCCCAGCTTCGAGAATGAACGCCTAGGTGAGAAGTGGGCCGGCCCCTACCTCAAGCCCGGCACGACGCTGGACGACCCGTGGAATAACAAGATCCGCTACGAACTCAACGACGCCACCACCGGCAACACGGGTGGCGGCGCGGGTGGCGAAGCGGGTGGGGCCCTGCCTTACAAGCTGTTCTCGGTGGGTCCGGACGGCCAGCCGGACACCGATGACGACATCAAGCTCTACGCCGAAGGCTCCGACGCCAACGCATCTGGCACTCCGAAGTGAGTTTGGGCCGTGAGCAGGACTGATTTTTCATGGGCAACCCGGGCCGGCGACCATCAGCCACCGGGGCCGGCTTCACCCTCGTTGAGCTGGTCCTGACAGTTGCCCTGTTGCTCCTGATCGCCGGGGCGGTTGGCTACAGCTTCAATTCCGCCCGGCAGGGCACCCAGTTGGAGGAAGGCGCGGGCCAGTTGGAATCCCTGTTCCGGTTTGCCCGGGCGCAGTCCGCCAGCACCGGTCGGCGGGTGCAGGTCAGCTTTGTGGAGGCGGCGTTGGTTGGTGCGACCAACGCCGCCTCGCCTTTTCCCGGCGTCCAGGTCCAGTGGGAACCGGATCCGCTGACGGAACCCGGCAAGTTCGTCCGTCTGTTCGAGGCGACACCCTTCGCCGACCAACTGAACGACCTCGTCCAGTTTCGGCCCGTGCTGGAGGCTGAATCCGGGAACGGCGCGTTCACCAACCAGACCTTTTCCGCTGTCGCGCCCGCTGAAACCGGCAATGCTTCTTCGGGTGTTATGGCCGAATCCGCCTCGTCCATGGTCCCGCCGCCGATCGTGTTTTACCCGGATGGCTCGAGCGATTCCGCGGAACTCATCCTGATGTCGCTGGATGATGGCGACCTGCGCCGCCTCCGGTTGAGCCTGTCCGGGTTGACCGGGACCGTGCGCCGCAAATGGCTGGCCGCGGAAGGACAGCTGGAGCTTCCCGAAGGCCAGAACGAAGACGTCGAGTTGCCGGGCGACGCGCCGCCCGGCGCGGAGAGCAAGTCGCCATGAAACTGCGGACCCTTTCCTCGGGCCCGACGGCGGCGGTGCTCATGGAAGTGCTGCTGGCGCTGGCGCTGTTCGTCGCGGCCGCGGCGGTCGCCACCAGTGCGTTGAACTCCGCCTTGGAGAGCTTGGAACGCCAGAAGCTCGGCCTGCACGCGCTGAACCTGGCGAGCAGCACCTTGGCGGAGGTTCAGTTGGGCGTCCGCCCGCTGGCGCCGCAAAGCGTCCAGCCACTGCCGGCGCCGTTCCAAGATTGGGCGTGGGAGTTGGTGCTGGCGCCGCTGGAAAGCGAGAGCTCGGAAGCCGCCGGGGCCGCTTCCGGGTTGGTGCGCACGGAAGTCATCATCCGGCATTCAACCAAACCTATCGTCCAGCGGCTGTCGCAGGTCCTGAAACCCCGAGCCGTGACCACCAACGCGCCGGCAGCGGCCCTGACGCCATGAAATGGGTCCAGCCATCCGCGCGCCGGACAGCGGCGTTCACGTTGGTCGAGATGATCCTCGCCCTCGGGATCATCGTCGGTCTGCTGATCGTGGCCATGCTGTTCTATCGCCAGGCCACCGACCTGCGGGGGCAAATCCTCCAGGAGGCGGAGCGTTGCGCCACGATCCGGCTGCTGCTCGACCGGATGACGGCCGACCTGCGCAGCGCGGTGCCGAAGTCCGGTGGCGGCCACGAATTCCTCGGCGACACGGGTTCGCTCAGCTTCACCCGGACGACCTTGGTCGTCGCCCCCACGGCCAAAGCCGGTGCCCGGGAACGTCCGTCCGGCGACTTGGTGCGGGTTTCGTTCGCGACGGTGCTGGGGAACGAAGGCACGAACACCTCAGTCCTTGGCTTCGACCGGCGCGAGGAACCGCTTGGCCTTCCCCGCCTGCTGGACACGCCGCCGCCCGCTTCAGGTTCGACCAACTTGTCGTTCATCCCCCTTGGCGCCGGTTTGGACCCGACCAATCGCCTGAGTGGGCCGTTGCCGGAGCCGCTGACGGACCTCATCCGGTTTGTCCACTTCCGCTACTGGGACGGCGCGGGGTGGCGCGAGGGCTGGACCAATGCGAGTCCGCCGACGGGCGTGGAGATCGTTTTGGGCGCAGACCCGCTGCCCGACGACGCGAACGCGGACGAATACCCCTACGAACAATTCCGTCGGGTCGTGTTCCTGCCGGCGGGGATCGTCCTGAAGCAACCCGAGGATGCCGCCGAGGAACTCCTGTCCACGCCGTGAACGTGCTCCGTCGCCATGACGAATGCGCGCCCGGTTCCGTTTCCCGGAACCGGGCGGCCGCCGCGTGCCCGGGATTTGCCCTCCTGGCGGTGCTGGTGTTCGTGCTGCTGCTGTCGATGGTCACCATGAGCCTGCTGTTCCGTTCGCGGTCCGACGAGACGGCCGCGAGCGCGAGCGCGGGGGGCGAACAGGCATTTTCGGTGGCGATGAGCGGGGTTCAGGAGGCGTTGCGGGTGGCGGCGTCGGCGCGGGATGTCGGCGACTGGCTGGAGAATCCAGCGGCGTTCCGGGAACGGCTGGTTTACGAGGACGGTTCGGACCTCTGGCGTTTCACGGTGTTTTCCCCCGGGGACAGCGAGGCGCTGACTGAAGTTCGCTACGGGCTGTCCGACGAATCCGGGCGCGTGAACCTGAACCATCCCGGCGGCGTTGACCTCGCCAAGATTCCCCGGATGACGGCGGCGATGCTGCGGTCGTTGCAGCAGGCGGTCGGATTTTCGACCAACGCGACCAGTGCTGCGGCGGCTGGGACGCCCGCGCCGAAGGACGCAGATTTGCCCGGTGACGAAACCGAAGCGCTGCTCACGGAATTGGAAGCGCTCGCCGAACCGGCGACGCCGGCGGCGGACGACGGGACCCCGTTCCTGACCGCCGATTCGCGTCCGCGTGGGCCGATGGCTTCGCTGGACGAATTGCTCCGCGTGCCGGGCTTCACCTGGCCGCTGCTGTTCGGCGAGGACGCGAATCGGAATGGCCGGCTGGACCCGAACGAGGACGACGGCGACGAGGTCTTTCCGCCCGACAATCGCGACGGGCGGCTGGATCACGGCATGGCGCAGTATTTCACGGTGGCCGCCTATGACCCGGAACGCACCGCGGCCGGGAAGCTGAAGGTGGACCTCAACAACCCGGTGGAGGTATTGCCCGCCGGCGTCAGCGAACTGCCGCCGGCCTTCACGAACTACGTGGCGGCGATTCGCGCCGCCAAGCTGAAGCTGGGGCATCCGGCGGAGGTTCTCGAAGCCACTGCCAAGGTGAAGAACGAGCAGGGGCAGGAGGTGGAAGTGGCGTCGGGCATTACCAAGGAGGAGTTGCCGAAGGTGCTCGATCTGTTCGCGACGGACTGGACCGGTCACCGTGAGGGGCTCATCAACGTCAACACTGCGAGCGCAATCGTTTTGGCCACGTTGCCGGGCATTGAGCTGGCCTTGGCGGAAACCATCGTGTCGGCCCGCGCCGGGCTGCGGCCCGAACAACGGGCGACACCCGCGTGGCTGTTGACCGATGGCGGTGTGGACGTGGCGACCTTCAGGCGCATCGCGCCCTACCTCACGGCCCAGAGCTACCAGTTCAGTTTTCACGTGATTGGCTACGGTTTGCCTTCGGGCCGTTACCGGGTGCTGGAAGTGAGCATCGACGTCGCGGATGCCGAACCGCGCATCACCAGCCTCAGGGACATCACCCGGCTGGGGTTACCCTTCAAACTCACGACCGAGACGCTGGAAAAGTCTTCCGAGAAGACGGCATATTCCCGGCCGACCGATTCTCCGTTCCGAAAGCAGACGCATGGCTGACCGCACACAGGCATTGGATCCGATCCTGCAACGGCTGGGACTCCGCAAGGAGCACCGGCCGAAGACGCCGTCGCAGATCAACGCCCTCGACGTCGAGGGAACGACGCTACGCGTGGTGCAGTCGAACGGCCGCGGGGTGATCAGCCGAGTGCTGGCCGCCCCTCTGGACTTGGCGGCCGATGCCGACCGGAACGATCCCGGCGTGCTCGGGCCGGCGATCAGCCGGGCGTTGAACAGGCTCGGCGTGCGCCCCTCGGCGGCGGTGATGGGCATCCCGCGCGCCAAGGTCGTGCTGCGGACGCTCACCGTGCCGGTGATCGAGAAGCAGTCCGAGTTGGCGTCGATCGTCCACTTTCAGGTCGGCAAGGACCTGCCGTTCCGCATGGAGGACGCGGTGATCGACTTCAAGGTGCGTCGCCAGATCCTGCCGCCCCCGGAGCGGGTGGAACCCCGCGACGGCCC
This sequence comes from uncultured Verrucomicrobiota bacterium, assembly GCA_964602595.1. Lineage (GTDB taxonomy): Bacteria > Verrucomicrobiota > Verrucomicrobiia > Limisphaerales > UBA9464 > CAIWAH01. The sequence goes on along the minus strand of CAZRRO010000009.1, from coordinate 88,446 downwards.
CGACGGCTCTGTGCCCGTTCCTGCTGCCCCCGCCGCGCCGAAGCTGGAGGTGCTGGTCGCGGCGGTGAAACGGGAGGTCGTCGAATTTTACCAGAAGCTCGCCGAGGCGGCGGGCTTCAAGCTGCTCGCCCTTGGCCTTTTGCCCTACGCGAATGCCCGCTGCGTGGAAGCCTCGAAGGTGGCGGACGGCGACGGGGCTTTTGCACTGATTTCCCTCCGGCCGGACGAAGTGGCCATCGACATCATCGCCCAGCAGTCGCTGCTGTTCAGCCGCGGGGCCACACTACGGGTCGCCGCCGACGTGCCGGCGGAACAGGGCTTTGTGCCGGCGGCGGTGATCGAGGTGGTGCGCAGCCTGCACAGTTACAGCGGGCTGGAGGCAAATCCGACCGTTGGCAACGTGGTGGTGACCGGCGCGACCGGGCACGAGGCCGAGGTGGCGAACGCCCTCGCCCCGCGCCTGGCTACGCCGTGCACGGTGCTCGACCCGGCGACCGCGCTGGCGTTGCCCGCCGAGGCGCGGGAGGCCGCGGCCGGGGCCATGGGGGCGCTCGGCTTGGCGCTCGGCATGGGCGATGGCCTCGGGCTGCCCTTCGACTTCCTCAACCCCAAGCAACCCGCGGTCCAGCGGGACATGCGCCGGATCTGGATCCTTTCCAGCGTCGCAGCGGTGGCGGTGCTCGGCACGGCGGTCTTGGGCCTGCGGACTTGGCTCGTCACGCGTCGCACCGAGGTGCTAAATGCGGCCAGCGCGGAGTTGGCGGAAGCTGAGAAGAAGCGTCCCGTGTATCGCAAGCTGCTGCAGCAGACCGCGGTGGTGGAGGACTGGATCAAGGGCGAGCGGGACTGGCTCGAGCATTACGCCTACCTGACCTCGGTGCTGCCCGCGAGCGAGGAACTTTACCTGACTTCGCTCGCCGTGAGCGGGCAGAACATCATCCGGATGTCGGTCCAGGCGCGCAGCGGCGAGACCTTGGCCCGGCTGGAAAAGCAGTTGGTAGCGGCCGGCTACGAGGTGAAGCCCATCGCGATCACGCCGGGCGCGGATCGGTTCGGCTACGAGTTCCGCTCGACCGTCGAGCTCAGCGTGCCCGCCAAGCTCAAGATCGACCTGCACAAGGTGAAGCCGCCCCAGCGGCCCATCGACGATGTCTCGATGGACACCGCGGCCTGGCGGAAAGGAGTCCAATGAATCGCCGGGAGAAAATCCTCGTGGCGGCCGTCGGCGGGTTGGTCGGCCTGTTTGCGCTGATCTTCGGCGTCCGGGGAGTCTTCCTCGCGCCGCTCCGCGAAATCGACAAGCGCATCGCCTTGGTGAAGGAAAAGATGGGCAAGGTGCAGGTCGAGCGGCGGAACTACTTTGCCGCCGAGGATCGCCTGAAGCAGATCACCAAGACCGCGTTTGCGGACACGGTGGATAAGGCCAGCGCCCGTTCCGGCGAGATCCTGACCCAGAAAATCCTGTCGGCCGGCTTGGAAGAGAACGACTTTACCCGATTGCCCGTCGGCCCGCGGAAATTGCGCGGCGCGAGCGAGATGGGCTGGAACGTCCAAGGCGACGGCCCGCTGACAAACGTCATCAACCTGCTGTTCCTGCTCAACCATTCGCCTTGGCTGCATCGCACGGAGAACCTCACGGTGTCTGTCGGCGAGGCGCCCGGCAAAGTGCGGGTGCGATTCCGTTACCTCACGCTGGTCATCGATCCGGCGCCGGAAGTTGAGCGGACGAACCTGGTTTCCAGCCTGACCTTGGAATCTCCCGAGCGGCACCTGCTCAACTCCATCGTCACCCGGGACCTGCTGCGGCCCTACATCAAACGTGCCGCCGCGCCGGCCCAGCCGGGGCAGCCCGCGCCGCTGCCGTCCAAGCCGGGCGTGGCGCCCGGCTTGGAGGTGTTCCGGGTGGTGTCGTTGTCCGAATGGAACGGCGAACCGGAGATCCACATCCGCGACCTCGCGGCGCAGAAGACAGTTCGCTACCGCGTCGGCGATGAACTCGCGGGTGGCAAGATCGTGCTGGTGGACTACCGGGCCATGCCCGCGCCGGGCAATTCCTTCCTCCAGTCGCACAGCCGGCTGATCCTGAAACTGGGCGACGAATTCTGGGCCGTGGAACGCGGTCGCACGCTCGCCGAGAAACGTAAGTTGACTGAAACCGAACTCCCGACCGAACTGGCCCACAAGCCGTGATTCCGTGACGCCCATGTTCACTCCCTTTTCCGCCATGAAATCGCTCCGCCTCCTGCTCCTCGGTGTGGTCGTCCTCGCCGGTTTCGCTACGCGGGCCCAAGACCCCGGGACCCCGGCGACCAAGCCTGACGTCGTCGTTACCCCCGGCGCCGCAGCCCCGGCACCCGCCCGCAACATCCGCTTCCAGTTCGATGGCATCCCGTATTCCGACGTGGTGGAGCGATTCTCCCAGATGGCGGGCAAGCCCTTGCTGTCCGACACCAACGTCGTGGGCACGCTCACCTATGACGACCCGAACGCCTACAATTACAACGAGGCGCTCGACACGTTGAACCTCATGCTCGCCATGAAGGGCGTGATGCTGGTCGAGGATGGCAACAACCTGCGCCTGGTGCCTTTCAAGCAACTGCCCGCGATGCCCATCCGCATTATGCGCGGCATGGAGAACGTCGGTGACGTGCGGCCCAACGAGGTCGTCACCGTCGTGATGGACGTGAAGAACCTCGACGCGAAAGAGGTTGCCGACTCCGTGTTGCCGATGCTCTCCAACGCGGGTTCCGTCGCCACGCTGGGACGGGGCAGGGGGTTGGTCGTCACGGACCGCCTCGCGAACATCCAGCGGGTCCGCACGCTGCTCGAAACCATCGGCACCGAGCAGGCGGCCGACCGGCAGATGAAGACCTTCACGCTGCTGAACGCCTCGGGCGCCATCGTGTCGGACTTGCTCAACCGCACCTTCGGCATCGCCACCGCTCCCAAGCGCACCACTTACAATCCGAACTCGAAGGCGATGGAGGTGCTGCCGGCCGATCCGAACGACTACATCACGTCGGTCTATGACGAGGCTTCGCGCACGTTGGTGCTCTTCGGCCCGAACGATCGGATGGAGCTGGCGGAGGAGCTGATCAACAAGTTCGAGCAGAAGGGAGGCTCGGGCGACGTCCGGATATTCCAGCTGCAGTCGGTCAAGGCGGAGGAGATGGCCACCATGGTCCGGCAGGCCATTCCGGGCGTGGCGGCCCCGAACGAGTCCGGCAGCGCTGCCGCCACCAAGGCCCGCATTATCGCCGATGCCGCGCAGAACCGGCTGATCGTCGCCGCGCCGCTGCCCGGACAGCTCGACCAGATCGAGCAGTTGGTCACGCGGGTGGACAAGGGCGCGGTGGGTGCGGTGGGGATTGGCGGGGAAAACCCGCTGGTGCCGAACCGCGGCCAGGCGATCCAGCTCACGAAGATCTTCCGGCCCCGTGCCACCGAGGCGACGAACGTCACGACGATCCTGAAGCAGGCCCTCACCCGGAAAGACAAAGGCGGCCAGGCCACGACGACCGCCAGCGTATCCTACGATCCAGGCAGCCAGAGCGTGGTGGTGACCGGTTCGCCGGGCGACTTGCAGACTGCGACCGACATCGTGGCGCAACTGGAGACGGGTTCATCGCAGCCCACGCCGTTGCAGACCCGGTTCATCGAGGTCGGATCCCCCGAGGAAGCCCGGCGCATCCAGCCGTTGGTCGAACAACTATACAAGAACCAGACGGCCGACGGTTCGGCCTCGACGGTGGCGCATGCGAAGATCATGGCCGATACCGAGTCCGGCCGTCTGATTGTCACGGCCAGTCAGGACCATCTTCAGCGCATCGAGCAATTGGTCACGCAACTGCGCGCCGACAAGCCGCAGACGCAGACGCGGCGCCTCAAGGTGATCCCGCTGAAGAACACCCGCACCGACACGGCGCTCAGCCAGATCCAGAGCCTCGTGACCGAGCGGATGACGGACCGGCGCTTCTCAACTGTGCCCAAGCCGTCGTTGGTTGCCGATGCTGGCAACAACCGCCTGCTGGTTACCGGGACCGACGAGCAGATGAAGGAAATCGAGGCGGTGGTCGGCATTGTCGACATTTCGCCAGTCCAGTCCGAACGCGAACTGAGCGTGATCCAGATGCAGGCGAAGTCGGCCGCGGAGGTCATCCCTTTGGTCACGCAGCTGATCGGCCAGATGGCCACGCAAGGGCAACCCGCGCCGACCCTGATGGCCGATCCCACCGGCAAGCAGATCATCGTGCTGGCCGTGGCCAAGGATCAGGAACGCATCCGCACGCTGGTGAAGCAGTTCGACGTCACGCCGGCCTCGGCGGCCCCGCGGCAGTTCCGCGGCATCGAATTGTTCAGCCGGACCGCGGCTGAATTCACGCCGCTTGTGCAGCAGCTCTACCAGGAACAGATCCGCGGCCAGCCCGAGCCGGCCGGCGGACCGGCCACACTGATCGCCGAGACGAAGAACAACCGGATCATGGTCAGCGGCGGCGACAAGGAAATCGCCCGGGTCGAGGGCATCATCCGTCAGTTGGACCCGTTCGAGAAGAAGGCGGCCAAGGAGGAGACCCGCGTCATCCGTCTCAAAACCGCCTCGGCCAGCGAGCTCGCCGGATTGGTCGAGAAGAGCCTGAACGCGCAAACCCAGCAGGTGAAGGTGCTGCTGGACACGCGCAGCAACAGTCTCGTCGTCACCGGGGACCACGCTGCGGTCGAGGCTGCCTACCAGATGATCCAGCAGCTCGACACCCGGCCCGATTCCGGGCCGCGCGAGCTGCGCGTCATCGAACTGAAGTCGGCCGACGCCAACACGCTCGCGCCGACGGTGAACAACCTCTTCACCGAACTGCTTCGCGACCAGCGCGGCACCGACTACGTGACTTCGACCAAGATTGTTCCCGACCCCGTCGCCAACCGCCTCATCATTACGGGCGGCGCGGCCGAAATCGAGCAGGTCGCCAGCATCGTCAACCGGCTCGACAATAGCCCGCAGCAAGCGCCCGGTGCGCGCGTGTTCAAGCTAAACCAGGCCGAGGCCGGCCTGATGGCCCCGATCGTCTCGAGTGCGATGATGCGGTATGACCAGCGGGGTCTGCCGATCAAGCGCGTCACCGTCACGGCCGACGAGAAGTCCAATTCCCTGATCGTGTCCGGCACCCGCACCGACTTGCAGGATGCCGAATCCGTCATCGAGAAGCTCGACGGCGGTGGCGAGGCGATCTCCCGCGAGAAACAGCTCCGCATCTTCGACGTAAAGGGCGATCCCGACGCAATCGCGAACCTGATCCAGAAGGTGTTCACCGCGCAGAATCCGGGCCGGAACCTGAACGGGGTGCTGAGCATCACACCCGAGCCAGCCAGCAAGCGCCTGCTGGTGCTGGCGTCGCCGACGGTGCTGGCGCAGGTCGAGACGATGGTCACCGCGCTGGATGCCAAGCCGGAGCAGGGCGTGCGCGAACTGCACGCCGTCGAGCTGAAGAACGCCACGGCCGCGGACTTGATGGCCAAGGTCACCCAGATTTACGCGGAACAATCGCAGGGCAAAACGATCAAGCCCGCGACGATTTATCCCGACGCCTCGGGCACGCGGTTGCTGGTGCAGGGCACCGACGACCAGGCCGCCAGCATTCAGCAGATCGTCAGCACTCTGGAAAGCCAGGCACGGCCGACGCGCGAGACGAAGACCTTCGACCTCGGCAAGCTCTCCGAGGCCCAGCGCCTAATGCCGTTGGTCCAGCAGCTCTACCGTGATCAGCTGGCCAGCAGCCCACAGCTCGGCGCGCCCGACGCGCAGATCATCAGCGACGGCAAGACCGGCCGGATCTTCGTCAGCGCCCGCGCCGACCAGTTGAAGACGGTGGAGGACATCATCTCCCGACTGCAATTGAACGCCGGCTATGGTCAGCCGTCCCGCGAAACGAAGACCTTCGAGGTCGGCACGGCGGCCGACGTCCAGCGCCTGCAACCGCTCGTCCAGCAGCTTTACCAGGATCAATGGCGCGACAAGCAGGACACCGATCCGGCCGACGCCCAGATTATGGCCGACGCCCGGACCGGCCGCCTGATCGTCACCGGCAAGCCGGAACACCTGAAGCAGATTGAAGCCATCCTCCAGCAGCTCGGCACCGGCAAGGCGCGCACCGAAAATCGCCAGACCAAGATTATCGACCTGACCACGGCCAGCGCGGTGGAGTTGGCGAGCACTGTCCGCACGCTTTACACCGAGGAAGCCAAGGGCCGCCTCGGCAACCAGGCGCCGGACACGCTCATCACGCCCGACACCGGCGGCAATCGCCTGATTCTTGTCGGCGACACCAACGAATTGACCGCGGTCGAGGAAATCGTCCGCAAGCTCGACAAGGCCAGCGCCCAGAGCGCCAGCGCCCGGGTGTTCAAGATCAAGTCGGCCGAGCCCGACAAGGTCGCGGAAATCCTCACGACGTCGCTCGTTCGCTACGATGCCTACGGCCGGCCGCAGAAGCGCGCCACCGTGTCGGTCGATGCCAAGACCCGCACGCTGATCGTGACCGGCGATCCGAAAGAGTTGCAGGGCGTTTCGCTGATCATCGAGCAGTTGGACCAGTCGCTCGGCGAGGTGCCGGAACGGAAGACCAAAGTCATCACGCTCAAGCAGGGTCGGGCCGCAACGCTGTCGCCGAAGGTTCGCCAGCTCTACGCCGACCGCATCAAGAGCCAACCGGAGCTGTCCACGTCGGACATCCTCATCCTGGAGGAAGGCGAGAGCAACCAGCTCATCATCGCCGGCAACGACGGCCAATTGAAGGTGGTGGATCAAATCGTGGACGAGCTGCAGTCCGCCCAACTGACCCGGGCCGCCCGGGAAACCCGGTTGCTGCCGGTTGGCAGCGCCGACGAGCTCAGCCGGCTTCAGCCGCTGGTGCAGCAGCTCTACACGGACCGCTTCAAGGGGCGCGATGCGAGCGATCCCGCGGACGCCCAGATTATTCCCGACGCGAAGAACGCCCGCTTCATCGTGACGGCGCGGACCAACCACATTTCCGAGATTGAGGAGATCCTCGCCCAGTTGCGGAGCAACGACACCGCCTTCCAGGCCCGCGACACGCGCGTGTTCGACCTGACCACCGCGAACGCCGTCGAACTCTCCTCGACCGTCCGCACGCTTTACACCGAGCAGGCCAAGAACCGGCCCGGTGCCCCGGCGGCGGACACGTTGATCACGCCCGACGTGAGCGGGAACCGCATCATTGTTACCGGCGGCACGAACGAGCTGGCGGTGGTCGAGGACCTCATCCGCAAGTTGGACAAGGTCGGCAGCCAGAGCGCCAGCGCCCGGGTGTTCAAGATCAAGTCGGCCGAGCCGGAGAAGGTGGCGGAAATCCTTTCGACCTCCCTCGTGCGTTACGACGCCTACGGCCGTCCGCAGAAACGCGTCACCGTTTCGGTCGATGCCAAAACGCGGACGTTGATCGTAACGGGGGACCCGAAGGAGCTGGCCGGCGTTTCGTTGATCATCGAGCAGCTGGATCAGTCCCTCGGTGAGGTGCCGGAACGCAAGACCAAGGTCATCAACCTCAAGCAGGGCAAGGCCGTCGTTCTGTCCCCGAAGGTTCGGCAACTCTATGCGGACCGCATCAAGAGCCAGCCCGAGCTGAGCACCTCGGACATCCTCATCCTCGAGGAGGCCGAGAGCAACCAGCTCATCATCGCCGGCAACGATGCCCAACTGAAGATCGTCGGCCAGATCGTGGACGAGTTGCAGTCCGCCCAACTGACCCGCGCGGCCCGCGAAACCCGCCTACTGGAAGTGGGCAGCGCCGATGAACTCAGCCGCCTTCAGCCGCTGGTGCAGCAACTTTACACGGATCGCTTCAAGGGCCGTGACGCCAGCGACCCCGCGGACGCGCAGATCATTTCCGACGCCAAGAACGCCCGCTTCATCGTCACGGCGCGGACCAACCACATTGCGGAGATCGAGGAGATCCTCGCCCAGTTGCGCAGCCGCGACACGGCCTTCCAGCCGCGGGACACGCAGGTCTTCGACCTGACGTCGGCCAACGCCGTGGAACTCGCGACCACCGTTCGCACGCTTTACACTGAACAGGCTAAGAACCGCCCCGGCGCGCCGGCGGCGGACACGTTGATCACGCCCGACGTGAGTGGGAATCGGATCATCGTCACCGGCGGCACGAACGAGGTGGCCGTGGTTGAGGACATCATCCGCAAGCTCGACAAGGTCGGCGCCCAGAGTTCGACCGCCCGGGTGTTCAAGGTGAAGTCGGCCGACCCCGATAAGGTGGCCGAAATTCTCGGCACGGCGTTGGTCCGTTACGACGCCTACGGCCGGCCGCAGAAGCGCGTGAGCGTGGTGACCGATCCGAAGACCCGCACGATCATTGCGACGGGTGACGCCAAGGAGCTCCAGGCGGCGGCGGTCATCATCGAGCAGTTGGACTCGTCCCTCGGGGTGGAGGCCGGCCGGTCGATGCGGGTGCTGTCCCTCAAGGACCGGCGCGCCTCCGAGATCACGGCGAAGATCCGGCAGGTTTACCAGGACCAGGCCCGGAACAACCCGGAGTTCGGAACGGTTGAGCCGCTAATCCTCGATGACGCACTGAGCAATCAACTGATCGTGGCCGGCAACGAGAAGCAGCTCAACGCCCTCGCGGAAATTACCACCTTGCTCCAGGCCGGCGGCACGACCGGCGGGCGTCAGTCGAAGGTGTTCCCGCTGGAACGGTCCTCCGCCACGACGCTGGCGGGCATGATCTCCCAACTCTACGGACGCCGGACGCAGAATGGCGATCCGGCCGAATGGGTGCTTGCGAGCGCCGGCGGCAATGAACGCACGCTGGTGGTCGAGGCTCGCCCCGCCGTCCTCGAACGCATTGAGCAGATGGTCAAGGAAGTGGATGGCGCCGGTCCCGACGGCGAGAATGTGATCCAGACCGTCCACCTTGAAAAGGGGCGCGCCGAGGATCTCGCGGAAGCGGTTAATCGCGTAATGACCGCCCGCGGTGATTCCGCCACGACCCGCCGCGTGAGCATCACGCCGGTCACGGGTGCGAACAGCCTGTTGCTCAACGGCCCCACGAACGCGGTGCAGCAGGTCATCGACGTGATCCGTGGCCTCGACAAGGAAGGTGGCGGCAGCACGGACATTGAGGTGCGCATCTACAAGCTGGAAAACGGCAGCGCCCGGGAGGTTTCCAGCGTGCTCCAGCAATTGCTCCAATCCGTTTCGCGCAACTTGTTCCGGCCCGTCCGCGGCCAGGGTGCCGGCGGCACGGAAGGCGAGGGCGGCGGCCGGCGCAACGTGCAGGCCAGCGTGTCGGTGGATGAACGATCCAACAGCCTGATCATCTCGGCCACTGCCGCGCACTTCAAGGTCGTGGAGAAGATCTTGCCGACGCTCGACAAGGCGCCGGAACGTTCCGACCGCGACGTTCAATTCGTCTGGCTGCGCAAGGCCAAGGCCTTCGACGTTTCGACCAAGCTCGACACGCTCTTCGAGGACCGCCCCCGCGCCGACCGCCCGGTGATCGAGCCGGACCTCACGGCGAATTCGCTGACGATCATCGCGAAGCGCGGCGACATCCCGCAGATCCAGGATCTCGTTTCCCGCCTCGACGAACAGGGGAAGGATTCCGCGGTGCAGGTCCGGTTGCGTCCGCTGGACCGCGTGGCCGCCGATCAGATGGCGAAGATGCTGGAGAGCATCTACCCGCAGGTCTCCGGCACTCCGCTGCGGGTGACTGAGAAGGTTTCGCCCCCGCCCCCGGAGAAGAAGCCCGACGGCGCCGGCACGAATGCCAATGCCACCGCCACCTCTCCGGGGGTAGTCATCGCCGTGGACAAGGCGGCGAACGCGCTGATCCTGTCCGGTCCCGCGCAGGAGCTCGATGCCGTCGATCGGCTGGTCACCGAGCTTTCACTGAACTTCTACGGCAACGAATCCGAGTTCCGCCTCTTCGCGATCAAGGACGCCGATCCGCTCATTGTCGCCCGCACGCTGACCGAGCTGATCCGGCAGGATCCGGTCCAGGTTCAACAGCCGGGGCAGCCGCCGCAGGCGGTGGTGCCCAGGCAGCGGATCACCGTAGTGGCCGAACCGCGGACCCGCAGCGTCATTGTGCGCGCCCGGCCGACCGACTTCGCGCTGATGGAGTCGCTGATCAAGCAGCTCGACAACGCGGGCCAGGTTTCCCAGCTCGAGTTCCGCATCGTGCCGCTGACCAACGCGCCGCCGGAAAAGATCCTGCCGCTCGTGCAGTCCATGGTCACCCAGCTCAGCGCCACGCGGCCCGGTGATCCGGTCACCGTGGCGGTCGATCAGCGCGGACGAGGCATGGTCGTGATCGCCCGGGACACGATGGCGACGCAGGTCGAAAAGCTGATCCAGAACCTCGACCGGCCCGCCGCCAACGTCGAGGCGGAGGTGCAGATCATTTCCCTCAAGAAGGCCAGCGCCGTGCAATTGGCCGCCGTGCTGCAGGGCATGCTCCGGCCCGGCGCGGCCGGCGAAACCGTGGAGGCCCGGGAACTTCAGGAACAAGTTCGCCGGTTGAAGGTGCGGAATGGCAAAGGTGAGACCGTCCTGCTCGACCTGACCAAACCGATCCGGATCGCCACCGATCCCGTCGGGGGCGGCGTCGGCGGCAACCGTCTGGTGCTTACCTCGACGCCGGACAACTTGCAGGCGCTCGCGGCCATCGTGGAGCTCATGGATTCCGTCGCCGTGCTCGACGGCGTGAAGGTCCGCTTCGTCCAGTTGGAACATGCCGATGCGGCTGCCGTTTCGCAGGCGCTGACCCAGGTGTTTTCCCAGGGACGGTCCCTGGCGATTGGCCCTAGCGGCCCCGGCGCACAGCCGGCGGAGCAAGGGAAGGCATTGGTCCAGCCGCTGAATGTCGCCGTCGATACTCGCAGCAACACGCTGATCCTCAGCGGCCAGCCGGACAGCCTCGAGCTCGCCCAGAAGATCGTGGCGGACATGGACCGGGAACTCTTCCGCTACGTCACCGACGTGCGGTTGTTCCGGCTCAAGCACGCCTCCGCGACCCGGATGCTGCCGTTGCTGCAATCGGTTTTCCTCGAAGGCACGGCCGTGCCGGGGACGGAAGGGCTTTCCACGCAGATCACCCGGCTGCGCACCCTGAAGGACGGAGGTAAACCGACGATCAACCAGACGCCCAAGAGCCGGCCGGCACTGACGATCCAGGCCGATGACCAGTCCAACATCCTGATCGTTGCGGCCCGCAGCGACAACTTGCCACTGATCGCGGAAGTGATCGACCAGTTGGACATCCCGTCCGCGTCCGGGCTCGAAACCGTCCGGGTATATCCGCTCGAACACGCGGAGCCGGCGGCGGTGCAAAAGGTGCTCAACGACCTGTTCACTGGCCCTCGCGCCAGTTCGCTGCGCAACGAGGATCGTCCCGTCATCACGGTGGATGCCCGGACCGGCGCGTTGATCGTGGCGGGCAACAGCAAGGCATTTGCCGTGATCGAGGGGCTGCTCAAGAGCCTCGACCAAAAGCTGCCGTTCGACCTGCGCGACATCGCCTTCATCCCGCTGGAGCACGCCGACGTCAATGTCGTGGCGCCCACGTTGCAGAAGCTAATGGATGCCCGGGTGACCCAGCGGGCGACTCTGAACCAAGGCCAGGCGGACGCCCTCAAGGTCATCATCATGGCCGATCAACGGAGCAACGCCCTGATCGTTGGCGGGGCGCGGGAAGGTTTCGAACTGGTCCAAAATCTCGCGAAGCAGTTGGACCAGGCCGCGCCCGCCCTCAGCGGGCGCATCCGGCTGGTGCCGATGCAATATGCCGACGCGCGGGTGGTCGCGGGCACGCTGGGCACGTTGTTCGAGCAGCGTTACGCCGCGCTGCGGACCGCGGACGTGCAGCGCAACAAGCCGATCATCCTGGCCGACACCCGCAGCAATTCGCTGCTCGTCGCGGCCAGCCAGGAGGACAACCGCACCCTGGACGATCTGTTGAAGCGACTCGACGCCAAGCAGGATAATCCGGCGCTCACCCTCACGGTGATCCCGCTGAAACTGAATGACTCCGCCCGGGTCGCCACGCTGCTGGAAAGCATCTTCGCTGCCCGCCAACGGGCGCAGACGTTGCCGGGCTCCCAGCCGCTGCCGAGCGACCAGATCAAGATCGAGACGGACCCGTTGAACAACGCGCTCATTGTTTCCGCCAGCAAGGAGAACCTTGAGCTGATCCAGGGCCTGCTGCCCAAGCTGGACCAGGAACCGACCATCGCCGGCGGCGTGTTCGAGACCTTCACGTTGGAATTCGCCGACGCGGCCCGGGTGTCGACGATCCTGAAGTCGTTGGTGGACCAGGGGCTTTACCGGCCGGGCCGTCCCGCCCGCGGCGGCAACGGTGGCCGGGACATCCTGTCGATCAGCGTCGATCCCCGGAGCAACACGCTCATCGTTAGCGCCAGCCCGGAGAACCTCAGCATCGTCCGCGAAGTGGTGAAGAAGCTGGACTCGAAGGACATGGCCGCGAATGCCGACGTGAAGCTCTACGCCCTCAAGAACGCCCGCGCGAGCACGCTGGCGGCGACTTTCACCCAGTTCTTTCAGGCCAAACGCGCTGCCGACAGCATCGCGGTGAACGCGAACGAACGCTCAATCCCGGCGACGGTCATCGCCGATGACCGGATCAATTCCCTCATCGTGACCGGCGGCAAGGAGGCGTTCGACTTGGTCGGTCGCATGCTGCCCGAGCTCGACGGCGACAGCGTCTTTTCCCGGCTCAACTTCCGCATCTTCCCGCTGAAGAAGGCCACGGCGCTCAAGTTGCAGGCGACGCTGACCCCCATCTTCGCCAACCGTCCGCCCAAGGTCCGCGGTGAGCCCGTCGACCCGATTACCATCATCCCGGACCAATGGGTGAACGCCTTGTTGGTCGGTGCGACGGTGGAGGATCTCAGCACCGTCGCCTCCCTGATCGAGAAGCTCGACAGCGATCCGACTGAAACGGGCATCGCCATCCATGTCTTTCCGCTGGCCAAGGCAGATGCCCGCCGCGTGGCGACCACGGTCCAGGGGCTTTTCCGGGAAAACCTGCCCAACCAAGTGCTGCCGATCACCGTGAGTGCCGACGAACGGATCAATGCAATTGTCGTGTCCTGCGGCGAGACCGACGCGAAACGGATCGGTGAGTTGGTCCAGAAGCTCGACACCGACCAGGTGGCCAAGGTCAGTGAGATCAAGGTGTTCCCCTTGCAGTTCGCCCGGGCCGAGGCGCTCTCCGCGATCCTGAACACGGCGCTCAACACGAAGCCGTTGCCGCTGAACGAGCAGAGCCCGAACGCCCAGTCCGTGCTGCAATTCATCACCCGCACCGACCTGGGGCAGGAATTGGTGACGGCGGCATTGAAGGAATCCGTGCTGATCACGCCGGACCCGCGCATGAACTCACTGATCGTCTCCGGTCCGGTCGACTACATGGGGTTGCTGGAGCAGATCATCACCCGGCTCGACGCCAGCTCGCCGCAGATCGCCAAAATCAAAGTGTTTTCCCTCCAGAATGCCGACGCCCGCCAGATGGCCGAGATGCTGACCCAGATGTTCCGCATGACGCCCACCGGTGGTTCGGCGGCGGGCCAACGGTCGGTTCAATACACCTTGGTGCGGAATGTCTCGGCGGACGCGGGTTCCACCGAGGAAGCCTTGGCGTCCGCCACGGTCGGGACGGCCGAGCAGACGGCCCTCTCGGTGACCGTGGATCCCCGGACCAACAGCCTGCTCGTCGGCGGCACCGACCACTACGTCACGTTGGTTTCCCAACTGATTGAGACCCTCGATTCCAGCACGGCCCATGAGCGCAATTCCGAGGTCATCCGACTGAAGAATTCGCAGGCACCCGATGTGGCATTGGCGATCCGTTCGTTCCTCGACCAGGAACGGCAGAAGCTTGTCGCGGCCCTTGGGGTGGACGCGGCGGCAGCGGCACAGCGGATGATGGACCAGGAGGTTGCCGTGGTCGCGGAGACGACCAGCAATACGCTGCTGCTGTCGGCGAACCACCGCTACTTCGAGCAGGTGCGCCGGCTGATCGACGAGCTTGATCAGGCCCAGCCGCAGGTGCTCATCCAGGTGCTGCTGGCTGAGGTCACCCTCGACAATGCCACGGACCTCGGCGTCGAGTGGAGTCACGCCGGCAGCAAGGGCGACGTGGCCTACGGCATCGGCACCGACTTCGGGGTCGCGGATTCGCTGAAGAGCTTCGGCGGATTCTCCAGCGCGGTCACCGGCAGCGACTTCAGTTTCCTGCTCCGCGCGCTCAAGCAGCAGGGGCGCCTCGAGGTCCTCAGCCGGCCGCAGATCGTCACGTCCGACAACAAGCCGGCGACCATCAACATCGGCCAGCGGGTGCCGCTGGTGGACCAGAGCCGGCTGGACGCGCAGAACAACCTGACCACGCAGTTCCGATACGAGGACGTGGGCGTCAATCTCACCGTAACCCCCAAGATCAGCCCGGACGGTTTCGTGAAGATGGAGATCGGCACTACCAACAGCGCCATCAGCAGTTCGACCGTCGAGGTCAACAAGGGTTCCTCGGTGCCCATCATCAACCAACGCAAGGCGAACACCACCGTCAGCGCCCAGAGCGGCCAGACGATCATCATCGGCGGCCTGATCGCCAGCACCGACGACAAGCGGGTGAAGAAGATGCCGGTGCTGGGCGAGATTCCCTACCTTGGGGCGCTGTTCCGCACGAGCACCACCAAGCGGGACCGAAAGGAATTGCTCATCATGATGACCCCGGTCGTCATGGAGAACTACCAGGCCAAGGTGAAGCTGAGCGATCCCGACCAGGTGCTGCGCCGCGAACTGGACGCGACCAACTTCAAGCCGCTGATGAAGCAGGGTGAACTGCAGCGCAACTTGCTGGATCCGCTCTACCAGACCAACCGGCCCTCATGGCGCGAGCAGTCCATCCCGAAAACCAAAGCAGGTTCCCTGTGAGCGGCCGCGGGCGACGGATCGGGCGGCCGGCTTGGTTGCTGGTTGCCCTGCTGGCCATGATGTCCGGCTGTGCCCACGGCGGGCGGCCGGGTGCGGGTTCGGTTTCCGAGGTGCATTTGTTCGGCGTTCCCGTGGCGCTGAACCTGGACGGTGCGCCCGGTCTGGACGGCATCGGGGTGCGTATCTACGCGAGCGGGCCGACCGTGGCGCGCGGTGTGGAAATCCGGCAAGGGGTGCTGGAAGTTCTCATGTTCGACGGTTCCGTGGATGGCGGTAGCGTGCGCGGTGCGACGGCCCGTAAGGTGTGGGCACTGGATGCCACGGACCTCAAGCCGTTGGCGGCGGAGACGTCGCTGGGGGTTGGCTACCAACTGGCCCTTCGCTGGGAAGACAGCCGGCCGCGCAGCAGTGTCGTTACGGTTACGGCCCGGTATCGCGGCCCGGACGGTCGGGAACTGTGGTCGGCCGCGAACACCATCTCGGTCGCCCTGAAGTAGGACTTAGGACTCCGGTCCGCGTCAAAATGACAACGGCCCGGCGGTCGGCCGGGCCGTGCGAGAGGATTACCTGGTTGGCTTACATTTCCAGCTCGGTGACGGAGAACGATGCCCGATACTTGCCGAGAATGCTGAGCGTCAGCTTGCCGGCATCACCGTCGCGTTCCGCGTCGAGCTCCAACGGGGATGTCTGCTTGGCGCCGATCGGCTTAAGGGCTGCGGTCAGCACCGGTTCCTTGGCCTTGCCGTAGACCAGCAATTCCAGCTTGCCCGCGGCGTTGCGTTTCACGGCCAGGGCGCATTGCGGGGCGGTGACCTGCTCGCCATCGGCCTCGACCGTGGCCAGGCGGAGCCGGTCCTGGGAAATGCCAGAACCATCCTGCATGGGGGTTAGCTTGAGCAGCCAAAGCTGGCCGATGGGGACGGCGGTTTCGCCCGCCTTGGCGAGGGATTCCGCCTTGAGGTCCTTCTGCGGCAGGACCATGCCGCCGTAGGGATCCTCCTTCACTGCGACGGGTTGTTGGAGGTCCACCTCGGTGGCGATCGGCGTGCCGCTGAGTTGTTTGGCGTCGGCCCCGACCCATCTGGCGTAGGTCAAGGCTTCCTCCTTGGGCAGTTTTTCCTGGGCTTGGGCCAGGGGTAGGGCGGCGAGCAGGGCGAGAATGAGCAGATTGGCTTTCATGACTTTTCGTTTCGAGTTTGCACCGTCAACACCACTCGTAACGCCGTCCGCCCGGCGCCGGTTACAGGGTTTCCCGCGGCGCCCGTTAGCTCCTGGTTGGGCAACGGCGGAGTTGCACCGGCCACCGAGTTGCCGGAGCGTCACGGCATGGATTTCATCACGGTCGGGAATTTTCTGAACCTGGCCCAGGCCGACCTCGTTGCCGGTCGTCTCGAGGCGGCGGGTTTCAACGTCCTGCGCAGCGGTGTGGATGCCGCGCTTGGTTTCGACGGCGGGATTCTGGGTGTCGGCGGCATTCGCCTTCAGGTCCCGGAAGACGAGGTCGAGCGGGCCAGGGCGTTGGTGAAGGACCTCGTAGCCCAGGAGCCCGGCGAATGAAACTGCCGGTGAAGTTCCGGGCCTTGGCCCGTCAGTTGGCGGCGGATGAACTGACCGTGGAGCCGGCGGCCATCGCTGCGCACTCGGGCGACAAGTGGTTCGCAAGTGCCCCGCCCGAGGCGGTGGCGTTGCCGAATTCGGCGGAGTCCGTCTCGCGGATCCTTGCCTTTGCCCATCGGGCCGGGATTCCGGTCACGCCGCGCGGCGCCGGCCATGGCTACGTCGGCGGCTGCGTGCCGGTGCAGGGTGGCCTTGCCCTTTCGTTGGCGCGGTTGAATCGCATCGTGGAGATTGCGCGCGACGACTTCGTGGCAGTGGTCCAGCCGGGCGTCATCACCGCCAAGCTCCAGGCGGAGGTCGAGAAGCGTGGCCTCTATTATCCGCCGGACCCGGCGAGCCGGGCCGACTGTTCGTTGGGTGGAAACATCGCCACCAACGCGGGCGGTCCCCGGTGCCTCAAGTATGGCGTCACCCGGGATTACGTGCTGGGCCTCCAAGTCGCCCTGGCTGACGGCACGCTCGTCCGCCTCGGCAGCCGGACGCACAAGAACAAGACCGGCTTCGACCTGCACCGACTGTTCGTCGGCAGTGAGGGCATGCTGGGCGTCGTGACCGAGGCGACGCTGAAGCTGATTCCGCTGCCGCCCTACCGCGCCTGCCTCGGGGTGGGTTTCGGCAACATGCGCGCCGCGGCGAAGGCGTTGCGGGCGATCTTCGCGGCGGGCTTCCTCCCGGCCGCGCTGGAGTTGGCCGATGAATTCACCCTGAAGGCGGCCGTGAAGCGGACCGGCTCCCGCGAACTGGTCGGCTGCGGCGCGCACATGATCGTGGAACTGGACGGCCAGGAAGCCAGTGTCCGGCGCGAGCTGCGGGACCTGGAAAAGGCCGTCCGCTCGGCCGAACCGAAGTTCGTGCGCCGCGGGCTGGGGCACGCCGGGGTCGAACGTTTCTGGGGCCTGCGCCGCGAGTTCAGCTATTCGCTGCGGGACACGGGGCTCACCAAGCTCAACGAGGACATCGTGGTGCCGCGCGGGCAACTGGAGGCGCTGTTCCGGTTCACGGCGGCGCTCCAGCGGAAGCACCGGCTCCCCATCGCGTGTTTCGGCCACGCGGGCGACGGCAACATCCACGTCAACGTCATGCGCGACGACCGTGATTCCGCGCAGAAGGACCGCAGCGAGGCCTGTCTCGACGAGCTATTCCAGGGAGTCGTGAAGCTGGGCGGCGTCGTGACGGGCGAGCACGGCATCGGGCTCGCGAAGCAACCGTGGTGGCCGTTGGCGGTTTCGCCGGCGGCGGATGCGTTGCACCGCACGATCAAGTCGGCGCTGGACCCACGCGGGATCCTGAATCCGGGCAAGTTTCTCGGCTGAGCCGGCGCGGTCGGCCGGCTAGAAGTTGATCCCGACGCTCGATTGCAGCGTCAGGTCGTTCTGGTCCACCCCCGGTGGCGGCGCGGAATCGTAGAGTTCAATGGCGTTGAAGGAGATGGTCACCCGCTTGAACAGCGGATAGCTCGCGCTGAGTTCAAGGCGGACCCGGTAATCGGCCAGGTCTTCCACGTTGGGGAGGAAGGTGAGCCGTTGGTCCACGCGGAGCTTTTCCGACACCTGCCAGGAGAGGTTTTCGGCGACGCGGATCGACAGGTAGGAACGGTCGTTGGCGGTGATGAAATTGATGTTCTGATACTGGCCGCCCAACTCGCCGTTCACGTTGAACTTGGGCCGTTGGATCAGCTTGTAACCCAGCCCCACGCCCTCGTCGAACTCCATGTCCACGCGCCGGATCTCGTCATAGCCGATGCCGCCGGTGTTGTAGATGTAGGTCTTCCGTTTCGTCCCGAAGTCGTAGTCCGTCTTGATCCGGCCGTTCATTCGGTTCGCGGAATCGTTGCCGTTCAGCGTGCCATAGGCGGCGTGATATTCGGCATTGTTGCGCACCCGGTTGTAAGAATGGTTCGCGTAGATGTTGCCGTAGAAGGTCTGCCGATCCGCGGTGCCCATGCCGAGGTCCATGCCCATCTGGACACTGCCATGCCAATTCGTCGTGTAGGGCACCAGCCACCGCGGGAGCCACGATCGCGCCACCGTTCCGAGCGTGGCGGCGGGCGGGGTGTTGGTGGCCTTCGCGGCAATCGCCGGCGCCGGTGCGGGTTTCGGGGCGGCCGCGGCTGGGACCGGCGGGGGCGTCGGCGCGACGGCGACCGGTGGCGCGACGGGTTCGCGTTTGGCGATCTCTGCCTTGGGAATCTTGAGAGTGCCGGCGAACGACGTTTTCAGCGTCAGCCGGTCGGCGGATTCGGACTTCACCTCACCGGTCAGGCGGTCCCCGTTCCGCAAGGTCAGCACCTCGGGCGCGGCGTTCACGCACCAGGCCAGCCAGAAAGCCATGAGCAGCAGCCAGCGGCGCCCCGAATCACGGTTTGCGGCTGGGCGTCGGTTCGGCGGGCGGCTTGGCATTCTCTTCCGGCTTCAGGGCGGTGGTCGTGACTTTGGCCGGAGGGTTGTTCGTTCCCGGGGCGGGAATGTCTCCTGGCGAAGGGCGACGGACGCCTCCAATGACGGCGACCTCGCCGGCCTCATTCACCCGCAGTTCGGGCGTGGTGGTCGTGTAGCGATACAGTTCGCGGCGGACCATCTCGCCCTCCGTCTCAAACAGGTGGTAGGCGCTCGTGTTGGCGTCAACGCGGTGGAGCACATGGAAACGGTTCTGCCGGTCCACGACCCAGCGCGGCGGATCGAAGGTCACCACGTTGCCGAGGTTCGTGACCTTGAAATTCCGGGTTTCCTCCCCGTCCGTCACCCGGAGGTAGAGCCGGAGTTTCCGCAGGAAGTTGACCTGCTGGAGGATGTATTTGCGCTTCACGGTCGTGCCGTCCGGCAGCGTGACGCCCAGGACGCGGTCGGGGTTCAACCGCACGCCGCTCACGATCTCGAAGGTCTTGGGCTCGCTGGAATAGATCTCGGCGCTCTTCGGCGTGGTCGCCTGGGCCACGACCTGGTAGGTGCCCGGCCGGTCCAGCGCGAAGTGCGGCATCAGGTCGAAGTGCAATGTGCCGACCGTCGCATGCTCCAGCGTGAAGCTGCCGCTTTCCGTCACCTCGCTCAGCTTGTTGACGACTCCCGAATCGCTGCGCTCCACGGTGAACCGGATCCAGTCCGGCTGCTCGCCGAGGGTGAGCGGCCCGCCGGAGAAGTTCGCGACCTTTACCGACAGGTCCAGCTCTTCGCCCGGCAGGAAGAATTCCCGGTCCGTCGACAGGCGCAGCTCGATCTGGGCCCGGGCAATGGGACCCAGGCAAAGGGCGGCAACAAGCAGCGGGACAAATCTCATGCGACGACTCTAGGGACACGGACCGGTGAGGCAAGCGGTGGACCGGGCCACTTCGCGGCCGTTCAAAATGAAACTCCGGCGCGATGCTTGCCGCTGTCCGGGCGGTCCGTAGGCTGACCACCGTGAAATCACTCCGCCTGTCCGGTCTCGTTGCCGGACTCCTGCTCGTCTGCCGCGCCCTCGGGGCCGACGCGGGCTACCCGCCGCTGCCGCTGGGCTCACCCGCCGTGGACTTCGACCTGCCGGGCGTGGACGGGAAACGCCATTCGCTGAAGAGCTTCGCCGACGCCAAGGTCCTGGCGCTCGTCTTCACCTCCAACCACTGCCCGACCG
The DNA here is from genome assembly GCA_964602595.1 of uncultured Verrucomicrobiota bacterium. Taxonomy (GTDB): domain Bacteria; phylum Verrucomicrobiota; class Verrucomicrobiia; order Limisphaerales; family UBA9464; genus CAIWAH01. The sequence continues at coordinate 68,243 of CAZRRO010000009.1, read as the reverse complement.
CCCAAGCCTACGAGGAACGCCTCAAACAACTGGTCAAGGACTATGCCGGCAAAGGGGTGGCCTTGGTCGCCATCAATCCCAACAGCCCGGCCGCCGTGCGCCCGGATGAACTCGGCTACACGGACCTCAGCGACTCGTTCGGCGAGATGGTCCTGCGCGCCCGGGACCGCGCCTACAATTTCGCCTATCTCGACGATGGGGCCACCCAGGCCACTTCCAAGCGCTACGGTCCCGTCGCCACGCCGCACGTCTTCGTCTTCGACCAGGCCCGCAAGCTCCGCTTCTCCGGCCGCATCGATGACAACGAGCGACCTGACCTCGTGAAGGTGCGGGACCTGCGCAACGCCCTCGACGCCCTGCTCACCGGCCAGGAACCGCCGGTGAAGGAAACTAAGGTCTTCGGCTGCTCCACCAAGTGGAACGACAAGCTCGCGTCCGGCCAGCAATGGTTGGAGAAGGTTCGCAAGGAACCCGTCACCGTCACCACCGCCGACGAGGCGGCCTTGCGGGACCTCCGGGCCAACCAAGGCACCGGCAAGGTCCGGCTGATCAACGTGTGGGCCACCTGGTGCGGCCCGTGCATTGCCGAATTCGACGACCTGATCGATACCAACCTCCGCTTCCGGAACCGCGATTTCGAGTTGGTCACCCTCGCGGCTCAGTTCCCCGATGAACAGCCCAAGGTGCTGGGCTTCCTGAAGAAGCATCACGCCTCCACGCGGAACCTGATCTTCGGCACGACCGACAAATACAAGCTCATGGAAGCGCTGGATCCCGACTGGAACGGTGCCCTGCCGCACACCCTCCTGATCGGGCCCGACGGCAAGGTGCTCTACCGCCAGAGCGGCGAACTGGATTTCCTCGAACTCCGCCGCAAGATCGTGCCGGCCCTGAACGCGATCAGTCCTTGGAAGGGGTGACCACGGGGAGGGCGATGAAGAGGTGGCTCCCATTTCTCCCGCTGATGATCGTGCCCGCGGCGGGCTCCTTTCTTTGCCAATTTGCGGTAGGGGCGGGCCTGTTACCTGGTGGCATTGGTTTTGTAGCTGGAGCGGCCTGTTTTTTGGCGCTCCCATGGGCGATCTCCACCTTTGTGTTGTTCCGCGCCGGCAAGGCTTCACTAGGAGCTCGCCTCGCGATCTTTGCCTTGGCCATGGCCCTGCAGGTCGGAGGGTTGCTCGTCGCACCGCCGGGTGCGACGTCGGAGATGATGGGAATGGCGTTCCGCCACCGGCGGGAGTTCCCAAGCGAGGTGCTTGACCAGTGCGCCCAGCGGATTCGGGATCGCTGGAGCGCGGGAACGCTCGCGACCAACCGCGTCGATGAACTTCGTAGCCTCAGGGGTTACCGAGACGGCATCCTGATCGCGGAAGCGGAATTGCCGGAGTCACTCCGGGGCCGATTTGACGAGGTGTTCCTTAGAACCCCCGGAACCGGCGGCCAGGTTCAGGTCTATTTTTCCCTGGGGCCGCGAAGTGGAATTGTCTGCGACGATCGGCAGAAGGTTCGCAGCATCTCGGAATGCACGATCCTAGCTGGGGTTCACGCTTATCGGGACCAGCGGCCGTAGCTGCCTGCCCTAATTCGACAACTTCGCGGATCGCCGCACCCGCCAGCACCACACCCCGCCCGCGAGCAGCACCGTGCCCACTGCCGCGGCCGGGGCCGCCGGGGTGCCGCTCAGCCATAGGGTCAGCGCGCTGATGGCCGGGCCGCCGCAGATACCGATGCCGATGAGCGATTCGTGGATGCCGCCGTGTTCGCCGTGGGTGTCGCTGCCGTCCATCGCGTAGTAGAGCGACGAGTAGTAGATCAGCGCCGTGGCCCAGCCGAATCCGAGCTGCGCCGCGACGAGCACAGCCTGGCTGCGGGTCAGCATCAGGACGAGGAACGTGGCCAGCAGCAGCGCGAACGAGCCGAGGAACCAGCCGAAGCGGTAGTGCCACGCCGGCCAACGCCACAGCACGACGAACGAGAGCGTGCGGATGTGTTGCCACACGGACATCAGCGCCCCGGCCTGCGCGACGCCGAGGCCAAGGTTGGCGGCGATGCCCGGGATCACCGCATTCACCGTGTTGATGGCCATGTAGGCGAGCGGATTGGCGATCCAGGCCAGGCGTTGGAAATACGTGGGCCGTTCCGCCGCGTCGTGAGGCAGTTCGCCGTGGCCGACGGCCGGGGCAGCGGCCAGCCAGGCGTCGTGCCGGGCCTGCAACGGCCAGGTGGCCAGGAACTGCAGGGCGTGGACACCGACCGGGAGCCAGAACAGGCTGCTGGGCCCAAGCCGTTCAAATAGCCAGCCGCCGACGAACTGCGCGAGACCCATCGTGGCGGCCCAGACCACGTTGTATTGCCCGACGCGGTTCAGCAGGTTGCGCGGTTCCTCGTGTTCGCTGACCAGCGCCTCAAGGATGGGCCAGGTGAAGCAGATCGACGCGGACCACAGCGCCAGCCCGAGCAGCAAGGTGCCCAGCGAGGGCAGCAGCCAGCCGAGGCACATGGCGATGACCAGGCCGCCGAACCCAACGCGCAGCGAGGCGAAGTAGCCGTGCCGCTGCCCGAACTTGCCGCCGAACCAAGACGCGGGGATGTAGAGCAGCCCGACGCCGGCGACGACGAGCAGGTTGTGCAGGTTCCCGAACTGGTAGCGGTCCCGCAGCAGGAACAGCAGGTAGTTGAAGTAGTAGGCCGTGGCGAAGGAGTTGGCTCCTTCGAGGACGAAATAGGCGAACTTGGAGGGCGCGGGCCGCATGAAGGCGCGTCCGGCGGGACGCGAGGCGCGGAGTGAAGGCGGGGCGGGGGAATCCGGCAAGCGCCGCCTTGGCCGGCCGCGGGGCAGGACCTCACCGGATGCTGCCGTGCCGGCGAGGCGCGGAATCCGGAGGGGCAAATTCAACTTGTTTGCCCGGGTGGCTTGCAGTGCATTCAGGCACCGTTACGCCATGAACCCCGTCTTCACCCGATTGCAGGCGCTCCGCCAGAAGGCCGCGCAGCTCAAGCAGGCCGTTGATTCCGCGCCGGCGAAGGCCGCGCAGTTCCGCGACGCGGTCAATTCGACCGCGGGCCAGTTGCACCAACTGCGCGCCGATGTCCAGGGAACCGTGGCCGCGCTCAAGTCCGACACCGAAACCTCGCTCGCGGAGACGTTGGTCGAATTGGATGGCGGTGTCGGGATCCTGGCCCGCGCCGGCTACGAACTGTCGGGCGTGGATCTGGAGCAGGGCGTCACGCCGCGGCTCATCGTGCATCTGGACCAACTGGACCTGGCCCGGACCGAGTCGTTGGAAGCCCTGCTGCGCGAATGCGCCGGCCGGCGGACGTTGCAAGCGATCTTCCAGGCCCTGATCCGGGCGGAGGCGCTGGAGGAAAAGGTGCAGCTCGCCGACCTCAGCTTTCGCGGCCTAATCGTGCATGTCGGCGCGATGCCCACGGTGCGCCTGTGTTGGCGTCGGGCGGAGCCGGTGGCCGAGGAAAGCGAAGCCGCGCCGGTGGCGCCGTCCATCGCGAAGCCGTCGGCCACGCCGCCGCCGCTGCCTTTGCCGGCCTATGGGGCGAGTTCGTTCTTCGAACGCGCCGCCACTCCGCAACCTGTGTCGGCTGCCCCGGTGGCGCCGGTGGCGGAGCAACCCAGCGCGGCGCTGGCACCGACCCGACTGCCGGGGCATCAGAAGCCGGCCATGACGGAACCGCCGGCGGCGAGCGGCGATTGGCGCAAGGATGCCCTCGCCCGCTTCAAGAAGATGCCGGACCTGAACCGGTGAGGCGCCGCCGTTTCAGCGGGCGGAACGCAGCGCCAATGTCCGCCACATCTGCGCCGGGTTGTCGGTGATGAGGCCGTCCACGCCGAGGTTCAGCAGGTCGTTCGCGAAGGCGGCGTCGTTGATGGTGTAAACCCAGATCCGCAACCCCTTGGCGTGGGCGTGCCGGACCGCTTCCGGGCGGACTTGGCGATTCCACACGACGGCGCGCACGCCAATTTTCTCCGCCTCGTCCACCCAGCGTGGGCTGAGCCACTTGTCGTCGTCGGACAGCTTTTCACCGCGGTAGGAACCCCACGGACCGAGGCCGCCGAGCGCCTGGGTCGGTTCCAGCCGGTGGTAGTCCGCGAGGTATTCCCAATCGAAGGACTGAACGACCACACGATTGAGGAGGGACTTTTTGCGGATCAATTCCACGCAGTCCTTGGCTGGGCCGGCCTTGCGTTCGATGAGGGTGACCCCGCCGGCCTGGATGAAGTCGAGAGCCTCGTCGAGCCGGAGCAGCTTGGTGCCGGTGAAGGCCGGATTGAACCACGCCCCGGCGTCCAGCCCGCGCAACTGAGCGAGGGAGTGGTCGGCCACCCGGAGATTGTTGCGGGACCACTGGTTGGTGGCGGACGTGGTGCGGTCGAGCGTGAAGTCATGGATGACCACCAGTTCGTTGTCCTTGGTGTGGTGGTAGTCGAGTTCGACCAGGTCCGCGGCGGCAGCGAGCGCCAGCTTGAACGAGGGCAGGGTGTTCTCCGGCGCGGCGGCGCAGAAGCCGCGGTGCCCGATGACCAGCGGACGTTTTTCCTGGAGCAGGCGCTCGGCCGGGGTCTGGGCGAGTGCCGATGTCAGCAGGACGAGACCGAGCAGACGGAACGACGGCTTAAACATGCCCGCAGGCTTCAAAAGACGACGGGCGGAGTCGAGCGTGTTATCCGCAGCCAGCCAGGCAAAGCGGCAATTGGCCGGGTTGTTCCGTGAATTTCATTGGTGGCGATGAAGGAGACTCGCGGCTCAGAGAGCCGCGCTCCGGGTCATTCGCCGGCGCCGTCGTCCACGAGGCGGAAGAAGCGTGGCGCCGGCAGGTCTGTGGTCGCCATGGTCCAGGTGAAGACCGGTTCCGTGACCACGCGATTGCCGAGGCGGGTCCAGTCCCGGAGGTCGGCGCTGGCTTCGAGGTGGAGCGTGCTTTCGGGCACGGCTTCCACGGTGAAACTCAGCGTGCCATCGGCGGCCACTTGGGCGCTGCCGGCGACGATGCGCGGCGGGCGGTCGAGGATGAGCGTGAGCGTGAAGCGGCCTGAGTTGGCGCCGTAGAGACCGCCGTCGAGGGCGAACTGGTAGGTCGTTCCGGCGGTGGCTTCCCAAGTCACGAGGCTCGTGACGTCGGCAAACCCGCCATTGCGATTGTTGTTGGCCGCAATCCGGGTCAACGCGTCGAGCGTCCCGCCGGTGTAGACGCCGAGGCGGGTGTCGAAGGTGACCTCCGAGGTGCCGAGACGCACCCGGCCGTTTGTCGGGGCAGTCCAGGTCCACCATACGGTGTTGCCTGCCGGCGGTTCCAGCGGCTGCCCGAGGGTGTCGACAAACGTGAGCCGGGGCTCGCCGGCCGCGAATTCGTCGGTGGCATTGATGTTGGCTCCGGCAATCCGCGCGAAGAATCCGGTCAGCACGGCGCGGTTGGGAAACGAGTCATTGGGCGGCGGGTCACCGGGAAAAATGCCCAACTGGATGTCGCCCGCCTGGGAATAGTAGCCGTCCACCGCGACGAGGTAGCGGGTGCCGGCGGTGGCGAGGAACGTCACCTGGCTGGCAAAGGCACCGGGTTGGTCGGAAAGATTGTCATTCGCCTTCACCTCGGTCAGCGCACCGAGGGAATCGCCGGTGTAAACGGCCAGCACGGTGTTGAAGCTGCTGCCGGCGGTGCTGATTGCGACGAAACCGTTGGTCGGCGAGGTCCATTCCCACCACACCGACTGCCCACCGGGAATGCCGCCGTGGCTGGCGTCGTTGCCCGTCTCGGCGGTCGCGTTGCGGCTGGACCCGGTGGCGGTCACCGGGAAGCCCGCCAGGATGGTGCGTTGGGCAAAGTCATCGTTCGGCGGCTCGGAGAAGGTCAGGTTCAGCGCGAAGTCGCCTTGGACGCCTGCCCGGCCGCTGACGGCGATTCGGTAAACGGTGCCGGCCGTCACGGGGAATTCGATCCGGCTGGAAGTGCCCTCCGCGACGTTGTCGTTGCTGGCGACCTCCGTCAGGGCGGCAAGGGCAGTCCCGGTGTAGGCCGCCAGCACGGTGTCGAAGCCGCTGCCTTGGGTATCGAGCTTGAGCCGCCCGTTGGCCGGAGCGGTCCAAGTCCACCAGACCGACGCGTCGTGGCTGACTCCTGCCAAAGTCGGTTCGCCGCCTTCCCGGGTCGCGCCCACGTTGCTCGACCGCACGGTCCCGCGGCGGATGGTCAGGGCAGTTGCCGCGGCAAAGGCATCATTGGCGGGAGTGGCCGGACCGTCGCCCAGGCGGGTCAAGACGGCGTCACTGATGCCGCCCGCGAAGTCCGGCTGGGATGCGTCCGGCGTGGTCGGGAAGTAGGGTGGAAGGACCGGCCGGTTCGCCTCGCCGATGATCCACGCGCCGCCGATCCCGTCGCTGGCGAGCCCGTTGCCGTAGTCCTCGGTCTGCCCGCCGAGCAGTGACATCCACACCAGCCGCGAGCCGTCCGCGGCCAGCTTGGCCACGAGCATGTTGGCGTTGTTCGGGGCGACGACGGCCGCGTTGGGCCATTCGTTCGCGCCGGTGGAAGCACAGAGCAAGACGTTGCCGGCAGGGTCCAGCGCGAGACCGCCGACCTCAACCGTCAGTGAGGTGCCGTCAATGAATTGGTCGCCCACCGTGTAGCCGCCGGCATAGAGCCCGACCGAGGCAAACTCGAAGCCGGGCGACCCGACATAGGTGCAGAAATCCAGTGCGTCGAGGTTCGGCGTGAACTTGGCCACGAACAGATCGTTGGCGCCCCGGTAGGCCGGCTGATAACTCCCGGCGGTGGTGGGCAGATTCTCCGAGTCGGTATAACCCAGCACGACCGGTGCGCCATTGGCGTCGAGCCGGATGCCGGCGACGGATTCCGTGCCGTCGCCGGCGAGGAACGCGAGGGACTCGATCACGCCGCCATCCACGCTGAGACGGGCGACATAGGCGTTGGGCGAAACTCCGGCTGAGCTGCCATAGGTGCGGGCGGGTTCGGCAAGCTGGCCGGCGAAGTTGGTCGAGGAACTGCGCCCGGCGAGCCACACGCGGTTGTTGCCGTCGAGCGTGAGCGCGGCGCCGGATTCGGAGCGGGTTCCGCCGACGTAGGTGGCGTAGCGCAGGGATTTCCCGTCGGGGTTGATCGCGGCGACAAACGCATCGTAGTTGCCGCCGATCGCAGTTTGGGCCGCACCGGGAGTGGCGGGAAAGTTAGTGGAGCTGGTCCAGCCGGCGACGTAGGCAACTCCCGTGTTGTCCACCGCGATGCTGCGGCCGATTTCCAGGTCGCTGCCGCCAAGGTAGGTCGCATAGACGACGTCCGTGCCGGCCGGATTGAGTTTCACCACGAACGCATCAAAGGCGCCGCCGAAGTTTGCCTGGGCGGAGCTGTCGCCGGGCAGGGAACCACCCGTTTCGCCGGTCAGGTAAACGCTGCCGGCGGTGTCTACCGCGAGGGCCCGCGCCGCGATGCCGCCGATGAAGGTGGTTTGGAGCCGGGTGTGGCCGTCGGGCGAAAAGCGGGAAATGAACGTGCCGTAACCGTTGGTCTGCGTGCCGATCACGTCGGTGGTGGGGAAGCTGGCGGAACTCGTCTGGCCGAGCACATACAAGGTTCCGCCGGGACCGGTCGCAATCGCCAGTCCCCCATCGGTGACGTAGTCGGGGCCGCTGCCGCCCAAGTAGGTGGAGTGGAGGATCGCCGGGGCGGGGACCGTCTGCGCCAGGAGGCGGGTCGCGAGCAGCGGGATGAGGGCGAGCAAGAAACGAAAGGTCATGGGCAGCGGGGTTTCGGCCGGACGAGAGGTGGCCATGATGGGATGGGCCCCGCAATCGCAAAGGCGCCCCCGAGATTCTTGCGGGATGCGGCCGGGAGTGTTTCATGGTGTAAACGATGACTTGCCCGCGGCGACGGCTTGGGCATCCTCGCGCCATGATTCCACGGCTGCTCTTCCTCCCGCTGCTGTTCCTGGTCTGGGTCGCCCACGCGGCAACCAACACCGCCCAGCTTTCCTTCCACTGCCAGTCCGTCCGGCTGCATCCGGCCTCGGCGGAGCAACTGGGCCAGACCTACTCGGTCCAGTTCACGACGGTGGACGGCGAACCCAACGGCGAGCTGGGCATCGATGACGATCCGAATGCGCCGACCTTCCTCAGCACGGTGGTCCTGCTGGAGCACCCAATCCTGCAGGACACGATCATCGCCAAGCTGTTCCTCGACGTGCCGGAAATCGGGGACGCGGACATCAACCGGGTGAGCGACTTCTTCCAGGTAAGCCAGGCGGTGGAGGGGGAGACGACCCTGGGGGCATTCGAGGACGAATTCTTTGGGTTGGTGACCGTGGAGGCCACATGGAGCCGGGCGGCAGGCTCCACCACGGGCACCTGCCTGATGGTGATGGAAGGGGACATCGTGAACGCCGAGTTCGCGGTGCCGTTCGAAATCTTCCAATTTGTGGGACCCATCACTTACACGCCGGCGACCAACGTGGTGGTGCAGGTCAATCTCCGGCGCCAAGGCGCGGCGGGAACGCTGTCGGGCGAATGGCACCTATCGCCGATCGGGCCCGGCGAATTGACCTTTCCCGGAGACGAGTGGCGCGACGAGGCGGGCAATGTGTTCGCCTTCATCCCGGCCGAAGAGATCGAGGCGTATCTGACCCACGTCACGCGGCAGTTCTACAATGGACTGGCGGGCACGTTCGACGGACTGCCCGCGACGCCGGCGAGCGAGGAATACATCGTCTGGGAGTTCAACGTCTTCGACGACAACGACGCCGATGACGACCGCGTCCCGGACCTGTCCGATCCCCCGGGCGGCGGCGGTGGCATCATCCCGGTGGACGCCGTGCTGTCGGCGCAGGTGGAGGAAGGTTTCCTCAAGCTCAGCATCACGGCCCGCAAGGGACAGTCCGTGATCATTGAGCGGAAACCTACACTGGGGACCGGCGAATGGACGGAGGTGGAGACCATCACGCTGACGGCTGACACCCAAGTGAAGGACCTGCCGCTGTCCGGCGACGATTCGGACTTTTACCGGGTGCGGACGCCTTAACTCACGCGGGAACCGGGGCGGCCTTCCATGCCCCGAATTGTCGCAACTTCCGGCTGGCGGTCCCGTTGGGGTGGGGCGTTAGCTTAGCGGCATGTTCCCGTCGCTGATACGGATTGCCGTCCTGGCCGCGCTGGCCTCCACGCCGCTCTTTTCCGCCGAACCCGTCGGCATTCGCCCGTTAGGTGCCCAAGGGCAGGCGCTCAACCTCGACTTCGAGACCGGCGACCTAAGGGACTGGAAGGCCGAGGGCAATGCCTGGGCGAACCAGCCGGTGAAAGGCGATCTCCCCAAGACCCGCCGCGGCGACATGACCTCGGCCCACACCGGCGAATTCTGGGTCGGCGGCTACGAGAAGGTCGGTGACGATCCTCAGGGGACGCTGACCTCGGTGCCGTTCAAGGTGACCCAACCGTGGGCGAGCTTCCGGTTTGCGGCCGGCGCCTGGCCGGAAACGCGCGTGGAGCTGGTGGATGCGGCGAATGGCAGCGTCTTCCTGAAGCTCAGCGGCACGGAATCCGAAACGCTCCGTCCCGTGGTCGTCGACCTCAAAGACCGCGTCGGAAAGGAAATCTTCATCCGCCTGGTGGATCAGCGCTCCGGGCACTGGGGCCACGTGAATTTCGACGACTTCGCCTTCCACGCCGCCCGCCCGACGCTGGCGAACGAATACACCATTGCCGAAGCCAAAAAGAACCAGCCGCCGCCCGCCGACGCGGTGCTGTTTGCCGGCCTGGAGCCGGCCGAGGCGGCGGCCAAGGCGACCCTGCCGGCCGGGTTCAAGCTGCACGTGTTTGCTGCCGAACCGCAGATCGTCCAACCGATTGCCTTTTGCCTCGATGACCGCGGCCGGACCTGGGTCGCCGAAGGCCGCACCTATCCGCGCCGCAAAGGCAATCCGCCCAAGCCAGACGCGCCGTCGTCCAAACCCACGCCGGATCAGTTGAAGGACATCCTTGGCGGAGCGGACCGCATCCTCGTGCTGGAGGACACCGACGGCGATCACAAGGCGGACAAGACGACGGTGTTCCTCGAGAACGTGAACCTGATCAGCGGCATGGAGGTCGGCTTCGGCGGCGTGTGGATCGGGGCGGCGCCCTACCTGCTGTTCGTCCCGGTGAACGACTGGGACAATCCCAAGCCCGCGGGCGAGCCCAAGATTCTGCTGGATGGCTGGAACTATTCCGCCGACACGCACGAGACGCTGAACACGTTCACCTGGGGTCCCGACGGATGGCTTTACGGCTGCCACGGCGTCTTCTGCCCGTCGCACGTCGGCAAACCCGGCGCGGCGGAAAAGGACCGCCAATGGATGGATGCCGGCACGTTCCGGTATCATCCGGTGAAGCACACCTTCGAGGTCTTCACCGAAGGCGGCTCGAATCCGTGGGGCATCGACTTCGACGAGCACGGCCAGCTTTGGTCGGAGATGTGCGTGATCCCGCACCTCTTCCACATGATCCAGGGCGCCCGCATTACCCGGCAGGGCGGCGAACACTTCACCGTCGGCGCGGCGGAGACGGCGCGGAACGAAAAGCACCGCGACCCGCGCGGCCGCAAGCCGGTGTTCCCTTACGTGTATGAGGACATCACGGTCCACGCCGACCACCTGCATTACGCCGGCAACCAGGGCCCGCACGCCGGCAACGGCCGCAGCGATTCCGCGGGCGGTGGCCACGCCCACGCGGGGCTCATGTGTTACCTCGGCACGAGCTGGCCGGCCGATTACCGGGGCAAGCTTTACCTCGGCAACATCCACGGCCAGCGACTGAACGTGGACATCCTCGTCCGCGAGGGTTCCGGCTACGTGGCCAAGCACGGACCCGATTTCCTCAATTTCAACGACCAGTGGTCGCAGACCCTCAACCAGCTCTACGATCAGGACGGCTCGATGTTTGTCATCGACTGGTATGACAAGAACCAGTGCCACCACAACAACGACGGCGGCCACGACCGCAGCAACGGCCGCGTCTACAAGGTGGTTTACCAGAATCAGCCCAAGACCCGGGTGGACCTGGCCAAGTTGTCCGACGCGGAGTTGGCGAAGCTGGTTCCTTCCAAGAACGAATGGATGAGCCGGCATGCCCGCCGGATTCTCCAGGAGCGGGTCGCGTTGGCCGCGGCCGGCGAAGATGCCTCGGAGGTGCCGGCCGACCTTCAGCCGCTCGTGAAGTTCATCAAGGCCGGCCAGAAGCTGGAGGTCGCCTCGGCGCTGAAGGACATCGTGAACGACTCCAGCGATGTGAATGCGCGGCTCCGGGCGCTTTGGGCACTGCACCTGACCGCAAATATCACGCCGGATGACGCCGGACGTTGGGTGCAGGACCAGGACGAACTGGTCCGCGCCTGGACGGTGCAGACGTTCTTCGAGAATGCGGCGGTGCTGTTCTCGGTGCCGCAACTGGAGCAGCTCGCGGACAACGGCGCCCAGGCCCTTGCCCGGCTCGCGGGCAGCGACCCATCGCCCGTGGTCCGGCGCTTCGTGGCCAGCGCGGCCCAACGGGTGCCGGTGGACCGTCGCTGGGAAATCGTCGCCGAACTCGGCGGTCGGAAAGAGGACGCCAACGACCATAACCTGCCGTTGCTCTACTGGTATGCCACCGAAGGTTGCGTGGCGTCCGATCCGGAACGCGCCGTGTCGCTGCTGAAGTCGTGCCGCATCCCGAAACTGCGCCAGTTCATCGCCCGGCGCCTGGCCGCCGCGAGCCTGACTGCGGCGCCCTGACCGGGTTTCAATCAAATTACCCGCGCAATGCTCGCCCTGCTTCCGGTGTTGGCTGAAGTGGCGGACAAGCTACCGACCGCGGCCGAAATGTGGACGCAGGCTGTGACCCTCGGTGTGGTTGCTGCGGCGCTGGTCGGCGGTCTTTCGATGGTTCGCCTGAGGTGGGGAGGCTTCGCCGCCGTTGCTGTGATGCTTTGTGCCGCCTGGATAGCCAGCGATCGCAGTCTGGATCCGGATATCCTGCGTGAGTTGGGCAGTGGATACCTCGTCCAACGGCGTTGTGCCCCAGTGGTGCCGGCGGGGGTGGCGGCACTAAGCTGGCTATTTATCCGTGCTAAATCCCGCAACGCGCCCCGACCTGCCGCGGGAGGTGGCTTAACCACGGCTTGAGGGCCGAAAGAAAGGGTCCGTGCCTTGCGGCACGGACCCTTTGGCGTCTGGTGACCTGACGCATTGCTGCGCCCCCTGTCGGCCACCCGAGGCGGTGACGCCACCGCCATTTCCCCCTCCCCAATCCCCGGCATCCGGGGCCCACCTGTTCGGTGTCCCTTGGCCCCGGGCCGGGTGGTGAACCTTCCGCTGTGCCCCCGAACTTGGATGGCTCACCCCCAACGAAGGCTAGAAACTCTCGGCCGGGTGCCTTCCGTCATGTCTTCCCCTCGTTCCCGAACTGGAAGGGCGCCCGACCGTTAAATCTTTTTCCAAGGTCGTGTTCGTCAGAATTCCCGGGGCCTTAAATCGGCCGGCGATCGCCGAATGCGGTCCGTCGCGGTGAAACGGCCAGGGAGACGCCGCGGGTGAAACAGGGTGAAATGGGCCGGAAAGTGGCGATTCTGGCAGACACCCTGGTCGCGTCGTCGGAACTCAGCCGTGCCAAAATTCGGGTCAGGCCTTCCCGCAAAGCAGCCAATTTTGGCGACCACCTTGCCCAGCCAATGGGTTGTTTCGGGCGCGTTTGGTTGGAGTCTGACCGACGCCTTGGGCGCGCCGGGGCCGCCGGCGTCGTTCCCGAAGAAAACTCCTTCCCCGGCGCGCCGTCCCGTTCCCATCCTCCGCGCATGGCTGAACGTCCCATGGACACGTTGAACCGCCCCGACGCCGCGCTCGAGCAGACGCTGCGGCCGTCGGCTTTCGACGACTTCACCGGCCAGCCCAAGGTCAAGGAACGCCTCGAGATCGCCGTCGAGGCCGCCCAGCGCCGCAAGGAAGCCCTCGACCACATCCTGCTCAGCGGCCCGCCCGGCCTCGGCAAGACGACCATCGCCAACATCCTCGCGAAGGCGATGGGCGGAAACCTCAAGGCCACCAGCGGCCCGACCATTGAGAAGGCGGCCGACCTCGCGGGCCTGCTGACGAATTTGGAGGAAGGCGACGTCCTGTTCATCGACGAGATCCATCGGCTCCAGAAGACCGTGGAGGAATACCTCTACCCGGCGATGGAGGACTTCCGGCTCGACATCATCATCGACCAAGGGCCGAACGCTCGCAGCGTCCGCCTCACGCTGCCGCGCTTCACGCTCATCGGCGCCACGACGCGCAGCGGCCTGCTCAGCTCGCCCATGCTCACCCGCTTCGGCATCCGCGAGCGGCTCGACTACTACTCGGCCGAGCAGATCCAAAAGATCGTCCTGCGCGCCGGCCGCCTGCTGAAGGTTCCCGTTGAGGAAGCCGGCGCGATGGAAGTGGCCCGGCGCAGCCGCGGCACCCCGCGCATCGCCGGCAACCTGCTCCGCCGAGTCCGCGACTACGCCGAGGTGCGCGGCGATGGCCGCATCACCGCCGACCTGGCCGACCGCGCGCTGGGCATCCTGGAGATCGACGAAAACGGCCTCGACGAGATGGACAAGCGCATCCTGGAGACCGTGATCGTGAAGTTCGGTGGCGGTCCCGTGGGCGTGAACTCGCTCGCCGTCGCCGTCGGCGAGGAACCCGACACCATCGAGGAAGTCCACGAGCCGTTCCTGATCATGGAAGGCTACCTGAACCGCACCCCGCAGGGCCGCGTGGCCACCGACCGCAGCTACAAGAAATTGGGCCTGAAGCCACTGGCGGGCGGGCAGGCGAAGCTGCTGTGACGCTTCGAGGTGAGCGGGAAAATCCTCCTTGGCACGGCCCTGAAATCACTGGTCAATGAAGCCACTTCCACTGCCCAAAATGAAAGCGACTACCCCGTTCTTGCGTGTTTGGTTCCTTTTGGCGCTGCTTCAGTCGCTCGGCCACGCCGCGGTTGAGCCCAAGCCCGCTCCCTGGCCATTTCCGCCCTTGGCCCATCCGTCTGCTCCCTCGCGGGAGCTTTTGCTGGCCGGCAAAGTGGATGAGGCAATAAAGGATTTACGTGAACGCATCGCGCGTGACCCGGAAGACAGCATCCTCTGGCAGAATCTATTCACGGCGCGGCTCATGAAAGGCGACCAACCGGGAGCGCTTGAGGCAGGCCGGATGGCCGGGAAGTTGGGGTATGCCGAATCGTATCCCGTTTTGGTCGGGGTGCTTTTGCAGGCTGGACATCAGCAGGAAGCCAGATCCCTGGCCCCTCACCTCCAGTGGTTGGCTGATTGGCCAGGGTCCGATCCTTCAACTCGAATTGAGGCGGTTACATTTTTGGTGAGCAAGGCAATCGCTGACAAAGACCGGGACGAAGCGCTGAAATTGATTGCTCAGATTGAAAAGCTGAGTTCAGCAGGAGGCCGACTGAGGGGTGATACATTCGTAGGTCTGAAAGGGTTGGCCGAACTCGCAGGGCTACCTGAAGTATCCAAAGTCATGGATGCGAGATTCGGTGGGAGCGTTGCTGGAAAGGCGAAAGGCGAGGCGTCGGTTTCACCTGCCTCTGTGTGGACAGGTGGCAGCGGCGCCTACCCAAGTTTTTCAAACGGCTCTAACGAGGACAAAACGAGTAACCAAATCGTAACGCCCTACCCGTTCCCGCCGAGTCGGGGTGAGCTGGCCGAGGAACTGGATTTGGAAAATTCAGGAAAAGTCTTGGAAGCAAGCAGGCGCGCCAAGTTGATCGTCGAGCGACGCCCGCAGTTCGCTCGTGCTTGGCGCTTTTTGGGGTTTTGCTACAACCAGCTTGGAGACAAATCGAATCGTTGGATTTGCACCAGCAATGCCGCGGTGTTGGGGGACGGAATTGCAGTTCAAAACCTCGCCCGACTGGCTGAGGAGGAAAAGAACCTGGGCCTTTGGCGGTCGCTCATTCCCCATTTGCTATACATCCGAGACGACTGGCAGCAGGAGTATGTGAGCGGTCGGGTTGACGCCATTACTTCGCTCGCCCGCCTCGCAGATGCTTCCGACGACGTCGAACTGCTGCGGAAGGCAGTGGAACGTGTTCCGGCTCCGGGTGAAGGCACTCGGCTTGGTCGCGAATCGGTGAGACTGCTCAAAGCGAAATTCTCCGCCGTGCAGGACACGCTCAGGAAGCGGCGCTTGGACAAGGAACTGCAACAAGTGAGCGCCGCCGTGGACAAGATCGTCGGCCCGGGTGAAAAGTGAGCTGCGTCGCGCAAGGTCGTGCGGTTGCCGCGCGAAGCTTCTTGGAGTGCGTGCGGCTTGCCGCCGCTTTGGCCTGCCGGACGGGTTGCGGCAAGCCGGGAGGTTGTTCCCTGACGTGTGGCGTCGTCACTGGCCACTCCCTCTCCTTGCGAGGCACGAGCGGGGAGAGGGCGGGGGAGAGGGGTAGGCCATCACGCAAGGGCGCCACCTCTCCCCAGCCCTCTCCCCCATCGGATGGCGGAGAGGGAGTCCGCACGTTCGGTTGGCACGCTTTGGGACATTCCTGAACAGCGGGTGCTTGTCAGCGGATGATGCTTTTCCATGCTCGCCCCATGAATCCCATCGCGACGGCCCGACGCCTGCGGCGCGACCAGACGGAGGAGGAACGTCAGCTTTGGCGAGAACTGCGGGCGGGGCGGTTCGCCGGCTTCAAGTTCCGACGGCAGCATCCGGTCGGGAACTACTGTCTCGACTTCTACTGCCCGGCGGCGCGCCTGTCGGTGGAGTTGGATGGTTCCCAGCACGGCTTCCCAGAAGAGCAGCAAAACGACGCCCGCCGCGCGGAGTGTTTGGCGGCGGCCGGCATCGAGGAACTGCGTTTCTGGAACGTGCAATGGCACACCAACCGCGAGGGCGTGCTGCTGGAAATCTGGAATGCGCTCCATCGGCGCACTGGTTGCTTGAAGGTGGCCCGCAAATTGGAAAACCACCGCTTCGTGCCGCCGGACCCCGCCAAGATCATTCCGCCACCGCCCGCTCCGTAAAGCGCAGTGTGGTCGCGCGAATCCGTCTCCCTCTCCGCCATCGGATGGGGGAGAGGGCCGGGGAGAGGTGGCTCCCTGCGTTCGACCTACGGGCGGCCCACAGCGAACCTTCCTCGAATACTTCCGCCCCGGACTCCGTTTTTGACTTCGCGTGTGACGGGGACAGACTGCCGGCACGCTGGTCCCCATGTCATTGTTTCGCCCTGTTTTCCGCTGGTTGCTGGCGGGTTTCGGTTCCGTGTCGCTCGCCGTTTCGACGGTGTCCGGCGCGGCGCTGGACCCGGCCCACGTCGATTTCTTCGAGAGCAAGGTCCGGCCGCTCCTGTTGGATCATTGCTACGAGTGCCACAGCGCGAAGGCTGACAAGGTGAAGGGCGGCCTGCGCCTCGACACCCGGGCGGACACGGCGAAGGGCGGCGCCGCCGGTCCGCTGTGGGTTGCGGGCAAACCGGACGAAAGCCTGCTCGTGCAGGCCGTGAAGGGCGTCGCGAAGGACCTGGAACGCATGCCGCCGGAAAAGAAGGGCCCGGCGCTCAAGCCCGAACAGATCGCCGTGCTGGAGGAATGGGTGCGACTCGGGGCGCCGGACCCGCGTTCGGACGCGGAGGGCAAGGCGCACGTGAACCAGGCGGCCAAGCACTGGGCCTTCCAGCGGCCGGTGGCGCCCGTGGTCCCGGCGATCCGGGACGCGAAATACCCGATCCGGAACCCGGTGGACGCCTTCGTCGCGGAGAAGTTGGCCGCGCAGGGTTTGGCCCCGGCGCCGGCGGCGGACCGGCGCACGCTGCTCCGGCGCGCGACGTTTGACCTGACGGGCTTGCCGCCAACACCGGCGGAGATGCGGGACTTCCTGGCGGACACTTCGCCGCGCGCCTTCGAGCAGGCCTTGGACCGGTTACTGGCGTCGCCACGTTACGGCGAACGCTGGGCGCGCCACTGGCTCGACATCGCGCGCTACGCCGATTCCAAGGGCTATGTGTTCGAGGAGGAACGGCGGTATCCCTACGCCTACACTTACCGCGACTGGGTTGTGCAGTCGCTCAACGACGATTTGCCCTACGACCAGTTCCTCATCCAGCAGATCGCGGGCGACCAGTGCGCAACGCCCGACAATCCGCGGCCGCTGGCGGCGCAGGGTTTCCTCACGCTCGGCCGCCGGTTCCTGAACAACCAGAACGACATCATCGACGACCGCATCGACGTGGTGTTCCGCGGCACCATGGGGCTGACGGTCGCCTGCGCGCGGTGCCACGACCACAAATACGACCCGATTCCCGCGGCCGACTACTATTCGCTCCACGGCGTCTTCGCCAGCAGCCGCGAGCCTGACGAGAAGCCGCTGCTGGGCCCGAACCCCAATCCGCAACTCGCCGCCAACTTTGAGTGGCAACTCGACAAACGCTGGCAGGAAATCGCCGATTTCCGGGCGGCGAAGGTGACCCAGATCGCCCGGCAACTGCGCGGCAAGGTCGGCGACTACCTGCTCGGCTGGCACGATACGCGGGGTTTGGACGAGGAGACGCGCGTGAAGCTCCTCCGTTCGCGCAGCCTGCCGCCGCACCTGGCCAACAAATGGAACGGCAAGTTTGAGGCGTGGGCAAAGCAGCCCGACGCGATCATGGCGCCGTTCCTCGCATTCCACGGTCTCGCAACGAATGACTTCGCCGCCCAAGCCGCGCCGCTCGCCCAAAGCGTCGCCGGCGGTAAGCTGAAAGATACTTCCGTGAACCCGCGCGTCGCGGCCCTCTTCGCCACGAATGCGCCTGCCTCCGTCGCCGAAGTGGCCGAACGCTACACGGCGCTGTTCAAGGCGGTGGACGCCGAGTGGCAAGCTCTGCTGGACGCGGCCAAGGAAGCCAAACAGCCCGTGCCCACGGCGTTGGCGGCGGGCGAGTCCGAGGCGTTGCGACAGTTCCTGTTCGCCGAGGGTTCGCCCACGGTGGTCAACTGGGACGAGGCCTATTTGGCCGCGCCCACGCCGGATCAGCAGAAGTTCCGCGCGCTGCGGCGCAAGGTGGACGAATTGGAGGCGACCCATCCGGGCGCGCCGCTGCGGGCGATGGCGCTGGTGGACAATGATACGCCCACCGAGCCGGTGATCTTCAAGCGCGGCAATCCGGGCAACCGCGGTGCGACCGTGCGCCGGCAGTTCCTGGAAGTCGTCGCAGGGAAGGAGCGCCAGCCATTCGCGAAGGGCAGCGGCCGGCTCGAACTGGCCCAGGCCATCGCGTCCCGGGACAATCCGCTCACCGCTCGGGTGCTGGTGAATCGCGTGTGGGCCCAGCATTTCGGCACGCCGCTGGTCCGCACGCCGAGCGACTTCGGGGTGCGCAGCGAACCGCCGTCACATCCGGAGCTGCTGGATCACTTGGCGGTCTGGTTCATGGACCACGGTTGGTCGCTCAAGGAACTGCACCGCTACCTGTTGCTTTCGGCGACCTACCAGCGCGCGTCCGATCCCGGCGAACCGGCCGCCGCCCGCGCCGTCTTCGCCGCCGGCGAGCAGCAGGATTCAGGCAATGCGCTGTTCTGGCGCATGAACCGGAAGCGGCACGACTTCGAGGCCCTCCGGGACAGTCTGTTGGCCGTGAGCGGACGATTTGACGGCACATTGGGCGGCCAACCGGTGGAGATGTTCGAGCGCGACGCGTCCCCGCGGCGGTCGCTCTACGGGTTCATCGACCGCCAGAACCTCCCCGGGGTCCTGCGGGTGTTTGACTTCGCTAGCCCCGATTCGACCTCGCCGATGCGCTTCCAGACGACCGTGCCGCAGCAGGCACTCTTCATGCTCAACAGCCCATTCATGGCCGAGCGGGCCCGGGACTTCCTCGCGCAGCCCGCGGTGACTTCAGCCCAAGGTTCTGAGGAAAAGATCCGGCGTCTGCACGAGCTGGCGTATCAGCGCCCACCGACCCGCGAGGAACTGGCGCTGGGACGGCAATTCGTCGCCCAGCCGGTGGCGGCCGAACCGGAGCCGGAGCCCGCCGCGGCGTGGAGTTACGGCACCGGCGAGGTGGGCGCCGACGGTCGGGTGAAAAACTGGCAGCTGCTGCCGAAGTTCACGAAGGACCAGTGGCAGTGGGACGAAAAGCTGCCTGCACCGAACGGCCAGTGGACCCTGCTCAACGCCAAGGGCGGCCATCCCGGGGCCAACGCCGCCAATGCGGCGATCCGGCGGTGGACGACGCCCGCCAGCGGCACGGTGAGGATCACCGGCAACGTCGAGCATACGTCGGACCAGGGCGACGGTATCCAGGCGCGGGTCATTTCCAGCCGGAGCGGCGAGGCTGGCTCCTGGGTGGTGAAAAACGGCAAACAGTCCGGAGCCATTGCTGAGTTGGCCGTGCGGCAGGGCGACACGATTGATTTCGTGGTGGAGCCGAGAACCAACGAGAACTCGGATGGATTCAGTTGGACGCCTGCCATCACGCTGGTGCGGGTGGAGGCCGACGCGAAGTCCGTGGCGAACCGCCATTGGGAGGCGAAGCGCGACTTCAGTGGCAAACGGGAGTTTCCGCGGCCGTTGGACCCGTGGCAGCAGTATGCGCAGGTGCTGCTGAGCGCGAACGAGTTCGTGTTCGTGGATTGAGCCGGGGCGGCAATCAGGCCGCCTGGCGCACGGACGCCTGGTAGGCCTCGTGCAATCGGCGGGTCACCGGTGATTGGCGCAGGGCCACGCTGTCGAGGTGGGTCACCGGAACGATCTCCAACGAACTGAGCGTCAGGAAAACGCCTTCGGCCGCCCGCAAATCGTCCGGCGTGCCTGATTGTTCGGCGGCGGGTAGGCCTAGTTCGGTCGCCAGGCGGAGCACCCACGCGCGGGTCACGCCGGCCAGTGCGCCGTCCGTCAGCGGTGGCGTGAACAGCCGTCCATCAGCCAGCCAGAACACGTTGCCACTGGTGGCTTCGGCGACATTCCCGGCGGCGTTCAGCAGCAGGGCTTCGTCGGCACCGAGGTCCTCCGCCTCGGCGCGGGCTAGGATGTGCAGCAGCTTGTTGGCGGACTTCACCGCCGTCAGGGGATCGTGGACGGGTAGTCGCAACGAGGCCGTGGCCAGCTTCCAGGCGATGGGCTGGGCCGGGTCGTTGGGTGTCACCGGATGCTGCGACAGGATGACCGTGGGTGAATCCGCCCCGCGTGGCGAATACCCGCGCCGGCCGACGCCGCGGGAGACGTGCAGCCGCAGTAGCGATTCGGGCGTGACGTTGCGCGCGAGTAGTTCGGCGGCGGCCGCGGTGAGTTCGGCGTCGGAATACGGCAGGTGCAGGCGGAGCAACTCGGCCCCGGCGTGCAGGCGGGCGAGGTGTTCGGCCGACAGGAACGGCCGATTGCCGTAAACCCGGACCGTTTCAAACAGACCATCCCCGTAGAGAAACGAGCGGTCGAAGATGGAGACTCGGGCTTCCTCCGCGGGCAGGAACGTGCCGTTCAGCCAGACCATCTGCGAACGATTCTCGGCCGGGAGGCTGTTCATTCCACTGAATTGGGTGCGTGCATTGCGTTCACGGACGGTGGACGGACACGGCTGTCCGGCTCCAACGCCGCCAGCAAGCCGCCGGCCTTGGCGAGGGTTTCCTCGAATTCGGCCGCGGGCACCGAATCCGCGACGATGCCGGCGCCGACGTGGAACCACGCGTGGCCGTCCTTCACCAGGGCGGTGCGGATGGTGATGCTGAGCTGGCTCTCGCGGTTGAAGCCTAGGTAGCCGTGGCAACCGCAATAGGGGCCGCGGGCGACCGGTTCCAGTTCGTCGATGATTTCCATCGCCCGGATCTTGGGGGCGCCGGTTATGCTGCCGCCAGGGAAGCAGGCCGCCAGGGCGTCAAGATGCGTGACGCCGGACCACAGCCGGCCCTCGACGGTGGAGACGAGGTGATGCACCTGGGCGAAGCGTTCCAGCCGCATCAGGTCCGGCACGCGCACCGAGCCGAATTCGCAGACGCGCCCGAGGTCATTCCGCAGCAGGTCGGTGATCATCAGGAGTTCGGCGTTTTCCTTCTCGCTGCGCTGGAGCTCGAAGGCGAGCTGGGCGTCGCGCACCGGATCGGACGCCCGTGGCCGGGTGCCCTTGATCGGCCGGGTGACGATGTGCTGGCCGGACAGGCGCAGGAACAGCTCCGGCGACGACGAGACGAGCTGGAAATCACCGCAGTCGAAGTAGGCGGCAAACGGCGCGGCGGAACGCTCGGTCAGGCGGCAGAAAAAGTCCCAGCCGGTGAACGGGCACGGGGCGCCAAGGCGTTGGGCGAGGTTGACCTGATAGATATCGCCGGCGCGGATGTAGCGTTGGGCGCGCTCGACCGCGGCGAGGAACTCGGGCCGGGGAAGGGAAGTGGCCAATGCCCAATGCCCAAGGTCCAACGGGGTGGACGCCGCGGCTTCGTGTCGCGCATCGCCTTCCGGCTCCCGCAATTGCTCCTGCCACCAGGCGAGTTGCTCCCGGCCCCGGGCGTCGTTCCGTGTGCCCTCCGCGTCGAGGCCGGTAGCGACGATCCAGGCCTTGCCGAGCTGATGGTCGAAGACGACGAGGCTGGCGTAGAAGCCCAGGTGGCAGTCCGGCAGTTCCAGGTCGTTGACCGCCCGGCGCGTCAGGCGGGGTTCGACGAACTGTTTTAGGTCGTAGCCCCAGTAGCCAAAACAGCCGCCCAGCGGAAACGGCACGTCCACCTCGTCCGGCAACTCGAAGCGCGCGAGCAGCGGGGCGAGGTGTTGCCACGGATTGCCGAACTGGGCCTCGGTCCGGCCGTCGGCGAAGCGGGTTTCGCAGGCCGAGCCGAACGAGCGGAACGTCAGCAACGGCCGCGCGGCGACGAAGGAATACCGGGCGCTCGGCACGTCGAAGGTGCCGGTGCGCAGGAGCACCAGCCCGGGTTCCCGGCGCAGCAGGGCAGCCAGGGAATCAGGCGAGTGCTGGGTGCCGAACTCTTCGACGAGGACCCGCATCGGTGACTGCGAAGCTGGCGAGGCTCTGCGCGGCGTCAACTGCGGAGGAGGCCCGGCTTTTCGGCCGCGAAACTATTTTCTAAGAAATCCCTAGCTCCCGTGTCGTAGTCGGTGAGTGGTGCTTCCGCGCCGCCCCGGAAATGATGAAATACCGCCAACGATGACTGCCGCCTGACGCCCGTGGTCTGCCCCGCACCCGCCAACGCCGAGCCCGCGCCGTTCGAGACGATCGAGGAGCTGTTTGCCGCCCTCGAGTCTCCGCTGCTCGCCTACGCGCTGCGGCTGGTGGGCGAACGCGGGCCGGCCGAGGACATCACCCAGGAAGCCTTCATGAGATTGCACGCCCAGTTTGCCGAAGTCTGGGAGCCGCGCCGCTGGCTTTACCGCACGGTGCACAATCTCGCCCTCAACCACCGCCGCGACGCCGACAAGGTCGTCCCGTTCCAGCCGCTGGCCGACGACGCGCCGAATCCTGCCACCGATGGACCCGATCCCGCGCCGTTGCCCGACGAACAGATCATCCGCTGGGAAGGCATCGGCCTGGTCCGCCTGAGCCTCGCCGCGCTGGACGATCGCAGCCGGGAAGTTGTCCGGCTCAAATACGCCGAGGACCTTTCCTACCGCGAGATCGCCGAACGCACCGGCCTGGAATCCGGCCATGTCGGCTACCTGCTGCACCACGCGTTGAAGGCGCTCGCCGCTGAACTCGCCCGCACCGGACTCGTGCCATGAATTCCGAATCTTCCCAACCTTCACCCGACGACCGTGAGGCGCGTCTGACCGCGCTCCTGCTGGGCGAACTGCCCGTCGCCGAGGCCGAATCCCTGCACGCTGAGATCGCCGCCGATGCCGAATTGGCCAAGGTGTTCCGCCGCCTGAGCCTCGCCCACGAGCTAACCCGGGAGACCGTCCGTTCGCCGGAACCCAAGGAACTGAGTAAACCGGAACCGCTCCAGCTTTCCGCCGAACGCCGTGCAGCGTTGCTCGGGAAGTTCAAGACGCCGCCTGCCAACGTGGTGCCCTTGCCCAAACGGGAGCGGCAGCCGCGGTTTGACTGGCGGGAATTGATCGCGGTCGCGGCGATGCTGGTCGCCGTTGTCGGGGCGGCGGGGATGCTGTTGCCGTCGCTGGCGAAGGCGAAGAGCAAGTCGCAGGGGTTTGTCGGGCCGCAGACTTCGGATTTTCTGGGGGAATCCGCGGCGAGGATCGTCCAGACCCAAATCTCGCCTGAGCCGGCGGAGGTTGCGGAACGGATTCAGCCGCGGATGGAGAACGAATCGCGCAACCAAGTGCTGGCTGACATTCCCGCGCCAGTTCCGCCTCCGCCGTCTGAGCCGAGCCAAAACCCCAAGCAGATGGATCAGGTTCTGGCCCGGCGCTCGGGGATGGTCCCGTCGGAGAAGCCGAGCTTGGCGGAGGCAATACCCACGGCGGAAGTGGAGGGCGATGTGGTTGCGGTCGATCCCAGTAGGGTCGCTTTTGCCGTTGAAGTGAAGGGGGCAACCGTCACTTCGCCGGCGTTGGCGGGCGGAGTGGGTGGTGGTCGCGCCGGCGGCCATGGTGTCTACAACTGGGCGCTCAACGGTGTCACCCCCAATGCCGCCGATTCGCCCGTGGAATCTGCCGACAAGGCCCATCCTGGCAATGGTCGGGCGGGCGATGATTTTGGCCTGGCCCGCGGTTACGCCGACACTTCGGCGGCACCCGCCGGCCTGGCGGCGAACCAGTTCTTCAGCGAAGTGCCCGCGTTGCGGGGCCAGGGAATCGGGGCCGGTGGCGGGCTGAGGGAGCTAGACCAAGTCACAGCATTGGGCGTCGCTGACACCGAAGACTCAGTTCGGCGTTCCATCGCGGCCGTGGACAACACCGCCGGTGGGTTCGCCGGCGGTCGCGGATTGTCCGCGGAGAACTTTGGCGCGAAGGAGTCCACGGTTGCGGAGGTGGATCGACTCGCCGTCGCCGAGACGCTGGATTCCGTGCGCCTCCGGGTTCCGGTCGCGGGCGAGGCACAGCCGTCACGGACGACGCTGAGTTCCTTGGCCGCGACGGATTTCCTGGAGCGGAGGGCGGGCAGTCCGCTGAGCGACGTGGCGGCGGTTCAGCGTTTTGATGCGCCGTCTCCGGCTGGGCAGCTGGCCGCGGCGGGAACCATCGTTTCCCCAAGCGTGATCAATGGGCCGGTCCTTGATTCCAATCTTCGCAGCCTGAGTGACGAAGTTGTGGCCGAGGGGCACGAAGCCCGGCTGGAACAGCGCGTGAACCTGCGCAAGGACTTGGCGGAGGGGGCGATGAAACTCGCCGACGGGGCCGACCAGCCCGGTCAGCCGTCCGTCTTGGCCAGCCAGACGACTCAGCTCGCGTTCGTCGTTCCGCCGCCGACGGATTCGTCCGTGGCACAGAACGAGTTCGGCCGCCAACAGGTTGCCCTGGAAAGCCGGGAGGGAACGGTTGCGGTGGAGCGCTTCGCCAAAGCCAAGGCCGAGGACGCGACCAAGAACCGTTTGGAGCTTGGACGCGGAGGGCGGTTGGCTGACCTCGAAGTGGGCCAGGCCGTGGCCGTCGCCGGGAAGCCAGCCACGACGCTGGGCTACTTCGTGGAGATGGCGACCAATTCTGCACAGCCGGCGCTGGGAGATGGGCCGGTGCTGGGACGGATGTTCAAGCGGGGGGAAGCGAAGGAGCGGCTCGCTGAAAGAAAAGTCGGAGCAGCAGGTTCTACGCCCCAACAGGTCCTTTCAAAGACTCAGGAATACCCGCTCACCGAGTCGGAAAAGGCGGCTTCGGTTGTTGTGGTTGATAGGGCTTCAGCGGAAGCAACTCCGTCGTTGTTCGCCAAGTTTCGGGCGGCGTTGGGAAACAGCCAAAATGCCACCGCACGGCTGCAAGTGGATCCGCCCACTCTCCGGAGGTCGGCCCTTGGGACCGTAGAAGCGACGCCAGCCTACGATCCTTTCTACCTTCAGACTGAGTTCGAAGTGATCAAGTCGCGCCAAATTCTCGAAAGGGTGGCGAAGCAATTATCCCTGAGCAGTGGGGAAGAAGATTTCCGAAAATTGGCCAGCAAGATTTCGGTTGCTCCCTTGGCCAACACTCGTCTCGTCGAGATCACGGTGAAAGATGCCGCCCCGGCGAACGCCGCGCTCATAGCCAATACGGTTGCTGAGGTTTACGCCGATTACCGGAATTCTGTTCGGATTGAGTCATCCAAACGCGACTTGGAAGCTTCGAAATCGAACCAGTCGGAACTCAACCAGCAGGTCGCTACTAAGGAGGCCGCACTCACGGATCCATCGTGGATCGGCGTGTTGGGGCAAGACCGTGACCGGCCCCTTACCAAGCTCGCCCTCGGCGCGCCTGAGCCACAGCCCGAGGTCCCCACTGCCGACAGCGCCTTCTCGACCTTCTCGCTCAACGTCAGCGACGTGTCGTTCAAGCTCGCCGCCGCCGCCTTGGAGAAGGGCCAGATGCCCGAGCCGGCGACCGTTCGCACCGAGGAGTTCATCAACGCCTTCGACTACCGCGATCCCGAGCCGGCCGGCGCCGCGCCCATCGCCTTCGCCTGGGAACGCGCCCGCTATCCCTTCGCACACGACCGCGACCTCGTCCGCTTCTCCGTGAAGACCGCCGCGAGCGGACGTCAGCCTGGCCGCCCGCTGAACCTCGTGCTGCTGCTCGACAACTCCGGCTCGATGGAACGCGCCGACCGCGTCCGCATCCGGCAGGAATGCCTGCGCGTGCTCGCCGGGCAGCTTCAGCCGCAGGACCGCGTGAGTGTGGTCGCCTTTGCCCGCACGCCGCGCCTGTGGGTGGACGGTCTGTCCGGTGCCCAGGCCGCGGAGTTGCCCGGACGCGTCGGCGAACTCACTCCCGATGGCGGCACGAATCTGGAGGAGGCGCTGCGCACGGCCTACCAGACCGCCGCCCGGCATTTCGCCGCGAACGGCGTGAACCGCGTGGTGCTGCTCACCGACGGCGCGGCCAATCTTGGCGACGTGCAGCCTGATTCGCTCAAGCGGCAGGTGGAGACGAACCGGAAGCAGGGAATTGCGCTCGACTGCTTCGGTATCGGCTGGGAGGGCCTGAACGACGAGCTGCTGGAAGTGCTCTCGCGCAACGGCGACGGGCGCTACGGCTTCGTGAACACGCCCGAGGCGGCCCAGAGTGAGTTCGCCGGGCAGTTGGTTGGCGCGCTTCAGATCGCCGCCTCCGACGTGAAGGTGCAGGTCGAGTGGAACCCGCGCCGCGTCACTGCCTACCGCCAGCTCGGCTACGCAAAACATCAGCTCAAGAAGGAGCAGTTCCGCGACAACACCGTGGACGCGGCCGAGATCGGTGCGGCCGAGGCGGGCAACGCGCTTTACACCGTGCAGGTGAACCCGGCCGGCGAAGGCCCGCTGGGCACCGTTCGCGTGCGCTTCAAAGTGCCGGGCACCGGCGATTACCGCGAACACGAATGGCCGCTGCACTACGACGGCACTGCACGCCCGCTGGAGCAATCCGGACCGGCGCTCCGTCTCGCCGCCAGCGCGTCGGCCTTCAGCGAATGGCTCGTGTCGAGCCCCTGGGCCGCCGAAGTCACGCCCGACCGCCTGCTCGGGCTGCTGAATCGCGTGACGGACACCTACGCGGCTGACCCGCGCCCGAAGCAGTTCGAACAGATGTTGCGCCAGGCGAAAAACCTGGGCGGGAAGTGAGTGGAGCCGAGAGAAAGATTTTCAGAAGGAGTTTTGAGTTATGCGAAATGAACTTGGGTGGTTGGCGTCGGTAACTTCCGCAGTCCGTGGTGCGGCGACATCGGGTAGCGCAGACTGGCAGTCTGCTGTGTCGCCGACTGGCAGCCGGGTGGGCGTCGAACCGAATCGCCGCCTGCGGATTACCAATCCGCGACACAGCAGGTTGGCAACCTGCGCTACGGTGGACGCGAAGCGTAGTGGGACAGCCGCCCCGGCTGTCGCCGTGCTGCGGGCGCCCTCGCCCGCAGAGTGTCCCGGCGGGGGCGCCCGGACTACCAAGACAGGCGAGGGCGCCTGTCCCACTAGCCACCGGACTATGTCCGGCGTGCTCCTGCTGTTCGCGCTGTTGGCCGGTTGGTTTACGTCCCAAGCCGCCACGGCGGAGCTGAAGGATCTCTCCTTCAACGGCGGCATCCAGGACGGCAAGGCGCGGCTGGTGATCGAGGCGTTGCTGGCCGGGGCCGGGCTGGGGCCGGACAAGGCGCTGTTCTCCACCGCCACGGAACAGGCCATCACGGTCGGGCCGGACAAGGTTAGCCACGTCATTCGTGCGAAGGTTGAAGTTTTGCAGGGTGAGCCGGCTGAGTTGCCCTTCACACTCGGTGGCGACGGCGAAATTCGCAGCGTCACCGGCGAGGGCATCCTCGACTGGGCCGTGCGGCAGGGAACGAACGGTGTTCGCACGCTCGTGATCCGGCCGCGCAAGTCCGACAAGCCGGCCGCCGGCTTCAATGTCACCATTATCGCCGAACACGCAGTGCACGACTGGAGCCAGCCGTTGCAGCCGCTCAAGCTCACGGCGATACCAGCCGTGCTCTCGTCCGGCTACGTGCGTCTCGACGCCGCGCCCGGCCTCGATCTCCAGCCGACCAACACCCTGGGGCTCGCTCCAGTGCCGTTGAAGTTCCTGCCCGACGGACTCCGCGTGGAGCCGAAGCCTGATGCGCCGGAACCGCTTGGCTTCCGCTTCCAGGGCAGTTCCTACGCGTTGCCGCTCGTCGTCACGGTGGGTGATCCGGACAGCACGCGCGTCGTGCTGCGTGACTTCCAGCTCGAATGCCAGCTTGGCGGCGAGGAAGCGGCCTTCACGCTCACAGCCAGCGCGCAGGTGAAGAATCCACGCGGCGCCACGCTGGCCCTGTTGTCCGGCGCGGTGGCGTTAGCCGATCTGGAACGCAATCCCGACGTGCGGCTGCGGTTCCGCGACGGCCGCTTTGAACTCATCTTCGACCGCCCCGGCAGTTTTCCGCTGCGCCTCAAATTCAACGCCGCCGTCCGCCAGAATGCCGGCTGGCGTGCGGTGGATTTCCGGCTCGCGCCTGGTGTGCTGTCGCCGGTCGCCCTGCGCGGATTGGCCGCGGATACGCAGTTCGAGTTCGCCGGGGCGGCTCGGCCTGAGCGCGACGGGGAGGCATTCCGCAGCTTCCTGCCGCCCGATGGCGCGGTGAAGCTGGCCTGGAAGGAGGCGCGCCCCGACGCCGAAGGCCGGCTGTTCTATGCCGCCGAGATGCGGGCGCAGATCAGCGTGAGCCCGGGCCTCATGCGCCAGGTCGCTTTGCTGGAAGGCCGCGTGATGCAGGGTGAACTCAGCCGGCTTGAACTCGCCGTGCGCGGCACGGGCAACGTCACCGCGGTGCAGGGCGCCGATCTCCTGTCATGGAACGTAGAACCCGCCGCCGCGAACGGCGAACGCCGGCTTGTGGTGCAGTTCAACCAGCCGCAGAAGGACGCCTTCGCGCTCCAATTGCAGATGCAGTCCGAACTGGGCGCGTTCCCGCAGGCTGTTGACGCGATGCAGCTTCGGCCCGATGGCGCGACGCGTTTCGCCGGCCATGTGCGGGTGGTCAACGAAGGCGCGGTTCGCCTCGAAGTCGTGCAGGCGAGCGGCCTGTCGCAGATTTCGCCGGAGCAGTTCCCTGAGTCTGACACCACCAAGGCGCTCTTCGGCAATCCCGCCGGCTCGCGCTTTGCCTTCCGCTTCTCCAGCGCCGACTTCGCATTGCGGATCAACGCCGACAACGTCCTGCCGGAGGTCGGCGTGTCGCAGGTGCTCGCGTATCACCTCGGCGAAACCGAACTGTCCGTGGACGCGGAGTTCGAATTGGACATCCGCGAGGCGCCCCTGCGCGAGGTGTTGGTGCGGGTGCCGCGGGGCTTCGTCGTGGCGCGGCTCAATGCGGCTGGCATGAACGACTATTTCCTCCGCGACGTGGCGGACACCGCGGACGCCGAACTGCGCATCGTCTATGGCCAGCCCGTAGGCGACCGCCAGGTGATCCAATTGCGCCTCGAACGCAACGCGGCGCTGGGCGAGACCAACTGGAACCTGCCGCGGCTCGAAGTGCTCCGCGCGAAGTCCACCCGGGGCCATGTCGCCGTTTCGGCCGACGCGGGCTTGCGCCTCACGCCCGAGCGAACGCAGGCGCTCACCGACATCGCCACGGCGTTTTTCCCGCGCAAGTTGGCGGGCATCCAGGCCGCCTTCCGCCTGACCGATCCCGCGTGGTCGGCCGCGCTGCGCGTCGAGCGGCTGCCGCAGTCCGTGCAGGCCGACGTCTTCCACCTTTTCTCGATCGGCGAAGGCATCGCCTACGGCAGCAGCACGATGAACTTCTTCATCGCAGGCGCGCCAGTGTCGTCGTTCCTCGTCGCGCTGTCGGACGATTATTTCAACGTCGAGTTCACCGGGAAAGACGTGCGCAACAACTGGCAGCGCACCACCAACGGCTACCTCGTCACGCTCAACACGCCGGTCGCCGGCGCCTACACGCTGCTCGCAACCTACGAGCGGCCGTTCAAGCCGCAGGGCGACACGCTGGCCTTCACCGGGGCGCGGCCGGTGGACGCGCAGTCCGAGCAGGGCCATACGCTCGTGGTCAGCGCGTATCAGTTCCAGGTCACGCCCGCGAATGTCTCCGCAGGACTGCTGGAGCTGGAGACCGCCGAGGTGCCCGCGGAATACCGGCTGTTCTTCGACGCGCCGATCCTCAAGGCCTACCGCTACTCGACGCGGCCGTTCAATCTGCAGCTCGCGCTCAGCCCGCTCGCCCAGGCGGAGACCCTCAGCCTCGTGGTGGACCGGGCGGCGCTGACGACCCGCATCTCAAAGGACGGCGAGGTCATCACCGACGCGCAGTATTTCGTGAAGAACCGCGGCAACCCGCACCTGCGTCTGACATTGCCGGCCGGGACAAAGCTGTGGTCCGCCACGGTGAATGGCACGACGGTCGTGCCCGTGCAGGACGGCGGCGCGAACCTGATTCCGCTGCCGCAGAAGGCCGATCCCAACACTGTCCAGCGGCTCGACCTGAAGCTCGCGTCGAAGTCCGAGAACGCCGCCCGCGTGCTCGCCGCCGCCCCCATTGTGGCCGCGCCCGTGATGCTCGCGGAATGGCGGCTTGAACCGGACACCGGCCGGCGGCTCACGTATCGCCAGGGATCGCTCGCCCCCGCCGCGGGTGTGCCGGACATTTCCGGCTTCGCTGGGTTGGCGCGGGTTTTCCGCAATAATGGCGATTCCGTGTTTTCGCTGGTCATCGCGCTGCTGCTGACGGCCGGTGGCGTCGCGGCGTGGCGGTGGGCGGTCAAAGAAGGAGCGACGCGCTTCGGGCTGCGGCATCTCGGGGGAACCGTGGTGGGCTGCCTGGCGCTGCTGTTGTCCACGATGCCGTGGCTCCAGTTCGCCGAACGCCTGAACGACCGCCAGGAACTGCCACGCAATCTCCACTTCCTTGCGCCCGTCCAGCAGAGCGGCAGCGCGCTGACGGTGGAGGTCGCGAACACCTTGGACTCCGTCGGCGCAGGCGGTTCAGTGCTGGCCGCCTGGCCGGTCGTGGTCGCCCTCGCGGTCTGGGTGTGGGCGTGGCTGCGCGAGCCGGGTTTCGTTCGGAACGCGGCGTCGGCGGTCGGCTGGACGCTGCTGGGCTGGGCGGCGCTGCGGCAGCCGAACGGCGCACCGCTGGGCCTGTTCGTGCTGATCGCGTTCCTGTTGCTCAAGGTGATTGTGCCGGCGTTGCAGGCACTGGCGCGCGTTCCGGCCAAGCCGAAGTTGACCCCGGTCGTTCCCGCCGCCGCGGCGCTGCTCCTGGGTGCCTTGGCCTGGTTCAACGATGCTAGCACGCCGGCGATGGCGCAGTCCGTGGAGTCGCTGGCGAAGGAACCCGCGTTGGCGGAATCCGTCGTGCAGGACGTGCGGGTTGAGGAACGGTTTGTGTTCGCGACGGCGAAGGTCCGCTGGCACGCGTCGAAGGATCAGGCCTTGCCCGTGCTCTTCGAGCCGGCGGTGCTGACGCGCATTCAGTATCCAACGAATGCGCTCAAGCTGGTCCGCGCCGGGGCGGGCGCTGCGCCCGGGCAGCAGTTGCTCGCGCTCCAGAACGGGACCTTCGACATCGAACTCGGCTATCAGCTCCAGGTCGGCGCGCGGGACGGCGCCCAAGGCTTCGTGTTGCCGACGCACCTCGGGCTCGTGAACCGCCTCAAACTTACCCTGGCCGGGGTCGATGTGGACGTGAGTTCCGCCAGCGCCGTGTCCGTGCGCCGGGAAGCCGGGCCGACCAACACGACGATTGCCAGCCTCGTGCTCGCACCCTCCGCCGGGACGTGGATCGGCTGGAAGCCGCGGAGCCGCGATGTGAAGCGCGAGGCCGCGGTCTTCTACGCCGACCTCACCCAGCTTTACGTGCCGGCGGCCGGCGTGATTGAGGGTGTGCATTCCGTGCAGATCCGTCCCGCCCAGGGCGAGCTCACGGAGCTGTCGCTGGAAGTGCCCGCCGGTTCCACGATCACGGACGTGCTGACGCCGGTTCCGCCGGGCGCGGAAACCAAGCTGGGCCTCGTCCCGAACCTCGTTTCGCTCTGGCGCTTTGATCCCGACACGCGGCGGTTGCGGGTCACGCTTTCGGCGCCGCAGTCCAAGCCGTTCACGTTGGTCGTGCGGTCGCAGATCGCGACCGGGCCGTTGCCGGTGGAGCAGGCGGCCGGACTGGTCGGCGTCGTGGGCGCGGCGGGGCAGGTGGGTTCGGTCGGGATTGCGACCGGCAACGAGGTTCAGCTCGACACGGTGACGGCGGAAGGGTTCGCCGCGTTGAACCTGGAGGACCTCCCGGCGGGCGTCTTGGACCCGCTGCGGAACCAGATTGCCGGGCTCACGCTGCGGCGCGCGTTCCGGCAGGGCGACGCGAAGGGGACGATTTCACTCAAGGCCTCCGCGGTCGAACCCGACGTGCGCGTCGAGACACAGGAGACGCTGTCCCTCGGCGAAGACCGCACGGTGCTCGCGGTGAACGCCGCGGTCGCGGTGACGCGCGCGGGCATCTTCCGGCTGAGCTTCGTGCTGCCGGCCGGGCTGGACGTCGAGGCGATCAGCGGCGCGGCGTTGAGCCACTGGACCGAGTTTAAGGCGCCCGAGGGACGCGTCATCACGCTGCATCTCAAGGGCAAGACCGAGGGCCAGCAGCAGTTCAACGTGAGCCTCGCCGGGGCGGGCACACGGGCGACGACGAACTATGTGGTGCCCAAGTTGGCCTTCCGCGAGGCCGGCAAGCAGCGCGGGCAACTGGTCATCGTGCCGGAACAGGGAATGCGCTTCCAGGTCGGGGCACGCGACGGCGTGACGCAGCTCGACCCCGAGAAGGCGGGCATTCGCCAGAAGGGCGTGCTCGCGTTCCGCCTGTTGCAACCGCAGTGGACGCTCGCGCTGGGGATCGAACAGGTGGATGCCTGGGTGCAGGTTACCGGACTCCAGCACGTCACGGTCGGCGAGGCGCAGCTCAAGGTGTTGGCGAACCTCCAGTATCAGGTTGAGAACACCGGCCTGAAGGCACTGCGCGTGCGGGTGCCCGCGAACGCCGAAGGCGTGCGCTTCCGCGGCGATCCGGTGGCGGATTTCCTGCCGGTGGCCGGTTCGGTGACGAACGGCACGCAGCTCTGGGAGGTGAAACTGAACCGGCGCATCATCGGCAAGCACCTGCTCCAGGTGACGTGGCAGTCACCGCTCGCCGGCGCGGCGACCAATGCGGTGTTGGTGGGCGTCGGCGCGGCGGACGCGAACCTGCAGCGCGGCTTCGTGACCGTGCAGGCCGGCGGCCGGCTCCAGGTCCGCGCCGAGGCGCCGGCGGCGGCGTTGCAGCCGGCCGAGTGGCAGAGCATCCCTCGGACGCTGCTGCAGGATCTGCCCAACGCCTCGGCGAACTTCACCTACCGCGTGGTCGAGCCGGCGTTCCAACTGCCGCTCACGCTGGTCCGGCACGAGGCGACCAAGCTGCTGCCGGCCCGCGTCAACAACGTGACGCTCACCTCCGTGATCTCCGACGAGGGCGTGATGCTCACGCAGGTGCGGCTCGAGATGATTCCGGGCGACAAGCGGCTACTCAGCCTCGCGCTGCCGGCGGAGGCAAAGTTCTGGTTCGCCTTCGTGAACCAGAATGGCGTGTGGCCGTGGCGTGAGACGAACCGCGTGCTCGTGCCGCTGGAGCAGCAGTCCAAGGTGGACCAGGCGACGACCGTCGAGCTGTTCTACTCCAGCCGCATCGGCGAGGCCGGCGGGCGGAAGCTCGACCTCGCGTTGCTGGGACCTAAGTTCGACCTGCCGCTGGAAAACATCACCTGGCAGGTCTATCTCAACGACAAGTGGCAGCTCTCGGATTGGTCGGGCTCGCTCCAGTTGCAGGAACAAACCTACGAGGTTCGGCCGCTGGTGACCGACGTGAAATCGTATCTCGACAACGAGTTGGTCGCCAACCGCGCCAAGACCAAGGCGGCGGAGGAGATGCTGTCCTTCGGCAATACGCTGCTCCAGCAAGGCGACCCGGCGAAGGCGCGGTGGGCCTTCAACAACGCCTTCGGGCTGAGCACGCACGACAGCGCCTTCAACGAGGACGCCCGCGTGCAACTGCACAACCTCAAGCTCCAGCAGGCGCTCGTCGGCCTGAACGTGCGGCAGAACCTGGCCGCCGGCGATGCCGCGCCCGCGCCGGGCAACCTGAAGGAACTCCGCAACCGGCGCGACGCGGCCTACACGCAGCAGGAGGCCAAGCAGCTCATCGAGGCCAACTCCGCCGATGACAACGCGACGCTGCTGCGCCTGGCCGAACGCATCGTCCAGCAGCAGGACGCCGCGGTGCCGGTGCCCACCGCGATCCGCGCGACGGTCCCGCAGCAGGGCCGGATTCTGACCTTCCGCCGAACGGTGCAGGTGGACGAGTTCGCCGACCTCAACCTGCGGCTGCAGGCGACCAGCGCGAAGACGGCCCCTTGGGGATTCCGGGTGGCGGTATTGGGCGGGCTATTGGCCGTGATGGCGGGGTTTGCATGGTTGACCCCACGGGTCAGGGGATGAGGGTCGCAAACGAAAGGATGCCTAAATGAATTCCCTAGTCTCTTGGCGAAGGATCATTGTCGTCGTTGGGGCCATTGTTGTTCCGGTCGCTGCTTGGACAGCTGCCCTATCAATTGGTGGTGGCCCGCAGGAGGCGACTTGGGCAATGACGATCTTGGTGATGGTTGGTTTGCCAATTTGGCTTCTCGCCGTCTACTTGCGACATCGTTTCAAGAATCGAGCGATATGCCCCCCTGCCGCTGGCACGGACGAGTTTGACAGTGAGTCTCGGAACTGAGCCCGGTGTGCCATGAATCGAAGACGGGTAATCGCGATTATGGCGCTGTCGGTTCTGGACTAACGATTGTTTCCCCGTCGTTCAGAGCTTCGGCGCCTTCTCGACGATCACGTCGAACTCGGCCGCGGTGAAGGCGCGCAGGGTAGTGGCCTGCACGTTGCCCAAGCCGGCGAGGGCGACCATCAGCGAGGTGACGACGGCGTCGCTGGGCGCCTCGAACAGAATCGCGCCATCGTAGGCGCCGAGCGTCCAGAACGTGTGCGTGATCTTGGCGCCGGCCTTCTTGGCGGCGGCCTTGAAGCCGGCGGCGCGGTGGGTGGACTCATGGATGTTCTGGAGTCCCTGAGGGGTGAACTTGAGGAGCGCGAGATAGGCGGCCATAGGATTTGGTTTCGGTGTGTTGGAGAGTGAGCGTTCCCGGGCGAACCCGGTTTGGCTGCGCCTCGGTTGGTCAACGTCGCGCTTTGGTTGGCGCGGGGTGACTGGGACCGCGGTCGGAGCGACACCCGGGGCCTTTCTCCCCCTGGAATGTTCCGTGGGTGATGGCTCGCCTACGCTGAAGCGCAACGGCTTCGGGCTTGGCGCTTCGCGGACGGCCGGTAGGCTCGGCGCATGAACCGCCTGTCCCTGTGCCTCGCCGCCTCGCTGGTCACCTTCGTTGCCGGCGCGGCCGACGACCGGAACTGGCCCGAGTTCCGTGGACCGCGCGGGGACGGGACCTCGACTTCCACCGACCTGCCACTGCACTGGGCGGAGGGCACCAACGTCGTGTGGAAGACGCCCATCCACGGCCGGGCGTGGTCGTCGCCGGTTGTCTGGGGCCGGCAGGTCTGGCTGACCACCGCAACCGAGGACGGCCGCGAATTGTCGGCGGTGTGCGTGGACCGCGACTCGGGCCAAGTGGTCCATGACCGGCGGTTGTTCGAGGTCGAGAAGCCGCAGTTCGCCCACAAGTTCAACACCTACGGCTCGCCCACGCCGGCCATCGAAAGCGGCCGCGTCTATGTCTCATTCGGCTCGCCGGGACTCGCGTGCCTGTCCACGCGGGACGGCAAGGTCCTGTGGGAACGCCGGGACTTCGAATGCAACCATTACCGCGGCGCCGGTTCCTCGCCGGTGCTGTGGCGGGACCTGATCTTCATGAACTTCGACGGCAGCGACCATCAGTTCATCGTCGCCCTCGACCAGAAGACCGGGAAGACGGTCTGGCGGCGGGAACGGTCCATCGACTTCAAGGACCTTGGACCTGACGGCAAGCCGGATTCCGAAGGTGACTGGCGCAAGGCCTTCGCGACCTGCCATGTGGCCGATTTGGGCGGGGTGACCACCTTGCTCAGCCAAGGCGCCAAGGCCTTCTACGCCTATGCGCCCCGCACCGGGGTCGAACTGTGGCGGGTGGAGGAACGCACCAGCCACAGCGCCGGCACGCGCCCCGTGGTGGGGCATGGACTCGTCTTTGTGCCGACCGGTTGGTCGCAGGGCCAGACGCTGGCGCTCAGGCCCGGCCGCGGCGGTGAAGTGCTCGATGCGAATGCGGACGCGCCGGCGGGATCGAACCTGGGCATCGCCTGGAAATCGAAGCGCGCCACCCCCAAGAAGCCGGGCCTGACCTTGGTGGGCGACCTGCTGTTCGGCGTCGAAGACGGCGGGGTGGCCACCTGCTGGGAAGCGAAGACCGGCACGGTCGTCTGGAACGAGCGGCTCGGGGGCAATTATTCCGCTTCTCCGCTGGCCGCCGAAGGCCGGCTCTACTGCTTCAGCGAGGAAGGCAAGACCGTGGTGCTCGCGGCCGATCGCAAGTTCCAGAAGCTCGCGGAAAACCAACTGGCGGACGGTTTCATGGCGTCACCGGCCGTCACCGGGAAGGCGCTGATCGTGCGGACCAAATCCGCGCTCTATCGGCTGGAAGTGGGCAAGCCGGCGGTGAAGTGACCCTGGGCCTGCGGTTCAAGGCGCCGGTGCGGGTGCCGGCGCGTCCGAATTCGCGCCGGCCCGTTGCTCGGCGGCGCGGCGCCAATCGGCCTTCACCTCGGCCGAGACGTCGAGCGAATTGAGCCACGCCTGCGCGGCCTTGGGATCGTTTTCCCACCACCAGCCGACGTGTTCCTGGAGGGCGGCGGTGCGCCGTTCGGGATCGTTGATTGAATTGATCCACGCGCCGGCGGCGGCGGGTTCCTCCTCCCGCACGAAATTGACGTAGGATTCGGTGGCCGTGTCGCGGCCCGGGCCGGCGGGTTGATCCTTGAGCCAAAGCCCGGCGGCGCCGGGATCATGTTGCGCCCAAGCATTGATCACCGCGGTCGCGGCATCGTCGCGCAAGTTGCCCGCCGGGAACTGGGCGACCCATTCCGCGGCGGCCTTGGGGTCGTTGTTGGACCAGTTGGAAACGACGCCGAGCAGGGACGATTGCTGGAGTTCGCGATCGGTAATCTGGAGGGCCAGCTCGGTGGCGAGCCGGGGATCGTCCGGGGCGTGGAACTCGGCGATGGTCTGCAACGCCGCCTCGCGGCTGGCGCCGGCCGGTAGCGCCTTGGCCCAGTTGAGCGCGGCGTCGGGATTCGATTGCAGCCATTGCTGCACGGCGGACTGGGCAAACTGCTGCTGCAACTGGCGGTCTCCAAGCCCGAGGGCGTAATTGGCCGCGGCTTCAGGGTCTTGCTCGGCCCAGATGTTCGGCAAGGTGCCCAACGCCTCGCGCCGGAGCGGACCTTCCGGGAGCGATTCGATCCACGAACGCGCGGATGCCAGATCCTCCCGGGCCCAGGCGCTGGCGAAATTGCCGAGCAGGGCGGACCGGCCTGCGCCCGCCGGTGTGCCCAGGATGACCTCCTTGCCCAGTTCCGGATTCTGGCTGCCCAGCTCCCACATGAGCGAACTGAGGAGGCTGTTTTGCTCGCGCTTGGATTCGAGCTTCCGGGTGAACTCAACGGCGGCGGGCAAATCGTGGGCCGCCCAACCGTTCACGAGCGAACCCAGCGCGGCTTCGCGGGTCGCCCCGGTGGGAAGTTGCGACGCATAGGCGGCGGCGGCCTTGGGATCGGTGGCGGCCCAGCCGTCCATCAGGCCGAGCATCACCTCGCGGCGCAGGGTCGGGGCCGGGATGGATTCCAACAGGCGCAAGGCGGCCTTGGGGTCCCGTTCGCACAGGCGCGCGGCCAAATTGCGATAGACCCAGGAATTGTCCGGCCCGAGACCGGCGGCAGGCAGCAAGGCGGCGGCAGCGGCGGGATCACGGGAACTGACTTGGTTAATCAGCGTCGCCAACGCGGTTTGCCGCAGGGCGGGTTCGGGCAGGCTCTCGGCCCAGCGCCGGGCGGCGCTGGGATCCTGTTCCGCCCAGTTTTCGATGAGCTGCCCGAGCAGTTCGCGGCGCCGATTCTGGCCGGAAACCACCGACAACAACTCGGCGGCGGCGGCGGGCTGTTGGCCGGCCAACCCGTTGAAGAAGGACTGGAACACGTCCCAGTGCTTGTCCGGGGCGCCCAACTGTTTCAGGGCGGCGCGGGCGGCGGGTAGATCATGCTGGGCCCAGCGAGTGAGCAGTTCGCCGACCTGTGGGCCGAGCCCCACGGCCAGCAGGACCGGCGAACCCGCCTGGAAAGCGCCAACCGGGTCGCGTTGCGACCAGGCGCCGAACAGCTCCTGGCCAAAGGCCCGCTGTTCGTTCGGCAGCTTGAGGCCGCGGTAGAATTCGAGTCCGGCCGACGGGGAATACAGTCCCAGCGCGGTGCCCAACTGGCCGAGTTGGGCTCGGCGGTCGGAATCGGTCTGGGCGGCATGCCAACGCAGCAAGGCGGCCGCGTCGTGGCGGGCCCAAGCCTGGAGGACGGTGCCCAGCGCCAGATTCCGCAGTCCCACCTCCGAGGTCGCCCGCGCGGCGGCGACGGCGGCGACGGGGTCGCGAACGGTTAGCAGTTCCAGTAAACGCAGGCGGTAGATTTGGCGGTCGTTGGGCGCGAGGATACGGTCCGCCTTGCCGAGGGCATCGGCGTGGGTTTCCAGGTCGGTCTGGGTGGCGAGGCTGCGGAGGCGCTCCCGGCGTAATTCGTCGTCCGGTTCGGCCAGCGCAGTCCGGAGGGCGGTTTCAAGGGCCAGTCCGCGAAGGGTCGCTTCCGGCTGGGGGCGCGGTTCGGTGGCAGTGGTGGAGACCACCTTGGCCGGGGCGGCATTGCTGGCCGGCGGCGATGCGGGCTGCGGTGGGGTTGATCCCAGCCGGCCGGTTCCCCAACCGGCGGCAAAACCGACTCCGACCCCGACCACGGCCACGATCACAGGAGCTTTCACGCGCCGGAATGGATTCACGCCCGGCCGCGGCATTCAAGCTTGGCGACGCCGGCGTCAACTTCAGCTCGGACAGGCGGGGCGTGACACCCCGACAAACGAGTTGTCCGGGGCGGCGCCGGGCCTCATTCTCCCGCCCGACATGAGCAAGTTTACGGGCCCGGTCTATGTCGTCCGCGACAACATCGACACTGACCAGATCATTCCAGCGCAGTTCCTCAACTTGGTGCCGACCATCGCCGAGGAATACGAGAAGCTCGGCAGCTACGCGTTGAATGGCCTGCCCAACGACCTGTATCCGGCGCGCTTCGTGAAGGAAGGCGCGATGGACACGGAATATCCCATCGTGATCGCCGGCCGGAACTTCGGCTGCGGCAGCTCGCGGGAACACGCCCCGATCGCCCTGGGCGCTGCCAACTGCGAATGCGTGGTCGCGGAAAGTTTCGCCCGCATCTACTTCCGCAACTGCATCGCCACCGGTGAGGTGTATCCGATCGAATGCACCGAGCGCCTGTGCGACACCTTCAAGACTGGCGACCTAGCCGAGGTGGACATTGATGCCGGAACGATCCGTCACGTCGCCGCGGGCAAGACCTACTCGCTGAAGCCCTTGGGCGAAGTCCGCCCCGTGATCGATGCCGGCGGCATCTTCGACTACGCCCGCAAGAACGGCATGATGCCCCAGGCGGTGTAAGTCGTTCCGGAGGGACCCCGGCTTAGGCGGCGCCGACGGCCACCGTGCCGTCGCGGCAGCCCACGACGAACCGGCTGCCGTCCGGCGACCAAGCCACGGACGTGATCGCGGCCGGCAGTTTGAACTGCCGCAGCGGCGAACTGGATTTGCCCGCGTTCCAAAGAAAGACGCAGGCGTCCGCGCCGCCCGAGGCGAGCAGGTGGCCAGCACTTTGGTAGCTCAGGGCGGTGACCTTGCCGCCGTGCCCTTGGAGAATCCGGGGCGTGGTGCCGGCAGGGCCTTTGCCCTGACAGTCCCAGACCATGATCTCCGAGCCGCCACCGGTGGCGAGGTAGCGGGACGAATAGTGCCAGGCGAGTTCGCGCACCTTGGCCGGATAGCCCGACATGGCCAGTTCTTCGCCGGGACGGAACGGCAGTTCCCAGATTTGGACGGCCAATTCCTGGGTGCCAGCAACGACCCAGCGTCCGTCGGGCGACCAGGAGAGCGAGACCAACGAGGTTTTCCAGGGAAGATGCTCCAGGTGACGACCACCTTCCACGTCCCAGAGTTCAACCCCGCCGTAGCAGGCGCTCGCCAGCCGGGTTCCGTCCGCGAGGAAAGCCAGCGCGCCGACCGTGCTGCGGTGATCGGCGGACTCGTGAACGACACCCATCGTCGGGTTCCAGAGGCGGAACTTCTTGCCCGCGCTGAAAGCGAGCCATTTGCCGCGCGGCGCCCAGGTGAGCTGTTCGACCCAGGCGCTGCCGCCTGCGAGTTCCTTGATCGGCGCGCCGGACTGGGCATCCCACAGCTTGGCCAAGCCATCCTGTCCCGCCGTCGCAAGCAGCGGTTCCGTGGGGGAACAGCGGCAGCGGAACAGCCCGTTCCTGTGGGCATTGAATCCGTGGCGCAACAGGCCGTCGGCCGCCGCGAACAAGGCGACCCGGCCGTCCACGCCGCCGGCCACCACGGTGCCGCCATCCGCCGACCAGGAGACTTCGGCGACGGCATCGCCGAGGTTGGCTTGCCAATCGGTTGAACGCAGGGGCACCAGCGGATTGCTCATCGGCGATGAGCATAGCCGGAGCCGTCAAGCGAGGCAGGGCTTTTGGCAGGAAAATCCGCCGGCGCGCTCAATGCGGGCGGACCCGGTAAACGGCGGGTTGCTCCTGTTCGGCGGCGGGAACGACGAATTCGAACGAGCCGGTGGCCGGCGCGTTGGTTTGGACGGGCGTCCAATTCGTGAGGTCGCCCGAGCGTTCGAGCACCAGCGCCTGGTTGGGCGCTCCCGCGGGCAACAGGCGCAGGCGGCCGTCGCACAGCCAGACGAACCCGGTGCCGGTTTCGCCGGGATTGACCGTCCGCACCTTGGCGACGGGGCGAATAGTTTGGCCGAACCGGGAGGTCAGGCGCATCGCATAGTCACCAGACTGGGGGCCGGTCAGTTGCAGCACGGACTCTTTCTTGCCCGCGATGACCTGGCCCTCGTGCATCCATTCCACCGTGTAAGGCGGTTGGTTCAGGATTTCTGGGGCGAGCACCAGTTGGCCGTTCGAAGGCAACACATGCAGGGCCGTGCCCTGCTGGCATTCCGAGGCGGCGAGTTCGCAGGTGGAATTGTCGTTCGCCATGCTGAAGTTGAGTTTGACGGTGCCGACGGCGCCACCCACGCCGTCCACTTGGATGAAGTAGACCGTTCCCGCCTGGGCGCAGAACTGGACCGCGCTGGTGGTCACGTTGGCTGATGCGTTGTCATTGCAGGTTACCGGCCGAAGTCCATCGAAGAGGCCGGGGCCCTCGCCGGTGTCGGTGTAGACGGCGATGACCGTGTCGAAATTGCTGCCGACGGTGTCGACCGAGATGGGGCCGTCCGCCTCGGCCAAGAGTGCATACCAACTGGTCGCGGCGCCCACGACCCCGCAGGTGGCCGGCTCGCCGTCTTCGCGGGTTGAGCCCACGGAGCTGAAGACTTGGGTGCCTGAAGTGCCGCGGCTCAGGCCGGACCTTTGGATTCGGGAACGATTGGCCACGCCCGGCCTAGTCGGGAGATTGGCGCGGCTGAGGGAGAACGTGTCCCAGGCGAGGACCTCATCGCCTTCGTTGTCGCCGAGCCGCATCTGGATGTCGAACAGGCCGACGCGCACGGTGCGGGTATTGCCGTTGGGGTAGGTGACGACGGCCTCGGCGAAGTAACGGCCGACGGCGGCCTCGTCGATGCCGGGGAGTTGCAGGCTGTCGCCGACCACGCCTGAGAACAGGGCGCCGTCGGGCATCAGCCGATACCAACGGATCACGGCGGTCGCACCGGCGGGCAGGGAGACTTGGGTCTCCATCCGGACCGGATCTTCCGGGCGGACTTCGACGTTCGGAGCGCTTTGGCTGGCGATGGGCAACCGGTCGGGAGTGAGTTCCGTGTCCCAGGACAGCATAATCCGGCCGCGGCCACCGCGTTCGAGACTCGCCTTGCCATCCACCACGATCAGGTAAGTGCTGCCCGCGATCACGTTGAACTGCACTTCGCTCGCGTGGGTGAA
The DNA here is from genome assembly GCA_964602595.1 of uncultured Verrucomicrobiota bacterium. Classification (GTDB taxonomy): domain Bacteria; phylum Verrucomicrobiota; class Verrucomicrobiia; order Limisphaerales; family UBA9464; genus CAIWAH01. The sequence continues at coordinate 26,436 of CAZRRO010000009.1, read as the reverse complement.
GGCGACGGCTTCGTCGTTGGCGGCTATTCGGACCAACCCGGGAAACCCTTTGGCCCCGAACGGCGGTTGCTGGTAGATCGCCAAGACCGTGTCGAAATCGCTGCCGAGGGTGGAAAACGTCGCCACGCCGGAGGCTTCGGGGCGCCACGAAAGCCAGACGCTGGCGTGGGCGGGCAGGGGGCCATGGGCAGGCTCGCCGTTTTCAGCGGTGGCGAGCAAATTGGCACCCCGCCCCGTCCCGGTGAGGCCTTCGATGACCGCCCCGTTGGACACCGCCCGCGAGAAACTGTCCGTGAACGGCAGGAGCGGAACCTCCGGTTGGACCGTGACGGGATCGCTGAAAACAACCCCGGTGCCGTCACTGACGGCCACTTCATAGTAGCCGCCTTGCTTTGCCCGCAAGGGACCGAGGTCCAACGTGGCGGAAGTGGCGCCGGGAATGACGACGCCATTCCATCGCCACTGGAATACCAACGGGCCGTGGCCCGTCGCGCCGACCGACAAGCTGATCGCTTGGCCCAGCGGGATCGGACCGGCCGGGGCGGAGGGTGGCACGACGATCTTCAGGTCGCCGTCGCCGGTGCCATCGCGGGTGAAGGAGGCAGATTCCCAGCCCCGGGTGGTGTTGATCAGGAAACCGGGCTCGGAACTGCCGGTGCTGGGGAGCCGGTTGGGCACAATCAATCCGGCGGCGTTGCCGCCGCCGATGCCGGCAAACTGGAGCGTGTAGATGAAATTGGCCGGCAATACGTTGGCTGCGTGGTAGCTGAACTGGATGCTGGCGAAGGCGCCGCCGGCGCGGATGTCGCCGGTCCGGGTGTCCAGTTGGCGTCCGGGCCGGCCGGTGACCGCGTCCTGCTCGTAGATGCGGACAGTCCAGCCGTCGGTCAGCGCATAGTTGGCGTAGTATTCGAAATTGAAGTTCGCGATCACGCCCGCGCCGGCCGCCAATGAGACATCGTCCCCGTATTCCCAGCCGGTGTAGAACGCGAGGTTTTCGCCGGCGGGAACCTCGTAGGCGACCGTGGTCGTGGTGGGCGTGGTGTAGGTATCCACGGACACGTGGAAACCGGCTTCGATCTGGGCCGTCAGCCGTGACACCGCCAGCAACGCCAGCGCTAGGAATCGCCAATGCATGGGCTTAAATTGGGTTTCAGGACTGGGCATACGGGCATCAACCGGGGACGCGGAAGGCTTCGGCCCCTCCGTCGTGCCGAAGATGCACCCGTGGGGAGTCGGCCCGTCAAGCACCGTGACAGGGTTCCGGCCTCCCGCAGGGGACCTCCCCAAGCGGCGTCGGCCGGAGTCAACCCGGTGACAGTGATCGCGAACGTCGGCATTCCGGCGCCCAACCGCAGTTTGGATGCCGTTCGCCAAACTGCGAATGGCCCGATAGTTGTTTCGCCTCCGGCAATCTGCTTCGCTGACCCGAGACAGGACGCTCATGACACATTTCCGCCCCTACTTCCGGATGTTCGGTGCCCTGTGGCTGGCACCGGCGGCGCTGCTGGCCGCTGACCCTGCCGCGCTGACACCCGCCTACGAACTCAAGATCCTGTCGGTGCAGGGCGAGGTGTTCGTGCTCCGCAACGGTGAGAAAACCGAGACGCCCGTGAAGCGGGACGAGGTCGTCCGTTCCGGTGACCGCGTCCGGACGGCGGAATTCAGCCGGCTCGAATTGCAGCGCCCCGATGGAACCCCGTTGGTCTTCGACGAATTGACCGACCAAGTCATCCATCCGCCCGGGGACAAGTCGGCCGACTACGAGATCGAGGTGAAACAGGGCGGCATGTTCCTGCGTGACCTTGGGAAACCCAAGGAGCAGAAGTTCCGCACCCCACTGGCCTCTGGGGCGATTCTGGGGACCGAGTTTTCGGTCCGCGTGGGACCGGAAGGCCGCACCGAGGTGGCGTTGTTCGAGGGTAAGGTCGGTTTGACCAACAGCCTTGGCGGTTTGGAATTGGCCCCCGGGGAGGAGGCGATCATCGAACCCGGCAAGGCGCCGACCAAACGCCGGCTCCTGAGCGCCAGCGCGGCGGTCCAGTGGGTGCTGTTTTACCCCGGCGTGCTGAATCCGGATGCCCTCGGTCTGGAAGGCCAACCGGCTTTGGCCGATTCCCTGAAGGCTTACCGGGCGGGTGATTTGCCGGCCGCCTTGGCGGCGTATCCGAAGGGGCGCACCGCGGCGACCGCCGCTGAACTCACCTACCTCGCCCAACTCGCGTTGGCGGCGGGTCAGGCCAACCGGGCCGAGGCCGCGCTCAAAGGGATCGAATCGCCCGCCGCGGATGCCCTCCGTTCCATCATCGCTACCGTCCGCGGGGGGGCGGAGGTGGCCGACCCGGCCGCGAAGGATCCGGCGGTGCTGTTGGCGGCCTCATATGCGGCGCAGGCCCGCAACGATCTGCCGGCGGCCTTGGCCTTGGCCCGCGCCGCGGTCACGGCAGCGCCGCGTTTTGCCTTTGCCCAAGCTCGCGTTGCCGAGCTCGAATTTAGCTTTGGCCGCATTGCCCCGGCCCAGGCCGCCTTGGACCAGGCGTTGGAGCTGGCGCCCCGCAATGCCCAGGCGCTCGCCTTGAAAGGATTTGTGTTGGCCGCCGGCAATCACACCGCCGCGGCGCAGGGATGGTTCGAGCAGGCTTTGGCGGTCGATCCCCACCTGGGTAACGCGTGGCTCGGTCGCGGGCTTTGCCGGATCCGGGCGGGCGACTCGGAAGGCGGGCGCAAAGATCTGCAGGCGGCCGCCGCGCATGAACCGACCCGGGCGTTTTTGCGCAGCTATGTCGCGAAAGCTTTCACCGACGAACGGAATGCCGAGTTCGCCGGGAAGGAACTGGACCGCGCCAAGGAATTGGATCCCAACGATCCGACGGCCTGGCTCTACTCCGCGCTGTTGCGGCAGCAGGAAAACCGCGTCAACGAGGCGGTCGGCGAGCTGGAGCAGTCCCGGGCATTGAACGAAAATCGGGCCGTTTACCGCTCCCGCCAATTGCTGGACCAGGACCGGGCGGTCCGCGGAGCGAACCTGGCTTCGGTGTATCGGGACGCCGGACTGCTTGCCCCGGCGGTGCGCGCGGCCAGCCGGGCCGTGGCCGATGATTACGCGAACGCCAGTGCCCACCAATTCCTCTCCAGCAGTTACGATTCGGTCCGCGATCCCCGGCAGTTCAACCTGCGCTACGAGACGCCGTGGTTCAGCGAATTGCTGGTCGCCAATTTATTGGCTCCGGTCGGCGCGGGATCGTTGTCGCAGAACCTGTCGCAGCAGGAGTATTCCCGCATGTTCGAACGCGAACGGGTGGGGGTGAGTTCGGTCACCGAATACTTCAGCAACGGCACCTGGACCCAACGCGGCTCCCAGTTCGGAACCTTGGGCAACTTCGGCTATGCGCTGGACGCGGACTACCGCACGGAGCCCGGATTCGGCGTCAACACGGACTCGGAACGTCTCTCGCTCTACGCCAAGGCCAAGTGGCAGCTTGGCGCGGCGGACAGCGTCTTCGCCCAGCTGAATTACAATCGCTACGAAGGTGGCGACACCCGGCAGCTTTACGATCCGGCAACCGCAGCGGCGGGCTTTCGCTCCAAGGAAGAGCAGGCGCCCAACATTTTCGCGGGCTGGCATCACCAATGGTCTCCCGGGCAGGACACCCTTTTGCTGGCGAGCCGGCTGGACGACCACTTCGAATACCGTGATCCGAACGCCATCATCCCGGTCTTGCGGCGGGCCAACCCGAATGCGGATCCCAACATTTTCCTGAATCGCCCATTTTCGACGACCTACGATAGCGAGCTGTCCGCGTATGGTGCCGAATTGCAGCACATCGCGCAGTTCGAGATCGGGGACTTGGGCCGGCACACGGTGATCGCCGGGATTCGTTTCCAGCAGGGCGAGGCGGATGCCGTGGCCAACCAGACCTATGCCTCGTTCCAATTGCCGGGCGCATTTGTGCTCCCGCCGGTCCGGCAGGTGGTCAACGGCGACCTAGATCGGATCAGCGCCTATGCCTACGACCTATGGCAGATCCTGGATTCGGTCAGTCTGACGACCGGGGTAAGCTATGACCGCCTGGAGTATCCGGTGAACCTCGACTTGCCGCCGGTGCTGCCGGGGCAGGAGAACGCCGACAAGGTATCCCCCAAGGTCGGCCTTGAGTGGTCGCCGCTGCCGGACACGCATCTTCGTGCCGCGTGGACGCGATCCCTCGGAGGCAGTTACTACGACACGAGCGTCCGCTTGGAACCCGTGCAGGTGGCCGGCTTTACCCAGGCGTTTCGCAGCCTGGTCCCGGAATCGGTCGTCGGCCTCGCGCCGGGATCCGAATTTGAGACGCTGAGCGTGGGGCTGGACCACACGTTCCCGACGCGCACCTATGCCGTGGTGACCGCGGAACGGCTGACTTCGAAGGCCGACCAAGGATATGGCGCGTTCCTTTGGACCTTGGCGGGCGGTGGCCTGGTAGCCCCGGCGACGACCCAAGACCGCCACCTGGATTACGAGGAACGGGCCGTCAGCGTGGCCTTGAACCAGTTGCTGGGTGACCGTTGGTCCGCGGGCCTGAACTATCGGCTGACCGATTCCCAGCTCGACGAGCTGTATCCGGCGAATCTCGTCGGCATCGCCAGTTCGCCGCAGCGATCACTGTCGGCGACGCTGCACCAAGTCTCCAGCTTCATCCGCTACAACCACGAATCCGGCCTCTTCGGTGAATTGTCCGGCTCCTGGAACCGGCAGACCAATCAGGGTGGCCCCCCAGCCCTCGCGGATGAGGATGTCTGGTTCTTCGACGTGTTCGTAGGTTACCGGTTCCTGCAACGGCGCGGCGAAGTCCGGGTGGGGGTCCTCAATCTGGGGGATCAGGATTACCGCTTGAATCCGCTGAATCTGCACGAAGAGTGGTTCCGCGAGCGCACGCTGTTCACCAGCCTGCGGCTCAACTTTTGATGCGGAAGTATTTTTCGAAGGCGGACGGGTTCGTGATCGCCGGCGTGCTGCTGCCGGCCCTCTTGGGCTTGTTCCTCATGGCCAAGCTGGATTTGGGCATCCGGCGTTGGAGTTACGACCTGCTGCTGGCCGTGCGCGGGCGGGTGTCGGTCACCAATGCCGTGGTGGTCTACCTTGATGAGGAATCCCACTCCCGGCTGGGCCAGTCGCTGAATGAGCCCTGGAAACGATCGCTGCATGCGACCTTGGTCGATCGGCTGACCCGGGCGGGTGCGGCCGGGGTGGTGTTCGACATTGTCTTCCTGGAAAACCGGTTCGCCGCGCCGGCGGAGGACGTGCAGCTCGCGGAGGCGTTCCAGCGGAACGGCCGCGTCGTGCTGGCATCCGGATTCCATTACGAGGCGGGCCAGACCAATCGCGACCCGCGGATGGACCTGCCGCTGGCCTCGTTGCGGCGGGCCGCCAACCGTCGCTGGGGCCATGCCCAGATGATCCCGTCGGAGGACCAGGTGGTCCGGCTGCATCCGCCGAACTACGCGGAGGACAACACCAACAAGATGAGCCTGAGCTGGCGGGCGGCGGAGCTCCTGAAGGCGCCGCTGACGCAGGTGACCAATCTGGATTCCCTAATCGCCGCCTCGTCCGGCGAACGGTGGCTCAACTATTACGGCCCGGCCTACCACCTTACCCGGACCCCGTTCTTTGCCGCCCTGAATACCAACCTCACGTCGGACGACTTTTTCCGGGACAAGCTGGTCTTCGTGGGGGCGAGCACCTTGACGAAATACAGCGGGGAGCGGAAGGACTCCTACCGCACCCCCTTTGGCCTGTTCGTGGGCGACGAGGACGACCAGGACAAGTTCATCCCTGGAGTCGAGATACAGGCGACTGCCGCGCTGAATCTGGTCCGGGGAGACTGGCTCACCCGGCCGCCGGCCCTGCTGGAGCAATTGATCTTCACCCTGGTCGGCGGTCTGGCCGGGCTCGGCCTGTTCCTGACCCGCCCGGCCAAGGCATCATTGCTGGCTGGGGCATTGGTGATCGCCACAGGCGTGGTTGCCTACCTGTTGTTTTCCCGGCTTGGAATCTGGACTTCGTGGCTGGTCCTGCTGCTCCAGATCGTAGTCGCCTGGTTTTATTCCATCTCCGTCAACTCCGTCCGGTTGCACCTGCGCAACCAGCTTTTGATGCAGACGGTGTCCCGGTATCTGTCGCCGAAGCTGTCGCGGAAGTTCGCGGGCGCCCGGGCCGAGGAACTGCTGCGCCCCGGCGCCACCAAACATCAGCTGACCGTCCTGTTCAGCGACATCGCCGGGTTCACGACGATCACCGAGGGGCTGGACCCGGACGAGTTCGCGAAGCTGATGAACCAATACTTCGAGACGGCGGTCGGCCAATGCGTCTTCCCGACCGACGGCACCGTCGTGAAGTTCATCGGGGATGCGATCTTCGCCATCTGGAATGCGCCCGATCCCCAGGCGGACCACGCTTGGCGCGCGTGTGAGGCCGCGCTGCGGTTCCGTTCGCAGGCCGTCCTAGAGGTCAAGGGCCGTCCGTTGATGACCCGCATCGGCCTGCATACCGGCGAAGCCAATGTCGGCAATTTCGGCAGCCGGGAACGGTTCGACTACACGGCTTTCGGCGAAAGTATCAACCTCGCGTCCCGCCTCGAAGGACTGAACAAACACCTCGGCACGCTCACCCTTCTGAGCGCCGTGACGCACGGGTTGATCGAAGGGAAGTTTCTCACCCGGTATCTCGGCCGTTTCGTGCTGAAGGGGTTCGAGAAGGCGGTCGAGGTCCATGAATTGGTCGGCCGGAAGGAGGACGCGCCGCAGTTCGCGGAGTTGCACGAGTCTTTTGCCGCCGGCTTGGCGGCGTTCCAAGGCGGCGACCGGGATGCCGCCCTCATGGCGTTCGAGGCGATTGCCGAGCGCTGGCCCGACGACGGGCCCACCCAATTTTACCTCCGGACCCTCGCTGAACTGGGCGGGACGTCCGAAGCCGGCGGTCGCGCCGGAGAGGTCGAACTGAAGGAAAAGTAGTCCGGAGATCCGGGGAACTGTTTGCCTAGTGGCAAACTGTGGAACAGCCGTTATCCTCTCCGCCGTGAACACACCGGAGCTCCGTGTGATGATCGTCGATGACGAACCCCTCGGGCGGGATCGGTTGCGTAATTTTGTATCCCGCGAGCCGGGACTGACCTTGGTGGCGGAGGCCACCAACGGCGAGGAAGCGGTCCGACTGATTCGCGAATGGGTTCCCGACCTGGTCTTCCTCGACATCCAGATGCCAGGCCTCACCGGCTTTGGCGTGCTGGAACAACTGGGCACCGAGGTTCCGCCCGCCGTGATCTTCTGCACGGCCCACGATGAGTTCGCCCTCAAGGCGTTCGAGGTCCACGCTGTGGACTACCTGCTCAAGCCGTTTGACCGTGAACGGTTCCAGAAGGCGCTCACGCGGGCCGGCGAACGCCTCCGCACCACGCAGCGGGACGAACTTTCGTCCAAGCTCGCCGCGGTCCTCCAGCAACTCCAGCCGGCGGCTCCCAAGGCCCTGGACCGCATCCCCGTGAAGACCAATGGGCGGGTCATCTTCATCAGCGTGCCCGAGATCGACTGGGTGGGCTCGGCCGACAACTACGTTGAACTCCACGTTGGCACACACAGCCACCTCATCCGCGACACGCTCACCAAGATGGAGCAGCAGTTGCCGCCCGATAAGTTCGTTCGCATCAGCCGGACCGCCATCGTCAACGTGGACCGCGTGCAGGAACTGCAGCCGCTCTTCCACGGCGAATACTCCATCACCCTCCGGACCGGGGTGAAGCTGACCCTCAGCCGCAGCCACCGTGACCAACTGGCACGGCTTGGGATGAAATGAGGCGGCCCCGCCCGCCCGTGCTGACGTGGAATCCCGTCGCCCCACGAGAAATTCGAGATCGTTAAGCGGCGCTGCCCATTTCGGCCGCATTTCGTATCGGCACCTATCTGTCGGTCGCCGGGTAGAGTTGGACTCGGAAGAAGCGCTGACCCTCTCCCCGCGGAATCTGAATGTTCGTCGTTTCCAGTTTGGGCAGGTCATCGGTATCGAAGGCATTTGAGCGCTGCTCAAAAATGGGATCCCAAACGGCGCCTGGGTCGAGAGATTCGGCCGTTTGCACTACCATGTTGTGCCGGGTGGCGACCAACCGGGTGATGTGTAGGTAGTTGTCGTCCACTGCGGCCGACTTGACCGCATTGGCCAACGGTTCTGCGCGCGGCTCGAACTCGAGGCGGGCCATCGTTGTTCCGGGAACGGTTTCTCCGGACAAGATTCGCAGTTCGTGTCGGCGTCCGGCCACAACGGCCCAGCGCCGGTGACCGCTTGAGTCCAATTCCGAGTAGGTTGGGTCGTCGTCATTCCAAACCTCCATCTCCACGCAGAGATCGGCGGGAACGTCGCCCAGAATGAGCCAGCCGTTGGTCGGTGCCGTCCAATGCCACCACAGCGATTGGACCAGCGGGCCGCAGCCCTCCGCAGAAAACCCCGGTTCGCCAGCCTCCAGCCGACCCGGCGCGGGCGGTGCTGGGATCTCCATCACTGTTCCTTCCAAGGGAAATTGAGCGCCGATTTCATCGTTGAACGGTGCACGCACGTATTGGACGGCCACCGCTTCATCACGGCCGTGGTGGAGGACATAAGGACGTCCGGACACGACCGGAAACCGATATCTCGTCTCCTGATGGTGGACCGGTAGGGCTGGCCCCAGTTGCCCTCCGGCAACGTCAAATACGCTGGAGCCCCAACCATTGATCTCCAGCACCCCATCCCCGGGCGCAACCCAACTCCACCACCCGAGACCCAAGCGAGTGCCGTCCAACGGTAGCCGGCTGGCGAAGTCGGAATTCCGCGCCGCTACATAGTAGCTGGTTTCGCGGGTTTTCAGATGAGCCCCGGTTCCGTCGGTCCACCGGGCTACTATGGAATGCCAGCCAACCGACGGCACGGGATGCACCACCTTCCAGAAAGGCCCTGTGGCCGCGGCAACCGGTTCTCCGTTGGCGAAAAACTCCGCCCGCGAAGGCACCGGAAAGTCCGGAGGGAAAACCACCTGCATGGGCAGCTCCCCACCGGCCTTGATTCCCGGCGGCGGTAACTCGACTCGGGGCTCCAAAGGGAAACCCAGGAAAGGATTCGGGTGGGTGACGCTAATTGTTCCGACCGATTGGCAATTTGGCACTGGAACCTCGCTGCTCACTCGCACCCAAGTTTTAGCCTGACCATGGGTAATCCAGTCCGAAGCCGACTCCGCATCTCGGGTGCGGATGACTTCCACCCGTTTCAGGGAACTCAGGCCGGAGCCCGTGAGAACTTCGGCCAAGAGATTTGATCCGTTCAGGTTAAGTTGGAACGCATGGCCAGGCTGGTCGGAATAGGAATACCACACGGTCCCTGTGGCCGAGTCCGAATTGCTCGCTGGCTCGCCCGGCTCCACGGTGGCGTTATACAACCGGATTGCGGTGCCATTCAGTCCATGCGCGTTCCCAAAGTCGTCATTGCTGGGCCTGAACGGTTTCCACTGAAGCCGGTAGGAAATGAAGCCAACCGGGTAATCCCAATTCGCCCACTGCGGCGGCACGACCCGCAACAGCAGTTCTTCCCCGCGTTCAACCCAGGCAACGGGATTCCATGGGTAAAGAGTCTCCTGGTCGCTCCACTGGCCATCGGCGCCATGGCGGGAAAGTTCGTAGTAGCCCGAGATTTGGGCCGATGCCGGAACCCGCTCGGTGGCGTTGGTCCCGAGCGTGATGAAACCGCAGCCCGGGGACGTCCATCGGTAGAGAAAACCGTGCTGGGGCTCGGTCAAGTTGTGGTCGAAAACTACGATGTCATCGCCGGTCAACCGGGTCGCCGTCGCCGCCGTCACATTGGTCACCGCCGGCACCAGCTCCAGATGCTGATAGGTCGGGAATTCAGCCGCGATCCAGACCCAGTAGGTTTCGCCCGCGGTCGCCATGAATGTCTGAAAACTGCCGGGGAAGCGGTTGAGCCCGTAAAGCGACATCGGAGCTTCGATGGGCCGAAGCGCATCGGGTTGGGAGCCGGCAAACCAACGCGCTTGCATCGGGCGGTATTCCTGTCCCACCGCAGGTTCGAAATGACACCAAGCGAGTCCGTTCGTAGGGGCCACCCAACGCCACCACAGACCCGCTGCAACCGGCGAACCAGGTTCCAGACGAGCCGCACGGGTATCCGCATCCCAAGTCACCGGTGACTCCGCGGGAAGGCTAAATGCGGAAGCCGTCCGGTCATTGGTCGGCAGCGGCAGAAAGACGCCCTGAACGGTGAACGGCCCCACGGCCGAAACCGGATGTGATTGACCATCCGACGTGACGATCCACCCCCTGGCATCCACCACAAGGGTCAACTGTTCACCGGCCTCCACGGGTAGCCCGGGTGCATCAACGGGCGATTTCCATTCGCGCCACAGACCCCGCTGGCGCACCCAAAGCTGCCCCTCTCCAATGCCCAGCCGCAGCTCTCCCGCTGCCGGCGCGGTCCATTGCCACCACACATCCCGGCCGGCGGCTGGCGAAGGCCGGTCCTGCGCGGCAGCCAGGGCGGCCATAGCCCCCATAAACTGAGGATCACCGGTGGCTCCGAGGAGACTGCCTTCCAAAACAAAACTGTTGCCCGCTAGGACGATGGCATTGGTTGCGTCATCATTGGGCGGATGCGGAGGCGCCGGGTTCACGAAGAGCCGGCCTTCTAGCCAAGGTTCATGGGCAGAGACCACGAAAAGGTAGACCATTCCAGCCTCGGCCCGGAAGGAATGGAAGTCGCGATCCCAAGAATGGAATTCGAGCCCCAGCGGGCGACCAATCTCCGTCTCCACGCTTGAGGCACCATAAACATAAGTCCGGCCGCTGCTGGGCGCGATCCACCGATACCATGTCTGGACCGGGCTGGTGTCCGTCGCCGTGGGTGCCAAAACGTAGATGGAATTGGTCGCTGGCAACCCGGACATGGCCAACGCGTGGTTGCCGTCCAGATTCTCCGAAGGCGGGAAATGATGGATTCGCACCCGGTAACTCAGGGCCGAATTGGGCGTCAGACGCCGGGACACGGAAATGTGTAACCTCTGTCCGGACTCAAGCACTGGAGTAACGGACATTTTTCGCGGAGCGCCCCATTCCTCCGATGAGTCCTGGACATTTTTGAGCGGAATTAACCGGCCCAGGCCGGCGAATTTGCCGGTCTGGAACCCAATCCCCAACGTGTCCCAGCTCCAGCCCTCCCATCCCTCGAGCCCGACCAACTCGACCGTGAGAACTCCCTTCGCGGGCATCGTGCAATTCCACCAAAGGACCTCCGCCCTGCCGAAATCAACCGTCATCTCCAAGGGAAATGTTGCAATGACTGGTGCCTCCCAGAAGTCCGCGCTGGGCGTCTGGGCCGCCACCGATGGGCTCCAGCCAGTGAGCAGCAACGAAATCATCCACCACAACCGGCATGCATGGTCGGCGTAGGAATTGAACGCGGAGCCTGGGCGGTTCATGCGTGCTGGTTTCTTGATCCCAAAGCAGGATGCACGCCTTTCGCAGTGCTACTTCGCCTCTCACGCCGTCCGGCAGCCGACCGATAGCAGCACGTTGGCCCACAGTGCCTGGTCCGCCGTCTGGATGGTGAGGACATGGTCCGTGGACTCCACTGCCTTGTAGAAATCCCACTTCAGGATCGGTTCCAACTTTAGCGGCGAACCGGCGTCGGCGAGGATCTGGCGGAAGTCGTTCCAGACCGGCGGTTCGCCGAACTTGGCGTAGGAATCGTCGGCCGGGATGCCCATCGTGTTCACCGCGTCGATCGGGATTGCGCTCAACACCGCGCGCAAGGCTTGCGACACGGTAATGACCCCAGGCGTGAGGTTCATGGAAATGACCTGCGCGTTCGGGCCCTTCTTGGTCGAGGCGGGATAGTTGCCGTCGGCGATGAGGATTTTCGCGTGGTGGCCGGCGCGGCCGAGGATGGCGTTGATCTCGGGATGAATCAGGGCGTGCTTCAGCATGCCGCGAGGCTTGGAGACCGCCCGGCCGGGTTCCAAGCCGAAAATTGGCCGGGTGGCGACCTACCGGGAGATGCCCCGTTCGCTTGTCCTGATGAACTCCGCGAGGTGCTTCACCTCCGGCAGGGGCGGCAATTCGGCTTCGATGCGGGCGAGCGCGTTCGCATTGGTCAGACCTTCGCGGAACAGGATTTTGTAGGCCGAAGTGAGCGCCTTGATCGCCTCCGGGCCGAAACCGTTGCGTTCGAGCCCGACCTTGTTGATGAACTTCATCTCCGCCGGATTACCGTCGCCCATCATGAACGGCGGGATGTCCTGCACGACCTTGGACATGCCCCCGATCATTGCGTAGCGCCCCACGCGGCAGAACTGATGCACCGCCGCGAGGCCGCCGATGACCGCATGGTCATCCACCTTCACGTGCCCGGCGAGCGTGGCGACGTTGGACATGATGACGTGGTTGCCGAGCTGGACGTCGTGCGCGAGGTGGACGTAGGCGAGAAAATTGTTGTGCGACCCGACCCGGGTTGCCGTCGCCTCCACCGTGGCGCTATGCACGGTGACGTATTCCCGGAACACGTTGTGATCGCCGATCTCGACGCGGGTAGCTCCACCCTTCCACTTCAAGTCCTGCGACTTCAGGCCGAGGCAGGCAAAAGGGTAGACTTCATTCTCCACGCCGAGCGTGGTGTGTCCGTCGATCACGACATGCGCGTGGAGGCGGCAGCGGTCGCCCAAGCGGACGTGTTCGCCCACGATGCAGTAGGGGCCGATTTCGCAGTCCGCGCCGAGCTGCGCGCCGCCGTGGACGATCGCCGTGGGATGAATTTGGGTGGCCATGATCAGCGGTCCATCAGCATGAAGGTCACTTCCGCCTCGCTGACGACCTCGCCGTCCACGAGGCACTCGCCCTTCGCCTTGCCAATCTTGCCCCGCATCTTCGTCAGCGTGACATCAATGACCAAGATGTCGCCGGGGCGGACCGGTTTGCGCCATTTCACGTCCTCGGCGGACATGAAGTAGGCGATCTTGCCCGTGCTCTCGAGCACCCGGAGCATGAGGATGCCGGCGACCTGCGCGATCGCCTCCAGCTGCAGCACGCCGGGCATGACCGGATGGCCGGGGAAATGTCCCGCAAAGAAGGGTTCGCCCATCGTCACATTTTTCTGGCCCACAATATGGTTGCCATCGATCAACGTGATCTTGTCCACCATGAGGAACGGCGGGCGGTGCGGGATGATTTCCATCACCTGCATGATGTCGAGCACCGGCGAGCCGGGGGCGGCGGCCGGATTGGAAGACTGGGGCTGGGTCACGGGGCGGGATTCGGTTTTCGCGGATCGGGTTTCGGATTTGGCGGGAGCCTTCTCGGCGACGGCCGGGGGCGGCCCGAACGTCTGGGCCTGTTCCAATGGCTTGCGGATCTGGGCGAGGATGAGCTTGGCCAGCTCGGTGTTGGCGAAGTGGCTCGGCTTGACGGCGACGACGTGGCCCAGGAGCGGGCGGCCGACGAGCGCGAGGTCGCCGACGATATCCAGCATCTTGTGCCGGACGAATTCCTCCGGGTAACGCAACGGCTCGTTGGTGAGCACCGCATCGTCGCGAATGACGATCGCGTTTTCCAGGCTGCCCCCCTTGATGAGGCCATTCTTGATGAGGAACTCGATCTCCTCGTAGAAGCAGAATGTCCGGGCGTGGCTGAGTTCCTTTTCCCACGACTCCCGGGTCAGCTCGACGGAATAGAACTGCGTGAAGCGGCCGGCCTTGTCCGCGCTGGTGCAGGTGATCTTGAACCCGTTGTGCGGGAAGATGGCCATCTGCGTCTCGCCCTGGTTGAACTCAATGGGCGCGGTCACCTTGAACGGTTCGAGCGTCTCGGCCTGCTGAAGGATGCCGGCCTCGCGCACGAGCCGGGCAAATTCGCGGGAGCTTCCGTCGGAAATGGGGGGCTCGTTGGCGTCCAGCTCGACCACGGCATTCGTTACTCCGGCCCCGGCCAACGCCGCGAGGACGTGCTCGACCGTATGCAGTTTCACCGCTCCCTTGGCCAGGCTGGTGGACCGTTGCGTATCTCCGACCAGGTCGGCGCTGGCTTCCAATTCCGGCCTGCCGTCGAGGTCCACCCGGCGAAAGCGGATCCCGGTCCCCGCAGGCGCGGGCAACAGCGTCATGTTCACCCGGTTACCCGAGTGAAGCCCGATTCCGGCGAAGGAAACCGGCTGCTTCAGCGTTTGCTGCGACTGTGACACCCGCGTTTTGTAACGAATGCGGGAGCCCCGGGGCAACGGTCGCGTTTGCCCAATTCATCAGGTCGGGCATGCCCGGACGGTGAAGGTAGCCCGGACGCCGCGGCTTGGGGCGCCATTTAGCCTTAACTCGCCGCCGGCACAGCGGACCAACCGGTGGGCCAAAGGTAAGCCCAGCCCAAACCCGGACGAACGTCGCCGCACGCCCCCATCCACCTGCGCGAACGGGATGCGCACCCATTCCAATTCCTCGGGTGAAAGGCCCACCCCCGTGTCTTCGACCGCAAACTCGAGCCCGACGGGGTTGAGTGCGACGCCGAGTGTGACCGAACCGGCCGGGGTGAACTTGATTGCGTTGTCCACGAGCACTTCCAGCGTCTTCCGGACTGCCTCGCACGGTCCGAGCCACGCCGGGGCCACGTCCGCGGGCACGTCGGCATGCAGGCGCAGTCCCTTGGAGGTGGCATTGGGGGTGTGTTGCCCCACCACGGTCGCAAGGAGCTCGCGGGGCGCGAATGCGGCAGCCGAAGTTTCGGGGGCGCCGGATTCGGCTGCGTTGAAGTCCAGCATCTGCCGGATCAGCGTGTGCAGTCGGCGGCCGCACGCCTGGGCCTCGCGGACAAAGTCGGCCTGCTCCGCGTTGAGCGGGGTGGTGTCCAGCAGTTCAAGGAAGCCGGCGACGCCGTTCATTGGCGTGAGCAGTTCGTGACTGGCATTCGTGAGGAACTCGCCCTTTACCCGGTGGGCGGCGACGAGTTCGCGGGTTCGGGCGGCCACAAGTTCCTCCAACGCCTCCAGCTTCATGGCGGCCAGACGAGCCAATTTCCACTTCTCGGTCAGCGAGTTGGCCAATTGCAGCACCTCGATGCGGTCAAACGGCTTCTTGAGCACCAGCCAGCGGTCGCGCGCGGTGAGGGCGGCCTGGATTTCCTCCCAACTCCGGTCGGAGTAGGCCGTGCAGATTACGGTCTGGATCTCGGGATCGGCCTTCCAAAGTTCTAGAATGGTGGTGAGACCGTCCCAGCCGGGCGGCATCCGCATGTCCACGAAAGCCAACGCAAACGGCCGGCCGGCGGCACGGGCCGCCCGCACCTGGGCGAGCGCTGCCTGGCCCTGGGGGGCAAATTCGAGTGCGAATTCGCCCGCCGCCGGGGCCGCGGACACGGCGACAGGATCGCCACCGAACAGCGCGGCGGCCTCGGCGTCGACCGCGCCCGCACCCGACTCGCCTGCGGCGAGAATCTTGCGGAAGTCGTCATGAATGGCCGTGTTGTCATCCACGACGAGGACGCGACGATGGGAGTAGGGATCGTTGGCCAGGGAGTTCATGCGGCGGGGGTGATGGGCAGGGAGAAGGTAAACGAGGCCCCGAGGCCGGGGCCGTCGCTGCGGGCGTTGAGATCACCCTTCATTTCTCGGGCGGCGAGGATGCTGCTGTGCAGGCCGAAACCGTGACCGTGGCGCTTGGTGGTGAAGCCGTGCTGGAAGAGCCGCGCCAAGGTTTCGGAGTCCATCCCGATGCCGTTGTCGGAGACGGTGAATTGCACCGCGCCGTCCACGGCGGCCACACTGATGCCAATCTGGCGTCCGGGCGGGTTCTGTTCGGTGATCGCCTGCTTCGCGTTGCGGAGCAGGTTGACCAGAATCTGGAGCGCCTTGTGGCGGTCGGCCAGCACCGGTGGCGTCGCGGCGAGTTCGCGCACGATCTGGATGCCGTGGCGGGAGAGACCTTCGCCCGTCAGCTTCAACGCCTCTTCCACCAGCACCGGTGGGCTGACCGGTTCAATGAGGCCGCAAAGGCGCGCGTGACTCTGCTGGGTGCTGACAATCTGCTTCAAATGCTCGATGTGACAGGCGACCGAGTCCATCTCGCCGACGAGCGTTCGGTTCTCGTCCTCCAGGTGCCCGGTGAGCCGGTCAAGGAATCCGGGCACCGCCTGGCCGCGGGGATCACTGGTGAGGAAGTCGCCGAGCCGTTCGCGATGCTGGCCCAGCAGTTCGGCCGTCTTCCGCAGGTGGCAGACCCGGGAACGGGCGAGACGGTCGCGGACGCCGGAAGTGGCGACATTCACGCTGTTGAGCACGTTGCCGACGCTGTGCAGCACGCCGGTCGCGATTTCCGCCATGCCGGCCAGACGCGAGGTTTCGAGCAGCTCGCGGTGCAGGCGTTCGACTTCAGCTTCACGTGCCTTGCGTTCCGTGACGTCTTCCACAGTGCCCTCGTAGTAGAGGACTCGCCCATCGTCGCCGCGGACCACGCGAGCCCGTTCGGAAATCCAGATGATGGTGCCATCCTTGCGGAACACCTGCGACTCGAAGCCGCTGATGCGGTCCGTCACCGCGATCTGCCGCTGGAATTCCGCCCGGCGGCCAGCGTCCACGTAGAGGCGCCGGCTGATGTCGGTCATGGCCGTCTGAAGTTCGGCGACCGAAGCGTAGCCATACATGCGCGCGAGCGTGGGGTTGGCAACCAGGTAGGCGCCGTCCGGCGACGTCTGGAAGATGCCTTCGCCGGCGTTCTCGAAAATTGTGCGGTAGCGTTCCTCCGCCGCACGGAGGGCTTCCTCGGCCCGATTGCGTTCCTGAACCTCCGTTCGGAGCGCAGCGTTGGACTGGCTTAGTTCCCGGGACTGCCGTTGCAGCGGCCCGCTGATGCTGTGGGTGATGAGGGACACCAACGAGACTGCCGCCAAAAGGGCCAGTGCCGACAGGATTAGGCTGCGGCCGCGACGCGCCCGGTAATGGTCCATCCGGGTTTCCAGCAGGTGGTCCAACTCTTCGGCCGCCACCCGCCAGAGCACGAAGCTGGTGGCCCGGGCACGTTCGCCGGCGTGCAGCAACTCGGCCGCGCTTGGGGCAGTTGCGCTGCCTTCACCCAATTGGCGGATCAGACCAATGAAGGCGCCGTTGGCCGTGCGGAATGACGCCAGCGCGGGGCGAATCCGCGCCGCCAACGTCGGGCTGGCTCCGTAAAAGTTTGGGTCCTCGTTCAACGCCGTTTCCGCGCTGAGGAGCACGCGGTCGAAGTCTGACTCCTGGAGAAGCGCGGCAAACACCGCGAGCTGCTGGCGTTCGGCCGCCGATGGCGTTCCACGCTGCAAGGACGCGGCGGCGAAGGCGGTGACGGACCAGAGGCGCTCCTGCATCTGCGGCAAGGCCAACAGCGTGACGTCCATCACGTAGTAGCTGTCGAGGTCGGGATCGAGGATGAGGTTCGAGTTGTCACCGGTGTGGGTGATCATGGTCCGCAATTCGGCGACGAGTCGCCGGTGGCGTTCGTCCCGTTCAGCGTCGGACAAGCCAGGGGCTGCGGCGGCGAGGTCTGACCATTTGCCCCGGAAGTCCTCGACCCGGCAGTGTTGCCGACTTCGCTTGGCGAGGCCTTCGGCGGTGAACTGCAGGTCCACGCCCAGTCGTCCGTTCACGGCCTCGAGTTCTTGGAGGGCTGAGCCAATGGTCGCGGCCGTGTCCGGCGGCCGCGGTGCCGTCGGGTCCATTCGGCGCCGGAGTTCCGCCAGGTGATGGGCGGGTATGGCTTCCAGCAGCGACTCCAAGGGTCGCTGGAACTCCAAGCCGTTACGCTCCAGCTGGGCAAAGCGAATGTTGTCGTTGATGCTGAACAGGAACAGGCAGAGCAGCACCGAGTCGGGAATCAGGAAAAAGATGCTGATCAACGCCAGTTTCTGCGAAACTTTCAGCTGTTGCAGGAAACCACGCATGGCGGGCACGGGTCGTCGCGGCGAGCCGATAAGTGGAACAGTTGCCGGCCGGACCGCTGGTCGGCCATCGGCAAATGCGGCAAGTGACTTTAGCCGGGGGCGAAGCTCGCCTGGGGCGCGCGACTACCCGCGCAGCCGCTGGAGCAGCCGGTCGTGGATGCCACCGAAGCCGCCGTTGCTGAACACGCACACGACGTCGCCCTCCTTAGCGCCGGCCGCCACATGGTCGAGGATGCTCTCGACCGTGGGCAGGTAGGCGGCCGGTTTGCCGGCCAGGCGCAGGTCCTGCATGAGCTTGTCGGGATTCAGCCGCTCGTTGGGCTGGAGTTGTTCCAGCCGGGCGACTTCGGCGACGACGATTTGGTCGGCCCGCTCAAGCGCGTCCACGAGCTCGTCCTGGAAAATATTCCGGCGGGTCGTGTTGGAGCGGGGCTCGAAAATGGCCCACAGCCGGCGACCGGGGAACTTCACCCGTAACGCCCGCAAGGTTTCGCGGATCGCCGTCGGGTGATGCCCGAAGTCGTCCACCACCGCGATGCCGCGAACCTCGCCGCGGACCGTCATGCGCCGCTGAACGCCTTGAAACGTCGCGAAGGCCGCCTGGATCTGCGTGTCGGTGAGCCCGCAATGCCGCGCGCAGGCGGCCACGGCCAAAGCGTTGCGGACGTTGAGTTCGCCGATCAGCGACAGTTCAAACTTGAAGGTGGAAAGCTCGAACTCCGACGCGTCGGCCCGCAGGTGGATGCCGGTGGCTCGCACCTCGTTCGCCTCGCCGAGGCCGAAGCGCTTCACCGGACAGTGCTTCACGTTCAGCAGCGACGTGAGGCTCGCCTCGTCGCCGTTGGCCAGCAGCAGGCCGTTGCGCGGGATGAGGTTGATGAAGCGCCGGAAGGAAAGCTGGATGTCCGCGAGCGAGCCGAAGATGTCGGCGTGATCCATCTCCAGGTTGTTGATGATCGCGACCTCGGGCAGGTAGTGGACGAACTTGCTGCGCTTGTCGAAGAAGGCGGTGTCGTATTCGTCGCCCTCGAGGATGAACCATTCGGAGTCCGTGAACCGCGCGCCTTGGCCGAGATTCGCCGGGATGCCGCCGATGAGGAACGACGGGTTCAATCCCGCGTGCTCAAAGACCCACGCGAGGAGCGACGCGGTGGTCGTCTTGCCGTGCGTGCCGGTGACCACGAGCGAGCGTTTGCCGCGGATGAAGCATTCCTTGAGCAGCTCCGGCAGCGAGCAATAACGCAGCTTGCGGTCGAGCACGGCCTCCGCCTCGGGATTGCCGCGCGAGATGGCGTTGCCGATGACGACGAGGTCGGGGTGATGCGCGAGGTTGGCCTCGGCGTAGCCCGCCTTCACCGCGATGCCGCGCGCGGCGAGGAAGGTGGACATGGGCGGATAGATCACATCCTGGTCGGAGCCGGTGACGTGGAAACCGCGTTCCTGCATGGCGACCGCGGCGCTGGCCATGGCCGTCCCGCCGATGCCGACGAAATGGACGCTCTTGAAGTCGGTGAGCACGCGGGGAGTTCAGGGGGCCGCGTGCAAAGTTCAAAGGGGAAAGTGAGATAACACTGATGGCCTCGCCAGCGTCCTGGATTTCCATCGACAGACGATTCTCTGCCGTCTAGCCCCTTTCCATGTCCAATCATCAAACCGCCATCCTCATCCCAGGGAGCCTTCCACCCCTGGCTGGCGCATTTTTCTACCGGGTCGTTTTCCTGCTTCGGACCCGCGTAGCAAGATTGTTGATCCTCCCAATCGCGCTGGCGTTAGGATTCCGCTCAGGGGCGTATTCTATCGAGGCTGTGGTTATCTCTCCTACAAACGCGATTTTCTCCACCGACGAGGTTGTCATGGAGGTGAAGATTTTGACTCCAGAAGTTGGAACCGGCCTCAGTCAGCCTCCGGAGGTGGTGATCGACCGAGATGAAGTTGTTGTTGTTCTGCATCCAGTCAGCGGGAGCCTGCCCATGATTGGAACCCTCACCACCAATGTGTCATTGGGGAAACTGCCCGTCGGCAACTACCGCTTTGTCGTGGTGTTGGTCCCGCCGTTTCCAACGGCGGGTTGGGGTTCCAAATTTGTCGAAGGAACATTTAGCGTCATCCCTCAACTTGGGATTTCCTCGAACTCTGGCGGGATGTTTCTGGAATGGCCGAGTTCGAGTGAGTCGTATGTGATCGAGTATGCGGACACTTGGTCTCCCAGCCCTGAGTGGAAGGATCTGGTGTATGACCGCGAGAGCTGGGGTGAACGGTTCCTTGTCCGTCTGGAACCGACGGAATCCCGCCGGCTATTTCGCCTCATCCAGCGCTGAGAAAGGCGAATTCGCCAGAGCCCCGGAACGCTACGCCTGAACGTCCAGCGCGATGATTTCGCCCGGCTCGCACTCCGCAAAGACCTCGAACGGCCGGCAACAGACCTCGCAGTCGGTCGTGAACCGCTGTTGGGCGATGCTGGTGTCGATCAGCAGTTCCATCGACTGGCCGCAGTAAGGACACTGGATGCGCTCGGATTCTTGCACAGGTTGGAGTCAAACTAGGCCTGATCCCGGCAATTGCCCACCCGGAATTGGGGAGGCAACCACGGTGGAGCGTGTTCGGAGGATATGGCGTGGCGTGGCGCGGCGCCGTGGTTTGTGACCGCGGACCCTTCGCCCGATCTCGATCCCGATCCGAGTGTCGGGTTCCGTTACGGCGCCGGCGTGAACTCCACAAAGCGACTTTCGCCGGGGGGAATCGCGACGTCTACCTCCTTGCTCTGCGACCAAGATTTGCCTGTCGCCCAGTCGGTGGCAACCGACCAAGCGAATCGCGGCGTGAGCCTAACCCGGGCGATGACCTGCGGATGGATGACCGCCGGACTCCGGCCCTCCTTCACCACGCCGTCGTTGTTGATCAGCTCGATGAGCCAGCCGTTGCGGTTGCGGTTGATCTGGTATTGGACCGGGTCGCCGGTCACCCCGATCGGCAAGGTGTCGGCTCCGATCTGGCGCAGGCGGTCGCCCGAGATCGCGGCGGGTCGCCGGGTGTCGGGATTAGTCCACGGCTCGAGCACTTCGACCGCACCGGCCGACTTCAGCTTTGCGAACCGCTCCGGGCCCAGTGCCTCGATGTGCCGCGGGTGGAGAAGCAGCCGGCTGCCACCTTCGACGGCGGTGATGAGTTCGTGGACGAAGGATTTGGAGAACTCAACTTCGCCCGCCAGCAGGATGACCGGATAGCGCCGCATGATCGCGCCGGGAACCGTGGAAAGCATCACGTCACACAGTTCGCCCTGCGGCGTCGGGTGCAGGTAACCGGCCTCGGGATTCTTCGGATTACCGGGCACCGGCAGCCGCGTGGCGCTGAAGTAGAGCTGGCGTTCGAGCAGGTCGAAGATCTCCTGATCGCCCGGTGTGCGCGGCAGGATGCCGAAGGTGCGTTCGTGGTAGGCGGCATAGCCGGCCAAGTGATCCAGCACGACGAGCAGCGGCGTGTAGGGCGTGCCCCGGTCGTGGGTGCGCATGAACTGGAACGCCTGCGCGGCGGCTTCGCCATGATGCGTGAGCTTCCAAGGCGCCTTGGCCTCCTCGAAGAAGATAGCACTGCTGTTCTCGGGCGTGACGAAGGCAGCGCCGGCAAACCATGCGTGACGCCACATCCGGAGGTAGAGGCTCAGCGAGTGGCCGGCATCGAGCCCAGTGGCGGTGGGGCCGTTGGTGTTCAGCGGGCCGCGCGTCGTCACCGCGTTGCCGAACCACGGGCTCACCTGCACGGACCACGGGACGTTCCATTGCCGCGAGGCGCCGCGCGCGAAGGCGAACTTGGACTGCGTGAAACCGATGTTTTCCCCGACTTCGAGCCCGACGACGCTGGCACCCCACTCGGCGGCATAGGCTTCGTAGTGTGAATGGCCGGTGACACTGATGAGCCGCCCGCCCTTGGTCTGCCGGTGCCAGAGGAAATACTCGCGAAGCTGGTCGTAGCATTCGCGGCGGGTAGTGGGGACCGGGTCGTAGCCGCGCTGGGCGGTCGGAATGACGAAGTCCTTCGCCTTGGTGTCGTAGTCCGCCCCGAGCACGGCCTTCCACCAGCCCTCGTCGCCGGTGAGGCGGTGGAAGTGGTAGCCCCATTCGCCGAGCTGAATGGCGCTGAATACTCCGGCGCGATCGAGCACGCGCAGAGTTTCCTCGTCCGCGTGGTTCAGCACGCTGGTGCCGCCCTTGACCTGCATGCGACCGCCGTCGGGCGGATACAGGATCACCGGCCAGCCAACGCCCGCGAGGTATTCCAACAACGGCCGCGACGCCGCGACGGCGCTCGGTCCTGGATCGAAGCCGTTGCCCAAGCCGCGTTCGCGCATCGCGGCGACGACCTCCTTCAATTGCGTGAGATTGTCCGGGCAGCCGTAGAGCGTGAAGGCGAAGTCCGACCGCCCGGGCAGAAGGCGCGGGGCAGGGAGGGCGGCACGGAATGGGCCGGCAACCTCAGCGGCCTGCGTTTGGTGGGAAAACAGGAGACCGCTCGCCAGCACGAGCAGGTATCGCCAGGGAACAGCGCCGGAGTGCATCGTGTTAAGGGTGGGAGAAGGCGAAGACCCGGTCGGCCGCGGCGAGTGCGGCCGGGTCATGGTGAACAATCCCGTAATAGGTCAGGGCAAAGACGACCTCGTTGTAGTTCACGTTCTTCGGCTGCCCGGAGTAGGACTTCTCCTTGCCCACGCCAGTGCGCGTGTTGCCGGTGACGTCCACCTCTCCGCTCTCGCGAATTTTGGAAAGCTGCCATTTCACGGCGGCCGGCAGGGCGGCCTCGAACTCGGGCAGCGACACGTGCAACGCGAGCACCTGACCGAACAGGATGGAGACCACGTTGTAGCTGGAGTCGCGTCCGCCGTGCTCGATGAATACCCCTTCGGCGTCGCGCAGGGTGAGCGCGTGGGCGACGAGCTTGCGCGAGGTGGCGACGAGCCGCTCGTCCTTCAAGACCAGCCCGCAGGTGCCGAAGGCCTTGGCCGCGATGACGATCCGGTTCACGGCCTTGCTGCTGCGTTCGATGATCGTGTCGTATCCGCCTGAGATGAAATCACACGCCCGGCGGATCCTCGGTTCCAATGCCTCGATGCGGGCGTGGAAGTGGTTTTCATGCGGCGACTGGCGGATGACGAGGATGGCCCGGCCCAGTTCCTGTAGGAAGAAGTAGGCAGTCTCAACCGCCGCCCCGTAGGGCTTGGCGCTGGCGCCATTGGGGCGGACTTCCGCCTCGAAGCCGCCGTCGTCACGCTGGTGGGCAAAGGCGACGTCAATGCCCCGCCAGGCGGCATCCGCCGCCGCAAGATCGCCGGCCACGACCGCCGCGATCACGGCGCGGCAGCTGCCCCGTTGTGGTCCCGCTTCCAGCCAGCTGCCGTTGCCCCGGTTGCTGCCGGTGAGCCCCTTTGCATCCGGCATGTCGTTGGCACTGAGCGCCGCCAGCCGGCCCGGCGGGAACGACCGCAGGACGTCGAACTCTCGCAAGGGTGCGCGGACGGTGTCGGCGGCGAAGAGCGGCAAGGCCAAGGTGGCGATGACAATTGCCATTCGGAGTAGGAATTTCATCGAGACAGCTGGATGGGGATTCCGGTGGCCGAGGCCGCCCGGCCTTCGCGTCAGGGTTTGGTGAGGGGCATCGGTTCGAATTCGAACCACGCGAAATTATTGCCC
The DNA here is from genome assembly GCA_964602595.1 of uncultured Verrucomicrobiota bacterium. GTDB lineage: Bacteria > Verrucomicrobiota > Verrucomicrobiia > Limisphaerales > UBA9464 > CAIWAH01. The sequence continues at coordinate 2,800 of CAZRRO010000009.1, read as the reverse complement.
TTGCCGTAATGGAAGGTCAGCACCTGCGGGCCGGCTTCGGGAAATTCAATCGTGCCGATATCAGCGAGGTTCCAGTGGTGGTAGCTGGCAGTGGGCACCGGAAGCCGGCAGGTGGCGGCGGATTTGCCGTTGAGGTCGAAGGTGACCGTATTGGTCTGGAAGGCGTAGAGCGCCCGGATGCGATAAGTGCCGGGACGCGCAACATTGACCGTGTAGTTGCACCATTCGCCGTTCTCGGTCCAGCCGATGTAGAACTGGTTGATGGGCGGATTGACGAGGTTGGTGTGGTTCAGGTCAGCCCAGTCCTTAACGAAGGAAAGGTCCACGCCCTCGCCTTGGCGGAAATGACAGATGTAGTCGCCGGCGTGGGCGCGCTGGTGGCCTTTCTCAAGGTTCAGCTTGCCACTGCCGTTGTTGGTGCCGTCCGTGTCGTGAAAGGCGACCCCCTCGCCTCCGAGGTCGTAGAGGGCGCATTGCAGCAGGCCAGGAATCGTGGCGGCCCCGGCTTTGTGAATGGCGTCGGCAAAGGGTCTTCCGCGGTAGCCCGCGGGCACCTCGGCGTGAATCAAGGGTAGGCTTACTAAGGCCAGCATGGAATGGTGCAGGACATGGCGAGGGAAAAGCATTTCCCGGACGGTAGGCGGGGAGCGGACGAAGTCAGCCGGATTGTCGGACTTGGGCATTTCGGCTCACCAGGGAATGCCGGCGAGCAGGGCTGCGTGGAGTCGCCCCCGAGGGGTTCAGGCGTCCTTGGCGGAACGTCCGGCAGTTTTCAGGCCCTGAAGCGCGGCCAAGGCGGCGGCGCTCTCGGCGAGCTTCTTCGACCGGCCCAATCCGCGGCCCAGTTCCACGCCCTCGTGGTAGACGGCGCTTTCGAACTGGCGGTTGTGATCCGGACCGCTGGCCGACAGTTGCTCGTAGCGGGGCGGTTCGGGCGATTTTGCCTGAAGCAGCTCCTGCAATTCTCCCTTGGGGTTATCCAAGTTGGGCAGTTCGTTGACCGCACCAAAAGAGTCCCGGAACAGGCTGAGCACCAGCGCGCGGACCACCTCAAACCCGGCGTCGAGGTAAACGGCACCCACCAGCGCTTCAAATGCGTCGGCCACCGTGGAGGTGCGCACTCTGCCGCCGGTCGATTCCTCGCCGCGACTGAGGATGAGGAAATTCCCCAGATTCAATCGGCGGGCATGGGCGGCCAAAGCCAACCGGTTCACCATCTGCGCACGGGCTTGGGTCAACGGACCCTCGCCATAGGAGGGGAACCGGGAATACAGCTCGCTGGTCACCACCAACTGCAGCACGGCGTCCCCGAGGAACTCCAGCCGTTGGTTGTGTTGCTGGAGGTGCCCGACGCCGGCTTCGTGCGCAATCGACGGGTGCGTCAGCGCAAGGATCAGAAGGTTGCGATCCTTGAACCGATAGCTGAGCGCCTCTTCGAGTTGGTCGGTATTGATCACGGAAGGAAGCTCGGCTCAGACGACGGGGACTTCAGCCGGAGCCAGGGAGGCAATCTCGCTGGGGGCGTTGAAGGGCTCTTCGTTCGGCACGCCGTCGCCCGGCAGTCCGTGTGCCAGCAAGTCGGCGACTTGATGCTGAATTTGGTCCAGCTGGTGCAACTGGAGGTTGGGATCGGCGATCGTGAAGATGTCGCCGGACGACGGTTGTTCGTAGACGAACACTCGGCGGCCTTCCTCGCGCAATTGGGCCTTAACCTTCAACACCCGCTTGCGCTCCAGCATCGCAGCCAAGATAAAGCAGGCCGCGGCATAGTTTTCATCGCGCCGTTCCAGCAGTTTCCGCAAGAGCGACTCGGCGTCGTCCTTGCGGATTGCCTCGGGCGGCCGGGCGGGAGGGGCGTGATAAACGCCGCTCCAGTGGGAGACCAGATTGGGCCGGGCCAAAATTTCCGGGCCGTGCGACTTCCAAGCCTCCAGCGTGAGGTCGAGCCGCTCAAATCCGTGGCGTTGATCCAACAGCACCGTGTGGAAGGCCTCCCCTTCGGAAAAGGGGTGCCCGGAGACAAAACAAACGTGCCCGCGAGACTGGATGTTCCACTCAATCATGGATGGGAAACCGATCGGAAGGTCGGATGATGGGCCGAGTATGCTCGGCACCCATTTGGCTGCAATGCGGTTTTGTTTTTTCTACCACTAATGGTGGTCTTCCGTGGAATTGGCGGAATTAGTGGTGCGTTGCGGGTCTCCGACCAAAAAAGAAACCCCGCGGGTTGCCCGCGGGGTTGGGGAAAGGGTTCCTTGGGATCAGCCAGCAATGGCACCGTCCAGAGCCTGCTTTAAGGCGCCTTTGGGGCGCATGCCGACCAATTGGCCGACCACCTGACCGTTCTTGAAGATCAGCAACGCCGGAATTCCGGTGATGCCAAACTGGACGGCCAAGCCCTGTTCTTGGTCGACGTTGACCTTGCCGATCGACGCCTTGCCGTCGTATTCGCCGGCAAGTTCATCCAGCAGCGGGGCCAACATGCGGCACGGGCCGCACCATTCGGCCCAGAAATCCACGAGCACAGGCTTGGAGGATTTCAATACGGTTTCACCGAAGTTTGCCTCGGTAATGGTCAGAATTTTGTCGCTAGCCATGGTTCAAGAGGCGGTCGGCACTAGGAATAGGAGACTGACAATGGTGCCGAGGGCCAACGCGACAGTCGCGAATGCCAACCCGACGTCAATGCCGCTGACGGCCGGGGCGGCAGGACGGGCCGGCGCCGGTGCTGGTCGGGCAGGGGCAGCGGGTGCCGCAGGCGCGGCGGGCTTGGGCGGCGCGGCCGGGGCAGCAGCGGCAG
>CAZRRO010000008.1:0-276345 GCA_964602595.1 uncultured Verrucomicrobiota bacterium | reverse complement strand
CCCCACCTGCAGCGCCGGACAGTCCACCACCCTGCGGTCCAAGTCGGTTCACGAAGATCAGTCCTCTCGGGAGTTTGCGGGAGGGAGGTTCAGGCCACGGATTCGGCCTTGGTCTCGGTGGATTCCTCCGGGGTGCTTTCCCCGGGTTCGTGAAGTCGCTTGCCGCGTCGGCGCCCTCGGCCACACTGCGGCCACATTCTGTCGCATGAACCGCCGCCATTTCGCCGCCCTGTTTGCCCTCGTTGCCGCCTTGCTGGCCGGTTGTGCCAAGAAGGAGCCGCCGATCATCCGGCTGGAGGAGATCCAGAACCGCCGCGGCGGGGACCCGATCGTGCGGGTGGCGTGCGTGGGCGACTCGATCACGTTCGGCGCGGGCGTCGAGGGCCGGGAGACGAACAGCTATCCGGCGCAGCTCCAGAAGCTGCTGGGCTCCCGGTTTGACGTGAAGAACTTTGGACGCAGCGGTGCCACCGCCAGCCGCGCCGGTGACCTGCCGTATTGGACCACCGAGGAGTTTACCCAGGCGACCGCCTTCCAGCCCGACGTGGTGATCCTCAAGCTGGGCACCAACGACACCAAGCCGCAGAACTGGAAGAACAAGGACGCCTTCAAGAAGGATTTCCGCGACCTGCTGGAACATTTCCGCGACCTGAAGTCGAAACCCAAGCTGTGGGTCTGCCAGCCGGTGCCGGTCTACGCCGACCAATGGGGCATCAACGCCCAGACCTTGGACACCGTGCTGGAGGGCATCGAGGAAGCCTGTGACGACCGCAAGGTGCCGGTCATCGACCTGTTCGACGCCTTGGGCAACCACCCGGAGATGTTCCCGGACAAGATTCATCCCAACGCCAAGGGCGCGGCGCTGATGGCGAAGACAATCTATTCGGCCATCCGGCCGTGAGCGTCGCCCTGTTCCAGTGCATGAACCGAACTTGTTTGCCGCGCCGGAACTGACGCCGGAATCATCCCCCCCGCATGAAGCGCCTGGCTGCCCTCGCAACCGCTTGCCTCGGGTTCACCACTTGGGCGGCGGAATTTCCGCCGCTGGATGAGGTCGCCAAGCTGGTCCGGGAACACCTGCCCGGCGTGACCGCGGAGCAGCTTCAGGCAGCCTCGGCGGAAGACCTCCTGGCAAAGCTCAGCGACCGGGTCCGCCTGCTGGAGGATTACGAGGAACCGGCGGGCACCGAACCCACGCTCGCCGCGGCGGAGTTGCTGGAAAACCACTTCGCTTACCTGCGGCTGGCCGAGGTGGGTGGGGACGCGCCGACGAATGTCCTCCAACGCCTCACCGAATTGCGGGCGGGCGGCGCGGTTACCGGTTGCGTGCTCGACCTGCGGTTCGCCGGCGGACGTGATTTCGACGTCGCTGCCCGATTGGCGGGTGTATTTCTGCCGGCCAATTCGCCGCTATTTGACTGGGGCGACGGACTGCGGCTCAGCGTGGCGCCAACGAACCAGTTCCCGCGCCCGCTCGCGGTGCTGGTCAACGCCCAGACCCGGGGCGCCGCGGAAGCCGTGGCCGCCAGCTTGCGGCACGCCGGCGCCGCGCTGCTGATCGGCGACACGACGGCGGGCGAAGCCGCGGTGGTGACCGATTTGAACCTGTCCACCGGCCAGCGGTTGCGTCTCACCCAAGGGCGGGTCCGCCTTCCGGATGGGCAGTCTCTTTCCTCGGCCGGCGTGGTGCCGGATCTTCGCATCTCCCTCGAGCCGGCGGTCGAACGCGCCTTCCTGCGGGATCCGTTCACGGCCATCCGTTCGCAGACCAATTCCCCGACGGCCACCAACTCCATCACCACGACGGTGCGAGTCCGGAAGCGGCTTTCCGAAGCCGACCTCGTCCGCGAACGGGAACGCGCCGCCGCCAATCCGCAGCCGGCGCCGGCTCAGCCAGAATTGCCAGACGCTCCCGTGGTGCGGGATCCGGTGCTGGCCCGTGGACTCGATTTCCTCAAGGGCCAGACATTGGTGCGGGCCCAGTAGTGCCGGCACAGGTCCGGGACAAGCCCGAGTCATGGAAACGAGAAAGATTCTCGCGGCGAGGCGGGCCTGACAAACCCGGCGCCAGCCGTTACTCGTTCCGCTCGTGAGTTCTGTCCCGTCCCTGCTGCCTGAATCTGCCCGGCTGGTGCGCCTGTTCTGGTCGCCCGGGCACAACTTCGTGGGGCACTACGGGCGCGCGCCCGGAAACCATCCGATGCAGGAGTCGACCGAGGTGCGATGCGTCGCCGGCCACGGCATCGTGGGCGACCGGTATTTCCGTCCCGACCCGGACGCCAAGGGCCAGATCACCTTCTTCGCCGAGGAAACCCACGACCGCCTGATCCGGAAGTTTCCCGACGCGGATCTGTCGCCGTCGGTCTACCGGCGCAATGTCCTCACCCGCGGGTTGGACCTGAATGCGTTGATCGGCGTCGAGTTTGTCATCCAGGGAGTCCGTTTTTTCGGGACGGAGGAAAGCCGGCCGTGCGACTGGATGAACCTTGCGTGCGCACCCGGCGCCAAGGCGGAACTCGCGGGCAACGGAGGACTTCGGGCCAGAATCCTCTCGGACGGCTGGCTTAGGGTTGGCCCCGTCTGACCCTCGTCCCTCGCCGCCGCCGGAACGCTCGCTGAGCCAGGCGATAACCGCCGGTGCATTGGCATGGCCGTGGCGCCGAATTGACGCGTCGAAGCCAATGCCGAATTCGTCATTGGTCATTGGTCGCCGGTCACTATCGTCGCCCGCGTGCCTGCCGCCGAAGCCAATGCGCCCGACCTCCTTACCCCGCTCAAGGAGGTGTTCGGCTACACTTCATTCCGGCCGTTGCAGGAGGAGATCATCCGGGACTCCATCGCCGGCAAGGACGTGTTCGCGCTGCTGCCGACCGGCGGCGGCAAGTCGCTGTGCTTCCAGTTGCCTGCGCTCGTCCGGCCCGGACTCACGGTCGTGATCTCGCCCCTGATCGCGCTGATGAAGGACCAGGTGGACGCCCTCCAGGCCAACGGCGTGGCCGCCACCTTCCTGAACTCCTCGCTCACCGACGCCGACCGCAGCGCCCGTTGGCGCGGGCTCAACGCGCGCGAGTTCAAGCTGCTCTACGTCGCACCCGAACGCCTCATGGTCGGCACGATGATCGACGACCTCAACCGCTGGGGCGTGAATTGCATCGCCGTGGACGAGGCCCATTGCATCAGCGAATGGGGCCACGACTTCCGCCCCGAGTATCGGCAGCTCCGCAACCTGCGCGAGCGGATGCCCGACCTCCCGTTCATGGCGCTCACCGCGACCGCCACCGAACGCGTCCGCGCCGACATCATCGGCCAGTTGCACCTGCGCGACCCCGCCATCTACGTCGCCAGCTTCAACCGGCCCAACCTCACCTACCGGGTCGTGCCCAAGTCCGGCGGCTACCGGCAGGTGCTCGATTTCCTCCGCGAACGCCCGAAGGACAGCGGCATCATCTACTGCGCCAGCCGGGCCGGCGCGGACGGACTGGCCGCCAAGCTCGCCGAGGACGGCATCAAGGCCGCCCCCTACCACGCCGGCATGGAGAAGGACGACCGCGGCCGCAGCCAGGATCGCTTCCTGCGCGACGAGGTCCGCGTGGTCTGCGCCACGATTGCGTTCGGTATGGGCATCAATAAACCCAACGTCCGGTTCGTCGTTCATTACGACCTGCCGAAGAACGTCGAGGGTTACTACCAGGAAACCGGCCGCGCCGGCCGCGACGGGCTGCCCAGCGAATGTCTCCTGCTCTTCAGCCCCGGCGACGTCGTGAAGCAGTCCCGCTTCATCGACGAGAAGCCCGACGAGAACGAGCGCCGCATTGCCCGCGAACAGCTCCAGACGATGACGCATTACGCCGAGTGCCCGGAGTGCCGGCGCGTGATGCTGCTCGACTACTTCGGCGAGGAATTCTCGGCCGACGACTGCGGCGCGTGCGACAACTGCCTCGCACCCCGCTCCACCTACGACGGCACGGTCGCGGCGCAAAAGCTGATGAGCTGCGTCTTCCGCATCCGGCAAAAGAGCGGGTTCACGGTCGGGCTTAATCATGTCGTCGCGGTCCTGACCGGCGGCGACACGGACAAGATTCGCCAGTGGGGCCACGACCAGCTCACCACTTACGGCATCGGCCAGGAACACTCCCGTAACGAATGGGGCGCCATCGCCCGCGAACTGATGCGCCTCGGTTACCTCACGCAGAGCACCGGACAATTCCCCACCGTGGACGTCACGGCCGAGGGCATGGCCGCGCTAAAGGACCGCCGCCCGATCACGCTCACCAAGCCGCTCGAAGCCGGCGCCCGCCGCACCGAACGCGCCGGTGAAATCGCCTGCGACGAATTGCTGTTCGACAAGCTGCGCCAACTGCGCAAGCAGCTCGCCGACGCCCAGGGCCTGCCCGCCTACATCGTCTTCGGCGACAATTCACTCCGGCTCATGGCGCGGCAGTATCCGACCACGGAAGGCGAGTTCCGGCGCATCTCCGGCGTGGGCGACGCCAAATGGAAAGCCTACGGCCCGCAGTTCCTCGAGGAGGTCCGCGCGCACGTTCACGCGAACCCACGCCAAATCTTCGCGGAAGATTCCTTCGTCCCGCCGCCACCCCGCGCCACCGGCGGCGCCAAGTCCCGCGGCGAACTCCTGACCGACACGGTGAAGGAAACCCTGCGCCTCTACCGCGGCGGCCTCACGCCGGCGACCATCGCCCGGCAGCGCGACATCAAGGAGAGCACCGTGGCGTCGCATCTCGCCAACGCGGTCGAGGCCGGCGAAGCCGTGGACCTCACCCAGTTCTTCACCACCGCGCAGGCCGCCGAGATGCAGGCTGCGTTTGAGCAAGCCGGCTGGGGCATGCTGAGCGGCGCTCACGCCGTGCTGGGCGGTCGCTACGACTACTCGGTGCTCCGGCTGTTCCGCGCCTGGCACGCCACGCAGAAGGCGTAGTTCGGGCTGACTGCCCAGACTAATGGGAGGGGGCTTGGCTCCGCTTGAAGACGTGCAAGGCGAACCCGGCGGCAATGGCGGCGGCCAAGCCCAACGCCGCAGCCAGGTTGCCAAGTTTCATACCCGCCCAATCCACCCACCGCCCAACACCAAGTCGCCTTCCTCACCGCCGTAGACCACGCAGGCCTGGCCTGGCGTCACGGCGCGGGCGGGGGCGTGCAGTTTCACCGTCGCGGTGCCGTTGGGGCCGGGGGTAACGGTCGCGGGTGTGCCGGGATGGTTATAGCGGATCTTCGCCACGCACTCGAAGCTGGCCGGCGGGGTTTCCCACGCGATCCAGTTGCAGTTGGCGAGGGCGAAGGTGTCACGGTCGAGCTGGCTGGAGTCGCCCACGACCACGCGGTTGTTCGCCGCGTCGAGTTCCACGACGTAGAGCGGGTCCTTCGACGAGATGCCCAGGCCCTTGCGCTGGCCGATGGTGTAGAACTCGATGCCGTCGTGTTCACCCAGCTTGCGGCCGGCGGTGTCCACGAGGTCGCCGCGGTGTTTGGCGGCCAGCTTCGCCTCCTGCAGGAACTTCCCGTAGTCGTTGTCCGGCACGAAGCAGATCTCCATGGACTCCTCCTTGTCGGCCGTGCGCAGCGAGCAGGCGCGGGCCACGTCGCGGGTGTCGGCCTTGGTCTTCTCACCGAGCGGGAACATGGCCCGGGCAAGCTGGTCCTGCCGCAGGCTGAAGAGAAAATAGCTCTGGTCCTTGCGCGGGTCGCGGCCCTTGCGGAGCAGCACGCGGCCGGACGCGGCGTCACGTTCCAGCCGGGCGAAATGGCCGGTGGCGATGAAGTCGCAGCCGAGCTGCCGGGCGCGGTCGAGCAGGACGCCGAACTTCAGGTGCTGGTTGCACATCACGCAGGGGTTGGGCGTGCGGCCGGCTTTGTATTCCGCGGCGAAATACTCGATGACCTTCTGCTGGAAGAGGCCCGACTCGTCCACGAGGTAGTAAGGCACGCCGAGTTGGGCGCACACGCTGCGGGCGTCCATCACGGCCTGGGGGCCGCAGCACTTGTCCTCGGCGCGGTTCACGCAGTCCTGCGGCCAGAGCTTCAGGGTGACGCCGACGACGTCGAAGCCCTGCGCCTGTAACAAAGCGGCCGTGGCAGAGGAATCCACTCCGCCGCTCATGCCGACCAGCACCCTTTGTTTTCGCGTCCCACTCACGGCGGCGACTGTGCCGGAATCCGGGCGGACCGCCAGTGCCGGGCAGCGGGGCACTGAATTTGGAAGGCAGCAAAGCAGGAAGGAACGGAGAGCCTTCCGGTTCCTGTTTTCCTGGATTCCTGATTCTCGGCTCTTCGGGATTCAAAATCCCTATCACGCGAACCGACGGTATCTGCCCTTTGCTCAGTCGCCTTGGCGGACCCAGGCGAGGTTGAAGTGCGCGTGCTTGATCGCGCCGCCCTTCTTCTCGTGAAAGCTGTAGCTCGCGTGGAGCGAACCGTCCCGGCTCTGGATCAGGCTCGGATAGCCGAAGGAGCTACCCGCATCCGCTTCGGCCAGCTCGAGGTGCCGACGCATTTTCCAGGAACGCCCCTCGTCATCGCTCAGCCACAGGGACAGGGAATGCCGGCCTTTCTCCGTGTCGTTGCCGAGGTAGGCCCAGGCGCCGTCGCGGAGCGCGATGACGTCGGCGCCGGAACCGGGATTGGGAATCTCGCTGTCCACGCCGGCGGCCCACGTCTCGCCGCGGTCGCGGGATTCGGCGACCTGCAGGCGCTTGGGCGGCGGGCCGTTGTCGCGCATGTAGGCGACCAGCGAGCCGTCCCGGCGCGGCACGATGCACGCTTGGATGTTGCCGGCGCCGATGATGGGCGCACTGGGCCGCCACGACGCTCCGCGGTCGTCCGAGATGGCGACGAGGCAGAACGAAAAGCCGTCGTGATACAGCGGCAGCAGCCAGCGGTCGTCGATGACCGTGGGATGCGAACGGCCCATCCAACCCAGACGGCGGTAAAGTTTGTCGCCCGTGCGATCACGCATGGCGTTGAGATAGTCGTCCACCTCGCGCCGGGTCTGCTCGGACCAATTCTGGCCGTCGGCCAGCGCCTTCAGCCGAGGCAGCGCGTTGCTGACCGCCGCGTCGAACTCGGGTCCCGGCGTGATGTGCAGCACTTCCGCGCGGTCCCACTTTGGCGGCGTGGTGCGGCGCCAGTCGGAACTCACGTAGCTCTTGAGCAGCGCGGATTCCCACAGGTTCGCGAGGATGGTGGTGTGGAAGAGCCAGAGGCGGCCGCGGTCATCGACATGCAACAGCGGGTTGCAGTCGGGATACCCCGGCGTGTCGGCCAGCGTGAAGCGCGGCGACCAGGCGCGTTTGCCCCGCTTCAGGCGGGCTGCTTCAACGCGGACGTCGTCGGCCTTGCGTTCGCCGGAGCCGTGGAACCAGGTAACGAACAGGTCGCCGTCTGGCGCCTCCACAATGCACGAGGAATGGTTGTGCCACGACTCTTGCGGGAAGATGAGTTCGGCCTTGTGGAATGGCTTTTCCGCCGCCAGGAGGCAGACGGTGAAAAGCAGTCCGAGGGCGCGGAGCAAAACCGGGAGCATGCGTTCAGACTACGCAAGGGCCGCGTGAGTTGTCGCTACCGCAACTGAGGGAACCGGGCCTCGCATCAGGCCCGGCGGCGCCATCGGCGCCAAACGGCGCCCAATACCAGTCCCGCCAAGGCACCCACCCCGCCACCCTGAAGGATCGCGCGCGGGCGATCAGGTCCGACCGGGTGCGCGGAGCCGATGCCGGCCTGCACGACCATGATTTCCTCCTCGTCGACGGCGACCTTGTCCAAGGCGGTCAGTTCCCGTAGCAGGCCATCGAGCAATTCCGCGACGATCTGTTCCTGGCGTTCCAGCGCGGCAAGTTGTCGGCGCGTATCGGCGGCATCCGTGAGTTTCCGCCGCAATTCCTCGAGGCGGCCGGTCATTGCTTGCCGGCGCGCGTCGAGCCGCGACACCTCGGCCCGGTGCGCGTCGGCCAGCAGTTCCTGAAACGACCGGAGATCGGCCTGGCGCGCCTTGAGTTCCGCTTCCATGCCCGCCTTGGCCTCCGGCGCGGTGCCGGTGGGCAAGTTGCCGAGGCGATTCTCCAGGCGGCGGACCTCGAATTGAAGGTCCAGCAACCGGCCGGCCTGGTCGCCTTGGATTTCGGGCGGCAACCCCTTCGCGGTGTCCAGTGCAAGCAAGTCCTGCCGGAGTCGGGCCACGGTCGCCTCGATCCCGGCCCACGGGTCGGAGCCGGGCGCCAGGTCCTGTTGGGAGCGGAAGTTATCCAAGGCCGCGACCGCCTGCTCGTGGCGCCGCTCAAGCGACAGGATCTGCTGCTCGAACGACGCCCGGGCCGTCGAGACCTGCCCCCGCCGCTGTGCCTTGGCGAACTCCACCAACTCCGACGCCCAGGCGGTCACAAAGTCTTTGGCGTAGGCAAAGTTGGTCGTCGTCACCCGGAGGGTCAGCAGGCTTCCGGGACTGGGAAAGGCCTCCTGCCGGGGAGTGGGCAGTGAGTCGGTGGCGTCGCGCGTCATTTGCAGCTTCTCGCGCACCCGGAATCCGACGATGTCGGTCAGGGCCAGCGTGCGCAGCGGGTCCCAGTTGGGCGGCGGTGCGTCAAACATCGACTTCCCCGTCGCCGACGCCGGCAGGCCGCGCGCCAGCGTGGCGGTCGCGGCATATAGGTTGGGTTGGCGCAACGCGATCAGACCCGCGGCGCCCGCGCCAATCAGGGCGCCGGCAAGCACCGGTCGCCAGAGGGGTCGCCGCACGGGCAGTTCGGGTGTCGGGGACATGCGGGACGGATTGGTTCCCAATTCTTGCCGCCAATCAAACGGGAACTGGTCACCCCACCCGGGAGCGGTGGATCCGCATTGGGAAGATTGCCCCGGTGCCGCCGCGTCCCCGAAGGCCACGCTGCCGGACCACTTCAGCGCCAGCTCGGCGGGAGCTGGTTCGGCACTTCGATGCCTTCGAACCGCTTCGGTGGGGCCGGCTCGAACGACTTCAGCCAAGCGGCCATCCGTTGCAGGCCATCCGCCAGTGAGACCGGCGGCGGGGGCTGGAACGCGGCCTGCGCCTTGGCGTGGTCGGCGAAGGCGTGGACAACTTCCGGGCGCGCGGGCAGGTGCTCCAGCTGGGCCGGCAGACCGAGGGCGCGGGCGATCTCGTGGGCGAGGGCGCGGACGGTTACCGGCAGGTCGGCGCCGACGTTGAAGACTTCATTCTGCGCCGCGGCCACGAGCGGCGCGCGGGCGATCAGAGGGGCGACGTCGTCGATGTGCGTGAAGGCCCGCGTTTGCAGCCCGTCGCCAAAGACAGTCATCGGTTGCCCGCGGCGGCACCGGTTGAGAAAGATGCCGATGACGTTGCGGTAAGGGTCGGAAAGGTTCTGGCGTTCGCCGTAAACGTTGTGCGGCCGGAACACGGTGAACGGCAGGCCGAAGACGCGTTGCGCGGCGTGCAGGTCGAGTTCCCCGGCATACTTCGCGATGGCGTAGGGATCCTCGGGCACGGGCACGGTGTCCTCACGGAGCGGCACCTGGCCGGCGCCATACACGGCGATGGACGACGTGAAGACGAAGTGCCGGACCTCGCCGAGCACGGCCGCGTTGATGAGGTTCGCGGTCGCGAGGAGGTTGTGCTGGTAGTTGAAGCGCCGGATGTGGTGGGACAGGCCCTCGGCGGCGTAGGCGGCGAGGTGAAACACGTAGTCAAACGGCCCGTGTTCGCGCCAGAGCCGCTCCACGACCTCGGGCGAGGAGACGTCGCCCGCGACGAAACGCGCGGCCGTCGGGACGTTTCGCCAGAAGCCGCCGCTCAGGTTGTCCACGCCAACCACGTCGAAGCCCAGCCGCAGGCAGTGATCCGCGACATGGGAACCGATGAAACCGGCGATTCCGGTGACCAAGACACGAGGCATAGAGACGATGGCGCAGGGTTAACCGCGTCCGGGGCGAAGTCCACGGCTGTTTGCCGGCGGCCGGGCACGGCCCAGCACCCGCCGGAGAACGGGTTTCCCACCGGTCCTATCGGCGGGTAGGCTCGCTTCATGAAGTGGAGCATTGCGCTGGTGGCCGCAGTAGGGCTGGTCGGTTGCGTTTCGCCGCGGACCGAACCGGATCTCGCGGTGGCGACGGAACGATTCATTCAAGACTACCACGCCCTGCGCCCGCTGACGGGCGTCGCGTTGGGCTGGCACCAGTTTGACGGGCAGTTTGTGGTGCCGACGGCGGCCCAGGTGGAACGGGAGCGGGCCTTCTTCCGGGCCGCGGAACGACAGTTTCCCGCCGCCGCGTTGGCCGGCGCCGGGCCGGCGTTGCGCCGGGATCTGGCGTTGGTCCGCCGGCAGATTGAGACCGAGCTGATGCAGTTGGACGGCTTTCGCGCCGACCGGCGTAACCCGATGACCTACGTCGGGGCGCTCGACGTGAGCATCTACCTCAAGCGCGACTGGAAGCCGCTCGACGACCGCGTGCGGGACCTGACCGCCATCCTCCGGCGTGCGCCGGAACTCTTTGCCGTCGCCCGCGCCCAACTGGAATCCACGTTGCCGAAGCCGTGGGTGGAAACGGCCATCCAGATGGCCGACGGCACGGCGACCTTCCTCGAAAAGGACGTCGCGGCGGTGGTCCAAGGGGCGTCCCGACGCGAAGCCGTGGGCGAATTCGCGGTCGCCAATACGCGGGCCGTCCGCGAACTGCGCGATTTCTCCGCCTGGCTGAAGGCGGAGCGCCTGCCGCGGGCCGACGACCGGTTCGCGTTGGGTGAGGCGTGGTTTGCGCGGATGCTGCGTTCCGAGCTGGTCGAGCTTACACCGACCGAGGTGCTGGCGCTCGGAATGCGCGAACTGAAGGCAGAACAGGACCGCTTCGCCGCCACCGCGCAGGTGATTGATCCCACGCAGCCGGCGATGGCGGTCTTCAAGCGGGTGCAGGCCGAGCATCCGACCGAACAAAGCCTGTTGCCGGACACGCGCCGGAACCTGGAGGCGATCCGGCAGTTCGTCGTGGACCGCCAGCTCGTCACGATTCCGAGCGAAGTGCGGGCCAAGGTGGAGGCCACGTTGCCGCCATTCCGGGCCACTTCCTTCGCCTCGATGGACACGCCGGGACCGTTCGAGACGCGCGCCACGGAGGCGATCTATTACGTGACGCCGACGGAGCCGGAATGGAGCGCGCAGCAGAAGGACGAGTGGCTCACCGCCTTCAACTACTACACGACGGATGTCGTCAGCATTCACGAGGCGTATCCGGGCCATTACGTGCAGTTCCTCGCGCTGAACGCCTCGCCGGCGTCCACGGCCGCTAAGGTCTTCGGCAGCTACGCGTTCATCGAGGGTTGGGCGCACTACACCGAACAGATGTTGCTGGAAGCCGGTTTCGCCGGGCCGGAGCCGCTGGCGAAGCCGCCCACCGCGGCCGATCACGTGCGGGCCGCGAAGTATCAGTTGGCCCAGTCCAGCGAGGCCTTGCTGCGGCTCTGCCGGCTGTGCTGCGCGGTGAAGCTCCATTGCCAAGGCATGAGCGTAAATGAGGCGACGCGGTTCTTCGTCGAGAACGCCTATTACGAAAATCAACCGGCCCGTTCGGAGGCGATCCGGGGCACGTTCGATCCTGGCTACTGTTTCTACACGCTCGGCAAGCTGGAGATTCTGAAGCTCCGTGCGGACGTCCAGGCGGCGGAAGGGGCGGCGTTCAGCCTGAAATCGTTCCACGACCGGTTGCTCAGCCAAGGCGCCCCGCCGGTGCGGGTGCTGCGCGAGGTGTTGCTGGGCCGGGGAACGAAGTAGGCCTCGGACGAAACTTCGCCTTCAGAGTTCGCCGAGCAGGTCCTTCAGCTTGGCCCGGGCCTCGTCCTCGCGGCTGTTACTTTTGGCCCCGGCCCAAGTTCGGCGGGCGAAGTCGAAGTATTCGCAGAAGTTGGCGACGTCCTTGTCGCCAACGGGTTCGGCGCGGCTGTCGCGGCATTGGTTGGCGTAGTTGCGGGCGTGCTGGTGGCAATTGAGACACACCCGCAGGTCGGCCCGGCACTGCGGGCAAGTCTCACTCCGGCCGGGCTGTTCCCGGAAGGTCCAGTCCCAGCCGCACCGATGGCAATGGCGCGTCACGCCGCCGAACCTAGGAAATCCGGTTCCGCGACGGAAGCGTCCAATGGCGTTGGCGCCGCGAATGCCGTGCATCGGAGGCACTGACCGTGCTAGGCTGCGCGCCAGCGCATGCGGCTTTGGCGGCAAATCCTGGCCTTCTACCGCGCGGACTGGCTCCGCGTGGGGGCGGCGCTTGGGCTGCTCCTGGCGACCACCGCGGTGGCCATCTTCAAGCCGTGGCCGTTGGCGTGGATCGTGGACCGGCTCGCTGAAGCGGACGCCGCGGCGCCCGGCGCGGCCGGCGACCTGCGGGTCATTCTCGGTTGGTCGGCCCTGTTGGCGGCGGTCCATGCCCTGCACGCGATGCTGGGGGCGGCCCAACAGGCGCTGGTCATCCATACCGGCCTGCGCGGCTTGGCCCGGGTGCGCCGGGCGGTATTCGGCTGGTTGCTGCGGCTTTCGCTGCGGCG
Source organism: uncultured Verrucomicrobiota bacterium (assembly GCA_964602595.1). Taxonomy (GTDB): domain Bacteria; phylum Verrucomicrobiota; class Verrucomicrobiia; order Limisphaerales; family UBA9464; genus CAIWAH01. The sequence goes on along the minus strand of CAZRRO010000008.1, from coordinate 263,813 downwards.
ATTGCAGGGCGCCCAGGCCGGCGACCTGATCTACCGAGCGACCTGGGATACGCACGCCTTCCAAACCCTGTTCCAGCAGGGCCTGTTCACGTTCCTCGGCGCGTCCCTGACACTGGTGGCGATGACCGTGGTGATGTGGCGGTTCAATCCGGCGCTGACGTTGGTCGCGCTCAGCACGGTGCCGGTTCTGTTGCTGATCATGCGGTTTTTCGGGCCGCTCATGAGCCAGCGGGCCGGCCGGGCCCAGGCGGCCGATGCGAGCGTCGCGGCGCTCGTGCAGCAGGCGGTCGCCAACCTGCCGCTGATCCAGGGGTTCACCCGGGAGCAGACTGAGGCGGACCGCTTCGAAGCCAGCGCCGCGGGCTCCTTGTCGGCGCGCTGGCGGCAGCACCGGGCCGAAGTGGTCTATCTCGCGGTAGTCGCGGTGGTCTTCGCCCTCGGGACGGCCGGCATCGTCGTGCTCGGCGCCCGGGAAGTCACCGCGGGCAACCTGACGGTCGGCCGGCTGTTGGTTTTCCTCGCCTACTTGGCGCAGCTCTACGAACCCCTGAACCAGCTTTCGCACGTCGGCTCTACGGTCTCCAACGCCCGGGCGGGCGCGGAACGGGTCCTGGAACTGTTGGCGGAAGACCGGGCAACGAAGGCCGAGCCCAAGCTCAAGAACCGGACCTTCCCGGCAGCCGAATTGGCCTTCGAGGACGTTTCCTTCGCCTACGCGGCGGGCCAACCCGTGCTGCGGAATGTCCGCGTGCCCCTGCGGGCGGGCGAATCCGTCGCGCTGATCGGCCCGAGCGGTGCCGGCAAAACGACGCTGCTCCAGATGATCCCGCGGTTCCTCGACCCCGATTCCGGAGTCGTCCGGCTGGCCGGCGAAGATTTGCGGTCGTATCCCCGGCCGTGGCTGCGGGAACACGTCGCCTTGGTGCTCCAGGAATCGCTGCTGCTGCCGACGACCATCGCAGAGAACATCGGCTACGGCCGGGCCGGTGCGACCCGCGACGAAATCGAGGCCGCCGCCTCCGCGGCCAACGCGCACGAGTTCATCCGCCGGTTGCCACAAGGTTACGACACGGTGGTTGGCGACGGCGCGGCCCGGTTGAGCGTGGGGGAAAAACAGCGGTTGAACCTGGCGCGGGCCTTCCTGAAGGACGCGCCCATTCTCCTCCTGGACGAGCCCACGAGCGCCTTGGACGCGGAAAGCGAAGGCTTGGTCCTGGCGAGCCTGCGCCGGCTGATGAAGGGCCGGACGACGCTGATGGTCGCGCACCGGCTGGCAACGATCCGTGAGGTGGACCGGATCGTGGTATTGAACGCCGGCGAGGTGACCGAAGTCGGAACGGCCGCTGAATTGCTGGCCAAGGGGGGCTATTTTTCGCGCGTCAACGGATCATGAAAACCGGCCGTGCACTATTTCTGCTCCAATCCGGCGCCGTGGCGCTGGGCTTGGTCGGCCACGCGGCGCAGGCCGCGGACATTCCGCTCACCTCAGTGGACGAATTGGCCCGGCGCGCCGACCTCGTGGTGCGTGGCACCGTGACCAGCCTCGAAGCCAGGCAGGACGCCGGTGGGGCACCACGAACGGTGATTGAACTGGCGGTGGGCGAAACGTGGAAAGGCACGCCCACCAACCGTCTGACGGTGGTCCAGGGCAGCTCCGTGCTGGGAAGGCGGCAGGTGCGGGTGTTGGGCGAACCGGAATTCCGGCTGGGCGAGGAATTGGTCCTGTTTGCCGTGTTCAACCCGCAAGGAGAAGCGGTGACGTTGGATCTGGCCCGGGGAAAATTCACTTTGAAAACGAATGCTGTTTCCAAGGCGGTCGAAGCCGCGAGTGATGGCGCCCGCGTGAGCGGAGGCACGGCCCTGCCGGGGCAGGCGCCAGTTGAGATCCGCGAACTGCACCGGCGGGTGCGGGAGGCCGGACGATGAGGCCAAATCTGGTGAGAATGCTCGCAGGAGGGCTCGGGTTGGTGGGCGTCGGGGCATTCTCCGGCTCCGCCGCGGTGTCACAATACGCTGCCAACGGCCAGGCGATGCGGTGGAATCTCGACTCCTACGACGCGGGCGCCGAGCCAGTTCAGAATCCCACGACCTTGGCGATCCGCTACACCCTGGCGACCGAGGGGTATTCCTCCACGAACCGGGTCGCTGAGCTGAACGCAGTCCGGTCGGCCTTCGCCCAGTGGCAGGCGGTGCCCGGCACGAAGGTGAAGTTCGAGGAATTCGGCAGCACCTTCCTGCCCGGGGACGTCAACCCGGCCGACGGCCGGAACGACGTGGTCTGGTTGAACGGCAACCGATTTGTCGGCGGCTCGATTTTTTTCTCCGCCTCCGCGCGCGGCCTGACGATCGTTTCAACCGTTGATGGGATCATCGCCGAGGCGGACATCGTGCTGAACCGGAACTTCGCTTGGTTCACCGACTTTGGCGCCGTGCGGCCCAACGATCAGTTCGTCGAAGCGATCGCCCTCCACGAAATCGGCCACCTGCTGGGCCTGAACCATTCGCCGCTCGGCGGGGCGACGATGTTTTGGAGCAACTCCGGCGGTGTGGACCATGCCGCCGGGATGTCGCCGGATGAAATCAGCGGTTTGCGGGCCCTTTACGGCACGGCGTTGGGCTCGGCAGCCGTGGGCCGCGTCAACGGCACGGTTACGTTGAACGGCGCGGCGGTGCTGGGGGCCATCGTTACGCTGGAAGATGTGAGCGGCAACGCAGCGGCCAGCGCAGCAACGTTGGCGAATGGCAGCTACGCGCTCGGTGGCTTGGCACCCGGGAGTTATTCGGTCCGGGTCACCCCGTTGGATCCGCCGACTTCGGGCGATACCTACTTGGTTCGGGGCGCGGACCTGGACGTCACTTCGCGGGCGACTTGGGCCAATGGTAGCACCGCCTTCCTGCCGCTGACGAATGCAACTGTGTCGGTTACCGCAAACGGTAACGTCACTCGCAACCTTACGTTGTCCGCGGGCACGCCGCCGTTTCGAATCGTCGAAATGCGCCTAGGCACGAATCCGGCGGCCCGATCCGCCGGGGACATTTGTGTCCAACTGAAGCCGGGCGTCGCCGGGCAGACCGTCGGGGTGTTTGTCCCGGGCTTGGCGGCGACCAATGCGGTGTTGCGGCTCACGGGTGAGGGCGTGACCTACGGTCCGACCGAAGTGCTGCCGGGGGCATTGCGGAGCCTGACCTTGGTCCAAGTGCCGGTGACCGTGGCGAGCAATGCGGCGGCCGGGTTGCGCAGCCTGAGCGTCACGGCCAATGGCTTCACCGCGTGGGCGAACGGCTTCGCGGAAATCCTGCCGGTGAGCCCGGATTTCAATCTCGACGGCTTGGATGACCGGTTCCAACGACGCTACTTCGACCCGTTTACCCAAGCGGCAGCCGGGCCGGAGCAGGATCCCGACGGGGACGGCTTCGTGAACCGGCGGGAATCGGCCATGGGATCGGATCCGACTAAAGCCAGCTCGGTAAACTGGCGAATAAGCAGTGTGAAGCTGTCGGCATCGGGCACGGCCGTGACTTGGGAAAGTGCGCCGGGCCGGAAGTATCAGGTCTATGCCCGCGACAATCTGGCAGGGGCAGCTTGGCAGGCTGTTGGCAATGTGGTGACCGTATCCGGAGAGTCCGGGCAGTGGGTGGATTCCCGCCCCACGGACCAGCTACGATTCTACCAGGTGCGGGACGTCCCGTGAGCGGACCCTCGTCAGATTTCGCGAGGGGAATGAGGCTTGTGAACGGAAGCTCAATTGATAGCGTGGCGCTACAACGACTGATATTGGCGGCGGCAACGCGGCCAGACTGACCCCCAATTTTGAAGAACTTTTCTCAACCGGTACCGCGGCGGAATCCGGCCGACGTGTCTTTCCGGATTTCCCGGCCGGGAATTTCCCTGGCCCGGAGCTCCGCCGTTGGCCTTGCCGTCGTGTCTGGGGCGGCCGCCTTGGGCCAGGCCTATTTCGACACGCGAAACCCCTTTCTGGCGCCGGTCGTCCCGGCGCCCGCCGAGCAACCGGTGGCGACCCGCGCCGGTGAGGAATTCTACGCCAACGAACGCATTCCCTACCGTCCGGCCGGGTTCGACGGAGGGGATTACAACCTCAAGTTGGGCCCGGTCCTAGTCAGTTTCGGCAGTAGCGTCGCATTCACCTACACCAGCAACGCCCTCCAAAGCCAGGGCGGCGGGGAGAATTACGACCTGAGCATCAACCCGTCGCTCAACACCAATCTCCGATGGCAAATGACCGATGCGGCGCGGCTAAGCCTGAACGTGGGCGTCGGTTACCGGTTTAACTTGGTCCAGGAAGACCTGAGCGGCCTGACCATCAGCCCGAACACCTCGATCGACTACGCCTTCAGCGTGGGGGACGTCCTGTTCACCGTCTTCAATCGCCTTTCGACTGCGAATTCGGCCGAACGGCGATCCGACATCATCGGCACCGGCAACCCGCTCGGAGTGCGGTTCAACCGGATCAACAATTCGACGGGTCTGTCGACCGAGTGGTCTCCCTATACCGATCTGTCGCTCAGTGCCGACTACGCCTATTCCATGGAGCGTGGGATGGACGACAGCTTCGACTCGCTGAACGGGGATTCGCATACCGTTTCCTCGGCCGTATTTCACCGGCTTCATCCGGATCTTTCAGTCGGCATCTCGGCCAGTGCCTCCCTCAACGATTACTCGAATCAGTTCCAGAACTCCTCGAAGACGTTTGGCATCGGTCCGGTGACGACGTGGACGGTCAGCGAATACATCACGGTCAGCGCCAGCGTGCGCTACACGATGATCAATTCTGACCGCAACGGGCAGATCCAGGACTCGTCGGATTTCTCTGGAATCTCCGGCAATCTCTCGGTGCGGCACCAGATTAACCGGGTGTTGAATCACTCGGTTTCGCTGGGCCGCAGCGTCAATGGGGCGCTGGGTAGCAATTTCTCCACCTCGCTGGAAGCCGGTTACCAGTTCAGTTGGCGGCTGACCGACTTCCTGCCGCTGAATTTCAACGCCGGTTTCGACCAGACGGAACAGTCCGGCGGCCTGGCCATCTTCGCGGTTCCGCCGGGCTCAATCTACCTCCCTGGCGACCCGGCCAATGGGATTCCGCCCATCCTGGTGACTTCGCAGGGAACGTTCACGGACGTCGTGCAGACGCCCGAAGGCTTGTTTGGCGTGCCTAGCTTGGGACAGGTCAGCCAATCGTATCGGGTCGGTGTTTCGACGGGTTACCAGATTACCCAACGGCTCAATTCCTCGCTCGGCTGGAGCTATGTGATCCGGGATACCGACTTCGTTTTTGGCGATTACGACGCCCATACCGTAACCCTGACGTTGAGCTACCAATTTTGAATTCATGAAGCGACTGGTTGCATTTGTTTTGGCCGGCGGCCTCGCGGTTGCCCGGCTCATTGCGCAAGAGGCGGCGCCCGTGCCGGTGGGCACGAATGCCATTCCGGCCTCGGCCACGAATTCGGTCGGCACCAATGGTGTGCCGGCGACGCTCGATAAAATCGATGCCGAGGCCCGCGACCTGAAGCCGGGCGACGTCCTGCGCTTCAGCATCGACCAGGATCCGGCAGCGGCGAAGCTGATCCAGTTGGTGGACATCACCGCGGCCGGCGAAGCTCTGTTTCCGGTTTCCAAGGAAAGCGACCGTTACGTGAAACTGAATGCCCGCGGCAAGAAGCTGGCCGCGCTGCGCCTGGAGGTGAAGCAGTTGCTCGATGCGGAATACTACAACGATTGCAGCGTGAAGATTGACCTCGACCGCATTCGCCAGGATGCCTCGGTGGCCAATCCGGAAAACATGGCCAAGGTCACTGTGTTCGGGGTGACGAGCGGAACCATTTCAATCCGGGAGGGGGAGGTCAAAACGCTGACGGATCTGGTGCTTCAGTTGGGACAGCTGCCACGGGCGAACCTCAAGAAGGTTGAAATCCGCCGGCTTGATCCGACGACCAAGCGGGAGACGGTCACCGAGTATGACGTGCGCCGCCTACTGGAGCGGGGTGACCGGAGCAACGATCCGGTGCTGCAAGATGGTGATCGGGTCAAAATCCCGGAAAATACGTTCAATTTCTAAGTTTCCATGAAGGGTTCCTACGGCTCCTACGGCTCTTCGGTTCCCGGTTACGGCACCTCGCTGGTCGACCGGATCAACCTCTACCTGCATTTCCGCCGCTACTTCAAGCTGCTGCGGGAGCGCTGGTTGCTGCTGCTGATCTTCACCTCCGTCGGCCTGGGGCTTGGGGTGTGGCTTGCGGTCACCAAGGTCGACCAATTCCAGTCCACCGCCACGATTGCCCGGGCGTCCAAGATGCAGCTGCAGACCGGCTTCGAAGAGACGAGCGCCACGGTGGAAACATTGCTGGCGTTGATGAAGACCGAGGTGGTCATCCAACGGGTGCTGGAGAAACTTCAGCAGACCCGGGACGCGACCAATGCCTTGGTCCGCCCGGACATCGATGCCAAGCAGGGGCGGGGCAACATGTTCTTCCTGATCGTCAACAGCACCAACTACGCCTACGCGAAGGACTTCGTTACGGCGTGGGCCTCAGAGTTCGTCGACTTCCAGAAACAGCAACGGCGGGGCATGGTCAGCACCACCCGCGCCCAGGTTGAACAGCAGATCCTGACCTACGAGCGGCTGTTGGAGCAGAAGCAGCAGGCCTTGGATGACTTTCGCCGCAAACAGAACATCACCTCCGTCCAGGATGCGGGTCTCGCCGCCCAAGCCCGATTGGACCGGACCCAGGCTGAATATCAGAACCTGAAAGCCGAGCTGGAGCTCTACGAGAATGCCAAGGCTGAGACCTTGGCGGCGCAGGGGTTGGGCAACCAGAACAAGGGGCCGCGGACGACGGCGAAAGGCGCGACTGAGGAATCCGACGATGTGGGTTCCTCCGCCATGGCAATGGGATCGCGTTACTCGGAAATCCGCAAAGCGATCCGAAATCTGGAGTCGGATCTGGAAGCAAAGCTGAAGGAGCTCAAGGAGAAGCATCCCTACATCATCCGCCAACGCGAGACCTTGGCTCGCCTGCAGGCGGACCTGAAATTTGAGCTCCAGTTGGTTGAGGAGGCCCGGCTTGGTCAGATTGAAGCTCTCAAAACCCGGATCCGTGGTTATCCGAAGCTGATTGAGGATATCAAGGCGGACGTCTTCGAATCCGCGGATACCCGGAACCAGTTGCTGCGGCTCGAATCCGAACAGAGGAGCGTCCAAGGCAACTTGGACACCCTGAAGCAGCAGTTGGACGCTATGGGACGGGTCAGCACCGACGAGGAAGAGTTCATGGTCGTTCAAGCTGGCATTGGCAGTGCGGCCCCGGTTGATGCCAAGCGGCCTCAAACGATCATGGGTGGCGCCGGCGCGGGCTTGGGTTTGGCCATCGCCATCATGTTCCTGCTGCATCGGCTGGATGATCGCGTCGAGAACCCCGAGGAAATTGAGGCGAAACTGGAAGAACCGATCCTCGGGCAACTGCCGGAAGTGGACAAACGCCACAATACCGAAGGCTACCTTCTGCTGACCCGGATGAAACCGCACACGATGTTTGCGGAATCCCTGCGGGGTGTGCGTTCCGCCCTCCTGCTAGGACCGGACGGTGCCAGCAAGCGGATGTTGGCGGTGACCTCCGCGGTGCCCGGTGACGGTAAGACGACCTTCACCACCAACTTCGCCGCGACCCTCGCGGCGGCAGGCAACCGGACCCTGCTCATCGACGCCGACCTGCGGCGCGGCAACATCCACAATTACTTTGAGCAACCGCTCGAGGGTGGCCTGTCGGAAGTCTTGGATGGGCGCCTTGGGGTGGACGAGGCAATCCACGAAACCCAAGTCCAGAATCTTTGGCTGATGCGGGCAGGGGAACGGCCCTCCAATCCCAGCGAATTGCTTCTCGGCGCCAAGACGAAGCAACTGATCGAAGAATTGCGCGGCCGTTTCGACTACGTTGTTTTCGACTGCCCGCCGCTGACGGCAATCGACGATACGTTCTCAATCGCGGCGTATCTGGACGGATTGCTCTTCGTGGTGCGGGCGGGACGGACCTCCATCCGTTTCGCCCGACTGGCGATCAATACGATTCGGCAACGTGGGGCGCCGCTCGTGGGCTTGGTGGTCAATGGCGTGCCGATTGACAACCCCTACTACTACTACACGACCTACTACTACGCCTCCTATTACCATAAGCCGCTGGCACCGAACGACGCCGTCTACGCGGACCGGGGGCGTTCGGTGCAGACCATCACGGCGCCGGCGGAAACCCGAGATGCCGTGGCGCCATCGCCGGCGGTGCCCGACACCGGGAACGAACCCAAGAAGTAGGCTTCAGTCCCCTTGGCCAGGAGTCGGGCCGGATCTTGGGCTGGCGCTCAGTTGGCGCAGCCCGTCCCAAAGGTATTGGCCTCCCGAAACAGCCGTCAGCAGCGTGGCGACTTGGGCTAGGTGATGCTGGATTCCGGCAGGCCACTTCAGCAAGCACCACAAAACCACCGCCATCTGGAACACGGTGGCGCATTTCCCGGTCCAGCGGGGTCGAACCCGGGTTTCGCCGACGGTGAGGTGGATCAGCCCAAGGCCGACGACCAGCAGGACGTCCCGGGAAATCACGGTCAGGTTGAGCCACACTGGCAACCGGGTCAGACGCTGATGATCAAGCCCCAGCAGGATAAGGGCGGAGACCAGCAACAGTTTGTCCGCCAACGGATCAAGGACGGCTCCGAGCTCCGACTTTTGGTGGAACTTCCGGGCAATGTAGCCATCCACGCCGTCCAGGAGGGCGGCCAGAGCGAAACACCCCAAGGCGGCCCAGCGCTGAAACTCGTCGCCGGACTGACGGTAGCTCAGCAGCAGGAAGATGAAGAACGGCACCAAGAGTATCCGCAGCACCGTCACTTTGTTGGCGGTGGTCATCGGGACGGGAGTTGCCTCAGCTTGCGCCGGAGCAGGTCCAGCGCCTGCTGTGACGTTGCGAACTTGAAGGTCTCACGATCGAACGGATTCAACTGGCGGGTCACCTCCACCCCGCCCGGCCCGGCCAACCCGATGAATGCCGTTCCGACCGGTTTGGCTGCCGAACCGCCGCCCGGACCCGCGATCCCGGTGATGGCGAGGCCGAAGTCCGCATTGGCGGCGCGTCGGACACCCTCCGCCATTTGCCGCGCCACGGGTTCACTGACCGCGCCGAATTCTGCCAATGTATCCGCGGCAACCCCTAGAAAACTCTCCTTGGCCGCATTCGCATAGCTGACCACCCCGGCCAGCAGAACCGCGGAAGCACCGGGAACGTTGGTCAGTCGGTGCGCGACAAAGCCGCCCGTGCAGGATTCCGCGAGGGCTATCGTGGAACCCGAGCGGGTTGCTTCACGGATCACCGCGGCCTCCAAAAGCTCGTCCCCTCGGCCGAATACCGCGTCACCCAGCAAAGGGAGCGCAATGCCTTCGGCGGCCGAAATCTGCTCTCGCCCGGCTGAACCGCGGCCCGAGAATCGGACTTCGACTTCGCCAATCTTGGCGCAGAATCCAAGTTCCATCCCTTGGGAAAGGAGGGCGGCCAACGGCGGCGCTAGCAGGTCTTCCAAGTTGGATTCCCCAATTCCCGTCGTGCGCAAGGTGAGGGAGTGGCAGGGGGAATCGGGTGCCATTTCCCGCAGCAACAGGGGCAGGGCCTGCTCGCGGAACATGGGGTGCAATTCCCGGGGCGGCCCCGGCAGCAAGATAAGCAGGGCCGGCTTCCCCGGGGTGCGAAACGGATTGGGGTCGAGCTTAACCGCCAGCCCAGGCGCGGTGCCGTGATTGTTGGGCAGGACTATGGCGCCTTCCGGGACCAAGCTTTCGACCGACGTCCTGGGTGGGATGGAGCGCCCCCGGGATTCGAAGAAATGTCGGATCCGTGCCGCCACCTCCGGATTGTGCAGGAGCTTGCGCCCAAGCAGCCCGGCAACGCGCTCGCGGGTCAGGTCGTCGCCGGTCGGCCCCAACCCGCCGGTAGTGATGACGATATCCGCCCGCGACAGCGCTTCGCGAATCGCCGCTTCGATGGCCTCGCCGGTGTCCGGAACCGTCACTTGACGGCCGAGTTCGTAGCCCTCATCCGCAAGCTGCCGGCCCAGCCATTGGAGATGGGTATTGAGGATCCGGCCGAGCAGGAGCTCGGAACCGGTGTTGATCAGTTCCGCGGTCATGGCTTGGGAGGAGTTGGGCGGGCACTCAGGCCAAATGCCGTCAGGATCTGCCCGACCAACTGATCCGGCGAAAAGGAGATATCCAAAACCAAGGCGTCCGGCGGCGACTCTAAGGTAGCCAACTGGCTGTCGAGCAGCGTAGCGGGCATGAAATGGCCGGAGCGGGCCGACATCCGGTCCGCGATCAGCTCACGGGCACCCTGGAGATGCACAAAGCGAACCCACGGCTCCCCGCGCAGGAGCAAATCGCGGTAGGCCGCCTTCAAGGCTGAACACGCCACCACGGCTGATTGTCCATCGGCGTGGCATTGCCGCATGAAACTCTGGATCGCCAACAACCAAGGTCGCCGGTCGTCGTCGTTCAACGGTGTGCCTGACCGCATCTTGGTGACGTTTGCTTCCGGATGGAAACTGTCGCCGTCACGAAACTCCCACCCTACCTGTTCGGCCAACCGCCGGCCAACCGTGCTTTTGCCGGACCCGGAAACCCCCATGATGATCACGACCATGCCCGTGACGATAAAGGGAGCCCACGGGAGGGCCACTAACTTTCGGGTGCGGGAAATTATCGGAACTGCGAAGCTCACCTCCGGTTCGATACTTGCTAAGCGGGGTCACCGGTGCCGCCTTGGCATGGGGCAACCGTTGGCGCTGGTGGAAAGTGGTTTACACGTCGGAATGCTTTCCAGAAGGTCCCCGGGTTCGGGCTTTGCCGCGCCGGGTCCTTGGTGGGCCGACGCCGCAATTGGGAGAACGGAACTACTGCTTTGAAAGCGAACAACGTCAGAGGCCGGGGAATTCCGGCCGGATTGGGACTGCTGCTGTGGCTGGCGCTCGCGACAAGGGCGTTGGCAGCGGGTTTCATCGAAACCACTGAACAGTGGCTCTCCTACGACGTGGGCAAACTGCTGTTCAAACCGCAGCTCAGCTTGGCCTCCAAGTTCACGGACAACGTGTTCTACGGCAACAACGACGTCGCCACGAAGTTCTACGTCAACCAAGTGCAGCCCTACGACTTGGTTGTCCCCGGACTCGGGGCGATCCGGTTTCCCGGGGCGACGAACCTCCAAACATTCCCGGGCGGGGCCACGTTGAGCACGAATCTGTTCTTCGATGCCAACAACAACCTGACCAATTTCAATTACACGGTCCGTATCCCCGCCTACGTGGAGACGATCAACGGGATCTCAACGGCGGTGGCCCAGCGGGACGTGATTTCGCGCGTCCCGGGCGCGACTTCCGTGGGGACCACCACCGTCCCCGTCCGGCCGCAGGAGTCCGAGGTGCTCATGATCGCGAGCCCCGGGTTACGCCTCCAATACGGCGACACTGGGCTGAATACGCTAACCTTCGAATACACCCATGACCGAATTTTCTACATCAACAATCCCGAATACGACACGGCCCAGCATCGCGGCCAATTCGGGGCGAACCTCAAGCTCGGGCGCTTCACCATTGTCGGCAACGATAGCGTCCAGTTGCTGTCGAGCTTCCTCGGCGGAGGCAACGCCACCACCCGCAATCAGGTGGACCGCATCGTTTGGACCGACAACTACAGGGTGACCTACGACGCCACGGCGAAGACCGACTTTTACGTCACCGCCAGCCACTACAGCTACAACTACGATCAGGGCGTGGCCATTTACGACAGTGAGACGGTGAAAGGCGCCTTCGGCTCCAGCTACATCTGGACGGATCGCCTGCGGCTATTCGCCGAACTCGAGTATGGGCGATCGTTCGTCAACCCCAACCTAGCCACCCAGCCGGATGCGCCCAATTCAACCGTTTACGGTGGGTTCGTCGGCATACGCGGTGATTTCACCCCGCGAATTCAGGGCAACCTGAAGGTCGGCTACGAAAGCCGCAGTTTTCAGGGAACCTTCGCCCCCGGCGATGAGCCCGCCTCGATCGCTTCCCCAGCGGTCTCTGCCGATATCAGCTATGCGGCCGGTCCCAAGACATTCTTCAAGCTGGCGTATACTCGTAGCACGGACGTTTCACCCCAGTTTGCCAAGCAGTCCTACATTTATGACCGGGTTCAACTCACTGCCACCCAGCTGATTGGCACGACCGGCAAATGGGCGGTTTCCGCCAATGCCGGCGTCAACATGGGCGACTTCAGCGAGACTCCCGGAGTCAACCAGGCTCGCACCGACCGAATACTGGAGGCGGGCGCCCGCCTCAGCTATCAACCGCGCCCCTGGCTCGCCGCGATTTTGGCCTACGAATACGAGAACTATTCCACGACGTTCAGCGATGCTACGGTCGCGCGCCGGACGTCGCTCATCGACTACCAAGTCAACAACCTCACGATTTCCCTGAACATCGGCTACTGAACCATGAAATTGAAACCTATCCTCAAGGTGATGGTGCTGGGGTTGCTGGCCCTGCTTGCCCTGCAAAACCGGGCCGCGGCGCAGATCAATGCCCGGAAGATCCTGCCCAACGATGTCCTTCTGATCCGGGTGCTAAATGAGCCCGACATGATGGCGGAGAAGAAGGTCTCGGCCGATGGCAAGATCGACTACTTCTTCATCGGCGAGGTAGACCTGAACGACAAGACGGTCGCCGAAGCCCAGAAAATCATCCGGGACAAGCTGGACGCCGATTATTTGGTGAACCCGCAGGTCTACTTGGAGGTGAAGCAATATGCCCTCCAGTTTGTCACGGTGACCGGCATGGTGAACCGGCCGGGCCCGGTCAACATTCCGCCAGACCACCGGATGGACATCGTGGAGGCGATCGGTGCGGCGGGTGATTTCAACCCGAAGGCGAAGAAGAGCCAGATTGAACTGCGCCGAAAGGACTCAACCAAACAGTTCACCTACGACCAACTGCGCAAACCAGAGGGCAAGGTGTATGTCGAACCGGATGACGTAATCTGGGTCGCTGAATCTGTATTCTAAAACGAGCATGAACGAAAATCCCACTTCAGCGAATGCGCCATCCACCTCGGAGGCGTTCAAGATCCGCGAATACTGGCACGTCGTGCTTGAGAGGCGCTGGCTGATCATCGCCACGTTTGCCATCTGCGTCATCCTCGGCGCCCTCTATGCATTTAGGGCGACCCCGATTTATGAGGCAGTCGCGCGGCTGCAGATCGACCCGGAAACGGGCGGCGTGCTGAGCCTGCGCGACGCAATCAGTTGGGGCAACAAGGACCAGGACTACCTCCAGACCCAGTATCGCAATCTTCAGGCCCGTTCCCTCCTGAAATCCGTTATCGACAAGCTCAAGCTGGATGAGGACGACCGCTACAAACAGTCTCCTGATCGGGAGGCGGCGCTGGCGGCGGATTTGGATGTCACCCCGATCCGCCTGACCCGTCTGGTTGAGGTGAAAATCCGCCATCCAAACCCCAAGGCGGCCGAGAACATCGTCAACACCCTCGTGGAAAACTTCCTGCAACAGAACCAGGACCGCAAGACGGGCAAGGCGATGGCGGGCTACCGCATGCTCAAGCAGGAAGCCCAAAGCCAGGAGGCAGACCTTACGCAGGCCATCGAACGCCTCACCAAATATCGCTCGGACAAGGCGATGGTGTCCTTGGCCGACGACATGAACGTGGTGGCCCTCGGCCTGAAGCAGGCCAAGCTCGACCTGGACGGCCAGTTGTTGCGCCGCTCCGACGCGCAGAAAACCGCGGAACAGGTCAACCGCTGGATCAAGGAAGGCAAAGATTTGGTCGAGTTTCCCACGGTGGCGCAGGACCGCGTGATTTCCGAACTGAAGCTGAAGGTAGCCCTTTCGGAATCCACCTTGGCCCAGCTCCGCACCCGTTACCGCGACAAGCATCCGAAGGTTTCCGAGGTCCTGAATTCCCTCCAGGCAGACCGCGAGAAGCTCAAGTCCGAGGCGCAACGCTCCATCGAAGCCGTGTTCAATGTCGCGCAAATTGAGCAGTCCAAACTGGCTGAGGCGGAGAAGAAGTATAAGGACGCTGAAAAATCCGTGTTCGAGATGAACGCAGCCCGAACCCAGTATGAGTTGATGCTTCGCCAGAAGGAACGGGCCGAAACCATGTATCAATTGGTGCTCTCCAAGACCAAGGAATACGACCTGAGTTCCAAGGAGCAGATGCAGAACATGGTAATCATCGACCGCGCGGTGATCCCGTCCAAGGCCGTGAAACCCAACAAACCCCTGATCCTCGCCGGCAGCGTGTTCGGCGGGTTGCTGGCGGCGCTAGGTTTGGCGTTCTTCGTCAACTTCCTCGACGATTCCGTGAAGAGCCAGGACGACGTGGAGAACTATCTCCGGCTGCCGTTCCTCGGCTACGTCCCCAACATCAAGACCACGAGCGTTGTCGAACGCGACTTGCAGGCGCACATCCAGCCCACCTCAAGCGCGGCGGAAGGCTTCCGCACCCTGCGGGCGGCCGTGTCGTTGGCCAAGAATGCGGATCGCCTGCGGAACATCGCGGTGACCAGCACAATTCCGTCCGAGGGCAAATCACTTGTGGCCTCCAACTTCGCCATCGTGACCGCCCAGACCGGCCTGAAGACGCTGCTGGTGGATGCGGACTTGCGCCGTCCTTCCGTGCACAAGGCGTTCCAATTGCAGAGCCCGATCGGTTTGGCGGCCTACCTGGCCGGCCGGGTCCACAGCGTGGACGAGATCACCCACAAGTCGGAGGTCCCCAACTTGGACGTCATCTGCTGCGGAGCGACGCCGGGCAATCCGTCGGAACTGATCGGTTCCAAGCAGATGTTGCAGTTCCTGGAGGAGGTCGCCGGGCGCTATGACCGTGTCATTCTAGACTGCCCTCCCGTCTCGGCCGTCGCCGATCCGCTGGTGGTTGGCTCGATGTGCGATGGGCTGATCTTCGTGACCAAGTTCAACAAGATCCGCCGCGAGCACGCGCTCCGCTCCGTGCAACGCATCCAGGATGCGGGCATCTTCGTCATTGGTTCGGTGCTGAACGACATCGATTTCGAGGGCAAAGACTCCTACTACTACAGCTACCACTACTACCAGAACCGCTATTATTCCTCCCACTACAAGAGCCGGACGGCCACGCCGGCGGGCGATGCCAAGGCGCCGGGAGGCAAGGACAAGGAATCTGCGGGCAAGGAGTCGGCCAAGGTCTGAGCTTGTATTCCGTTACCAAAAGGCGCGGCCCCAAGGGGTCGCGCCTTTTTGTTTGCCCGGGGCCGTTTTGCCCTCGGAATCACAACCGTCGTCAGAGGTATTTCCGTAGCAGGGGTCCCAGCGCCCGGATGCGGGCTTTGGGCCAGAGGGATCGATCGGTCATGATGGCGTTCGCCAGCGCCGAATGGCACGGCCAGCTGGCGCGCTCCGGCAGGCAAGGGATGACGTCCCGAATGATGGCCTGGGCAGTTTCACCGTTCCGGCGCACGTTGCGGAGCACCATTTCAACCGTCACGTGGGCCTCGTCGGTCTTCCAGCAATCGTAGTCGGTGACCATCGCCAACGTGGCGTAGGCGATCTCCGCCTCGCGGGCACACTTGGCTTCGCCCAAGTTGGTCATGCCGATCACGTCGAATCCGGCGCGGTGGTTGAACTGCGACTCGGCGCGGGTGCTGAAGGCCGGACCTTCCATGTTTACGTAGGTTCCGCCGTTGTGCGCCTTGACCTTCATCCGTCGGGCCGATTGCCGGAGCAATTGCCGTAGTTCCTCGCAGATGGGCTCGGCGAAAGCGATGTGGGCCGCAATGCCTTCGCCGAAGAAGGTGTGCTCCTGGTCCCGCTTCGTGCGGTCGAAGAACTGATCCACCAGGACGACGTCACACGGTCGGTAGCGGGCCTGCAGGGAACCGACGGCGCTGACGCTGATGATCCATTCGACACCGAGCGACTTCAGCGCCCAAATGTTGGCGCGATGATTGAGTTCGGTGGGTGAAATCCGATGTCCCCGACCATGCCGGGGAAGAAAAACGATCTCTCGGCCGGCAAAGACACCGGTCAGCAGCTGGTCGGACGGCGGCCCAAACGGGGTTTTTACACCGATCCATTTCTGCTGCTCAAAGCCTTCGAGCGCATAGAGCCCGCTGCCGCCAATGATGCCGATGCGTGGGGTGGCCATGTTGAAATCCGGCTGAGTCAATGTCTCAACGCCCCGCGGGGCAAGCGACATCCGCTTTCCCACGCAGGACCCGACCCGCCGTGGCTTGGGTCCGAAATATTTCAGCCTGCGCGTGTAACAGGCGCCATGGCGCTGCGTCACTCGGGTCGTGGAGTAGCTGTCCCCGTTGGGTGGGGTGGTGCCCCGCATCCCGGAATCATGAGAACGCTAGTCCTGCTGTGCCTGCTCTTCCTTGGCCTGGTCCCCGTGCCGGCCGCCGCCGCCGACCGTCCGCTGAACCTCGAGCCGTTGGCGGACGGGGGCCTGCGGCTGACGTGGACCAACGGGCCGACGGCGTGGGTGGCAGAGGCGTCGCTGGGGCTGGGTCCGGACAACTGGCAGCCGCTGGCCGAGGCGATCACCGCGGAGGGCGACCGGCGCCAGGTGGACGTGCGGCTGGGCGCCGAACGGCGCTACTTCCGGCTGCGCCAGCTGCAGCCTGCCCGCATCCAGGGCCACTCGCCGGCCAGCGGCGAGACCGGCGTGTCGGTGAACCGCGAGGTCGTGGTGACCTTCACCACGCCGCTGGCCGCTGCGGCCACGCTGAACACCGACCAGTTCTTCGCCACCGCCGCCGGGCGGAAGCTGCTCGGCCGGGTGGAACTCGGCGCGGACCGCCGGACGGCGACCCTGTTCGCCCTCGAACCGGTGCCGGCGGGCACCAACGTCACCGTCACCTTCGCGCCCACTGAGGCCCGCGACACCAACGGGCTGGTGCTCGACGCCGACGGCGACGGGCAGCCGGGCGGTTCGTTGGTCTTCGGCTACGCGACCCCGACCGTGAAGACCGTGGCCAAGACCGCCGTGGTCGGCCAGGTGTTCGCCGCGGAACCGGTAAAACTGCAGGACGGCTCGACCACCAACCTGCCCCTGGCCGGGGTCACCATCACGGTGGACGGCGCGGAGGAGACCCTGCGGACCGTGACCGGAGCCGACGGCAAGTTCCGGCTCGACCCGAGCCCGGCCGGCCGGATCTTCGTGCACGTGGACGGGCGCACCTCGCCCGCCAGCCAGTGGCCCGACGGCGCCTACTATCCGTTCGTCGGCAAGGCCTGGGAAATCACCGCCGGCTCGGTCAACAACCTCGTCAACGGCAACGGCAAACTCTACCTGCCGCTCGTGCCGGCGGCAGCGCTTCAGGCCGTGTCGCCCAACACCGAGACCCGGATTCACCTCAGTGGCACCCAGACCAACGGCAACCCCCTGCTCGCGGGCGTCGAGCTCACCATCCCGCCCAACGCCCTGTTCGACGACGCCGGCACGCGCGGCGGCCGCATCGGGCTGGCGGCGGTGCCGCCCGACCGGCTGCCGGAGCCCTTGCCCCCCGGGCTGAACCTGCCGCTGGTCATCACGATCCAGACCTCGGGCCCGATGAACTTTGCGGAACCCGTGCGGGCTAAGTTCCCGAACTTGCCCGACCCCGTCACCGGGCAGGAGCTGGCCCCGGGCGCCAAGACCACCCTGTGGAGCTTCAACCACGACACCGGCCGCTGGCAGGCCGCCGGCCCGGCGACCGTCACCGCGGACGGCGACTACGTCGTCTCCGACCCCGGCTACGGCATCCGCCAGCCCGGCTGGCACGGTGTCTCCGGCAACGGCCTCGTCCCCGGCCCCGCCGCCCCGGCACCAGCCCCGAACTGCTTCACCTGGGAAGGCGGCGACCTGGTCAACGTCATCAGCGACCTCGGCCCGTGCGTCGCTGACCTGCTCGGCATCGGCGAACTCGGCGACGCCGCGATCGACTTCGGCACCGGCCTCTACGACTACGCCCAAGCGTTGAAGGATGCCAACGCGGCCGCCCAGGCCGGTGACCCGATGGGTGTCTTTGCCGGCATCTGCAACACGGCTAAAGCGGGCATCCAGATCTTCAAGGGCGCCCTGGACGTCGCCAACACCGCCAACCCGGCGAAGGAAGCCGTGGACGCGTTCGGGTGCCTGGTGGGCGGGCTCAGCCTCGCCCTCGACATCTCGTGCTCGGACAGCGCCAAGACCTGCGCCGCCAGCCAGGGCTTCGACATCGAGACCAACTGCACGAAGTTCGAGAACACCAAGCTGGCCCTGGAAACCCTCCAGACCCTGGCCGAGAGCATCAGCACCGGTGAAATCGGCGTGGACCTGCTCAGCGCCGGCATGGACGTGGTGTGCCACCTCCTCGACTCCGCCGCCGCCTCGGGCGGCGCCCAGCGCGCGGGCGTGCCGCTGGCCCTGACGCCGGAGTTCAAGGCCGCCTTCGGCGAGGCGGTGACCAACGCGCTGACGACCATCGAGGAGTTGCAGTTCCAAATGGACGGCTTGGCTGAGCTTGCGCAGGGCATCAAGGACACGGTGCCGGGCTTCGAGGAGTTCCGCAGCCAGCTGTTCGTCGCGTCGGGCGGCTTCGGCGGCGGCTGGGCGGCGGTGGTCGGCGGCGGCACGACAAATCTGCTTTCGCTCGGCGCCAGCGGGTTCTTCAACCTCCCGCCGCTGCAACCGGACACACTCTACCACCTGGAAGCCTATACCCGCGGCAACGGGGGCGTATTTGGCCAGACCGACTTCCTGTCCTCCCCCGCCGGCACAGAAACGCCATTCCCGCTGCTCAAGCTGAAGCTGGAGCGGCAGATGCCCGCGAACTTCACCCAAGACACCGACACCGATGACATCCCCGACAGCGTGGAGTGGCTCGCCGGCACCGACCCGGCCAACCCCGATACCGACGGTGACGCCCGCCAGGACGGCGCAGACAGCAATCCGCTCTCCCCCGCCCGCCTCCAGGTCTACGGCACGAGCAAGCCGCCCCCGGGTTACACCAACCTGTTTTCGATCGGGGACTGCGTCGCGGAGGGCAACTACGTCTTTGGTTCAATGTTTGGGGACGGCCTGGTCGTCTACGAGTGGACTCCGAAGCCGACCTTGAGCTTCGTCACCCATCTCGAGACCGAAAAACTGATCATCCTCGGACATGGAAACCTCAATCACCTGCGATGGCTGGACGTGGAAGACGGCATGCTGGTCGCCACTTCCAGCGAAAACCTCTGGTTCTTCGACGTGAGCAATCCCCGTGAGCCGAAGGTCCTGTTTCATCAGCGGTTCCCGGGGAACACCTTTGGCCGCCCGGTCTTGCGGGGCGGGTATGCCTACGTCATCAGCACGATCTCGGGCAACGAAAGCCACCTGATGGTTTTCCGGGCCCCGACGGGCGAATTGGTCGAGGAACGCATCGCGGAAAGCTGGGGCGGACGTTTTTCCGCCGTCCAAGCAGATGAACATCACGTTTACACCGTTTCGGAGGCCATCATCCCTCCCGACATAATCGGTTCCATCTTCGACACTGACTACCTGGTCCGTCGACTCAAGGTGTTCACCTCGGCCGCCGCCGGCTTGGGGGAGATCTCTAGCACCGACTTCCGCCTGAAAACTACGCGCGACAGCGTCGCCGTCTTTGATGCGAAGCTGGTTGGCGACCGCCTCTACGTGGGCACCTTCTGGGGCTGGGAAGCGTATGACGTCACCGACGCGGCCGCGCCTCGCGAACTCGTCACCCCGATGAGCGAGCCCACCGTGTTCCAACTGGACCACGACGGCGCCAACAACCTTTTGACCTTCACTCCGCTGGGGGCTGGCCAGGCGCTGACCCTCTACGACACCACCGACGAGACCGATACCACCCGGTTCCTCGAATCGTTGGCCGTTTCGCCGGTTGCTGTTTCCATTGTGCCGCATGACGGCTTTGCGCTGATCCCGACGGGGAGTCGGGTGATCCAGACCCTGTTCCGCATCCCCGGCGGCATCAACGTGGTGCGCTACACGGTGCCCGACCGGGCGGGCATCGCCCCTACCGTGTCCCTCACGCCGCCGGCCGACGAAATCCCCGGCGTGCCCGGGATCGACCTCGCCGGCGGCCAGACCCTCACCGTCCGGGTGGACGCCCAAGATGACATCCTCGTGCGCCACGTGGACCTGCTGGTGAACGGCGAGGTGGTGGCCAGCGCCTACCGCTATCCCTTCAAGCCCCGCTGGAAGGTCCCCGCCACCCCCGGCATCGTCACCGTCCAGGCCCGCGCCCTCGACTCCGGCGGCAACACCGCCGCCACCGCGCCCATCACCGTGAAGATCTACTGAGTGGCGGGCACATGGCTGCGGGGTGGCGCGGTGGAATCACCGCGCCGCCCGGCCTAGCTCAGGCGGTGACGCGGTCGAATCCCTCGCGCAATTCCTAGCCCCGGTCCGGGTTCACGACACCTTTGCCGCGGCCCCTTCGGACCAAAGTTTGATGGCGGTCAAACTATCCGGCCGAAGTCATTGCCAGTGCCGGTGGGGGCGGGCGATGGTGCCCTTGCATCGTGAAAGACCTGACCCGCAATACCAAGCTCTGGGGCATTTCGGCCGGCGTGGCCCTCGGCGTTGCCGTCGGCGGTGGTCTTTACACGTTCGTCTATGCCAAGGGCGGGTCGTATCTGACCAACAATCCCCAAGCCTGCGCCAACTGCCACATCATGCAGGACCACTACGACGCGTGGATCAAGTCGAGCCACCGGTCCGTGGCGACCTGCAACGACTGCCACACCCCGCCCGGCCTGATTCCCAAGTATCTCACCAAGGCCGAGAACGGTTTCTTCCACTCGCTCTACTTCACGACCGGCAACTTCCCCGACCCGCTCCGCATCACGGAACGCAACCGCCGCGTCACCGAATCCGCCTGCCGCAAATGCCATACGCCGATCGTCGAGGCCATCGAGGCTCACGCCGGCAACGGGCAGACGGCCTGCCTGCAATGCCACGGCGACGTCGGTCACCCACGCCGCTGAACCGCCAATCCCTTCGCCATGAATACCGAAACTCCCATCCCTGCCCGGACCCGCAGCCAGGCTTTCCGCGTCTCGCTGCTGGTCATCCTGGTCGCCATCGGCGTGACCGTTGTCGGCCTGGCATTCCTGACCAACATCATGGAGCGCAAGCAGGAGGGGAGGAACCCCTTCTTCCGGGTCGTGGAACTCACCGATGACACCACCGACCCCTCGGTGTGGGGGAAAAACTTCCCGTTCCAATACGACGACTACAAACGCACGGTGGACCAGCAGCGCACGAAATACGGCGGCAGCGAAGCCGTGCCCCGCACGCCGACCGGCGCCGACCCCCGCTCCACCGTGGCACAGTCGCGCCTCGAGGAGGATCCCCGGCTCAAAACCCTGTGGGCCGGCTATGCCTTCTCGAAGGATTTCCGCGAGGAACGCGGCCACGCCTTCATGCTCGACGACCAGACCTTCACCGAACGCCAGCAAGTGGTGAAGCAGCCGGGCACCTGCATGCACTGCCATGGCTCCGTCTATGTGCCCTACAAGAAACTGGGCGAGGGTGACCTCACCAAGGGCTTCGAGAAGATGAACCAGATGCCCTACACCGAGGCTCGGACGCACGTGGAGCATCCGGTCACCTGCATCGACTGCCATGATTCGCAGACGATGGCGCTGCGCATCACCCGCCCCGGCTTCATCGAGGGCATGAAGGCCCTGAAAGCCGGTCAGGGCGTGAAGGATTACGACGTAAACCGCGACGCGACCCGCCAGGAATTGCGCTCCTACGTCTGCGGCCAATGCCACGTCGAATACTACTTCAAGGGACCCGAGAAGCGGCTTGTCTATCCGTGGCACAACGGTCTCGAGGCGGACAAGATTCTCGCCTACTACGACGAGGTCGGCCACAAGGACTGGACCCATGCGGACAGCGGCGCGCCGGTTCTCAAGGCCCAGCACCCCGAGTTCGAGCTGTGGAACCAGGGCATCCACGCCCGCTCCGGCGTCGCCTGCGCCGACTGCCACATGCCGTTCAAGCGCGTTGGCGCCACCAAGATCAGCGACCACCACGTCCGCAGTCCGATGCTGAACCTCAACCACGCCTGCCAGACCTGCCACAAATGGCCCGAGGCGGAACTTAAGGCCCGCGTCGAGACCATCCAGGACCGCACCTTCAAGATGCGGAACCAGGCGATGGACGCCCTGATGGACCTGATCAAGGACCTCAAGGCAGCCAAGGCCAGCGGCGCCGCCACCAACGCCCTCGCCAAGGCGCAGGATTATCAGCGCAAGGCCCAGTGGTATCTCGACTTCATCGAGGCGGAAAACTCCATGGGCTTTCACGCCCCGCAGGAAGCCGCCCGCCTGCTGGCCGAGTCCATCAACAACTCCCGGCTCGGCCAGGTGACGATCCGCGACGGCAAGTAGGCCAGAATGGCCATCGGACCGCCTGTTCTACGGAACCGTCGGTGCATCCGAAACCGCACGCTCGGCGGATAATCGGGTGCATCATGCCTTCGGAAACACGCTCTCCCGGTCCCACGTCGCAGCCGTCACGCTCCGCTTGCACCCGGCCACCCAAAAGTCACGCTGCGGGCATGAGTCCTTGGCCTCGTTGGCTGGCGGCTGTCGTCGGGTGGAGCATCGGCCTGGCACTCCAGGCGGCTGGGCTGGAAGTTGCGCCGCCCGATGTCCATGGGTGGCTTCACCTCCGTTCGGCCGGCGAGTCCAACCGCGTGCAGGTGCTCCAAGCTTCGCCGGATCTCTCCGCGTGGACCGAGGCGGCGGTGTTTCACGGCGGTGCGTTCGACTTCGCCGACGTGACCGCGCCCACGAACATCGCCCGCTATTTCCGGGTCGTCAGCCGGACCAAGACCGCTGCGGACGATGGCCGGAACCAGCTGACCCTGCCTGATGATCCGTTTGTGGTGCCCACCTTTGCGTCGTTCGGCGAACCGGGGGTCAACTGGGTGAAGTTCGCCATCCTGCTCGGCGACGAGACGCGAGTGTGGTTCCAGGACAGCAACAAACATCCCTTTCACTACAACTACGCCAAGCTGCGGCTGGCGCCGTTCCTCGGGATGTCGCGTGCCGACTTCGACCAACGCACGCTGCACCGGACCAATCAGCTCGCCGTGCTCGGGGCGGTGCTGGTGCCCGGCGACGGACGGGGCGAATTCGGCATCCAGTTCGTGGGCCAGGATGCGTTCACCCGTGACGAAGTCCTGCGGTGGCTGCGGCTCGTGGAGGCGGCCGTGCGTGCGCCGGCCGGGACTCGTGCGTTCTACTTGCCCACGTTCGAGCAGGTCCCGACCGCGCAGGCGAATCGCGACTGGCTGGCCGCGGCGGGATTTGAAGTCTCGTCGTCGGAACGCTGGCTGACCAGCGACGCGGTTTACAGCGCCGGCTGGGCCTTGGGCCGGCTAACCTACGTGCCGACGGCTGAGATCCACTCGGCCTACGCCAGCGGCCGCCTGCGCGCCACGGACATCCTGCTGACGGACGCGGTGCCGGCGGAGGTGCCGTTCGTGGCGGGTATCATCACGCTGGCGCCGGCTACGCCCAATTCGCACGTCGCCATCCTGGCCCAAGGGCACGGCGTGCCGTTCGTCTGGTTTGCCGACCCGGCCAAGCGGGCCGAGGCACTGGCACTCGCCGGCCGCGAAGTCGCCCTGCGGACGGAACAACTGTTCTTCGCGACGGCGACGTTGATTGATGTCGAAGGCCAGTTGCCGGCGGCCGTCCGGGACGACCTGCTCGCGCTCAAGCTGCCGACCCCGATCCGCTACGTGCCCAAGCAGGCGCTCGGGCTCATCGCCACGAACGTGCAGGAGCTGCGTCCCGACGCGGTCCGCCACGTCGGCGGCAAGGCGGCCAACTACGGTCTGCTGCGCCGCGTCGTGCCGGCCAACTCGGAGCCGGCCATAGCCCTGACATTTGACCTGTGGGACGAGTTCCTGGCGCAAGCGCTCCCCAGTGGTCGCACGCTGCGGGAGGAGATCGCCTTCCGGCTGAACGGCCTCACCGATGCCAACGATGTCCTTTCTGCCCAAGTGCGCCTGCTCGCGGTGCGGGACACCTTCACGAAAACCGCGAAGTTTTCCGCCGCCCAGCAGGCGGCCATTCTCGGGGCGCTGACCAACGCGGGCTTCGACGGCACGCGGAAACTGCGGTTCCGCAGTTCGACCAACGTCGAGGATGGCGAAGACTTCACTGGGGCGGGGCTCTACGACAGCTTCAGCGGCTGCCTCGCGGACGAGCTTGATGCTGACGCCGCCGGGCCGTCGGCGTGTGACCCGACGGAGAGCAACGAGCGCGGCGTGTTCCGGGCAATCCAGCGGGTCTACGCGAGCTTCTACAACGACAACGCTTTCCTTGAACGCCTCCGCCGTGGCGTGAAGGAGGACGAAGTCGGTATGGCCGTGCTCGTGCACCACTCGTATCCGGACGAGATTGAAATGGCCAACGGCGTGGCGACGGTGAATTGGCAGAAGCAGTTCGGCAGTGTGTCGCTCGACGGCCGGCTTGTATCGCAACTTGGGGCCGAGTCCATTACGAACCCCGACAATGCGGCGCGACCGGAGACCGTGGACTTTTACCGTTCCGGCGGCTTCACCTCCGTGGCCTTGCGGCAGAGTTCGGCCCGGGTGCCGCTGGGCGGCTACGTCATGCGGTGGGAGACCGACTACCAGCAATTGGTCAGCCTCCTTGCCACGGTGGCCAACGGCTACGCCCAGATGTTCCCGACGAAGACGGAGTTCGCCCTCGACTTCGAATACAAGCGGGTCGCGCCGGGCACACTGGACCTGAAGCAGGTCCGGCCGTTGCCCCAGCCCAAGGCGACCCCGATTACGACCTTCCTTCTGCCGACGACGGAAACGCTTTGCGTGCTGGAAGGGGAATACTCCGACGTGTTCGCGAAACATCGGCTGAAGTGCGAACTGAATCTAACCTCCGGGTCCCGCCGGCTTACCGAGGCCAACCTCACGACGTCGATCTACACCGAGGGGCAATTCGTCTCCCGGATCGGCGACGAAGTGGTCCGGCTCACCAACGACGTCAGCTCCTGGCCGGAGTTCAAGCACGGCCGGAGCGGCGATGACCTGCGCGATTCCTGGGCCGTCGGTTTGGGTGCAAACCGACGGGTGCTGACGCTGACGACCCCGGTGATTCGCTCGGCCACCGCCCCGCAGGCGCCGTGGGTAACCGTGCGGGACTTCATGCTCACCCTGGAGGCGAAGTATGCCGCCCCGCAGGCGACCTTCGATTTCTCCGGCCCGAGCACGACGCTGAATGATACCGTTCTGCTGATCCCATGCCCGGTCATCCGGTCGGATTCGTTGCTCCAGAACCGGGCCTTCACGAACAAGTCCCAGGTCGTGGTCCAGCCGCAGTTCTGGTGGCCCCAGCCGCCGAAAGGCCCGAGTGCCGGCTACACCGCCCCGAACCTCGGCTTCGTCGAGACCCGTATCATCGGCCTGACCAGCGAACCCCTCATCCTGCGCGCCGGCGCCGCGCAGACCTACTCGCCCGGCCATCACAACTTCTGGGAAACCTTCCTGTTCGAGCCGCGGCTGGATCCGGCCGTGAATGCGGCGCAGTTGGCCGAACTGGAAGCGAAACAGATCCGCCAACTCGTGGTGGAAGGCGGCTTCGACGGCGTGGGGTTCTGGGCGGTAAATGCCGCGGGCCAGTTGCGGGCGCTGCCGTGAGCTGAGTCTCTCCGGTCAGCGAGCGGGCAGTTCGACATGTTCGCTACTTCGACGCAGGCCGTTGGTGTCGGTCGCGGCCAGGAAGGCGACCAGCGGCCGCATGGTGGGGAGTTCGGCCGCGATGCCGTGCCCGTCGATTCGGGCGGGGACCGTTTGCCAACGCCGCTTCTGCCACGGACCGACATCGGTGGTGTAACACAGGGTGGCGTCGCGCAGGCGGGCCGGGTCTCCGACCGCCGCGGATAGGACCTGTCCCTTCAATTCGGTCTCGAAAATCGCCAGCGGTGGTTTCCCCTTCCGCAGCACGCTGTCCACGAAGGCATCTACTTCCGGAAACGTCCATATGTGTCCGTGCGGCAGGTCCACGACCACCGAAACGTTCCGGTGTTGTGGAGGAACCAGACGGTAGGACCGTTGGTAGCTGTCGAGCGGATAGGCGAAGTCCGTGGTGCCATTGAGGAACAGGGTCGGGCAGCGCACGCCGCCGAGATATTGGCTGGGATCGAACAGGCGAAGCCAGCGTTGGCGGGCCTCCGGCGTCATGGCCGCCAGCGAACCAGCCGTCCACACGCTGTTGTCGCCCAGGAATCCACAACCGTAGACGGGCACAGCCACCTTCAGCCGCGGATCAATGCCTGCCACGATGCAGGTCAGGTAACCACCCCAACTGATGCCGGTAATGCCAATGTGTTCGGGGTCCACGTCGGGCAGCGAACGGAGCAACGAATGTCCCCGCACCACGGCGGCGACGGCATGGTAGGTCCACATGTTGGTCGCGTCGGAGTCGGTGAAGTCGCGGAATTTCACCGCATCGGCTTGGTCCGGCCCGCCGTCGGGCAGACGCCCGTTGGGGCCATTGCCGGAAAGGTCCATGGCCAACGCAACGTAGCCGCTGCGAGCCCAATGTTCCGCCCATTCTTTGAACGCCTTTCCACCGCCGCCATGCACCAGCACCATGGCTGGCCGGCGAACAGGTTGAGGATTTCCTATGCGTAGGTCCCACGGTCGACCGAGATAGGCGAAGACTCGGGTCGGTTTCCCGTTTAGCGGTTCACCGGCGTAGAAGACCTCCTGCACCAGGCCGTCGGTTTTACCCCATTCGACTGCTGGAGTGTTCGCGAGCGCGGCAAGGTTCCACGGGCCGGTGACGCGGGCGGCGGGCGGCCGGGAAACGCAACCGAAGCCCGCCAGCAGGGCGACCAGCAAGGGGAGCAGCGTGACGGCTCGCGGCGAGAATTTGCGCATGGAATGATCCTTACCCCTCAACGAAGTCCTTACAACCCATCGCGGCGCCGGCGCGGATTCGAGAGTGCAAACCGCAGGAGACTATGGCGAGCATGGCCCCGAAATGACTCCCCCGCCGACTCAGACGCGGTGCCGTGGCTTCACGCTGATCGAGCTGCTGGTGGTCATTGCGATTATTGCGATCTTGGCTGGCCTGCTGTTGCCAGCGCTGTCCCGCGCGAAGGAGCAGGCTCAGCGCATCAAGTGCGTGAACAACCAGCGGCAGCTCGGGCTGACCTCGTTGCTTTACAGCGGTGATTCGGCAGACGCGTTGGTAACCAATGGCGAAGTGGATTCCGCCGCGGGCGCCGGGCCAAAACTGTGGGTGATGGGCGGATACCACAGCTTCGCCGGCGCCTTCACCAACACCGCCTATCTGGTGGACCGGCGCTACGCAGCGTTCGCCGCCTACGTCCAGGCCAAGGACATTTACAAATGTCCCGGGGACAAGACCACGCATGTCCTCAGCCGCGGTCGCCCGGTGCCCCAGGTGCGGAGCTACGCCATGAACCTCTACCTGGGTCCCAATGCCGACATGCAGAACCGCCTGTCGGCCCGCTACCGCTCGTTTCGCAAGGCGGCCGACCTGCCGGCACCGGCGAACACCTTCCAATTCCAGGACCTTTCGCCGCAGAGCCTGTGCACGCCGGCGTTCATCGTGTTGATGCCCGGCAATGCCAACGACCAGTTCTTTCACCTGCCCGCCGTGCACCACAATCAGGGCGGCGTGATTGGCTTTTCCGATGGGCACGCCGAATCCCATCGCTGGCGCGATGCCCGGACCTTTCGAAAGGCAACCCTAGGCCAACGGCTCGACCACAACCTCGTTGTGCCTCGTAGCCAGGACCTGAAGTGGATCCAGGAGCGGACGACCGTGGCGAAGTAGTTCCCAATCGTCACCGGTCGTTCCGCAGCACCCGCGTGTCCCGACGCAGTTCCTCGAGATGCTTCAGCACGTCGGCGGTCAGGCGGTCCATTTTCTCGTGCAGGTTCACAATCTCGAGTTCCGCCTTCAGGTTCACGTCATACTCGATGTCCGAACGCACGCGGTCTTTCGCCGCTTGCCGGTTCTGGCTCAGCAGCACGAACACTGAGAGGAAGATCGCCTCCAGCGAAACGGTCAGCGTCAGGAAGCCGAACGGAAACGGGTCCCACTGCGGGACTCCGGGAATCTTCACGGAATTCAGCAGCAACCAGAGGCCGAACCAGACCACGTGCAGCATGAGGAAGGTGATGCTCCCGGCGAATTCCGCGATCCAGTCGGCGCCCTTCTGCACCAGCGTGCGGCGATCCGCGGACTCCTCGTTGGCGTTGCGGGTGGCGGTGTGGCGCAGGCGCTCAGCCGTGAAGCGCATCCGTTTGCCCATGGCCGCCAGCAGGTCCATCGCGGCCTGGGGGCGGAGACTGAGGAATTTCTCCAGGTTGGCGCGATTGAGCCGCAACGCCTCGGTGTCCTCGGTGGCCACGGCCGAGGCGCTGCGCGGCCCGCTGTCGAGTAGCGACAGTTCGCCGATGAAGCCGCCGGGCATCACGGCCTCGAGCGTGATGCGTTCGCCGGTATCGTTCTTGAAATAGGCTTCGACGGCACCGGTGCGGATGACGAAGAGCGCTTCGCCGGGTTCACCAATCTGGAAGAGTTGCTCGCCGGCCTTGAACCGGACGACTTCCAGCTGGCCTGCGAGGTCGGCCCGCTCGTGATCGTCGAGGAATTGAAACAGGGCCACGCCCTTCAGCAGCTCGGATTCCGGTCGCATGGCGGAGCATTAACGGGACAGGCCGGCCGGCGGAAGGATGTTCGCGATGGGATCAACCGACCGGTGCTCAGGAGAACGCGCTTTGCCTCAGGATTTCGATCCGATGCCAAACCCGCTTGGGCATGGAACCCTGCCAGACGCCGTCGAGGACTTCGCGCAAGGCACGCTCCCGCAAGGCCAAGGCGTGGAACACGTCGAGATACTGTTCGCCGTGCCGGCCGAGGAAATCTTCCAGCGGCCCGGCTGCCAAGTTGGCCAAGAGCAGGGGCTCGGAGGTCAGTTGGGCGGCGCAAAAGATCGCCTGCAGGGCCCGATCCGGATCGTGGTCAATGAGCCGGTAAAGCTCCACCGATTCGTCCGCCCACTCCCCATCCGGCTTCGTTAGCCAGCGCTCCGCCAACTCGCGCAGCGCCGGCTCCGTCTTCCAGGCATTCCAGAATTGCTCTGGCTTCGGGCTCACCCTTTGGATTTTTCAGCCTTGTCCACCTTATCGGGTTTTTCTGCTTTCTCGCCCTTCTCCCCCTTGGCGCCTTCCTCCGCGACCACACCGCTGCGCTTGAGCAGGATGGCTTCGGTGATCTTCTTCATCAGCTCGGGCTTCTCGGCCAGCGCCTTGCGGGCGGCTTCCTTGCCCTGGCCGATGAGTTCGCCGGCGAACTGCAACCAGGCGCCCTTCTTCTCCACGACGCCGTTCTCGATGCCGACATCCAGCGTGCTGCCTTCCTTGTCGATGCCGTGGTTGAAGATGATGTCGAACTCCGCCTCGGCGAACGGCGGGGCCACCTTGTTCTTCACGATCTTCACCTTCACGTGGTTGCCCAGCACGGTGCCGGCGTTGTCCTTGATAGCGTCCTTGCGCCGGATGTCGATGCGCACGCTCGCGTAGAATTTGAGCGCCTTGCCGCCCGGCGTCGTCTCGGGATTGCCGAACATCACGCCGACTTTTTCGCGGAGCTGGTTGGTGAAGAGGCAGGTCGTCTTCGCCTTGCTGAGGATGGCGGTGAGCTTGCGCAGCGCCTGCGACATCAGGCGTGCCTGCATGCCCATCGTGGCCATGCCCATCTCGCCCTCGAGCTCCGCCTTCGGCACGAGCGCGGCCACCGAGTCCACCACGATGATGTCGAGCGCGTTGGAGCGGGCGAGCGTCTCGCAGATCGTGAGGGCTTCCTCACCGGAGTCCGGCTGCGACACGAGCAGGTTGTCGAGATCCACGCCGAGCTTCTTGGCGTAGCCCGGGTCCAGCGCATGTTCCGCGTCGATGAACGCCGCCACGCCGCCTGCCTTCTGGGCGTTGGCGATCAGATGGAGCATCAGCGTGGTCTTGCCGGAAGATTCCGGTCCGTAAATCTCGATGATACGGCCCCGCGGCACGCCGCCGACCCCGAGCGCCAGGTCAATCGCGAGCGCTCCCGACGGAATGACCTCGATCGGCCGCGAAACCTGTGATCCCAGGCGCATGATGGCGCCTTCGCCGAACGACTTCGTGATCGTCGAGATCGCGGTTTCCAGGTCACGGGACTTGGCGGCGGACAGCTTGGGAACTTCGGTTTCAACGACGGTTTTAACGTCGGCGGGTTTTGCGGGGGCGGCCATAGGAAATTTCGGAGTTGAGATCGAACGCGAGGCTATGATGCACGTCCGCCAAGTCAACCGCTGGCCGACCCTGCGGGCGCCGTTTTTGCCGCGCGCCACCGGCTCGACCGTTGTCGGGCCTCGCCAGTTTTCCCGGCGCCAAATCTGGCGTTGCCACCCAGTGCCGCGGCCACTATAGGAAACGCACCTCACCCGGGCGGGTGTGGTTCAATGGTAGAACGTGGGCTTCCCAAGCCTGAGACGAGGGTTCGATTCCCTTCACCCGCTCCATTCATTATCAAGCACTTACGACGATTTGCAGTAGAAGTGCAGTAAAATGACTAGGGCAACGCCCCGGCTTCTTCCCCCTCGAAACACTCGGTTTTACGGCACTTCCGCCGGAGTTCGATTCCAAAGGGTCCATGAACAAGAGTGTTCCTGATCCGAATTGCCATCGCGACCGGCCTCTCACCGGAGCTTCGGGAGTGCAGTAGTGCAGTTGAAGTCATGCGGATACTCCAACCCCGATTCGAGCCTCCAGGAGTCCGTTCGAGTCATGATCTGGTGCGCGGTCGCCGCCGCTGGCAGACCGGGGACAACGAGCGCATTTCATTTGCCACTGTTCACGATTTGAGCAATGTTCACGATACGGTGAACACAGGCAATATCATGAACATAAAGGCTCTCTCAGGAGCGGCGTTGGAAAGATCTCTGACGGCGAAGCTGGAGGAATTGCTGCGCGGCGTGGACTGGCTGCGCGGCTGGCAGGTGGAGCATGTGGGCGGCGCGGCGGACGCCGGATTCGATTTGTTGGCCACCGTCCCGCTGCCCGGCGGGGGCAAGGCGGCGTTGTGCGTGGAATGCAAAGGCGAGTTGCGCCCGAGCGTTTTCCGGACGCTGGCGGACAGAACCTTTTCACCGGCCGGCCGGCCCAAAGTGGTTGTTCCGGTGCTGGCGTTGCCGTGGGTGTCGCCCCGTGTGGCCGAGTTGTGCGCGGAACACGGATGGAGCTGGTTCGACTTGGCGGGAAACCACCGGCTGGATGTTCCCGGCCTGCTTCGTCTTCAGCGCACGGGCAACGAATCAGTGCATGTGCGCCCACGCCCGACGGCAAACCTGAGCACGCGGGAGGCGGGGCGTGTCATCCGCGCGCTGCTCCTGCCGGACCATGCCGGGATGCGGTGGACACAACGGGAAATGCAGAACCACTGCCAGCCGAATGTGAGCCTCGGCTTGGTGAACAAGGTGGTGCGCCATTTGCGCGACGAGGCGTTCATCGAGGGCGCTGAGGACGGCGGCTTTCGGCTGCGCGACCCCCTGAAGCTGTTGTTCGCGTGGCGGGACGCCTATCGCTTCGAGCGGCATGAGCGACACGGCTATTTCACCTTGTTGCAGGGAAAGAAACTGCGCGATGCACTCGCCGGACTCGGCTTGCAGACCGGCGGCTTCGCAGCCTACGCGGCATTTTCAGCGGCGGAATTTCAAGCGCCACATGTGCGCCAGCCCAAGACCTGGCTGTATGTCCGCGAGCCGGAAGTTCTCAAGTTCGAGAAGCTCGTCGAAGCCAAACGGGTGGATTCGGGCGAAAATCTTGTGGTGCTGATACCCGACGACGACGGCGTTTTCTATTTGGGCGACGGAGGCACGATGGGCGACAACCGGATGAGTTGCACCAACGCGGTGCAGACGTATGTGGATTTGTATCACTGTGGTGGCCGTGGTGAAGAAGCGGCGGAGGCGCTATTGAATCAACGCCTGAAGCCAGAATGGAAACTGCGAGGGTTGAACGTATGACGCCCGAGCCCCGGAACGAGTCGGACTACAGCCAGCGACAAACGATAGCAGCGCGGCGCGTCTTGGTGGACGTGGGCCAGGTGCTCGCCTCCTTTGTGGATTGTCTCGTGGTGGTGGGTGGATGGACACCGGACTTGTTGTTGCCGGACGCCGACGAGCCGCATGTGGGCAGCATCGACGTGGACATCGCGCTCGACGCCGCCAAGTTGAAGGACGGGCGATACGCCCAACTGATAAAACTGTTGCTGGACACCAATCGCTACCGGGCGGGTGAAAAGGATTTTCAACTGGTGGTCGAGGTGGACCTCAAGGATGGGGAAAAGCCCGTGCAGGTGGAGGTAGAGTTTCTGGCGCCCAAGGAAGTGAAGTTGAAGAAGAACAAGCCGAAGCTGCTCGCGGATTTCCGTGTCCTGCAGGTTGAGGCTTGCAGTGAGGCGTTTCACAATCCCATCGAACTCAAAATCCCCGGCCAGAACGTGCGCGGCGCAACGAACACCGTGACATTGCGGGTTGCTTCGCTCGCGGATTTTCTGGTGATGAAGGCGCACGCCATCGGCGGACGCGACAAGCCGAAGGACACCTATGACTTTTGCTATTGTCTGGAACAGTTTCCCGCCGGGATGGAAAAGCTCGCTGACGACTGGAAGAAGCGCGCGGGGGAAAAGAACATCGCCAAAGCGATTGAGATTCTGCGCGAGAAATTCACCAGCGTGGATGCGTTCGGCCCGCAACAACTGGTGGAATTCCATTCTGCGCCTGATGCGGATACGCAGGCCATGCAGGCGCGGCAGGCTTACGAACTGGTCCGAAAATTCCTGAGCTTGCTGTGAACGCACCACGAGGAGTGCAGTAGCCTCGCCCATCGCCCCGGGAAGAGGCTTTTCGAGACGTGGGCACACGTTATTCATGCCTCTGTCACCTGGACTGACTCGTGGCCTGCATCAGCCATTCCGTCAGCTCTCAAGAGGCAGGCCGTGAAACTCCCGTAGAATTTTCGTTCGACTCGGCCGCCAACCCCCGACTGGAAAGTTGTGAACATGCAACTCGTCCAAGAATCGGCGGATATTGAATGCGTCCGGAAAGCCCCCTGCTTACAGGGGACGTCGGTGCCGGAGCCGCCGCGCACATCGACCTTGGATGCTGCCTGACCCAGCGCATGGCGAACGATCTCCAACTCCAAAGCGTCCGGCTGGAAGCCGTCCTCGAAAAGCGGCGACTGGACCAGGCCCTTAACGCCAAGGAATTCGCGGTGCTCGCGGGGATCTCCTATTCCACGGCGCGGGAGTGGTTCCGCTTGCCGGGGTTTCCGGTGCTCAGGGGAGTTGTTTTCTGGGGAGATTTTGTCGAATGGCGGCGAAGCCAAACCGGGCTCGGAAAACATTCGCCGAATCCGCCGCCTGCGACCACGAGCGTTTCGGTCGTGCAGCGCAGTCATGCTTTGCCCCCGAAGGCCGCCCGGATTCTCGCTGAGTTTGGATGAGTCTACCAATTCCGGAGGTCGCAGCAGATTCCCTGTTCGAATCGCTGCCCAGACCGCGACTCCATGATCAGAGGGCAATTACGCCCTACCAATTATGACAAACGATTGCCAACCATACCTGCCTCTGGGAGACGTGGTCCTGCCTCAACCCGATCCGACTCCCCAACTGGTCGAAGAGGTGATGAACCGCTTCGACTTTCAGCGCGTGCAGACCGCGATGCGTGCGCTCGGCTGGACCTATTTCAGCGAGACTGAGTCTCCGACCCTCGAAACCCTTCGCGCCACCGCCCGTCACCTGCTGGAAACCGTCGCCCAGGAGAAGAATGCCTTCGTGGAGCATCAAATCGGCGGCTTTCGTGCCTGCTGGTATCCCGCTGGCACGGTCGCGCTGACCTTCGTGGTGGTGTCCGAATACTCCCGGACTAAGACCGAGGCTCGGTTGCCGGATCACACCGCCGCACGGTAAAATGGAAATTCTACTGGAGGAATCCTATGACTGACATGCGACTTGTGCCCATCCGTCCTCTCCTGCATCGCGCCATCAACGCGATGGAAGCGATCTATGGCCTTACCACCGCTCCTTGGAGCGCAGACTGGAACGGCGAAACCATGGTTTTCGGTCGGGCCGCCCAACTTCCCGAAGAACTCCTCAAGCTCTGGGATTCCCCGGATTGGGACACCCTGAAAACTCTGGCCAAGCTGGTTTGGCAATCGGCGACGATCCAGAATCAGACCACTGTCTGGTTCATCCGGAACTATTCCCCCGAGGCGTCGGTCCTCTTCCTTTTGTGCGCAGTGTCCGAGGTTCCGCTCAGCAAGTTGGTGGCGACTGACTTGTCGGAGGCCCAGTTCCAGCGCCTCACGTCGGTGATGGCGCGGCTCACCAACAGCACGCTCTACGTTTCGGAGACGCCGGAGGACGTCGACTTCGAGGAGCGTTTGTCCCTTGCCCATTGGGGCCAGGGCGTGGAGGTGGGCATCTGCGATTGGGTTCTTTCAGACGAGGAACTCCAGGCCGCGAAGGCATCCGGGGTTGATGTCTTTGCCGTCGGGGGAACCTTCATCGAATCCGAATAGTTCAAGGTTCTTTCGCAGCCAGCCCACAGGTGCTGCTGGCGGGAGCTTCAGCTTCCGGGTGACTGCGAAAGATCCGATTCCGGCATCGCCCCCCATCCAGTCCAATTGTCAGACCAATCGTTCCGCGCACTTGTCCGGTCATTTGACTAAGGATCGTTCTTGAGAGGAAATGTCGATGGGCAAGGCCCAGGAGGCATGTGATGAAGTTGGTTGCAGGGGGCCGGGGACGACGGCGGGAAGAGAGCGCATTTCTTCAACTGAGTTTGTTCGAGTTCAAACGGGAGGAGCATGGAAACATTGACCCAATACGGACGGATGGCCGAGAGGCACTGGCGGGAGTTCCTGCCGAAGCTGGTGGCGGAACTGGAGGCGACCGGACGGTTGCACTCGCAGTTGTTGAAGGCCGAGGAGCAGACCGACGAGGATCTCGATTCGTTGCGCCGCCACCTGATTCAACAGGGTCTGACGACCCAGCAAGCCCACGACCGGGCTTGGGAGATGGTGCGGGAGCGCTACCTCTTTCTCCCGCCCGAGCAGTAGAAAGCCAAACTCCGGCAGACGAGCCGCCGCAGGTTCGCAACGCGCTGAACTATCGCATCACCGACGAGGACCAGGTCGGCGTCGGTTCGCTCAAGCAGAAGGCCCGCGACAACCTCGCCGCCATCGAAGTGCTCCAGCGCTTGGAGCGCGAAACCAGATCCCCCACCGCTGACGAATTGCGGCAACTAGTCCGCTTTGTGGGCTGGGGAGGACTGCCACAGGTTTTTGATTCTTGGAACAAGGAGTGGAAGACGGAACGCGAACGGCTGGAAGCGCTGCTCCCCGAGAGCGAATTGGAATCCGCCCGCGCCAGCACACTCAACGCTCACTACACAGCTCCGGTGGTCATCCGGGCCATGTTCGCCGCCCTGCAACGGTTCGGCTTTGAGCGGGGTCGGATTCTGGAACCCGCCTGCGGCTTGGGCCACTTCATCGGCCTGATGCCGGAGGACATGCTCCGGCAGTCGCAGATCACGGGGATCGAGATTGATTCGGTCACCGCCCGGTTGGCGAAACAGTTGTATCCGGACGCCGACATCCGTCGGCAACCGTTCGAGGAAACCCGGCTGGCGGACTCCTTCTTCGACGTCGCCATCTCGAACATTCCCTTCGGCGACTACCGTCCGTTCGACGCCCGGTTCAAGAACTGGAGATTCGTCATCCACGACTACTTCTTTGCCGCCACCATGGAGAAGGTCCGCCCCGGCGGACTCATCCTCTTCGTCACCTCCAAGGGCACGCTCGACAAGGTCGAAGGCGGTTTGCGGGAACTGATTTCCAAAAAAGCCGACCTGATCGGGGCCATCCGCCTGCCCAACGATGCGTTCAAGAAGAACGCCAACACCGAAGTCACCACCGACATCGTGATGCTGCGGAAACGGTTGCCCGGCGAGACCCCGAAGGGTCCAGCATGGAAGACCCTCGGAGAAATCACCAACTCGCACGGGGAAACGATTCCGCTGAATGAATACTTCGTCGCCCACCCCGAGATGATGCTCGGCGAGATGCGCCTCGAAGGCGGTCTCTACCGGCGAGGCGAACCGTCGTTGATCAGCAACGGTCGGGATCTGGCCGAGCAACTCGCCGAAGCCATCGCATTGCTGCCCCGGAACGTCTTCACCCCGCACCGAACGGCGATCCGGCCGCCGACGTTGGACCAGAGCGTTCCCGCGCCTGAGAACATCAAACCCAACGCCTATGCCGTCGTGAACGACCGCATCGGTATCCGTGAGGGCGACAACATCACGATTCTGGAGGGGCTTTCTCCCGCTCGCACCCAGCGCATTCGTGGGCTCATCCGCGTCCGGGACGCGGTGCGCCGCTGTCTCCGGACCCAATTGGAAGCCACGGACAACGCCAACGTCGAGACCGCCCGCCGACAGTTGAACGATGCCTACGACACGTTTGTGGCCAAGTTCGGCGCGGTCTCCGACCGGGCCAACACGTCCGCCTTCCGGGGTGACCCGGACCTTCCCTTGCTGCTGTCGCTGGAGAACAGCGACCCCGAAACCAAGCGTGCCCGCAAAGCGACCATCTTCCACGAGCGGACCATTCAGGGGCCGCGCGTTGTCACGGACATCAAGACGGCCCAGGACGCCCTGCTGATTTCGCTGGGCGAAAGGGGCCGCGTGGACTTGGAGCACGTCGCGTCACTGCTCAAAAAGCGGGTCGCCGACGTGGTGCCAGAACTTAAAGGAGCCATCTATCTCAACCCGCAAACCGACCGTTGGGAAACCGAGGACGAATACCTCTCTGGCAACGTGCGCGCGAAACTCGCCGCCGCCGAAGCCGCTGTGCTGAGCGACGAACAGTTTCAGACGAACATCGATGCGTTGAAGCCGGTGCAGCCGGTGGACCTGACCGCCGCCGAGATCGATGCCCGTTTGGGCAGCACCTGGATTCCGACAAATGACCTCACGCTTTTCGTCGAGGAGCTGCTCGGCGAACGCGGCATCACCATCAATCACGTTCCCCAGCTTGGCCTTTGGGTGGTTCAGGCAGGCTGGAACGCGAAATCCTCCGTCGCCAACACCACCGAATTCGGCACCGACCGGCGCAGTGCGCTGGAGCTGATCGAAGACGCGATGAATCTCCGCACGCCCACGGTCTATGACCGGGACGAACAGAACGACCGGGACGTAGTCAACGGTCCGGCCACCGAGGCGGCCCGCGACAAGCAGGAGAAGCTCAAGGAACGCTTCAAGGCGTGGCTCTGGCAGGACGACGACCGACGGGAACGGCTGGTCCAGAAATACAACCGCGAGTTCAACAATCTCCGACCGCGCACCTTTAACGGCGATCACCTGACGCTCCCGGGAGCCAGTCCGGTCATCACCCTCCGACCGCATCAGCGGGCTTCAGTATGGCGCATCCTGCAAACACCGAACTGCCTGCTCGCCCACGTCGTGGGAGCTGGGAAGACCTACACGATGGTGGCGGCTGCCATGGAACTGAAGCGGCTCGGGCTCGCGCGGAAGCCGCTGATAGCGGTGCCGAACCACATGCTCGGGCAGTTTTCCTCGGAACTCCTCACGCTGTATCCGGGAGCGAACATCCTCGTCGCGACCAAGGATGATTTCGAGAAGGAGCGGCGCAAGACGCTCATGAGCCGTATCGCCACCGGCAATTGGGACGCCGTCATCGTCACCCATTCCGGCTTCGAGAAGATTCCGCTCAGCCGTGCCTCCCAGGAAGAGTTCATCCAGTCGCAGCTTCGCGAACTCGCGCTGGCCATCGAGCAACAGCGCGGCGAAAGCGGTTCTCGCATCGTCAAGATGCTGGAACGGGCGAAGAAGAAGCTGGAGGGCAAGCTCAAGGACCTCATGGCCGATGAACGCAAGGACGACACCCTCACCTTCGAGGAACTTGGCGTGGACCGCCTGATCGTCGATGAGGCGCACGCGTTCAAGAATCTATTCTACGTCTCCAAGATGACCCGCATCGCCGGGTTGCCGCAGACCGCTTCCCAGCGCGCCTTCGACATGTTCCTCAAGGTGCAGCATGTGCAGCGCGTGAACGGTGGGAGCGGCGTGGTGTTCGCCACCGGGACGCCCATCGCCAACAGCGTGGCCGAAATGTTCACCATGCAGCGGTATCTCCAACTGACCGCGTTGAAGACGTTACAGGTTGATCACTTCGATTCGTGGGCGGCGACGTTTGGAGAACCGGTCACCGCGATGGAACTTTCCCCCGACGGTGCAGGCTACCGCCTCAACACGCGTTTCGCCCGGTTCATCAACGTGCCGGAACTCATGCAGCAGTTTCGGCAGGTCACCGACATCCAGACGCAGAAGACGCTCAACCTGCCAGTGCCACGGTTGAAGACCGGCAAACCCATCGTGACCAACGCGCCATGTTCACCCGAGTTGAAGGAGATCGTGCAGTCGCTGGTGCAGCGGGCCGAAGCGCTCCGGTCCGGCCGCGTGGACCCGCGCACGGATAACATGCTCTTGGTCACGACGGATGGACGCAAAGCGGCGTTGGATCTCCGTCTATACCGCGCAGACCTACCCGATCACCCGGACAGCAAGGTCAACCGAGCGGCGACCAACCTCGAACGCATCTGGCGGGAAACCGCCGCCGAAAAGGCCGCGCAGATCGCTTTCTGCGACCTGTCCACTCCGACTGAAGGGAAAGGGTTCTCCGTTTACGAAGACCTGCGGTCGAAGCTGATTGCTCGTGGAGTTCCCGAGTCGGAAATCGCCTTTATCCAAGATCACGATAGCGACGCGGCCAAACTCGCCCTCTTCCGCGAAGTGCGGGCGGGACGCATCCGCATCCTGCTCGGCAGCACCCAGAAGATGGGCACCGGGGTCAACGTGCAGGAACGGCTCATTGCCTTGCATCACCTAGACGCACCGTGGCGACCGGCAGACGTGGAGCAACGGGACGGCCGCATCCTCCGGCAGGGCAACACCCATCCCGAGGTGCAGATTTTCCGTTACGTGACCGAGGGTTCGTTCGACGCCTACATGTGGCAGACCCTGGAGACGAAGGCCCGGTTCATCGCCCAGGTGATGAATGGCGACAGCGACCTGCGGCGCATCGAGGACATCGACGGCGCGGCGCTGACCTACGCTGAGGTGAAGGCCATCGCGTCCGGCAATCCGCTCGTCA
Organism: uncultured Verrucomicrobiota bacterium; assembly: GCA_964602595.1. Taxonomy (GTDB): domain Bacteria; phylum Verrucomicrobiota; class Verrucomicrobiia; order Limisphaerales; family UBA9464; genus CAIWAH01. The sequence goes on along the minus strand of CAZRRO010000008.1, from coordinate 224,444 downwards.
TCGAGAAGGCCGGGGTGGATGCCGAAGTGGCCCGCTTAAGCCGTCTACGCACCCAACACCGCGACACCCAGTATCGGCTCCGCTCCGAGATTCGGCATTACACGGACGAGATTCCCCGACTGGAGAAACGCCTCACCGAGGTGCAGTCGGACCTCACCGTGCGTCAGGATACCCATGGTGACCGGTTCGTTATCGAGCTGGACGGGCAGGAAATCCGGGACCGGGGGATCGCCGGTGAACTGCTCGCCCGCCAGGGCGACCGGGTGAAGGGACGTCAGGTCGAACGACGCGTCGGCACCTTTGCCGGGTTCCACCTGTTCGTGGCGGACAACTTCATGGGCGGCCCGGAAATCGTGCTGAAGGGAAGCGCGGTTCACCGGGCGAAGTTCGGCAGCTCTGCCCACGGGACCATGCGGTCCGTGGAACACGCCGTGCAGTCGCTGGACGAGGTTGCCGCCGGCCTCACCGAGCGGATTGCGGACACCCGCAAACGACTGACTGAACTCACCGCGCAGTCCGGCCAACCTTACGAATACGAAGACCGCTTGGCGGCGCTGTCCCTGCGTCAGCAGGAAATCGCTGACGCGCTGGACCTCACCAGGAGCCAGGCTTCCAGCCAGATGGCGGCAGAGGAACAAGACGAGGGTGTGACCGAGTGATGAAGACCGTTTTTAGAAGGAGGAAGGTATGGTAGTTCACGTCGCAGAGACGATCCGGAGGATGGTCCGGCAGTGGTTTCCCACAGGAGGACAGATGGTCTGTATGGAACAGGGACCGATTCGTCGGCTCGGCAACGTCGTGATGACGCCCAGGGCGCAGGCCAGTCTGGCGTCCTACGAGGTCACTGAGGCGTTACTCCGGCATATGCGCGGTGACGACGGGGACTTGGAGGATTTCGCGCGCCGCCAACCCGAACGCCGGGCGCTGGAGGGCTTCCGCAGGCTGTCCGTATTCCGCGTCGCCAATGGCGGCCGCTTCTGGATCATCACGGAGGCGAACCGCAGCCGCACGACCGTCTTGCTCCCCGAGGACTTCTAGTTTGCCACGTAGGTGTCCGTCCAAGGGAGGAACCGTTTCTTCAACCGCTCACTTTTCCTGTTCGGAAACCACCGGGGATCGCGACTGCCTGGGTAACGGGAGCAAGTGCCTCCCTCCCGTTGGTGAGCCGTGAACTTGATTCAAAAAATTGGCCCGCAGACCGCCCACCGGAGTGAATTCCCGGCCTTCGTCCCGAAGACCGAATGGCCGTTCGGCCAGTCGTTTCCGGGGGTTGCAACGGCCGCCGTGGCGAATCCTCCAGACCCGTTGGTTAGGCCCGTAAAACATGGTATCACCGGAGCGAAGGTTTCGAGGTTCGAAGCCCGTTTTTGGCTCCAAAAGGAGGGTTCATGGATTCACCGCAAGGTTCATCCGCAGTTGAAGCGTTACTACCTATGAAAAACAACAAGCAGCAACCGACCAGGGAAATCCGGCTCGGGGCCATCAAGGCCGCCGTCTGGAAGAACGACACCGAAGCAGGCGTTCGTTACAACGTCACCTTCAGCCGCCTCTACCGCGAGGGCGACAGTTGGAAGTCGACCGAATCTTTCGGCCGTGACGACCTCCTGTTGCTCGGCAAGGTGGCGGACCAGGCTCACTCATGGATCTGTTCCCAGAACGGAATCCCCGAGGAGAACCCCACCAAAGCCGCTGCGACCCGAAACGGCGACGGGCGCTGAGGTTTCTGTTAAGGTTCCAAAGGCTCAGAGGACCGTGCCTTAAAACAAACGGTCCTCACCAATTTCCCCATCTTCGCAGTTCTCCTCCGAGGACTCGCCTGCTTCCCACAATCACACCTGCATCCGGAACTGCCCAATTTAACGCGCGACCATCCTGTTCGAGTGGATGGCGGTTCTCCGGGCCTCAAGGTATTGCTCGTTCCTGCGCTCCACCTTGACCCTCCTCGCCCCGCCAAGATTCCTGCCTTTAGGATTGGATCGCGGAGGTGTGCGCTTTAAGGCGGTCAACGAACGCGGCTGTCACTAGGTCCGCAGGCGGACCCGACTGCGGCAGGGTGATGAAACTCGATGACGCAGGCCCCGCTTCCAGCACCGCCGCTACTTTGAGGCCGGAACCTGTTTCGGATTTGCCGTGGTGGTTTTGGAAGCGGAGCCTCCGTTCCCGGAGGCGTCCCCTTGCTGTTTGATGGCTTGCTTGAGGTTCGCCAAGTCGCCAGGGAAATTGCCCTGCTCCCACTTCATGTTCTTCAGCTCGAAGGAACGCAGCCAGCCCTCCGTGAAATCCTTCTCCTGATTCGTGGCCGTAAGGATCAAGGCCTGAAGGTATAGATTGTGGAATTGCCGGGCGACCGGGGCGTGGGCGACCTCCTTTTTGGCATAGGGCAAAAGGTCACCCAGCTTCACTCCTCCGAGATTCAAGGTGGCGTGTTCCGGTGTCAGGGTAAAGTCCGCCTGGCAGAACCACTGAGCCCTTGGGGTGGTGGAGCGAAGCGCATCGATCACGGCATTCAACTCGAAGGACCATAGCGGTTGGTTTGGCCCGGAATGCCGTTTGGCTTCCTCCCGTTGAAAGGCGAGGAACTTCTCCAGCGTCAGCGCAAACATCTCCGAGTCCGAAGGGCCTTTGGCAATGCGCTCGTTCAGTTCCGCAATGGCCTTCTTGAGTTCCTCAATTTCCTGTTGGGTCTTCTTCCCATTCTTCTCCGCCAGCGACAACTGGAGTTTCAGATACTCCCGCTGATCCGGATCGCTTAACTCGGTTCCTTCGAGGTTCGAGAATACCCTTCGAGGCTTGGATTCGGTCGGGGGTTTGTCGGGGGTAGCTGTCTTGGTGGGATCGGCTCCAGGACCGTCCGCTCCCAGAGCCACGATGGCGGTCGCCCCGAGTAGAAAGCCCCGCCCCACCATCGGAAGCGCGCTGAACCAGGGTTGTCCCAGGCTTCGCCGTCGCGGCGTGTCTGATCGGCCCTCGGCAGTCATGTGGGAAGCATTGCCGGGGAAGATCCCTCCGGACAAGTCTTTGAAAAGGAGGATGAGGGGTGAGGGTTGTTTGATGGCACAATCCTCGAAAGCACAAACCTTCGGAATAACCTCTCCGCTGGCAGACCAATTCAACGTCTTCTGGTTTTGGGACCTTCAGGCGGTGAACGATTGGCTGTCAGCCGGGGGCAGTGTCTCTCCGTTGGCCACGCGTTCGGCGAGGCCCCAGAGCGCTTTGTTCAGGTTCACCCGGGAATCAATTCCACGGAGTGCCCGCACCGAACGCAGTTTCCCGCGCCGGTCCCGGTGGTGGTCGGAGGCACCGCCACGAATCAGATTTTCCTGCAATCGGTTAAGCACCGTCCACAGGTCCGTCCGCTCGTCCTCCGGCCGCCGGGTCTTCAGCAGAGTTTTCGGCTCCACCGGGGGTTCGCCTTGTCCTTCGTAACGCAGCCGAAGGGCGTGCGCGGCGAGGGAAAGGGATTCCCGGGTTTCCAGGAAACGCTCCGAGAAGCGGTGCACCATTTCCCCAACCCTCGGCATGCTGTTGAGGATCTGGAAGCTGGAGGCGACCACCGCTTCACTCTCCAGTCCCGAATGCCGGAACCGGATGGCTTGGAATGAGCCTTCGCTCAGGACCAGCCCGTTGCTGCAAATGCGCCGGAAGATTCCGGCGTGGAGCTGATATGCACAGCCCGTGTCGTGGGAGTTGATCAGCACCAGCTCGACGTTCCACTCGTCGAGCGTTTGCATCTGCTCAGCACGGCGGAAGCGGATCAGATGTTTCTGAAAGCCCCGCCGGGCTTCGGTGCGGATGCGCTGTTCCTCCACCGTCACCGGCACCCAGTCCTGTTTCCGCAACCCTTCAACAATCTGGGCCGTGGGGACGAAGGTGTAGCGGCGGCTGACTCCGGCCATCGGAGCCTCGGCAAAAATGCTCGGGGCCTGACGCCGGAGGGTGTCTTCGCTCAAGGCCGTGGCCTTGAACTGTGAATAGACGGAATCGCTCATGGGGATGCTCTTTCAAGGCCGCCCACCGACGGAGTCGGTTTACGCTGTGAATGAACTGATCCTCGACCAGGCGCCGGGCGGCACCTGTTTCCGGTCGAAGACTTCCCCACCGGGCACGAACTCAAGCGAGTCCGGCCTTGGGAAAATCGTTTCGGAAAGAGATGCGGGCTCGGTGACGAGTCGCGCTGAGGATTCCGGTGAAAACCGTGAACCTGCTTCTACCCACCTTGGTTTTACCGCAAACGGCGTTTGTTAGTCAAAACGGGGTCCCGGTCGGTGGATGCCTTGGATGAGACCGGGCGGCGCAACCTCCCGGATTTGCTCACACATTTCTGCGTTTGAGAACGGCCGGTCGATTCCTTAAGGAATCCGGCCGTGGTAAAATCGGTCCGGTCAGGAGGTGCCCATGCAGTCTTTCGATCAGGCCGACAACACTCAGTTGCTTTCCACTTTGGCGGGGAAACCCGTCGCGGAATCGCTAATGCAGCGCTATGGAGGGCTCACCAGTCTGGCCCAGGCGTCGTTCGACGAATTGCAGCAGGTCAAAGGCGTCGGGCAATCCAAGGCTGCGGCCATCAAGTCCGCCTTCTTGCTGGCCCAGCGGTTGACTCAGGAGACCCACCGTGAATCCCCGGTGCTCGACAACCCGGGAAGCATTGCCGACGTGCTGCGCGAACCCAACCGGCTCTATGCCGTGGAACACTTTCAAGTCCTCTGCCTGAACACGCGCCGCCGCCTGATTGCCGTCGAGAACATCGGCCAAGGGATTCTCGACCAAGTGCTGGTCCATGCCCGCGAGGTCTTTGCGGTGGCCATCGCCAAACGGGCGTCGGCCATCGTCCTCGCCCACAATCATCCCGGCGGGGACCCAACCCCGAGCGAGGCGGACATCCGCGTGACTCGCGACCTCATCCGTGCCGGGCAACTGCTCAAGATCGAAGTGCTCGACCACGTCATCATGGGCCGGAGCACGACCGAGCGTCCGAAGGACTACACATCCCTTCGGGAGCTGGGCTATTTTTAGACGTGAAACGGCTTCCAGAGTCACAGCCGTAGAGAGCTCGACGTAGCTCCGACTCTTCATTACGATGGGCTTGGGAGTCAAAGAACCGAACGTGAAGAATCTGACGCCTACAATATGCCAGTTCCAGACGAAGTGTATTTCGGTCCAAATGCCGATGAAACAGGTCTCAACTACGGGCAAGTGCGAGCCTTTGGTGAGGCGGAAAAGCACGCTGCGCTTAAGCGAAGACTAAAAGTTTTATTCGTTGGCCAGGTGAGTGAGATGGCGAGATTGGCGAAGGACGGCAAGCGCTTGGTCTATGCGCCATTCCCTTTGTTTCTTATGACGTGCGTTGGAATCGAAACTCTTGGAAAGGTCTTCTACCATCGACCGCCTTCTCCCGGTCAGAATGAGGAAGATGTCCAACGGGACGGGTTCTTGAAGGTGTGCACGAAGATTGACGCGAATCTATCCCGCCCACTCAACAAGGCTCAGAAGGAAGAATACGACTCGCTTTGGGGGAGCGGTGAACATCAAAAGGTAACATCGTATTCCCACATTATTTATCGCCTAGGTAGGCACACGATGGTTCATGGATACAGGGGCAAGGGAGTATACTTCACTGAGGACTCCAAGTATCCTTCATGGGCCATGGAGAAAGGGGCGGTAATTGTTAACCCCTACTGGTTTTGGGATCGTTTTACGGCAGCGCACGAAGTCATTTGGGATCAATTCGTCTCAAGCAGGGAGCCGAACAGTCCTCTAAAACTGTCTATCAACCGCTACTTAAGCGAGATGCTGGACTGATGTTCGCGGATATGGCGTGCCGCGTGCCTAGCTTCTCATCGAGTCAGCCGAACACCGGCCAGTCACAAAAGCCACATTACTCCGGGGTCCGCCCCAGTATTTCATCCAACAACACTTCGAGCACCTGCTCTGGGGTCTTGTCGCCGGTATCCACTTCGGCCCCTTTGGGCGGGAAGAAGGTCTGCTTGGCGTCGTCGCGGTCGCGTCTCGCCACCGCACCGCTGTCCACCCGCCCGGAATCGCGCAGTTCGCGAATTGCGGCCGGGGCGCGGAAGTAGAATTGGTAGGGCGTGTTCGGAAAAACCTTCATGCCCATGTCCCGCCCCAGAACGATCATGCGTCCGCCCAGGTAGAGGCGGCGCATCGTGGCATTCACCATGGCCCGAACCAGGGGGATCTGCGCCACCTTCGGAACCAAGGCTCCGACGGAGACCAAGGTGGCGTCGGTGAACAAGCCGCTGTTCACCGTGGCGAGGGCTTCCAGGACGCCCCGGTCGTTGGGGCGGATGACGGCGTCCAGACGGGCTCCGGCGCAGAAGGATTCCACCGCGTTCCGGTCGTCCAGATCGACTTCCGCGACCAAGGCGGCTTGTGTTACCGACCGATAGAAACGGCCGGAGTCCACCAGCAACCCGCCCAGTGCGCGGGCGAGCAGTTCGCCCGCCGTGTTTTTGCCGGTGCGGGCCTGGCCATCAATCGTAACCACCATGTCCGCCGGGAGCCGGTCCAGATTCGGTCTCGCCGGAACCGGCTTCGGAAAAGGAATCAGATTCCCTCCCTTCGGGGTCGGCTTCTTGCGCGGGTTCGGGTTCTTGCTCTGTATGTCGCTCATTTGAGTCACTCCTAAAGAATGTCCGTTCAGGGATGCAGTCGCTGGGACCAGCCCTTTCCGAACAGGATAAATCGAGGGAGCCTTCCAGCGGCTGGGACGTCCTCGGGCCGAAGGGGCGGACCGGTTTTCGCCGGTGCCGAAAGGCTCCTGACGGCACGGGTTCCAGCCCGGCCACTTTGCGGCGGCGGTTGATGGACCGGACCAGGATGCTCAATTGGTCCCGAACCGGGGCATAAGGTTCGTAGGGGAGCGACCCCAGAATCCGGCAGAGGTCATCGACCGACCGGTGGACCGCCATTCGGCCCAAGTGAGCCTTCAGGGCCGCGAATTCCCCTCGCTCGATACGGACCGAGGGGTGGAGCGGCCCGCCGCCCCGGGCGGGACGGCAGCCGATGGCGTAGCCCATGAACCGCAGGGGCTGTCGCCGGATGTCCCGCACCAGCCTCCCTTCCGAGGCGAAGAACGGGTGTTCGCCGTGGGTCGCCAGCAAGACAAAGAAGTCGCCATGGCGCAGATATTGCAAGCTGGCCTGCCCCCGCTTGCGCCGTCGGCACCGGGTCCACTTCGAAACGGCGATCCCGTAGCGGTCGACCAGCTTGCGGTCGATGACCGCGGGGTCCTTGTGCGCCGGGATGCCGCCCCGGACGTAGAAGTAGTAGCCGCGCCCGACGTAGCACACGGCCAGCTGCTGCACGAATCCCGCCACCGAGGTGGTGACGCACCGGTAACCCATGTTCACGCCTCCACCGGCTGTTATGGAGGCGTGAAGGTGGGAAGTTGCATTGGGGGCGCAACTTTCCCGAAAGCCCAAACCTTACAGCACCTCGCAGTGCGTAAAACCACGTCCAACCTCGTCGTCCTCAAAACCTCGTGTTCGCGCTGCGCGCAGGTTTCTCGTCCGGCTCCGTTGTCCGAAGCTGTATTCCTGCATCGCAGTTGCGCAATCCATAGTGGTTGCGCCTGCAAATCCCTAATCCCGTTGCGTTCCCGAAAATCGTTTTGTTGTTCAGTTGCCTTCGAGCACCGCCGCCTGTTCCCAGGTCACGCGGGTTCGAACGAATGTTCTCTCGATGGAGAACCGGCCGGTGGGGGATCGGACCCCACCGACCTTTGACCTCATTTTGAGACGGGTTCATCCCGTCGTTCCTTTCGTGTGCGCGTTGTGCCCGGCACCACCCGTAAGCACGCGCCCGTCGCTTCAACTGCCTTGCTGAAGCGACACCCCGCCCGTTGTCTCCCGAAGGAAACGCGGACAGGGTGCGGACCATCGTCCGCTCCTACTTGGAACACTCTCATCGAAGTGCGGCGTTTGAATCATCGGCTGACTTGGCCGACACCGGATACCACTCCGGCAGCCACACTCCTTGCACGGTTAGTCTGACTCTTCGCTACAGCAGTCACGTCGGTAGGACACTATCGTCCGTTCCTTCCAGGTATGGCCGAGGCTTCCGCCTCGGCATCGTTTCCGATCCCCACTGGGGGGACCGATTTCAGGGGCTAGAATACAGAAGCTGCTCCCTTACCCGTCCTGGTTGGTCGTTCCCGATTCGGCTCCGTCTCTGCTGCGGCTTACTGGCAAGGGCTTGATGCCCCTCTCATCGTTGAGCTTTTCACGGTCTGCTTTTTCGGCAGAACCCCGGAGGTTGTCCCCCTCCGGCCGGTCGGTCTTGCGACCGCCGGGCTCCCGACGCCAGCGTGCGTTACGCGAACCTTACGAGCATTGCACCCGATTGGCCCAAAGGGCTGTGGTCACGCGTCCCGCCGAGGGATTTGGAAGCTGCCTTCCGCACCCGCTTTGAATCCGACAACTCCGCCGATTTGCACGGTAGAGCGTTTCCCGTTCGCCCGTATTCGCGGGGCGGAGCCCCGACGCCATGAGATAGAATCTGGAGATTGCTCCGGTTGGTGACCGGGGATTACTTCCAGAAGCCTCTCTCGAACGTGGCGGGCCACTCTCGTGGCACCACGCTCTACGGAACATGAACGTGACGGTTGGTAAACTCCGTCCCCTTAGCCGGATGGTGAGTCCGGTTTGGCGGGCGTTCATGCCCATCTCAAAATGGAGTCAGCACGATGCGTTGGCATCTGAACTGACGACTACGGGAAGCCAAAACCTCCCAGAGTGCCTTTTACCATGTTTGACTGGCTCAAACAACGGTTGGAAACCACTGCACCTTCAGTTCAGCCGTGGCGCGCGAACCAATCCCTGAGTGCTTCCGCCACGATAGCTTGTTGGCTGCTTGGGTTCCTTCGTTGAACCCGTCGTTCGGCCGAGGTGCGAATGAGCTGGGCGGGTAGATCTGCCGGGAGTCGAAAGGTCATCGAGACCGTCGCCCCAAGACCTGAATCAGGGGCGGGCTCATCGGCGACGGGCGTCACCAATGCCCTCGCTTTGGGCCTGCGGGTCGGCCGGTCGGTTTTGGGATTCTCTGCCGGGAGCTTGGATGGAGAGACCTCACCGCCGGTCACAAAGGTCAGTTCCTCGGGGCTGAGCCCCGCCGTCTGCAATGCTTCGCCCATCGTTCTCCGTGTCCGTCCTGAATAGTCCATTCCACAACTCCCTGATTTCACTGGTAGCCATTTCGCCGCGCGTTCCCAGACGCCACACGACGGTCCCCTGACCGGCGGCCTCGGCGTAGGCCTGCCGCAACCGGAGTCCCTCCGTTGATGCCACAGCCATGTTCCGCGTGGTTTCCAGCAGTTCCCGACTCAGCCGGTAATGCACCTGAAGTTTGTTCGGGATCAGCACCGCGTCCGGTCGGCCGCTCCGAATCGCCTGCGCCTGTTTAACGACGCGGATGGCATCGTTGGCGGCCCGCAGGTCGAGAACCGAGGGACCGCACGGCAGCAATGCCAAATCCGCCACGAGCAGAATGGCACGCGTCACTTCGGAGAGGCCGGCAGGTCCATCCACCACGACGTGTTCAAAAGACCGGCTGATTTCCGGAACGCGGTCGAGCACCTCGTCGGCCGACTGAAGCCGGAAGACTGGAACATCGGTCCCCGTCTCCTTCAGCCAAAGTGAGGACGAGCACTGCACGTCCGCATCCACCAGCGCGACGTTCGCGCCCGATTCTTTCCACCACACGGCGAGATGAACCGCCAAGGTGGATTTGCCCACGCCGCCCTTTGAATTGGTCAGTGCCACAATCATGCCCGAGTCCTCCATCGTCCCATGATACGGTCGTAACACGTCGCAACTCATCCCCACAAGTGGGCTTGTTTGCATGGATGCAAGCATGCGTGCTTGCTTGCTTCCCAGCGCCGCCAACATTCATGTCGCGCCCTCGCCGGGCGAATGAATGGAAGGGGCTACCGGAACCAATTCGGCCCGTGCTATACCGGGATTCGAGACAGCGTCGGAGCCGGGAGTTGGGACTGGGTTTACCGGGAACCGGGACAGGCCACACCGGGAGTTGAGGACGGAACCACTGTGATCCGGGGCGGGAATTCTGGTGCAGGTTCCTGAAACCATTGGGGAATCGGCGGCACAACTTCCAACTCTGTTCTTAAACTTTGAATGAACAACAACCGGGCGTGTTGTTGCGGAGGTGAAATCGTGGGGAAGAGAAAGTGCATCGAACTGGAGTCGATGAGAGCAGGAAACGGAGACGGACGGGATGAACTGAACTTGGCGGAGTTTCCGCTGTGCGCACTGGCGCATCGGCTCCCGGCTGCGTTGAAGACACTCCGGTTTGAGGACCGGATCTGGGACAAGAGTCGCGGCGAGCACATCACTCGGCAACTCACCGTCACCGGTTCGGATGCCTTCGGGTTGCCCACGGCCCTGGACGACGAGGTGTTGCTCGGACTGATTCAACTCAGTCGTCAGGGCGGGTTCGCGGAACGCAAAGTTTCCTTCACGCGCTACCAGCTCATTCGGTTACTGGGCTGGCGCGACGACACCAAAACTTACGACCGGTTGGAGGAGTCGCTGAACCGGTGGACCGGCGTGACGCTCTACTACCGGAACGCGTGGTGGGACAGAAACCGTAAGTGCTGGGTGGACGAGAAATTCCACGTCATCGACAACGTGTGGCTTTGCCATCGCCACGCCACGCGTCCCGACCTTGGTTCCGGAGCGCCCCAATCGGCTTTTGTCTGGAACGAGGTCCTCTACCGGAGCTTCCAAGCGGGCAACCTCAAAGGCATCAACTTCGAGTTCTTCAAGGGGCTCCAGAGCGCCATCGCGAAGCGGCTGTATCGCTTTCTCGACAAGCGGTTCTTCCACCGCCGCCGCTGGGAGTTCGACCTCAAGGAACTGAGCTGGAATCACGTCGGACTGTCACGCGGCTACGATGCTGCAAGCCTCAAGCGGAAGCTGCGTGTGGGCATCGAGGAGTTGGAACGGGCGGGCTACTTGGAGCTGCTGCCTGAAAACGAAAGGTTCCACAAAGTCTGCTCCGGAAAATGGGAGGTTCGATTCGCCCAGCCGGAATCACGCTCTTCCATCAAAACACCCAGCGTTCCCGACGGCACGATTTCGCCATTGGCGACTGAGTTGGTGGAACGCGGGGTGGGCATGAGCGCGGCCGAGGATGTCGTGGGAAGGTTTCCAGCCGAGGAGATTCGGGCTCAGGTCGAGGTGCTGGACTGGCTGGTCGCGCGCAAAGACCCAAGGGTATCGCGGAACCCGCCGGGGTTTCTCCTCAGCGCCATTCACGGGAGTTACGCGGCTCCACCCGGCTTCGTCGGGGTCACTGAAAAAGCACGCAACGAACTGGAACTTCAGGAGCGGAAAGCCCAAGAAGCCAAACGCCAGAGCCGCCGCGAAGAGCGGGAACAATTGCGCGAGCTGAAACGACAGCATGAGGTCGCTCAGTTCCTTGAAAAACTGACCGGTGACGAACGCATTCAACTGGAGCGAGAAGCCGTCCGGTCCGCGCCTACTCTTCAGCGTTCGCTGATCGAACAGGGCGGAAGCCTGGCTGAGCCCGCCAGAAAGCTGGCGTTGGACAACCATGTAACCCGGCTGCTCGGGAAGACGTGCTGATTCAGCGGGGCGGGAATTTTCTTTCCGATAGTTTGTTCGATCTCGGCCGACCTCACGACTGGAACATCAGAACGCCGACCAGCGGACAATTGGTCCGCGCAATGTCTTGGATGTCGTTACTTGCGCATAACTACCGACGTATTGTAGCTTACGAAGTGTGAAGGCGCGGAAACCGAAGAAGCCGACGATGACGAAGGCGGGTGCGCTCTTCCGAGTGCGGTCCTCCCCGGAGCATCGCGCCGATATCCGGAAGCAGGCCCGTGAGGGGCAGCTCGTTCAAATGGGTCGCGGCGTCTACCGGGTCGCCGATGCCCCGCTCGAATCGCACGAAGACCTAGCACTGGTCGCCCTGCGAAAGCCAGAAGCGGTCGTCTGCCTGCTCTCGGCCCTGCGCTTCCACGAACTCACCACGGAGAGTCCGGGGTCGGTCTGGATTGCGGTCGAGAACCACGCCCGGCCCCCGCGCATTGAGACGCTCCAACTCCGTGTGCACTACTTTTCCGGTCCGGCGTTTTACGAGGGCATTGAGGAGCATCCGATTGCCGGAGTTCCGGTGAAGATTTACGGCGCCGCGAAAACGGTCGCCGATTGCTTCAAGTTCCGGAATCAGATTGGCACCAAGACCGCAGTGGAGTCGCTCCGTGAGGTGTGGAAAAAGAAGAAGGTCACCACCGAGGACCTTTATCGGTATGCCCGTGTCTGCCGGGTGCTGAACGTCATGCGGCCGTATCTCGAAGGGGTGCTGGAATGAATCAGAAGGGTCGCAACGTCTCCGCGTCCGTGCAAGCCCGCCTGTTGCAGCTTTCGCGCGCGTCCAAGCTGTCGCTTCAGGACCTGCTGGAGCGCTACTGCATCGAGCGCTTTTTGTATCGCCTGTCCTTGTCGCCCCACCGGTCCCGCTTCGTCCTGAAAGGCGCGATGCTCCTGATTGTCTGGGGTGAAGGGTCCAGCGAACGTGTGACTCGTGACGCGGACCTGCTGGGGTTCGGCGACAACTCCCCGGCGGTCGTGACGGACACGTTTCGGGAAATCTGCGCCGTCTCGGTTGGCGATGACGGAGTGGAGTTCGAGATCGAGTCGGTGGCGGCGGAGGAAATCCGGGCGGAACAGGAATACGTCGGCGTGCGCGTGACGCTCCGGGCAAGCGTCGGCAACGCGCGAATCCCGGTCCAAGCGGATATCGGATTTGGCGACGCGTTCACCCTGGAGCCCGAGGAGATCGAGTTCCCCTCGCTCTTGGATCTGCCCAGACCGGTCCTTCGGGCCTACACGAAGGAGACCGCTCTTTCGGAAAAGTTCGAGGCCATGGTCACGCTCGGCGAGCGGAACACCCGGATGAAGGACTACTTCGATGTCCGGCTGCTCTCCCGCCGGTTCGATTTCCAAGGGGAACTTCTGTCCAAGGCAATCTTTACGACGTTTACCCGTCGGAAGACGGAGATTCCGCCGGGCATTCCCGTGGGCCTCAGTGCCGGGTTCGCGGGCGATTCAGGCAAGGACACCCAGTGGAAGGCCTTTTGGCGGAAGGTGGTTCGGACGGAACCGATTCCCAGCTTTGCGGACGTGGTGGGGATTGTGCGCGAGTTCCTGATTCCGGCGGCCACCGCGGCCCGAACTGAAAAGCACTGGAAGGACCATTGGGCCAAAGGCGGACCGTGGCGACCGGGGAAGCGCCCGTAGGCGACCACCGGCTCAGTGACTGTGACCTTGTCCCTGGCTTTGGCCTTGGGACGGCGCCGGAGATGTGGACTGGCTTTGCTGGGCCTGCCCCTTCGACTCAGAAGCCTCCTTCGAAGCGGACTGGGAAGGGTCTTGGGTCTTGGCCTTCTCCTTTTCCTTGGTCTTCTTCTGCTCGTCGGTCTCCTGAACCTTCGCGGCCTGCTTCTTTTCTTCCTCGGTCTCTTCGAGCGTCTCCTTTTTCTGCCACTGCGCGCGGACCAGATCCTGGACGGTCTTGTAATCCCGCTCCGTGGCGGGGTGGAGAATCTCCAGCCCAATACGAACCCGTTCGCCCAGGCGCAGCAATTTGGCCTCCACTTCGGACAGATTGTCAGACATACGCTTTCCTTTCGGCGACCGACGCTTGGGCCTGCTGGATTGACCGCCTGACCCGCATGGCGACCGCCGCTTCCGTCATGCCGAATCGCTGGCCGATCTCCTTGAATGAATGCCCCTCAAAGTAGCGGAGGGCGATGAACAAAGCGGCATCGGGATCGCAGGCTTCGACCAGCCTCAGGACTTGCTCTATGTCGAGCCGCTCGCCGGGGGCGATGGGCATGACCTGCGCGGACGCCTCTACCGCCTCCCGGAATTCGTCCGCGTCCATTGACACCGTCTTGAGCTTTGGTTGCCGCCGAATCCAGTCGAAACAGCGTCGGCGAGCAATCGCGTGGCAAAGGCCAATCGCGGCATCGTCCGTTTCGCCACGAAACTGGTGAAGCCGCGCGAACAGGCTGGCCCAGAAATCCTGAAACACTTCCTCAACGGCTTCCATTCGGGTTCCCCACGCGATCATCCGCCAAACGCGAGGCCGAACCATTTGCACAATGGCTCGGGCCGCCGAATCGGCTTCGGACTCCGTCGCGGCAGTCCTGAACCGATTGAAGAGTTCCACCAACTCGGGCATTTGATACAACCTATCCGCCGGGGGCTACTTCTTCAAGCCCATCGCGTTAGCCGAGCAATCGGCGTCCGGCCGCGCAAGACCGATTCCGCTGGCGAACCCCGCCCACGATTGCCGGGGAGCAAAATGGGGAAAATCCTGTTCGATAATCCGGTTCGTAGCGACCTCGGTTCTGAGCAAACAAGATCGCTACCAACAGGACCATTTATGACTCGGCCTTCTGGAAACATCCCCCAAAACAAGGTCTTCGGATTCCGGCTGCCCACGAAGGAGCGGCAGATTTTTCTGTCGCGTGCTCAGGCGCTTGCCATGACCCCCGGCGAGCTGGCGCGTCTCTACGTGATGGAGAGGTTGGCCGCCAACGAAGCCGAGGAGGATGCCCGCGAGAGTCTGGCGCGTCTGGAAGCGGACCTGACGGCTGTCCGCCAGGAGGTTGCCCTGGCCACGGTGGCGATCCTCCAACATGGCGGGAGGACCTCGAAGCAGGTGGCGGAAGAGTTCGTCGCCAAGAACTTGGGCGGTGCCCAGCCCAGGTCGTAACCGACGAAGCAGCTCCCCCAGCGGTGGGCAAATCTAGCTTTTCTAGGGATTGATCATCCTCCATGTTTGGCCTCCGTGTATCCCGGTGCTGCTAAACGGCCTTCAATACGGGGGACGGCATGACGTTCGCCTGTCCCAATTGCGATGGCGGCGTGGATCTGAGAGCGAGCGCCTGCCCAGGCTGCGGACAGGCGCTTTCGTTGGGCGGCGTCCTGCGCTGCTACGGGCGCAAGCTGGTGGGTGCCGCGAACTTCAAATGCCCGGGATGCGGCCAGGCCAACCCGCTCGCCGCCAAACTCTGCTCCGCGTGCAAGGAGCCGATCACCGTCGAGGCGGCTGTGGATTTGGTGGTAACACCCCGGAAGCGGCAACTCTTTGAATGGGCGGCAAGCGCCACTCCCGCAACGAAGAAGCGCGTCCAGCGGATGTATTTCCTGCTGAGCCTGGCCGTCCTGTGGTGGATGCTGGTCTTCGTGGAGGAGCGCTTTCCCGGGAGCTGGTTGAGCCACTCTGCCATCGGTGCTGTATTCCTGTGCGCCTCCGGTCTCGTGGCGGCAATAGTTGTCCCCAAGAAGGCGCTGGAGGTCCTGATCAGACATGCGAGCGCGACCACCAAGCTCGCGTTGGTCGCGAACTATGTCTGCCTGATGCTGGCCGTCCGGATGTTCACCACAACTTGGAAGGAACGGGCCTTCAGCCTGGCGGGAATCATTCTGGCCACCGGTGTTGCCGCGTGGTTTTTGACTACGTTCGCCTGGCCCTTGAAACAGGGGGTCGCGTCCATTTTCGAGGAGGAGGAAGAGCCGAAGGGATTTGAGACAACCGGACCCCAGGGCAGAAAGGCGCGTAGGGAATGAGCACGCCGGAGGGTGGGAATCCATTTCTGCGACTCTTTCAATCCGACGACCAACCCCGGAAGGAACCGTCGGCGCTGCTCAGTCTCTTCCTTGGTGAGAAGGCTCCCAACGACTCGGCTGCCGAGGTTGAACCTCCGCCGAACTGCGCCGTTGCCTTCGACCCCGGCCACGTCTTCTGGTCCCTGCGGGACATTCCGGTAGCTGAGGCCGTCAAGAGCTTCATGATCTGCGGTGCTCCCGGCAGCGGGAAGACGAAGGGAATTCAGCTCTTCTTGCAGTCCATCGCGCCCCGCCTCATCCCATCAGAGGGCGCTCCGCCCGAGCAGCTCATCATGTTCGATGCGAAGGGCGATGCGATTCCGATGCTCGCCTCGATGGACCTCCGGCCGGAGCTGGGAGATTATTACATCCTCAACCCCTTCGATACCCGCTGTGCGATTTGGCACCTCGGCGAAGCCATCACGGAACCGGGCATGGACGCGGCACTGGCCGCCCTGCTGGTGCCGGAGGACAAGACTTCCACGGCTCCTTATTTCACCCAGGCCGCCCAGGAAGTTGTCAAAGGGGTGATTCAGTCCCTTCACTTTGTCGCCGGAACTGAATGGACGCTGCGCGACGTCCTGTGCGCGGTCGAATCGGTGGAGCACATCAGGAAGCTGACCTCGCGGTTTGGTCCGGCGAAGCGGAAGGTCCACGCTTATATCAACGACGAAAAACACTTCTCCGGGGTCCTGTCCACCATCGCCTCCAAGATTGGACGGTTTGATGCGGTGGCCGCGCTTTGGGCCAAGAATCGCGGTGGTCCCAAGTTTTCGGCCAAGGAGTTCCTGCGCAAGCCCGGGGTGCTGATCCTTGGGAACGACCCCGTGCTGCGGGACAGCATCTGGCCCTTCAACGCGATCATCCTCAAATCGCTGACCAACCAGATCCTGCGGCAGCCGGACACCTTCAGCCCTCGACATTGGTTCATTCTGGATGAGTTCCGGGCTATGGAGAAAGTCGACTGCATCCACTCGCTGCTGAACATGGGACGGTCAAAAGGGGCTTCGGTTACCCTCGGGATTCAAACCGTCGAAGGGATCAACCAGATTTATGGCGAGGACGGAGCCAGCGACATCATGGCGATGTGCGCCTACAAGACGTTTCTCCGCGCAGGCAGCTACAAGACGGCTGAATGGGCGGAGCGCCACTTCAGCAAGGTTCGCCAGATGGAGACCTCCTATTCGTCCGGCAGCAGTGGAAATTCCACGAATCGGGCGCTCCACGAGCGATCCCTTTTCCTCGCTTCGACCTTCCTCGATCTGGGGTTCCCGGGACCGGGAACAGATTACGAATCCATCAGCGACGTCCCCTGCATCAGGGAAACCATTTTGTCACGCCGCCCGTTCGGGGAGATACTGACGTGGGCGCGGGAGCTTGGCGATGTTCCGGCGCTCGACGCTGTAAAGGAGGCCGACGCCCACCTGCTGCATCCGTGGGACGAGGTGGAGGAGGCCTTCTTCTTCACCGGGCAAAAGAAGGTCGTCCCGCCGAACACTCAAAGCCAGGCGCAGGAAAAGGGAGCGTCGGACGCACAGCCTCCAAAGGAACAGGACCCACTGGAATTTAACGACAATCCACCCGGGACCGGACCTTCGCTTGACGATTTCCCAGGCATCGACTCCATCCGGAAACCAACTTCATGAATCCGGCTCGGGGCCGGAGATTTGAACACCTCCAACCATGCAAGAAACAGACTCGACCAAAAAAACTGGTGCGCCCACGGAAAAGAAAGGACTGCCGCTTTGGACGCTGCTCGTCGGCCTCCTGATCGTCGCCGCCATCGGCATCGCGAGCCTCGGCGGGGTGCTTTACTTCATGCGCAGCGACAAGGTGCGCATGGAACGGGAGCTTCAGGCGGTCAAGGACAAGCAGGCGGCGGCTGAGCTTGCAGCCACCAAGGCGGCCGATGATGCCAAACTCGCCCTCGCCCGGAACCGGCAGGACGAAGTTCTGGCGCAGGTGCGAAGCGCCACGAACGTGCTCTTCCAACTGCTGGCCGAAGCCAAGGCGTTGGCTTCAGATTCCAACGCGCTCAAATCCAATGATGCGGGGCGTCAGATTGCGCTCCATCCCGATCTGGTGGCCCAGGCAAGGCGACTCTACGAAAGCGAGATCCCCGGCGTCGTGGCCGTCGATGAAATCGTGACGCGGGTGGAAGGAGTCCGCCGCGTGGAACAGCAGATCGTCGGGGCGGCAGGCACCACGTTCGAACCCGCTGCCGACATGTTGGCGACCGCACAAAACGGCGGGCTGTGGGCCGAACCTGAGAAGCGAAAGGCATCCCAAGCGAGGACGCTGCTCGCCGGTCTGATCACCGAGTCCAAGGTCAAGGTGACGGGCGGTGCCCTGACCCCGAGTTCGCCGACACTGGAGGAGGCCATCCGGCGGTTAAATCAATCCGAGATCGCGGCTCGACAAGAGGCCATCGTCAAGAAGACGACCGAAGCGAAGATAGAGGGAACGGCCGCCATCGCTCAGGCGGAAGCCCAGCGCCTCATCGACCAAGCAAAGGCAGAGGCCCAGCGGGTGATCAATGAAGCGACTGAAATCAAAGCCCAGGCCGAGAGAGATTCCCTGCAACGGAAAGCCCAGGCCAAGTTGGAGGACGCCAAGGCAGATGTTGCGGCAAAGGACACCCTGGACGAAGCGACCCGCACCCGGCTCCGCCAACGGGCGTCGGACCCAGCCGTGCAAGCCGCGCTGGCACCGCTGCTGACCCCAGGACTGTGGACCCCAGCGGCCGGGTCGGGAGCGTTCCGGGAGATTGAGAAGAAGCCGCTGTCCCTCTCGGCCCTGAAGTCGGCCGGGGCGCTGAATCAGAATGCCAACGGCCTGAAGGCGTTGGTTTCCATCGCCTGCAACTACTACAACGACCGACCCAAGTGGGGCGACATCGCCTTCAAGAATCAGAACCTCAGCACCTTTCTCAAGGACCCGGCCCGCGTTGCCCTCGCGGCGGAACGACAGAAGCTCCTCATCGAGGTTGCTCCGGTCTTGGTGGAAATGAAGTTGATGGAGCCCTGAGCCAATCCCCGAGAAAGGTCGCGCGTTCGTCCACTCAAGGTTGCCCGCCGTTGGGCGGGCATCGTGTTTCCGGCTTCGCCACGGAACTCCCCGGCGCCCCTCCGCTCCCGGCGTTCAAGGTATTGCTCGGTTGCTCGCCTGAAGGCTCGCCCTGCGCTCCACCTTGAGCGCCTCCGCTCCGGTTCACCGGTCCGTCCGGTGGACTGAGCCGTCCTGGAAATGGTTTCCCGCCTGGTCGGCGGGAGCTGCGTTTCCGCCTGCGCCATTGGAGTTCCCCAGCCGCCCTCCACTCCCGGCCGTCAAGGTAGTGCTCGGCTTTGCCTCGCCTCCACCTTGACCGCCTCCCGTTCCGGTCTGCCGGTCCACTCCATGGACTTCGTCGTCTCGTCTTGAGCGGTCAGCCCTGCGGGCTGGCTATGTTGTCCGTCTTTCCCTGGGAGAGGGGTGTTTGCAACTCGTGAAAACACCCCGTCTCCCAGGGAAAGCCTTTTCTGGGGGGCGGTGGTGAAACTGACTAACGGAGAAAACATGGAAACAATCGAGACAACCAGCACCCACGAGAAGGGAGGATACGCGCTTCAATTCGACCTCGGGACGTTCGAGGGCTTCAACTTTCGGGAGAGTTCCGCCATCGACCGGGTTCTGACCGGCGACGAGGTGGTGAACTGGGATCACGATGCGAACGGAGAGGCGGAGTTCTGGCCCGCGGGGGACAACGCCGGAGTGTCCCTGCTGTTCAAAGACCGGTCGGCCGTGACGGGTCCGGAGCTGCTCGACCTCGACAAGGTGCTTCAGGAATTGGGGGATGATTCGACCTTCAACTTCCTCCGGATTCATCACGCGGTGAACACGCTCGGAACCTACCTGAACCAGCTCACCGGAGAGCAGGTGGAGGACCAGAACATCCACATCTTCGAGGGGACCAGTTTCTACGACCTCCGACGGGGAGCCGCCTACGAACTCTTCGAGCTCTACTATCCCGAAGCCTATGCGATGTGGGAGGCGACCCCCTGCGATGGGTTGACGTTCGACACGGACGTCTTTCTGGATTCGCCCTCGTGGTCCGTGGAGGAAATCGAACTCAACAACGGTCAGAAGGCACTCATCGCGGTGGCTCAATGAAACCACAAAGGAACCCAGCGCCGACCGTCGGAGAGGCAGAGGTCATCGTGGTCATCGACAAAATCCTGGACCATTACTGGCGTGATGAGTTGAGGGACTACGTGGAGAACCCGAGCGACGTCGAGACGCCGCACATCTTCTGCCACCTCCAGGAGCTGGACCGATTCCGGTGCGGTCTTTACGACCGGATTCACAAACGGAGGCACCCGAAGTAGCCCCTACCGCCCGCCTCACCGGCGGGCTTTTTTGCGCCTGCAAGAATCGGCGAACGACTTGGCCGCCCGTCCCGCTGATGAACCGACCCCGCTCTTCCCTCACCCCACAGCTCCAGGACCGGACTACGCAGCTCCATTCCCCAGCCAGCCAAAACCGCAATTGTCTCGCCCCAGATTCTCGTCCGAACTCGAACGAAAGAAGTCCCATTCCGAACGCCCGCCCCGTTGCCAACTCTCCCACCTTTCACCTCACCTCAAACCGCACTGCCAACGCCAATAAATGCAGCACACCTGATGCACCTGTCGGTGCGTTTACACAGCCAGCAGCCACCGAGGCAAACCGCAGTGCCAGAGCTGGTTGCGGAGTTAACAACGGCGTTAATAAAGCCGCGATTCTCGATGCCAAAGCACACTCAATCAACGGGTTAACAGGTTAACGCTGACCGTCCCGGTCTTTATGCGGATTTCCGGGTTCGAAAACCGGGGTTTCCGCGACTGCTGGTGGTGGCGGGTCACGACTTAACCGCCAAACCGAGCATGCTTTCGCTGGAAAAAATCTCCATCCGCAGTGCCGCCTATTACGTGGAATTGGCGCACGAACACTACTACCTCCAAGGGGGTGAACCTCCCGGCGAATGGCACGGCGACGGAGCGAAAGCCTTGGGCCTTTCCGGGGAGGTGGCCGGGGAAACTTTCCGCAACCTGTTTCAAGGGTTCTCACCCGACGGCACCCGGCCCTTGGTTCAGAACGCCGGGCAGAAGGATGGTTACCACAAGCGGGTTCCCGGCTGGGACCTGACCTTCTCCCCGCCGAAATCGGTCAGTGTCTGCTGGGCCTTGGCCCCGGAACCGATGCGCAAGGAGATCGAGCGGGTCCACGACGAGGCGGTTCGCAAAACCCTGGCCATTGTCGAGGAGCACGCGGGGATCACCCGGTCGGGGAGCGGCGGGTGGAAACGGGAGAACGCCGCCCTGTGTTTCGCCCTGTTCCAACATGGAACCAGCCGCGCCCAGGACCCGCAGCTCCACACGCACGCCGTTTGCTTCAACCTGGGGCTGCGTCCTAACGACGGATGGGGAGCCCTCAAAACGGACCAGATGTTTGAGCTCAAGACTGCCTTCGGGGCGCTCTACCGCTGCCAGCTCGCCCACCTGCTCCAGAAGGAGCTTTCCTACCCGGTCGAGAAGAGCGGGGCGTTCTTCGAAATCAAGGGCGTGGATCGCGATATCATCGAGTTCTTCTCCACCCGACGCGCCCAGATCATCGACTACTGCCGAATGCATGGCGGCTACGACACCGTCATGGCGGAGAAGGCCGCCCTGGCGACCCGCGCCGAGAAATCCCACGTCGCCCGTGAGACCCTCTTCGCCGCCTGGGCCAGCGCGGCGGCCGAATTGGGTTGGTCGCCTGGGAAAGTCGTCGGGTTGCAGTCCGGGAAGGCGGCGCAGACGACCTGGACCGCCGAGATGAAGGCACTTTCCGCCGACATCGAAGCCGCCCTGCGCGCCTCGCCGATCAAACCGAGCAAAGCCGAAACCCTCCAGACCGTCGCCGAATCGATGCAGACCAGCGGTTTGTCCGCGCGTCAGGTGTTGGCTGCTACCTACGAAGCTCTGGGCCGGTCGAAGACCAAGCTCTCGACCTCGAACCAAAAGCAGGACCCTCCCTTTGCCGACCGGCTTACCGAAGCCCAGGCCAGCGCCCGGACCGACAAGGAGTCGAAGAGCAAGGAGGAATCGCAAAAGCGGTCGGAGGAATTCCGGCAGAAATGGGAAGAGACCGCGACGAAGCACAAGGCCGAGCGGGAGAGCCGGGAAAAGGAGGAGCGTGCGCGCCAGAAGAGACATTCTCCGCGCTACAAGCCCGTCTTGGCGAGAGCCTCCCGCAAACGGAGAAGCGAGTTCGCTGTCGTCAGGATAGGTCGCCTGAAAAACCGCCGCTACCCGTTCACCACGATTGAGCTGCGGGTGTTCAATGTTGACCTTCAAGCGAACCGGCTTTTCCAACGATCTCCTTGGTGGAGTCCATTCCACTACGTCAAGCTTCCTGCGGTCGCCGTAGATTCGGACTTCGCCCCCCACAAGATTCGGCGACGGCTGACAATCCCCCTGCGGGACGCGAAGCACGCCGCCTTGCGCCAGATTCGGGAGTCCATGGTCACCGCCTTCAAGACGGGGGCCAGGCTGGTCTGGATCAAGGATGAACGGCTCGAAAAGCTGGAGC
The DNA here is from genome assembly GCA_964602595.1 of uncultured Verrucomicrobiota bacterium. Classification (GTDB taxonomy): domain Bacteria; phylum Verrucomicrobiota; class Verrucomicrobiia; order Limisphaerales; family UBA9464; genus CAIWAH01. Next base: position 202,173 of record CAZRRO010000008.1, on the reverse strand, counting down.
GGTCCATCAACGACGGCCGTCGTTTCCTCCGCCAGTTTCGGAAGCCACGCGTCCTCGTTGGCAAGTCCGATGGGCATGCATGGCGCGGCATCCTCGACGATTGGGAACGTGCCGGGGGAATGACGCGCCCGGAAAGGAACCTCGTCCTCTGCCAAACGCGCGCAGCGGCGGAACGCCTGAACGCTGAAATCCAGAAGCAACGTCGGAATCAAGGACGCGTCGGATTGCGCTCGATCCAGGTCCACGAGGAAACTTTGCATCAGCATGACCGGGTCACCTTCCGCACTTCCAATACCCGGACCGACATCAAGAATCTCGACCAGGTCAACATCGGCGACTTTGGCACCGTCACCAAGGTGGCGGATGACCGGATTACAATCCGGACGGACGCTGGAGTGAAGGTGGAGTTCCAAGCCAAGGAAGCCCCCGACATCCGGCTGGCCTATGCGGCAACCCATGCCGACGCGACGACTGCCAATCCAAAGAAGGCCTTCATCCTGTTCGAAGGCAAAGGGCCGGAGCTTGAGTTTGAGGCCATCAAAGCCCGGGCGGCGGATTGCCAGGTCCGCGTCTTCACGGGACCGGATTTGGCCGAATGTTTCACGGTCGAAGGACAGCGCGAGTTGAACCATCGGCGGGGCATCCAAGAAATGGACGCGCACGATACAAAGCGCGACGAGGCCTGGAAGAAGGATGCTTCCGACCAAAAGGTGAAGACCGACCCGAAATCCCAAAACCGTTCGGACGCGTCATCCCAGGGTAGCTCGGAAGCCGAGACGCAGGCAGACCGGCCCTCCGGCGCCAAGCACACGGCTCCCTCTTACTGGAATCCGACGGTCAGACCGGAACCTCGACTCTTTGAAGAGGAGCGAAATCGGCGTGAGGAACAGAACCGCACCGAGCGTGCGACGGAACAACAGGAAGCCAAAGAGGACCGTAATCGCGCGGCGGAAGAGCGGAAGGAACGGCGGACGGCCAAACAGGCGACGGAAAATTCCGAATCGGGTGGGCCTGATCAATCTGCCGCCGGGAAAACCATTGTCAGTCGCTCGCCGTTCCACAGGGTCTCCGACACGGAAACCGTCTGGACGGGTGAAGGTGTCCGGGGACCCAGCCCCTTCGATAATGAGCGAATCCGCAGCGAGGAACAGGGCCGCACCGAGCGTGCGGTCGAACGACAGCACGCCGAAGAGGAACGCAATCGCGCGGCGGAAGGGCGGAAGGAGCAGCGGGCGGCCAAGCAGGCGCTACAAAGCTCCAACGAAGGCGACCCAGATTCGTCTGCCGCTGCGAAACCGATTGTGAGCCGCTCACCCTTCGACCCCGTCTCGGAAACCAAATCCTACTGGACCGGCGAAGGCGTGTTGGGACGGAGCCCCTTCAAAGTCGAACGGGTTAAAGCGGATCTCCGGAATCAAGCCCGTGCTACCACGGGCCAGAGCGACGAAGCCAAACGACTCCATGAAGCCACACTGGCGACGAAGGATCGCAGCGCTGCGGAGCGCGAGAAGACTGCCGCCACCGGCGGCGACACCCGCGATAGTGAGCGCGACCAGCCTTGGCGTGGCAACCCGACGGTTCAAGCTACGGAGACGAAGCACTGCTGGACCGGCAAGGGGCGAGTGGGGGCGAGTCCATTCAGCGAGGAACGTTCGGAGGACGATGCGGAGCGCCGCAGGGAGGAGGAACGCCGACGCCGTGAGGAGGAGGAGAAGCGTCGGCAAGCCACAAAGGCCCCGGCGCAATCCAACCAGGCGCAGTCGAACTCCCAGTCTCACTCCCACTCCCACAGTCATTCGCACTGACCCCGGCAAGCTCGCCTCCGCGAGATACCCGCTGGACGACGGCCGGTGCAGAACCGCCCCCGAACGGGGCCCCGGGCGCTACGCTGTGGACCGCGACCTTGCGGGTCGGCAGATCGGTCCACAGCGGCGCTACGCCCGTTGGGGACCGGTTTCCATCGGTGACAGCCTGACCGGCAAATGAAGGAGGGGGACGCAGCGCGGTTTAGGTTCACCACTTTCGGGACGTTGCAGAACCATGGTAAATGGGATGGATGGCCCCAGAAATCGCCCGTCCGCCCCTCACCGAACAACCGTGGCTGAGGGAATTCCTCGAAGCCGGGGCTTTGAACGCACCGCACCGACGTCCTTCACCAATGGTCGCGCCACTGTCCGCCTCGACGGAAGTGTGCTCCTCGCAATCCCAGGCGACGGCACCAAGGCATGGCGGACGGAACTCAAAGACGCGCAGGCCGAAACCATCTGCTACCTTCTGACCACCGTCCTCGCCGCGCCCTCGTTCCTCTCCCAAACTGAACTGGACCTGCGGGTCAGCCATCAACGCACGGCCGAGGAGGCCCTGCAAAACCTGGCCGCCAGTATTCGCGACACCCCCGACAGCCACAGCGGCCAGCACCTGCGTCGATTCGTCTGGTCCATCTTCAACGGGAACCATGCCATCAATCCTTGGCGAATGAAGGATGTCCTCGATCCCCAGCAAAACGCTCAGGTCACCGAAGTCTTCACCGCCTGGATGCAGGGGTTCGTTCCTGAAGCCACCATCCGCAGTGCGCTGCTCGACTCCGGCGAAATGGACCGATGGGACACCGTCCGCCTCCGCGCCCCGGAACAGAAACGGCTCGTCGAAGCCTTCGACGCCGTCACCGACATCCTGAACACCACTCCGCCCGGACCGCCCGTTCCCCATCTCACCCGTGCGAACGGTCTGCTGCGGCAGGCTGGAAAGCCCTCCGCGTGATTTTGACCAAGTGCAACTGGCTACCCCAATCTTGGGAACTTCGGCGAAAATGTTTTGCAAGTGCCTGACCGAATATCGGGGCAGCCTCATTTGCCTCAAATAGCCGCGCCGGTGCAGCAGGCTCACGCCAACCTTCGGAATGTTCGCGTGGGCGTCGGCGCGAATCATGTCGCCCGCGAGCACGCCGAGTCCGCCGCTGTAAGTCGGCACGTCGGCTTGCAGGCCAATCTCCATCGAAAAGTAGGCGACGGTCGGCTCGCTCATGTTGCCTCCTGCGGCTTGTCGCAGCAGCACGCGCATTGACCCGCTTCGCATAGGCCGCACTCGCCGAGCCACGGCAGATGACGAGGGACGGGTGCCTTCAATCCAAACGGGACGATGGCGTAACGGCGCAGGTGTGCGATGGCGTCCTCCACCGAATCCGTGGCGTAAATCAATTCCAAGTCCTGTGGACTGACGGTTCCAACTCCCGCCATTGTTTCTAGGAAGCCCATCATCTCGCGCCAGTAATCGAGGCCCATGACGATGATGGGAAATTGTTCAATCTTGCCGGTCTGAATGAGTGTCAGTGCCTCGAAGAGTTCATCCACCGTGCCCGCGCCGCCGGGAAAGACGACGAAGGCGTAGCTGTATTTCACAAGTAGCGTCTTGCGGACGAAGAAGTAGTGCATGGTCACGCAACGGTCGAGGTAGGCGTTGGGCTGCTGCTCGAACGGAAGCTCGATGTTGCAGCCAACGGAGCGCCCGCCCGCCTCCTTCGCGCCTCGGTTGGCCGCTTCCATGATGCCCGGCCCACCGCCCGTCATCACGGTGAAGCCCAACCGCGCCACTTCCGCGCCCATCCGTCGTGCCAGTTGATAGTGAGGGTCGTCCCGCCGTGTCCGCGCCGAACCGAACATCGTGACGCACGGGCCGACGAAATGCAGGACGCGGAAGCCTCGCAGAAAATCGCGCATCACTCGCAACAACTGAACGAACTCACCCGTGCGCGAGCGCGGGCCTTCGAGCATCCGACGGTCGGCCTCGGCGCACCCACAGGCCGGAGTCTTACCAGCGGTTGCCGGGATGGATTCCGGTCTTTCTGGCACGGGCGGTTCGGTTGCCGTCGTCTTCATAGCGCTTACTCGTCGAGCGGCGATTTTGGCTGCGTTGGACGCAGCGAACGCATGAAGGCCAGTGATTCAATGCGGCGGACGTATGCGTGTGGTTTGGCCTCAAACGCTTCCGTGCAGAGGGGGCAGCAGAGCGCGACCATACACTCACCGTGCTTGATACGGGCGAACCATTTGCCGCCCGTGATGATTTTCTCGCAGACGGCGCACTGGACGTATTCGCAGTCGGCGTTACTGGCATCAAATGTGGGCATGGGAATCCTTCAGTGGTGTTTATACCAGCCCACGCGCTTGATGTCGTTCCACGCCGTCGTCTGGTGGCAGAGGAAACACTGCTCCACGCGCGCGTGTGGCTGGCCGGCGACCGTCATCGAAATCATTTTGAAATGCTCCATGTAATGGCTGGGCGGCGCTTGATGGCATTGCGCGCAGTCGGGTGAAGCCGGCGACGGATGGCGAAACTCAGGAATGGTCCAACGGCTGGTGGCGTGGCAGGCCGCGCAGACTGTGCCGAACAAGCCAAGGTGTTTGTCCTTCGTGCGGTGGCAGGTAGCGCAGTTCAGCAACGCTTCCTCAGCGGCGCGGTGGTCTGACGGTCGCGCCGAAGTGGCCGTGGCCCGCAGCCAGTGCTGGATTGTTGTCATGTCCGGCACAGAAGAGGGCGAGGCGCGCTCCAGCATCTTGCAACCGATGTGCGCGAGTGCCGTATGGTTCATTTCGGTTGAGCGCACGGCGCGGCCCTGATGCTCACGATGACATTCGATACAACTGCCGATGTCCGCGTGGAAGGCCGTTGGCTGGCGCTGAAGCAGGGCCGCGTTGTTGGCGTGACAGACGATGCAACGGGCGGCCTCGACGCCTTGGACGGGCGTGTGACAGGCGTTGCAGTTGTGGTTGAGGAAGGCGTGCGCCTGTGAGAGTTGACCCGGATTCGCCATGCGCTGCCATTCCACGGCGCTGCGCCAGCCCCGCCGTTCCGATGCGAGATGTCCGGGCGCGAGATACGCAGCCGCGAACAACGTCGCCAGCACGGTCAACGCAAGCAGGATGGCCAGGGGCAGTTTCATGCGAACCACCTCAATCCAAAATAGACCGCCGACCAGACGTGCAGGCCGAGAAGCCCATAAAGCAGAAACGAAATGACAATGTGAAACTTCAGCCACAAGCCGAAGGCGCGTTTGAAGCGCTGGTGCGAGCCAACGGCGTATTCCAGATCAGCGATGGATTCCGTCAGCCGCAATGCCCGGACGCCGGGATTCAGGCGCGCTGCCCCGGCGTCGCCGGCCAGCGCCCATGTCAGCACCCGCGCACGGACGCTCCGCAAGATGCTGACTTCCTGCGCGGCCTGCGGACTGACTCGCAACTCACTCGCAAGGGCATCGTATTCGCGGCGGAGACCGGTCAGCAGCTCCTGCTTCTCGTGTTCCTCCAGCGTCAGATAGTTCATCAAGTAGCGTCCGACAAAACCGCTCACTACCACCACGAGTGTCAAGCCCGTCAGCGCGATGCCCACGGCGCTCTCGAATTTGTGGCCCGTGTGCAGCAGCACCAAGATGGGGCCTGCGACGCCCGCGTAGATGTGCCACGCGAGCAGCGTCCGCATTGGCACAAAGCGCGTGATCATTTTCCTCAGTGGCGGGATGCGCTTGATGAACAGGTAAAGCAGAGGCACGAGCATGAGCGAAGCGCCGCCCACCGCCAGAACCCCGCCCCAAAAGCTTCCGGCGAAGCGTGGCAATTCGTGAAAGGCAAAGCCAAGCCAGGTGGCGAGCACCAATGTCACCAATCCCGTGACCACAATGCGCTCGCGTTCCTTCATCACGCCTCCACCTCGATGTTCGCCGTGGCCCTTGCCTGACATGCGAGAATGAAACCCTGCCGTTTTTCGTCCGGCGACAGAGCGTCTTCGCAATCCATCGTCACCGCGCCGGAGAGCAGTTTGACTTTGCAAAGTCCGCACTGGCCGGAACGGCACGAGTTGTCGATCTCCACGCCGTTCGCCTCAGCGGCATCGAGCACCGTCTGACCGGGCTGCAACGCGCCGGACTTCCCGGAACGTTTGAACGCGATCATGGGCAAGGCGGCTTTTAACTCGCCGTTTGGCGCAATGGTTTCACCAATTACCGGCTCAGGCGTCGCGCTTGGTTTTCTGGCTGCCCCGAACGCCTCGGTCAGCACATGGTCGTCCGGCACTTGGAGTTCCCGCAGCATGTCGAGCACGGCGGACATCATCGCCGAAGGCCCGCAGACGTGGACGCGCCGTTTGGCGATGTCGGGCACGAGATGGCCGAGAATCGCCGTGGTGAAACGTCCCTTCAGCCCCATCCACACCGTCCCCGCCGCGCGCGTCACGGTGGCGAATACCTGGAGGTTGGAATGTCGTTGTTGAAGCTGCTCCAGTTCCTCGCGGAAGATGAAATCGCTCGCATCGCGGCTGCAGTAGAGCAGGCAAATGTCACCGCGCCAGCCGATGTCCGTGAGGTAACGAATCACGCTCATCAACGGCGTGATGCCCACGCCGCCGCCGATGAGCGCGATGCTTCGCGCCTCATCGCCGGTGAAGATGAACTTCCCGTTCGGCGCGGAGACTTCCAACACGTCGCCTTCCTTGACCTGGTCGTAAAGGAAGCGGGAGACGAGTCCATTCTCCTCGCGTTTCACGGTGATGGCGCAGTAGTGAAGCTGCGTGGGTGTCGAGGCGATGGTGTAGCTGCGTTTGACCACCCTGCCGCCGACGTTCACGGCGAGGGTCAGGAATTGTCCGGGGAAATAGGTGAACGGCCGGGCGACTTCATCGAGTGCCGCCAGGCGGAAGGTCTTCACGTCGGGCGTCTCCTGAAAAATCCGGCAGACGCGCAGCCTTCCCGTCCACTTCTCCACCGGCTCGCTTCGTGACTTCATCGCCGGGAACTTCGGTGTGACGGCCGGCAGTGGATTCGCTGGTTTTGCGCGAGGTTCTGGCAAAGCGGAGGCGGCGGACGCAATGGGCTGCGTTGACGGGGAAGCAGGTGCAGGAGCAGGCACGCTCCCGGCAGCCGCGCCCGCGAGACTTTTCAGAAGCGCGGACGCGCGCCGCATCTTGAAGAAATACATCCACACCATCACGGCGGCGAACGCGCCAAGAATGACGAGGGCGACCAGATGAAACGTCACGCCGCCCAGCGGATGACTCGCGGACGATCCCGGCGGAGGCAGGAGATTCATTTCCCGTTTCAACCACTGCAACGCGACATCGCGCGGCGCCTGTCCCTCGGTGAGCGCGCGACGCGCGGCCAGACCGCTGTCGAACTGCGCCAGCCCTTCGCGGATCGCGCCGAGCGAGTCCTGCATGGCGGCGAGTTGATTGGTCATCAAGGCTTGATGCAGTCCATCGAAGCCCTGCGACATCAGGCTCACGCCCGCCGCCATCCGTTCCTGCGCCTGACGCTCGACCGCAGCGCGCTGCTCCGGCGTCAGATCCGGCAAGCCCATCAAGGCAGGATATAGTTGCTTCGGCGTGGGCGCTCCCATGTTCTTCATCATCTCCTGCATCATCCCGCCCATCGCATCCATGCCGCCCATGCCCGGAGCATTCGTCGCCGCACCCATCACAGCCGAACCGCCCGGATGATGGCGGGCGTGATCCTCCGGCGTGATTTGCGCCCGAACCGCGCCCGGACCTCCAAGCACCAGACAGATTAGAACCACGATGATGCGGAGCCGGCATTGAGCGCGTGTTGCCATGAGTTGCCCTTCTCCAAACTGGATGAATGTCGCCGCTCAAGGCTTGTGCTGGTGCGCGGGACCGCCGGCTTGTCCGCCTGGCTGGGTTTCGCCCACAAGCACTTTGCGCTGCTCGTCAGTGAGAATCTTGGCCGCCTCGCCCACAGAACGGATGAACGTGAGGCGTGCGTCCGCGCGGAGTTTTTCAATGTCGCGCACTTTCGCATCGATCTTTGCGGCGTCGGGCTGGTCGGCGCTGGTCAGCTCCCATAACTCCTGTTCCGCCTGTTCCACCTGGCGGTCGGACGTGTTCTTCGCCAACGCCGCCTGTTCCTTCGCTTGGTTCAACGCGGTTTGTTGCGCGGTGGTCAGCGTGACGTGCTGCGGATGGTCGAGGAAAAAGCCGGTGGCTCCGATGTGGTAGAGATGCGATGCACCGGGGAAGCCGGGCAATGCCGAGGGCGCGTTCATGCCCTGCATCCCGCCCATCGTCCCCATCATGTCCATGCCCTTCATCATCCCCATCATGTCCATCATGCTCATTCCGCCGCCGGGCATGGGGGCCATGCTCGCGCCCGCGCCGCCGCTGCCTGCGCCCATGTTCATCATCTTCATTTTATCCATGCCCATTCCCATCCCGCCGCCCTTCATCATGCCGTCCACATCCATCATGCCCATGCCGCTGGAACTCATGCCGCTCATGGGAGGCTTGGCAGGGGTGTTCATGCTCATTCCGGCGGCACCGGCTCCTGGAGCCGCAGGATGGGTCTGGTGCTTTTGCACCTCGGCTTCAAGACGCGCAACCTTGTCGCGCAACTCGGAGAGTGCCCGCATCACGTCCGTGCCGCCAGACGGTGTGGAGACGGCGGAAGGCTGGTGAGCCGGTTGTGCCTGAGCCTGGGCGCGCGGCAAGGCGGAGAAGACCGCAATGCAGGCAATGAGAATGACCGCCGCCAGACGGCGCGGCGCAGTGTTGGTTCGGAGTCTTGGAGTGTTCAGCGTTTTCATATCGTTGGGAGTGGAGTGATTGGTTTCGGAGTGTTGTGGAAATTGATTCGTCTAACGGGTCGCGCAGCAGTCGGCGGCGTCGGCTTTCGTGCTGACTTCGCGCAGCACGTTCCGACCAGCTTCTCGCCGATACCAGCCGCGCACCGTCTGGCCGGCTTCAAATCCTTGGCGGGCACAACCACCCGTCTGCTTGAAGCGCGTGCTCTCGTTCCAAAAAAGGATCAGTGGAACAGCCGCGGCTTTCGTTTTGAGGATGATGGTGCGATTGGTCCAGTTGATGGCCTCGACCACACCGCTGGCCGAGTGCTGGCGTGGAGGAAATGCGCCGGCCTCCGGAGTCGCGGCTAGCAGCGCGCCCGCCGCGAGAGCGATGAGGCCAAGTTGGGTTTTCATGGTCTACCTCAGTAGCTTACTTGCCCAACTCCATCAGTTTGGAGGCTCCGCCCTTGGCCGTGCCGGCAGCCGCTCCTCGTGACAAGGCGGGGTATAACTCGCGCATCCTCGGACTGGACAGGATCGCGGTGTTCTTCTCCGCGAGGGGCGCGATGTAGAACACCGGAGCCTCGCTTGGCGCTGCTGACCGGGCCAGTTCCGGGAATTGCTCCAACATGCGCGGGCTGGCGGCGAGCGCCCGGTTCTTCTTCACCGCGGCGAGCGCGGCATTCTCGGTCGTCTCCTTGCAGCAGGCTTCCGTGCGGATGACAGGAGCACGATTTAGCCAGGGGAAGGCTTCCTTCGCGCGCGGGCTGGCCGCGATGGCACGGTTGTTCACGGCATCGGCGGGGCTGAATACTTGCCCGGAACTCGTCGAAACGTTTAAGGACAGGGCTGCGCCACTCACCGCGACGAGATACCAACTATTTCTTGTTTTCATGTTCGTTCCTTCTGGTTGCGACGACGGATTTGAAGCGCCGTCTTGGTTCACTTGATCTTTGGTTTTGAACTTGGCTGCTGTAATGGTGCGGTCTTGAAGTCACTTGCTGTGCCTTCCGCCAGGACTCGGTGCGAAAGATCTGGAACGGCGACTGTGCTTTGGCCGGCTGTGATTTGCCGGGTGTGCGTCCAACTCCAGTAGGCGACGCTAGCGGAGCCTGGCTTGAACGCAGCGGCATCGGCTCTGGCGTTCTTTTGAGCTTCCACGCGGAGCCTATGTATCGAGTTCATCAGGTCGGGGCTGGGTTCGGCTCGGCTTGTGCCGACACCGGCCAGGAGCAAGGCAACTCCGAGAACAATGCTGTTGAGGCGATAGGTTTTCATAATCGTGCTTCTCATTTGGCGGCGGTGGCATGACTCCACCGGGGTTCGTTAAGGTCTCTTCCGATCGGTGGCGGACTCGGCGGCGTGAAGACGAACCTCGATCACCGCGTTCGCCGTGCCGAACGGATTTTGGATGAGTTCCATTGCGGCTGGGTCGTCCGCCCACTGCCCATCCACAACGAACCGGTATTCGTAGCGTCCGGCCGGTAAGGCGAGTTCCTTGGCCCACTTGCCGTCATCCAGCCGGATCATCGGCGTGACGGTCGGGTGCCAGTCGTTGAAAGAGCCGGCGACGCAAACCTGCTGCGCGGTTGGGTTCGTCAGCGCGAGGCTGACACACCCGACTCGACCAGTAACTCCTTTTGCGGGGGCATTGGCTTTGGTTTTCATAGTATGCGTTTCTCTGTATGCTGTTATGCCTTCTCCGGAACATTTTGCCTTCATCCCCTGCTACGCCTGTCCCGTTTGTTTCCCTTGCCCATCTCTTGCCGGAGCCTCTCCCATTTTTGCTACCGGCCAAAGTGGCTTGAGAAAAGACCGAAGCGGCGGTGCGGGTGAGGTCACTCACCGCTTCGGCACGCAGGGAGGCTTACTTTGATTCCTTCTCCATTCCTTTCGTCGGAGCACTGCCAGGCATGGTCGCACAACAGAATGCCGAGTCGTCGCCGCAAGCCTTACAGGAGTGCTTGAGGATCTCCTTTTTGTCGATACGGTGACCCGTCACCACGAGAGTAGATTGGCATCCAGTGCAGGCGTGGGTGCCAATCAGTTCCCGTGGTTGACCTCCCTCATTCAGCACTTGTGCGCCTTTCACGCCTTGCTTCACGCGTGTGACATATACGGTTTTGCACTTGGCGCAGACCATCGCCAGTGTGTCATTCGGCTTGAGCGCATCCGCTTGGGCCTTGGTTTCCACCTTCTGGAGCATCAACAGATGCTCACCTCCCTTCATCGGCTTCATTTCTTCAGCCGCGTTGATGTTTCCGGGCAGCCAGGCTGCGAGGGCGACCGCCAGCGCAATCCCGGTCCCGATGATGTTGTTCTTCACTGCTTTCATTGTTTGTCCTTTGGTTTGGTGTGTTGTTGTTTCTGCATCGGGCCAACCGGTTTGTTGCCCCGAAATCTGGTTGCGAGCGCGCGTGCTCATCTGACCTCTGCGCCTCCGGGTTCGCCCTTCTTCAGTGAGCCGCGAACGACTTCGATCAATCGCCCTGGCCCGTCCTGCTTGGCGACGAATGCCGACGCCCCAGCCGCGCGGGCCAGCCGTTCGGTGCGTTGCACGTCGAACATTGTCGTGGCGACAACTGGCAACGCCGGAGCGTGGGCGCGGATGGCTTTGATGAAATCAAGCCCGCTGGAGGACTTGAGTTGGATGTCCGTGAGCACGATGTCGGGCTGCACGGACACCACGGCGGCGTAAGCCGCCTGTGCATCTTCGGCCTGCCCGCATACCGTCAGATCCGCCTCGCGCTCGATGGCCTCGATGAGACTGCGGCGCATCAGCGGGTGGTCCTCAACGACGAACACTCGAATCTTCATGCTTCTGATGACGGCCCGACGGGCGCGACCGCCGCTGCGCTGGATGCGGCGGGCGTAACCGTTGTCCGGTAGAGTTAAAGTTTGTTGGCACTGCACTTTCATTCACGCGGGTCCATAATGGCCGACGTGAAGGCACGCGGTATTGGCAGGGAAGTCGTCCGCGCGTAGGGCTGCGAAGACGCGACGGATAAGCGGAATGCTTACGGCGTGGAAGGACGCGGAGCCGGGGTGGGAAGGCGTGGCTGGACGCAGTGGCTATAAGGCCGCTGCTGCCGTCAGAGCAACCGGGTCAAAATCTCGTGACACGTTCTCTGTTAAGCCGGAAAGCCTTTGAATCCATTACCATTCTGAACCGCTCGGCGTGTAGGTGTTGGAGTTCGGGACGCCTCAACAGCTTGTTAATTTCCGCTTTGATCTCGAAAGAAGCCCTCTGCCCAACAGTGACCGAGCGTATCCACTGAGGTTTTACCGTGAGGAGGTGAATCGGCTTCCCACCGTCGGTTTGCATCTTTGTCGTCTGGTCCAAAGGCACAACCAAACGATACTCAGCCTCGTTCACCCAATGCCGGCTCTTCCTGCGCACGAGCGCCACGACTTGGGAGATTTCATCTGCGGCTGGCGGCTCGGAAACAACGCGGTCGCTGTCGTATTCCACCTTGAAGAAACCAGCCCCGCAAAACAAAGGAGCAGCAGAATCAAATTCCAGCATGATGCCGTGGCTGTATGCGGCGTAGTGCGCCCACATCAGCATGTCCTCCGGCACCGCGCTAAAGCAAACGATGCCGTATCGTTGGCTGACTTTTGAAGGAACGGTCTGCTGTGCAACGTAGTTCAAGTCCGATTGGTTCGACTTCAATCCAAGCACGACTTCGGCAAGGTCATTGCCCAAAGCGACTGGCAAGCCCCGCTCCCGGCAATCTCCTCCAATTGCTGCCCTGAGACTTGCTCTCGCCTCTGCTTTCGTAACAGGTCGCTCAATCACCGGAGAAACCTCAAACAAGTCGTTGAATTGATCAGGTGGCGTGACCTTCAAGCTCAGATGCTGGAGAACCTTCAGCCCCGAATTCTCTAAAGGCCGTTCCTCCGGCAGCAAAGTGTGTCCATAATATCGAAAGAGCGGGTTCGCCAGTGTGGACATGGTTCGCTGGAGTTCAGGAAGATGAACTTGGACCACCTTGAGACGCGACCCAGCGAATGGCGAAGCGCGTGAATTCGGGCGTGGTCCTGAAACCGAGCTTCTCCTTGATGTGCCCGCGATGGACGTCCACGGTTTTCGGGCTGAGATGGAGACGGCTGGCGATTTCGTCCGTGCTCCAGCCTTCGCCAAAGAGGCGCATCACTTCGAGTTCGCGGTCGGTGAGTTTGGCCTCCGGGCCGGCCTCGGCTTTGCCCGTGCCGCCCACCAACGAGTCCAACATCTTCGCCGCCATGCGCGGACTGAGTGCGACCTGGCCGCTTAACACGGTGCGGATGGACGCGGCCAGTCGTTCCGGGCCTTCCTGTTTCATCACGTAGCCGCGACCGCCCGCCCGCAGGACACGCGACGCGTAAAGCGATTCGTCCTGCATGGACATCGCCAGCACGGGCAGGCTGGGATGTAGCGCCTGAACATCCTTAATCAATTCCAGTCCGTCCTTGTCGGGCAATGCCATGTCCACCACCACCAGATCCGGTTTCAACTTCGCGATTGCCTCCATTGCTTCACGCGCGCTGCCCGCCTCGCCGCAAACCTCCAAGTCCGGCTCGCGGTTCAGCAGGTCGGCCTGGCCGCGCCGCATCAGTGGATGATCGTCCACAAGGAGAATCCTCTTTCGCTTTGACGCTTCGGGTTTGTTGGATTTGCGTGGCATCAGGTGGCGATGGTTCGTTCGACGACAGATTTCGGCACGGCACACAACACTTCCACGCCGCCGGAAGGATGCGGGTGAACTCTCAACCGTCCGCCAACGAGCCGGGCGCGTTGTTCCATGGTGCGCAAGCCGAGACCGTGAGTTGCCTGTTCCGCTGGAAAACCAACGCCGTTGTCGCGCACACGGAGTTCCAGCCCGCCATTCACATGGCGAAGTTCGAGGTCGATGCGCGTGGCCTGGCTGTGCTTGAGTGCATTGTGCGTCGCCTCCTGCGCGATGCGGTAGAGATGACTAGCCGCCGCCGGGTTCTGCACCCGCACATTCTTTTCGCCAGCGAATCCGCACTCGACTCGGCGGTCCGCATTAACCCGTTCGGCCAGATTCTCCAACGCCTCCACCAAACCTTCCGGCGTCGGCGACACGGCGTAAAGGTCGTGGGCGAGCCTCCGCGCCTGGGTGAGCGCCGCGCCGAGTTCGGCACAAAGCTCGCCGACGGTTTCCGCCTGGGGAACATTCGCTGTCTGCAAGTCTCGGTGCAGACCGTTCGTCAGGAAGAGCAGCCCGCCGATTTGCTGGCCAAGCCCGTCGTGCAATTCGCGTGCAATGCGCGTGCGCTCCTGTTCGCTGGCGGTCACGACGGCCTGTTCCAGTTCGCGGCGTTCGGAGATGTCGCGAATCAGGCCCGTGAACAGCCGCCGGTCGCCGAGCCGGATTTCACTCACGGACAATTCCATCGGAAACACCGTGCCGTTCTTGCGTTGCCCCTCCAATTCACGGCCGATGCCGATGATGCGAGCCTCTCCGGTGCGGAGATAGTTCGCGAGGTAATCGTCGTGTTGCTCCCGGTGGGGCGACGGCATGAGCAGGCTGACGTTGCGACCGACGATTTCGTCAGGCCCGTAGCCAAACATGCGGCACGCCGCCGGGTTCACGGACTCCACGAGGCCACGCTCGTCAATGGTGATGATGCCCTCGACAGCGGTCTCGACGATGGCGCGCATTCGTTGCTCGTTCTCGCGCAGCGCTTCCTCCATCCGTTTGCGCTCCGTAATGTCGGCGCGAATCGCGATGTATTGCCGGGGCTTACCGTTCGCGTCGAAAAAGGGAACAATGGTCGTGTCCACCCAATAGAAACGTCCGTCCTTCGCCTTGTTCTTGATCTCGCCGCGCCACACCGCCCCGCGCTGAATCGTCATCCACAGTTCTCGCATGAACTCCCTGGAGTGATGGCCGGAGTTGATGAGGCGATGGTCCTGTCCGAGCAACTCGGCGCGCGGGTATTTGGAAATCGCGCAGAACTTGTCGTTCACGTAGGTGATTCTGCCCTGCGCGTCCGTGATGGCGACGATGGCGTGCTCGTCCAGCGCCGCCTTCAACTCGGCGAGTTCTGCTTCGGGAGTGTTGTGCTCGGCCTGTTTCATAACTTGGTGTTGCGCAGCCGTAGCGCATTGGCGATGACGGAAACAGAACTCAGGCTCATGGCCGCGCCCGCGAGGATGGGACTGAGCAGCACGCCGAAGAACGGGTAGAGCACGCCCGCCGCGACCGGAATGCCGAGCGCGTTATAGACGAACGCGAAGAAAAGGTTTTGCCGGATGTTCCGCATCATGGCGCGACCCAGGTGAATGGCACGCACGAAGCCACGAAGGTCGCCTTTCACCAGAGTCACACCCGCGCTCTCCATCGCGATGTCCGTGCCCGTGCCCATTGCGACCCCTACGTCGGCGGCAGCGAGAGCCGGCGCGTCGTTGATGCCGTCACCGGCCATGCCGACAATGCGGCGTGCCGCCTTGAGTGATTTCACCTTCTCATGCTTGTCGTGCGGAGTGACGCCGGCCTGGAAGTTGGCAATGCCGAGCTTGCGTGCGACAGCCTCGGCGGTGCGCGGATTGTCCCCGGTAAGCATGATGACGTTGATGCCGAGTTCGCGCAGTTCGGCGAGCGCCTGCGGAGTAGTGGACTTCACCGGATCAGCAACTGTCACAACTCCGGCGGCGCGGCCATCAATGGCGACGAAGATGGCGGTTGCGCCCTCGGTCTGGTGTGGGGAGGCAAGAGTTTCGAGTGTGGCAATATCCGTGATTCCGTTGTCTCGGAGGAAGCCGGGCTTTCCCACCAGCACGCGACGGCCCGCAACCGTTCCGGCCACGCCGCCAGCGGTCGTAGATTGGAAGTCCTTGGCTGCTTCGATGGGAATCTGGCGCTCGCGGGCCGCGACAACAACGGCGTGGGCCAGCGGGTGTTCACTGCTTTGTTCGAGCGACGCGGCGAGGCGGAGGAGTTCGGTGTCAGAGAACCCGTTCACCGGCAATACTTGCGCGAGCTTGGGCTTTCCTTCGGTCAGCGTGCCGGTTTTGTCCACTGCGAGTGTATCGAGTTGCGCGAGCTTCTCGATGGCCTCGGCGTTGCGGATCAGCACGCCCATTTGCGCGCCGCGCCCGACGCCGACCATCACGCTCATGGGCGTGGCGAGACCAAGCGCGCACGGGCACGCGATAATGAGCACGGCGACAGCGTTGGTGATGGCAAACGCGAGGCGCGGCTCCGGTCCGAAGAAGAACCATCCGATGAAAGTGAGCGCGGCAATCGCCAGCACCGCCGGGACAAACCACGCTGCAACCTTGTCCGCCAAAGCCTGAATCGGCGCGCGGCTGCGTTGCGCCTGCCCCACCATCTGGACGATGCGCGCGAGGACGGTTTCGCTGCCGACATGCTCGGCCTGCATCACGATGCTGCCGGTCGTGTTCTGCGTGCTGCCGGTCACGCGGTCACCCGGAGCTTTCTCCACCGGCAGCGGCTCGCCGGTAATCATGGACTCGCCGATGGAAGTTTTTCCTTCGATCACCAGGCCATCCACGGGAATCTTCTCGCCGGGTCGGACGCGCAGGCGCGTTCCAACGCGCACAGAATCGAGCGGGACATCGAATTCCTCCTGGCCTTGAATAACTCGCGCGGTTTTTGGGGCGAGATTCAACAACGCGCGAATGGCGCTTCCGGTCTTGCTCCGCGCCCGCAGCTCCAGCACCTGGCCGAGCAGCACGAGAATGGTAATGACCGCAGCGGCCTCGAAGTAAATAGCGGGTTTGCCCGTGTGGCCGGTCGCCGGTGGGAACGCCTGCGGAAACAACATCGCGACGGCGCTGAAGACGTAGGCCGCGCCGACGCCCAGCGCGATGAGCGTGAACATATTCAGGCTGCGGTTCAGGAGCGAACGCCAGCCCCGAAAGAAGAACGGCCAACCCGCCCACAACACGACCGGCGTGCTCAGAAGGAACTGTCCCCAACGCGACACGTCGCCGCTCACCCATTCGGCATGACTCCACGCGGGAACGAGATGCGCCATCGCCACGATGAACACCGGCAGCGTCAGCGCCGTGCCGATCCAGAAGCGCCGCGTCATGTCGCGCAGTTCGGAATCGTCCTCGACGACTTCCGGCGTGATGGTTTTCGCCTCCAATGCCATGCCGCACTTGGGGCAATTGCCCGGATGGTCCTGCTCGATCTCCGGGTGCATCGGGCAGGTGTAGATGGTTTTGGTCGCCGGCTTCCACGCTGGATTCAGTTCCAGCGCCATGCCGCATTTCGGACACGCGCCCGGCTTGCCGCTCTCGACTCCGGGGCACATGGGGCAAAAAAACTTGGCGGCGGCGGAAGGCGTGACCGCCTCGCCGTGGTGGTGATGAGAATGATCGTGGTGGTCGGCGTGGGAGTGCCCCGCGTGGTCCGCCTTTCCGGCACAGCAGGAATGTTCCTCCGCGCCGTGCTTGTGCTCCGCGTGAGGATGATGCTCGTGCTGATCTTTTCCGCCGCAGCACTCGGCCACGCCGCTTTGCGCCTTTGCCTTGCCTCCGCAGCAAGAGCCGCTGCTCTCCTTCGACGGCGCTTGGGCCAGAAACTTCTTCCGGCAATGCTCGCTGCAAAAGTAAAACGTCTCGCCATCGCGCCCGGCGCTCAGGGCCGTCGCTTCGTCCACGGTCATTCCACAAATCGGGTCCGTCTTCATAAGGTTGTTCGCTTTTCACTGTCGAAGCGGTCTTTCGCTTCCTTCACCCTCGCTAACGCAGAACCCGAAATTTTCTTACACTGAAATCTTCCACCCTCATTTGCTGGCCGCCAGTGGCGATTGCCCGTCCGCCGCGAAGCCGCTACTCTCGGCGCATGGCAAAGGCCGAAGACGCGCTTATCGAGAACCTGAACGCCTTCGTCGCGTTCGCGCGGAAGCGCGTTGGCGACCCCGAACTCGCCGCCGACCTGGTGCAAGACAGCCTGCTCAAGGCGCTGAAATCGTCCGACCAGCCCCGCGACGGCGAAGGCGCGGTGACGTGGTTCTATCGCATCCTGCGCCACTCGATCATTGACCTGTATCGGCGGCGCGATGTCCGCGACCGCGCGCTCGAACGCCTGCAAGCGGAGCTTCCCGAACAGCCTGACGCCGCCGCCGAACGGGTGTTGTGCCAGTGTTTCAAGCGTCTTCTGCCCGGACTGCCCGACCAATATCGCGACCTGCTCCAGCGCGTGGACCTTGACGGCGTGCCGCCCAAGGACGCGGCTACGGCGCTTGGCCTGACGTTGAACAACCTGAACATCCGCCTGCACCGCGCCCGCCAACGACTCCGCGAAAAGGTGGAGGCGACGTGTCATGTGTGTAGCAAGCACGGCTGTCTCAATTGTTCGTGCGGTGACGAATCGGGCCACTGAGGCACGCCAGGGGCCGCCAAGGATTGTTGGGTTGGGGAGAACCCCGCGTGGGCGAAATGTTCTGACCAAAGTCCGAATCGGCATTTGCTACATGGTTCTGCACGAACTTCGCTCACGGTTTGACAAGGCGGAAGAACTGCATCGTTCCGTCTTTCGGAATCCGAAACTCCATGCCCGCTTCGGCGTGGGAAGGGGTGACCGTTACCGGAGTCCAAACCGCTTCGTGCCCCAGGTGAAGCGTTCCATCCAGCCGATAGCCCGTTGCGTCATGCGGAGCGGTAATCACGATTTCCTGAGCCTCATGACGAATACTCAAATGTGGCCCCAGCTCGGGCGGGACCACCGGGCTGACATCAAAGTTGAGCATCATGCCACCATCCTCGTGTTCGAGATTGTGGCAGTGGAAGACGAACGATCCCTCGTAGGCGTCGACTTTGATTAAAGTCCGCACCGTTTCTCCCGGACGAACAAGTATCGTGTCCTTCCAGCCGGTGTCTTCTGGTGGAAGCGTGGGCGATGTCGAGCGCGAGACTACTTGGAACAATGTGCCGTGCGGATGCATCGGATGCATGTGTTCAGCCATGTTTTGAAACTCCCATATTTCGAGTTCACCAAACGGAACTGTGAAGTCCGTGCGGCTCATTTCATAGACCAGCCCGTTGATCAGGTCGGCTGACATGCCTCCGCCGTGTCCTCCGCCATGACCGCCTCCCGGCATTGTGATCATGAATTGTCGGGTGCGCTTGGCTTCGCCAATGCGGTGGGGTGTGAATGGTGTCAAAGTCGTCGGGGCGGTGCCTCCGTTGCCAATGTGCTGGCCGATAAATCGCATCAATGTCCGCGGCGTGCCTTGAGAGCTGCCCATCGTCATGTCGCCAGGGAAGGCGAGGCTCTTCAGTTCGACGGTCGAGCCGTGGGGAAAGCTGGCAAAGTCCACGAGAATCTCAGCTCGGTTCCCGGGTGCCAAGAACAAGGAAGTGACTTCAATCGGAGCGGCCAGCAAACCAGCATCGTTGGCGATGAGCTTGAACGGGGCGTTGTCGCCCAGGGCAATCCTGAACACGCGGGCGTTTGAGCCGTTAAGCAGCCGGAAGCGATATAGCGACCGAGTCACGGACAGGGTAGCGTCTGGGACGCCATTCACAGTCGTCGCGTCTCCCAAGTAACCGAGAACCATGTCATCCATGCTGGGGGAATAAGCTAGCGTGTGACCCGCATTGCTCACCCGGTCCTGAATCAGCAGTGGCACATCGAACTCACCCTTCGGTAGGCCAAGGGCATCTTCCGCCGGATCTTCGACTATGAAGAACCCGGCCAGTCCCTGATACACCTGTTTGCCGGTCAATTTGTCCGTGTGCGCGTGATACCAGTAGGTGCCAGCTCGCTGGTTCAAGGGAAACTCCACGTCATAGAAACCACCGGCAGGCACAGCGTCACGAGGGTTGCCGTCCATCTTCGATGGGGCGAGAAGTCCGTGCCAGTGGAGCACAAGTGATTCGCCAAGGCTGTTTTGAATCCGAGCTTTGAAGTTGTCTCCCTTCTTCACCCGGATGGTAGGACCCGGCAAGGAACCGTTAAGGGCCAGAACGGTGGTGGGGAAGCCCGGCCAGATCTCTTTGGTGACGGCTTTTGCTTCCAGAACTCCGCCTGTGAACGCAGGGGGGAGGACCAAGGGATAACCCCCGGCTGGAACTGTATGATCGGCCAAACTCTTCGGTGCAGCCAGAAAGCTGCCGCCAGCCAGGGCGACCGCAGAGCAGGATGTTTGGAGAAAATCGCGTCGTGTGACCTTCATGTGGTGTTTGTTGAGCTTTTGATTTGTTGGGGAGCCCGCCTTCACTCGTGAAAGAGTGACGGCGGTAGTATGCCGTGCCCGGTTCGGACAGGTGGTTACTTTGCGGGTTGTGCCGCAGCGATCTTCTTCAGGAACTTGGCCGGCTGCTTCTTGAAATCCGTGAGGCAGTCCTTGCAGCACAGTTTGATCTGGTGCCCTTCGTAGGCGAACACGTAGGGCTTCCCGTGATCGAAGCCTTCGTCTGTGACGAGGCAGTTCTTCAACGGATACGGTTTGGCGCTGGCCTCAGCCTGCGCGAGCTTCTCGGCGTAGCCTACTTTATCCTTATCGTAGTCCTTTATGCAGCTCTTGCAGCAGAATTTGATTTCTTGCCCATCCGCTACCAGGACGTGCGTCTTGCCCATCGAATCCAACGCCTCGCCTGAAATCAGGCATTTGACGGCTGGGTAGGGTTTCGCCTCCTCCGCCTTGTGGTCTTCGTGTTTGTCGTCGGCGCGGGCACTCAGGACTCCGGCAACCAGGCCGGTGAGCAGAACCGCAGTAAGGATTTGTTTCGTGAACTTCATACGTTTGCTTTCTGTTGTTTTCGTTTTGCTTCACCGCCAACCGGCGGAGAAATCGTTGTTCGCTCGGCTCAATGCAGGATGACGAACTCGCCATCAGGCTGGGCATACGCCGTGGCGTAACTCCATGCCGGGATGCCTTCGCGCTTGCCTTTCTCGGCAGTGGGTTCGCCCTTGGCATCGAGAAGCTGCCACGCGAACGAGCCACCTCGCTGCCAGCCCGTGCCTTCGGTCCACACGAGCAGGGTTTCACCCCGCCGGTTGACTGCGACACGCGGATGCTTTGCGCCCTTGAGCGCGCCGAACGCGCGCGGCTGCGGTTTCCAATCGGTGTCCGAGAAGCGGGCGAACTGCACGCGCCCCGCTGTTTCCCAGGCGACCCATGTTCCATTGTCAGCAGAGGCGATGTTCGCGCTGCTCATCGGACACATGCCGACGGACCACGGGTGGGAGAACGACTCGCGGAAGCTACCGCCGCGATCAGACGAGACGAGCAGCGCCATGTCGCGCTGCATCATCGTGCGCGCGGTGCGGAACATCACGAAGGCGTCACCACGGGCGTTGGCGAACGCGGTCAAGCCGCAGCAGCCACACGCGCCCGTTCCGGCAGGGCTGATGGCGCGCTCGGGAGCGAAGCTACCGCCGTTGTCCGTGGACAGCGCAAGGAACACCGTGCGGTTCGTCTCTCCTTTGCTGCCGGCGGGCGAAGCGTGCCAGACCACGAACACGCGCCCCTCGGCATCGGCGGCGACCGACCCGCCCCCGTCGAGTTCGTGCGTGCGGCCAATCAAGTCGCGTTGTGTGGAGAAGCCCCGGCCATCGTCGTTGAGTCGGGCGTAGAGCAAGGGCGAACCACCGTTGACCGGCTTGGGAACGGCGGATTGTGAGCCGTTCCAAACGACGTGCGCCCGCCCGTTACGTCCCAGCGCCAACTGCGGTCCACGAATCGTCCCGATGGCCACGGCGCTGCCCGCCTGACTGTTGACTCTCAGCGGATCGGACCAGCCGCCATCGGTCGTGCGCCGCCGGTAAAGGATGTCGGACGCTTTCGCATCGCCGGTGAGGTAGATGAGATGGACCGTGCCATCGGGTGCAGCGATGGCCTGGGGCTGAAGGCCCGACTCCGGTAGTCGCTCGATACTCACCACCGCGCCAGCCTGCGCGATGGCGAGGCCGAGCACGGCGGGAAGGACCAGCAGCAACGCTCTGGCCTTTGATATGGGTGCGCGATTGTTTCGCATAGAGAGCCTACTTGGAGGTCAACTTCGAGAGATACTTCGACGGCTCTTTCTTGAAGTCGGCGAGGCAGTCTTCGCAGCAGAGTTTAATCTCCTGGCCCTGGTGGACGAACGTGTAGGGTTTGCCGTGATTGAAGCCTTCGTCGGTGACGAGGCATTTGGTCAGCGGATACGGTTTCGCGGCGGCCGTGCCGTGCGAGTGGCTCGAATGATCGTGGCCGCTGCTGGAGCAGCCGACGAAACCGAGGGCGGCGGTGACAAGGAGCGCGCCGGCAATGATGAGTGCGGGCGTGGTGAGCGGGGACTTGGTTGCGTTCATGGTTCTGTGCGGTCGTTTTGGTTTGTTGTTTCCGTGGTTGCGGGCGCTGGGGCCGAACTCGACGGGAGTTCGCGTGCTCGCAGCCAGAGGAAAATGACGGGCGTGACGATGAGGATGTGGATGAGGCTGGAAATCATCCCGCCGATGACGGGCGTGGCCAGGGGTTTCATCACTTCCGCGCCTTGACGGTGACTCCACATGATGGGCAGCAGGCTCGCCACGATGGTCGCCACGGTCATCACCTTCGGACGCAGACGCAGGCGCGCGCCGTCCTTCACAGCTTGCACGAGGTCGGCGTAGTTGAAGGCGCTGCCGCGCTCGGCCATGCGCTTCTTCACCATCTCTTCGAGATAGACCACCATGACGACGCCGGTTTGCACCGCCGTTCCGAAGAGCGCGATGTAACCGACCCACACCGCGCCGTTGAAGTTGTAGCCGAGAATCTTTTGCAGGAACACGCCGCCGCTCAGGGCGAACGGCACGGCGAGCATGACGTGCGCGGCTTCGAGCGCACTGTGATAAACCATGTAGAGCATCACGAAAATGATGAGCAGCACGGCGGGGAACACGAGTTGCATGGTCTTCACGAAGCGGCGCTGGTTCTCGTATTCGCCGGTCATCTGGTAAGTCATGTTGCCCCAATCAAGCTGCTTCAATGACTGCTCCACTTCGTTGACGAAGCCGCCGAGGTCGCGGTCTTGCACGTTGGACTGCACGTAGGCGCGGAGGCGTCCGTTCTCGCTGGCGATTTCGTTCGCGCCGACCTCGCGCGTAATTTTGGCGACCATCGCGAGCGGGATGTAGGTGAGCGGCTGGCTGTCGCCGCTCGCGCTCATAGTGTTCGCGGCGGGTCGAACTGCGCCCGCCATACCGCCGCCCATTCCTCCACCACCAGTGGAAGCAGACGCGCCGCCCATCGGGCCGCGCGAGGCGATGAGGATGCGGCCAATCTTCTCGATGTCATCGCGTTCGCCGCGTTCGAGACGCACCTGAATGGGGAAACGCTCGCGGCCCTCGATGGTCACGCTGACGTTCTTGCCGCCGATGGCGACTTCGACCGCATCCAGCACGTCGCGGGCGCTGAGGTTGTAGCGAGCGAGCGCCTTCCTATCCACCTTCACGTTGAGGTAAGGCTTGCCCTGCACCCGCGACGGCGAGACGCCCGCCGCGCCGGGGATTTGTTTCACCACCTTCTCGACTTCGTAAGCCTTGTCCTGAATCGCGGTGAGGTTGTCGCCGTAAATCTTCACGCCGACTTGCGCGCGGATGCCGGTGTAGAGCATGAGAATCCGGTTTTCTATGGGTTGGAGAAACGCGGGCACATAACCGGGAACGTGCTTCATCTTCTCGGTCAGTTCGGCCTTCAACTTCTCGACCGTCATGCCCTCGCGCCATTCCTTGTTGCGGACGACGCTTGGAATCTTGATGAAGCCGAGCACGGTGCGGTTGGTGGGAATCCACTCCGGCTTGAGCGTGATGGTCGTCTCCAACATCTCGGTGGGCGCGGGGTCGGTGGGCGTCTCGAAGCGGCCCAGCTTGCCCGCTACGGTTTCGATTTCCGGCACGCTGGCCAGCACCGTGTCCTGCCACGACATCACGCGCTGGATTTCCTTGAGGCCGGTCTTGGGATGGAGCACCGGCATGTAGAGCAGGCTGCCTTCATTGAGCGGCGGCATGAAC
Source organism: uncultured Verrucomicrobiota bacterium (assembly GCA_964602595.1). Lineage (GTDB taxonomy): Bacteria > Verrucomicrobiota > Verrucomicrobiia > Limisphaerales > UBA9464 > CAIWAH01. Next base: position 178,652 of record CAZRRO010000008.1, on the reverse strand, counting down.
TCTTTGCCGAAACCCGTCGCGAGGTCGGCGGTGCGCTCCCAGCCCCGGTCGCGCAAGTCCTTCACCCACGCGCGCGGCAGACCGAACGCCGTCAACAGCGCCGCCGCCAGCAGCAGCGCCGCTGCGCTCATCACCGTCTTGCGATGGTTCAGTGCCCAATTCAAAGCTGGGTCGTAAATCTTGAGCAGGAGCCGCATCACGTAGTTGCGGTCTTCGCCGTGAAACGGCCCGCGCACGAGCAGGCTGCACAGCACGGGAACGAGCGTGACCGCGAGCAGCGTCGAGCCAACCATCGCAAACGTCTTCGTCCACGCGAGCGGATGGAACAGCTTGCCCTCCTGTCCGGTGAGAGCGAACACCGGCACGAATGCGAGGATGATGATGGCCATTGCAAAGAAGATGGGCCGACCGACTTGCTGGCACGCCGCCAACGTCTCGTGCCACGTCTCCGCCGGGGTGAGTCGTCCGCCCTTCTTTTCCTCCGCGTGTTCGCAGTGGCGCAGGACGTTCTCTGTGACCACGATGGCCGCGTCCACCAGCACGCCGATGGCGATGGCGATGCCGGTCAGGGACATGATGTTGCTGGTGATGCCGAATTCCTTCATCAACAGGAACGAAATGAGAATCGAAATCGGCAGCGGCAGCGTGACGATGAGGATGCTGCGGAAGTGCCAGAGGAAGATGATGTGCGCCAGCGTGACGAGAATGATTTCCTCAATCAGCGCGTGCTTGAGCGTGTCAATGGTGCGCTCGATGAGCGTGCTGCGGTCGTAGAACGGCTTGATGGAAATGCCGGGCGGCAGGCTCTTGGAGATTTGGGCGACCTTCTCCTTCACCCGCTCGATGACGGCCTTGGCGTTCTCACCCGTCCGCATGACGACGGTGCCGCCCACGGCTTCGTGGCCGCCGATGTCGAGCGCCCCGCGCCGGAAGTCGCCGCCAATTTGCACCGTGGCAATGTCCTTCACGTAAATGGGCGTGCCCTCCATCGCCTTGATGGGAATGAGTTCGAGGTCTTCGGTGCTCTCGACCAAACCGATTCCGCGCAGCACAAACTCTGCGCCGTTTTCCTCGATGGTCTTGCCGCCGACGTTTAGGTTGGCGTTCTGCACTGCCGTCATCACTTCCATCAGCGTCACGTTCGCGGCCCGCATCTTCGTGGCGGACAGTTCGATTTGATACTGCTTCACAAAGCCGCCGATGCTCGCGACTTCCGCCACGCCCTGCACGCTGGCGAGTTGGTAACGGATGTGCCAGTCCTGCACCGTGCGGAGCTTGCCGAGGTCGTAGCCGCCGTCCGGCGCTTTCGTCGGGTCAACGTCGAGGTAGTATTGATAGACCCAGCCGAGGCCGCTCGCGTCCGGGCCAAGCTGCGGCTTCACGCCTTCGGGCATCGCGCCTTGGAGATAATTAAGTCGCTCCAGGACGCGCGTCCGCGCGAAGTAGGTGTCAACCTCGTCCTCGAAAATAATCGTCAACAGCGAGAAGCCGAACATCGAAGTGGCCCGCACGTCCTTCACACCCGCCAGACCTTGCAGGCCGGTCGAGAGCGGATACGTCACCTGGTCTTCGACCTCCTGCGGACTGCGGCCCATCCAGTCCGCATAGACGAGCACCTGATTTTCCGTGAGGTCGGGAATCGCGTCCACGGGCGTCTTGAAAACCGCCCGCACGCCGAGCGTGATGAGCAACAGCGCCCCGCAGAAGACAAGGAAGCGGTTCTTCAAACTCCATTCGATGATGCGTTGAATCATGGCTGGTGCTCCCGGTTCACGGTTTCACTTCCGTTCCGCAATCATTCATCTGCACGCCCATGTAGGGGTTGCTGATGGCGGGTTTGAGTTGCATCCATTCCGCCGATGCAGGTGCGCCGGGGAACACCGCCTTCGTCATCGGACACCGAAACACTTTCAGCGAAGCGAACTCCTTCTCGCCGCGGCGCAACGCCTGCGCGAGCGCGACAGCGGCGTTGCTGAAAGGATGAAAGGTTTTCCGCGCGGCCTTGAGGTCGTCGGCCTTTTCCAAGTGGCCTGCCTCCTCAAGACCCTTGAGCAACGGATGCCAAGCCTTGTCCGCGTTGACGAAAGCGTCCATCAGCGCGGGCATGGCCGCGTGAGACTTCGCCGCTTGTGTGTTGAACTCGTCGAGCTTGTCCGCCGCGAGCGACGCGGTGATGGCATCCGCAAGAGCAAGGAAATCTTTCACCGCCTTGCGCTGCGCTTCCGTGAGCGCGGGTAGCGTGACGGCAGGCGCGTTGGTCGCGGCGGGTTCGGCGAAGGCGCGGTTCATCTCCGCCTGCCCGTCAATCAGCAGGTTGCCGTTCACCACCACCTTGTCTCCGACGCTCAGGCCGGAGGTTACTTCCACGAGCGCGTCACCGCGACGACCGAGCTTGAGCACGCGACGTGAGTATGCGCCGCCGCCCTGGTCGACGTAGGCCACGGCCTCCGGCCCGGTTTCAATCACCGCCGCGCGAGGAATAGTGAGCGCGTCCGGCAGGTCGAGGCGCACCAGGCCGTCCGCGTAGAGACGATGGAGCAAGAAGCGGCGTCCTTCGACCAGCGGGTTTTCCAGTTCCACGCGCACCTTGGTCGAGCGCGTGGCCTCGTCGAAGTTCGGGTCAATGAACGTAATGTTGCCAGTGAACGTCTTGCCCGGATGCGACGGCGTGGTGATGTCCACCTTGAGGCCGGGCTTGATCCACGGCAGGTCTTGCTCGTAGGCGCGGAACTGAAACCACATCGTCGAGAAGTCCGCGATTTCAAACAGCCGCTCGCCCTCCTGCACGTATTGCCCCTCATACACGTTCTGCGCGACCACCGTGCCGCCGATGGGCGAAAGAATCTGCGAGGTCAACTTGTCGCCGGGCTTCTCCGGCAGCGCCTCGATCTGCGCGGAGGTCAGTCCCATCTGCAACAAGCGCAGAGCCGTCGCTGAACGAAGCTCGCCGGTCAGCGTGCGATACTCGCGCTCGGATTGCAGCAACGTCGGACTGTAGAACTCCGCGAGCGGCTGGCCTTCCTTCACCTCCGCGCCCATGAAATTGACGTAGAGCTTCTGGACGCGGCCCGGAATGTAGGCCGAGAGCACGCGATGCCGCGTGGCGTTGTCGTCAATCATGCCCGCGACGGTCAGGGTTTTGGTGAGCGGGCGCACTTGCGCCTCGGCGGTCTGGACGTTCACCACCTGAATCATCGTCTGCGTCAGCGGCACGACATCGCCGCCGCCCGCCGCGTCGAAACCGGCGTCGCCCTCATACACGGGCGTCAGTTCCATTCCGCAGATGGTGCATCGGCCTGGCTTGGGCGACTTGATCCAGGGGTGCATCGCGCTCTGGTAGTAGAGCAGCTTGCGACCGGCGGGCTGTTGCGATGTCGCGGCGGAACTTGCGCTGCCCGTGTGGAATTTTTGCGTCGCGAACCACGTCGCCGGAATTGCGACCGCGAGCGTCAGGAGAATGGCAGGAATGGTTTTCATGAAATGGGTCAAGGCTTGGTCGGTGGCGGAACGATGGAGCGCAGCATTTCCAGCGCGGCCCGGTGCGCGGCCACGGAACGGCGTTCCTCCAGCCGCGCGTTGAGCAGCGAGCGGCGGGCGTCAAGGACTTCGAGAATGCTGGCCTTCGAGCTGATCCAAGCGTTCTGCGTGGACTCGACCGCCTTCCCGGCGCGTGGAATGACTTCTTCCGAAAACGTCTTCGCCTGTCGCGCCGAAGTTTCCGCCTCGGTGTGCGCCGCGACTGCTTCGCCACGCAACCGACGCGCCAGCGCCTCGGCCTCCTTTTCAGCGGCGGCCTGTTGTTGGATGGCGCGATCGGTGTTCGCGCGATACACGGATTTGTTGAACCAAGGGAGCGTCATCTTTGCACCCACGGTGGCCTGCCGGAAATCCCCGCCTGAATAGACGCTCGACTCCACGCCGACGGAAAAGATTGGGCTGCGCTCTCGTCGCGCGACTTCGATTTCAGACTTGGCGGCCTCGGCAGTGTTGAGCAGCGCCTGTAGCATGGGATTCACCTGGTAGAGCCGCGCGAGTTCATCGGAGAGTCCCGGCGTCAGTGTGGCGGATTCCGGCAAGCGGAGGTTGGGCCACGCTTCGTCCGTGCCCCGGCCAAGCAGAATGTTCAATTGCCGGACCAGCCGCGTGCGCTGGCGCTCGGTGGCGTCAATCTTCTGCCGTTCCTGCGCTACTTCGCTTTCGATGCGGAGCGGCTCGGAGGCATTGGCCATCGGGTCTTTGAGCTTCTCGCGCGCATTCGCGGCCATGCTTTCCAGCCACGCCAGTTGATTCGTCTGGATGGCGAGCATCTCGTCCGCGAGAGCGAGTTCGATGGCGGATTGAGCGACGAGCGTTTCGAGATTCAGCGCCGCTGTGCGCGTCTCTGCCTCGAAGATGGCGCGCTCCGCGCCCGCCCTAGCCTTGCGCGCTTCGTAAAGTTTGCGCCGGGGCAGCATCTGCTCGACGCCGAACATGATGTCGCCGTCGTCCATTCGCATCTCGCGATCCGCGGCCATGAAGCCCAGACCGGCCATCGGGTCTTCCCAAAGGCGGACCGCGCGGACGCCTGACTCGGCGGCAAGCACGCGGGCTTGCGCTGCGGCAACCGACGGGTGATTCGTGCGAACCTCGACGCGCAGCGTGTCGAGAAACGGCGCGTCCAGCAGACGCGGCTCTTGGGCGAAGCCCCTCGGCACGAGCGCGAGGAAAGCGAGCGCCGCAAGCGAGGAGAGGGCGCAGCGGACAATCAGGTGATGGCGCATACGTCTCATTTCTTCTCCACCAACTTCATGCCGCACTTCGGGCAGTTACCGGGCTTGTCCGACACGACATCGGAGTGCTCCTTCATCGGGCAGGTGTATTGGTGGGCATGGCCGCTGTGGTCGTCCGATTTGCTGCACCCGGTCACGGCGAACACGGCGACGAACGCCAGTGCCATCAAGCTCGGAAGAATCCATTTCATTTTCATATTCAGTGTCTTTGTGGTTATGGGTTTGTTGAACGTTGAGATGGCGTGGATTATTTGGCCTAGAACCAGAGCCGCACGCCGGCGACGAAATGCAGAACATCCGGGTTCTCGCCCGCCTGGCGCGCGAAATCTGCCGTTTGCCCCAGCTTCCTTTCCCAGCTCACTCCGATGTAGGGCGCAAATTCCCGGCGTATTTCATACCGGAGGCGCAGTCCCAACTCGACGGAGTTGAATCCCTCGCCAACGCCAAATGTGGGAACGTCCTGTGCGGCGATCTCGGTCTCGAAGCGCCCTTGGGCGACGAGGCGCTGGGTAATGCGATACTCCTTGCTCGCGGTCAGTCGGGCGGAGAAATCGCCGTCTTCGCTGATAAACAACGCCGGAGTCACCTCGAAGCGATACGGGGCAAATCCCTGCACCCCGATGGCGGCGAAGAAGCGGGAAGGATCGTTGCCCGGCTCCCACAATTGATCGTAGCGCAAGCCAATCTGCGCGTCCCAGAACGGGGTGATCAACCGGCTGTAATATCCGTGAATCTCGGCGCGACCTGCGCTGGGGCCTTGCACGGTTTGTTCGCCCTCGGTTTTGAACCAGAAGCGGTTGAAGTCCCCGCCATACCAGCCTTCGGCATCCCAGCGAAACTGGTCGTCACCCTGGCCCAGCCGATACTCAAGCTGGTCCAGCAGCAGGAGACCGAACGGGCCGGCACCCATGTCTTTGAGGTCGTAAGGCAGGTATTCCGCGTCCTTGGGATCAATCGTCGGCTGCGACATCATGCCGTGGTTTGGCATGGCTTCACCGGGCATCGTCATTGAAGAATGGCCCTTGTGAGCGTCGGCTTTGGCCGGAGCGTTGGTTTCGGTCGGATGTTGTTGATGACCCGCCGGCACGGCGACTTGCCCGTGGGCGGCACTCAGCGTCAAGGCGAGCGAGAGTGTCAGGATTGGCTTCATGATTCGCTGTCGGAGCGGGTTGTTTAAGGATGAGTTCACGCGCCTTTGCCTTCCTTCACCGGCTTGGAAACGGAGACGACGCGAAACATGCCCATCTCCATGTGAAACAGGATGTGGCAGTGAAAGGCCCAGTTGCCCGGAGCATCCACGGTGACATCCGCCGACAACCGTTCGGCGGGTTTCACATTGATGGTGTGCTTGCGCGGGTTGTGCTGCCCGTTGCCGTTGTCCAGGACCAGCCACATGCCGTGGAGGTGGACTGGATGGTTCATCATCGTGTCGTTCACAAACGTCAGGCGCACCCGTTCGCCGTGAACGAGCCGGATGGGTTCGGTGCCTCCGGAGAAGCGCTCACCGTCGAAGGACCACATGTAACGCTCCATGTTGCCCGTGAGATGCATCTCGATCTCACGGCGCGGCGGGCGTTGATCCAGTCCTGGTGCGGGTGATTTGAGGTCGGTGTAAACGAGCACTTTCCACGGAGCGTCTTCAAGACCGCTGCCCGGCTCATGCAACCGGCTTTGCGAAACCATCGCGACGGTGGTGTTTCCCGGACCATGAGTGTCCGGGCCATGCTTGTAGGTCTTCGCGGCTCCCTCGCCGCCGTGCTGCATTCCCGTCGTGGCAGCGCCGTGAGCGCCGTGAGTTTGAGGTGGGGATGGTGGAGTCATGCCCATTTTGCCATGATCCATATTCGGCATGGCGGCATCGCTCTTGGGCATCGCCTTCATGCCCTTCATTCCTTTCATGGAATCCATGCCCTTCATGCCGTCCATTCCAGACATGCCTTTCATGTCGCGCATGTCCATGCCCATGTCCTTCATCGTGAGCGTTGGGCGCTCTCGACGCGGCGGAATGGCTGCGGACAGGCCGGCGCGAGGCGCGAGCGTGCCGCGCGCGTAGCCGCTGCGGTCCATGGATTCCGCGAAGATGGTGTAGGCGTGGTCGGCCTTTGGCTCGACGATGACGTCGTAGGTTTCGGCGACGGCGATGCGAAACTCGTCCACCTGGACCGGGGCAACGTTCTGCCCGTCGGCCTGCACCACGGTCAACGGCAGCCCGGGAATGCGCACGTCGAAGTAGGTGCCGGCGGCGGCATTGATAAAGCGCAGGCGGACTTTTTCGCCCGGTTTGAACAAGCCCGTCCAGTTGCTGTCCGGGTCCCGGCCGTTCATCAGGTAGGTGTAATAGTGGCCGGTTATGTCGGCAAAATCCGTCGGCATCATCCGCATCTTGCTCCACATGAGCCGCTCTTTCATCGTCGGCACAAAGCCGTCCCGGCGGGTGTCGCGAATGAACTCCAGGAGCGTGCGCTGCTGGTAATTCGAGTAGTCCGCCTGCTTTTTCAGTTTGGCGAGCAGGGTGTGCGGATCGTCGAAGGTCCAGTCCGAGAGCATGACCACGTATTCGCGGTCATAAGCCCACGGTTCGCGCCGGGCCGCCTCGATGATCATCGGTCCGTAAAGTCCAGTCTGCTCCTGTAGTCCGGTGTGGCTGTGATACCAATACGTGCCGTTCTGCGTGACCGGAAAGCGGTATTCAAAGGTTTCCCCCGGCTGGATGCCGTCGTAACTGAGACCGGGGACGCCGTCCATTTGGTAGGGGAGGATCACCCCATGCCAGTGAATCGAGCTGTCGCCCTTCAGCCGGTTGGTCACGCGGATGACGGCCTCGGTCCCTTCCTGCAAGCGGACGAGCGGCCCCGGCACTGTGCCGTTGAGGGTGGTCGCCAGAGCGGACTTTCCTCCAATGACGAACTCAGTCTCGTCAATGACGAGGTCGATTGCTCCCGTGGAATCCGGCTTCAGCACGGGCCTTTCAACTGCGTTCTGCGCGAAGACTGGAAGCAATTGATGGGCGTAGGCGGCCATGCTCAGCGCAGTCGTGGACCGGAGGAACTGCCGGCGATTCAGGATTGGGCTGGAGTGTTTCATGAGATTGGGTTGGAAACTAATGGCATTGGGTTGCGTAGCTTTCTTCAAGTTGTGGCTGCTGGACCTCATGGCTTGGTGGGGGAATGTGAATGATCGGGCATCAGCGTGACGGGTGGTGGGCTGTCACGAAATTCCGGGTGGCAAATCTGCCCGCCCGCCTTGCTGATCCAGCCGCCGACGCCGAGTGAAGCCGCGCCCGCGACGAGCACGGCGGCGGTGAAGGGCTTCACGGCTTTGGGCCACTTGCGGTGCGCGAGCAGTCCCGCTCCCGCCAGCAAGGCCGTGGTGTAGAAAACATAAATGAACGTCTCGGCCCGGCGCATGTGCTCGCGTGCCCATGCCTGGCCCGCTTCATCGGCCTGCGGACGGATGCGGTTGTAGGCGTTTTGACCAAGGCCCAAGACCGGCCAAGCCGAGGCCGAGCAGACGAGAACAAGCGCGAGGGCGATGACCTGCGCGGGCTTGCTGCGGGTCATGAGTCCCGCCACCAAAACGATGAGGGCCAAGGCCAGGCCGACGATGAGCACGGGATGCAGCAGCACATGGAGGTATTCGGGCGGCTGGCCGAGAATCAGGTCGGCGTGCGCGGCCCCTTCCTCGTGCGCCCATAACGGGGCCGCGCCGAGTGAAACGGCGGTGACGACGGCGGACAAAGTTTTCATGGACAAAATTTCTTACGGCGACAAAGGGACAGAGTTTTTCCGTGACGACAGGGCACGGAACGGGTGAGGAAGTTGAGTCAGCCGCGCGAGCGAACGCGAGCCGGCATCAACTTAACCGACGAAGGGAGGAGCGAGGCTGCGGAACGCCGGACCAAGGCACACCTCGGGCGTGAAGACCCAATCGCGTGTCCGAACTTGGCGGGAAAAGGAGGCTTTCGGCTGCACCTCGGTCGCATCCAGAGCAAGCACGACCGGAGAGAGCAGATACAGCGTGTGCGGCTGAAAAGCGGTGAGCGCGGGAGCGTCGCCTCCGGCCAGCATGGTCTTCAGCGTCGAGCACGCGGCAGTGGGCGACGGAGCGGACGGAGCTGAGTCATCATTGCCATCATGCGAAGCCGCGTGCTGCGGCGAGCTGTGGCAGGAGGGTTGCGCCTTGTCTCCATGTCCACCGCCAAAGTTGCAATGGACGAAGCACATGGCCTGCGCCACGACGAAGACCACGAGCGCGAGCGCCGCGAGGGAGCGGAGCAGCGGACTCAAGGTTGTCTGACGCAAACGCATAATCGAACTTTACTCAAACTGTCCCGCCGACCTCTTCGAACCAAGCGGCCTGCCGTTTGAGTCTACGCCGCCGCCGAGCAAATCCCTCAAAAATATTTACCACGAGGCCAGGCGCTGAATCATCCGTCGTTGACCATCCGACCCCGCATACTGTAGTGGGTGAAATCACGAAGCCTGACCTCATGGAGAGCGCCGCTCTCATCGAACTCATCCACCGCTACAAAGCCGACCCTGAATCGGTCTATGCCACTTGGTTCATCAATGGCGCGGAACGGATGAAGGCGTTTCGCGCCATCCGGCGCGGCGTGCGCGACACGGTGGACAGCATCGCGGCGGGCACTTTTCCGAACGACTTCAAAGGCTCGACCTTGGAGTTTGTGCTCACGGCCATCACCGAACAGAAGCAGGTCTTCGCGGGCGCGGCGCACCCTTTCTACTGGAAACCCAAGCTCCGCATCCCGGACATCTACGAGAGCCAGACCAACAAGCAGAAGTTCGGCGCGTTTTTGCAAGCCTGTCTCAGCGCCACGCGCGAAGACCAAGTTCTCGCCGAGATGAGCCGCCTCGGCGCGGCGCAAATCAAAGGACTCGGCCCGGCGGTCGCCAGCATCATTTACTTCCTGCACCCGACGCTGGTGCCGCCGTTCAACACCGCGATGGTAAACGGCTTCAACGCACTCTTCGCCGCAAAGACGAAACTAGGTTCGTGGGAAAGTTACTTGGAGATGCGGGAAGTGATTGTCCGCGCCAACGAGGAACTGCGCGACCATCTTTCCAAAGACCTCGGCGCTTTCGCGGGTCTGCTGTTTGAAATCGGCTCAGGCCGGTTGGTCATCGCGGGAAACGCGGATGGCGTGCTGCAAGAAGCGAAGGAGAAAGCGGAGAAGTCCGCCCGTGCCCGGCACAAGGAAGTGCTCGCCGAGCAAGAGGAAGAATCCGAGCACACCCAGATGCAGCACTTGCTCATCAAAGTCGGGCGGGCGCTCAAATACGACGTGCATGTGGCCCGCAACGACCGCCATCGCTCCTGCCACGGAGACAGCTTCGCCCTGCTCACAGTGCCGGAACTTCCGCCGCAGTCGTGGCCCGCCGAAGTGATGGACACGGTGACATTGATTGATGTGATTTGGCTCAAGCCCGGCAGCGGTGAAATCGTCAGCGCCTTTGAAATTGAGAAGAGCACGTCCATCTACTCCGGCATCCTGCGGCTGGAAGACTTGTCCCGTTCGATGCCCGGCGGCGGGTGCAGGCTCTACCTCGTCGCGCCGAACGACCGGGAAAAGGAAGTCATGGCGCAACTTTCCCGACCCGCCTTCCGCAGTGACTTGGAGAACATTGCCTTCGCGTTCCTTCCCTTCAAGGAACTGAGCGATCACTGTGACGCACTCTGCAAGTTTGGAGACGACCACTCCGTCCTGCAAAAAATTGCCCGGCGACGTGTGTCGCTCTAGCTCAAACCGCAGCCAGCAGTTCGGAGAGGCTCGCCCGAAGCTGTTGCCGCGCTCGGTAAATCCGCGTTTCCACCGCCTTCGGAGTGCAGCCGAGTATCGCGCCAATCTCCGCGTGTGAGCGTTCCTCGTATTCGGCGAGGATGAGCGGCTGGCGCAGTTCTTCAGGCAGCGCCGCCACGGCGCGGCGGATGGTTTCGGAGCGTTCCGCAGCCTGCACCCGTTCATGCGGCAGCGGGTCGTTTCCCGGCAGGAAATCGCGGAAGCTGTCGCCCGTGGCGTCGCTCTCAGCATCGAGTGACACCTGTGGATGCCGCGAACGCCAGCGGTAGCGGTCTTTCACGAGATTGGCCGCGATGGCGTAGAGCCAGGTTGAAAACTTTTGATCGGGGTCGAATCGCGCCCGGCTCTGATAGACCTTCACGAAGGTCTCTTGGGCCGCGTCCGCCGCGTCGTCTTCGTTTTGCAGGCAGCGGACGAGGTAATTGAACAATTTCCCGGCGTGGCGATCCATCAGACTGTTCAGCGCGGCCTCGTTCCCTGCCGCGAGGCGGCTCATGTCCAGCACGTCCAGTTCGTCCGGATTGGGCGTGTTCATGAAGGCGCTCAAGGATGCTGGGCTGGTGTGGTCGTGGCAGCGCTATTGTCCGCGCCGTGATCCATTGCCTGTTCACGGAGGCAGGTGTTGTCCCGCGCCCATGCGAGGTAACGCTTCCCCTGTTCGGGCGGCATGGTTCGACTGACTTCAAAGAAATGTTTCAGCATCTCCGCCTGGCAGGTGGCCCGCATCTGTGCGCGCTCGTTGAGAAGCTCCTCAAGCTCCGGCGTGACTTGCGTGGCGCTGGCGAGTGAATTGGAAAGCTTGTCGTTCAGTTCGTCAATCCGGCGGCAGCGCTCCATGCACTGCGGCAGATAACCGGCGTGAAGCTCGGAGATCCGCTTGAACTCGGTGTCGCCAAGATTGAACTCGTGCTTCAGCCAGGCGAGTTCCGGCTGGGGGCTTTGCATCATCGCGCGGGGCTTGGCCGTGCCCATCAGATAGACGCAGCAGTAGGCGACGACCGCGCCCACCACGCCGAGCGCCAGAATCAGCAGGCCGCGCTTCATGGCTGGGGCGTGGTTTGGTAGGGATCAACTGTCTGGGCGTAGCGGGCGCTCAGTTCGCCAGTCACACGCGCCGTTTCCTGCCGTGCCTGACTCCAGCCTACGCTCGCGCCGATGACCAGCAGTGCGGCCACGTAAGCCGTGGCGAGCGCAGGCCGGGGCAGCAAGTTCGTGAGCCATTTCGCGAACCCCGTGGCGAGCGAGACGGACGGCACTGGCGCGGTTTCAGACCGCTCGATGCGCCGCCAGACTTGCTCCTGAAAGCGCGGGGGCAGCGACGCCTCCGGTTTCCACTCCTTCAACAGCGTGCGGAGCGGAGCGTCATTCTCGTTGGAATTGTCTGTCTTCATAGGCTGCCACTTCGTTGGGCGGCGAAGTGTGCCGCCGCCCGTGATACTACCGGATGCGAATCGAGCCGCACGCTCATTTGAGTGGCGCGACTTGGAACTCCTTCGCTCGCAGTTCGAGGAGCGCGGTTTCGTAACGCGGGTCTTTCGGCGACATCGTGGGGCGCGGGCCGTGAACGAGGTCAATGCCAGAGCCAGTGCCCGGAATTCTGCGCAAACTGTAAGCCAATTCGCGGCCCCTGGGCGAATTGAACCTGACCGAGCGGTCAACCATGTCCATGGTCGAACCGGGAACCGTTCGCAGGGAGTCGGCCAGTGCCTTAGCCCGGGGTGAGAGGATCGGCTCGGCGGCGGAGGCCGAGTTGACGGCGGTAAGGAAGGCGACGGTGGCGGCGAAGAGGAATTTGGTTTTCATATCGTTCATCTTTCTTCGTTGTGCGGCTTTTCGCCGCTTTGTTCACGTCCTTGGATACGCCGTAGGCGGGAGAATCCCTCGCGAAATCTTGGGCAATCAGGCGCGAAGTGACCGGCTGTGCGACGGCCGGACTTGGAGCAAAAAGGCGGGACGAGGACTACGGCGCCGGAGTGCGACCGAGAATCAGCCGTCCCGCCTTGGCGTCAATGGTCACGACGCCGAACTGTGCAAGCAGACCATTGCCGAGCAGGCCCGATTCGCCGGGGAAGATGGCCCTGCGATGCAACCCGGTCGGCACCGTATCAAGGTGGTGGTTTCCGATGCGGACGCCGGTCAGGGTCTGCGGGATTGAAAGCTCGGCCAGGCCCACCGCCAGTTTACCCGTGCATCGGTCGGCCCGTTCCTTGGAAGTCACCCACTGGAAGGCTGTCGCGCAGCCGGTGTCCACGCGCACCCACTGGCTCCCGCCGCCATTGACGTTCACGGCTACCCGGAAACCACAGGGGCGGGCTTCGAGTGGAACGGCGTTGGTGGTCGCGCCGGCGGGAGCGGAGTCGAGCACGCGGAGCGTCTGCGCCGCATAATCAATCTCGACCACCCGGTCGCGAAAGAAATCTGCGCCAACCAAACCATCAACCGCGCGGCTGCACGCGCCCGACAGCCTGCTCAAATCCAGTGCGAGGTATTCGCCGGGCAGTTCAAGCTGGGCCGCCTTCGCGGACAGCCTCACCGGCCAGTGCCCGGTCAAGGTTGTGCCCACGCCGATCACATTTACCCTGAGGCCAAGTTCCAAGCCCAGCCTCTTAGCCGTGGCCAAGTTTATGACGCTGGCACTCGCGCCGGAATCCACGAGGAAATGCAAAGGTGCTTCGCGCTGTGGAACGTTCACATCTAGCCACAGAAGACCTTCACGGAACTGGATGGCCAATTCGGAGGCCGCCGACACAACCGGGTCCGCCTGCAACAGGCGGGTCACCAAAAGCAGAATTGCACAGAGCCGGAAACGCACGCGACCTACAATGCACGGGCCATGCCATGCCTGCGGGCTGATCGGAAGGAGACATTCTCAAGGAGTTCAGAAACTTCGGCTCGGTTTGGCGATGAGGAATGTGATCGGTCCCGGACATCATGGGCAAATATGACCATCAATTCTTTCCAGACCTTGATGCCGGTATAGGTGATCAATGTGGGTGCGGTCCGGCGGACAGGTTATCGTGCGCCAATGGCGCGCTCGCACCAACCAATGCCACGCGATCAGCGCCCAAGGAACCTCTCGTGACGAGCGACCATGGTCTGTGCTGCGCATTGATGACTGCGTTCCGTTCCAGCACGACTTCATGGGGCTATCTCGGAAGCGGCGTTCCGTCCCTGCTTCCTAAAGTCATCCGACGGTTCGCGAGCGGCCAGAAACCGCGCCCCGTCCTCAGGATTCATGAGGTGGCTGATGGCGAGTTCGTGCGCCTTGGTTTCTTGGGGCGTCCGCCTCGGTCGCGTCAGCGGGTTGGCGGTGCCGTGGAAGCGTTCCTCTTCCGCGCGAATCAACCGTTCCTGCTCTTCGGTCAGGTGATATTCGGCCCGCCAGCGCGACAGGATACGGCTGAGACTGGCCTCGTGACTGAGATGCAGTTCAAACGCCGACCAGCCGACAAACAACACTCCCGCCCCCAGCAGAATCAAGGATAGCCGCATCCAGTCGGCGCGGCTCAAAACAGGGGCAGCCGGTGTTCCCGGCTTTGCCTTGTGTCGTCTGCCGGGCCGGCTCATGCCCCTGCCTTTGGATGCGGCTCAGTGTTCACAGATGCAGGCATACTCCGCCCGCTTGCACTCGCCGCAGGTGGCCATGTCGAGCTTGAAGCGGAGGTTCAACGGCTTGGCGTCACCAGTCTGCTTGAACTGCACGACGACGTTGTAGCCGTCGCCTTCGGGGAGCGCCGACTTGCTGACCAGCGAATCGCCCTTCTTCTCGAACTCCAGCTTGGTCTTCCCGCTCTTGGCGTCGGCCTGGACAGTCACGCTCTGGGTGGTGGCGGGGACGGGTTTCATCTCTTCGCTGTAGAAGTTGATGGTCACGGTGCGGTCCTTCTCGACCACGAACTCGGCGTGCGGCTCGGTCTTGTCGAGGAGGCGTCCGCCTTTGGGCGTGGCGAGGTGTTTGTGGTCGTGTTTCTCAGCGGCGAGGGCCGGGAGCGTAAGGCTGGCGCACAAAGCGGCAGCGAGAGTGAGGATGCGGAGGTTTGCTTTCATGTGTTCTTGGTTTATGCGGTGAGTGCGGGCGCGGCGTCGGGGGAAGGTCCGCCATCACCAGATGGGGCTTTCACAGGCGCGTCACCCGCTGGCTTTTGTTTGCGTTCCAGCCACTCGTAAAGCGTCGGAAGCAAAACGAGGGTGAGGAAAGTTGAGGAAAGAATCCCGCCGATGACGACGGTGGCGAGCGGGCGTTGGACTTCCGCGCCCGCCCCGCTGGCAATCGCCATCGGCACGAAGCCAAGCGACGCCACCAGCGCGGTCATCAGCTTCGGGCGCAAGCGCAACAACGAGCCGTCCCAGACGGCGGTGCGCACGTCCGCGCCGCGTTCGCGCAACTGGTTGAAGAACGTGATGATCATGAGTCCGTTGAGCACGGCGATGCCGGAAAGCGCGATGAAGCCGACGCCCGCCGAAATGCTGAACGGCAGGTCGCGCGCCCATAGCGCGAAGACGCCGCCGGTCACGGCGAGCGGCACGGCCAGAAAGACCAGCAGCGATTGCCGCAGGCTTTGCAGGGCCATGAAGATGAGGATGAAAATCAGCGCCATTGCCACGGGCACGACGATGGTGAGCCGCTTCCGCGCTTCCACCAGGTTCTTGAATTGTCCACCGAACTCGATGGTGTAGCCGTCGGGGAGTTTGATTTGCTCCGCGATCTTCTTCTGTGCTTCGAGGACGAAACTTTCCACGTCGCGTCCGCGCAGGTTCACCATGATGGCGGCGCGGCGCTGGCTGTATTCGCGCGAGATGGCCGCGACCTGCTCAACGATGCGGAAATCGGCGACCTTGCCGAGCGTGAGCAAGCCGCCGCCGTCCACCCGCACGGGCAGGCGCTTCAACTCCTCGATTTGCTCGCGCTGCGACTCGGCGAGGCGGATGACGATGTCGAAGCGACGGTTGCCTTCGATGAGCTTACCCACTTCCTGGCCGGCCAGCGCCGCGCCCACCACACGGTTCAACTCCGCCGCGTGGAGGTTGTATTTGCTCATCGCCTCGCGGTTGGGGATAATCTCCAGCAACGGCGATTTGCCGAGCGCGTCAAACTCCACGTCCGCCGCGCCCGGAACTTTCTCCAAAATTTCCCGCGCCTCGCTGGCGATCTTCTCAATCACCGCGAAGTCCTCGCCGAAGACTTTCACGGCGACGTCCGCGCGCGTGCCTTCGAGAATTTCGTTGAAACGCATTTCAATCGGCTGGCTGAACAGATGGCCTTCGCCGGGCAGGTGTTTGCCGAGTTCTTCGGTCATCAGCGTAGCGAGCGCTTCCTTGCCGATGATTTTGCCGTCCACTTTGCGCCACTTGTCGGGCGGATTGAACATGATGTAGGTGTCGGCCACATTGACGCCCATCGGGTCGCTCGCGATTTCCGCCGTGCCCAGGCGACTGAACGTGTAGGCGACCTCGGGGAACTTCTCCAGCAGCACCTTCTCGCCCTGCTTCTGCATCTCCACGCTGGCGTCGATGCCGATGCTCGTGGTGCGAATCATGTGCGTGGCGAACGAGCCTTCGTCCAGTTGCGGAACGAATTCCGCGCCGAGCCGGTTGAAGACAAAGATCGCCAGAATGAACAGCGCCACGGCCGCACCCGTAACGACCCAGCGAAAACCCAGCGCGAAGCGCAGGATGGGCGTATAGACGATCTTGGCCCAATTCACGAGGAAGCTGTCCTTCTCCTTGATGTTCCCGCCGAGCAGATACGAACAGAGCGCAGGCATGAAGGTGAGCGCCAGCGCCATCGAACCGACCAGCGCGAAGATGACCGTGATGGCCATCGGCTTGAACATTTTCCCTTCGATGCCAGTGAGCGCGAGGATCGGGAAATAAACCACCGTGATGATGCACACGCCGAAGAACATCGGGCTGGCGACTTCCTTCGCGGAGACCAGCACCTCGTGGGCGCGCTCGATGGCGGTAAGTCGGCGTCCCAACTTGTGCTGTTTCTCGGCGAGATGGCGGATGATGTTTTCCACCATCACGACCGCGCCATCCACAATCAGCCCGAAGTCAATCGCGCCCAGACTCATCAGGTTGCCGGAGACCCGGCTCTGCACCATGCCGGTCATGGCGAACAGCAGCGACAGCGGAATGGCCAGCGCGACGATGAACGCCGCGCGCCAGTTGCCGAGCATGACGAGCAGCACGACCACGACGAGAATCGCGCCCTCGAACAAACTCGTCTCCACCGTGCGGATGGTGCGATCCACAAGCACCGTGCGGTCATAGACCGTGATGATTTCCACGCCCGCCGGAAGCTTGGTCTGGACCTCCTTGAGTTTGTCGTCCACGCGCTTGGCAACGAGGCGGCTGTTCTCACCGGCCAGCATCAAGGCCGAGCCGAGCACGGCTTCCTCGCCGTTGTAAGTCGCCGTGCCGGTGCGAACGGCTTTTCCGATGCCCACATCGGCCACGTCCTTCACGCGCAAGGGCGTGGCGCGTGAACCGAACTTGAGCGGCAACCGTTCAATCTCCTCAACGGTCTGCACACGGCCCGCCGCGCGCACGGTGACGGATTCGCCGCCGAGTTGAATCAGGCCGCCGCCCGCGTTCTCGACGTTCTCGCCGATGGCCTCGGCGATTTCGCTGAACGACATGCCGACGCTCTTGAGCTTGTCAGGATTGGGCTGAATGACGATCTGCTTTTCGTAGCCGCCGGTGGTGTTCACTTCGGCCAGGCCGGGCGTGGAGCGCAGGCGCGGCTTGATGACGTAATCATGCAGGAGCTTGAGCTCCATCAACTGCGCCTCGCGCGTCGCGGGCTTGTTCGTCGCGCCCTCTCCATACTCGACGACGTAGTAATAAATTTCGCCCAGGCCGGTGCTGATGGGTGCGAGCTTCGGCGTCAGGCCGGGCGGCAAATCATCAATGACCGTCTGCAAGCGTTCGCTGACCAACTGGCGCGAGCGGTAGATGTCCGTGCCGTCCTCGAAGATGAGGTTGACCTGCGAGAGGCCGAACTTGGAGAGCGAGCGCAACTCCGTCAGGCCGGGCACGCCGGACATCGCGTTTTCAATGGGGAAGGTGACGAGCTTCTCAATCTCCTCCGGCGCGAGCGCGGGAACGGACGTGTTGACCTGCACCTGGATGTTGGTGATGTCGGGGACGGCATCAATCGGCAGCCGCACCGCGGACCACACACCGATGCCGATGAGGACAACGGTGGCGAGCAGCACGAACACGCGCTGGCGGACGGAGAATTCAAGGAGACGGTTCAGCATAGAAAATCAGGGGGAAGGCGGACGCAGGAGACGGAGCGCGTTGGCGATGACGACGAGCGTGGCCCCGGTGTCGGCGAGGATGGCCAGCCAGAGACTTGTGTAACCAAGCAGCGCGAGGACGAGGAAGACGGCCTTCACCGCCAGCGCGAAAATGATGTTCACCTGAATGACGCGCATGGCGCGGCGACCGAGATGAATGGCCTCGGCGACTTTGCTCAGGTCGTCCTGCATCAGCGCCATGTCGGCGGTTTCGATGGCCGTGTCCGTGCCCGCCGCGCCCATCGCGATGCCGACGCTCGCGGCAGCCATCGCCGGGGCGTCGTTCACGCCGTCGCCAATCATCCCGACGTGCGTGTGTTCCGCGAGCAGGGCGCGGACGCATTCAATTTTTTGGTCGGGCAGCAAGTCGCCGTGCGCTTCATCAATGCCAACCTGCTTCGCGATGGCGTCCACCGTGCGCTGGTTGTCCCCACTGAGCATGACGACCTTCCGAACGCCCGCCGCGTGCAAGGCGCGAATGGACTCGGCGGCATTGGCCCGCACGGTGTCGCCCACGGCCAGCACGCCGAGCACTTCGCCCGCGCAGCCGCCATGCGGACGATGACCGACCACGACGACGGACATCGCCTGCGCTTCAATCTCCGCAAGCTGCCGCTCCAAGTCTTCGGAGCACACACCGAGTTCGTGCGCGAAACGGTGGTTGCCTACGAAGTAGGCGTGGCCGTCCACGTCGCCTTCCGCGCCCTTGCCAGTGCGAGCCTGATAATTTGTGGCGCGAGTGAAAGAGACGTTGCGTTGCTGCGCCGCTTCCACCACGGCCTTGGCCAGCGGATGCTCGGAGTGCGCGTCAATCGCCGCCGCCACGCGCAGGAGTTCAGTTTCATCTTTAGCAACCCGCAGCAGAATTTGCGTCACACGCGGACGGCCTTCGGTGATGGTGCCGGTCTTGTCCACGGCCAGCACGCGCAGCTTGCCGATGGCTTCGAGATACGCGCCGCCCTTGATGAGCACGCCGCGCCGCGCCAGCGCCGTGAGTCCCGACACGATGGACACCGGCGTCGAGATGACCAACGCGCACGGGCAGGCGATGACGAGCAGCACCAGTGCCCGATACGTCCAGACCGCCCATGCGCCCGCGAACAACAGCGGCGGCACCAGCCACACCAGCAGCGCGACCGCGAACACCGCCGGGGTGTAGTAGCGGGCGAACGTGTCCACGAACCGTTGCGAGGGCGCTTTCTGCGACTGCGCCTCGCTGACGAGATGGATGATGCGGGCGATGGTCGAGTCGCTCGCGGGCTTGGTCACGCGCACGTCGAGCGAGCCTTCGCCATTGATGCTGCCCGCGAACACGCCGTCGCCCGGCTTCTTCTCCACGGGCATGGACTCGCCGGTGATGGGCGCTTGGTTCACCGCCGAGCCGCCCGCGACGACTTCGCCATCGAGCGGCACCCGTGCGCCGGACTTCACGGCGATGATGCTGCCCACGTTGACTTCCGCGACCGCGACCTCGCGCATGGATTCGCCTTCCTTGACCAGCGCCGTTTCCGGCGTCAGTTCCATCAACGACTGAATGGCCCGTCGCGCCCGCGCCACACTGAACGCTTCGAGCAGTTCGGAAAGTGCGAAGAGGAACACGACCGCCGCGCCTTCGCTCCATTCGCCGATGGCGATTGCGCCCGCGACGGCCACGGTCATCAGCACGTTCATGTCGAGCGAACGGCGGCGCAGCGCACCGAGCGCCTTGGGCGCGATGAACCAGCCGCCCGCCACGATGGCGACGGCGAACGCGGCGAGGCGCAAAGCAGCCGATTCGACGTGGAGCCATTGCAGCGAAAGTCCCAGCCCGGTGAACACGCCGGACACCGCCACGGAAATGATGCGGCCTTGCTGCGCCTGTGGCGTAGTCGCGGGCCGCTCGCTCGCGTTCGCCACAGCGGCGCGAAGTCCGTTGCGTCCCAGCGCCGCGACCAGAATTTCTGGCGCGACTTCGGCGGTGTGCGCCACGGTCACAGTTCCCGCCATCAGATTGACCTGCACGTCGCGCACACCGGGCAGCGGCTTCAAGGCGCGGTTCACCACTACCACTTCATCCGCGCAATCCATCCCGGCCACGCGCAGCAACGTCTGCGGCCCGGTGAGCGGCGCAGTCGGCGCGGCGACCGGAGCCGGAGCAGCGCAGCAGGCCGTCGTGCAGGCGGTGGATGATTTGGCGGGCTGGCTCATCGTGAAATCAGTGCGAGTGTCCGCCGCCCTTCACGGCGCGGAGTTCGATGAGCCAGAGAGTTTGCACCGGCTTGGTCACGACCTGGTCGCCCGCGAGCAGACCGTCGGTGATTTCCACTCGGTCGTTGCTCTCCGCGCCGACTTTGACGGCGGTGCGGAAGTAAGCGTCCCCGTTGACCGCATAGACGAAGGGGCCTTCCGAGGTGCGGAGCAGGGCGGACTTCGGGATGACCGTGACCGCCTCCGCCCGTGGCAAGGTGATGGTGCCCGGCACGAAGTCACCGGACTTCAGTGCGCCAGTTTCGGAGAGGATGACGTCAATCTCCGCGTCGCCCAAAGCCAACGAGGAGTGGACTTCCTTCACCTTGCCCTCGGCCGTGGCACCCGAGGGAGCGGAGAACCGCACGGCCATGCCCGCGCGAACCAACGCGGCCTGCGCTGGCGCGACCAGCCCCGAAGCCAGCAACGTCGGGGCCGGAGGGTTGATGGCAGGAGTCAGATGGTTCCGGGCTGCGACATACACTTGCGCGGTGAACTGAACGGTTTGCACCAGCTTTTCCTCCGCCACGTCCGCCACCTCCAGGCCGAGAATCTTCCGCGTCTCGTCCGTCACGCTCACGCCATTGCCGGCCTTGAACGAAGCGCCGGAGGGAGATTCCTCGCCGTGCTCATGGCCATGCCCGTCTTCTTTGCTGTGGGCTTCCTCCTTGCCGTGGCCGGCCTCCTTCTTCCCATCGCAGCCAATGAGCAACAAACCAGCCACCAGCAAAGCAGGGGTAATCACGATGAAGCGAAACGGCTTCATTTCTTCTCCTCGGTCGGGGTGATTTGCGACAGTGGTAGCGGCAGACCGGTGAGCAGTTCCAGTTGGGCCGCCGCTTCAAGCGCCTCCTTCTTGGTGTCGAGCAAACCCTCGACTGCATCAAGGTATTGCTTCTGCAGCTCGACATAGGTGGAGATGGGCACCGCCCCAAGCCGGTAATGCCGGTCTGCAACTTCCGCTGCCTCTTGGAAGTGCTGCACGGAGTCGGGTCGCCATTTCGCGATTTCGCGCAGCTTCGCCTCGTAAATCAGGGCAGCTTCGATGACCTTCCGCTGGATTTCGCGCTCGGTGACGTTGAGCGAGACCTCCGCCTGCATCCGGCGTGCGACTGCGGCTTCAATGTTGCCTTTGTTGCGATTCCACAACGGCAGCGGCAGGGAGATGCCGAGGCCGAGGATGCGCTGTTCCTCCGACCCCGCCTTTTGTTCCGAATAACTCGGCCCGACACTGATGGACGGGAAGCGCTCGTTCTTGGCGAGGTCCACGCGGAAACCCTGCTGGGTCAGTTCCACCGCGCGCACCCGCAACTCGAAGTTATTGGACCGCGCCAGCGCAATGAGCGTGGTCCGGTCTTCGGGCGGTCGGAAGGAGAGTTTGGCCTGACTGATGGCCAAACGCGTGTCGGGCGAGACGCCGCGAAGCTGGTTCAACTCCAGCAGCATCGCTTGTGCGGCCAGCAACGCCTCGCTCGCCTTGCGCTGGGCGTTCAACTCGGTCGCCTCGATGACGCGCGTTTCGAGCAATGGGGTCAGGCCCGCCGGGTCACGTTGGACCAGGACTTCACGCAGCGCCTTGAACCGCTCGGCCACTTCGGCCGCCGCGGCCGATTTCTCCTGCGCGGCGAACAGCCCGTAGGCGAGCGTCCGCACACGACCGGCGAGCGCGATCTTGAATCGCTCATAGCCGAGTTGCGCTAGTTCGATGTCATGGTTCGCGATGGCCTTGCGCAGCCCGATGCGCCCCGGCCACTCGAACGGCTGCGCCACGGAGACCGACCAGGCCACTCCTTCGGCGCTCAGGCCGCCAAACTTCTGTGCGTTGTGCCCCACGTCACTACTGAGCTGTGGGTTGGCGAGCAGCCCAGCCGTTTTTCGCCCGGCCTTTGCTGCGGCGATCTCGGCGTCGTAGAACTTGAGTTCGGGATTCTTTTCCAGCGTCTCGGCCACCAGTGCGGGCAAAGTGAGCGATGGCGGCAGGTCCGGTTCAGCGGCACGCGCCAGCAGGCAGGCGGCGACGCAAGGAAACAGGAAGGCAAATAGACGGACAGACGGCAGACGAGGTTTTGAAAAGTGCATGGGCGTGGCGGAAAACGACGGAACAGAAGGAATCCGGGCACGACAAAGCGCCCGGAAAGACGGGTTCACCTGCACGAGGCAGGTTTAGGCGAGGATGGAAGGGGCGCGCGGCGGCAAGGCCGTGCGTTCCGCGAACTGCCACCGTTGCGGTGGTGAGTCCTGGTCGCTGCGGGTGACCGCAGTGACTTTGGGGGACTGCTCGACAACCAACGTCGTCAAGACGGGCTGCCAAAGGGAGAGGAGCGCCACGAAACCGGGCACCGACACCTTCACCACTGACGGTGCCACCCCACCGGCGTGTATCGTCTCGCAGAAACTACAGTGGTCGCAATTGTCAATCGGGGGTTGCCCCATTTGACTATGCGCACCTTGCTGCGGCAGCTCCAAACCGAAGGCGTGTGCGATTTCGCACGAATACACCATTGGTATCCAAGCCAGCGCCATCAGCGCCGCGATCAGTTGTCGCCACAGTCTCAACAACCCTGTTGGTAGGTGAAGTAGCCGTCTTGTTCAAACTTTATTCAAACCACCAGTCGCGGTAGTGCCTGAGCGAGCAAATGACGAGGTATCCCGGACTACCCGTTCGGCTGGGCCGCAACCAGAACCAGCGGGCAAATGGCGGACCGCCTGTTCGGTAATGTCAGCGCCGATGACGGCAAGCTCGCCCGACTCACGTTCAAAATTGTCAAGGCAGGCCCTACAGCCGCAGTTCAAACGGGCGGTGGAGCGTGGCTATGAGCAGCCAGCGTTCTCGGTTCTCAAGCTCGCCCCATTCGGCGTTGGATTTCAGCACCTTCGTCGGGGCCGGAAGAACTTGAGCAGCGCTTCTGAATAACCACCCGACACTGTCAGTGAAACTGTCAGTGAAAATACTGGCAGCGGCCTGAAGCAGTAGTGGGAGGTTAAGGAGAATTGCCCTTGAATGCTCAGGAAAACAGGGCACTTTATGACCGTTCTTCCTCGGAAAACACCGTCCGATTCCGACCCTCGCCTGTCAGTCTGACTACTTGGGAAAGTTGACCGCGTCTCGCCATTTCACCACATCTTCAACCTTCTCGCGCTGGTAGATTTGATGAACGAGATCCGAGGCATGGTTGACCAACCGCATTGCGGCTTCCCTCGGAACTCCGGCGCGCCGCAGC
The DNA here is from genome assembly GCA_964602595.1 of uncultured Verrucomicrobiota bacterium. Lineage (GTDB taxonomy): Bacteria > Verrucomicrobiota > Verrucomicrobiia > Limisphaerales > UBA9464 > CAIWAH01. Next base: position 155,314 of record CAZRRO010000008.1, on the reverse strand, counting down.
CGATTGACATAGGTCACTCGCAGGCAGTGGAAGCAAAGGTGAGGCAGCTTCAGCTTAATGAAGAATTGCTGCCACCGGCGGGAGGGCTGGAACGGAAAATCCACGGTGAACTTGCGACGCTCTTTGGACAGGCGTTGGAGGAGGGGCCGGAGCGCCGAGGGCATCGGAATAGAGAAGGCACGGTCCTCGCCGCCTTTGGGGGACGGGAAGGTGATCTTGTTCTCCTCGAAATCGACACAGTTCATCGGGATGCGTGTCTCGCGGAGGCGGCAGCCGGTGTGGAGGGCGATCTCGAAGGAACTTTGCATCCATTCGGGCTCAACAACCAACGCGGTGCGCAGGGTGACAATCTCCTCATCGGAAAGTTCCGGCTTCTTGGCGGCTTTGTCCTTCTTGATTTTCAGGCTGACCAACGGGTTGGCGTCGGCATGTCCGAGCCGAACAGCCTCCCCAATGATCAGGGCGAGGGTCTTCAGCTCGAAGATGGCGGTGTTGCGGCCAACCGTCTTCCCGGACTTCTTTTTGTAGGCTGTCCGCCAGTCGATGTATTCGAGGGCGTTTCGGTAGGTGATGTCGCGGGGAGAATGGAGCTTTCTGGTTTGGAGCCAGAGGGCGATCCACTTCCAGGCGTCGAGATACCGTTCATGGGTCCGGGGAGATTCACAGTGCCGGTTGAGATACTGGGGCACCCACGTATCCCACCCACCCCCTTCAGGGAGGGCGGCCTTGCTGTGCTCCTTGGCCTCCAACTGAGCGCGGAGAGTTCGGGCCTTGGCGGTCTCGCCGGGATGATCGGCGCGCAGGCCGGTGGATTTGTTCCGGCGTTTCCCATCTGGATCGACGAACTGGATGAACCAGAACGGCGACCCGCGTTTTCGGTAGAGCGAGGACATTTTGCGAGTGCAGTTAGTGCAGTAAACCTACTGCATTCATATCGAAAAGCCCAATAAAAACGGCCACTTTACACCACTCAAAACCACCACGCCCGTAACGAGGGTTCGATTCCCTTCACCCGCTCCAATCTTCCTAAGCTCCTCAAGATCAAGCCACTGACTGGTTTTTGAATCCGAGAAAACGCCAAAGTAAGAATAAAAGTAAGAATGGATCGTGAGGAGGCGCCTGAATGCTTGCCGCGAGTCCTCAGCAACAGCCCTCCGGTATTCTTACCGTCATTCTTACCAGTCGCCCGTGGGGCCGGCGTTTATTTCACCGGCGTTGGCCGGGTCGCGGGCCTGGCGAGCCGTTCAGTCGGTGTTGTGTCAGGCAGACACTGAAGCCAACCAGAGGGGAAAGCTGCCGGTCCATTCTTGTGGAGTGCGTGTAGCAACTGATCGCGTATTGCCGAGCCACTTTACAGCTAGGCTTGCATGGGTAATCTGGCCCCGATTCCACCGAAGACCACCGATAACTAGGGGACGTTTATGGCATTGGGTGACGCAATTTTCGAATCGCTTCTAAGCATGGATAGGTATGCTTCACAACGACCGAGGCATACGGAGGAGGATCTTCGCTTTCACGATCTCTATCGGCAGGTGACAATCGCCATGAGGATCCTGCTGATGTATGAAGACCAGATCCAAGAGGTCAACTACGCCGCTTTCGTTAGCCGGGCGAAGCAGATGATTCAGGAAAACGATCCGCGGCCGTGGGAAACTCTCCAGGAGGAGTTGAAGGTTGAACTTCTTCGCCCCGTGGTTCTCCCTCCAGATGACCAAGGGCGGCGAATCGTGATCGACGAGTCCGCAATTCCGACGGAAATGGTGCCGAATACCCCACCTCCCCAACCATCACCGGAGGAACCGCGGCGGATGAACTTTGACTAGGCACTCAGTTCCAACCCGGAGGAACGACACCCTGCGCGCGATACCGAGAGCAGGATGATTCACGTGCCGGTCGATGAGGCGGGGACGCCGCAGATCCGCCAAACTGGAGCCGTAGCGGCCGAGCTGGGAACTGAAACTAAGCCGTGACGTGCTCAGCAAAGCAAAGTATCCGGTAGTGGGAGGAAGCGGCGACGGACGCCTCAGGATCGTGTCCCGTGACGCTTGAGTATTTCGGGGCTGTCTTCCTTAACCTGCTTCTCAAGCAAGACATCAAGCAGGTAGGGCTGATCCTTCCCTGCTGAAAAGCCGCATTTCACGCAAACGCCGCCTTTGGGATTCACTTTCTTCGCCCGCAGGTTGTGTTCATTTATGCCGACAACGAGGCCCTCAACCCCACCACAGACAGGACAGTTGAAAAACCACGTAGTGGACCCGAGTGTGGGGCTAATCTGGGTCTTCAAACGCAGCTCGCGTTCGTAACTTTCGCCGCTCAGTTTCGCACTTTCCAGCACGCTGTATTCGACTTCTGTCATCCAAGCATACCTTTGCCAGACCCGAATGTAATGCCCCAACGACCTGAAGCAGTAGGCTCGGGGTGTTGACTTCATCTTGTCGCCGAGTTCAAAGGATCGGCCAGCGTATCGGAGATGTGCAGCAATTGCAGGCCACAAGCCTACCTTTTCCAATTGTTCGGGTGGGAGGATCGTCAAGTCGGTGATGCTCGGATCGATGTCATGCGAGTCCAGGTAGAAGTCGAAGAGATACCGGTAACAGTCGTTCAGGAAGGGCAGCCCAGTTTTCAGCAGCAAGGCGACACAGGGCTCGTCTTCTTCTGGCGAGAATCCCTGATGCACGATGCGATTTCGAGTGTTCGTGAAGGTTTGGAGTCTCTTCAGCTCATACCGGCCCGCCAACTGTTCTGACCGATTTAGGATCTCCTCGATCACGCCAATTAGCCTGGCTGGCTCATCTGTTGATAAAACATCCAGCTTTGCCTTTAGAACGGCCTCCCAGGCAGACGCGCACGCGACAAGAGCGCTCGGAAATTTCTCCAAGCTGATCAGGAACAGGCAGGTCTCGAAGTTTTGCAGCGAGCAGGCGAGGGGGGGATGCAAATGCATGTCCCTCGGGACTGCTCTGAACATTCGCAAAGTCGGGTCAACGGGCGCCGTGGTCATTCGCTCAACCTTTAATGCGTCCCCAGGTTGCTCCTGCGGATCAATTGTTGCCCGACAATACCGAGGTCGCCCAGTCCCGAGCAAGGGTGCCTATCGGAGCGGATTCTGACCGTAAGCCCCAAGGGTCTGACCGCTATTCCATAGCTTTCCCGTTCCCGGCAACTGGCCTAAAAGCCGCCATTTACCCGTCACGGTTTTGCCGTGCACGAGATTTCCAGCGCCGTTAGTTTGTCGTCCCTACACCGACAACAGCATGCCAAGGCCTGAACGCTACTGGATTCGCTCTCTGCCCTGCCCAAGTGATCGGGGTGGTGTCTTGTCGTTGTGTGGGCCTGTCGGTGCCCCCAGCCAGCCGCGGCCATCTTCCAGGAGGCGGTGGTGAGCACCAAGAGCATGGATGTGTTTTCGCTGCGTGATTCGGTCGTTGGCGAATACCGCAAGTTCGCAACTTCGTTCACCACCATCCATGCGGACGACATCCGCCAGCAGGTGGAAGCCATCTACGCCGAGGGGCGTTTCTGGCCGGAGCCACTGATCCAGATCAATCCGAGCTACAAGCCTGGCACAACCTTCGGGGCGTTGACCGCCGGCGGGGCGCTGCATGTGCGAATCCCGGAGATCTTCCAGCTCCAAGGGGTTCCCTTGCGGCTCCACAAGCACCAGGAGCAGGCCATCGCGCTGGCCGCGCAGGGCGAGAGCTACGTCGTGACGACGGGCACCGGTTCCGGCAAGTCGCTGTGTTTCTTCATCCCCATCGTCAGCGCCGTCCTCGCGGAAAAGGCCAAGAGCCTCACGAAGCGCACCCGGGCGATCATCATCTATCCGATGAACGCGCTGGCCAACAGCCAGCTGGAGGAACTCGACAAGTTTGTCGGCAACGTCCAGGGGGAGCGACCGGTCACCTTTGCCCGCTACACCGGCCAGGAGGACACCGAAAAGCGTCAAGCCATCGCCGACAACCCGCCCGACATCCTGCTGACCAACTTCATGATGCTCGAACTCCTGATGACCCGTCAGGACGAACTCGACCGGAAGGTGATCGGAAACTGCGCCGGTCTGCGATTCCTCGTGCTCGACGAGCTGCACACCTACCGCGGACGACAGGGGGCAGACGTGGCCCTGCTGGTGCGCCGGGTGCGTGAACGGCTTTCGCCGGAGGATCTCCAGTGCATCGGCACGTCCGCCACCATGGCCAGCGAGGGTTCGTTGGAGGACAAGAGCCGGGTAGTGGCGGGCGTCGCCTCCCGCCTCTTTGCCGCCCAGATTCCGGAGAGCAACGTCATCGTCGAGACGCTGGAACGCGTGACCGATCCGGCCGAGAGCGACACTTCGGTAAAGCCCCGGTTGGGATCCGCCATCGACGCCGGCATCCCTGCCGGCATTTCGGATCAAGAACTCCGGCGTCACCCGTTGGCAATCTGGGTGGAGACCCGGCTGGGCGTTGCCTGGTCCGACGTGGATCAACGCTGGGTTCGCGCCCGGCCCCTCACGTTGGTAGAGGCGGCGCAAGCGCTGGCCATGGACTCCGGCAGGCATGAAGGTGTTTGCCGCGAAGCCCTACGGACGCTGCTGTTGCAGTCGAGCCTGACGGAACAGGATCGCACCGGGCGTCCCGATGCCTCCCCACGCAGTTTCTTTGCGTTCAAGCTCCACCAGTTCATTTCGGGTGCTGGGCAAGCGTATGCGACCTTGGAGGCCGCTGGCACCCGCACCGTCACGGTTGAGGGCCAGCAGTTTCTGCCCGGGCAGCCGGACAAGCGGCTGTATCCGGTCCATTTCTGCCGGGAATGCGGCCACGAATACCATCCTGTGCGGTTGGGCTCCGATTCCACGGGCCGGGTTTTCCTCTCCCGGGACATCGACGATGCAGCCCCGTTCCGTTCGGACGAAGAGACCGAAGATCCCGAGTCCGAATCCGTTGACCGTGAAGTGTTCGGATTCCTGACGCCCCATGCACAGGACACCGGCTTCACCTTCGAGGACCGGGACGAAGATTATCCGGAGACGTGGTTGGAATACGACGCCACGGGCAATCCGAGGATCAAGAGCCACTACAGCTCCTCACGGGTTCGGGAGTTCCGGGTGGCTCCTGATGGGAAGCCGGGACATGGACTCAAGGTCTGGTTCATTCCGGGTCGCTTCCGCTTCTGCCTCCGTTGCGGGACGACGCACAGCACGTCCGCCCGTGATCGCACCCGTCTCGCCTCCCTCTCGGCGGAAGGTCGAAGTTCAGCCACGACGGTGCTGGTCGGAAGCGCACTGCGGTGGATGCACGATGGCGACTCCGGGTTGGCTCCTTACACCCGAAAGCTCCTGGGCTTCACCGACAATCGCCAGGACGCCGCCCTGCAATCTGGCCACTTCAACGACTTCCTGTTCGTCAGCCTCATCCGAGCCGGTTTCTTGGGAGCACTGGATCAGGCCGGGGAACGGGGACTGCGCAGTGACGAGCTGGGCATTACGCAGCAACAGGCTCTGGGTTTTGACCGGGCAACCCCCGAGCTGCGGGCCGAGTGGCTGCTCGAACCTGGCTTGAAGGGCTTCAACCTTCAGGAAGCCGAGGCCACGCTGCGCCAAGTCCTCTCCTACCGCGTCTGGTTCGACCAACGCCGTGGGTGGCGTTACACGAATCCCAACCTGGAACAACTCGGCCTCGTCACGGTGGACTACCTGGGCCTCGACGATCTGGCCTCAGATGAATCGGTGTTCGCTGCGTCGCCCGACCTCCTCCGCTATGCCAAGCCAGCGGAGCGCAAGGCGATCTACCGGGAGATCTTCGATCACCTGCGCAAGTGGATGGCGATTCGGACCCAGGTTTTGGAGACCGTCGTGCTGGAGCAACTCCTGCAGAAGTCGCACAGCCGTCTTCGCGCACCTTGGGGGTTTGGAATCGACGAGAAACCGCGTCGAGCACGCTGGCTGTTGGTGTCACCGCCGCCACGCAAGGACACCAACCTCCGGGACGAAGACCTGATCGTGCGGGGCGGTTCCCGGAGTTCCCTGGGAAAAATCCTGCGCTCCTCAAAATCTCCCACTGGCGCCGCACTTTGGTCCGACACGACGGCCGTGCGCGCCCTCAAGCCCAAGGAGTTTGACGCTCTCATCGAGGCGCTGCTTCGAGCCGCCTGCACGCACGGCCTCGTTTCCGAGGAGAATACACCGTTCGGTGACCAGACCGGCTTTCGCCTCAACGACGCCTGCGTCCTGTTCAGGCGAGGCACCGAGTCGGAGGAGGGCAACTCCAAGGAGAACGCCTTCTTCCGCTCTTTCTACCAGAACCTCGCCGCCACCTTGCGGTCGCCCGTGCATCCGCTCTTCGGGTTCGAGGCCCGCGAGCACACGGCTCAAGTTGAGGGCGAGAAGCGGGCAGTCCGTGAAAAGCGATTCCGCTTCGGCGAAAAGGAGCGGGGTGAACTGGCCGATGACGAAAAGCACCTCCGGGAAATCGGCGAAGCCAACCGTTTCCTCCCCGTCCTCTTCTGTTCGCCCACGATGGAGCTGGGCGTGGACATCTCGGCCCTCAACGCCGTCTACCTGCGCAACGTGCCACCCACGCCGGCGAACTACGCGCAGCGTAGCGGTCGTGCCGGTCGCAGCGGCCAGGCTGCGCTCGTGCTCACCTACAGCTCCTCGCAAAGCCCGCACGACCAGTATTTCTTCCGCAACCCGAAGGCCATGGTCCACGGCGAGGTTCGTCCACCGTTGCTGGACCTCGCCAATCGTGACCTCGTGGAAAGCCACTTGTCGGCCGTGTGGCTTGCCTGCACGGAGCACCCCCTCGACTCCTCCATCGCGGAACTACTGGTCCTGGGCGAAACCGACCGACCAATCCGCAAGGAGGTCAGCGAGCCCATGTCCCGGCCACGGGTTGGAGCCGAGGCGTTGCGCCGCATACAGCGTGTGCTCGACCTGCTTCAGGAGGATCTCACGTCCGAATTGGCTCCGTGGTATTCCGGCCGTGATATTTTCGCCGCCGAGGTGGTGAAGAGTGCCCCACGCCGCTTCGATCAGGCCTTTGATCGTTGGCGGGATCTTTTCGTGGCCGCCGAACAGCAGCGTGATGCCGCCCGCCGCACGATGGACGACTACTCGGCGCCTCAGCATGAAAAGCGTGCCGCCCAGATCCGTCATGCGCAGGCCATCGACCAAATCAACCTGTTGCAGAAGGGCACCAGCAGCCTTTCCAGCGACTTCTACACCTACCGTTACCTCGCCACCGAAGGATTTCTGCCGGGCTACAATTTTCCGCGCCTGCCATTGATGGCCTACATCCCCGCCACCAGCGACGGACGTGGCAGGCAGACCTACCTCCAGCGTCCCCGGTTCCTCGCCTTGTCGGAGTTTGGGCCACGCAGCCTGGTGTATCACGAAGGCCGGGCGTATCGGGTCGTGCGGGCCATGCTCGCCCTGAACCAGCAGTCCGGCGGTTCGGCTGACGTGCGGCTGCCGACCAAGACGGTGCGCATCTGCCGCATCTGCGGGGGCGGTCATTGGAACGATGAGGTGTCGATGTGCCACGCCTGCGGCTCCGCGCTCGGAGAGGCCGAGATCGTCAAGCACACCTACCGGATCGAAAACGTCGCCACCCAGCCCACGGAACGTATCACCGCCAACGACGAGGAACGGCAACGGCAGGGCTTCGAACTCCAGACGACGTTCGAGTGGGCCGTTCGTGACCATGTTCTCGACGTGCGACGCGGCGTCGCCAGTGATGCCGAAGGGGAGATCGTGCGCCTGGCCTACGGTCCCGGTGCGACGATCACCCGGATCAACAAGGGCCTTCGTCGCCGGAAGAATCGCACCCAGCTCGGCTTCAAGATGGACCCGGTGTCTGGCTTTTGGGCCAAGAACGACGACGAGGATGAGCCGGCCGATCCGACCATATCGCCCCGGCAGTGGATCGTTCCCACGGTGCAGGACCGCAAGAACGCCCTGCTGCTCCAACCCAGTGAATGCGAGCTGGCCCAGGAGGCCATTGCCACGGTTCAACACGCCCTGCTCCGCGGCATTGAAGCGGTGTTCCAGTTGGAGGAAGGCGAAGTGCTTGCCGAACCCATGCCCACCCGTGACGAACGCACTGGCTTCCTGTTCTACGAGGCGACGGAGGGCGGGGCTGGCGTTCTGACCCGATTGGCCGTGGAACCTGACCTCCTGGCTGAGGTCGCCCGTCAGGCGCTGGCCATCATGCACTTCGACGTGGAGGATAATCTGCCTGCGTCGGCGAGCACTCTGGTGGATGTCACCGGCACGACCTGTGTCGCGGCCTGCTACCGCTGCGTGATGTCCTACTACAACCAGCCCGATCACGAGTTGCTGGATCGACGCAACCAGGAGGCACGCTCACTCCTGCTGCGGTTGGCGCGCTCTAGGTTGACCGGGATCGAACCCGCAGCGCCACCGTCCCCGGCTCAAACCTCAACAGCCACTGCCGACAGCCCGCCCCTTGCGCGATGGCTGGAGTATGTTCGTCCACTCGACCTCCCGGCTCCAGACCCCGAGGCTCTGGGAGCCAATGGCCTTACCGTGCCGCTGGCTTGGCGGGCCTACTACGTCGCTGCCGCCTTCGAGACGCCTAGCCCCGAACTGCTGGCCGCCCTCAAGGAGAAGGGCTTCGAGGTGGTGGTGCTTGGACTGGATGCCTCCGCTTGGGTTGAGTCGGTTCTGATTCTCGCCCGTCTCCTTGGGAGAACCGCATGAGCAACGCCGCCCCCTCTCTCCCCTTTCGCTGGACTCCCGGTAGCCTTGTCCGGGCGCGAGGACGCGAATGGATTGTGCTCTCGGGCAGTGACGCCGAGGTCTTGCGCGTTCGACCAGTGTCGGGCTCGGAGGAAGACCAGACGCTCATTCACGTCGGCTTGGAGGCTGAACCCGTTACGGACACCTCCTTCCCCAAGCCGGAACCCAGTCAGAAGGCTGGGCACGATGCGGCCCTGTTGCTGCGGGACGCCCTGATCCTTTCGTTGCGCCGAGGTGCCGGCCCGTTCCGCAGCTTCGGACAGATCGCCATCGAACCGCGCGCCTACCAGCTCGTGCCCCTGCTCATGGCGCTCAAGCTGGAGACGGTTCGGCTGCTGATCGCCGACGACGTCGGCATCGGCAAGACCATCGAGGCCGCGTTGATCGCCCGCGAGATGCTGGATCGTGGTGAGATCGAGCGCTTCACGGTGCTGTGTCCGCCGCACCTGGTGGATCAATGGGTGACCGAATTGGAAGGTCGGTTTCACCTGCACCCCGTCGCCGTCACGGCCGCCAGTGCTGCCCGACTGGAACGCAATCTTCCTCCAAGCGAGAGCATCTTCACGACCCACCCGCACACGGTCGTCAGTCTCGACTACATCAAGAGCGAGCGCCGCCGGGCCGAGTTTTTGCGGGCTTGTCCCGAGCTGGTCATCGTGGACGAAGCGCATACCTGCACTGCCACAGGTCAGGGACGCCACCAACGGCATGAGCTGCTCAAAGGGCTCGTGGAAACCCCGGCGCGGCACCTGGTGATGCTCACGGCCACGCCTCACAGCGGTGATGAACCGGCCTTTTACCGTCTGCTCGGGCTGCTACATCCGGAGTTCGAGCGCCTGGCAGAGGTGACGGGCGAGGAGCGGACCAACATGCGGGACCGCCTCTCCCGGCATTTCGTCCAACGCCGGCGACCGGACATCGCGGAATGGCAGGATGGCAGCCTGTTCCCTCGCCGGGAAACCAAGGAGCTGACCTATCGCCTGACCGGCGCCTGGGACAAGTTCTTCGAGGAGGTGCTCGACTACTGCGCCACGGTCGTCGAGGCGGCCGGTGGTGATGAACGGGCCCAGCGACTCAGTTTTTGGGGCACCCTCGCCCTCATGCGTTGTGTGGCCTCCAGTCCGGCAGCAGCGGCCCAAGCCCTGCGCACGCGTGCTGGCACGACGGACGAAAGCAGCGAAGAAGAACTGGAAGCCCGCGTGTTCGACGGTGCCGCCGACACGCTTCCTGACGACGACCTCGAACCGCCTGCCGCCAGCGAAGCCACTGTGCTGGCCCGTCTCATCGAACAGGCCGAGGAGCTGGCCGGTCAGGCGGGTGATCCCAAGCTGCGACTCCTGACCGACCATCTGGTCGAACAAATCCGTGACGGGTTCAGCCCGGTGGTCTTCTGCCGTTACATCGCCACGGCTCACTATCTGGCCAAGCACCTGGCGACGAAACTCAAGGACGTGACGGTCGCCGTCGTCACCGGGGAGATCACCTCGGAGGAGCGCCGGGAAAAAGTCGCGCTGCTGGGTGAGGCGGATCGCCGGCTCCTCATCGCGACCGACTGCCTTTCCGAGGGCGTGAACCTTCAGGACAACTTCGATGCCGTCGTCCACTACGACCTGTCCTGGAATCCCACCCGGCATGAACAACGCGAAGGCCGCGTGGATCGGTTCGGTCAAAAGCGCCCGGTGGTGCGGGCCACGTTGATCTACGGCGAGAACAACCCGGTGGATGGTGCCGTCCTGGAGGTGATCCTCCGCAAGGCCGAGAAGATTCGCGAGGAACTGGGCGTGCCAGTGCCTTTGCCGGATGACGGGCATACCCTGAGCAAGGCCCTGATGAAGGCCGTGCTCCTGCGGCGGGGTGAACGCGGCCAACGTCGTCAGCAGGCCTTCAGCTTCCTGGAGCTGGAGGAAGCCAAGGCCATTGAGGCGCGCTGGCAGGATGCGGCGGAAAAGGCGAAGCGGAATCGCACCGTGTTCGCCCAGCGGCGGCTCAAGCCGGAGGAAGTCCTGCCCGAATGGCGCAAGTCCCTCGCCGCCCTGGGTGGCAAGGAGGACGTGCAACGCTTTACCGGCCGCGCCTTGGCTCGTCTGGGCGGAGCTTTGGAACCCATGAAGCGCGGCTTCAAGACTCCGCTGACCGCCTTGCCCGAGGATGTCCGTGAACGGCTGGAGGCCGAGGGCTTGCTGGGAACAATGCTGCTCGATTTCGACTACCCGCCCCCACCGCGTTGTCGTCCGGTCCAGCGTAGTCACCCTCTGGTCTCCGTGCTCGCCGAAACGCTGCTGGAACGAACGCTCGGCGTGGTGGGGCAAAACGACGAGACCGACCCCGGTGTCCTGGGGCGTGTGGGCTGTTGGGTGGCCGAAGGCGTCACCTCGTTGACCTGGGTCGCCCTCGTTCGTTTGCGGCACCAACTGGGTGCCCAGCGCGGCAGCACGAGCACCACGACGTTGGTCGAGGAAGCGACTGCCATCGCCTGGGGCAGCAACGACATCCCGATGGAAGGTCCCGAGGCGCTGAAGCTCCTGCAACCGACACCGCTGTCCGATCCCCCACCGCATGTGCGTGATCGGTTTGTCGCCCAAGCCATCACGCAGTTGGAGGCACGGCAGACCGACCTCGCCGCCTTTGCGGAACGTCGTGCCCAAGCGTTGTTGGCCGACCATCGGCGTGTCCGTGAGGCAGCCGATGCCCGGGGCAGCTACAGCGTGAAGTCCCTGCTCCCCGTGGACGTGATCGGGCTGTTTGTCCTCCTGCCCAAAGTGAACTGACCATGGCCACCCGTAGAAATACCCGCGCCAAGGAAGCTCAACTGGGTTTCGAGGCCCTTGCCATCGAAGGCAGCCTGTTGTCGCCGGAATGGTTGTCGAAGATCGCTCAGCTCGCGGCGGATTCGCAGAGCGAGGCCGACTATCGGATTCCCAAGGGGCTGAACCTCCGCGACGAGATCGGCCGCTACTGGCGGATCGCGCAGGCGCACTGGAAGGAGTTCGCCGCTGGTCTGCCTTCCAACGTTGACCGTGCCGCCCTGGCCGAACGCTTCGTGACGTCTCTACTGCGCGAAAGCTTCGGCTTCACCTCGCTGGCGAGGGTCGAGGCTCCCGTGCTCTCCGAGCGGCGCTATCCAATCGGTCACGGCACCCTGGGTTTGCGTGTGCCGGTGGTCATCTCCGCTGCCGCCAGCGGCATCGACACGTTGACCCCAACCTTCGGGGATGAAGGGCGCCGCCGTAGTGCCTTCGGCTTGGCCCAGGAATACCTCAACGCGGCGGAGGGGGCCGTGTGGGGAATTGCCACGGACGGTTCGTCACTGCGCATCCTCCGCGACAACGCGAGCCTGACCCGCCCGGCGTGGATCGAGGCGGACCTCGCCCGGATCTTCACCGAGGAACGCTACGCCGACTTCGCCGCCCTCTGGCTGTTGCTCCACGAAACCCGCTTTGGACGCGAGGGCCAGCCAGCCAACGAGTGCGCCTTGGAAGCTTGGCGGGAGGCCGGCCGCAAGGAAGGCACGCGTGCCCGTGAGCACCTGCGCAAGGGAGTTGAGGAAGCCCTCACTGCCCTCGGCCAGGGTTTCCTGTCCCACCCGGACAATCAGGCCCTCCGTTCGGCGCTCCAGGATGGCTCGTTGTCCACCCGGGATTACTTCAGCCAACTGCTGCGGCTCGTCTATCGCCTGATCTTCCTGCTGACCGTGGAGGAACGAAACCTCCTGCATCCCGAAGGCACCAGCGATACTTCCAAGGCCCTCTATGCGGGCGGCTACGCCTTGCGTCGTCTCTGCGACCGGTCGGTGAAGCGTAGCGCCCATGACCGATTCTCCGACCTCTGGGACTCCGCCAAGGTGGTCCTGCGTGGACTGGCTGGCGGAGAACCTCGACTAGGATTGCCCGCCTTGGCCGGCATCTTTGCCCGGAACCAATGCCCGGCGCTCGATGCCGCGAGGCTGGAGAACCGCGCCCTCCTGCTCGCGCTCTTCAAGCTGGCCTGGCTCCGGGAGGGCGGCGCCCTCGCCCGGGTGAATTGGCGGGACATGGGACCGGAGGAACTGGGCAGCGTTTACGAGAGCCTCCTGGAACTGGTCCCACAGATAAACACCGAGAGGCGCACGTTCATGTTGGCTGCCGCCGCGGGCAGCGACCGCAAGACCTCAGGCAGCTTTTACACGCACCACGCACTCGTCGAAGCACTGTTGGATAAAGCTCTTGAGCCGATCATTGCTGAAACGATTGCTCGCAGTCCGAATAGCCCCGCAGAGGCCTTGCTCGCCTTGTCGGTGCTCGATCCAGCCTGCGGTTCCGGGCATTTCCTCCTTGCTGCGGCTCGACGCCTTGCTGCCCACGTCGCACGTCTTCAAGCCAATGGCACTCCCTCAGGGGCCGAATACCGGCACGCCCTGCGCCAGGTCGTGGGCAAGTGCATCTACGGCGTGGATCTCAACCCGATGGCAGTCGAGTTGTGCAAGGTCGGCTTGTGGATGGAAGCTTTGGAACCGGGTCTGCCGCTGACCTTTCTCAACTCCCACATCCAGCACGGCAACGCCCTCCTCGGCACCACGCCTGAGCTGATGGCCCTCGGCATACCGGACGCAGCCTGGGATGCAATTGAGGGTGACGACGCGGAAATAGCCAGTGCCCTCAAGAAGCGAAACAAGCAGGGGGCAAGCGGACAACGCTCGTTTGACACGCTCTGGAACTCTCCCAGCGACGGCGGCGAGCAAGCGGTTACAAAGGCCGTGACGGAACTGGAGTCGGCCTCCGATGCCGACGCAGTTGAACTGGCCCGAAAGGAGTCGAAGTGGGAAGGAATCCTGTGCTCCGCCGAATATCGGCAGCAGAAGTTTGTCGCCGACGCTTGGTGTGCAGCGTTTGCTTGGCCGAAGGTGCCGGGCCCCCACGCTGAACTCGCTCCTACCAACGAACTCTGGCGGCAACTCCGTGACGGACGTGGAAGCACGCCGGAAATGACAAGGAAGACGGTTGATGAACTGACGCAGCAGTATCGGTTCTTTCACTGGCATCTCCAGTTTCCGTTGATCTTTGCCAAGGGCGGATTCGATGTCGTCCTCGGAAACCCGCCCTGGGACACGCTCAGCCCGGACGCCAAAGAGTTCTTTTCGACCTATGATCCAAGTGTCCGCCAGCAGGACAAAGATGGACAGATGGCGATCATTGAACAGCTCCTCGCCGATCCGGGCATCAGTTCACTTTGGCAAAAGACGCGACGGCAGATATTCGCAGCAATTCGCTTCATCAAGCAAAGCGGGAGATACCACCTCTTTGCGCAAGGAAACCTCGGGAAGGGGGACTTCAATGTCTATCGAATGTTCGTCGAAGCGGCGCTCCAAATGACTCGTCGGAGTGGGTGCGCCTCTCAAATCGTCCCCGAGGGTCTCTACAACGGTGCGAATTGTGCAGCCATTCGCGAGGCACTGTTTTCCCATTGCACCTTGAACGCACTCTGGGGGTTTGAGAATGCCAAGGAGATCTGGTTCAAGGACATCGACACGCGCACCAAGTTTTCGCTCTATGTTGCTCGGATGTGTGGGTCAACCGAACGATTCCACGGTCGATTCAACATCCGCTCCGTTGCTGCGCTAAGCGATGCTGTTTCAGGAAACGGCTTACGGATTCCAGTGACCATGGTCCGCGAGTTCTCCCCAGATGCACTCGCAATCATGGAGTTTGGCGATCAACGCGACATCGATATCGCGGTCAAGATGTATGCGCGCTGGCCAAAATTCGGGGACGAAGCCGCCGGTCTTCCGATCCGCACCTACATGCGCGAGTTCGACATGGGGACTGATCGCGACTTCTTCGGTGAGAACCCTCAGGGGCTACCGCTCTATGAGGGCAGAATGGTTGATCATTTCGACCACCGCGCCAAAGGCTACCGTAGCGGCCGAGGTAGATCGGCAGTATGGGAGGAACTGCCTTTTGGACGACCAGACAAATCTATCCAACCACAATGGCGAGTGCCGATGGAGGATGTTCCTGAGAAGGTTCATCAACGCATGCGTCATTACCGAGTTGGGTTCTGCGATGTGGCAAGTCCAACGAATGAGCGCTCGCTATACGCGGCGCTTATCCCGCCTGGCGTAGTTTGCGGCCACAAGGTCCCAACCATCGCGTTCTCGGACGGATGGGACTGGAGCATGATGGTCTGGCTGGCCGTCGCGAACTCATTCACGATGGATTTTCTCGCTCGAAAGAAGGTTAGCCTGAGCATGTCCTATACAGTCCTCGATAGCCTTCCGTTTCCACGAGTTCCGAAGGATCACCCAATCGCTCGAAGGGTTGTTCCGATTGCGTTGCTGTTGACTTGCTGCGGTGATGAAATGACAGCCTACTGGAACTGTCGGGCAGCAGAGGGTTGGGTGGAACCCGTGGCTAACGGCGGTCCACCACCCGGAGTCGAGAGTGAGGATGAGCGGCTGCGTCTTCGCGCCGAGTTGGACGCAATCGTGGCCCACGATGTTTTCGGCCTCACAGCGAGCGAAATGGAATACATTTTGGCTACGTTCCCGACTTGGAAAGAGCGCGAAGAAAGGCGTTACGGGGAGTTCCGCACCAAGCGCCTAATCTTGGAAAACTTCGACGCCCTCGCCGAGTCCACCCGAACCGGCCTTTATCCGGTGCCCGCCGGCTTCCGGAGTGTCCACAAGCCACGCTTGCCAGCGGAGCAACGGGTCCGCTTGGAGACCGCCCCGAAGTTCTTGCTCAGCTTCGTTTATGCCTTCCTCCGTCAGACTGGCGCTGAGGCCACCTTCGACCTCCTTGATTCGGTTTTCCATCTGCTGCGCCATCGCGAGAGGCACGCGGATGAGTTTGCCGCCGCCCTCGGTGACGACGCAAAGGCGTGGCTGACTACCTTCAACGACCGGCTGCCTAACAGCGAGTTCCTGCCGTTCCTCAAACGCTTGGAGGCCGATGGCTGGATCACCGCCGACCGGCGGACCGGTCGGATGCTCCTGACCGAGAAGTTCCCAGCAGTGCCGTTCGACGTCTGGCGCAACTACGACATCAGCGCAGCCCTGCGGGTCATCACCCAACAGCCCGAGGTCGTCCGACTCGTGCTCGATCAACCCGACACTCCGCTCGCTTCCAAGGAATTCCTGACCCAGGCCGTCGGCTGACGCTTTCACCCCATGAACCCCGAATTGGATCTTCTCCCCAAGCGCGACTGGCTGAATCCGGTTGCCCAGTCGGAACCGGTTCTCTGGGTGCGGGAAGTTCGCCTGCTTTACCGGCTTGAATCCGGAGAACCAGCGGAGATCCGACGGGTAAAGTTCCATCGCGGAGTGAACATCGTCTGGGCCAAACCCGCCAATCCCGACGAACCCGATCCGGCCGCACGCGGACGAGGACATGACGTCGGCAAAACGTCCCTCTGTCGACTGATCCGCTACCTTCTGGGCGAAGAGCCCTTTGGCCGGGAGGCGCTTCGCCAGGCCATCTCGGCGAAAGAATCGCTGTCACGGGCCTGGGTTTTGGGAGAGGTCGTTCTGGACGGCAAGCCGTGGGCGGTCGCGCGCCCGCTCTACGTCGGAGCCCATCCGTTCGCGATGGAGGGAGCGGACCTGGACCAACTGCTGGACGCACCAGCGAAGGACCGCCGAGCCCACGACGATTTCGTCGAAGCCGTCGAGCGCCGCGTGGTTGGGAGCTTCGCTGTCCAAACCTTCGACGATGCCGGACAGAAGCCCATCGAGTGGCTGCACGTGTTGCAGTGGCTGGCGCGTGATCAGGAGGCCCACTTGGCTGGATTGTTCAAGTGGCGGGACCCTAGTTCCGACCACGAGTCTCCGGAGCTTTCGGCCAACGAGGCCCAGTTTCTCGCCCGGTGTATCCTCGACGTGACCGATGTGGAGGAGCGCCGGCAGATCGAGCGGCGCAATCAGCTGTCCAAGGACAAGACCACTCACACGGAGACGGCTCGCTACCTCGAAAGGCGGATCAAGGATGCATTGCAGCGTGCTAGCGAAGAGCTGCCCAACGGCAAGGACCTTCCCCAGGTGGGCGAAGATCTGTTCGTCGATGCGGTGGTCCGGCATGCGAAGCTGCTGGTGGCCGACAAGCGAACCAAGCTGGAGGCGCAACTGGAGGTTCTGAAGCCTGAGGAGTTGGAGACGGCCCTGGAGCAAGCGATTGGAGCCACTGCCTTGGCCAAGAGTCGCCACGACGAGCTGTTCCCGCTCGTCGAGGAAACCGAGGACGCGCTGAAGCGTTTCAGCGAGACAGCCAAGCCGTCCCAGAAGGAGGTCGACGCGTTGGACGTCATCATCGCGAAGCTGAGTCCGGATCGGGCTTTCTGTGAGATTCCGGTGAACATCGCCCTGTTCCGTTGCCCGCTGCTTCAGGCGAAGAGGATGTCCGAGGAGGCTCCCCCAAAGCCCGACAGCGACGTGGTCGAACTCGCCGCGCACAAACGCGAGCAGGTCGCCAAGCAACTCGTCGGATTGAAGCGGAACCTTCAACAGTTCGCCCAGCAGTTCGCGGACTGCCGGGACAAGGAGGCGGTTGCCCGCAGGAAGCGGGACGAGATGGGGGAACTTCGTCGAAGGCTCCGCGACCAGATCGTCTCACTCGACGAAACGTCGGCCACCTGGAAGGTCCGAGCCGAGGACGCCGATTTGAGCCATCGCCGGCTTGGTGAAACGGGCACGACGATCAAGGTGGTGGAGGCCGAACTCGACCTGTGCAAGGCGAAGCAGGATGAGGCCCAGAAGAATGTCCGCGTTCGTCAGGGCGAACTGGCCGAGGTGTTTCTAGCCGTCTGCCACTATTTCAAGGGAGAGCAAGCCCAGGCGGAACTGAGGTTCACTCGCGACGAGATCAACGCCCGCATCGGCTCGGGCGGCGGTGCCTACAATGCTTTGAGCAGCCTGGCATTCGACTTCTGTGCCCTCGTCGCAGCCCTGAACGGCATCGGCCATCATCCCCGTTTCCTGATCCACGACAGCCCCCGCGAGTCCGACATGGAGCTGAGCCTCTACCGGCCGCTCTTCCAGTTGGCTGGACACCTGGAGGAAAAGGCCGCCGCCTCGTTCCAATACATCGTCACAACCACCGAGCCACCGCCCGACAGCATGGCGACGGCTCCGCACCTCTGTTTGGAACTGGATGCTGCCCGACCGGACGGAAAGCTGTTCAAGGAGGATTTGTGAAGGGGCGTCTTTCCAACGCGTGCTGCGGGGAAACCGATGCCATTCCCGCGAAACACCGTCGCGGTCGGGTAAGCCTCTACATCGACCAATTCATTACCAATCCACCCGCACGGCTTTCCATCCAAACCCGGTTCGATTCACTCCTTGCCGTCTTTCGGTGTTACCGCACGCCAAGAACGGAATGTCGCTAGAGCTGACCGATCTATGGAGGAACGTCCCAACAGCATGGTCGCCGCGATACGGAACGCGTTATCCACATGTGCCCAAGAAGGTGTCGCCACCTGCTTCCCGACGATTCTGCTGCGAGGGACTGGGCTTGAGTCAAAGGGGACCAAATATCCATCAGCAGAAGTTGCGCTGGCCTACTATGCCATGCAGGGGTTCGAGTCGGATCGCACCCGGATGAACCTGAATGGTTACCCGGGAATGTTGCGGGACCTCAACTCACCTCCTCCGTGGGTCGAGGTGGAGCCAGACGACGTCGACGAGCCTCTTTCCAAACAGCGGCTGCATGAGCTGCGGCCACTCATCAGATGGGCCAATGAGACGAGTGAGGACAATCTCATCCTGGCGTGGAACGCGATGCGACAGGAGCAAGGTCGCGCAGCGAGTATCGTGCTCGGTCAGTCCTGCTCGATTACGAACTCGACATACGGGGAGGAGGCCTTTCGCCAGCTTCTCACTCTGGCCAAATCTGTAGGCAGCGAAACCTTTGGGGCCATTTTCAACGCTGTTTTTGACTTCGACGAATTCACACCTGCGGCAGGTGCGCCAGATTTGCTGGTTTGGTTACCACGGAGCGAACCCGCGCTATGGTTCTTCTCCGAGGTAAAGGGGCCGGGTGACTCACTGCGAGACAGCCAAAAGCAATGGCTGCACCAGCACTGGAACACTGTGCGTGGACACTATTTGCTGACAATTCTGGACTAGCGCTTTGAGAATGATCTCCGCCTTCTTGAACTTCTACGACGGCCTCGCCGAGTCCACCTGAACACGAACCTACAAGATTCGCCTCCACCTCCACCATTCGACTCAAGCTGCTGAGGAAAGCCAAGAACTCCACCAATCATGAGTGATGACTTTGAGTTTACCGACAAGAGCGGCCGAGTCATTCGGCTTGTCTGCAATGATCCGGATATTGTCGCATACTGTGGCAGCGAGAAGGTTGGAGAGCTAAGTTTTACAGACTACCACGACGGGTTGATTCTTTCGTTTGTGAATGTCCACGCTGCCTTTCAGCGAGCGGGTATCGCGACAGAGATGGTCAGGTATGCTAAGGAACAAGTCGGTGACTTCTTGTTGCCGGGCATGTCTTGGAATGCGCGAAGGGAGGACCAACTGCATACATCACAAGATGGACGAGCCTTTCTAAACAGTTGCTTTCGTTCGGGCCTGCTTTCTACGAGCGACGCCGCCGACGCTCGCGAAGGCTTAAATGAGGACGATCCCTTTGAATAGCATGCGATGCTTGGCGAATTGGCCGATTACACAGCATGAAGCTGGCGAGGAGATCCGCGGACGTGCGGCACCTGACAAAATCCATTTACTGGCGATACTTGATGAGTGTCCCCAAGCAATGGTTAAACTTGAGGAATCCACGTCGAAATGAAGCGCCCCGCCGTCAAAACGCCCTGCACGCCGAAGCAAACGGCTGCCGAACAGCCAGGCAGGCCTCCCGGAAAGAAAGTCGAACCACCGGCGAGACAATTGCCTAGGCCGACCGAGAGCGCGGTCGGCGCAGGTCCGCCGCGCAAGCGGTCTTCGCTCGCCGCTTTCAACGAGATCGTGGCGCTCATCGAGACGTCCCGCCGCGAGGCCGGGCGGGCGGTCAACGTCCAGCTCATCGAACTCTACTGGAAGATCGGGGCTGTCATCAGCAGCCGCATCGAGCGCGATGGCTGGGGCAAGGGCACGGTCGCGGAACTGGCCGCGCATCTGGCGGGCACTCAGGCGGGCACTCGTGGTTTCTCCCCGCAGAATCTCTGGCGGATGCGGCAGTTTTTCGAGGCCTACCGCGACGTGCCGGTTCTCTCAACGCTGTTGAGAGAACTTCCGTGGTCGGCCCACCTGCACATTCTCAGCGGCACCAAGCGACCGGAGGAGCGTGAGTTCTACCTGAGGTTGGCGGCTTCCAACCGCTGGCCGGTGCGGGAGCTGGCGCGACAGATCGCCAGCGGCGCGTTTGCCCGGGTGGCGGCAGCGCCAAAACTCTCAACGGCGTTGAGAGTAGTTCACCCGGAGGCCGCGGATCAGTTCAAAGACGTTTACTCGCTGGAGTTTCTCGGACTGTCGCCCGACCACTCGGAAGCCGACTTGCACCGTGCCCTGCTGCGCGATCTGGGTCGGTTCATCACCGAACTGGGCCGCGACTTCTGCTTCGTCGGATCGGAGTATCCGGTGCAGGTCGGCAACCAGGACTTCGCCATTGATCTGGTGTTCTTCCATCGCGGGCTGACCTGCCTCGTGGCCTTCGAGCTGAAGGTCCGGGAGTTCCGGCCGGAAGACCTCGGCAAGCTCAGCTTCTACCTCGAAGCGCTCGACCGTGACGTGAAGAAGCCGCACGAGCGTCCGTCCATCGGCGTGCTGCTCTGCGCCAACAAGGACAACGAGGTGGTGGAATACGCGTTGAGCCGCACCCTCTCTCCTACGCTGGTCGCCGAATACCAGACGGTGCTGCCGTCCAAGGCCGTCCTGCAACGGAAGCTCCACGAACTCTACGCCCAGCTCGCACCCGAGGCCGGGGAATCCACGGGAAGTTGAGTTGCCATGCCCTCACCCCTGTCATCCGTGATCGCTTCCCGTATGGAAAAGGCGGCGGTGGACAATGGCTTCGACCGTGAGTTGCCGATGGCCGGTGAATGGCTCGCCTTTGCCAGCACGCAGAGCCCGCTCCGCATCTGGCTGGGGATGACCATAGGTGGCGCCTGCGCCCTTGCCCTCTCGCAGCACAACGTCGCCGTCGCGCTGGGAACCCTGGGCGAGCCCTTGGAGGAAGCGCTTCCCCCGGGAGCCGTGGGAGCCCGCGTTGTTTCGGACATCCCGACTCTCCACCACCTGATCCGGCGAGCCTTCCAACTCAGCAAGAGCCTGCCTGACGAACTGCTGCACGTCTTCGTCGCGCGCACAGCCACCTTGCCACGAACGACCGAAGCCGAGCGCTTGGTCGTCCAACGCGTAGGACAGGACATCTTCCGGCAAGGCCTGCTGGACTACTGGGAAGGCCGTTGTGCGATCACCGGGCTGGCCGTCCCCGAACTCCTCCGGGCCAGCCACATCAAGCCCTGGGCCGCCTGCGAAACCGACGCCGAGCGCCTCGACGTTTACAACGGTCTGCTCCTGGCACCGCACTTGGATGCGGCGTTTGACCAAGGATTCATCACTGTCAGCGACAGCGGCGAGGTGATCGTGTCGCCAGCGCTCGACGCGAATGCCCGTCAGCTGCTGGGGCTGGAAACGCCAACCTCTGTCCAAGCGTCACTGGATGGCCATCGTGCCTACCTGCAATGGCACCGGGAGCTGGTGTTCCGAAGCGGCCTCGCGTCGAAGAGCATCGAAGACGGCAGTCAATACGCCGGTCCTGCGAAGGCAGAAGCCAATGAATGTCCCTCATGAAACCCGCGCTCGGCTGGACCACGCTGTCACGGGAGGAAATGCGCCAGGTCGAACTCGCGCTGGCCAATAGCGACCAGAACACGCGCGACGAAATCGGGTTTCTCCTCATTCATCAGGGCTTTGCGGACCGTTTCTTCCCCGGCACTTCCGTCCTCCATGAGCGGATACGTTACGCCCTGTTTGTCCCTTGGCTTTACGAACGCGCCGCGGAGCAACCGCGTCGTGGCAGCGACCTGGAATCCACGATTCGCTATCTGCTCATCGAGCTGGCGGTCCGGCTCAAGCGAATTGGCGGCGAGCCCAAGAATGTCATCGGCGGTGAAAAGCTGGAACAGTTGACCTCCCAGCCACCGGATCGCGTTTACTGGAGTGCGCTGCGCGAATGGAAATTGTTGCTTCCGGAAGTGGACTCGCGTGCCGAGGCGTTGCGTCGTTTGAAGCTGGCCCAAAAGCACACCCTCACCGACGACGATGGCGGCCGGCTCACGGATGATGCCACGGAGGTGTTCTGCAATCTGCCGCCCCCACCGGCCGGCTGGGACAATCCCAAAGGCGCGCTCAAATTCCAAATGCCCTCCCACGAACGCGTGTTTCTGCGCGACAAACTTCGCGGGTTGGCTCGGCCCGATGGCAAACCCGCGTTGCTGGCTCGCCTGGTGCAGTCGGAGGAGTCTTTTCCCGCTTCAGCGCTGGGTTTGCCCGTTGGGTTGAAGCCGCACGCCGACGCCGAGGACCAACTTGCGCTGGACGTTGCCCGCGACGCCGCCGCTCTCGCCGCCATTGGTCGGGCGGTTTATGGCGCCCTGGTAGAGCAGCTCATTGCTGGCGACGGCGGCGACGATTTGCCCACCTACCGCGAACTGCTTCGCACCCATTTTGACCAGTATGGCGAGCCGGCCGCACGTTGTGACCTTGGGGCTGCTGAGAAGCTGCTGCCTGATCTTCCGCCCTGCGTGCGCGATGTCCTCCACGCCACTCAAGAATATGTGCGCTCCGGCCAGCCGGGCCAGTTTGCCAGACTTCATTCGGCCTACGAGAAATCCGAATACCAGCGCAAGCGCGGCCGCGCCCGTCTGCTCGCCACCGAACGCGCCAGGTTGCGTAGGGCGGAGTGGGATCCGAAGCGACATAACACCACACCGCTGCATTACCGATGGAGCATCGTCCACCGGATGCTGGAGGACTTGATGGACCAGCCATGAAACCCGAGGCCTGGCCTGCATTTTCCTTCACTGACGTGCTTCGCCCATCCGAGGGCTGGAAGGTCGAACACGCCATTCTCGCCACTTACTCTGCCGACTTGGTCGTGGTGGCCACCGCGCTCCTGGCGCTCACCGGCGGCGATTTGGACTATCGCAGGACTGGCAGCCGCGTCGAGTTGGTGAAGGCCATCGAAGCCCTCCGTGGGCGGGTGTGTGTCCTCGCCCAGGCCAATCGGATCGCCATCCCGCGCAAGGCCCACTCCATCTTGAAGTTGATGGACAACTTTTTGGGAGTCGTATCCACCGACGAAAGCACCAGCTCTTGGCATCCCAAGATTGCCTTGGTGCGTTACCATCGTGTGGAGGAACCCACGGATCGCCAATGGCGGGTTTGGATTGGCAGCCGCAATCTCACTCACGCCCTAAATTGGGATGCTGGAATGGTTCTCACCAGCCGTGCCGATGGTCGCGGCCAAACCGTGTCCGGCCTGGTCGAACTCGGCTGCGATCTGGCCGGGCGCGCCAAACTGACAGCACTCGTTCCGGCCGAAATTAAAAAAGAACTGGCCGCCCTGACTTGGGAATGCCCAGCCGGCTGTAAGGTGACGCAGATTGACCTCTTTGGTCCGCGTCTCGCTTCCGGTTTTCCCTCACCGCCCAAGGACATTGAGCGGGTGCTGGTGGTTAGCCCCTTTCTCGATCCTTCCGCGGATACAAGCATCGTGCGGGAGGTTGCTCAATGGGGCGGCGCTAACACCCATCGCACGCTCATCTCTACTGCCCCGGAGCTGCAACGGCTTTGGGAACTGGATGCAGATGTCTTCAAGGGCTTCGACAAGGTCTGCACGCTGCCGATTCCTGACTTGCCAGTTGAGGGCACCGCCCCGCTCGACGAGGAATCAGCGCCAGTCGAAACCGCGGATGGAGAAGACCCGCCTCCTGCCGGCCTGCACGCCAAACTGTTGCTCGCCACTAGCCGCACTCGCCGCCTGCTTTGGCTAGGCAGCGCCAATGCGACGCGCCGTGCCTGGGATGGACGCAATTTTGAGGTGGTCGCCGCCACGCAAGTGAGTCGGGACACTGCCGATGCACTCATTGAGTTCGCCACCAATGGCGAGGAGTTCAAACCCAGCCCAACGCGTGTGACCGTGAACCCGCACGAGCAGGCACTGGAGCACGCACGCAAAGCACTCTCTGCCGCTTGGACGTTACGGCAGGAATATCATGACTCTGAAGCGTGGATCATCGCCTCTGCGGCTCCGCCGCTTAACGAATCTGACGTGCGGCTTGAGGTCGCCGCGCTTGGCGGCAGTTGGAATCAATGGCCAGTTAGTGAGAGTCGCCTCCTGCTCCCTGGCCAGCGACTGGCGCACCGCTCCGATTTGGTCCAGGTCCGGCTGCTTTCTGGTGACTGCATGTGCGCGTGGCTGCAACTCGCGCCTTGCGACCCGCCTCCCGACGTAGCGCGGGATCGCGCGCTCATCGCCCAGTATCTCGATCCACGCACCTTCCTGCTTTGGATTCGCAGCGTGCTCGCCGTCGAACCGGCGCATTCCGGTGAATCGGATTGGGATGACGATGGCGAAGGCCGCAAAGGTCCGGGTGCGTCAGGCGATAACCAATCGGATTTGGGGCTGTTGCCAAGCATTGAGGAGATTTTGAGAGCTTGGGCGCGGGATGCCGACGCATTCCGGTCTGCCGACGAGAAAGTCTGGAGCTACCTTCCCGAGTTGGAACGCCGGGCGGGGGAGTCAAACAACCCGGCCGACGTGCACCTGCTTCAAACCTTCCAAAAGACCTGGAACACCCTGGCTTCCGAACTGCGATGAGCGCGCGCCAAATCAGCGAGCCAAAAGGATTTCAGGTAGCCACGGCGGAGGCGGCGTTTGCCACGCTCACTGCGTCCGATGGACCGAGGCGCTTCCTGATCGCCGACGAGGTAGGCTTGGGCAAGACCGTGGTCGCCCGCACCATCGTTGCCAAGATGATGAAGGGCCGAAGGACGCCCTTGGTGGTGTTCTACGTGACCAGCAACCTGAACATCGCCCATCAGAATCGCGCCAAGTTGCTGGAGATCTTGGCGACCGAAGAAGAGCAGAAGGCCGCTTCCGCATCTGCTGACCGCTTGACCATCGCGGCCAATCCCGCCAAGCGTCCGCAGCGCGGGCGCTTGCATCTTTACACGCTCACCCCCGACACCTCCGTTCCCCTTTACCGTCGTCGCGGTGGCCTTGGTCGTATGGAGGAGCGGGCACTCATTTTCCGGCTGTTGGTTGGACGTTTTCCGTCTCTCAAAACGCGCGATTTTTCCGACTTCTGCAAAGGCAAACAGGTCGGAGCCGATGGCTGGCGCTGGGCTCTCAGCCAGCAGAAGGAAATCGCCGGCGTTTGCGAGATACAGGACGCATTTCTCGACGCGTTGGCTGGAGACGCCCTATTCAAATTGCCACGGGTGGACGCATGCGCCATCGGGGCCGCGATCACTAAGCAACCGCGCTCGCGTCTCATGGGTAGTCTGCGGAGTGCTCTGGCTTTGGCGGCGCTGCGGCAAGTCCAGCCCGACCTTATCATCTTCGACGAGTTCCAAAAGTTCCGTGATGTCCTGATCGACCCGAAGCCAAAGCCCGGCAAGCCGAAGGTTGTCCCTGATCCCCTCACCGTCGCACTACGCGGTGGGGGAAAGGGTTCAGCCCCTGCCTTGCTGTTACTCTCCGCCACGCCCTATCGTCCATTTTCCTCCCGTCAGCAGGAACGCGAAGGGTTCTCGCACCATCAGGACTTTTTCGAGTTGGTCTCTTTTCTCTTTGGGCCGGCAAGCAATGAGCCAACGAAGATTGAAAAAGCGATCCGCGAGTTCGGCGGTGAAATGCTTGCTAAGGAGCCGGCGTTCGATCGGCTTGCCGCACTTCAGACGCTACTTCAGGACAGTCTTCGTCCTGTCATGAGTCGAACGGAGAGGGCGGACCTACACGAAGCCCGTTCCACAGACCAAACCAATCGTCCTAAATCCGAGATCCTCCCTGTGGACCTGAAGGTCTTTAAGCACTTCGTCGCACGCTTGCAGGGGGGTGCACAAAAGCGGCGGCGCAAACTGGATCTCACGAGTTTTGCCGTGCCGTATTGGCTTTCTATTCCCTATCCCATCCAGATGTTGGGGCGCGGCTACGTTGCGTGGAGCTATGCCGACCGGCAGCGCCTGCGCCGCGAAGAACCTCTGCTGCGGCAAGCCCAACGCGACCGTTTGCAAGCGCCGGTCTCTCTGCCGCATCCGCAACTCCGCGTCCTCTCCACGATTGCGAATTCGTCTCGGCTGGCGTTGCCATGGGTTGCGCCATCCATGCCGTGGTGGAAACTGCACGGGCCATGGGCCAAACCCGAAGCGTCCGGCGGCAAGCTCCTCGTATTCTCCCGTTTCAAGGCGGTGCCAACTGCGATTGCCAGTCTTTTGAGCTTTGCTCTTGAGACCTCGTTTGCCAGCCAGTTGCGGCACAACTTCCGCTTGGCCGGCAAAGCACAGCCGCTCCAATTCAAGGGCGATCGGCCCACCTTGCCGGCATTGTTCTTCCCCGCTCCCACCCTCATCGCGTTCGTCGATCCACGACTGAATCCCGGCTCATCTCTTGGGGATGTCCGCTCTTCGCTGCGAAAGCAGGTTCACCAACTCGTCCGAGACAAACTGGGGTTCGTCGTGCGCAAACGTGGTGGTTGCCGTCCGCTCTGGAAACTGATTGCGGCATTGGAACACCGCCGCTCTGAAGTCATGCCCGAGCGCGGGTTGCCGTCCTGGGACGATCTGCGAGACCACTGGCTCAGGGCTGCAAGTGAACAACGTTCCAGCATGAGCCGAGTTTTTTCCCAGTGGAGTCGTTTTGCTGGGCAGGGCCTCGACTCCCTGACGGAAAGTGAAGTCGCCGCGCTCGCCGAGTTCGCTCTTTCCGGTCCGGGCGTCGTGTTGGGCCGGGCGCTGTATCGCTTTGATCAGACCTGCATCCACAAAGCACGCTACCTAGCGTTGTTGGATGCCAGTTGGAATGGCCTGCGCTCCTATTTGAACCGCTCGCTCTTCCAGGCATCACTCACCCGACGCGGACAGACCTACATGAAGGCGATCCCGGAGGCGGTTGTTGCCGGAAATCTCGAATCGGTGCTCGACGAACATCTTTGGGTGACCAGCCGTTTGGACGCAGATGCCGTCACTCGGTTCTGCGCCAATTTGCGCAAGGTCCTAGGGCTCCGCGATGGCCGTCACCAAGTCCATGAGCCCGGCTCGGACGGCTTCTACCTGCGCTGCCATGCGGCTATGCCTTTTGCCGACGCGAAGGCAGCAAGTGCTAGTCTGAAGGGCAGAGAGAAAGGTATTGGCAGCGATGACCGTTTGCGCACGGACGACCTGCGGCGGGCCTTCAATTCGCCGTTTTGGCCTCACGTCCTCACTACCACGTCGCTTGGGCAAGAGGGATTGGACTTTCACGTCTGGTGTCGCCAGCTGTTGCACTGGGATCTATGCGCCAGCCCGCTTGATCTGGAGCAGCGCGAAGGCCGCATCCAGCGTTTCGGTGGACTATCCGTGCGCACCGCGCTGGCGGAGAAGCTCATGACCCGCGCTCTCGGCGCGAATGGTCAGGCTTCCAGCCCTTGGCTCACCCTCGCGCAGCACGCCACGGAAACGTTCAATGGCGACCCGTCCGGACGCAGCCCTTGGTGGTCATGTCCTGGCGAGACGATTGACCGCTTGTTCGTTGTCCTCCCCCAATCACGACAAGTGGTCCGCTTTGACCAACTCAGTCACCAGCGGTGGCTCTACCGGCTCGCCCTTGGCCAGCCGCACCAGC
The DNA here is from genome assembly GCA_964602595.1 of uncultured Verrucomicrobiota bacterium. Taxonomy (GTDB): domain Bacteria; phylum Verrucomicrobiota; class Verrucomicrobiia; order Limisphaerales; family UBA9464; genus CAIWAH01. Next base: position 127,768 of record CAZRRO010000008.1, on the reverse strand, counting down.
AAGATTTTATCGAGGCTGTCTCCGTTCTTCCCGACGACGGGCGGCACCAATACGCATTGTGCCTCTCCGCTTGGAGAGACAGCCCGCCCTGACACCATGGTTGGGCGCATGGGAATCATTGGCGTGCCCTGTTTTCGACCGTCGAATGCGAAAGTGGTGAGCATCGTGGCAAGTCCGCTTGGGCGAGGATCGAACCTAAACAAAAGGATCCATCTGCGGACGCAGTCCCCAGATCAATCCGCCTCTACCCCGCCCGAAGTGACCGCGTAGCCTTGCACCGGTAGTTGTCGCCGAGCTGGAGCGAGGTGCAGGTCTGTCGGGTCTTGGGGCTTTACACCACCGGCGCCATTGCCTTGGTCTCGGGGTTCGGTGGCGTGGCGGTCGGGATCGCATGTTCGACTGACTACTGCCAGTGCCAGATGGGATGGTGCGGCACGGCGATGTCGGACGCACTCACCTCTCTTGCCGCGGCAATCTCGCGGAACTCTTGCAACCATAGAGTAGACCCGACCGCACCATTGGTGGCCGGCATTCTGCGATTCGTCACTGACTACAGGCTAGCCGGTATTCTTCCTGCAAGGGCATCCCCGTCTCCGCGCCCGGCGAGGCAAGCTGGACTCCGGCATGGATCAGGCAGGCGACCTCCAGTCCGGTCAGTGGTTCGGCTATTCCGGGCACCCGATACTTGCGCTCGGTCTCCTGCAACCGCAGGCCGTGCTGCCCGACCAAAGCAGCCTGCAGGGTGAGGTTCTTGGCCGCCTCCGGTGACACAGCACGCAGCCGGTTCACGGCAGCGATCATCGCCGCCAATGCCTCCGGGTTCACTCCGTCCGCATTGCGCGGGAGGCTTTGCCCGGCGAGCCGGTTCAACATCCGTTCCGCGCGATCCCCGACTGGTCCTTCCAAGTCCAGTTGCCGGGCGCGCTGATAGGCCACCTTCATGGCGTCGGCGTCCTCGGAGTGGCTGGCCACGTCCCCCAACAGCAACCACGCCTGGGCGTCCCCGGGGGCGTGTTCCAGAGCGGCTTCCAGGTGTTCCCGGGCTTCGGTCCACCGGCCCTGCCGGAGCAGGATGCCGCCGAGGTTCTTCCGCGCCCACGGCTCGGCGGGATCGCCTTCCACGGCGGTGCGAAATTCGCGTTCCGCCGCGCTTGGATCTCCCAAGCGGCCCAAGGCCACCCCCAACGCCACCCGGCCATGGGTGTGGCTGGGTTCGACTTCAATCAGGTGGCGTAGCACGGGCACCGCCTTGGCCGTTTCCCCAAGTTCGCTCAGCGCCACGCCGAGGTTGTAGAGCACGTCCGCCTGGTCCGGCCATCGCGACCGGAGCAGCGCGAGCAACTGGATGCCGTCGCGGAGCTGACCGCGCCGCAGCTTCGCGAGGGCGGCTTCGACGGGGTTGAAACCAGCGGTCACCCAGCCCACCGAAATCAGCTCCGGCGTGACGGTAACCTGTCCGTTGGCCCCCAGCTCGCGGAACTGGCGCTGGAAGAACTCGGCCACGGCCGCCTCGAACTCCGGCGTGGTCGGGTCGCGGGCTTCAACGGGCAGCAACGTGACGTCGAAGGCCGTCCGGGGGAGGGAGAACTGTTCCATGCGGTTCAGGCGGTGTGCGGCACCCAGCGCAGCCAGGCGCCCAACCCCAGTTCGTCGGCCCACGCCTGGATCAGCGCACGGTCCTGGGCTGGGCCGAGGGGCAGTTCCTCGGAGCGGGCCAGCAGGGCTTCCCCTTGCGCCAGGGCACCCGCCGTGAGGTAAGGCAGCGTCCACCCCGGCTCGTTGAGTTCGCGGCCCCAGAACTTCGCGAACGCGGCGTTGATGGCGAGGTTCAGGCGGAGCGGAACCTCCGGGATGTTGCGCCGCACGTCCGGGGTCAGCACCGAGGCGTGGGTATCAATCTGCCGTCGGATGGCCTGTTCCTGGGCCGCCTGCAATTCCGGGAACCGCGTGCGGAGGTCAAGGTCCACCCGGAACCCCACCGGAACCGACCGCACCATGGAGAGCAGCGAGGTGCGCAGGAACTCGGCAAAAGCCGCCTGTCGGTCCGGCGGCAGACTGCCGCTCGGCGGAAAGGCCCGGACCCACGCCAATGCGTCGCGGTCAGCGACCGGGGCGTCGGTCAGCTCCAGGCGTTCGGCGGGCGGCAGGGCGTGCAGCCGCAGGACGAAGGCACATTGGCTGGCGATCAGGTAATCGGCCATGGCCCGGGCGTTGGGATGATACGTCACCCGGTGCAACGGGGCGCCCCGGCGGGCAAGCTGCACCCGGGCGAGCAGCGGCGGCTGCAAGCGTTCGTCCGCCTCGACGTGGACCGGCAGGCCGGTCGCGGTCTCGACCTCACGCAGGAACTGCTGGCTGATGGCGCCCAGGGACATTGGTGGGCGCACGCTACAAAACGGCCTCTGGCGCTGCCAGCGGGATGGAAAACTTTTCGCCCAACCGTCAGCGTCGTCCGCGTGAGCGGACCCCAGATCATCGTTTACCAGTTCAGCCGGGACAAAGTGGAGCGCGGCGACTTCACCGCCTTCCTCGCCCAGTTCGGCGAAGAACGCCTGCCGAGCGGACCGGCGTTGGCCAACCTGTTGGGTGGCTTCGCGTTCGCCGTGGACGGCTACAACGACGACTCGCGGGAAATCTACGCCATCCCCGAGGTGCGGAAGTTCTACGCGGCCTTTCACCGGGCTTGGCCCTACTGGCTCTACTTCTGCGACCTGAACCAAGACAGCCTGAAGACGATGGTGATGTGCTGCCTGCCCAGCCTGTCCGCAGTGAGCCGGCAAGGCCGGCCGTTGGTCGGGGTAGAGTTGGACCCGATGGAGCTGCTCCGTTTTGTGGCGGATGATTTTGGTCCGATGAACCTGATGTGCGAACGGGCCGGCCTGTCCGAACGCGGGATCTACGACCGCACCAAGGCGGTGATGGAGTTCTTCGGGTTCCCGTTTGATGCGCCGCCGCCACGATAGGCTGGCCGGCCAATTTCCGGGGAGGTGCGACTTTAGGTGAAAGACCGAGCATGGGCAGGAATCCGGGGTCCCCGAACCTTTCGGACCGGCGGCAGGGTTGCGAACAGTATCCTAGGTGTAGAGGAACTCGGGCGGTGTGACTGCGCAACTTCAGCTGCACTTGAACCTAGTTCATTGTGGTTTCATCGCTTTTAACAGCGCCCATTCGTTTAGCCGTAATGCGCGTAGGACCTCTTTGCGAATTGAAGGGGAGGTTTTTGCCGCGAGCTGCGCGGCCTGTGCTTGGGCAGTCCGAAACTCCTGATCAAAGTGATCCGGTTTGGAGCACTCGGGCCACGACATCTTTCCGACACGTTCTGCTTCGGCGGTGATCCGTTTCTCCTTCTCGACCATCGCAGCCTCCAGACGCGTGATGATGCTCTCTCCATCGAACAACGGGGACTTACGGATTGAGTCTCCCTGAGGCGTTCCGATTGAGGGGCCTCCCGTTACGCTCGCGCCTTTGGGGAATCGGGATCCGGCTGAAGCCTGGGTTTCTGGGGCTTTGAGCGGCAGCGTTGTCGTCGGCTTTGAGTTGTCGGGCTGTATCTTCTTGGGCTGAAAATGCTCCCGGCAGTATTCAGAGTGACTGGCGAACTGATTGACCTTGATCCATGCCTTGCACCGAGGACAGCGCGTTGACCCATTTGGGTCCGAGGGCAATTCCGATGCCTCGCAGAATGGAATCTCGCCAAGCCTCGCGTCCAACAGAAGGCCATCCTCGACCGAAATCACCACTATCGAACCCAGAAGCTCGTCCTTTCCGCTATTCCTCCTCAACGTCAGTGCGAATCGGGATTTGTCGTTGAGCCGGACTTCAATAACCGGCTCTTCACCCCTGAGGCTGGAATCAAATTGGGTAACGACACCGAACTTCGGGTTCGTGAGGTGGACGGCACCCCCCACCCAGTTTCCAAAACTCCGCGTCGGCTCCCCGGCATTGTCAAAGCAGGGATGCTTCGGCCAGGGCCAACCTAGATCGTCCAGCCAGACGGAGCCCCCGTTGTGCCGGACAAAAAAGACCGAGCCATGGCACACTGGGCATGTGGTCGGTCGGGTGAAGTCGCTGTCCCATGACGATCTGCTCCTTGTTGTGGAGTTCAGTATCCTACCAGCATTACCAGCACGCGCCGGCGAACAGGTCCACCCCCCGCCGCTATGGATAGGCACACAGCGACCATCCACATAGCGGAAGTCGATCTCCTCTCCACATCGATTGCAGGCGGCCATGGCGACTGGGGGCTACGCAGATATTCTTGGGGAGGGAATGGTTCCGGTAAAGCCTCCGAATTGGCGTCGGCTCGATGAGCAACTGATTCCCTCGGATGGAATCTCGACGATGAAGGTGCATACCTAAAGAAAAGAGCCCGCCCCAAGGCAGACTCTCCCCTTTCCGGGGACCACACGGATCACACTCAGCTCACACCACCAACGCCCGCCCCTTGGCTTCCGCCTTGGGCGTGGTCGCCGGCTGGGCATGGGATTTTGCCCAACTGCGGAGCTGCTGGATGGGTTCAGCCATCATGCGCGACAACGGCACGCACCCCGTCAGCACACGAGCAATCCCAAGGTCATCGGGTTCGGCGTCATCCTCAAACGCCTCGTAGAGCGCGTCAAAGAACACACCGCGGATCTCGGCGCCGGTAAACCCATCGGTCGCCTGGGCGAGCTGCTTCAGGTCGAAGTCCGCCGGATTTCGCGAGTAGTCCCCGATGACGATGCGCCAGATCTCCTCCCGTTCCTCCAGGGTGGGCAGGTCCACGAAGAACACCTGGTCAAAGCGTCCCTTGCGCAGCAGTTCCGGTGGGAGCTGCGACACATCGTTGGCAGTGGCGATCACGAATACCGGGGCCGTCTTCTCCTGCATCCAGTTCAGGAGCGCACCCATGACACGAGAGGTGGTGCCCCCATCCGTTGAACCGGACGACTTGGAGCCGGCCAGCGCCTTCTCCAGTTCATCCAGCCACAGACAGCAGGGCGCAATGGCCTCGGCGGTTTGCAGGGCCATCCGTAGGTTCGCCTCACTGGCTCCTACCAGGCCGGCGAAGAGTTTGCCGGCATCCAGCCGCAGCAGCGGCACGTTGAAGACGCTGGCGGTGGCCTTGGCAGTCCAGCTCTTGCCTGTGCCGGGCAGGCCCAGAATCAACAGACCGGACGGTGAGGGCAGACCGTAAGCCCTCGCCTCCTGCGTAAACGCCTTTCGGCGCTTCAGCAGCCAGTGCTTCAGCCGGTCCAGGCCACCAATGCGATCCAGGGTCGGGATGCGTTCCACGAGTTCCACCAAACCCTGCTTCTTCACCGACTGGGCCTTGAGCTGACCCAGCCGCTGCGGATCGAGGTGACCGAGTTCGATGAACGACAGGGCCAGGACGTTTTCCGCCTCCTGCGTCGTCAGCCCCGAGAGCGCCGACAGGATGGCTTCGCGGTTCGTCGGTTCCGGGATCTTGCCTTCGCCGGATTTCAGGATACCCCCGAGCACTACGTTCAACGTCGCCGCGTCGGGCAGATTGAACTCCAGCACGGTGATTTCCCGTTCGATTTCCGGCGGCAGGCATAGCCGGCAGCCAAGGATCACGAGCGTTTTGCTTAGGGTCTTGGCCTCCGTGAGCGTGTCCTTGAGCTTCCGCAACAGCACCGGATTGGGGTCCTGGAGGTAATGGTGGAAGTCCTTCAGCAGGACGACCGACTTCACCGGCAACTGACTGATCGCTTCCAGCGCCTCCAGCGGATCAAGGCAGGACTGGCCGGGGCCTTGGTCGGCCGCCACCAGACCGGTCACCGTGGTCCAGAAGTGCAGGTGGAAACCGGCCTGTTGGGCGGCGCATTTGACCTCGGCTTCCACGCGCTGTTCTTCGGCGGACACGAGGTAAAGGCCAGGAAAGCCGGCCTTGAAGTGGTTGACCAAGGTGCGGACGAACTCAGAGGACGAACCGGCGGCGGCCGAGACCGGGGACTGGCGTGGGGTTTTTCTTAGGGACATGGCGTTGAACGTGGGGTTGAGGTTGAGTTTGAGCGTAGTTGTGGGTGGCGACACACAGGGCATCCGCCCGGCCGAGATCGACCAGGCGGGTATGCTTGCAGGAACGGCCGCCACCGGGGGCAACCCGGCGAGTCCAGCCAGCGCAATTGCAGGACGTGGAGCCGTCGAGGTAACGGAGCGTCTCGTATTCCTTGTTCGGGTCAGAGTCGGAGGCAAACCGCCAGACCTGCTGGATGGGTTGGCTCATGCGTCGAAGTGCTGCCGTTCCCATTCCAGACATGCGGAACGCGATGGGTGTTGATGCAGGACCACGCCAGCCAGGTTACGGACCTCCCACTGCTGGGTGTCGTGGTTGAACTCGACGTGGCTGGCCCGGGCGACCGTCAGCTGACCGAGTTCGCGCAGGTCGATGGCTTCGGTGTAGAAGCAGCTGATGTCACCGTTGGGCTGGATCGTGAGGGTCATCGGGTGATTCGCAGTTCGGGTTTTGCGGCCTGCCGTTGGTGATACTCGGGCTTCTTCACCTTGGCCTTCGTGACGCCGAGGGCTTGTTCCAGCGCCTTCGTGGCGGCTTCACAGCTGGCGCCCTTGAACCCGATGCCTTCGATCTGAAGTTCACCGGTGGGCTGGATGAGGATTTCGATGGTGGGTTTCATGGCTCAGGCTTGGGTGAGGACGAGTTTGATCGCGCCGTTGGGCTGTGGGTTGCGTTGCACCGTGTAGCCACGCTTGCGGGCGGTGATCGTCGCCTGGTGAACGCCGTAGAGCTGGAGCAGCCGGCCAAAGCCGGCGCCCACCTCCTTCTCGACGTGGCCCAGCCACCAGTCCGTGGTTAGGGCGTAGGTGCCGTCGGGTTGGCGGTTCACCGCGATGTCGTAGGGGCCCTTGAGCTGGATGACGTGCTCACCCTGGATCGGCTGGGCGTAACCGCGGGCCATTGCCTTGGGCACGAGTCGCAACTGGAGTTCGGCGCAGGCAGCCCTGAGGGCATCGAAGTTTTTGATCTGGGTCTGGATGGTGGTGTAGTGGGACATGGGATTTTCGAGTTTCGATCTTCGGAGGACGATTGAGGGGTAAAGGAAAAGGGCACCCGGATCGCTCCAGGTGCCCTTCGTGTTGGCTTTAACGGTCAGGTGGGATTCTGCCGTTGATGACGTTTGGTCTGCCGGCTGAGCCATTCGCCCGTGGTGTAGGTCCGGATGCTTTGGGCCGTGATGAAGGCGGCTCCTCCGCCATAGGCATCGGTCCGTGGTTTGGAACAGTCGTGCGACCATTCCAACGTCACTGCTTCCTTGAGCTGGAAACGCTTCAGCAGATGCCGGATGAAGGCACAGGCCGCATCCACTGCCCCGTTGCTGGAATGCAGCCAGAGCGAGGGGTGTTCCGCGGTGCCATCGGCCACACACTCAAAATGCCAGTCCTCCCGGCATTCCCAGAGCGGCCGAGGAATATCCTGCGGCCGGGTTTCCGGGTCGGTTTCTTCCTGCATCCGTTCATGGAGTTGCAGGGCGTAGGTTTGGGCGTCGTGGCTGGGCAGTCCCACGATCACGCTGAAGTTCGTGTAGTAGTCGGCCATGAGTAGTTTCGAGTTTGAGGTTTCGGGTTTCAGGTTCTTCGCGGCTTCGCGCCTTCGCTGTTCAATCAGGCCGCGAGGCTGAAGCGTCTCCGCCCCAGTTCACCGAACCGTTGCCGGATCTCAGTGGTATCCGCCTGGACCAAGGCGCGTGCCTGTTCCGCAAGCTGGCCCAAGCCCTGGGTCAACCGCGCTCTGGCACTCCGGCTGTCCCGATACTCTTCAGCGGTCTTGCTCAGCAGTTCCCGGCGGACCGTTTCGAGCTGCTGTTCCAGCACCGTGTCGCCGGCGAAGTTCATGGCCTTGAACTGGTCGATGAACCGCACCAGCCGGTTGAGCGTCTTCTGATGCACGCCGGTCTCGCTGTTGCGGATGGATTGCAGCATTTCTTCGCACAACGTCGCCGTCTGTTCCCGGAGGGTGGCCACACACTCGCCCACAAACGCCTCGGTTTGCTGGCGGAGCCGCTGGCCGGCTTCCCGGGCCGCATTGTTTCTCGCCGACATCACGGCCTGCTGGTCGCCGAGTTCCAACAACTCCATGCCGAGCGCCTCCGGCAGGGCCACCTGGAAGAGCGTGGTGTGGAACCCGAAGTGCGGGTGCATGTTCTTGGGCAGCGGAAAGGACGCCTCAATGGCGGCGACTAGCGTCTCGACGTTGGCGGTCAATTTCCGCGCCACGCCCCGCCATTCGTCGGCCGCGTTGAGCCTCAGGAGCCCATAGCGGCCGAGAAAGCGCTCCTTGGCCTGCCAGAACTCCGTTTCGAGCCCTTTGAGACGTTGGGTGACCTCCTCCAGCTTGGCGTTGGGCAGGAAGTGGCCGAGTCCGTTGAGGAACGGGAAGGTGTTCTGTTCGACCAGCGCGTGGGCGCGGCCCTCGATCAACGCCAGCTCACTGAGGGCGTCCTTGGGCAGGAGCCGTTTGTGGCCCAGGCTGATGAGCCGGTCGGAGACCTGTTCCTGCTGGAGGCCCAGGTCTTCGGGTTTGAGTTTCTTGCAGCCGCGCCAGTAACGGACCTGCACGTTGAGCAGGACACCGGAGCGGGTGAGGACGGAAAGCAGTTGGGGATCAGGGTTCATTTGGGTGGGTGGTGGGTGCAGAGGTGGTAGAGGCCGATCAGGGCGAGGCCGGCGATCAGGTAGGGCCAGAGGGAATAGATGAGGATCACGACGATGGCGCCGGCGATCAGCGTGGCGGTGGGGTGGTCGGAAGGTCGCACAGGCAGGAGGACTCCGGTAAAGCCAGCAGGGGCGCTCCCGGTAAAGGGAAACGCCCCTGCTGGCTGGTTGGGTCGATGGGTGATGGACTCAGAGCCGGAGTTTCTTCACGGCTTCGAGGGCGGCCCGGACTTCCTCGACCTCCCGGTCCGCGGCGCGTTGTTCCTTCTGGGCGACATGCAGCACCTTCAGCATTTCGTTCAGGTCGGTCAGGATGCCCTTCACGTTTTCCTTCAGGCCTTCGAGTTTAGCGATGGCTTGTCGGAGGGCACTGGGCGGTTCGGTGGTCGTGGGTTTGGCAGGAGCAGTCTGGCTCATGGGTTCAGGGGTTGAGGTTGCTGGTTGAGGTTCAGGGTTGGGATTCGGTGAGACAGGTGATTCCGGTTCCTCGCTGGGTTCCGGTGGAGGGGCAGGCATTTCGTTGGCGGGCTCGGCCGTTGGTCCGGGCGTAGGGACGGGGTCGCTGTCCGGGCGCAGTGGCATGACGACCACCTGCCGCCCCCCGGCATGGAAACGCACCGGGCTCAGGTCATCGGTCAGTTCCAGTTCCCGCAGTCCGAGCTTCAGGGCCTGGATCATGTAGTTCCGGTTGAGGCTGACGGTCTGGGCCTTGCCTGCGACCGTGAGGCCGAACAGTTCCGCCGTCTGGCTGCGGTCCCGTTCTCGTCCGGTGACCGTGCTGCGTTCCGGACTGAAACTGAGGTCACACCGGTGCTGATGGGCGACGCTCGACGGCAGATGCCGCAGCAACACCAGGAGGGACTGGGCACCGGCTTCACTGAACCTCACCTGGGTCAGCGACTGGTTCGGAACCACCTGCCGCCAGCTGGGCTGCTGGGCTTCCGGCAGCAGCCGGACATAGGTCCAGTGCTCGCTGCCGAGCTGGAGCACGGCGGGATGCTTACCCCGCTTGGCCCTGAGCCGCAGGGTCCACGGGCCGTCCTGCTGAAAGCCTTCCCACGCGAGGAAGCCGTGATAAGGCACCAGCAGCGATTCCTTCAGGCCGAAGGTGAACGAGTTGGCGGTGAACAGGGCGTGACCGTTCGAGGCCATCACGTAATGGCCGGCGGCCGATTCGACATCCAGCCACGCCCCATGCAGGGATTGCCGGGTGTCGTTGGCCATGAAGTCGAAGGAAGTCTTCAACGTGGCCGGCAGTTCCGGCGGCAAGGCGACCGGTTCATTGTCGAGCCGGGCCGTGACGGGCCATTCGGCCGAATCCGTCTGGGCCAGCGGCCGTTCCAGCCAGTGGCCGCCGACCCGGTGACGCAGCCGGGTGGTTTCACCGTCGCTGACGAGCTGGATATGGTCGTCCTTCGCCGCTCCCTTGAGGGCTTCGGCCAGATCCTCGGCCAGAACGTGGAAGACGATCTCCGGCTGGCCGGGTTCGGTGAGGGAGTGGTAGGTGGCGGTTGAGTCACGGTCGCTGGCCTGCAACGTGAGCCGGCCGCTGAGCTGTCGCTGGATGCGGACACAGTTGAGGATGGCCAGCGGATTGGTCCGGCGGCCGATGATCTGGCGCAGGCCCGGCAACGCGGCCTTGAGTTCACTGACGGGGAGTTCGAGGGAGTTCATTTCGAGGACTTGAGGGATGGGGAGTGGATGGTGGATGGCAGCAGGTCATTGCAGCGTCTTGCCCTTGGAAGGCTGGCTGCGGACCTGCCGGCGGATGTGTTCCTTCAGGTAGGCTTCGCAGCCCAACAGGAACGCAGCACTGACCCGGGTGAAGCGGTGAGCCCGTGAGCTGGCACAGTCCAAGGCGAAGCGTTTCACCTGGGCACGGTTGAGGAGTTTGGTTTCGGCTTTCATGGGAAGAGGCATCCGCAGCTTGCGCGGATTTCGCAGAGGAAAACGGGGAGCGAAGCCTTGCGCCGCACTCCCCTTCCCTTCTTTGGCTTCGCGTTATTCGTGGACGTCAGTGCCGGTGGCTTTCCACTTCAGCTGGTCCGCGGTGCATTCCTCCGGGTCCACGTCGTCGCGTTGGCCCAGATACACCGGCTGATAGAGCGCACCGGATTCGCGGAAGGCATACAGGTAACGCACCTCCACCACGGCACCGGCCGGTGGCAGGTCGTGGTTCGGCGGAATGGTCACGCTGCCGCTGGGCTGGCCTTGGCCGAACAGCTTCACGGCCACACTGCGCTGGGCATTTACCTGCGCCACGATCACCGAGGCCGTCGCCGTGAACTTGAACTTCAACGCCGGGCCACCCGAGTTGGGTTTGCCGGGTTCGTAGGTAGAGGTGAGCCGTTTGAGCACCAGCCCTTCGGCATTCCGTGCCTTCAGCCGTTGGAGCAGTTGGAACTTGGCCGTCCCATCCCACGCGGTTTCAACCAGGTGAACGTGGGAGAGGATCTTGCCCCTCACCAGGGTCCGCAGGGCATCCAGCCGTTCACCGTAAGGCCGAAGCATCCACGTCGTCTCGTCCTGCAGCAGCAGGTCGAAGACATGGAGGTGTTCGCCCACCAGTTCGGCATCCAGGATGAAGTCGCACCCGAGGGCACGCAGTTGCGGGATCAGGATGGAGGGCAGGCCGACGGTGAGGCCCTTCTTGTTGAGGCCGCAGAGTTCGGCGCCGTCCTGTTTGACCAGCCGGCGTTGGCCGTCGTGTTTCTCCTGCGCACACCAGTCGGGCTCACTGAGGAGCCGGGCGGCTTCCGTTTCGTCCACCGCATTGAGCAGTTGGGGCAGCAGGCCGGTGTGGACCTTCTCTGCATGCGTGTAGGGCGTGCCGTCTTCGGCCTCGGTGTAACCCTTGGCCTTCTTTTCGGCGACGACCTTGCGGAACACCCTTTGGGCGGTGGCCAGATCGACGGGCTCACTGGTCTTGGTGGCGGTCTGCAACGCGGCGCCACGCCGCCCGAAGGCGACGTTGACCACGTAGAGGTCGTGCCGGGGTTCAATGGCTGCCTGATAGACTTTGTCGCTGGAGCCTTGGCGATAGCTGAGGGCGATGCGTTCTGGGGATGAATTCATGATGGGAAAGGAAGGCCGGGCACCGTGCTGCCCGGCAGGGAGGGTTGGGGAGAATGGAGGGCGACGGCCTCCGTGGGTTGGGGGCTAGGCGTGGAAGTAGCCCAGCGAACGCAGCGACGTAAACGTGCTGCCGATGATGACATGATCGAGCACCTCGATCTTGAGCAGTTGGCCGGCGCGGATCAGCTCGCGCGTGACGCGGATGTCCGCCTCCGAGGGCGTGGGATCGCCGGAAGGGTGGTTGTGGATCAGGATGGCCGCATGACCGGCCGCCACAATGACGGGCCGGAACACCTCGCGGGCATGGACGATCACCTGGTCCAGCGTGCCCAAGGCCACGAGGCTGTGGCCCAGGATGCGCCGGCGGGTGTTGACCATGAGCACGACAAACGCCTCCTTGGCCGGGTCATACCACTCGGCCTTGGGGATGTTCGCCTGCCAGTAGTTGAACACCTGTTCCGGCGAGTCGGCCGGATGGCTAGCGGGCATGCAGTCGCGCACCCGCAGGACTTTGAACTCAGCAGGCAGGTTCATGGGGGTGGCTGGTAAACCAACCGCCGTTGCCGGATGTGACCGCCGCGCAGGAGCGCCAGCCCCTTGGCCGTCCCCGTGTCGTAATCGAGCACGAAGGTCAGCGTGGGCCAGGTCCGCGAGCGGCGACGCAGGCAGGGAACCGGTGGGTCGGTGGTGGTGAACTGAAAGGAGCGCCGGGTGGCCTCCAGCTCCAGGGGTTCAACTTCCTGGAACGAAACCGGCCACGGCTCACGCCGCAGCCAGGCACGCAGGTCCTTCCGGCTCCCGAGGACCAGGAGCCGGCACTGGCAAGGGTTCATGGCGGTTTGAGGTCATGACCAACGCCGGCACTGGTTGAAGAACTCGCAGCAGGCGCAGGTCATCGGGTTCGGTGACGGCACCCAGTCCTGGCGTTGCACGCCGTCGAGGTAGCTGTCCACCGTCCGTCGCAGCCGCGAGTGCTGCCGCTCCGTCATGGCCGGCAAGGCCGTCACCACGAGCTTCGGCTGCTTGAGCTTCACGAGGTGATGCAGCTCCACCGCCGACTCCGTCTGGCCGGTGGACGCGCGATACAGGACCGAGTAGCAGGAGCATTGTAGTTCATGCAGGTGCTCCGCCTTCTCGGCGTTGGGGGTCTGCCCGGTGGTCTTGAACTCCACGATGCGACCGCCCGCGCGGACCAGGTCAATGAAGCCGATGAGCCGGGTGGTGCCGAGGTCGGCTTCCACCGACACCTCGACGCCTTCCGCCGCCTCGTCGGCCGGGATGGGGGACTGTTGGAAGTAGGTTTCCAGCAATGCCCAGGCCTTCGCCTTGGACTCGTCCTGTTCCCCTGCTTCCCAGGCAATCTGTCCTTCCTGGTCATCCTGCCAGAACAGGTCGAACTGCTCCCGCAGCCAGCCGGAAGGGATTTCCTGACGTCGCCAGCGCGCGCGGTTCCACAGCTTGAGGACGTGGTGGACCGTCGAGCCGATATGGAGGGCGCCGCTCTTGCTCCGCGGCAACCCGGCCACGTAGTTGAAGTAGAACTTCAGGCGGCAGGTGTGGAACGTGTTCAGCCGTGAGGCCGACACCGTGGCCAGCAGCTCCCCGATGGGTTTGCCGGTAGCCGGAGGTTGACGGGTGCTCATGCGGTCCTCGCCGGCGTGTGGTGGCGGCCATTGGCCCGGCTGCGGCCGTTGCCGTTCTGGCTACCATGGGATTCGAGCAGCTCGTCGATGAGGCCGGAGGCTTCCATCTTGTTGAGCTGGCGCACCGGCTTGCCAAAGCGCTGCTGGGCCAGTTCCTCGATGGCGTGCTTGTCGAGCTGGTGGTCCTCGACGATCTGGAGGATCAGCGCCTTCTGCTTGTCGGAGCACGACCACACGTCGGTCTGGCCGTTGGTGCGACCGTTGCCACGGTATCCGTTGCCGCCGTTCGCCGGGTGACCATTGGCCCGGCCATTGGAGTGACCGTTGGTGCCGTTGCCGTTGGCTGGCAGATAACCGGTCTGCTGGATGTCGCGGTCCACGCAGCCCTGGAGCAGCGTGTAGAGGCGGTTGGACTCCGTTTCAACCTGCTTGAGGTCGGTGAGTTCGATCCGGATCGTGAGGCTGCATTGGTGCGAGGAAAAGCCCGGCAGACCGAGCTTCTTGGAGTAGTTGATTTCGAGGGTGATGGGCATGAGGGGGCCTATGCTGGGTGGTTGAGGGGTGGAAACGAAAAACCCCGGTCACCACAAGGTGCCGGGGCGGCAGCCCGTCCCCCATAGCCGGGGGCGGAGCTGTTCGAGCTTCAGGTTGTTATACCACCGGAGGAGGGCGGCCGGTAGAGGGGGTGCCTACTCCCGTAGGCACCCTTTGTTGGTGCGTCGGCGTGCATCGCCCTGCCGAGCGAGTTATTCGGCGTGGGGTTGCTTGTTCCGGGATCCTAATGGGCGGTGGCGTCCGGCTTCACCTCACCGAAGGGCACATGCACGAGCATGGGCACCTCCACACACGTCGACCACCAGCACCCATCCGCACTTTCCAACCATTCATCGCCAGCATCATTATTGAGCCACTTATTTAAGCGCCGCTGCGCTCTAGTCGTGCATTTCGCAGCCGGAGCGCATTCGAGATGACCGAGACGGAACTGAGGCTCATCGCGGCTCCGGCTAGCATCGGGCTGAGCAGCAGGCCGAAGAACGGATAGAGTAGGCCGGCGGCGATGGGGATGCCCGCCGCGTTGTAGATGAAGGCGAAGAAAAGGTTCTGCCGGATGTTCCGCATCGTCGCGCGGCTAAGGTGAATTGCCTTGGCGATGGCGCGGAGGTCGCCTTTCACAAGGGTGACGCCGGCGCTCTGCATGGCCACATCGGTGCCGGTGCCCATCGCGATGCCGACATCGGCTTGGGCCAGCGCGGGCGCGTCGTTCACGCCGTCGCCCGCCATCGCCACGACCTTGCCCGCCGCGTGGAGCTTCTGGACGTGGGCGATCTTGCCCTGCGGTTCGACCTCGGCGTCCACCGCGTCGATGCCAAGTTGCTTGGCGACCGCGTCCGCCGTGCGCCGGTTGTCGCCGGTGAGCATGACGAGTTTCAAGCCGAGTTCGTGCAGTTGAGCGATGGCCTCGGCGGTGGTGGCTTTGATCGGGTCGGCGACGGCGAGGATCCCCGCCGGTTTCCCGTCAATGGCGACAAACATCGTGGTCTTGCCCGCTTCTTGGAGATTAACCGCTGACGCTTCGAGCGGCTCCAGGCCGGTGATCTTTTCATTCCGCAGGAAATCCGGTTTGCCAACCATCACCGCACGGCCGGCGACGATTCCCGCGACACCGCCGGCAGTGACGGAACGGAAATCGTTCACGGCTGCGAGGGCGACGCCTTGCTCCTTCGCGCCCTGCACAATTGCGCCGGCGAGCGGATGTTCGCTGCTCTGCTCTAGTGAAGCGGCGAGGCGCAGGAATTCCTTTGCGTCAAAGCCGTCTGCGGGCAGCACATCCACGAGCTTGGGTTTGCCCTCGGTAAGCGTGCCGGTTTTGTCCACGACGAGCGTGGTGACCTTCTCCAACCGTTCGAGCGCCTCGGCGTTCTTCACGAGCACACCCTCCTGCGCCCCGCGTCCGACGCCGACCATGATGGACATGGGCGTGGCCAGACCGAGGGCGCACGGGCACGCGATGATGAGGACCGCCACGGCGTTGACGATGGCGTGCGCGAGCTTCGGCTCCGGGCCCAGCCACAGCCAGAGGCCGAAGGTAATCACGGAGACCGCCAGCACCACTGGCACGAAGATGCCGGCAACTTTGTCCGCCAGACCTTGGATGGGCGCACGGCTGCGCTGGGCCTCTGCCACCATGTTGACGATCTGCCCGAGCAACGTGTCACGTCCAACCCGCTCGGCACGCATGACGAAACTGCCGGAGCCGTTGACGGTGCCGCCCGTCACTGGGTCGCCGATGGATTTTTCGACGGGCAGCGGTTCGCCGGTGATCATGGATTCTTCCACGTTGGAGTGGCCTTCAACCACCACGCCATCCACCGGAACCTTGTCGCCGGGCACCACGCGCAACCAGTCGCCGACTTTGACCTGGTCAAGCGGGACGACGTTGTCGCCACCCGGGGCCACTTGACGCGCGGTGGGCGGGGCGAGGTTGAGCAGCGCTTTGATGGCGCTGCCCGTGCGGCTGCGGGCGCGGAGTTCGAGCACCTGACCGAGCAGCACCAGCACCACGATGACCGCTGCCGCCTCGAAATAAATGCCGACCTTCCCGTGCGGGCGCATGGAGTCGGGGAAGACGCCGGGCGCGAGCATCGCCACCGCGCTGAACAGGAACGCCGCGCCCACGCCAACGGCGATGAGCGTGAACATGTTCAAATGGCGCGTCACCAGGGAGCGCCATCCGCGCCGGAAGAACGGCCAGCCCGCCCACAGCACCACCGGCGTCGAGAGCGCGAACTGCATCCAGCGCGACGCATCGCTATCGAGCCAGCTTTGGTGCGCCAGCATCGGAACAACATGCGCCATCGCGACGATGAAGACGGGGAGTGTGAGCGTTGCGCCGATCCAGAACCGCCGGGTCATGTCGCGGAGTTCGGTGTCGTCCTCCGTCGTGTCGGCGGCGCTGACCGTCTTGGGTTCCAGCGCCATGCCGCACTTGGGGCAGTCGCCGGGATGATCCTGCTCGATCTCCGGGTGCATCGGACAGGTGTAGATGACTTTGCCGGCGGCGGGCGCAACCCACGCCGGGTTGCGCTCCAAAGCCAAGCCGCATTTTGGACAGTCGCCCGGCTTGTCGGACTCCACGCCGGGACACATCGGGCAATAATACTTGGCCGCGGCGGAAGGGTTCACGGCTGGCGTCGCTTCGTGGCTGTCGCAGCCGGAATGCTCCTTGGGCCGGGTCGCAGGCTCCGGCTTGCCGCCACAGCAGTCTGCGGCTGGATCGGGATGATCATGCGGGTGGCCCACGTGGGCCGACTGGCCGCCGCAACAGGCTTTCACCGGAGCGACCGGAGTCAGGGGCAGCGACTGCTTGGGCTTCGTCTGACCGAGGAATTTCTGCCGGCAGTGGCCGCTGCAGAAATAGAACGTCTCGCCGTCGTGTTCAGCGGAGAGCGCCGTCGCATCATCCACCTGCATTCCGCAAATCGGGTCCGTCTTCATGGTGTCTCTCATTCCCTCAAGGTTGGGTTTCGCACTGGCAGTCGAGACAGCCATGCGTGGCGCAGAGCTGGCACGTCTCGACGAGCCGCTCCCTGAGCTGCTGCCGGGCACGGTGGAGGCGCACCTTGAGATTGCCGGGCGTGACGTTGAGGCTGGCCGCGACGGCCGCGCTTTCCTGCTCCTCCACATCGACCCGGCGCACGACCTCCGCATACTCCGGCTTCAGCGTCGGCAACAGCCGGTGCAGGCAGCCGCAGATGACCTGGCGGGTCGCCTCGTCAGGCCCGTCGTCCAGTTCATGGCCGAACTGTTCCAGCGCCCTGGCCTGGCCGGCCTTCTTGCGGTGCAGGTCGGTGATGGTGTTCCGCAGGATCCGGTAGAACCAAGCGATCAGGTTGTCGCCGTCTTCCAGGTTTGTTTCGGCCCGCAGGGCCTTGAGCAGGGCATCCTGCACGACGTCAGCCGCAAGCTCGGGGTCGCCCAGGCGGCCCTGGGCAAAGGCCTGGAAGGCGGACAGGTTCTCCGTGAGCACCCGGCGCAGCAGGTCGGGCGTTTCGGCAGTGGGATGGTGGGCGGCATGCATGGTCATTTCACAGGGGCTAACGGAACCACCGGCCAAAAGTTACACCGCTCCGGCCGAAATCGTTCCTGGGGTGTTCCCCCCATGGCTGCGGAGTGCCCCCGGGCTAGTGTTCCCTTGGTAAACCACCGGCCGCACCCCGTCGACTTCAGAGCTTTCCAGGCGCAGCGCAGCGACAGCCCACAAGGAAAGGCGAAGAAAGTTCACGGGGTAAGCGGCGGCTCCGGGGTAAGCCCAGTGAGAAGCGCTGGTTCACCAGCCGAAACACACCGCAACACGCTCAACCTCCCAAGAAACATGAAAACTACGCTCAACCTCCTCCACAACCTTGGCCGCACGGCTGCCGTGACGGCGCTGCTAGGCCTCACCCTCAATGCAGCCGATGTGCACCTCCAGATGAAGGGGGCGGAACACCTGCAGCATCTCACCAGCCCGAAACAGACCGAAGCCCTGAAGACGGGCGACACCGTCGCCATGGTCTGCGCTAAATGTAAAAACATCGCCGTCACGCGCGTCGAGAAGGAGCGCGGACGTGAATTTCTCAAGCCCGGCACCAAGCACGCCTGTGCCGGCTGCAGTTCCGAAATCACGGTGGTCAGCATGGGCGACCGCAGCATCGACAAACAGAATCTCACCACCGTGAAACACGTCTGCAATTCATGCGGCGACGATTCGGCGTTCTGCTGCGCCACCAAGCCGGGCGCAGGCAAGACCAAGGGCATGGAAAAGAAGTAGCCCAGAATTGGCTGAGGCAAACCAAGCCGGTTCCGGTGGCAACGGTCAACTTGCCCGGGTTGCCACCGAAACCGGCTCCCACGATGAAGCCAGCTCCCCTCACCCGGCGTTCCTTTCTGGCGCAAACCACCTCCGTTTTCGGTCTCACCGGCGGTGCGACTCTGGGCTGGCCGTGGCTCACCTTGACTTCCGAGCTGGCCACCGGAGGTCGCGACGCGGCCCGGCTCAGTCCACCAGGAACCAATGCCCTGCGCCAGCCGCCGCCCTACACCGGCGGCCGCCTGCGGGCTGAAGCCCGCAAGCTGGAACTGTGGCCGGGCAGCCTGACCGACGTGCTCGCACTGAATGGCTCCGTGCCGGGCCCGACGATCCGCGTCAGCACAGGGGAACCGTTCTCCACGCTGGTCGAGAACCAGCTCGGCGAACCGCTGGTGCTGCATTGGCATGGCCTCCTGGCGCCCGCGGCGCAGGATGGACATCCCCGCGACGCCGTCGCCGCCGGGCAGTCCGCGATGATCCGGTTCCCGGTCAACCAGCGGGCCGGCACCTACTGGTATCACGCCCACACGGACGGGCTGACCGGCAAGCAGGCTTATCAGGGCCTGGCCGGGTTATTCTTGGTCGAAGACCCGGCGGAAGCCGCGTTGGGGTTGCCGACGGGAGACCACGACGTGCCGCTGCTGCTGGCCGACAAACGCCCCAACGCGGGCCACCAACTGCCCTACGCCCCGACGATGATGGACGTCGCCGGTGGCTGGCTGGGCACGGAGGTGTTGGCCAACGGAACGCCCAACGCTTACCTGGCGGTAGACACAGGCACGTATCGGCTACGGTTGGTGAACGCCAGCAATGCCCGGGTGTTGCTGGTGGGGCTGGACGACCTGACGCCATTCCAGCTTATCGCGAATGACGCGGGCCTGTTGCCGGCACCGCTGAACGTTTCCACGGTGAGGCTGCCGCCGGGTGGCCGGGCGGAAATTCTGGTGGGCTTCGCCGGCCGCAGCCTGGGCAGCCTGGTGAAGCTGGTCAGTCACGCCTACGTCGCCCCGGCCGGACATGGGGGTATGACCGGGGGGCTGCCCCAGGGCGCCAAGCTCGACCTGCTGCTATTCAGCGTGGAACGCCCCGTTCCAGGCGCGCCGACGCTTCCCGCGACGCTGGTCCCCTTTCTGGCGCACGCGGCGAAGGACGCACGGCGAACCCGGAAGTTCAGACTGGGCATGAGCATGGGCATGGGCGGCGGACACCAGATCAACGGCGCCGCCTACAACCTCCAGCGGGTGGACTTCACCGTCCCGCAGGGAGAACTCGAAATCTGGGAGTTCACGGACACTCTCGGCGACTTTCATCCCATGCACCTGCATGGCGCCCACTTTCAGGTGCTGTCGCGCGGCGGCGCAGCGGCGCTGCCACCGGAGGACACGGGCTGGAAGGATACGGTGCTCGTGGGGCCGTTGGAGACCGTCCGGGTGCTCGTCCGGTTCGATGACCAGGCAGGCATCTTTGTGCTGCATTGCCACAACCTGGAACATGAGGACGACGGGATGATGCAGAATTTCGAGGTCACCACCGGCACCGTGGTTGAGCCGTCCGGCCCGCCCCTCCTGATCGAACACACCGCCAGCCAAGTCCAACTGTCCTGGCCGTCGTCCGCGACCGGCTATCAACTGCAGACGCGGGACGGTGTCGATCCAGCCGTGGAATGGCAAACCGTCGGCCTGATCCCCGAGCGGACAGGTGACCGGTGGCAGCTCCGGGTCGAGGCCACCGCGACCGCCCAATTTTTCCGGCTGCTCAAGCTGTGAAAAAAAGTTGAGGGGTTTGAGCAGCGGCGGGGTAAGCGGAGGTGAAGGGCGGTGGCCAAAGCCGCCCAAACAAAACGAAACACCTCACCGAAAACTCGCCATGAACTCATTCAAACTCGGTTTCGCCGCCCTCCTCCTCGCCTCCGCCACCGTTTCGCTCACCACCGCCGGCACACCCAACATCCTCGTCAGCCCGAAAGCCGCGCTCGCCCGGCCCACGGTCAGTTCAAGCGTCGGCAACGACCGGGACCTGGCCCGCGAAATCTCCCCGCTCGGATCACCGAAGGCCAACGCGCTGGCGGTGGACGTGCGGCGGACCGGCGGGGCCACGATGGACTGCTGCTCGGCCGTGCTGGCTGGGTCCCCCACCCTTTCCCCCCGCGCCGCCGCGCCGCGGTCCGGCACCGCTTCGCCCGTGGGCGTGAAGTGCTCGATGGGCCAGCAAACCGCGGCCACGCCGGGTTGCTGCGCACCCGCGGCGAACCGCAAGCCGACTTGCTGCGGCTGAACCCCGGGGTCTTAACTGGCGGCGGGACATTCCCGCCGCCCTGCCACCACCCACCATGAATCCCTCGCCCGCCCCCAACTCTGATCCCGAGCTGAGCAAGCTGCTCCGCGCGGCGCACCCGGCCCCAAGCCTGCCGCCCCGGTTTCAGGAGGGCGTCTGGCGGCGGCTGGAGCGCAGTGAACCGCCGATTCCAACCGTTGCCTGGGTCGACCGCCTCATCGCCACCTTGTTCCGGCCCGCCTATGCCAGCCTCGGTCTGGCGGCCGTCCTGTTGGCGGGCGTGTGGACGGGCAGCCGGGGCGACGCGGTTCAGGGCCGGCGCACCGAACAGGCCCGCTACCTCGCCGCCGTAAGTCCGCTCCACCAAGCCCCATGAGGAAGCTGTCCCCCAGCGCAATGCTCCTCCTCGGGTTGGCGGCGGCCGGGCTGGTCTTTTGCGTCAGCCACTGGGCAGCCGCGCAGTGGCAGGCGACCCGCAGCCCGCCGGCCGATGAACTGGCCTGGCTCCGCCACGAGTTCCGGCTCTCGGAGACCGAACTGACGCGCATCCGCAGGTTGCACGAAGGCTACAAACCCCAGTGCGAGGCCATGTGCGCCCGCATTGCCGCCAAGAACCGGCAGCTCCAGTCGCTGCTGGGCGGAGCCACCAACGTCAGCTCCGAGATTGAGCACACGCTGGCTGAGGTCGCCGCCCTGCGCGCCGAATGCCAGGGCCAGATGCTCCGCCACTTCCAGGACGTCGCGCGGTCCATGTCCGAAACGCAGGGTGCCCATTACCTCGCCGAGATGCAGCGCCTCACTCTCGGGCTGAAGGACCACCAGGCGGTCGGGCCGGTTCACGCCACCCATGAGCACCCATGAACCGGACGCCCCCGACCAGGCGGACATGGCGCGGCTGGTGGCGGGACAGGACACGGCGCTCAACGCGCTCATGGAGCGCCACGGCGGGAAGCTGTTCGGGTTCCTCTGCCGGTTCGTCGGCGACGAGGAGGCCGCCCACGATCTCGCGCAGGAGACATTTGTCCGGGTTTACCAGCACCGCACCGAGTTCAAGCCGGGGCAGACGTTTGCCACCTGGCTCTACACCATCGGCGGCAACCTGGCGCGCAACCACCTCCGGGCCCGCTCCCGCAGACCCGAAGTGCCGTTGGAAGGCGAAGGTGAGGACCAACCCGGCCTCGCGCGGTCGCTGCCCACCCGCGGCGGTTCGCCGGCCGATCAAGCCGAACGCACCGAACAGAATGCCGCGGTCCGCACGGCCGTCGCCGCCCTGCCGGATGACCTTCGCGCGGCGATCGTGCTCTGCGAACTGGAGGAGTGTTCCGTCGCCGAGGCGGCCACCGTCCTCCAGACCACGCCCAAGGCGGTCGAGTCGCGGCTCTACCGCGCCCGCCACCAATTGCGCCAGCGGCTCACCCGCTGGCTGGGCACGAACTGAATTGCCCGGCCCATTTTCACCGATTCACCTCAAACCAAGCACTTCATGAAATCACTCCAAACACTGTTCGTCGCCACCCTGCTGGCCGGCTTCACCGCCACATCCCTCCGCGCGGCGGAAAAACACCAGCACGACGCCCCGGCGGCCGCGGCAAAGGACAAGAAGGCCAAGCCCTACCCGCTCGATTTCTGCCTCGTGTCGGACGAGAAGTTCGAGGGCAGCGGCATGACGCCGTTTGAAATGGTGCAGGACGATCAGACCCTCAAGTTCTGCTGCAAAAGCTGCCTGAAGGACTTCAAGAAGGAGCCGAAGAAGTATCTCACCAAGCTCGCCGACGAGGTGAAGAAACAGGAAGCCGCCAAGGCGAAAAAATAGGCGGAACCAACCAGAACCCAGCCCTACCCGCGCCCGGCTTGCGCTGGGCCCCATTGTTTCACCCCTCAGCCGCTTCACCCAAGGCGAACTCCATCACCACGCATGATTCCTTCTGCGTTCCCGCCAACCGACGTCCGCCCGCGGATCGTGCCGCTCCTGCGCCAACTCATTTTCGCCAGCCTGCTGCTGGCCGCGACGATTGCCGCGCGCGCTGACGAAACCGCGGGCCGGGTGACCGCGATCCGGGTTCCTGGTGTCACGAACGCCGTGAAGGCCCAGTGCGACGCAGATGGCACGATCCATCTGCTGTTCGACGCCGAAGACGGTCCGCGGTATGTCCGTTCGCGGAACGGCGGCATCACCTTCAGCCCACCGATGACGGTAGTGGATGCGGCGGCGCGGAAGCCCGGTCTGAAGTTCTCCGCCGAGGATCTCGCGGTCGGCCCCGACGGAAGCGTCCACGTGGCTCTGTCGAACAACGCGTGGAAGCTGAAGCTGCCCGAGGAGGAATGGGGCTTCTATTACACCCGCCTGAAGCCGGGCGCGGAGGACTTCTCACCAGTGCGGAACATCAACCGCAAGCCGAGCGAAGGTTTTTCCCTGGCGGCCGGCAAAGATGGCGCGGTGACCGCCGGTTTCCTTTCCGGAAAACTCTTCACGATGGTTTCGCGTGACGGCGGTGAAACCTTTTCGGCGAGTGCGGAACTCAATCCGGCGTGGAACCCGTGCGACTGTTGCACCACGAGCACCGCCTACGGTCCGGATGGCCGCGCGGCGCTGCTCTACCGCGAGGAGACCGACAACGAACGCGACATCTACGTCGCCCTTTGGAACCCGACCCGCACGACCGCCCCTTCGCGAGCCCGCGTCAGCCGCACTCCGTGGAAGGTCGCCGGCTGCCCGATGACGTATTTCGCCATCACTCCGACCCCCACCGGCTACGTGACCGCGTGGCCGACGAAGGGGCAGGTTTATTTCGCCCGACTGGACAGCGATGGCGCAGTCCTGCCGCCGGGAGAAATCCTAACACCCGGGACGAGCGGTATGCGCATGGGTCTGGTGGCATTGAGTGCCAACGATGGCGTCACGCTCGTAGCCTGGAAGAACCGGGACGTTTTGGGCTGGCAGCTCTTCGATGCAAAAGGTCAGGCGCAGGGACTGCCGGGCGCCGCACCCAGCCCCGGCAACGGCGCCGCGGGCGTCGTGCTGCCCAACGGTAAATTCGTCCTGTTGCCATAATCGCTACGTTCTCTCGGGATCAGTTCAAAAGACGACGGCCGCGAAGGAGCGCCTCAGCCTAGGGACAGTTTCGACACTGATTGAACGGGGAAGTTCACCGGGGAATAAACTGATGCAAACTGCAAGAGCGTGGTTCGTGCTGCGCTAAACGCCGTTTCGAGTCCACCGCCTATTGGGGCGAGTTCTCGCGTTCCTTCTGAAGCGGACCGATGAAGTAGGTTTTGCTGCAGTCGGTCGCCCTAAACATGTGGCTTCATTTGGCGGGAGTCTGGTCGGTTCAGGGTGAAGGGGCCAGGAAGGTTGCCGTCACCGCGCTGGGGGTCTGTTCGGACTCCAGCAGCAGCACGCCGGCGAGTTCGGGGTCACGCGGAATGCTGAACACGTTGGACCACCGATGGACCTTTCCAGGAGCGATGGCCTCCGCCTTCAGTTCGCGGTCGTGCCGCTTTCCCTTGGAAACCACACCCACATTGACCCGTACTCCGCTCACAGCGAATGGCGAGTCATTACGAACGACGACGTCGTCGCGGAGGACTCCGAAGTCAATGGTCCACGAGGCCTTCACTGCAAGCAGTTCGGCGAACTCCTTGGGATGGGCGGTGCGGAGTGCTTCCAGGTCCGCGTCTTCCCACCAATCCTTGGAAACAGCCCAACCACCTCCCACCGCCTTCTGTAAGAACTTTAGGGCCGACGGCGTTTCGCCCTGCCGACTGTCGATGCAGGCCTGGATAAAGTCGAGTGAGCCGGCAGTCCCGGGCACCTGCTCGGCAAGCAGTGTTTCAACTGACCTGAGGGACTCCGTCAGCTTCTCGGCTGCAGCGAACTGGTGATTGGCGCCATAGGCCATTGCGAGCAGCCAGTTCAATACTGGCCTGCTTGCCGGGGATGCCCGGCGAACTGTCTCTTCCAACACGGCCACGGCATAGCTGGAGGTGTCGTTGGGTTGCCAGTGCCTGCCCGCACTGCGGCTTTCCTCCACCAACGCCTCGACACACAGCCAAGCCGCATCCTGCAGTGCAGAAACTCGATATTCCTCGTAGATCGCCGCATCCGGCACCAGCCGGCAGGCTGAGTTCAGGTGTTTCGCCGACTCCAGACGCTGCTGCGGTGTCCGGTTCGTCCAAGAGGCCAGGATGGTTTCCTCGGCTTGATGCGCGAAGAAACTGCGCGGGTTGAAGACAACGACCTGGCGAATGAGCCGCAGCGCCTCCGAGTAATCCTTGGACTGCAATGCCGCGGCATAACGCGTGGCTCGTTGGGCCGAATCTTCGCTGGCCATCTCAACGTCTGACCAGCCCCGGTCTCGAACGAGTTCCTTGCTGGCCATCTCGGCGCGGGCTCGAAGCGTATCCGACAGGTGTCGCAGATCCGCCATTTTCGTCTTCAACAGGAAGGTCGTATCGGCGTTTTGCTTGGCGAACGAGGCAACGTAATCAATGAGCCCGTGCAGTGAGCCGGCGACGCCTCCAATGGCGGCGGTAGTCGCCGCTTGCTGGGGGTCCACAATGACGGCCTCGGTAACCACGCGTGTCAGCCGGTTGTAGGCATTGGCAGCCTTCGCCCCGGTCTCAATTGCCGCGTGGCTAGATTTTGCGGCCGCCTCGCGCCGGATGGCCCCGACATCACGGTCCAAGTCGATGACCAGTTGCTCGAAGGCGTCGATCAATGACACCAGGTCCGTGAAGAGCTGAGGCACCCTTTGGTCCACCTTGGCGCTCTGAACATGCACCTGAACCTTGACGCAGTTCGCCCTGACTTCGGCCAATCGCCGCATCATCTCAGGGAGATTAGGGGTGGAGCAGGCCTGTTGGACTGCCTCGTATTGCACCGGTAGCAGGTAGAGGAGAAACAGGTCCTCATTCGCTTCGGGACCGGCACTCACGTTGATTGCGGCGGCTGGCGCTGACCAGCACCGGCTTGGGGAAATCAGGCCCATTAAGTGCAGGATCACGAACAGGATGACCCACGAGCGCGCTGACTGCCTGACCTGCCGTCTGGTTTGCATCTTGGTTCAAAACACGCCCCATCAGGCCGTGGTCGTCAAGCCTGCAATGCGCCCTGATAGGGCGTGCCGCTTTCACCGGATCAACAGCGCCTGCTGACCGCCCTGGGGGCCTGCATACGGAGCGAGCGGGTGGCCCAGAAGCACACGCAGGAATGGTTGGCCGAGCAGGTCGGCATCAATACCCGGACGGTGCAGAAGATCGAGGCCGGCCAGCTGAACATCCTCGTGACCACCCTGGCCCGGATTCAGGCCGCGTTGAAGTGCGAGTGGGATGACTTGCTGGGCTCGCGCCGGCGGCGGGGGTAGTTGAATTCACGCAGGCATTTTGAATCGCACTAGGGGGGTGGTCACCGCGCCCACAGAACATCGGGCAACAAGGAGAACCACGACATCGTCCTGGGGAAAGCACACGACCGGGGGGACAGGTTCAACTCCGCTGCCGGAGCCCTAAAAATAGGGGGGCTCCTGTGGCAGCCGTTTGAAGCAAACCGACGGCCAGTAATTTTACAACCCACTGCCGGGCAGATAATTGGACAATCGGGCGGTGTGCGGAGTGCACACCAAGTTCTACTTCGGCGCGAGGTCGTTCCCGGAAATTTCGGCCTGCTCTGTCCCCAGCACTCCGCCGGTGAACGGCCCGGCAAAGGCGGCAAAGAGGCAGCCGAACAGGATCATGGCCACGCCTTGGAACCAAGGCAGGGCCTGGGCCAGCGTGAGCGTGTCGAAGTCAAAATGGAGGGAGGGTGGTTCGTTCATGGGCTGGGTTGTGGCCGGTCAGGATTGGGTTCCTGACCTACTCCGATTGTCGCATGGCTTACGGGCGTGAATCAAGCTCGGGAGCCGTTGTGCGGGCTTTGCGATTTGACCGCGGAGCGCGAAGGCGACGCAATCGGCCCATGGCGATCTTCAGAATCGGCGAGGCCAAAACGAAGCTGGGCTTGCTGGTTAAGCAGGCGGCTGCCGGCAAGCCCATCTATCTGCTCAACGGCAAGGCCATGGTCGCACTCGTGCCGGCCCGTCCGACGCATGAGACGCATGAGGTCAGCAGCAGCCCCGACGTGCTGGCCATCAATCGCCGGCTCGCGGCCTCCGAGAAGACTCCGAAAGCTGCCTGGGTTCCAGGTGATGCACGTAGCCGGGTTCTGCGGTCACTCCGCCGGAGGCTGGGCCGGTGACGTTGCCCGACGCTTGAAGCGCTTGCAGCGGCTTCCTGGAGGCTGGCAGCTAAGCACACATCCTCTCCCGCCGATGGAGAGCCCGATACCAAGGCCGCTGGCCCAAGTATCCGGCTGACCATGGGATGATTTTCCCTTTCCTGACCAGAAGGTGATGTTCCGGTTGCCCCGGCTGTCGCTACCGGTCGTCTGCGACCCGTAGGAACAGCCAGGAACAACTGGAGGGCATCGGCCGCCGCCGACAATCAGGACTTCCCAGCGATTAACCCGACGGAGGTGGCGGTGGTCCGGGGTGGACAGGTGGAACAGATTTCTGACTTTGTCCGGCTAGGGAAGCATCACCGCCAGCCACCCGCGGCACCTCTCCCCTTATTTTTACATCCTCTCGTGCATTAAAGTAGGCTAACCGTTCCACCTCTCCACCTGTTGAAGGCGGCTGGATGGTGTAAATCCGGTTGCCCTGGAGCAGCCGGCTGGTCACCCGGCTTTGGTCAGCTCCGCAGAGGCGGGTCAGATAGTTGCCACAGCTTTGGGAGTTGCGCAGCAGCTCACGGGCCTGCGGGCCGTAGCGCGGGTCACCATGGAGCATGGCCGTCAGCTGGCTTGCGGTTCCATTCCAGGGATTGGAGTCCTGTATCCCGAAGCGCACGCCGTCCACCAGTTCCAGCAGCCGGGCTTCCGGGGCCGTCTCCTGAAGTCGATACAGCAGGTCGGGGTGATGGTAGGTGTCGATGCCGAAGCGCGAATTACGCAGGGCCTCCGGGATCGAGTAGTCGTCAAGGAACTGCACGAAGGCCGGAAGCTCCGAACGGAGGGCCGCCCAGAACGCCTCCTTCTCCCGGGGTGTATTCGTCGGCATCGGCATCGGCTGGCTCAGAACCTTCAGGAGCATGACCTTGTCCGCCAGGTCTTCAGTCAGCGGCGGGATCACCAGCAGGCGCTCCGGCTCGTCGTTCAGGCTGATGCTCAGGCGCCACAGCGGCTCCAAGGTGACGGGCGTGCCGTGCTTGGGGTGACACCGTTGCTGCCGGCTGGCGGTGATCTGCTTGATGTGCGCCGTAAAGGCGCGGCGCGCCCGGTAATCGGTGGACTCGGCCTGGTCGTCGACCACGAGATGTTCGGCGCGGAACAGGTCGGCGTTGAACGTGGTCTCCCCGGTCATGAACTGATAGGGGTAGGCGGACCTCCCACCCAGCAGCAGGGTGATTACCGATTGCAGGAGCGATTTGCCTCCCTTCACCGGCCCGGCCAGGGCCAGCAGCTGACCCGCTGCCCAGGTCTGTTGTCGCAGGGCCTCCAGGGCGATCTTGAGCCAGCCGTAGAGGTAGGGCGTCTGGTCCATCTCCTGAGTGCGGAGCATTCCTTCGATCAACTGCGACAGGACCGGCCACTCGCCGGCCGCAGGCTCGACGAAGGAAGGCGAGTCCGTAGCCAGCACCAGCTGGTTGTCCATCCGGTAGATGCCAGCCGGTCGGCCGGCGAGGGAAGCCGCATAGGCCACGTTCTGGCGCTCCTGGATGTTCAGGATGCATTCGTCCGCCTCCGCCAACCCTGCGCCGGTGCGCTCGTCCGAATATCCCGCGCGGATGGCGACCTTCCTGGCGGTGTCCTTGTCGACGGCGATCCACCGTCCGGCCGAGTCGGGGCGCCAATACTTGCCAGACACCGGCTGGTAGTAGAGTTGGGGCAGGGGCAGGCTGGAAATGACGGCGCTCATCGGGCACCTCCTTCTGACAGCCACACCAGCCGCTGAAATCGGCCGTTGCGCACCGCCCCCGGCAGGCGCACGGGCTGGGAAGCCGTGAACAGCTTGGGATCACACCCCAGCTCGGGCAGCACGAGTTTCAAATCGTCCAGCTGATCGGTCGCCGGGAAGTCGAACCAGCCGTGCAGGCTTCTGCCGGCGGTATCGACGATGGCCCGCAGGTGCAGACCAACCTCGTCCCGCAGCCAGCGGAACACGCCGCCCACCTCGTCCTTGGTCAGCTCGTCCGATTCGACCACGAGGAAGCGCCGGGCCACGAGGTTGTCGTTGCTGCGTGCATGCACGCCCGGCTTGAACACGGCCGGGCACACGAACTGGGCGGGTGCCATCGGTTCGCTGAGCCAACCGGCCCGCGTGCGAAACTGGCTTGCGTGCTCCGGCTTTCCGGAACTGTGGGTGTCGCCGATCCAGATGACGTCATCCTCGCCAAACAGGCCGAGCAGACGACGCCAGTGTTGCGGCTCGTCACCGGCCAGCGCGGCGGGTGATTGCCCGATGATCTCGGCGAGCGGCCAGCCAAACCGCTGGAGGATGACGGCCCGCGAGCTTGCCGCCCGCCGCCGGGTTGTTTCCTTGCGCCGCAGTTCGGCCAGACGCCGCCTTTCCTCCGGCGAGGGTCGCCGGTTTGCCGGTCTTTCTGTCGCCGCTTCTCCGGCCAGGGCGCTCCGCAGCTTCCGGCTGCCTGCCTCCACCAGCTCACGGCAGCTGGCGTGGAAGCACGTCAGCGCCGGCACCGGGTCGAGGTAGAGTTTGCAGTCGCGCGCACCCGTGCGATGCGTGTGCAGCGCGTGCCCAGGACAGCTGACAAAGCCCTCGCTGTCGCTCAACCAGGTGATCGGTCCGAGCACTGTCTCGGCGACGTCACAGCGGTTCGCCGACGGGTGGTTCTCGATCTTGGGCGCGATGCCGTCGGCCAGTCCACCTGGATTGGAGACGCGATCCAGAACGGCAGGTTCCGGTTGTTCAATGAGGGCGAGATTATCCACGTTGCCCCCCTTCCTGCTGATCGCAGCCTGTCAGCATGGCTTCAGCCTGCCGATTCAGCTCCGCCTCCTGGTCTTCCACACCAACGGAGACGTCGCCCGGTTTGGGCGAGCCAGCCTGGGGTGATGCGCCAGTGTCGTCCCAGCGGCGATAGCTGCCAGAAGGAGGCAACGGATGTCCCGTGGCCTTGCCAATCCCGACGATCCTGAGGTAGGGATGGCCCGCCTTGCTGATGGCGTCGCACACGTCGAGCGTGCAGGCCTTCCCGATCAGGCTGCGAAGGTTGATCCCGGCTTGAAGCTGGGTGGCGGTCAAAGGCCGTGCCTGCCAGGACTCGATGTCCTTTCGCAGGTTCGCCTTCTCGTAGAAGGACCTGGTGTAGGTGCGGCTCGCGTTCCTCGGGAAGTCGTTCGGCTTCCGTTCCTCGGTCTCGAAGACGAGCTTCACCTGGTGCCTCTGTCCCCAGGCGGTTTCCACCGCTCCGAGGTCAATCACGTCAACGCAGACGGCGCGAAGAGACCGCCGGTTAATGAAAGCATTGTTGCCGGCGGCCTGCACTGGCAGGTCTTGCGAATGGGCCGCGGTCTTGGTGGGCAGTGCCTGCCCGGCAGTTAAATCAATGGTGTCGTTCACAGACAATTCCAATGCGTGGAATCGCAATTGATTCCGCGCGATGCTTGAGGGGGCGCGTCCTTTGGCGACGAACCCCGGAGAATGCGCGGGCGTTGGAGGGCAACGCCCGCGTTACTAGCACAAGGATGGGAGGATGCTGGCACCGGCCAGCACCCTCCGTTAACAAGTCGGCCAGAGGTCAGCTCGGCTGCGTAGCGACCTTCGGTGGGCTGGCGACCACGTCCTCCACCATCAGTTTTGGCACATGGTCCTCAGACAGGCTGTCCTCTCGCCGAAGCTTCACTCTGCATTGGACACCGACGATTTTGGACGTATGCACGCCCTCCATGTCCTCCGACTTCGTCAGTTGTCGGCCGAGTATGGCCTCCATGGTCCGCGTGAACTGCGAATCCCTGCGCTCATCAAGGACACGGTATAGCACCGCGGGTGTAGTGTCCGCCTCATGCCTGTGATGGATGCTGAGGATGAAGAGAAAACCATCCACCATCAATTCGCCATCCCGAGTCACCATGTGCGGGACAACCGATGTCACGGTTGCGTCGTAGATTCCGCTCTCAAGCACTTCACTCGGCCGTGCACGACAGTCGAGGTAGAAGCTGCCAGACGGTTTGAGCTTCAGAGGCAATTCGCCCTCAAGCACGACATTGCCTTTTCCAAAGAGGTTCTCCAGCGATGCCTTGGAGCTGCTGGACGTGTGTTCAAAATAAGTCACCGCGTTGGTATCATGATTTCGTAAGCCGATGCTCATGTTCTTGATCCCGATTACCGACCAAGGAGCCAAACTGTCGCTCCAGAGGCGGTTGTGTTTCCGCTGTTTCACCCAGAAAATGGGCGGCTATGATGTCGATTGACGGTCCCGGGAGTGGTCGAGCAGACACTGGGTCTGCGCGTTACTTGGGCGTCTGATTCAGGCAATCACCGGATTGAACCGGTTAGGCTGCCTCAACGCAGGCGCGTTATCCCCGAGATTTGGACCAATGAATGTGGCGGTCCAGAAGCCACGGACAGGAGGGAGAAGAAAAACAGTCGCAGGAGGGCCAACTAGGGCAAGGCGACAAAATAAACAGTTGAGGAGTATGACACATGAAAGCGCGTTGTCAAATGGGAGTGGCAAGATAGTTGCTTCCGCGTGCAGGCCAGGGAGATATATTTTCCGTCTCGTCCTCACTTATGGGCCCGTCAGATACGCCTGAGCCGCTTTTCGGAAGGGCGGCGGGAGTATTTCCGGAAACGCTCTGGGCAGTTTTATCAAGGCGCCGGTTAAAGCCCGCTTGCACCCTTTAGGGTCTGAGCTTCGGACTTGGGGCCACGTAGGACTTCACCGGAGCCTGTTTTGTCTTCGCCTCGAAATCGGCATCTTCGAGCACAGGCATCTTGTCGATGGCCGACTTGAGCGGCGGCACGCTGAACTTGGTGTAGCGGTCGTTCATCGCGAAGGAGGAGTGCCCGGTGAGCTTGCAGCGGATTTCTGCGCTGACACCAGCGTTCGCCAGGGTGGAATTGAAGCTGTGGCGAAGGGAGTGAAAGGTCAGCTTCGTAAACTTCCTGGCTCCCTTGCCCTGGACGATCCCCTGGTCGATTCCGGCCTTCGTCACGATGCGCTTGAAGGATTCGCTCAGCCCGTGTTTTCCGCCCGGGCCTTTGGTTGACAACTCATTGCACAACGGGCCTTCCTCCCCGAATTCGCTCAGCCAGCAGAGTCGTTGAAAGAGTTCGACGTGCATGGGCACCACCACCTCCTTGCCCGTCTTCTGCTGGGTGTAGCGGATGACTTTGTGGACAGCATCCACGTTCTGCCACGTCAGGGCGACGCAGTCGCTCAGCCGTGCGCCGGTGTAATAAGCGAGGAAGATCAGGGTCCGCCAGTCCTCCGTCGGGACGGAGGCCAGGAGTTGCTGAACTTCCTCGTGCGTGAAGAGGCCGCGTTCGGAGGACGTTTCCGCGGGCAGTTCAATGGCCAGAAGGGGGTTTTTGAGGATGATGCCCAGCCGCTCAGCCCGGTTGAAGGCGCCGCGCAAAGTCTTCATGTCCACGATGGCCGTTTTGGGGGCAACCCCGGCATCCAGCCGACTCTTGAGGAACCCCTCCAGATGCTTGGGTGTCAGACCGGGCAACCGCATCTTCGCACTGTTACCGAGGTGCTTCAGGAACAGCCGGACGGTATGGGTGTAGCGTTCGATGGTCCCTGCCGCTGCCTTGCGGGCACGCTTGTGTTCCAGCCACTCGGTCAGGAACTCCTCGACGGTCGGGGTGACCAGGCTTTCCCCGGTGACTTCTTCGGCCAATTGGTTGACGACCTTCTGGAGTTGAACGGTGGTGGCCAGACCCTCCTTGGCCGAGCGCTCGGCGTCCTCAAATTCCAACGCCACCTTGAGCGCCTTGCTCCGGTTGGTGAGCTTCGTGGACCGCTTCATCTGCCTGCCTTCACGGTTCGTGTAGCAGGCGGTCCAGAACTTGGATTTCGGATGCTTCCAGACGGTAGCCATGGCGTTAGTTCAATTTCACTCGTTGCGCGACAGGTAAGAATAAAAGTAAGAATGAAGAAACCCCAATGAATTGGGCCTGTCCAGAAAAACACCGCTGGAATGCTAAGGAAACTGAGGTGTAAATGATACGAGGGTTCGATTCCCTTCACCCGCTCCAAGCCCCAAAAACCCCTCTTTTCCCAAGAAAAACGCGTAGTCACAGTGTTTCAGGCACGCGCATAGTCACAAAAGTGGCATATAGGCGGATCAAAATTGAGATCGAAAAGCCGTCCAACTGACGGTCGAAACAGGATCTGGTTCGTCCGCGCATGGGCATCAAAAAGTGATTCCGAACCCGCGGCGGCCGCGCCGGAGGAAGCGAACTTTCCATCCGGACTTCGACCGGTAAACCGGCGCCCCGGCGAGGCGCTGCACCGCCGATCTGGTCGCCTGACATGACGGGCAAAACTGCGACCCGTCGGCGTGAGAATTTTCACCGACGTTGGGTGCCCCGTTTCCACCCAAGCTCGTGGTCTTACCCAGCCAGTCTTCATCAGTAGAAATCACGACCCAGGCGCGCGTGTCCATGGATGAGGTTGGCGAGCGGTTGGCGGTGAACCCGCTCGGGCCGAACTTCGTCAGGGTGGAAGCGGCCACCGCCCGTTCACCCGGCACGGCCTGGCTGTGCGCGACCGGGAGGACGCTCTCACCGCCTGGCGCCGGGCGGACCTTCCCGCCTCGTCATTGCCTGGGCACCGTCGGTGCCCTTCCCCGGCACGAACCGCGGAAATCCGCCGAGAGACGGCGGCCGTGGCACCATAAGGATCACTCGAACGGCCGTTATAGCTGACAGATGTTGATTCGTTGACTGACATAGCGGACGTTATCCGAATGCCGACCGCTGCGGAACTCCCCCTGCCGGCCCTCCAGGTCCTCCGGAAACTGGGCCGAGATCTCGCGTTGGCCCGGCGCCGCCGGGGAATTTCCACGGCTGACATGGCGGCCCGACTCTTCGTCAGCCGTGACACCCTCTGGCGCCTGGAGCGGGGTGATCCGTCCGTGGCCATTGGCACACTGGCCAGTGCGGCGTTCATCCTCCAGCTGCATGAGCGGATGGGCCTGTGGGCGGAACCGAGCACCGACTCGCTGGGGCAGAGCCTCGACGAAGCGCGCCTGCCCAAACGCATCCGGAGGGCCGGGCCATGACGGTCGAGGTGCATGTCGAATGGAACGGGGAGACCCGCAGGGTCGGCAGCCTGCATCCCGCCGGTCGCGGTCCGGCCGTCACCTTCGTTTATGCCGACGAATGGCTGCGGGCGCCGGGTGCGTTCGCCCTGGATCCGACGAATCTCCCGCTGCGGGCGGGTGCCCACCACAGCCCGGTGCTGTTCGGCGCCTTCCAGGACTGCGGCCCCGACCGCTGGGGCCGGCTGCTGATTGAACGCGCCGTCCGGCGGGAGGTGTTGCCGCGCCAAGCCTATCAGGACCTCGACTTCGTGCTCGCCCTCGACGACGCGTCGCGGATCGGCGCGCTGCGGTTCCGGCGGTCCCCGGATGCACCCTTCCTGGCGGCGTCCGGGGGCCGGATTCCGCCGCTCGTGCAACTGGCCGCGCTGCTGAACGCCGCCGCGGCGGTGCAGGGGGAAACCGAAACCGCCCAGGACCTGCGCTTCCTGCTGGGGCAGGGGTCGCCCCTGGGGGGCGCCCGCCCCAAGTCGGCCATCCGGCTGGCGGACGGAACGTTGGCCATTGCCAAGTTTCCGAAATCCGACGACCGCCGGGACATCGCCGGCGGCGAGGTGCTTGCGCTAGCCCTTGCCCGTCGCGCCGGCTTGCGGGTGGCGGATCACCAATTGGTCCGGGTGGAGGGCGGCAGTGTGTCCGTGATCACCCGGTTCGACCGGCGGGGCGAACATCGGGTCCCCTTCCTGTCGGCGCACACCCTGCTGGGCCTTTCACCGGGGGCGGCCGGGGCCTACACCCTGATGGCCGACGCCATCCGTCGTTTCGGCGATGACGTGACGGCGGAGCTGCGGGAGCTGTGGCGGCGGCTGGTGTTCTCGCTCCTGGCCAGCAATTACGACGATCACCTGCGCAACCACGGATTCCTCATGGTGGCGCCGGGACGCTGGGCGCTCTCCCCCGCCTACGACCTGAATCCGGTCCCGGAAATGGAGCGGGCGTTGACGCCCAAGACGCCCATCACCGAGGAGGGCGCCGAGGCGTCCCTCGCAGGGGCGTTGGCCGCGGCTCCCCGCTTCGGTCTCCGGCCCGAGGTGGCCAGGGCCGACCTCGCCGGACTGGTGATGGCCGTGGGCGAATGGCGGGCGGTGGGCCGGCTACTCGGGCTGAAGGCTGGGACCCTGGCCGCCTACGAGTCCGCCTTCGAGCATCCCCTGATGGAGGAGGCCCGTCGTCTGAGCGGCGCCTGAGCCCAGGGCGATCAGCCTTGGGCCTGCTTCGCGCGCGCCAGCAGTTGCCGCTCGTGGATCCGGCGCAGGCTTTCCCGGTGGATCTGCTCGCGGTCGTCGCCGGTCACCGGCGGCGGCGGCGGCGCGGCCTTGAGCGGTTCCGCGGCGGCGGCCGCGGCGGACCGGCGGCCTTCGGCCTCGCCGAGCTGCCGGACTTCCCGCAGGAACTGCCGGCAGGACAAAAACCGGACCCGTTGCCGCTGCCCCCCGCTCGCGCGGGATTGGAACAGGACCTCGATGTTCCGGCGGCGGACGGTGGCATCGCAGACCAGGAACACCGGATCGTAGCCGGCCTCCAGGATGCGGAGCAGATTCGTGACTTCCAGATCCTTGGGGGTCGTGACGGAAATCTGGCAGGCAACCCGCACGTTGAGCAGGCTCAGCACCAGATCAATCCGGGTCTCGCCGTTGAGGACGGGCACTTCCGACCGATGGCTGAACTGCCAGCCTCCGGCCTGCTGGACGATGATGTTCTTGATCGCCTCGGATTTGGGGGAAGCGACCCCTGCCGCAAGGGGCGGATCGGCCGATTCGCCGGCGCTGGCAGGTGGGAGATTTTCCCTGGCTTCGGTCAGTTCCGTCGCCGGTTCCGCCGATGCGACCGCCGGCAACGCCGGTAACGCCACCGGTGGTTCTGGGGCGACTCCCGCCACTCCCACCGCTTCCGAAGCCGTCGGCACGACCGGTGTTTCCTCCTCCTTCCCCCGCGCCAACTTCGCGAACGGATCGACCGTCTCCCGCCGGGGCGGGATCTGCCGCCTGAGGTCCGCAAGCTGCGCGCGGATCTCGGACCGCGGGGTGCAGTAACGCGCCCGGGTGCGGGCGAGGATCTCCGGATACACCTCGGCGTAGGTCCGGGGTGGCGTGGGCACGAAGATCGTCTCGAGGTTGCACGCGGTGTCCCGCGGGCCGAGCCGGGCGATGGCCTGCCGGTCCGGCAGGTTCATCAGGTCGGTGGGGCCGAACCCGGCGAACTCGTCGGCCAACTTGCGCGCATCCTCGCCGTCCACGCGGAAG
Source organism: uncultured Verrucomicrobiota bacterium (assembly GCA_964602595.1). Classification (GTDB taxonomy): domain Bacteria; phylum Verrucomicrobiota; class Verrucomicrobiia; order Limisphaerales; family UBA9464; genus CAIWAH01. Next base: position 91,687 of record CAZRRO010000008.1, on the reverse strand, counting down.
CACACCCGGGTCGCGCAGCTGCCGAGCACGGCGCCGCGGACGCCGTCCTCCGGGCGCAGCTGCCCGAGGTGCTGGTGCGCCAGCGTGAGCCCGAGCCCATACTTGCGCGCGCCGGTGAGGATCTCGGCCACCGTGCCCGTGAGCAGCTCGGCCGCCTCGTCGAGGATCAGGAAGTAGGGCGGCCGTTCCGCCGGGTTCCGCGCCTGGCGGGCGATGGCCGTCTGGTGGAAGCGGGCCACCAGCAGGCTGCCCAGCAGGAACGCGTTCGTCGCGCCGATCTGTCCCTTCGACAGGCGGGCCAGGAAGATCTTCCCCGAGTCCAGGATGTCCGCGAAGTCGAGCCGGTTCGCCCGCTGCCCCAGCAGGTGCAGCAGCGACTCGTAACGCAGCAGCTCGTCCAGCCGCGTGACGATGGAGCCCACCGCGCTGCGGTTCGCCAGCGAAGCCTCGTGCTCCCAGTAATGCAGCACCTCGCCGTGCGTCACCGACTTCAGGAAGGCCGTGCGGAACGCCGGGTCCACCAGGAAGCGGCGCAGCTCCGGCAGCGTGCCGCCCCGTTCCGAATGGAGGAACGCGAGCACCGCGTTGCCCAGCAGCGACGACATCTGGTCGCCCCAGCCGGAGGTGTGCCGTTTCATCACCGCGATGAAGTCCGTCGCCCGCAGGTCCAGTTCCCGGCCGGAGCCGGGCGCCAACGGATTGAAGGCGACGGCGAACTCCTCGTCGGCCGGGTCGAAGAGCACCACGTCGTCCCAGCGCTCCGGCGGGATATGCGGGATCAGCCGGTCGATCAGGTCCCCGTGCGGATCGATGACCGCCACGCCGTTGCCGAAGGTCAGGTCCTGCCACGCCATCAGCCCGAGCAATGTGGACTTGCCGCTGCCCGTCGCGCCGAGCACATGGCAGTGCTGGAGGCGGAGGCGATCCGGCAGCCAGACCGGGCGGGACTCGCCCTCATGCTCGTTGTCCCCGAGGAAGACCGCCTGCTCGGCGGACGTGAACGCCGCCGGCAACGCCCGCGTCTTCCGCACCACCTGGCGGAGCAAGGAGGACCGAACTTCCGCCGAAGGCGGTCCAAATCGGCCCCACGGGGGCAAAACGGTGTCGGAAGGTCTCCTCCATCGTCCGGGGGACGACTCACGGCGCGAACACCGAATCCTGCTCGACGGAAGGCACCAGCGGATAGCTGCTGACCGTCGTCGCCGGACCAATCCGGCCCAAGGCCGCCTCCACCACCCGCAGCAGGTAAGGGGCTGCCTCTGTGGTTCCATACACGCTCAAGATCACCAGACGTCCATCGGTGGGCACCATGGCGGAAATCCGGTTGGGCGTGGCAATCAGCCGGGGTTCCCCCGGTGTCACCAAGTTGATTTCCATGAAGTTGGTGGCTGGCCATCCTTGGGGCCCCGCCGGGTCGAAAGAGGTCACGTAGAGTCATTCATGGTCCGGCGAGAGTGCCATGCCCGCTACCCCGGCCGGCAGGCCGATGATCTCGGCGCTCCCGGACATCGTGCGGATCAACGCCCGGTGGCGTTCACTAATCACCAACGGGCCGAATGGGGCCAGGTTGGGTATCCCAAAATTCGGCCGCAAATCTCCTTCCGCGCGCCCGGGAAGTCCGGCAGCCAACTGGAGTAACGTGATGACGAAGGCGACGACCAGGCCGCCGCGTCGGGCTGGTTTGGGGTGCATTGGACCGGAACCAACCGCGCCGCCACGAGTAAAGCCACTGCCCCGCCGTTCGGGTGGCCGCTGAACGCTGGCGCAACTTCGGGTGGTCGGCCCATACACCCGGGCACGCACTTGGCGGACTGCGGCAGAGTAACTGGCAGCCTCGAGTTAATCGGCAAGGTCCCGATGATTTGGGCCGGGCGGACTGGCGTTGTCCGGTGCCCTGCGTTCTCCTTGCGCTCGTGTCCGATGCGCAAATTCGCTTCTGGCCCGATGCCCGCCCCTTGGTGGAGCGATTGGGCCACGACTTTTTCCGCACCCTGCCCGTGGAACCCGGGGTGTATCGGCTCCGGGATGAACACGACGGGATTCTTTACGTGGGCAAGGCCAAGAGTCTGCGGAAACGGCTCAACAGCTACCGGGTCGCCAATCCTGAACGGTTGCCGCGCCGCCTGCTGCGCCTGCTCCATCTGGCCCGTAAGATCGATTGGGAAATCTGCGCCGATGAAGCCGCGGCGTTGGACCGCGAACGTGAATTGCTGCTGACCCTCAAGCCCCGGTTCAATCGGGCCGGAGTCTGGGTCGGATCGCCGAGGTTTTTGGCTTGGCGACTCACCGAAGCGGGGATCGAACTGGCCGTTTTGACCGAACCGACGGACGGTTGGGAGCATCATGGTCCGCTGGGCGGTCAGGCGATTCGGCTGCGTGCCCGGCTGGTCCGATTGCTATGGTGTGTGTTACATCCGGCACGAGGATGCGCCGGGATGCCCACAGGATGGTTTGCCGGCCATCTGCCGGCCACGGTGTTGCTCCCGTGGGGTTCCGCTCCGGAACCGGAAACCACGGGGCGCCTGCGTTCGCTGTTGGCGGGAGAGCCATCAGCCTTCGTGGATTGGATAAACTCCGCCGTCCCCGCCGGGTGCCCTGCCTTTGACCGAATGGTGGTGGCGGAGGACATCGAGGCCCTTGTCGGTTGACTATCGCGGACGTTGCCCGTGGGCCCGATCCTCATTGAGCCGGCCAGGAAGGGGCGTCGGGTTGCGATTCGGAAACTTTTGCGGCCAAGTCTCGCCCCGCGGAATAGGTCCGATTTGGTGCGCAGGCTGAGGCGGCGCGCCGAACAGATTGGCGGTGGTTCCCCGATGGGAAATCCGTCGCAATCGGGAACGCGGGTCCCGCCGACTTCAATTCCCGATGGCACCTGCCGTGGAATCCGAACGCCCAACGCAAGCGACCGGCGTCACGATTTGGCTTCGTCCGGCGTCTGCCGCTGGGTCGCCAGCAAGCGCCGGATGAGATTGGTGGCAACAATCACCGCCACCAGGGCAATGACACCCAACACGACCCGCCAGGATGAACTCTTGGTCAACGACTCGCCGAACCAGGTGAAGGCGAACACATAGGGCGCTTGGGCCGCCAAGGACACGGCGAGGTAGCGGGCGAAGCGGACGCCCGCCAGTCCGAGGACGTAGTTTTGCAGGAACAGGGGCATCCCCGGAGTGATCCGGAATAGCAGGAGGAAGCGAAGTTCGTTGGCAGGGTCGAAGGTCGGGACTGGGCGCCCCTGCCGCTTCAGCCAGCGTTCGAGCGGTCCGCGCAGCAGATGACGGGCAAGCCAGTAGCCCAGGGACATGTTGGCCGCGAGCGCCAACAGGCCGATCGTGAATCCGCCGTGCGCGCCGAAGCGATTGCCGGCCAGGATGAAGAGCACACTGGCCGGGAAGGGTCCCAACGGCAGCAGGACCATCCCTACAAACACCCACAGCGGATGGGCCGAACCCAGCGCGACCTCCACTTGCTCGCGAAGTTGCTGGAGTTGCTCAAGCACGGGCGGAGGATGCGGCCCTCGGTGCGACGACCGCCAGCGCAGAATGAAGTCCACCGTTTTCCATCATACGAATGCCCGGACACGGAACGTGCAAACGGACCGGTTGCGGGCGGGGAAGGTCCTGGGAGACGCGCGGGTCTGGTGGCCGGGGCGACGCCGGTGGCCGGACCATTGCGGCCGGAAATCGGTTGTGAGTTCATACGGCGCCGTTGACGGACCAAGCCGACAGTTCCCCATGAAGCATGCATCGCTCCGCCATTTCCTGCTGGTGCTCGGCGTCTTGGCCGTTGCTGGACTGATCATCTGGCCGGGTTGCGCCACGCCGCCGTTGCCGGCCACCCGCACGCCGTTGTCGAACCTGCGGGTGGCGGATTTCAAGTTCCCGCGCGGCTCCCAACCGACTCGGACCGAGTTGGAAGCCCAATTGGGAAAGCCCGACGAATTCTTCGAGGACGTCGATGTCGCCTGTTACCGCCTAAACAAGGTCAGCCGGCGTCGGCTATGGCTGTTTCTCTGCATGCTGCCGATTGCCGCCCCCCGGGATCCGGACGTGATCGAAGTCGCGTTTGTCCAGTTTGACGCCCAGCAACGCGTCAGTCGGGTGAGAGTGAAGACTGAGCAGTTGGCTTTCTACTTTGGCGCCCCAGTGCGGACCTATTATCCGGGTGACGAATCGTCCAAGCGGCTGCGTAGTATGGTCGAACGCTGGCTCGCCGAACCGGAACCGGCGTCCAAGGGCACAAAACGCTGAATCCGAACGCATGCTTCCCTTTGTTCAAGGCGCAGTCCTCGGGTTCTCCATCGCCGTCCCGGTCGGTCCCATCGGCGTGCTGTGCATCCGGCGGTCCATCGCGGAGGGCGCTCGAGTCGGGTTCGCGTGCGGCCTGGGCGCGGCGACGGCCGACGCAATTTACGGGGCCATCGGCGCCGCTGGCCTCACGGTCGTGTCGGATCTGCTGGCCCGGCAACGGGTTTGGCTCGGACTGCTGGGCGGACTGTTCCTCTGCTACCTCGGCGTCAAGACGTGGCGCAGCCGGCCGGCGGATCAGGCGGCCCGCAATGGCGCGGCGAGCCTAGCGGGCGCCTTTGCCACCACGCTGCTGCTCACGCTGACGAACCCGATGACGATCCTATCCTTCGCGGCGATGTTCGCGGGATTCGGACTGGGGCGGACTGGGCAGTCTTGGCCGGCGGCGGTCCAACTGGTGGCAGGAGTGTTCCTGGGTTCGGCCGCATGGTGGCTGGTCCTCAGCGTCGGATCACGTCGCCTCGGGGCGCGATTTGGGGCCCGGGAGATGACGTGGCTGAACCGCTTGTCCGGCGGGGTGATCCTCGGGTTCGGTTTCTGGAACTTGTCCAAACTCGCGTTTCAGTGACACTGCGCCCCGCGCGAGTCGCTTCCTGAAGCATGTTTCGTAACATCGGAGAACTGGTCCTGCTGTTTGCCGCCACGGCGCGGGCGCTGCCCCGTGCCTGGCACGAGCGGCGCAAGGTCGGGGAACAGCTCTTCGACATCGGCAACGCGAGCCTCTTCATGGCCTGCCTGCTGTCGCTCTTCATCGGCGGCGTGCTGTCGCTGCAGGTCGGTCCGGTGCTCGTGGAACGCGGCCTCGGCTCCGCCTTGGGCGGTTTGGTGGCGCTCTCCCTGTGCAAGGAACTCGCCCCGGTCATGATGTCGGTGCTGATCGCCGGCCGGATCGGTTCGGCGATGGCGGCGGAACTGGGTTCCATGCGCGTCTACCAGGAGATCGACGCGCTGCGAACCCTGAACATCAACCCCATCCACTACCTCGTCTTGCCGCGGGTTGTCGCCATCAGCATCGCGCTGCCGTGCCTGGTGATCTTCGCCAACCTGACCGGCTGGCTGGGCGGGGCGTTGGTCGCCTCGCACAACGAACGAATCGCGGTCACCTGGACGGCGTTCTTCGCGAACCTCCAGCAGCAGGTCCAGTTCGGCGACATCGCCAACGGCCTGATCAAGTCCTTCGTCTTCGCGGTGATGGTCGGCGTCGTTTCCTGCCATCAGGGCCTGTCCACGGTGGGCGGACCGCGAGGTGTCGGCCGGAGCGTCACCAAGGCGGTGGTGAACTCCTTCGTGCTGATCCTGATCATGGACTACGTGCTCACCCGCCTGCTGCTGCCGTTCGACAACGGCTGGGGAATCTGAGGTGCCCATGCCTGAAACCACCGCCACCGGCATCCCCGTCTCCGTCCGCGGACTGCGCAAGTCCTTCGGCGGCGAACCCGTGCTCAAGGGACTCGACCTCGACGTGCGGGCCGGCGAGATCTTCGCGCTGATGGGGCCCAGCGGTTCCGGCAAGTCGGTCTTCCTCCGGCACCTCATCGGCCTGGAAAAACCCGATGAGGGGGAAATCAAGGTCGGCGGTGAGCCGATTGCCAACGAAGGCATCGGCGACCGGTTCCGCCTCGCGATGGTCTTCCAGAGCGGCGGCCTGCTGAATTCGCTGACCGTCGCCGAGAACGTCGGACTCTACCTGAGCGAACACCGGCTCAAGCCGCCCGCGGAAATCGAGAAGATCGTCCTGGAGAAACTCGCCCTGGTGGAACTCGGCGCCGAAGACGCCGCGAAATATCCCTCCGAGCTTTCCGGCGGCATGAAGAAGCGGGTGGCCATCGCCCGCGCTCTCGTCATCGAACCGCAACTGATCCTCTTCGACGAACCCACGAGCGAACTCGACCCGCTCGTGGCGCTTACGATCGGCCGCGAGATCCTGAACCTCAACCAGCATACCGGCGCCACCACCGTGGTGGTGACCCACGACCGCGACCTCGCCTTCGGCATCGCCGACCGGATCGCGTTCCTGCTGGAGGGCGAGATCGTCGCGCTCGGCACGCCCGACGAAATCCGGGCCCACCCCCACCCGTTGCTGCAACGCTTCCTGAAGGCGGAATTCCGATGAAGACCCGGATGAATTTGGAAAACAGGAAAGAACCCGTCGATGGATTGTTTCCCTTCCTGTCTTCCTGCGTTCCAAATTTTCCCCGCTTTGCGCCTTTGCCCCTCCGCTGTTTGTTTCCCCTGAACTGAGCCGCCCATGAAAAACTCGCTCGAAACCCGTCTTGGCGTGTTCTTCGCCGTCATCGTCATCGGTGCCTTCCTGCTGTTCGAAATGATCGGCGGCGGCGCCCTGTTCAGCCGCGGCAAGCTGGTGAAAGCCCAGTTCGCCAACGCCAAGGACCTCAAGGTGGGCGACCCCGTGAAGCTCGCCGGCGTGCAGGTCGGCCGGGTGAAGGAGATCAAGCTGCGCGGCGGGCGGGTCGAGGTTGGCATGACGCTCGATGCCGACGCCGAGGTGCACACCGACAGCACGGCCACGATCCAATTCACCGGCCTGCTGGGCCAGAACTTCGTCTCGCTCAGCTTTGGCACCGCGACGGCGCCGCTGGCCACCGCCGACACCGTGCTGGAGTCCAAGGACCAGCCTGACCTGTCGCAGATCATGGCCAAGCTCGATGGCGTGGCCGACGGCGTGCAGAACATGACCAAGAGCTTCAGCGGCGAGGAATTCAGCAAGCTGCTCGGGCCGTTCACCGACTTCCTCAAGCAGAACCAGCCGCGCCTCACCGCGATCCTCGGCAACCTGCAGAACGTCACCACGATGATGGCCGAAGGCCAGGGCACGATGGGCAAGTTGCTGAAGGACGACACGCTCTACACGACGGGCGTGGCCCTGATGACCAACCTGAACAAGGCGTCCGTGCAGTTCGAGCCGCTCGCCACCGACGCCCGGGCCGCCGTGGCCGAGGCGCGGAAGATGGTCGTCGGCATGAGCGAGGGGAAGGGCACGCTCGGCCGGCTGATGACGGACGAGAAGCTCTACACCGAGACCGCGACCGCGATGACCCAGCTCAAGGAGATCATGCAGAAGATCAACGGCGGCCAGGGTTCCATCGGCCAGTTGGTGAACGATCCCGCCTTCCTCAAGAACGTGAAACTCACGCTCCAGAAGGTGGACAAGGCCACCGAGGGCCTCGAGGACACCGGCCCGCTCCAGATCCTCAGCACCGTAGCCGGCAGCCTGTTCTGAACCGTCGCGCCATGTTCCGGCCATGACCACCGTTCCGCCCGTCAGGTTGGCCGCGTTGCTCCTGCTGACCGCGGGGTTGGGTCTGGTCCTCGCCGCGGAACCGGACCGCGATCAGGACGGCCTGCCCGACGCCATTGAGGATCGCAACGGCAACGGCCAGCGCGAACCCGGTGAAACCGATTGGCAGAACGCCGACACCGACCAGGACGGCGCGCTCGACGGCGAGGAAATCGCGGGCCGCACGGATCCGCTCAACGCGGGCAGCTTCCTGCCCAAGCGGCTCGCCGCCTTCTTCTGGGATGGCCCGGAACGCAGCTGGAAGAACGGTGAAAACGACCTCGCGCCGCTGCCGACGTTCGCGGCCGGCGGCGCGCTGACGAACGGGACGTTCCAGGGCGGCGTCCACTTCCCGGCCGGCTCGACGCAGCCGCTGCGCTACGCCGTCCGCGAACCGAACGGCCGGCTCAACGTGCGGCTGGACCGCGGTTCGATCCGGCTCTGGTTCAAACCCGACTGGACGTGGGACCAGCGCCCGACGACCTCGCCCCGCCTGTTTGAGGTGGGCAATTTCGGCAACGCCGATACTGGTTGGTGGGGCTGGCTGTTCCGTCGTCAGGACAACGATCCGCCCGACATGCTCCGGTTGCAGTTGTCGCAGAACGTCGGTGCCCATCCCAGCATGCGTTACTGGCTCCCACTCGAGCGACGGGACTGGACCGAGCGTCGCTGGCACGGACTCACCCTCAGCTATTCGCCGGAGCGGACGATGCTTTGGCACGATGGCCAGGCCCATTCCGCCCCGGTCGGCGAAGTTCGCGCCTACGCCGGCGAAGGGGTGCTCCCCAACCACCTGCCCCCGGCGAAGACGTTGGATACGGAGGGCTTCGTCCTCGGGTCCGATTCGACCGGCAAATACGGCCGGTTGGAGGGGGCGATCGACGGCCTGGAAACCTTCAACTATCCGCTGGGCCAGGTGGAGCTTTTCGACCGCCAGCAGGTCGCCTTCCGCATCGTAGGTCCGCCCGCGGGCGAACCCCGGCTCGAACTTGTCCGGGTGCTCGGCGGAGCGGATTTCAACTACGTCTCCGGCGCCGGCCGGCCCTGGCCGGTCACGGTCTGGCGGAAGAATCCCGGCGCCAATTCCTGGGGCGAACCCCGGCTCCGGCAGGCCGTGACGGAGTCGTGGACGGATGAAACCGCCAAGCCCGGTGAGGTTTACGAATACAAGCTCCAGTTCGATTACTCCGGCGCCATCGGAACCGGTTCGTTGCCGCTGTGCCGGCATTTCTTCGCCGGGATCGCGATGCCGCCGCAACACCGGCGGGGGCACGTGATCCTCGCGGTCGATTCGACACTGGAATCGGCGCTGCGAAATGACCTCGCCCTGCTACGGACCAACCTCGTCGGCGACGGCTGGACTGTTTCCCAGCTGTCCGCCCCACGGCATGACGACCGGAATTGGAAAGCCAATGTCCGCCAGTTGAAGAAACTGAGGGCGGACCTTGCGGACGCCGTCCGTCCGGGCACCACCAATGTCGTGTTCCTGCTCGGCCATGTGGTCACGCCCTACGCGGGCACCGACGCCTCCGACGGCCACACCGGACCCACCTCCGGACCTTGGCCCTGCGACGCCTATCTCGGTTATCCCGACGCCAGCGGTTTCACCGACACCGGTGATTTTCCGGCGCCCAACGGCGGCGTGCCCAATCGCCCGGACGATGGCCGCTGGGACCAGAACTTCCTGGTCGCGGCCTTCGGCCGGCCGGAAACCTCCGTGGGCCGGACGCCGACCTACGGGGTCGGCCGGGTGGACTTCGCCGGCCTGACCGTCTTCGGCAAGCTGACCGAGGCCGAACTGATCGCGCGGTATCTGGCCAAGGATTTCCGTTACCGCGCGAATGCGGTGCCCACTGCCGGCCGGGTGTCCGCCCACCTTGCCAACCCCGCCGACGTCACGGGCGCCCACTCCGCGCAAAGCCTAGCCGGTGCTGCCTTCGGCCTAGGACCCGCCACGGTCTTCAATGGTTGGAACCTGCTGGATCCGGTGCCGGCCGACCTCGGGGTCCACTTCGACTATGCGGCGGGCAAGGGCGGCCAAGGCGTCGCGGACGGGCGCACGACCACGCCCTTCACTTCGGCGAACTTCGCGCGGCCCGACCTGGAAGTGCCGGTCACGTTCCGGCAGGTCTGGTTTTCGTTCGCTTGCAACTGGGCGCCGCTGGATCCCGCCGGACGCTTCGTTGAGCCGGACAACTGGCTGAAAGCCTCCCTCGGCTGGCCTAACCACGGGCTCGCCACGTTGCCGGGCATGCTGTGGGACTACTCGCCCCTCGGCGGAGGCGCACCCTTGGCCGCGCTGATGACCCACGGCTGGGAAGGCCAGATCGCCATCCTGCGTTTCCAAACGATCCTGGGTGATCCCACGCTCCGGCTGCACCGCGTGACCCCGCCGGCCAACCTCCGGGCGGCGCGTTCGGGCAATGAAGTCACGCTGGAGTGGGATCAGTCGCCGGACGCCGAATGCGCCTACTTCGTCTATCGCAGCACCGACGGCCTCGACGGCTTCAGCGAACCCCTTGGCCCGGCCGTCGCGGGAACCCGGTGGACCGATTCACCGGACCGCTTCCCCGCGCTTTACCAGGTTCGGGCCGCGCGCCTTCAGGTGACCGGGTCGGGTTCATTCACGAACCTAAGCCAGGGCGTTTTCGTTTCCACGCCGCGCCGGTAGCCGGAAAGTCGCCTTTCCCCGCGCCCGGGCATCCGCCATGTTGCCCGCGGCATGAGCGCTGAGGCCAATCGCCCGGAGCCGGTCGACGTGCGCCAACGGCGTCGGGGACTGCCGCGTTCCTTCAAGGAGCTCACGCCGTCGAATCACTTCAATCCGCGGACCTTCTTCCGCGAGATGGTCTGGAAGGCCTTCGTCACCCGGCGCAGCGGCTCGACCAAGCTGCCGGCCTTTCCGCGGCTCAATACGGGCGAACTGGCCCTGACCTGGATCGGCCATGCGTCGTTCCTCGTCCAGTTCCCGGACCTGAACCTGATCGTGGACCCCAACTTCGCGAACTGGCTCTTCCTGCTCAAACGCCTCAAGCGGCCCGGCATCCGGCCGCAGGACCTGCCGCCGATCGACGTGGTCCTGCTGACGCACGCGCACTTCGACCACTTCCACAAGCCATCGCTCCGCAAGCTGCCGCCTTCCCCGAAGATTGCCGTGCTGCCGTGGGGCTGCGGTTCGCTGGCCAAGCGGCTGGGCTTCGAACGGGTGGTCGAGCTGCGTTGGTGGGAGAGCTTCGGCGCCGGTGATTGGCGGGTGACGCTTGTGCCGGCCAAGCACTGGGGCGCGCGCACGTTGCGCGACGCCCACCGGGGCTGGGGCGGATTCCTGATCGAGCACCAAGGTCGGCGGATCTACCACGCGGGCGACTCGGCCTACTTCGAGGGCTTCGCCGAGATCGGCGAACGGCTCCGGCCGGAAATCGCGCTGCTGCCCATCGGCGCCTATTTCCCGGATTCATTCCGCAACGTCCACATGGGGCCCGACGAGGCGGTGAAAGCGTTCCGTGACCTGCGCGCCGACTGGCTGGTGCCGATGCATTACGGGACGTTCAAGCTGAGCTTCGAGGAAATGGACGAGCCCGAACGCTGGCTCCGGCAGCTCGTGGATTCCGAGGGGCTGCACCGGCACCTCCGCGTGCTGGAAGAAGGCGTGCCCGAGAAATTCTGACGGGCGGTCACAGCGGTCGCAGCTTCGGCCATTCGAGCTCGAAACCACGGTTGCGCAGCGTCTGCTGAAAGGCCGCGAGGCGCCTCGGGTCCTTCCGGATTTGCCGGGGCGGCTCCTTGGTCAGAAGGCATTGCGCGACCAACTGCCCGGCGGCCTCGCCGATGTTCCACTCGACCGGGTGCAGCCGGTAGCAGCCGTTGGAAAGGTGCGTGGTGCCTATGTTCTTGTTCGCCGCGAGCAGGTTCTCGACGCGCCGCGGAATCAATGCACCCAGCGGGATCTGGAAGGGCAGCGAGCTGATGTCGATGTAGTTGTTGGCCCCAGTGCTCGGGTGCAGATCGATGCGATAGGCGCCCACGCCGACGGAATCTGCGAACGGCGCGGCGGTGACTTCCTCGCGCGGCCGTCCGGTTTCCTTCTGGCGGGCGTCGGTGCCGACGTGATTTTCGGTGACCGTGAACTCCGCCTGGATCCGCCGCGATTCGCGGACATAGACCGCCTTCGCGAGCCCGTCGCGGGTGCCGACAATGTCGTCCCGTAGGCGCAGGCCTTTCCAACCGGTCCCGCCGTCCGGCCGGGGCGCCTCGGTCTGCATCCAGTAGAGCAGCGACAGGCTGACCTGCTTGCCCCGGGCCAGGTGCCGGGCGGCCTCGTCGGCGCTGACGCCAAGGATCGGGCCGAGCCAATAGTCGTTCTGCGGCCAGTTGATGAGCGAAATGCCGCTGCGGTAGGTGCCGGCGGTGAAGTTCGCCGGATCGGCGATGCGTCGGTAGAGGAAGAGGTTCAGTCCGCCGGTGCCCGGACCGGTAGGGTCGAAGGAAACCTTCCGCGTGTTGAGCGAGATGGGGTCGCTCATCTCCCAGCTCAGCAGCTTGCCGGGCCACGCCGGCCCCATCGCCGGGACGTAGTCACGCCAGAACGCATACTCCGCCGGCCGCTCGATCACATGATCCTCGCCGGCGAGGTGATCCACGGCGAAACACCAAGTAAATGCCTGCTGGTTCAACGGTTGGGCTTCGGCCGGGGCGTGCGGTTCGCCGGTGTCCTTCTGGGCCTCGGCACCGATGACGAATTCGGCCTTGGTCAGCGGTAGGAGGTCGCCGAGCTCGGTGGCGTCGATGAAGTAGGGGGCGGTGAGCGTGACGGTTCGATCGTGTTCCAGCGGCTTCACGGTCACCGAACGGACGCGGTCGCCATCCACATCGGCGGACACCGGAACGTGTTTCAGCAGCACCCGCAACTGGCGGCCGCTGAGGTAGGGCGCAAGCATCTGCTCCAGGACGGCGAGGGCGACGCGGGGTTCGTGGCAGAGGCGCGACACGGAGCCGTTACCGGGATTCAGCTGGCGATTGGCCCGGGCTTCCGCCGTGAGCGGGTAGTGTTCGCGGTAGTAGTCCCGGACGCGGTCGCGGAACTCGCGATACGTGCGGGTGCAGCCGAAGCTCTCGATCCACGGATGTTCGTCGGGCGGCACGGCCTGGGCGGTGACCTGCCCGCCGATCCAATCTGTTTCCTCGGTCAGGATGACCCGCAGGCCAGACCGGCAGGCCGCCAGCGCCGCCGCACAGCCGCCAAACCCGCCGCCCACGATTACCACGTCTGCGGCCGCTTCGGCCACGCCCTCGGCGAACAGCAGCGGGCTCCAAGAGAACAGCGGCGCGGCGGCGACGGTGGCCTGCAGGAAACGGCGACGGGCGAATCTCATGGCCAAAGTCTGGCGCAACCCTGTGACCGAAGCACGCGGTTTGCGGCGACAGGTCCCCGAGGGGCGCGTTGACGTCTGCCGGGGGAATGTCGCCTCATTGCGGCCCTAGGTATGCAGAGTCTCATCGGCCTCATCACGTCCGCGGACCCGGCGGTGCGCAACCAGTCCCTCGACGCCTTCGCCAAGGCCGCCACCCTGCCGCAGTTGCTCGCCGCCTGCGCCGAGCTGGACGCCTTCCGCCGTCAGGCCGAAAACCTCTACGAACGCGTCCGCGCCCTGTTCTTCCTGGCGGCGATCCATCGGTTCCACCTCCCGGCCAAATTGGTAGCCGACGACGTAAGGAGGCGGACCGAATCCGACGAGGAGATCCGCCTCGTCACCTCGGCGGCTACCGCGCTGATCCCCTTCCACGGCTTCGAGCAGCTCCTGCACCGCCGCTTCGAGGAAGCCATCGATACCTTCCTCGCCGATCAGCAGGCCCACGGTCCGAGCGACGGACTTTGCTCCGCCTTGGCCGCGTCCTACCACCGGCTCGCGTTCCAGACGCTCGCCGACCAGGTCCGCCGCAGCGTCCGCACCGTGCGCGGCAACCAATGGATGTTCCGCATGGGCCATCCGGCCGACCAGCCGCTCCGCATCCGGCCCGAGCTGCTCCAGCGCTGCGCCGACGGCACCTTCCCGATTTTGCGCGAACAGACGCCCGTGCGTATGGACCTCACGCACTCGGCGTGGTCCGATATTTTCTTCCTCGGCATGGATTTTCCCGAGGGCGCCAAGGTCATCAACATCTCCGTCGATCTCGGCGTCCACGGCCGCGATGCCGCCCCGCGCCCCCCGGTCAACGCTTCGCTCCGCGTCATCGACGAACCCGTGCTGCGCCTGACTTCCGTCGATCTCGGCGCGACGGCCGACATCCGCTCGCTCGGCGACGTGTTCGACTTCGCGAAGGACTACCTCGGGTTGCTCAAGGCCGCTGTCATCGCCTCCGGCATTGTGCCGCCGGGCATTGAAGGCTCCGGCCAATCGCTCGGCGATCTGCTCGCCCGCATCGTCGGACCCGGACGCGGCTTGGAAATCGTCTCCAACGTCAACGACATCCCCAAAGGCTCGCGCCTCGCGGTCAGCACCAATTTGCTCGGCTCGCTCATCAGCGTTTGCATGCGCGCCACCGGACAGGCCGCGTCGCTCACCGGTCCGCTGGAAGAGTCGGAGCGCCGCCTCGTCCTCGCTCGTGCGTTGCTCGGCGAATGGCTCGGTGGCTCCGGCGGCGGTTGGCAGGACTCGGGCGGCGTTTGGCCCGGCATCAAGCTCATCACCGGCGTGCCTTCCGGCGACGGCGATCCCGAGTTTGGCATCTCGCGCGGCCGACTCATGCCCGTGCATCACGTCTTCAGCCGCGAAGAGGTTCCCGAGTCCGCGCGCAAGGCGCTGATGGATTCCCTCGTCGTCGTCCACGGCGGCATGGCCCAGAACGTCGGTCCTATCCTCGAAATGGTGACGGAGAAATACCTGCTCCGCTCCAGCGCCGAATGGGCCGGACGCCAGGACGCGCTCAGCGTGTTGGACGAAGTGATCTCCGCCCTGAAACGCGGCGACATCAGGGCGCTTGGCGCGGCCACCACACGCAACTTCCGCCAGCCGCTCCAGGCCATCATTCCTTGGGCGTCGAACTACTTCACCGAACAGCTCATCGCCAAATGCGAGGCCGAATTCGGTGGCGATTTCTGGGGCTTCTGGATGCTCGGCGGCATGTCCGGCGGCGGCATGGGTTTCATCTTCGCGCCACACCGCAAACTGGAAGCCCAGGCGCGCCTCCAGCAGATCATGCTGGAGACCAAGCGCGAGCTCAGCGCCTCGCTGCCCTTCGCGATGGATCCCGTCGTCTTCGACTACGCCATCAATGAAAACGGCACCTTCGCCACGCTGCTGACCGACGACGACGCGCTCATGCCGAGCGGCTACTACGCACTCGTCCTGCCCAAGCTCCTCCGCACCGACCGCTCCGAGTTGCCCGCCAGCCGCCGCACGGAACTCGACAAGTTCGGCGCCGCCTGCCGCACCAGGCCCGAGCTGCGCGGCATGGTCCAGACGCTCTTCGATGCCCTCATGCCGCGAGGCAAATCCGGCAAGTCTGACGGCCCGTCGCTCCACGAACTGCTGGAACAAAACGGCTTCGACCGCGCCCAGCACGAGCAAATCCGTTCGGACCTGAAGGAAGGCCGCATCGGCCTCGCCCAAAATCGGCTCCGCGCCGATACGCGCATCGAGGATGTTAAGGACGAGGATGTGAACGACTTCTCGTCGAAGCCCGCCGCCGTCTCCGTGCAATCGTTGGGCGAGCAGGCGCTGAAGAAGGGCGAATTCGCCGTCGTCACCCTGGCCGCCGGCGCGGGCTCCCGCTGGACCGGCGGTGCCGGCACCTGCAAGGCGCTCCATCCCTACGCCAAGCTCGGTGGACGCCACCGCACCTTCATCGAGACGCACCTGGCCAAGTCGCGCAAAGCGGGCCGGACCTACGGCGCGACGATTCCCCACGTCTTCACCACCAGCTACCTCACGCAGGGACCGACCGCCGCGTTCCTGGAACGGATGAAGCACTACGGCTACGAAGGCCCGCTGCATCTTTCCCAAGGCAAGAGCGTGGGTCTGCGGATGATTCCCACCGTGCGCGACCTGCGTTTCCAGTGGGAGGAAATGCCCCAGCAAGTGCTCGACGTGCAGCAGCAGAAGGTCCGCGAAAGCTTGCGCTCGGCCCTGATGAACTGGGCCAAGACCACCGGCGAAGGCAGCGACTACACCGACAACGTCCCGCTCCAGTGCCTCCATCCCGTCGGCCACTTCTACGAGCTGCCGAACCTGCTCCGCAACGGCGTGCTCGCGAAGCTCCTTACGGAACGCCCGCAGCTCCGTTGGTTGATGCTGCACAACATCGACACGCTCGGAGCCAGTCCCGACGCCGCGTTGCTCGGCCAGCATATCCAGAGCGGTGCTTGCCTAACCTTCGAGGTCATCACCCGACGATTGGAAGATCGCGGCGGCGGTTTGGCCCGCGTGAATGGCCGTCCGCGCCTGGTGGAAGGCCTCGCCATGCCGCGTGAAGAGGACGAGTTCCGGTTGAGCTACTACAACTCCATGACCACGTGGATCGACCTCGACCAGTTCCTCAGCGCGATGGGACTGACGCGGGAGGACATCGTCTCCGGAGACGACGCGAAGATCACTGCCGCCATCCGCACCTTGGCCGCCAAGCTGCCGACCTACGTGACCGTGAAGGACGTGAAGAAGCGCTGGGGCCACGGCCAGGAGGACGTCTTCCCCGTCGGCCAGTTCGAGAAGCTCTGGAGCGATCTGACGGCGATCCCCGAGATCAACACCAAGTTCGTGGTCGTTCCCCGCCTGCGCGGCCAACAGCTCAAGGACCAGGCCCAGCTCGACGGCTGGCTCCGCGACGGCTCGGCCGCGTATGTGGAGGGGCTGTGTGAGTGGTAGTGACTAAGTCTCCTTAATTGGCTTCTTCTCGGGATTAAATGGGTAGCGCTTGAATTGCCGCAAAATCCACGATTTCGCTCTGCGAGTCCACACACCGCAGGCCAAGCGGTCCAATTCCTTCCAAGTCAGGATTCCCAATGCCAGCGCTGCGATGCCAAGCATCCACGCCGCAAGCTTATTCTGGCCAACGGACAAACCGGTCCAGAATACCAATCCGATTGGAAGAATCACCGAGGTGAAATAGGTAAACAGCGCATCAAACCAGCCTCCATACACAAGCGCGCATGGGAATTCATCAGGAGCTGTTTTCGGAAACCGTCTGATGAACGCGCTAAGGTGGCGCCAGAAGTAAAGCTGAACTGCTAGAACCAGAATCGGCCCCCATAGTCCGATTAGTCGCTGGGGTATCTCCAGACCCAGAATTTGGAATGTCCTTTTGCCTCCTTCGCTCAGCTCGGCAAGCTCTCGGCCCAGCCTTTCCCACGATGAGTCTCCGAACTTGGCGCGCAGACTCTCCAAGTTTGGAAACGCCACGTCGAATCGAGATTTGAGCAACTGTGGAGGCCAGTGCGTGAACAATTCGAACCCCTGAAACATGTTCGTTGCGGCAGAGCACGCGATCACAGCGAACTTTTCGCCGAAAGGAGATCCCTTGGGATAAATTGGCCTGTTTTGGTTGAGCGAGTTGGTTCGGGGAATTGTGCCGGCAAAATCAATATGCAACACATCCGCCGCCGGATCATTGAGGTCAAAGTGGAAGCAATAGGCTTCCCCTGCGTCAGCCAGCGTTTGCGTAAACAGGGACTGGCCATTTACGGAGCGAATCCCAAACGGGCGTTCAGGAAATAGCTCTGATCTACTTTGAGTTTCCAATTCCAAAAGCCCTGTTCTGAGTGGCTGCATTTGCCCCGGGAACAGACTTTGGCGGATCATTGTTCTCGAGCTGTTTTGGACATTTTCGGCACTTACTTCCCGATAGCCCCTTAGCTTTGGCTTGGCATCCCAGCGCGAATCGAATTCGAAAACCCAGACATTTGAAGAAATGGACGCTGGATAAACGAGTCGCCTTTGTTTTGAGAGCGCATCCCAAGTCTGGCGAAAGCCATTCAGGTTATCGGGACGGGGAACAACAACGTGGTTGGTGAGGTCGCTCTCACTAGGCGCTGCGATGTCACACATGTATGGAGCATCGGTTAGGTGCAGACGATCCAGCCATGGGGGAGGACGATTTTCGATGGCTTTTGAAGTCCAATCCCAATTGCTGATCAACCTGTCCACCCGCCGCCAATCAATCTTCGCGTCAACCTGTTTGCTCAGATAGGCATGCACGAACTGCGGATCCCATGAATCCAGCAAGGAACGAATCTGGCGCAACTCCTCACGCGCTGGCTTTGCGTCATCCTCCGCCAGTAGAGTAACCAGCAGGCCAGCAACGATGGCCACGAGGAGAAAGTGAACTTGGCGCAGGTGTTCCAGGAACCCTTCTTTGGCCTCCTCCCGGTTAGTTCCTTCGTTGGCAGGCATTTGACCTCGGCATCGATAGGCGGACAACTAGGCTAGAGCAAGCCCCACGGAACGAGCTCCGCACGAAGCGTAATCTTCGCGACGATCATAGCGGGGAAACTCCTCGCAGGCCGGCTTGGCGGTTCGAGCGATCTTAAATATCTCATCCCAATACGTCTGCTGCTTCTCGAATCTACCTATGGCTGTAGTGATTCGGCATTTCAGGTTGGAACTATCCCCTCGAAACCGAATCCATCCTTGGCTGCTCAACGGCTTCGGGGCGCGCCACCTGATTGATCCCTGGTGGCTCGAGGCCCGCGTTGCGGCCCCCATCATCCTCAACTGTCGCGCCGGCAGCCAACTCGGGTCCTAGGATGCAACTATCCCTGTGCCGATCTCAAACCGGCTGCCGCATCCCGCTAACCGCGTCGTTCGCGTCCCCAGCCGGTGATGTTCGCGGCTGACTTGCTCCCTGGGTTGGCGCTTGCTTGCCGCCGCAATCCGCCGGCGGTCCGCCCAGTCCTTCCGCCACCATTCCCATGACTTGCCTCCGTCTCTGTCTTTTTCTCGCCGTGTCCCTGGTCGCGTCGATCGCGGCCCCGGCCCGGCCCAATTTCGTCTTCCTGCTCACCGACGACCAGCGGGCGGACACGATCCGGGTGCTCGGCAACCGGCACATCCAAACCCCGAACCTCGACTGGTTGGTGCGGGCGGGCACCAGCTTCCGCGAGGCCCACATCATGGGCAGTCCCCGGCACGGCGCGGTGTGCCAGCCGTCGCGCGCCATGCTGCTGAGCGGGCGCTCGGTGTTCCGCGTGCGCGAGGACCTGCGCGATACCGACACGTGGCCCGAGCAGTTGCGGCGGGCCGGTTACCGCACCTTCATGGCCGGCAAATGGCACAATGGCGAAGCCGCCGCGCGCCGCGTGTTCCCGGAGGCCCGGGCGGTCTTCTTTGGCGGCATGTCGGACCAATTTGCCGTCCAGGTCGCCGACCTTGCGGCGGGCACCGTCGGTCCGCGGCGCACGGAAACGAATTTCACCGCGCAGGTCTTCGCCGATGCGGCCCTCGGTTTCCTCCGGCAGCAGAATCCCGGCGACCCCTTCTGCCTCTACGTCGCCTTCACCACACCGCACGATCCGCGGACGGGGCCCGCGGAATTTCGCCGGCGTTACGACCCTGCGAAACTGCCCTTGCCGTCGAACTTCCGGCCGCGGCATCCCTTCGACAACGGGGAACTGGAAGTGCGCGATGAAAAGCTGCTGCCGTGGCCGCGGACGCCCGAAGCGGTCCGCGGCGAACTCGCGGACTATTACGCCAGCATTACCGCGACCGACTTCCAGATCGGGCGCCTTCTCGCCGAACTCGACCGCCGGCAACTGACGGAGAACACAGTGATTATTCTCGCCGGCGACAACGGCCTCGCACTCGGTTCGCACGGACTGCTGGGCAAACAGAACCTCTACGAGCATTCCACGCGCGTGCCCCTGGTCGTGAGCGGCCCGGGCATCGCCACCGGCCGGCGCTCGGACGCGCTGTGTTACCTGACGGACCTTGCACCCACGATCTGCGCGCTGGCCGGCGTCGAGGCTCCCTTCGGCAGCGAAGGCCGGGACCTGAGTCCCTTGCTGCGCGGTGAGCGCGGCGCCGCAGGTCGCCCCGAGCTGTTCACCGCGTATCGCCACGTCCAACGCTCGATCCGCGACGGCCGCTGGAAGTTGATCGAATATCCGGTGCTGGGCCGAACCCAGCTCTTCGACCTGAAACGCGATCCGGCCGAACTGAACGACTTGGCGGGAAGCGCCGCCCACCGGGATCGGCTCGGCCGGCTCACCAGCCAGCTACGGGAACAGCAACGCCAGTTGGGTGATCCGTTGGCGGACCCGCGGTGAAGCGGGAGCACGGTTCCGCGCTTTGCGTCGGCCCAACGTTCGGCAAGGCTGCCGTCGTCGCCGCGCCATGACTCTCACCCGCAAGCGTTACCTGTTCGGCCTGCCCTTGCTGGCGGCCGCACTGCTCATTGTCGTCGGCAATTGGAGCCTGCGGTCGGTCCATCGAACCATCGAGGCCAAGCTTGCGGCGGACCTGAAGACCGCGCTCGAGGCCAATGTCACCGCGCTGGAAATCTGGGTCAGCAACCAGGAACGCCTCGCCGGCCTGCTGGCATCCGACCCCGAGGTGCGCCGGCTGTCGCTTGAGCTCCTGGCGGCCAGCAACGGGCGGGAACAGAACCGCATGGCGCTCGGGGCAATGCCGGAGCAGACCCGATTCCAGCAGTTGCTCGGCGAACGGGTCCGTGCGGCCGGCTACGGGCTCGCGGAACTCGTCAGCACCAACCTTAACGTCGTCGCCGTGTCCGGCCGCGGCCCGGCGCGCCTCGGGGCGACGGTCGCCGACGGATTGGTGGAGCGTTACCAGGCCTTGTTCGCCTCGGGCAAGACGGTGCTCGTGACCCCATTCAAGGCTGGCCGCCCTCGGGGACCCGGTGGTCCGAATGGCCCCGGAGGACCGGGTGGCGGGTGGCGGCCGGAAGGCGGGGAATTTCGGGAACGCCCGCCGGGGGAACCTCCATCGGGCGGCCCCGGGGGGCGGTTTGGTCCGCCGGACCGGGGACCAGGTGGCACCAACGGACCCGGCGGGCCGCGTGGGCCGCTGAACCTGATGCAGGTGGTGGCGCCGGTGCGGGACGAGGCGGGCACGGTGGTGGGGGCGCTGGCGTGCGTGGTGCGGCCAGAACAGGAATTCACCCGGGTGCTGTCCGTGGCGCGTTCCGGCAAGAGTGGCGAGACCTTCGCCTTCGACCCAACCGGCGTGCTCATTTCGCAGAGCCGGTTTGACGACCAGCTTCGCACGCTTGGGCTGCTCACCAATTCGCCCAACGTCACCTCGTCGCTTAACCTCATCCTGCGGACTCCCGGTGCGGAGCGACGACCGGACGGCAGCATAGATCCGGCGACCCTCGCGGGTCGGCCGCTGATGGCGATGGTGGCGGACGCGGTCGCCGGCGGCAGCGGCGTTCGGGCGGACGGCAAGGAACTGGATTACCGCGGCGTGCCGGTGGTCGGCGCCTGGCGGTGGTTGCCGGAACTCAACTTCGGCGTGCTCACCAAGCTCGACAGCGAGGAAGCCTTCCAGCCGCTGATCGTGCTCGTGAAGATCTTCGTGATCCTCTTCGCCCTGCTGGCATTGTTCACGGTCCTCACGCTGATGGTCGTCTACGTGAACGCGAAGTGGCGCCGGAAGTTCAACGAGGCCGCGCTGAAGGCCCGTCAGCTCGGCCAATATACGCTCGACGCGAAGATCGGCGAAGGCGCGATGGGCGTTGTCTATCGCGCGCACCATGCCCTGCTGCGCCGCGAGACCGCCGTGAAGCTCCTGCTCCCGAACCGCGCCGATCCGGACATGATCCGCCAGTTCGAGCACGAGGTGCGGCTCACCTGCCAGCTCACGCATCCGAACACGATCCAGATCTACGACTACGGCCGCACGGCGGACGACATCTTCTACTACGCGATGGAACTCCTGCGCGGGCTGACCTTGCAGGACCTGATCGAACGCCACGGCGCGCAGCCGGAGGCCCGCGTCGTGCATCTGCTCCAGCAGGTTTGCGGTTCGCTGCACGAGGCCCATTCCGCGGGGCTGATTCATCGCGACATCAAGCCCAGCAACCTGTTCCTGTGCGAACGCGGCGGCGTGGCGGACACCGTAAAGGTGCTCGATTTCGGCCTGGTGGGCCGGGTCGCAGGCGACGCATCGACGCCGAAGAAGGCCGAACTGCCCGACACGAGCCGCTTCCTCGGAACACCGCATTACATGTCGCCCGAGTCCATTCGCCAGCCCGGGTTCGGCGACGCGCGGAGCGACATCTACGCGCTGGGCGTGGTGGCCTACCTGCTGCTGACCGGCGAGCCGGTGTTCGACGGCGACGACCACACCGCGGTCTGGAACAAGCATCTGACCGCCAACCCGCTGCCGCCGTCGGCGCGGGCCACGCGGCCGATCACGCCCGAGCTGGAGCGCGTTGTCCTGCGCTGCTTGGCCAAGGACCCCGCGGACCGGCCGCCGTCGGTGCGGGAACTAAGCGAGGCGTTGGCGGCATGTCCGTGTGTCGTGCCTTGGACCCAGGCGGAGGCGCGGGCTTGGTGGACCCGGTTCATCGGCCAGCCCACCGATGCCCCGGCCGGCGGCAAACCGCGCACCAAGGCGGAAGCCACCCTGCGCATCAATTTCACCGGCCGGACCGGCGGCGCGGCCCAGCCGTAGCCTTTTACCGTTCCCTAACAATTCTCCGCCCCGGGAGACACGGACGCTTAACGCACGGCCCGTCTGTAGCCGTGTATGAAGCATTCCACTCTGTGCCTCGGCGTCGCCCTGGCCATCACCGCCTACGCCGGCCGGCTCGCTTGGCGGGCGCACCGGGATCTCGTCACGCTCGACGTCCGCGCCCTGCCAGTGCGCGAGGTCGCCGCCAAGTTGCGCTGGCAGACCTGGGAGCCCGTTCTGGTTGGTCCCGAAGTCGAGGGCGCCATCACGTTGCGCGTGCAGGACCAGCCGCTGGAAGTGGTCCTCAACATCCTCAACGAGCAGATCAACGGCCGGTGGACCGCCGTCTATCCGCTGTATTCCTCCCGGAAATCGCTCGCCGCCGCGCGCACGATGGCGACGGCCGGGGCGGGGGTCGTTGTGGCGGGTTGGACGAATTGGAATGCCCGGCCAAGTCGGCCCAGCGGTGAAGCGCAGCCGGTTGCCTTCCGCCCTGAGACAGCTGGAATGGGTCGGCCTGGCTTCGGTCCGGGAGCCGAGCTGGTTTCTACCAAGGATGTGAAGATCACCTTGGCGCTGACCAACGTCGCTGCGACCGCGGCCGCCCAGAGCATTCGCCGTCAATCGGGTGCCCGGGTCGTTGCCGAGGACGGCACGGCGCTGCATGTCACGCTGAACGAAACCGACCTGTCCCTGCCGGACGCCGTCGCCGCGGTGGCTAAGAAGCTGCATCGCCGCTGGACCCGCCTCTATGTCCTGGAAGGCCGGCGTCAGGGCCCGGGACCCGGATCGCAAATGGTCCAGGGCGAAGGCGCCCCGCGTCCCGAGCGGCCCGCGCCGACCGACGAGCAGCGTCAGGCGATGGAACAAATGCGTGCCCAGATGGAAGCGGACCCGGCCCGCCAGGAAGCAGCCCTCAACCGGATGATGACCAGCCTGAAGAATTCCACGCCCCAGCAGCGGGTGGAACGCGACGCCCAACGCCTCGCCCGGAAACGTGCCCAGGCCGCCCGCTGAACTTTCGCCCTCGCCCACTCCAAACTCATTACCGCCCATGAACACTCCGTCTCGCCCAGTCTCCGCCCCGGCCCGCTGCGGCTTCACCCTCGTCGAATTGCTGGTGGTCGTCGCGATCATCGGAATTCTCGCCAGTCTGCTCACGCCCGCCTTGGGCCGCGCCAAGGCCAAGGCGAACGACGTCTATTGCCTCAACAACCTGCGCCAGCTCGGACTGGCCACCACGGTTTACGCGGGCGACCACGGCGATCGCCTGCCGGTGGCGGAACGCGTGCCCAGCCAGCCGACCGATCCCGCCAACCCGGACCCGCGCATCGTGGACGTGCTCGCAAGTTACGCCGGCGGCTCACCGACCGGAGCGGGTTCGGCAACCGCGAAATCTGTGTTCCGCTGCCTGCTGGACCGGCCCGGCTATTTCCAGAAGGAGGGCTCCAGCTACGAGTGGAACGAGCAGCTGAACGACAAGCCGCTCAAGGCCGTGAAGGTGCGCTGGACGGAGTTGCCGATGGAGCGCACCCCAATGTTCTACGACTACGAGAACTTCCACGGCGGCGGCACCAACGGCGTGAAGAACGTGGTGTTCCTCGACGGACACGCGGCGCCATTGAAGTGACTTCGACCGAAGTTGGCTGCCCCATCAGCCGCACAGCACCAGGGCCAGTATCTGGGCGCCGAGGATGCGCAGCAGCATCGTCAGCGGATACACCGTCGCGTAGGCCACGCTCGGGGCGTCGGACTTGCTGATGGACGACGCAAAGGCCAGCGCTGGCGGATCGGTCATGCTGCCGGCGAGCAAGCCGCAGATGGACATATAGTTCAACTTCAGGCGGCTCCGGGCGAAGATGCCGATCAGCAGCAACGGCACCATCGTGATCAGCGTCGCGGCACCCAACCACGCTAGGCCGGTCCCGGCGAAGACGGTGGCGAAGAATTTCTCGCCGGCGCCGAGGCCGACGCACGCGAGGAACAGCGTGATGCCGAGTTCGCGGAAGGCGAGGTTGGCCGTCACCGGCATGTGCCACACGAGCGGCCCGAAGTGGCCGACGCGCGCGAGCAGGATCGCCAGCACCAGCGGGCCGCCGGCCAGGCCGAGCTTCACCGGCACCGGCAGGCCCGGGAACTGGATCGGCACTAATCCGGCCAGGACGCCGAGCGCGATGCCGGTGAACACCGGCACGAAGTGGGTGGCGTTCATCTCCCTGAGCGAATTCCCGACCGCGTGCTCGGCCTTCTTCAGGCTTTCCTCGTCGCCCACGAGGTAGAGTTGGTCGCCGAACTGGAGCCGCAGTTCCGGCACCGCGGTCATCTCAATATCGGCGCGGGTCACGCGGGTGACCGTCACGTTGAAGAGCTGGTCCAGGCCCAGTTCGTCCACCGTCTTGCCCAGCACGTCCCGCCGGGTCACCAGCACCCGCCGGAACGTGATCGGGCCGGGCGTCTTCATGAGGTCCACGTCGCTGCGACGGCCGACCACGCGCTGGAACTGTTCCAGGTTCTTCGCCGTGCCGACGGCCAGCAGGATGTCGCCCAATTGGACCGCCGTGTCGTCCGATGCGTTGGTCACCAGCGTTTCGTCCGCGCGGCGGAACCGGGAAATCACCACGCCGGTTTCGCGCCGGCCCGGGATCGCGCCCAGCGTCACGCCCGCAAGGTTGACGTTTTCCACGACCAGATTGACGCGGGCCAGCGGCTCGATGCCGGCGTGGCGTTCGCGGTGAAACGCGGCGGCCTCCGCTTCGGGGTTGATCCGGAAGAGCCCGCGCAGGATCAGCAGCGAGCCGATGATCCCGAGGATGCCCACCGGATACGCGACCGCGTAGGCCAGGGCCGGCAGATCGGAGTGGACCTTGGTCGTCGCCGATAGCGTTTCGAGCGTCTGCTGCGCGGCGCCGAGCGACGGCGTGTTCGTGGTCGCGCCGGAGAACAGGCCCAGCGCGGCGAAGGGATTGATGCCGAATTGCGCGAGCAGCACCGTAATTCCGCCGCCCAGCAGCACCGTGAGCGCGGCGAGGGAATTCAGCGCCAAGCCGTCGCGCCGGAGCGCGGCGAAGAAGCCCGGACCCAGCTGGAGCCCGATGGTGAAGACGAACAGGATGAGCCCGAATTCCTTCACGAAGTGCAGCACGGAATGCTCAATCACCCAGCCGAAGTGGCCGGCGACGATCCCGGAAAAGAGCACGCCCACGGCACCCAGGCCGATGCCGCGGTATTTCAGGCCGCCGACCGACAGGCCGGTGACCACTACCACGGACAGGACCAGGATCGCGTGGGCGATCGGCTGGCGGGTCGCGAGTTCGGAGAATCCTTCCATAGGCGGGACTGGGGGAGGCGGGCCCGCCGGGGAATCTTGGCCAGCCCGACCCAGTTCATCGCTAGCCGAACCTTCCCGGTCAACCGGCAAGACGGCGGGGCGGGTCCGGCGGAACCCGCGATTGGTCATTGCCACCGTCGAATTCCCCGAAACATTCCCCGGCGGTTCGGGTCTCCCCTTTGCCGTCCATGAAATGCCGCCTTCTCAGCCTGCTCGCGCTGGTGTTCTCGACCGTGCTGGCCGGCGCGGCCGGGCCCGCCGGCGCCACCAATCACCCCGGCCTGTTCGGGTTGACCAACCTGTGGACAATCCACCTGACCTTCACGCCCGCGGACTGGCAGCGCATCGGCTCGCGGGGCGTGGTGCAACGCAACGGCGGGGGCAATGGCAATAGCGAAGGCCCGATCGACGGTCTGCTGCGCGGCCTCTTCGGCGGCGGTGAGGCGCCTCGGTCTTCGCCGGCAGCAGGCTCCCCTTCCGGCAGCAGCTCGAAGTATCCTTGGGGCCAATGCGTCGTGGAGGTGGCCGGCCAGCAGTTCACCAACGTCGCCGTGCGCACCAAGGGCGTCAGCTCCGTCGCCCGGGCGCCGAACGGCTACAAACGGCCGCTGAAGCTGGATTTTAACCGCGGCGCCAAGGGCCGCAGCCTGTTCGGAGCCGAGGAGGTTTACCTCAACAACAACGTCAACGACGCCACGCAGATGCGCGAGGCGCTGGCCTATGACTTGTTTCGCCGGACCGGCCTCCCGGCGCCGCGGACCGCGTTTGCGCAGGTTTACCTGACGATCACCGGGCGGGTGGAGAAGCAACATCTCGGGCTCTACACGCTGGTCGAGGCGGTGGAGGGCGACTTCCTGAAGCGGAACTTCGGATCCAAGGACGGTCTGCTGCTCAAGCCGGAGATGATGCGGGGCTTGGGTTACTTCGGGGAGGACTGGGGCAATTACCAGGAGCGGTATCAGCCCAAGCAGGACGGCCAGCCGGAGGATGCGCAGCGTTTCATCGAGTTCGTGCGCTACATCCGCGAGGCCAAGCCCGAGGAATTCGCGGGCCGGCTGAAGGACCACCTGGAACCCGAGCCGTTCCTCCGGTTCGTGGCGCTGAACGCCCTTCTGGCCAACGTGGATTCGTTCATCGGTAACGGGCACAACTACTACCTCTTCCAGGCCTCGGGGACCCGCCGGGCCACGTTCATCCCGTGGGACCTGAATGAAGCCTTCGGCATGCACCCCGTTTCCGGTCCGTCGCGCTACCAGATGCAGACCAGCATTCTGCGGCCGAACGCCGACCCGAATCAGCTCGTTGAACGCTGTGTGGGCGATCCCGTGCTCGGGCCGAAGTATAGGGCAATCTGCGCGGAATTGCTGACCAACGTGTTTGTGCCCGCGACGCTCGCCGCCGACATCGACCGCATCGCGGCCGTGACCCGACCGGTGGTCTTCGCCGAATCAAAACGGGCGCGGGCCGACTTCGAACGCACCGTGCTGGGGACGCTGAAGCCCGACGAGGGCGACACCAGCCAGCCGCGCTTCGACGCGGAATATGCCAAGCTGAGTTTTCGCCCGTGGTCGTTTCCCGACCAGGTGGAAATCGACAACTTGCCGCTCAAGGATTGGATTCGCGGCCGGCACGCCAACGCCCTCGACCAGCTCGCCGGTAAGGTGAAGGCGCCCCGCTCCCGCCCGCGGCTGTTTTGACGGGGCAGCGCCTCACCGGCCCGCCACCAAACGCGGGGTGGCGAACGTTTCCGGGGCGCATTACGGTGCCGACGCATGCTGTCGTTCCTCCGCTTCCTCGGCACGCTGAACCTCGCGGTCTGGCTGGGTTCGGCGATTTTCCTGACGTTCGCCGCCGGGCCGGCGTTCTTCTCGCCGGAGATGCTGTCGGTCATGCCTCGTTACCATGCGGGCCGCGCCGCGCAGATTGTGCTGTCGCGCTACTTCACCTTGCAGCTGGCCTGCGCCGGGATCGCGTTCGTCCAGCTGCTGGCCGGCTGGTTCTACGCCGGCAAGGCGCCCAGCCGTTGGCAATCCGGCCTGCTGGTCACGCTGCTGGGCCTGTCGTTGGTGGGCGGCTTCTGGATGCAACCCAAGCTGAAGGACCTCCACACAGTCATGTATGCGCCGAACACGACCCAGCCGGACAAGGATGCGGCCAAACGGCGCTTCGGGATGTGGCACGGCGTGTCGCAATCCGCGAACCTGCTGCTCACTCTCGGCGTCATCGGCTACTTCTGGCTCCACCTCCACGGCGGCCAACGATCCCACCGCCTCGGCCTGTCGAGCGTCTGACCCGGCCCACTCAACTAACTCGGTCTGGCCCGCCGGGGCGTAGCTTTCTCCCCAAACCCGCGACCCGCGCTTGAAAGCCGCGGACCACGAGACGGAAACCGATCCCCGGATCGAACACCGCCGCCTCGGCGTGGATCCGGCGCTGCTGCCGCCAACTGATTTCGGAATCCCGGCGCAGCGACCGCCACAGCCAGCGGTCAAACAGCAGCCTCCGGGTCCTCGTGGGAGCCTAGTCCTCCGAGTCGGCGATCCAGACATGTTGACCATGCCCGCGGCCAAATGAGCATGCGACCAGTTCGCGAAGATGGGTGCCGTTATGGGATTATGGTGGAGATGCATTGCCCGGCTTCCTACTTTCCCCCCAGGACGAACAAGGGAAGTTGGCCCCGGCTGCCCGTTTAATCTCCGCTGCCGCAAATGACACCGCTGATCAGCGTCTGCCTGCCCACGTATAACCGGATGGATTTCCTGCCGGAGTGCGTGGCCAGCATTCAGGCGCAGACCCGCGGCGACTTTGAGGTGGTCGCCGCCGACAACGGTTCGGAGGATGGCACCTGGGAATTCCTGGCGGCCGCGGCGAGGACAGATTCCCGCTTCCGGGTCTTCCGCAACGAGCGGCAGCTCGGTTTGGTGGGTAACCTCAACCGGGTGCTCGCGCATGCCCGGGGGCAATGGATCAAGTATGTGCTCTCCGATGACTTCATCCTTCCCGATTGCCTTCAGCGGCTATTGGCGGCGGCCGAGGATTCCGGTCTGCCGTTCGCGGCGTGTCGTAGCCGCCTGGTGTTTGGAGCCGGCTTGAGCCCTGAGACCCACGCCGCGTGGGAATCTTGGGCCGTGCGCCTTGATGACGTTTTTGCCGCCCATCCTCGGCTGGATTCCGCCTCATGGTGCCATGCCGTCCTCGAACAACCCACCCTGAACCGGTTGGGGACTCCGACCGACACCCTGATCCGCCGGGACATCCTGGGGCGGTGCGGCGGGTTTAATCCCCATCTGCTGCAGTTCACCGATCTGGAGTGCTGGCATCGTCTTGGGGCGGAGGCCGGCGTGGCGCTGGTGCCCGCGGTGTTGACCGCCTTCCGCGTGCATGGGGCGTCCGCCAGTTCGGCCATCCAGCGGGAGGGTGGCTTCCGGGTGACCTACGCGGAGCCCGCGCTGATCTTTCACGAGTTCGTCCACCACCCCCGACACGACCGTCTGCGGGCGACCGCCCAGCGCACCTACGGACGCTATTTTCTCCGGCGGCGCTGCGCTGAACTTGCCTGGCAGGCCCGCCAGGAAGTGCGGCGGCTCCTGGTCGATGAACCGGCCCGGGGAGCGGAGGCCGCTCGCCTGTGGGTGGGCATGACCGCCGCCCATCCCCGACTGCGCCTGCTGGCCGTGATGCAGGGCTGGCTAAAGCTGGCGCGCCGGGCTCAGCGGGCCGTGTCCGGTTAACCTCCGCCGCACCCGAGATTACTGCGAGATCTGTTCGCGTGATTGCGGCAAGGTGGATGGGCTCAACGAGGCCTTGAACTTCCGTCCCACCCAACCGGCGAACTGCACGCTGGGCAGGTCCACCCACCGCGTCACCACCAGCGCCAACAGCACCGAGGCCACCACCGAGACCATTGCGGCCGAACCGGCGGCGACCGCATACGAAATCGCCTCCCGGTGCAGGCGCAGCAACACCCACGCCCCCAACGAACACAGCACGGGAATGTGCGTCGCGTAGAGCGCAAAGCTGATCCGGCCCAGGAACCGGCCCGGGCGGCAATCCAAGGCCCCCAACGCCGCCGGGTTCCCCACGCAGGTGGCAATCAGCAGGCTGGCCCCGAGGAACAGCCAGCCGTCCTTGCCCAAATCCAGGTGCGGCCAGAGCTGATACCAGCCGCCGGGCTTTTGGCCCATCTGGACGATTCCCTCCGGATAACTGCCCATTATCAGGGCGAGTGCCAGCGCCGGCCAAAGGATCCACGCCGGCTGGCTCCAGCGC
Source organism: uncultured Verrucomicrobiota bacterium (assembly GCA_964602595.1). Classification (GTDB taxonomy): domain Bacteria; phylum Verrucomicrobiota; class Verrucomicrobiia; order Limisphaerales; family UBA9464; genus CAIWAH01. The sequence goes on along the minus strand of CAZRRO010000008.1, from coordinate 61,858 downwards.
CGAAATCCCGGGAAATGAATGTAAGCATCCGCCAGCACCAGTCCGGCGAGGAAGGCCAACAGCAGTTCGCCGCGCAGGCTGAGGGCCAGGCCCGCATAGATGCCCCATCGCCATGCGGACCGCCGCGCCACCAACAAAACCAGGTAAACGAAGTAGGAACCCACCAACTCCAGTCCGATCGTCCAGAGCGCGCTGTTGAACTGCTGCCCTTGGCTGAACAGGTTGAAGCCCACGATCTTCACCACGGTCACCGGCGAAGCCGACCACCCGCCTTGCAGTGCCAGCCAAGTCGCCGAACCCGTCACCTCCGCCGCGGCTTTGGGGGCCATGGCGCCCACCCATTGCAGCATCGCCGGCAGCAGCACTCCGGCCGCAACCACCGGCGCCAGGCGAAACACCCGTTTCACGCAGGCCGCGGCCAGCTCGCGGTCATCCTTGCCCGCGGTCCCCAGAAAACTAAGCGCCAGCACGAACCCGCTGAGCACAAAAAACACGTCCACCGCAAACCGGCCCGCGACTAGCAGGCCCAACGGCGTGGTGTGCAGCCAATATTCCCAGCCGAAGTGCATTTGGGCGACGGTTCCCAGATACGCAAAGGGATTCAGAGTCAGGGCGGTGTGGTGGAGCAGCACGATCAGCGAGCCCAACCCGCGCAGGGTTTCCAGAGCCCCGAGTTTGCGGTCGGCGGGCGCAGGTGGGTTGTCCATTGTGGGGAGTGAAATTGGCTAGGCTTTTTGTTTCAAGTCGAACCCAGATCGCAACCTGAGTCCACGGTCGCTGCATTTGTTGTCTGTGTTCTGCGGCGTCCATTTCGAAACCCAATTCGGGTTTAGCTTGGCCAGATAGTGACCGAACGCCATAAATTGCCTTGGTGAAATTGAGTATCCTGTGGCTAAGGCGGTGGGTTGAAGACATATTTGAAGTGCCGGTTGGTCTGATTCCACCAGCATCGATTTGCCGGAATTTGAAATGGTGGCTGCGTAGGCTTTTTAAGAGGCCGTCCACAAATTACCGGGAAACTGCATTTAGACTCGATTGTTTGGTCCGGAGATCGGGGTGCTTTGCGGGGAATGCAGTTGAAATGCCGTGGGGAACAATGGAAGCCCACAGCCTGCAGATTCTAAGATCCCAGTTCAGGGAGATTTTCATCAAACAATGGTATTCTTTCCAGCCGGTGAGCGATTCACCTGTTATTGTCGATTGCGGTGCTAACATCGGAATGGCAAGCCTCTGGTTTAGTCTGACATTTCCTAAGGCCACAATTCTTGGATATGAGGCTGACGCTACACTTTGTAACACGGCCCGGCGAAATCTAACGTCCGCGGGCTGCGAGAATGCCAAGATAGTCCATGCGGCAGCATGGAACTGCAATGGGACATTGCAGTTCAACGCCACCGGTGATGACAGGGGTGCCGTAGCGGTAGATGGGGCAATTGCCGTTCCCAGTGTTGACCTCGCGCAACATTTGCCAGCACGGGTTGATTTGCTGAAAATCGATATCGAGGGAGGGGAATTTGTGGTGCTTCCACATCTCTGCCGGTCAGGTGCGTTGGAAAGAGTTAGGAACCTCGCTGCGGAGTTCCATATTTCCAGAGACCACTTTGACGATTTCCTCAAAATACTACGCGACCTCAGGCAATCAGGGTTCATACTAACTTTCAGAGGTGACGTTGAAGACTGGCTGGGCGTCGAAAATGTCCTGTCACCGTTTGGTTCAGTCGCATCCGGCAAGTTGTTCGTCCAACTTTACGCTTGGCGCGAGTAGCGCTAAGTGCTTCGGAGGGACATGCTTGCCTCTGCGCGATATGGTCACATCTGCGTCGCAGGCAAATGATCACCTCGGATTGTCCAAGTAGCAGAGCTCACGACGGAGCTCCAATCGGTCACCTTCCAGGTTGGTCCGCCAGATCGATCAGCAGGGTGACAAAATTCCGAATCGGATCAGGCGGCACTAGTCCCCGAACGGCCAGGGCGGCCCGCTGGCCGAGGGCTTGGAGCTCCTCGCGGCGTTGCCAAGCGCGGTTCATGGCCTCATCCAGCAATTCGATGGTGGGCGCGGCGGCGACAAAACCCGTTTCGTTGTCCCGGACCAATTCGGCGTTGCCGCCTGCCCGGGTGACAATGCACGCCCGTTGGCACAGCATTGCCTCCACGACCACCAAGGGAAGTCCTTCGTAGCGGGAGGGAAGCACCAGGGCGTGATGTTCAGCCCAGATACCGGGCACATCATCCACGTGACCGGCAAACCGCACATTGGCCAACCCCCGCCAGGCGGCCAAGGCTTGCAAGGCGTCCGCCTGCGGGCCGCTGCCGAAAAGGCTCAGCTGCACAGGGCGTTCGCGCCAATGCGGCAGCGCGAGGACTTCCAGCAACAAGTCCTGTCCCTTGGCCGGAGGGTGCAGCCGTCCGACGCAGGCCAACCGCAGCGGGGTGAGTTGCCCGTTCCACACTGGCGCGGCGTCGTAGGGAACTGCGAAGGGATTGCGGACGACTTCGGAATGGGGCAGGAACGCCCCAAGTTGTCGTTGGGTATCCTCCAGATTGGCCTGAGAGACGAAACAATTCCGCAGCGCACCCGAATAAGCGGCAACGAGCCGTGGCCGTAACGAGTCATCGGGCCATTGCTGGATGTTGACTGCCTGGGAGATGGTCACCACCGGCCACCCCCGGGCGTGGATGGCTTCGAGCCACTCCACGGCCGAAAGATTGGAGCCCTCAGAAATCACACAAAGGTCCGGCTGGAAGGCGGCTGCCCGGGACAGGTGGCGTGAGATGAGGGAGGTGCGGCGGCCAAGCGCGAGCAGTTTTCGGAGCACCCGGGCGGCCAATCGCGGCGTGCGTCGCGGACGGAGAAACAGCCGGGCTCCCGCCTCCGCCAGCTCCCGGTGGGGACGAGGCAATGGGTTCCAGGACGGGATGGAGGCCGCCACGGCATGGCCTTGGTTGCTTAACCGGGTTGCGGTTTGGCACCACAGCACTTCGCTGCCCCCCCACGGGACGACGTCATTGGTGGTGATAAAGAGGATTCTCTTCATTTGGTCACTTATTCGGAGCCGGGGAATTGCAGCCCAGCAATCAAGGTCGGTTGTGCCACGTTCGTCGCCTAGCAGTTTTCCGGGCCGCCGGGGTGATCGTCTAAATGGCACCTTGGCCGTGGGGCCAGAGGTCCTGAACTGCCTAGGATGGACCCTATCGGGCGAGTAGACCGTGACATCTCCAACATGGAAATCATGGATTGGCCTGGTTGGAGGCCTGGAGCCGAACCCGGGCGGCCAATCGCTTGCCGAGGCGGCCGGAGGGGACTTCAAGCCATCGGTAGGCCAGCCCGCAGAGCAGGATGAGCGGCGGAAGGGCGAGGGAAACGGCAGCTAACGCTACCCAGAGACCATCCCCGCGCACCGGCCCCAGCGTGCGGGCTTTGTTGGCGATCCAGGCGACAATGGGTTGGTGGAAGAGATAGATGCTGTAGCTCCAGAGACCGACGGAACGGAAAATTCTCAGGCCAGAGGAAACGCCGTCGGATGTTGGCTGGCCAATCCGACGGGAGATCCACATGGCGGTGCCCACCGCAACCAATGGAAAAGTGAGGGGCGAAAGCGGCTTGAGATGGGCGCAAAACAGCGCGGTCAATACCCAGACGATCGATGGAACCCGGGCGAGAGCTGTTTTCCGCCCCTGCAGCATCATTTCGGCGACATGGGCGCCCATGGCCCAACTGAACCAGTAGGCCAGCGGGCCGTCGGTCAGCATCCGGGGCAATACGTGCTCCGCGGTCAGGGACCAAAGTCCGGTTGCCAGGCGAATTCCCAGTTCGATCCCTGCCAGTAGTGCCAGTGACTTCGTCCAGTCCAACCGGCGGACCAGAGCCAGCAGCAGAGGATAAATCAGGTAAAGCTGGGCTTCGACCGCAATGCTCCAAAACGAAGGGTTGATGCCGAAGAACCAAGTGGAAGATAGATTGTGGAACAGCCCGGCATGGGCGCCCAACTGCCACCGGCCCGGGGCCGCGGCGAGGTCCAGTCGGGTGAGCGGGAAGACTATCGCGAACAACACCAACGCCACCAGATAGGGTGGGTAAATGCGGAATGCCCGGCGGAGGAAAAAGGCCTTGAAGCCGGACTCACCGGACTGCCGGTGACTGAGGTGGATGCAGAATCCGCTCACGGCAAAGAAGATCGGCACACCAATCCAACCCATGGTCAGGGGATACAACCAGGTGAGGGCGGGCTGGGCCGAGAAATCGGGAAACCAACCATTCCAAGGCAATCGGTCCAAGCCGACGCTGGCCACCATCGCGTGGAACCCGAGAACGAACAGGATCGCCACTGCCCGGATCGAATCCAGAAAGTCGAGGCGGCGAACGGGAGCGGACATCTTACGGCCGTAGTCTGCCCTGCCCAGGGAGGCAGTTGAAATACAATCGTCCCGCCGCGCCAGTGGGCCGGATGGCTCAGGGAAACCATTGCCTTGTGAAACAGTGATCCGCCAACGTAACGTTGTCGCCTGCGGACTATACTGATGGCTGAAACCACTCCCATCGCTGGAGAAAAAAAAGTCGCGACGGCAACCGAGTTGCGCAGCGTGGCTCTCGATGGCTATCGCGCTCTGGCGATCACCATCGTCATGCTGAACCATGCCCGCTTTTCGGTGGGCTATCCGGATTGGCTGATGTCCATGGGCGGTTTCATCAGGGGCGGCGTCACCGCGTTCATGGTGCTGAGCGGCTACCTGGTCACCCTGTCGCTGCTCAAGGAGGAAGCCCACTCCGGCGCAATGGGCGGTTGGGCCTTTCTGCGCCGGCAGGCGGTGCGGTTGTATCTGCCGGCACTGGCGTATCTCGCGGTGGTGTGTGTTTGGTTTTCTGATCGCCCCGGTTTTTCACTTTGGCAATCGGTCCGCGTGCTCTGGGCCGATCCTCACACGGCCAAGGCGTTTTCCTGGGGCGGACATCTCTACAGCCTGGCCGCTCAAATCCAGTTTTTCGTCTGGTGGCCGCTGCTGCTGCGAGTGATTCCACGGGGTCATCGTCTGTTGCCCGTCACCGGCCTGATGGTGCTGGGGGTGGCATGGCGGACATTAGGCAAGGAGTGGGCCATCCAGGAAAATGGCAACTATCTGCGGACAGATTTTGTCTACGGCTCATTGTTGGTGGGGGCGTGGTGGGCCATTTTGGTGCAGAAGGGGCGCATGGAATGGATTCTCCGCCTGCGGGGGCTGCAACTGCTGCCGCTGGTCGGGGCGGCGGTATTTGTCATCGTGTTCACCCGAAGCCCCTCGCAGGTGCTGGGCGTATTTTCGGACGACTTGCGGGACTGGGTGGCGCCGTGGCGCGAACGGTTTCCGGTCGTGGTGACCATCCGGGCCTTGGTGGGGCTGGCCGCCATGATGGCGTTCGGCTGCCTGTCGTTCCTGCTGCACCGGGGCCGGCCGGCCCGGCTGGCCCGATTGTTCTCGCTGCCGGCGATTACCTGGCTGGGACGGATCTCGTTCAGCGTGTATCTGTGGCAGAACATCTTCTGCTTCGGCACCACCGGCACCTGGGCGGACCGGTTCCCGCTCAGTGTCCTGGCTTCCATCGGCTGCGGTTACCTGACCTACCGGTTGGTCGAACTACCGTCGCTGCGCTGGCGCAGTCGGCTCAAGCGTCCGGGAGTTCCGGCCGAAAACCCACCGGGGAAGGCCGGCGGAACCGCCTGACCCCCCTGCCGCGCGTGCTGCCAACGACAATGCCATTCCCGTGCCCCCGCCCGAACTGACCATCGCCATCTGCACGCACAATCCGCGGCGGGAAGTGCTGGCGCGCACGCTGGAAACCCTGAGAACCCAGGCCGTCGGCGGGCTTCGCCTGGAGCTGCTGGTGGTGGACAACGCCTCCCGGGAGCCGCTCACGGACGGCGACCTCGGCCTTGACCGGTTCCCTTACCCGGCCCGCGTGTGCCGGGAGCTGGAACTGGGCCTGACCCCCGCCCGCTGGCGGGCCTACCGCGAAGCCGCGAGCGAACTGCTCCTCTACGTGGACGACGACAATTTCCTCGACCCGAATTACGCCGCCGAGGTGGTGGGCTTTTTCGCCCGGAATCCGCGCGCCGGCGTCGTGGGCGGACGCACCTTGCCGCTGCCCGAGGCGCCAGTGCCGTCGTGGATGACCCCGCAGTTGCTTTCGCACTTGGCGGTGCGGGACCTGGGCGACGCACCGATCCGTTTCCTGGACGACCAAACGCCTTACGGGGCGGGCATGGCGCTGCGCCGGACGGCCATGCAGGCGGCCCGCGTGGATTCGGCGGTCTTCAGCGACCGCAAGGGAAACCATCTTTCCTCCTTCGGTGATTCCGAGCTGTGCTACCGGATCCGGATTGCCGGCTGGGAGCTGTGGTATGAGCCCAAGCTGAAGCTGCAGCACTACTTGTCGGCGCACCGGCTCACGCCGGAGTATTATCTGCGGTTCCTCGAAACGATGGGCCGCGACTGGCCGAAGCTGGAGTTTTTCTGGTCGCCGGGCACGCCTTGGCGGCGAATTTCCTACCTCAAACGGGCCGCCGGCCTATGGCTGAGGTGGCTTCGTCCGCCGCCCGACGCCGACGCCGACGCGCGGGTGCGCACCGATTTCCAGCGGGCGTTTGACCGCGGCCTGCGCCGGTCCCTGGTCCGGCTGGCCTTCGGGCCGCCCATTTGGCGTGGCGTGCCGAGCCTAACTCCTGGCCAATGAACCCGTCGTCCACATCCCCGGAACCGGTCGCCGCCCCGCGGCTTGCCTTGATCTCGTCCGGCGCGGGCTACACCACCCGGGGCATCGAGATGTGGATGGTGGAGCTGGCGAGGCATTTGCCCGGGGACATGGACGTGGAGCTGTTCACCGGCGGACCGCCCCCGGACGTTTCGCGCACCCGCCGCCGGGTGTGGTCCCTGAACCGCGACGCCGGAGTGCTACGGGGCCGCCCGTGGGCGCAACGCTACCAGCGGGAGCAGCTTTCCATGCTGCCGGGCCTCTTGCTTTCGCTGCGGTGGCGCCGTCGCACGCTCGCCTACTGCGGCGACCCGGTGCTGACCTGGCACCTGAAGCGGTTCCAACGGCTGCACGGCGCGGCGGTGGTGTTCATGAATGGCATGCGCCTGTCGCCGGGCTGGGGCCGCCATTTGGACGGAGTTCACCTGCTCGCGGACCCGTATCTCGAACAGGCCCGGGCGGAGGTGCCCGCCTTCGCGGAGCGGTTCTTCGCCGTCCCGCATTTTGCCGATACGGAGAAATTCCGGCCGGCCACGGCCGAGCAGAGGGCGGCGGCCCGCGCGGCACTCGGGCTCCCGACGGACGCGCTCGTCGTCGCCACGCTGGGGCCGATTGGCTCCGTGAGCGGGAAGCGCCTGGACTTTCTCGCGACGGAGATTGCCGGATGTCCCGGCGCGGTGCTGGCCCACGGCGGCGGGGTGGAAGATGGCGCGGACGAAGTTCGCTCGCGGGTTTTGGCAGTCTTGGGTGACCGGGCCCGGCTGCTGGGTTCGCTCGACCGACCGAATGTCGTCCGGTTGTTCCAAGCCGCCGACGCCTACTCGCTCGGTTCGTTGGCGGAGCCCTTCTCCATCGCCATCCTGGAGGCGATGGCGAGCGGCCTGCCGGTAGTCCACCACCACGACGCCGTGATGCGGTGGCAAACGGGCGCGGGCGGATTGGCGGTCGACATGGAGAAGCCGGGCGCCGCCGCGGCCGCGTTCGCAAGGTTGCGGGGCGAGCCTGCATTCCACCGCCAGTTGGCGGAACAGTCACGGCGCGAGGCGGAACAGCGTTACACTCCGGACAAGGTGTGTGCCCAGTTGCGTGCGGCCTTGGCGCAGGTCCGGGTGCGACGATAAGGAGCCGGGTGAACGTCGCCTTCCTCAACGAGAACACGCTGGGACACACAAGCTATCTGCCGCGCTTTGCCGAGGCGCTGCGGGCGCGACCGGAGCTGGGTGTCAACCCACACATGATCGACGTGTTGCCGTTGCCGCCGCATTTGCGGCGCCTGGGGGATACTTCGATCCGCGGCCTGCGCAAGGTGGGGCTGGACCTTCACGGGACCCGTTGGCGGGTGGCCATCAGCCGGCATGCCCGGGAGCAGTTGGATGCCCTGCGCGGAAAAGTCGAGGTCGAGGCGGTCGTGGTGAATACCCAGAGTGCTGGCCTGGCGCTGGAAACTCTTCCCGGTAACCTGCCTATCTACGTGGCCCTGGACGCCACGTTCCGGCAGCTCGCGGATTCGCCCTGGTTCGCGCCGAACCGGATTAGCCGCTGGCTGCAACCACTGACCTTGCGAAGCCTGCTTCAACGGGAACGGAAACTGTTCGAGGGCGCCACGCGGTTGCTGCCCTGGTCCGAGCTCGCCGCGGGTTCGCTCCGAACCGATTATGGCGTGCCGGCTGGGCAAATCACCGTCTTGCCACCCTCCATGAAGCCACCGCCGCCCCGGAAACCTCGGGCCCTAGGCGCGCGGCCGCAGATCCTGTTTTTGGGCGGTGATTTCCGGCGCAAGGGTGGCCCCCTTTTGCTGGATGTATTCCGTCGTCATTTCGCCACGAGCTGCGATCTGCACCTAGTAACCGCCACCGAAATTGCCCCCGAGCCAGGGATCTTCGTCCACCGCAACGTCACTGCCGGGAGTGACGCTTGGTGCCAACGCTGGCAGGAGGCAGACGTGTTCGTTTTTCCTTCCGCCTTGGAGACCTTCGGAATTGTGCTGCTGGAGGCGCTCGCGTTCCAGGTGCCCATCGTAACCTCCAATGCCGGAGCTGCGCGCGAAATCGTCGCCGAAGGCAAGCTGGCAACTTTGGTCCAGACGCTGAGTGCCGAATCACTTCGCGCCGCAATCAGGTCGGTTTTGGATAATCCCGCCAAGGCTGCCTCGCTTGCCCAAGCGGGCAGTAGCCATTTCAACAAACAATTTGATCTTACTTCAAATGCCGAACGGCTCGCAGGTCTGTTGGTAACGGCTAATCTCGGGAGAGGAAGTATACCGAATTGTTTTCCTCCACGACCTTGAATCCTTCCACCCCAAGGTCCCCGATCACTTTCTGTGCCTTTTCCACCCCAGTTACCATCGGGTGAAGTTCAATCAGGATCTTTCGGATTTCGGATGGCAGGCTCCGAAACGAAACAAGCGATTCTGCCCCCTCGATATCAATCATCAGGGTGTTGGGAACAAATCGAAGTTGCCGTATCAGCGATTGCAGGGTCATCGCCGTAACGCGCACCTTTGAATTGCTCTTGGAGCTGGCATTCATCACCGAATTTCCCCAGAAAATCCCGCCAACCTCCAATTCCACGGTTCCGTCTGTGGCCGCCAACGCCACTTGGAACAACTGCGGCACCAAGTGGTTAAGCCGGTAATTGCGGTGCAGCAACTCAGCGGTTGAGGGATTGGGCTCGGCTACGGCGTAGGCCGACACACCGATTGCTTTCTGGCAGAATAGACCGACAAAACCTACCGCCCCGCCCACTTCTAGGATCTGATCGTCAGAGCGAAGATACTTTTCGGCGAAGTCACACTCGATGCGCTCGTAATCTCCCGTCCAGAAGAAGTTCTTGATGTGCCTTGGAAAACTCGAAACGTCCAAAACGACACCTCGTAATTTCAAGTGACGCAGAAGCCTTAGCGTGACCTGAAAGCGCCAAAACAATTCGCACCGCTCAAAAATACGTGCCCGCGACATAGGTTGTATCACCAAAAAGGATACTAACCGATGTCTTCACCCAACTCCACATTCCAGTAGGCGACATCCAAGAAGTGCTTCCAAGAGTCGTGGACCGGCGAGCCGAGCGTGACGTGAACGAACGGGCGCCACTTGGGCCGTTTCGGCTTACGGACCAGCCGTAAGCCCGCCTCCGCCGGCGAGTGGTTTGCCTTACGGGTGTTACAGGGGATGCACGAGCAGACGATGTTCTCCCAACTGGTCGGTCCCCCGCGGTCGCGCGGAATCACGTGGTCGAGGTTGAGATCCTTGCGGTCAAAGACCCGGCCGCAGTATTGGCAGGTGTTCTTGTCCCGCTCGAAGATGTTGTGCCGGGTAAATTTGACCTCCTTCTTCGGCAAGCGGTCGAAGACCATGAGGAGGATCACGCGGGGCACCCGAATCTTGAAGGAAATGGTTCCAACCGTCTCGTCACCGTGCGCGAGGGCGTCAGAAAGGTCCCGCCACTGCTGGAAGTCGTAGGTTCGGAAGTCCCCTTCGTCGTCGCCGAAGACAACTTGGGCATGGCCCTCGAAGAGAAGTGTAAGGGCGCGACGGACGGAGCAGACATTGACCGCCTGCCAGAGGCGGTTGAGCACGAGCACCGGTTGGTTCAGAGCGAGGCCCATAACGCAGTCACGCGTAATTGCCGCGGGGCAGTAACCGACCTGCGGACCGAAGTCAACGGTCGGCCGCATTTCCGCCGGCGAAGAAGCGGTGACGTCGCGGTGACGTCGCCGCCAAAACAAAAGCCGCCGGAAAGGCGGCTTGGAAACTCGCGGAGGACTGTTTTCGACCTATTGACCGGTGCTGTTGACCCCGGAGAACGCGATGACCAGGAACACGATGATGGCGATCACCAGCACCGCTCCGACCGCGAGGAAGATCTTGTTGACGTTGTTGTTCTTCTTCGCGAACGCCGAGTTCTTCGACATCACGACGGTCTGGCCCGCACCACCGCCCTCGCCGAGCTTCACGGCCGGCCGGGCCACCGCGGTGTCCTGGCGTTTGCCGGTTTCGTAGCGCAGCTCAATCTGGCCGAGGCGCAAGACCTGGCCGGGACGAAGCGTGACTTCCTTCTCGGGCGCCAGCTGGCTTTCGTTCACGAAGGAGCCGTTGGTCGAGCCCAAGTCCTTGACCACGATGTCGTCGCCCTTGGCGTGAACTTCGCAGTGGTGGCTGGAAACGCTGGGCTCCGGGATGACGAACTTGTTGTCATCGACGCGACCGATCGTCGCCTTGTCGGCGGTGATCTCAAACGCGCGGTCACTGAAGCCCGCGGTGATGACAACTAATTTAGGCATAAGGCAGGGCGCGCTGTGTTTACCGGTTGCGGCAAAGGTTGGTCAAACGGTTTCCCCGTCCAACAACTGTATCCCCATGCTGATACAGCGGCCTTTTCAGGGCATTTTTCAGTTTTCTGCCCCAAGCCGGTGACGGTTCTTCCAGAGTTCCCGCGGGCGGAATATGCCGGCTGGCGTGATGATGCCGGTGATCAGTTCCGCCGGGGTGACATCGAAACTGGGATTCCGCGCGGTGCTGCCCGGGTTGGCGGTCCGCACGTAGGCGCGTTCGCCCGACGGCGAAGCGGCCAGCGTGCCCCAAGCGCCCAACACTTCGTCCTCGGCGCGTTCCTCGATGGGAATGTCGAGTCCACGGCGGGTTCCCCAATCCAGCGTCGACAACGGGATGGCCACGTAGAACGGAAGGCGGTGGCGGGCCGCGAGCACCGCCTTCGTGTAGGTGCCAATCTTGTTCGCCACCTCGCCCGTCCGTCCGAGGACCCGGTCGGCCCCCACGATGACCACGTCGATCTCGCCCCGCTGCATCAGGTGGCCGGCCGCGTTGTCGGCGATCACGGAATGAGGCACGCCGGCCTGAGCCAGTTCCCACGCGGTCAGCGAGGCGCCTTGGCAGCGCGGGCGGGTTTCGTCGCAGAGGACATGCAACTTCCGGCCGGCGGCATGGGCGGCGTAGATCGGCGCGGTGGCGCTGCCGATGTCAACGAAGGCCAGCCGGCCCGCGTTGCAGTGGGTCAGGACGCGGCTGCCGGAGCGGAACAGTTTCAACCCGTGCCGCCCAATGGCGGCGCAATGCGCGACGTCCTCGTCGGCGAATCGCTCTGCGACGTCGAGGGCGAGCGCTTGCTGTAGGGCCACGGAATCACCCTGGGCCATTGCCGTCAGCACGCCGTCCAACGCATTCACCGGGTCCACCGCTGTCGGGCGGGCCTCGGCCAGGGTGCGGTAAACGAGTTCCAAGTGGCCGGCGAACTTGGCGAGGTCCCGCCCCCGGAAGGCCCGGGCGCCCTGCGCCAAACCGTAGGCGGCCGTCGCCCCGATAGCCCCGGCCCCGCGGACCACCATGTCACGGATGGCCACGGCGGTTTCCGCAAAGGTGCGGGTGGCCACCACCCGGAATTCATGCGGCAGCAATCGTTGCTCGATCAGTTGGACCGCGTTTTGGCGGGCATCGAAACGGACCGTGCGGATGCGGGTGTCGACGCCCATGCGCGCGAACGGATTAACCGCGCTTCAGGATCATCGCCCGGAACTCGTCGAACAGCGGCGTCGAGTCGTGCGGCCCGGGCGAGGCCTCGGGGTGATATTGCACGCAGAAGATGGGCTTCGTCTTGTGCCGCAGGCCCTCGACCGTCTGGTCGTTCAGGTTGATGCGGTTCACCGCCACGTCCGAGGGCAGGGAAGCCGCGTCCACGGCGAACCCATGGTTCTGCGACGTGATTTCCACCCGACCGGACTCGAAGTCCTTCACCGGCTGGTTTCCGCCCCGGTGACCGAACTTGAGTTTGAACGTCTTGCCGCCGAACGCCTGACCGAGAATCTGGTGTCCGAGGCAGATGCCGAAGATGGGAATGCCCGTGTCCACGAGCGTCTTCACCTCGCGCACGATGCCGCCCAAGGCCGCCGGGTCGCCAGGCCCGTTCGACAGGAACACACCCGCCGGCTTGTATTTCAACACGTCCGCAGCGGACGTGTGCGCGGGCACAACCTGCACCTGGAAGCCCTTTTGTCGAAGCCGGCGCAGGATGTTGTATTTCATCCCGAAATCGTAGGCGACGATCGGCACATCCGCGGCCGGCAGCGGCTTGCGGACCTGCCGGGGATTGGCGGGCAGGTTCTGCTGAGTGATGTCGAAGGCAGCCGAGTCCTGGTCCTTCGGGTCCCAGAGAAAGGCTTCCTTGTGGGTGACTTCGCTCACGTAGTCGCGGCCGGCCATACCGCCCCAGGCGCGGGCTTGGGCGAGGGCTTCCTCAACGGTGATTCCCGCCGTCGAGATGCAGCCGGTCAGCGCGCCACGCACGCGGAGCTTCTTGGTCAGCGCGCGGGTGTCGATGCCCTGGATGCCGGGGATGCCGTGCTTCACGAGGTATTCGTGCAGCGTGTGGTCGGCGCGCCAGTTGGAGACAATGGGCGAAAGCTCGCGGATCACGAAGCCGGCGACGTGCGGCGCCCACGACTCGACATCCTGCGAATTGACGCCGTAATTCCCGATGAGCGGATACGTCATGGTGACGATCTGCCCCTTGTAGGAGGGATCGGTGAGGATCTCCTGGTAGCCGGTCATCGACGTGTTGAAGCACACTTCGCCCGGGACCGTGGCGGCCGCGCCAAAGCCCTGACCGTGGAAAACCGAGCCGTCTTCGAGAACGAGAATTGCCGTCATCGTGGAATGCCCGGCGAACCTGTTTCTACCGGAGCGCGCGGAGTGTGCGAACAGGCCGGCCCGGCGCAACAGGAATGACGGGCTTTCCGGCGGTCGGTCCGCCTACTGACGGTCAGCCAAGTTGGAAGGGCAGCGACTGGACCGTCGCGGGCGCCGGCTGGCCGGCGTTTTCAAAGGACACTTCCGTCCCCGGCTGGTTGCATTCCTTGCGGACGTAGGCGAGGGCAAGGTTGGCCCCCAGCGCCGGCGACCAGAGTGCGTTCACGATCTGGCCCACTTCCCGGCCGTCGCGGTAGAGCTTGATGCCTTTCCGCGGAAGCTCGGTGATTCCCGCCGGTAAACGCAACCCGCGCAGGGCCTTGGTGACGGACCCGTAGGTGCGCACCCTAGCGATGGTTTCCTGGCCGGTGTAGCAGCCCTTGGAATAGCTGATCGCATCGCGGTCCAGGCCGGCCTCGGGCGGCAGATTGGTTTCGTCCATCTCCACGCCGAACCGTGGCACACCGGCCTCGAACCGTGCCCATTCCAACGCCGTGAAACCGGCCACCTGCCCCCCACAATCCCGGGCGGCTGCGACCAACTTGTCGAAGACCGCGCCCAGCGCGTCAGTTGGCACGAACAGGTCCACTCCGGGGAATCCTGCCCGGGCATGGTTCATCGCATACAGGTCGCCGAGCGTCGGGTCGCTGGTGGAAACGAAGGCAAGGGCATCCGCCGGCAATGGCGCGAACAGCTCCAGCCGGGCCAACACCTCAGCCGCCCGGGGACCTTGCACGCTCAACAAGCCGTAGTGGGGCGCCACATCAACCACCTGAACGTCCTCGGCGACGATGTGGTGTTCCAGCCGTTGCATGAGCGCGGCGGTCAGGCCGGGTTCGAAATCCAGCAGAAGTTCCTGGACCAACGAATAGACATAGGCGTCGGCCACCAACCTTCCCTTCGGCGAACAGAACGCGGCGTGGCAACCCCGGCCGGCGACCAGCGCCTTTACGTCGTTGGTCACCTGCCCGTTGAGCAGGCGCACCCGGTCCGCGCCGAGCAGGCAAAGCCGGCCGCGGAAGCTCAGGTCAATCACCGCCGCCGCCTGCCGCAGCGTTGCGTGTTCCGCGAAGGCGTCCCCGTAGTCGGCGACCACTTCGCAGCCGCGTTCCTCGGCAAACCGCGCTCCCAGCGCCTCGTGGACTTCATGCAACGCCAGCGTCGTCATTGGACCGGCACCCTAGCCGCAAAGCGCGCCCCGGGCAAAGCGCCGGCCGCGCCGGCTTATAACCCGCTGGGATGGTCCACAAACACCCACGGCACGCCGAACTTGACGCTGAGCTCCGCCGCCAGCGCCTTCACGCCCCAGGTTTCCGTCGCGTAATGCCCGCCGTAGAACGTGTTCAGTCCGGCTTCCTCGGCGAGGGCATACGTCCAGTGCGGTCCCTCGCCGGTGATGAACGTGTCCACGCCTTCGCGCCGCGCCTGGAGCAGTTCACTTCCCGCGCCGCCGGTGCAGATGCCGATTCGCCGGCAGGTCGGGCCGCCGCCGGGCAGAAGGCGGACCGGTCCACCCAGCACCGTTTCCAACCGCTGTCCCAACGCCTCGCGGGCCATCGGTTTCGCCAGCGTGGTCTGAACGCCGAGCGCGGCGCCCTTGTGGTCGAAGAACGGCTTGAGCCGGCGGAACCCGAGCGCCCGGGCGAGCTGGGCGCCGTTGCCGAGCTGCGGATGTCCGTCCAACGGCAGGTGCTGAGAATACACCGCCAAATTGTGCTCCACGAGCAGCCTCAGCAGCTCTGCCCGCCGGCCGGTCCACGGCACGGTCTTGCCCCAGAACAGCCCGTGATGCACGAGCAGCAGGTCCGCGCCGGCGGCGACCGCCTTGCGCGCCACCGCCAAGGTGCCGTCCACCGCCGCGGCGATGCGGGTCACGCGGCCGCGGTTCTCGAACTGGAGGCCGTTTACCGCGCCGTCGTAGTCCGTGAACGCGGCGGGTTGCAGGCGGGATTCGCAGTGGCGGACCAAGTCGCCCAACGCAACGGAATGCATGGCGGCAGCAGACCACTTTCTGTCGCCACCGGAAAGTCCAGGCACGGAAATGGAATGGTGCGAAGGGATCCCGGCCACTGGCACCCGGGTTTCCGAAATCTGCGCTTGGGTAAAGCCGCGCGCCGGTGCCAGCATCCGCCGGTCTTCCCATGAATCGCCGCCGCCAGAGCTTTCCGAGTCGGGTCTTGCAGGCGATGGCGGCCCTGACGTGGGTGCTTGCCTCAGTCTGCGCGGAGCCCCGGCCCGCGCCGGCGTCCGCCACCGACCATTGGGCATTCCAACCGCTCCGCCGGCCGGCCACTCCGGCGGGGCAACATCCCGTGGATGCCTTCGTTCACGCGACCTTGCGCACCAATGGCCTGGCGCCGCTCCCACCCGCCGCGCCGCGAGAACTGCTGCGGCGCGTCTACTTCGACCTGATCGGCCTGCCACCCACGCCGGCGGACGTGGCGGCGTTTGAGCGCGAGTGCGCGGAGGAAGCGGATCTGGAAAGCAGGAACACAGGAAAGCGGGTGGAAAAAGCGGCTTCCTTCGGTTCCGGCGTTCCTTCCTTCCAAATTCAGCCTGCCGGCTCTGCCTACGCCCGCGTTGTGGACCAACTGCTCGCGTCGCCGCACTACGGTGAGCGCTGGGCGCGCCATTGGCTGGATGTCGTGCGGTTCACCGAGAGCCAGGGCTTCGAATACGACAAGCCGCGCGACCATGCCTGGCCCTATCGCGACTACGTCATCCGCGCCTTCAATGCCGACAAGCCCTACGACCGCTTCATGCGTGAGCAGGTCGCCGGCGACGTGCTGGAACCGGTCACGGCCGACGGCATCATCGCCGCCGGCCTGCTGGTCTGCGGCCCGTGGGATCAGGCGGGAAATTCGCAGGCCAACGCCACGCAGCGCGCCATCACCCGCGAGGAAGAGCTGGAGGACCTCATCAGCGTGGTGGGGCAGACGTTCCTCGGCCTAACGGTGAATTGCGCGCGGTGTCACGACCACAAGTTTGATCCTATTCCGATCACCGATTATTACCGCGTGAAAGCGGTCTTCGACGGCGTGAAGCACGGCGACCGCTCCGTCGAAGACGCTGCGGAAGCGAAAGCCCGCGAGGAACGTCGCGAGGCTGCGAAACAACGGCTCGCCGCCGTGCAGGCTGAAGTCGCGCGGATCGATGCGGAGGGCGCGAAGGCAGCGCTGGCGAAACGGTCGACCGGAAGTGCGGTGGCGGAATCTGGCCCGGTAGCCTTCGCCCGTTGGGACTTCGGTGCGCTCGCGTCTGGAACGCCGCCCGGCGCACCGAAGGACGGTGCGACCATCGCCGACGGCCACCTGCAACTGCCCAAGGCCGGCGCGTATTTCCAGACTGTCCCGCTCGGCCGGGACATTCGGGAGAAGACGTTGGAAGCGTGGGTCGCCCTCAGCGATCTCACCCAGAGCGGCGGCGCGGCAATCTCGCTGGAGTCGGCGGATGGCACTCAGTTCGACGCCATCGTCTTCGGCGAACGTCAGCCGAAGAAATGGACCGCCGGCAGCGAAGGTTTCGCCCGCACCCGCGACCTCGACGCACCGGAGGAAACCGCAATGCCCGGCACGCTGGTGCATCTGGTCGCCGTCTATTCCACGGACAACCGCGTGGCGCTCTACCGCAATGGCGAACCTTACGGCCAGCCCTACGCCGCCGGGCCATTGGTGACGTTCAAGGCCGGCGACGCCCGCATCACGCTCGGCCGCCGGCATCTCGGTGGCGGCAAACCGTGGTTCACCGGTGCGATCCGGCAGGCCGCCCTCTACGACCGCGCGCTCGACGCGAAGGAAGTCGCCGCGGCCTTCCGCGCCGCCGGCTTGGGCATCACCCGCGACGAAATCCTCGCCGCGCTCACTGACGCGCAAAAGTTAGCGCGGATGGATACCTTGGTGCGTCTCGAACGCGCCCGCGCCGATCTCGCCGCGACTGAAAAGACCGGTCCGCTCGCCTACGCCGGCAAACGCGAACAGCCCGCACCCACGAAAGTCCTTCTGCGCGGTGACGTGAAGAAGCCCGGCGACGTCGTGACCCCGGGCGCCCTGACGCAGTTCACAGCCCTGCCGGGAGACTTCGGCTTGGCGCCGGATGCCCCCGAGGCCGAACGCCGGCGCCGGTTTGCCGACTGGTTGGCCGATTCACGGAACCCGCTCCCGGCCCGCGTGATGGTGAACCGTGTCTGGCAGTTCCACTTCGGCCAGGGCCTGGTTACGACTCCGAGCGATTTCGGCCTGAGCGGCGCACGGCCGAGCCATCCCGAACTGCTAGACTGGCTGGCTTCGGAGTTCATCGCGAGCGGCTGGAGCGTGAAGGCGTTGCACCGGCTGATCCTGACTTCGGCGACCTATCAGCAGGCTTCGGGAAGTGCGAAGTCGGAAGCCGGAAGTCGGAAGAATGGCGCGGCCGTCATTCCGACTTCCGACTTCGCACTTCCCACTTCGAAAGACGCCGACAACACGTTGCTCTGGCGCTTCACCCCGCGCCGTCTGGAAGCCGAGGCGGTGCGCGACGCGATGCTGGCCGTCAGCGGACAGCTCAATCCTCAGCTCGGTGGGCCGAGCTTCCGTCCATTCACCACCTCGGAATACGGCGCGACGTTCTACCACCTGTTCGACAAGGGGGAACCCGAGTTCAACCGCCGCACGATCTACCGGATGAACATCAATTCCGGGAAGGAGCCGCTGCTCGACGCGTTCGATTGTCCCGATCCGTCGGTGAAGACGCCGCGGCGCGGAGTGACCACCACGCCGTTGCAGGCCCTCAGCGTGATGAACGGCTCCTTCGTGCAGCGTCAGGCCGGTGAGTTGGCGAAACGCGCACTCCAGTCGGCCGCCGGCGATCTTCCACGGGCGGTGAACGCGGCCTACGAACTTGCCCTCAGCCGGCCCGCCACCGCCACCGAGCAGTCGCGAGCCGAGGCCGCCGCCCGCGAACGGGGGCTGGCGAGCGTCTGCTGGGCGCTGCTCAATTCCACGGAGTTCGTCTATGTCCGGTGACCGCATTCACGATTCCGCGCCGCTCCTCTCCCGCCGGCATTTCCTGTCGCACACGGCCGGCGGGCTCGGCGGCGTGGCGTTGGCGTGGCTGATGAGCCGCGAGCAGGCCCGCGCGGGCATTGTCCCGGCGGCCGGGCCGGCGCGTTTGCCGCACTTCACGCCGAAGGCGAAGCGGGTCGTGCAGGTCTTCTGCTGCGGCGGGGTCAGCCATCTCGACACCTTCGACTACAAGCCGGAGCTGGAGCGGATGCACGGCAAGTCGCTCGAAGGGAAGGGCGAGAACCTCGGCTTCTTCGGCCAGCCCGGGAAGCTCATGAAGAGCGTTTACGAGTTTCGCCGGCACGGGCGGAGCGGCTCGTGGGTGAGCAGTCTGTTCCCGCACCTCGCCGGCTGCGTGGACGATCTGTGCTTCGTCCATTCGATGTTCGCGAAGAGCAACAACCACACGCCCGCGACCTTCCAGATGAACAGTGGGTTCACGCTGAACGGCTTTCCCTGCATGGGCGCCTGGCTCAGCTACGGGCTAGGCACCGAGAACGAGAACCTGCCGGCGTTTGTCGTGTTGCCCGATCCGCGCGGACTGCCCGCGGGCGGGTCCATCAACTGGACCGCCGGCTTCCTACCCGCGAACCACCAGGGCGTGCCAATCCGCACCAACTCGCGCGAGCCCATCGCCGACCTGCACACGCCCGCGTCCGTCGGCGGTGCCGCGCGCCAAGCAGACCTCGCGTTGCTCGCCGATATGAACCGCAACTTCGCGGACGACCATCCCGGCGACCCAACCTTCGCGGCCCGGCTGCGCGCCTACGAACTCGCGGCCCGGATGCAGCTGAGCATCCCCGAGGCGACCGATCTCGACGGTGAATCCGACGCGGCGAAACGGCTCTACGGCATCGGCGACGACACGAACAAGGGCTTCGCGCGAAACTGCCTCATGGCACGGCGCCTGTTGGAACGCGGCGTGCGTTTCGTGCAGATCATCAACGGCGGCGCGTTCGGCAGCCCGCGCATCAATTGGGACGGGCACGAAAACCTGAAGGAGAACCACGACACGCAGGCCGTCACGATGGACCGGCCCGTCGCCGCGCTGATTCAGGACCTCAAGCAGCGCGGGATGCTGGAGGACACGCTCTTCGTCTGGTCCACCGAGTTCGGCCGCAGTCCCGCCACGCAGGGCATCGATTCTCCAGGTCGCGACCATCATCCGACGGCGTTCACCTGTTTCCTCGCCGGCGCCGGCGTAAAGCCCGGCCATCACCACGGCACATCGGACGAACTCGGTTACTTCGTGGGCACAGACAAGGTCACGATCCCCGATTTTCACGCGACTATCCTGCACCTGCTCGGCCTCGATCACGAGAAGCTCACGTTCTACCACAACGGAATCAACCGCCGCCTGACCAACGTCGAAGGCGAGGTCATCCGGGGGGTGCTGGCGTGAAGGCAGTCGCCAGACGGTGGCTGGTTGCGGTCATCGCTTCCCTAGCAGTGAGTGGGTTCATGGCGATTGCCGGGACCACGAATGGTCCGCACTGGGCCTTCCAGCCCGTCCGAAATCCCCCGCCTCCTGTCGTCACCAACGTCGCGTGGACCCGAACCACCTTGGACCGCTTCGTCCTCGAACGGTTGGAAACGAAGGGGCAGCAACCCACGCCCGCGGCCGATCCACGCACGCTCATCCGACGGGCGACCTTCGACCTCACGGGCCTGCCGCCGACGGCTGATGAAGTGGAGGCGTTCGTCCGCGAATGTTCGGAAGAGGCGAATCTAGAAGGCAGGAAAGTAGGAAGAAATGCGGGCGAGGCAGCTCAGGCTGCTTCCGGCTTTCCTGCCTTCCCGATTCAGTCGTCCGCCTACTCTCGGCTGATCGACCGCTTGCTCGCTTCGCCGACCTATGGCGAGCAGTGGGGCCGGCATTGGCTCGACGTGGTCCGTTACGCCGACACCGCGGGCGAGACGGCCGACTATCCCGTGCCCGTCGCGTGGCGCTATCGCAACTACGTCATCAGCGCCTTCAACGCGGACAAGCCCTACGACGAGTTCCTGCGCGAACAGATCGCTGGCGACATCCTCGCTAAGCATGGCCCGCGCGAACGCTACGCCGAACGCGTCACAGCCACGGGCTTCCTGGCGGTGTCGCGCCGGTTCGGCTTCGACTCGGAAAATTACCATCATCTCACGATCCAGGACACAATCGACACGCTGGGACAGAGCGTGCTCGGGCTGACGCTCGGCTGCGCCCGCTGCCACGCGCACAAGTTCGACCCGGTTTCGCTGCCCGACTATTACGCGCTCTACGGCATCTTCGACAGCACCCGCTACGCCTTTCCCGGCTCCGAACAAAAGCAAAAGAGCCGCGCGCTGGTGCCATTGCTTCCTCCGGAGGAATCGCGACCGAAGTGGCGCGAGTTTGAGCAGCGCGTGGCGGCGCTGATGCAACATGTCGAACGCGCGAAGCTGTCCGCACCGTCCGCCGTGCTCCGTTCGTTGGACGAACTCGACGGCGACTTCGAAATGCAGGCGCCCGCCGCCGGAGGCAGCAAGGGCGTGCTGGTGCCGCCGTGGGTTTACGACGGCCCCATCGCGGTGACGACCGAGGCTCAGAGCCCGTTCAAGAACCTGTATCCGCTCGGCAAGGTGGGCGCGAGCGTCGCCGCCGGCACCAACGGCTACCGGCTGACGCAGGCAGTGCCCTTCTCGGAACCCGTAGCAGCCGATGTCAGGAGGCTCACTTCCCTAATACCGGATCAGAGCCTCCTGACGTCGGCTGCTACGCGTGCGGGCAAGAAGCTGGAGACGCTCCACGCGAGCGTGGACTTCCGGATTGGGGCGGGCGGGAAGGACGCGGCACCGCACCGCTTCTGGCTCGGGGCGGCCGATGGCAGGCCGGTTGTGGAAGTGCTGCTAACCGGGGAAGCGGCCACACTGCGCCTCCGCGATTCCGTCCAGCAGCTGCGTGACTTGCGCCCCAACGAGTGGTTCCAGCTCCAGCTCACCCTGGACCTCGCGCAGGGCACGCTCTCCGGCAGTCTTGGCCGGCCAGACGACGTGACCACCTTTGAGCGGCAGGTGCTCCGCGGACCCTGGACCAACGGCATCGCTGCGTTTGGATTGGATTCGCTGGCCCCGACTGGGACTTCGCACGCGGTCATCGCCTTCGACAATCTCGCGGTGCAGGCCCAGCCCGTTCCGCCGGTGTCAGCCACGTCGCCGAGCCTGGTAGAAGCCGACGAAGCGGATGCAGCGGTGTTGAACTCGCGGCTCCAGCAACTCGCGGGCATCGATGGTGACTTTGAACTCCAGCACGACAACACGCCGCCGGCTTCGCCGTGGGGTCCGGGACCGAACAGTGTCGTGAAGATCAGCACCGCGGCGCAGAGTCCATTCCGCAATCTTTACCCAGCCGGCCAGTTCGGCGTCCGGCTGCCAAACAGCGGGGCCTACAATGGCTTTGGCCAGACGCTCACGAATCGCTGGCAGGCCGACAAGACCCCGCGCCTGTTCGTGAGCTTCGACTTTCGCGTCGCCGACACGGCGGCGGGCGGCGACGGCACGTGGCGGTTCTACGCCGGGCATGGTCCGGGACCGGCGCCGGCGGTGGAGCTGTTCTTCAATGGCCGTGAGTTCTTTCGGCGCAGCGGCGAGTCCCGCGACCCGGTGAGCGCACTCAAGGTCGGCGAATGGTATCAGGTGCAGCTTGCGCTCGATCTCAAGTCGCGGAGCTACACCGGCGTGCTCGCGTCGGCGACCGGGCGGACCGAGTTCACGGGCAAGTTCGCGGGCAACTGGGATGGCAGCATCGACTACACCTTCATCGACAGTTACGGCCACCTCGGCGGCGTGAAGCCCGCGTTGGATGCCGACAACTTCGTCTTCCGCGAAGCCGAATTGCCGTCCTTGGATGCCGCGCCGGTCATGCTTGCCGTGGGCGAAAGCGAGGCGAGGCGAGGTCAGGTTGCCCAACTCCGCGCGCAGCTCACGCAGCTGAAGACCGACGCGGAGGCGGCCCGCAGGGACTTGGAGACGCTGCTGGCGGACGGCCCGTTTGCGTTGGCCTACGGAGTCAGCGAGGGCACGCCCCGCGATGCGCGGATCCAAAGGCGCGGCGAGCCCGATCAATTGGGCGACGAGGTGCCGCGCGGGTTTCTCCAGGTGTTGGGCGGTGGCGCCCTGCCCAAAGGCTCGGCAGGCAGCGGCCGGCTCGAACTCGCCAAATGGCTCACCAGTCCGACGAATCCGCTGACGGCCCGCGTGATGGTGAACCGCATCTGGCAGTATCACTTCGGTCAGGGACTAGTGAAGACGCCGAACGATTTCGGCACCCGCGGCCAGCGGCCGACGCATCCCGAACTGCTCGATCATCTCGCAACGGAGTTCATCCGGGGCGGCTGGTCCATCAAGGCGCTGCACCGGCTGATCATGAACAGCGCGGTTTACCGGCAGCGCTCCCAGTATTCAGTGATCAGTGATCAGTCTTCAGTAATCAGTCCGACAGGAGACTGCCCCGTCGTTCCGGGCATCACCCGCACTGGCCAACTGAATACTGACTCACTGAACACCGATTATTTTTCTCCCTTCAAGCGCCGCCGGCTCGGGGCCGAAGAGACGCGCGACGCACTCCTGCTCGTCAGCGGTGCGCTGGACCCGACGGCGGGCGAAGGCCACCCGTTCCCCGCGCCTACCGGCTGGGGCTACACGCAGCACGGACCGTTCAGCGCGGTTTATGACCACAGCCGCCGCAGCGTTTACCTGATGACCCAGCGGATAAAACGTCATCCGTTCCTCGCGCTTTTCGATGGCGCCGATCCCAACGCCAGCACCGCCGAGCGCCGCACCACCACCGTGCCCACGCAGGCGCTGTTCTTCCTGAATGATCCCTTTGTCCACGCCAGCGCGGAGAAATTCGCCGCCCGCGTTTTGGCCACCGCGACCGCAGAACCGGACCGCGTTAAAGCCACCTACCGACTCGCCTTGGGCCGAGACCCGCGTCCGGCGGAAGTCACCGAAGCCGGGGAGTTCCTTGCCGTCTATCGCACCGAGCTGGCGGCGGCCGGGAACGAAGCCAACGAACCCGCCGTTTGGGCCGCCTTCGCCCGGGTGCTCTTCGGCAGCAACGAATTCCTGACCGTGGATTGAGGACAACATGAGAGCGGCCAGATCATTCAGCGAAGCGGCTTCACCGGTGAGTGGCGGTTGCTCGCGGAACCCGGTTCCCCCTCACCCCGGCCCTCTCCCCCGGGGAGAGGGAGTCGCCCGCCCGGGCGCCATGACTCCAATCGCCCGGATGTCGAAGGCAGTCAGACGCCGTGCTGAATCGAAGAGACCGGCGGCGAGATCTGCTGGGCGACGTGAACTTCTCCCTCTCCCTGAGGGAGAGGACCGGGGTGAGGGGAAAGCGTGCTCAACAACTCGTCGCCACTCAACCTCCGCCCCGGCGCGGACGAACACCCGCGCATCCCGGCGGCTGGAAAGCCGCCGCTCCAGGCGGGCGCGATGCACCACTGAAGTTCCATGAAACCCCGTTTCTCCTTCGACCCAAACCGCCGCGGCTTCCTGCGTTCGCTGGCCGGCGGCTCGCTGCTGTTCCCGGGGCTCGTTTCGCAGCTTCTCGCCGAGGACGCCGGGCGTTCCGGTTCGGTGGATCCGCTGCTACCGCACGCACCGCATTTCGAGCCCAAGGCCAAGCGGGTCATCTTCCTCTACATGAGCGGCGGCGTGTCGCACGTGGACTCATGGGACCCCAAGCCCAGGCTCTTCGCCGACGCCGGCAAGACCATCTCCGTGGCTGAGTTCCAGGGCCGCAAGGGCGACTTCAAGATGTTCGCCAAGCGGCCGCAGTGGGAGTTCGCCCGTCACGGCAGCTGCGGAACGGAGGTCAGTTCGCTCTTTCCGCACATGGCCGGCTGCGTGGACGACCTGTGCGTGATCCGCTCGCTGAAGTCGGACCACACCAACCACTACGAGGCGACCCTCGGCATCCACACCGGCTCGTTCACCTTCGCCCGGCCGAGTCTCGGCTCGTGGGTGAGCTACGGACTCGGCACCGAGAACCGCAACCTGCCGTCGTTCGTCGTCATCGCGCCCAAGACGCCCTACGCCGGCGGCCAGGTGTGGGCGAGCGACTTCCTGCCCGGAGCACACCAGGGCACCCTCGTGGTGCCGGGCGCGGAACCCGTCGCCAATCTCCGCCGCCGCGTCGCGACCAGCCGGTTGCAGGAGCTGGAGCTCAGCGCGATGGCGAAGCTGAACCAACGCCACCTCGCCCCGCGCGCGGAAGACCCGCTGCTGAGCGCCCGGATGAAGTCCTTTGAGACCGCCTTCGGCATGCAGATGGAGCTGCCCGACGTCTTCGACCTGTCCCGCGAGAGCGACGCCACGCTGGCGCTCTACGGACTCGAACGCGGCAGCACCAAGGGATTTGCCTGGCAATGCCTCGTCGCGCGACGGCTGGCGGAACGCGGCGTGCGCTTCGTCGAACTGATCGACGTCGGCTCGTCCGACAATTGGGACGCCCACGGCGACATGCTCACCCACGCGCCGCTGGCGAAGAACGTGGATCAGCCGATCGCCGGGCTGCTGAGAGACCTCAAGCAGCGCGGCATGCTTGATGACACCCTGGTCGTCTGGACCACCGAGTTCGGCCGCACGCCTTTCAACGCTTCCGCCGACCACAAGGGCCGTGAGCATCACCACTGGGTCTTTTCCTCGTGGCTCGCCGGCGCCGGCGTGAAGGCCGGGACCGTCTATGGCGAGTCCGACGACTACGGGATCAACGTCGGCCGGAATCCGGTCCACATGCACGACTTCCACGCGACCATCCTGCACCTGCTGGGCTTCGATCACGAACGCCTTACCTACCGCCACACCGGCCGCGATTACCGCCTCACCGACATCGCCGGGGAAGTGGTGCCGGGCCTGCTGGCGTAACCCGCGAGCGTGGCCGCGTTCCGTTCCGGCCGTTCAATGCGTCGTTCGGACGAGGCACCCTTCAGCCGCGCTTCGTCTCGCGATAGGCGGTCGGCGTGAGGCCAGTGGCGGAGCGGAAGGCGCGGGTGAAGGCGCTGTGGTCGTAGAAGCCGCTGGCGTGCGCGATTTCCGCGACGGGCCGGGTCGTTTCCTCCAGCAAGCGGGACGCCGCGGCCAAGCGGGTCTGCGTAATGAGCTGGCTGGGCGTGAGCCGGAAGATGCGTTTGATCAGGCGCGCGAACCGGACCGGCGACAGCCCGGCCCTTTGCGCGAGCGTCGAGGGCGAGATCGGTTCGGCGAAGCTAGTTTCGAGGAACTCCAACGTCGTTGCCAGTCCGGCCGGAATCACCGAGCCATCGCCGGGCGCCCGCAGGTCGCGGGAGATGCCAATGACGCCGACAATGCGGCCCGCCTCGTCGCGCAACGGGAGCTTGGTGGTCAGGCACCAGCCCTTTTGCCGCCGCGGATACCAATGCAATTCCAGGCGGTCGCGGACGGGCCGTCCGGTGCGGCAGACGGCGGCATCCTGCGCGGCGTAACGTTCGGCCAAGTCGGCCGGGAACACCTCGCGCACATGGCGGCCCAGCAGCGCCTTGCGTTCGCGGAAACCGACGCGTTCGACCAGCGACTGGTTCACCGCCACATAGCGGCCATCGCGATCCTTCACGAAGAAGGCGGCGTCGGGCACATGCTCGAACAGTTCCGTCATCAGCGCCACGCCCGGCAACTGCGGCAGCGGGCGGGAGCCGGTATCACTCTTCTCGGGAGGTCGCTCAACAGGACGGGCCACGGACGGAACGGTGCCACCATTTCGGGGACGAGGCGACGTCCGGTTTTCTGAATTGCCCGGGAGGAGACGACGGCGGGAAATGGCATGAACTCCCCTCACCCGGGACCCAACGTGCCCCCGTTGTGCCTGGCGGAATCCGCGGCGAATGCCCCGGGGAACCAAAGCCAGGATTGAGTCGCGCTACGATTTGGTGCGGCGGAGGCGAGCGCTAGCAAACGCCCATACCGCAGCAGCGCCTCGCCCGACACACGGCCGGCCCGAGCGTTTTGGCGGAGCAAAGTGGTCGGCACTTTTCGCCGGGTTTCCGGGCCCATGTCGTGGCCCGTGTCGGGCGACACCGACTTCTGGCGCAACGACCGGTCCACTCAACCTTGTGAAGGTAACAGCACTCCTCGGAGCAGGTCGCGATCGGGGCCGCCTGTTTCCCGCGCTTTACGGCCGCCAACGATTCGGGCTCAATCCGCGGCCCATGGAACGCACGTTGATTCTTTGCAAACCGGACTGCATGGAGAAGAACCTCGCCGGTGAGGTCCTCCGCCGCTTCGAGGCCGCCGGGCTTCAGTTGGTCGCCGCCAAGAGCATGCGCCTCACGCCGGCCTTGCTCGCCGAGCATTACGCCCATCTCGCCGACAAGCCGTTCTTCCCGGAGATCGTCACCTTCATGAGTTCCCAGCCGGTGCTGGCCCTGATCCTGAAGGCCGACGGCGCCGTCGCCCGGGTCCGCGACCTGCTCGGACCCACCGACAGCCGCAAGGCGCCCAAGGGCTCCATCCGCGGCGATCTCGGCACCGACAACATGCGGAACATCGCCCACGCCTCGGACTCGGTGGAAAACGCCGAACTGGAGGTGAAACGCTTCTTCAAGGCGGACGAGATTCCAGCCTGAACGGAGATTTCATCGCGACGCCACGGCCGGGGACACCCCCGGCCGTTTGCTTGCCGGCGTCATTCCGCCGCGGTCGGCTTGAAGCGCTCGACGTTGCGGGCACGGGACACCGCGGTGTCGTAGCTGATCCGGCACTTCGCGTAGAGGTCGAGCAGGCAGTTGTCCATGAGCATCATGCCGTCCCGCGTGCCGAGCTGCATGGTGTTATGGAGTTGGTGGAGCTGGTTTTCCCGGATGATGGATCGCACCGCGCCGCTGACCATCAGCAGCTCGTAGGCGAGCACCCGGTGTGAACGGTCGAGGCTCGGGAGCAGTTCCTGCGCGAGGATGCCCTGGAGCGAGCTGGCAAGCTGGAGGATGACCTGCCGCTGTGCGTTGCCCTCGAAGATGCCGACGATGCGTTCCAGCGCGTGCCCGACGCTGGGCGCATGCAGGGTGGCCAGCACGAGATGCCCGGTTTCCGCCGCGGTCAGCGCGGTCTGGATGGCCTCGTGGTCGCGCATCTCGCCCACGCAGATCACGTCGGGATCCTGCCGCAGCGCGTGGATGAGCGCGCGGTTGAACGAGCGCACGTCGGTCAGGACCTCCTGCTGGACCACGATGGCCCGGCGGTTCTCATGCACGAACTCGATCGGGTCCTCGATGGTCAGGATCTTGCAACGGCGCTCGGCGTTGATGAGGTCCACCATGTAGTTCAGGGTGGTAGTCTTCCCCGCGCCAGTCGGGCCGGTGATGAGCACCAGCCCGTTGGGTTTGCGGGCCAGTTCGTCCACCCGCGCCGGCAGCCCCAATTCCTCGCGCGCCGGTATGCGGCCGCCGCAGAACCGGCAGCTCATTTCCGCCGCGCCGTTACGCTTGTAAAACGTCATCCGCACCCGGCCGGCCAACTCATGGCGCACGGAGATGCACAGTTCCCAGTCGCGGTCGAACTTGTGCTGCTGCGCCTCCGACAGCAGCGACGACGCCATGGCGTCACAAACCTCCGGCGACAGCACATCGGCGTCGGCCAGAATGATTTCCCCGGTCACCCGGAAGGCCGCCGGCACTCCGGCGACGAGATGCAGGTCGGAAGCGCCCAGCTCATGGGCTTGAACCAGCAAACGGTCGAGCAGCGGGTGCATCGCGGGGCCGGAATTCATGGGCGAAAGAGGGCTTTCAGGGCGCCGCCCAATCGTTCCAACGGACCCTGGGCCGCCAGCGCATTGAGTCCTTCTTGGGCGGAGCGGTTGCCCGGGATCAGTAGCAAGGCTTGGCCAAAAGACACCTTCGCCGGCTCCCGCAGTCCGAGCGCCAGTTGGCACTGGCCATTCGCCACCCACAGCACCGCTTCGCCGGGGGCCAGCGCCACGGCGTCCTGCAAGGACTTCAACGCCGCCGCGAACTGCCGGTAAAATTGCCGGATTCGGGCAATCAGCCACGGGATCAGCCAATCCCCCGGCGCCACGGAGCGGGCCCGTTCGAAACAGTGGTCCGCCCGTTGCTCCCGCCGGGCCAGCAATACGTCGCCGCGGGCCAGCCAGACGTAGGCTGTGTCGCCCTGCCCGCCGAGGCTGGCATCGGACAACGCCAAGGCATCTTCGCCCTCCCCGAGGCGGCCCAGGATCACCGCCTTTGCCGCCAAGAGTTCCGACGCTTCCGGGAAGCGCTCCAGCGCCTTGTCGGCCCACAGCCGGGCTTCCCGCAGCTCGCCGAGTTCGATCAGCGCCCGCACCTGGCCGGTCCAGGCCGCGACGCACTGCGGATCATATTCCAGCACCCGGGCAAACAGCCGCAGGGCCGGCTCGAATTCGGCCCGGGCAAAAGCCGCCCGCGCCTCCGCGTGCCAATGGTCAGCGCCCCGGCCGGTCTGCGCGGACTGGGTTGCCGCCGGACCGCCGTCGAGTTCGAGTTTGCCGAAACGGCTCATGCGTGGTGGGACGAGAAGGAACCAGCCTCGGCGGCTACGGCCAACGAAATTCCCGTTCGGCAGATCTGCAATCCGCGGTTTAACGCCGTTGGAGCCGGGCCCGGATGAACGACCGGTCATGTGCCGGCAGGGGCGGCCAGCGGTGGATCGGGTTCCGGCTCTGTTCCCGGTGCCATCGCCGCGTTTCCACGACCCACGCCCGGACGCCCGCCATCCCAAAAACAAGCCCCGCGCCGAGGATGAGGCCCGCGTGGTCGGCCACCCACGTGTCGCCCGGCAGCCAGAACGGCAGCAGCATGATGGCCAGCCAAACAACGCTGGGAATCAGGACGACAAAGGCACCCGCCGGACCGCGGGTGCGGAGAAGATCACCAAAGACGCGCCACATAACGGGAAGGGATTGTGTCGGTTCGACCAGGCCGCCGGAGATTCGTTCCGAAAAAAGATTACCCGCGTGAACGTGGCCGTCCATGCCAGCCGCCGGCGGCCACTTCGTCCGGTTCCGGACCATTCCGCCGGCCGCCGGTGCCCAAGTGGACCACCCAGGAGGCGGCCTTGGTGTCAGGCCGGACCAATTCGACCTCCCTTCGACCGGTCGCAGGAGTTGGCATCACGGTTGCGACCTCACAGTTAGCTTTTGTCCGCAATCGCTGGGTGGCGGGTGCGGACGGGCGACGGGCTTCGCCTGACCGCGCTAGGGTCCGTCGCCTTTAACCTTTCGGGACTTAGGCGGCCGGCTCGGATTCTTCCGGGCCGGCCGTTTCGGTTTCGCCCGGGTCGCCGCGACGGTGACCGCCTTGGCCAGCCAAGCGGCCAGTTCCGCCGGATCTTCCAGCACGTCACCCGGCAGTTCGTGGTAATCCATCGGCTTGGTGCCTGGGCCAAACGGCTGGAAAGGCGGCATACCCCGGGCCTCGAAGTCGGCCCGGTTCGTGTCGCCGGTCTTGAAGTAGAGCGTGTCGTTGTCGAGCAGGGCGAAGAAGCGGTCATCCGCATACACACCCACGCCGCCGAACATCTTCCGCCACGTCACCGGGCGCACCCGGCCGAGCTGTTCCAGGACATATTCCCGGTAGGAATCGCGCACCGCCATGGCCCGACGATGCACGAACGGCTTCGTCTTTTGCCACCCTTCCGTGCAGGCTGCGCCGCGCACCGCGATGAAGCTCGTCGTCTTCGCCCACGTCCCCCCGCCGCACCATGGCCAAAGCCAGATGGTGCAGTATCTCGTGGACGGCTTCCGGTCTGATCCAACGCACGGGATCGAGGTGCTGCACGTGGACGCCCGGCTTTCGGATGATCTCACCGACGTCGGCTCGGCCCGCGGCGGCAAGCTGACCAAGCTGCTCGGCTACGTCCGCGCGGCGAAACGCCTGGGCCGCGAACACAACGTCCGCACGCTTTACTACGTGCCGAGCCCGCCGAAGCGGAACTCGCTTTACCGCGACTGGATCGTGCTCGCGCTGCTCCGGCCGTGGTTCCGGAACGTCATCTTCCACTGGCACGCCGTCGGGCTCGGCCAATGGCTGGAGGACGTCGCGAATCCGCTCGAACGCGCCATCTCGCGTCGGCTGCTCGGCCGGCCCGCGCTCAATCTCATCCTGTCGAAGTTCAACCGGCCGGACGCCGACACCTTCCGACCCCAGGCGGTCGCGATTGTCCCGAACGGCGTCCCCGATCCGTGCCCGGAGTTTGACCTGACACTGGCGGAACATCGGCGCCGACGGCTGGCCGATCGGATGGCGCAATCAGTGCCGTCGAACGTTGCCCCGGGTGACTCCCTCGCCCCGCGAGGAACGAGTGGGGAGAGGGCCGGGGAGAGGGGATCACCAACCTTGGACCAAACCCTCCTCTCCTCCACTCCGAGTGGAAGAGAGGGCGTTCGCCCGGCGGATTTCGCAACCCCCGTGGAAGTAAAGGTCCTGTTTCTAGCCCTGTGCTCGCGCGACAAGGGCGTGCTCGACGCCGTCGAAGCCGTCCGGTTGGCCAACGAACTCGGCGCCCGGCTGGCGCGTCCGTTGAAATTCCGGCTGCTGGTCGCGGGAACCTTCCCCACCCCGGACGTGGAGACGGAATTCAAGAGCCGGCTGACCGATCCGGCCTTGGCCGCCTGCGTGAGCCACACCGGCTTCCTCGGGCCGGAGGCCAAGGCCGCCGCGTTGCGTGACAGCGACGTGTTCCTGTTTCCCAGCTACTTCGCCAACGAAGGTCAGCCGCTGAACCTCATCGAGGCGATGGCATTCGGCCTGCCCCTCGTCTCGACGCGCTGGCGGGGCATTCCCGAGATGCTCCCCGAAAACTACGCCGGCCTGGTTGAACCGCGCGACCCGGCCGCCGCAGCGCGGGCACTGATCAGCGTGGTGCAAACCGAGGACGGCCTGCGCTTCCGCGAACGGTTCCTCGAACGCTACCAGTTGGCGGCGCACCTGCGGACGCTGGCGGCAGCGCTACGGCAAACCGAAAAAGATTCCGAGCTGAATGATGCGAACTAAAAGCCCCGCGGTGTTCCAGCGTGAGGCAAGTTAGCTCCAGAAGATAAGGCCCAGTAGCACCCAAAGCAGCGAGCCAATTGCAAAGGGCACTCCTCCAAGCCACATGAGCCACTTTTTCTTCCTCTGCCAGCCGGAGGCCAACAACGCCAACGAAAATGTCCAAACCAAGAACGTGGACAGGAGGAGGAAAACTGCGCCAATGACGAAGATCCCGGGAAAGGCCAGCCAGATGATCATCGCCGCAATTTCGCGCACGCAATGGTGCTTACCCGCCGCCAACTTGTTGTGCGAGGTCCAAATACTTCGTGCGCTTCCGGAACTGAGAGGAGCATCAACCCCGACCAAATCCCGGCAATCCTCACGGCACGTTTATTCGCGGACCTCAACATTCTGCATTCCCCCGGAACCCATTGTTCCGCCAAACTCCCCGGCTCCGGCATGAACGACGCCCGCGTCGAGGAACTGAAAGCGCTGCTGCCGCGGACCATGACGCACGACTGGGTGCGGCTCGGTTCGCGGCTCGTCCGGCTGCTCCGCGACCGCGCCCACACGGCACAGCACGACGCCTTGCTGGACCGCCTGCTCAACCAGGCCCGGCAGTCCGCCGAATTGCGGGAGCTGCGCCGCTTGCACGTCCCGCCGGTCAGTTATCCGCCGGATTTGCCGATCACCGCGCGCAAGGACGAGATCGTCGCCGCGATCCGCGCTCACCAGGTCGTCGTCATCGCGGGGGAAACCGGTTCGGGCAAGACCACGCAAATTCCCAAGATGTGCCTCGAGGCTGGCCTCGGCATCGAGGCGAAGGTCGGTTGCACCCAGCCTCGGCGCGTGGCGGCGCTGTCGATCTCCCAGCGCATCGCCGAGGAACTGAGGGTCCGCTGGGGCCGCGAGGTGGGCTGCAAGATCCGCTTCGACGACCATTCGAGTTCCGAGACGTATCTGAAGCTGATGACGGACGGCATCCTGCTCGCCGAGACGCAGGGCGACCCGCTGTTGTCGGACTACAACGCGCTGATCATCGACGAGGCGCACGAGCGTTCGCTGAACATCGACTTCCTGCTCGGTTACCTGAAGGGCCTGCTCGCCCGCCGGCCCGACCTGAAGCTCGTCGTCACCTCCGCCACGATCGACACGCGGGCATTTTCCCGCCACTTCGGCGACGCGCCGATCATCGAGGTGTCCGGCCGGATGTTCCCGGTGGATGTCATCTACGCGCCCTACGACCACGAGCCGGATTCGGAAGAGTGGGAAGCCGCAACGGGCCATGCCTACGGAGGGAATGTGGACGTGGCCCGCCCTCACCCCGGCCCTCACCCCCGAAGAGAGGGAGACGGTAACGACCTCCAACGACTCCACAGTTCAACGGCTTCGATTCAGTCCGGCATTGATCAGTCCTCTTCCGGCGGGTTTGTGGACGAGTCTGGCGTCGGCGCGCTTCCCCCTCTCCCCGGGGGAGAGGGCCGGGGTGAGGGAGGGCTTCCCACGCGCAGCGCCATCTCCTCCGAAACACTTCAGCTCACCGCCTCCATCCGCGCCTCGCTGCGCGCCGGTGCCGGCGAACTGACCTACGTGGACGCCGCCGTCCGCGCGGCCGAGACGATCCTTTACGAATCCAGCTTTGGCGACGTGCTGATCTTCATGCCGGGCGAGCGCGACATCCGCGAGACGAGCGACCAGCTCGAAGGCCGTTTCGGGCGCGAGGCCGAGATCGTCCCGCTCTACGGCCGGCTCAGTTCGGGCGACCAGCAGCGGGTCTTTGCCCAGTCCTCCCGCCGCAAGCTCGTCATCGCGACCAACATCGCCGAGACGTCCCTGACCATTCCCGGCATCCGCTACGTCGTGGACGCCGGGCTGGCCCGCATCAGCCGCTACGCGCCGCGCACCCGGACCAAACGACTGCCGGTCGAACCCGTCTCGCAGAGCAGCGCCAACCAGCGCAAGGGCCGCGCCGGCCGCGTGCAGGACGGCGTGTGCGTGCGGCTGTATTCCGAGGAGGACTTCAAGGCGCGTCCGCCGTTCACACAGCCGGAAATCCAGCGGGCGAACCTCGCCGAGGTCATCCTGCGCATGAAGGCGTTCCGGCTCGGCGACATCGAGACCTTCGCCTTCGTGCAGCCGCCCAGTCCCGCGGCCATCCAAGCCGGCTATGGGTTGTTGCAGGAGCTCGGCGCCCTCGACGACCAGCGCGAACTGACGCCGCTGGGCCGCGACCTCGCGCGCCTGCCCATCGATCCCACGCTCGGCCGGATGCTGCTCCAGGCACAGTCCGAACACGCCACGCGGGAACTGCTCATCATCGCCGCCGGTCTCAGCATCCAGGACCCGCGCGAACGCCCGCTCGACCAGCGGGACGCCGCGGATGCCGCGCACCGGCGGTTCAGCCATCCGCAGTCGGACTTCCTCACGCTGCTCAACGTCTGGAAGGCGGTCCACGACCAGTGGGAGGCGCTCCGCACTCAAGGCGCCCGCCGCAAGTTCTGCAAACAGCACTTCCTTTCCTACCTCCGGATGCGCGAATGGCAGGACCTGCACGGCCAGCTCGAAGGCGCGCTGGAGAACCTCGGTGTCTTCCAGGACGAGGAAGGCCGCGGCGCGGCCCAGGCCACCGGCAAGGCGCCGCGCACCGAGGAGCAGTTCTATCAGGCCATCCACCGCTCGATCCTCGCCGGCCTGCTTGGCCATGTCTCGACGCGCGAGGAGCGGAACCAATACAAGGCCGGCGGCAACCGGCAGGTGATGATCTTCCCCGGCTCGGCCCTCTTCGAACGCGGCGAGCGGCCACCGAAGAACCGCTTCGCCAAACCGGAGAAGAACCCCGCGCCGAAACCCAAGTCCAACCAACCGCAATGGCTCGTGGCCGGCGAACTGGTCGAGACCACGCAGCTCTTCGCGCGAACGGTCGCCGGCATTGACCCACACTGGATCGTCCAGCTCGCGCCGCATCTCTGCCAAGTCACCCACCAACATCCGCACTGGAGCGCGAGCGCCGGCCGGGTGCTCGTAGAGGAGATCACCCGCTTCCACGGGCTCGAGGTGTTCCGCCGCAGCGTCGCCTACGGGAACCTCAATCCCGCCGACGCTACGGCGATCTTCATCCGCTCGGCGCTGGTGGAGGAAGATCTGGAAGCGCCCACCCGCGGCCGCCCGGAGGGGTCGGAAGACGGCGACGAGCGACGGGGACAACGCGCGGACAAGTCGGCGCCTGACGTGACGGATTCCTCACGCTCAACGCCAGCGAATCTCTCCGGTCTCGCGTTTCTCGACCACAACCGCCAGGTCCGCGAGAAGGTCGAAAGCTGGCAGACGCGTCTGCGCCGGCATGACTTGGGTGACCTCGACGAGGCCCTGTTCAAGTTCTACGGCGCACGGCTGAAGGACATCTCGTCGCGCGACGAACTGTTACGCTGGCTGCGCGAGCCCGGACGGACCGCGTCGCTCTGCGCCACGGAGAACGATCTCAGCGGCGGCCGCGACCTGTCGCTCGACAAAAACGCCTTCCCGGATGTCGTGGAGATGGCCGGCCAGGCGGTGCCGCTGAACTACGCCTACGCGCCCGGCGAGGAACACGACGGCGTGACCATTCGATTGCCGGTGACGCTGGCCGACGCCGTTTCCCCGGCCTTGCTGGAATGGTCGGTGCCCGGCCTCCGCGCGGCGATGATGGACGAACTGTTGCGTTCCCTGCCGAAGTCGCTGCGCAAGGAACTCCTGCCGATCGATCCCAAGGTGCAGGAAATCGTCCGCGACTTCCGGCCGGACGGCTCCTCGTTCCACGCCTCGCTGGGCCGCTTCCTCAAGGAGCGTTACCAGCTCACCGTGCCGCCGGAGGCATGGAAGGCGGAAGGCGTGCCCGCGCATCTGCGCCCGCGAATCGAACTCATCGGCAACACACCCAAGCCGGTGGCGGCGGGCCGGAACTTCGCGGCCCTGAAGCAGCAGCTCGCGCAGGTGAAGGTGACGCCACCCACCGAGTCGGCCGGCTGGAAACTTGCGCTGCGCCAGTGGGAGAAATTCGGCCTGACCACCTTCCCGGCCGGCGACCTGCCCGAGAAGGTTCCGGCGGGCGAGCAGCACGGGTTGCCGGTGTGGGGCTTCCCCGGCCTGCAACTCGACGATGGCAGCGTGAGCGTCCGCCTGTTCCCGACGGCCGTGGCGTCGCGCCGCTCCAGCCGGCCGGCCTGGCAACGGCTGGTGGAACTGGCCCTGCAGCGCGACCTCGCGTGGCTGGAGCGAGACCTTCGCACGCTGGCGAAGTTCGACCTGCAAGCCGCGGCGGTCGGCAGCGGCGCCGAACTGCAGGAAACCGCCTTCACGAACCTGAAGCGTTTCGTGCTCCCGGCCGAGCTGCCGACCCGGCTCACGACGGCGAATTTCGACGAAGCGGTGGCCAACGCGAAGCGGCTTCTGCCCGGCCTGGCCCAGCAGCTCATCGAACGCGTGGGCCAGGTGCTCCAGTTCCGTCAGCAGGCGGCGTTGCGCGCCGGCGTCGGCAGCACACCGGCCGCTCCCAAGACGGCCGCCCCGCTCAAATCCCTGTCACAATTGAACAGCCTAGGCGCCTTGTTGGGTAACGCACCGCTGGGCGCCAAGGGGACACCCGCCACCAAGGCCACCGGCTTCGCGGCCGAGGTCGAGGCGTTGGTGCCGCGCCGGTTCCTGGAACAAATCCCGTTCGCGCAGCTGCCGCACGTGCCGCGTTACCTCAAGGCCTTGGTTCTGCGCATCGAACGGGCAGCGAACAATCCGCCGAAGGACGCCGAACGGGCGAAGCTCGTGGCGCCCTACGTCGCCGAGCGCGAACGCCTGCGCACCACCCTGCCGAAGTCACCCGAAGGCCAGAAGTTGGCCGAGGAATTCCGCTGGCTGCTGGAGGAATACAAGGTGTCCGTCTTTGCCCAGGAACTCGGGACGGCCCAGCCGGCCTCACCCAAACGGCTGGACGAGCTGCTGGAACGCATCCGGGCGGCGGAATAGCGTGGACGCCGGCCGCACTCGAGGTCGAGTGGCCACCGGCGGGAGCGATCAAAGAGCCTGCAACTTTGAACCGGTTGCCGGGTTGAGTATCCGAACCAATCGGATGTCAGGGACGTAGAACCGCCGGTCGGGCCGACCAACCGGTGACCACCGGCACCCTTTGCAGCCAAATGAATGATGCTCTCCAGCGCGGCAGTCGCCGCGGCAACCTCGCCCAACTCGCGGGGTTGTTGGCCTGGGTGCTCCTTGGATTCCGTGCACAGGCCGCCGAGGGCGATGAACTGTTCGCCGGGGCCGGGATTCCGCGGCTCCAGATTGAAATCCCGGCCGCCGGGATGCGCATCCTGCGGAGTTACCACCAGGAAAACGGTGGACCCCGGCCCGAGCGGGTGGACGTCCGGGCAACGGTGCGGGAAGGGGGCAACATCTACACCAACGTGGCGATCCACTTGAAGGGCTCCTGGTCCTTCCAGCCGGTCGATCGGAAGCCTTCGCTGACGTTGAACTTCGACAAGTTTGCGCCCGGCCAGAAGTTCCACGGCCTGGACAAGATCCACCTCAACAACTCCGCGCAGGACGGAACCTACTTCCACGAGGCGCTGGCCCGGGAGCTGTTCAACGAGGCCGGTGTGCCCACCCCGCGCGCGGGGCACGCCGCGGTGAGCCTCAATGGCCGGGAACTCGGTCCCTACGTGCTGCTGGAAGGCGCGAACAAACGCTTCCTCAAGCGGCACTACGACGCCACGGACGGCAACCTCTACGACGGCGGTTCCGGCGGTGACCTGAATTCCAACCGCATGGACGTGGACTCGGGCAAAAACCGCGACAACCGGGACGACTTGAAGGCATTGATCGCCGCCACCCAGATCCGCGATTCCGCCCAACGATTCGCCCGGCTGGAACAGGTGCTCGACGTGGACCGGTTCGTGACGTTTGCGGCGCTGGAGGTGCTGTTGGTCCACTGGGACGGCTACTGCAGCGCGGCCAACAACTACCACGTCTTCCACGACACCGGCCCGGACAAGCTGATCTTCATGCCTCGCGGGATGGATCAGATCCTCGGGAAGCAAGGTTCGTTGTCGGCCAGCATCACGCCCGCCTGGAAGGGATCGGTGGCTCGCGCCCTGTTCAGCACGGGCGAAGGCCGCCGCCGCTACCTCGAACGCCTCAACCACGTCTTCACGAACCAGTTCCAGGTCGAGGCGCTCCACGCCAAGATCGACCGGTTGGCGGATCGCCTGCGGCCCGTGGCGGCACCCGGCCTGCTCGACGGAGTGTCGTTCCAACTCCAGGTCCGCTCCCTCAAATCGCGGGTCGCCCAGCGGATCAGCCACGTCGAAGGCCAGCTCGCTCGGCCGGCCGTCCCCGTCCCGTTTCCCGCGTCCGGCATGCTTTCGTTGGCCGATTGGAAGTTCCGGCCCGGCCCGCAAGGTGAGTCGTCCGGTCGCCTGACGGGCGAAGCGGGCCACGAACTGCTCGAAATCCGGACCACCGGAAACGGCGCCAGCGGCTCGTGGCGCAAGACGGTCGCGCTCCCGCCGGGCCAATACGAGCTGATCGGCCGGGGCAGGGTCGCCGGCTTGCCCCCCGGAACCGCCGGCGCCGGACTCCTGCTGCGCATCTCCGGCGAACGGTCGGTGGAGAGTTTCCTGACCGCCACGAACTGGAGCGAAGTCCGCTATGCGTTCTCCGTCGAGACGCCGGGCAGCGTTGAGCTGATCGGCGAATACCGTGGCGCGCAGGGGCTCGGCGTGTTGGACCAGACTTCACTCCGGCTCCGGCGACGATGAACGCCGATCGGCAGCCACCCCCGACTCAGTTCACCAGCCAGTTCGCGGGCAGGCCACGGTGGTTTTCCCGCAGCACGGCCACGATGCGGGCGCGCTCTTCCGCCGGCAGGTAGGCGTAGCGGGCGTCGGGTTCGACCGGTTGCAGCGCCTTGGCCAGCCGGACGTAGATCCGTTCCTTCAGCGCCTTGGGCAGCGCGAGGAATTGCGGCGAATCAATCAGGTAACTGCACCGGGTCCGGAACAGTCGTTGATTGAGTTCGAGGTCGCGCAGGGATTCGCCGGACGGCGTGCGTTTTCCCCGGGCGATGAACACTTTCTGGAAACCGGGACTGCCCTGGATGCCACCCGCGGGCAACGGCGCCTCGTCCTTGAAGAGCAGGTGATCCACGACGTCCTGCGCGGCATTCTCGATCACCCGCCGGACGCTGTCGTAGGTCGGTTCCTCGCTGACGACCTCCTTGAGGTCCCGCTGCACGCTCTGCTGGTAATGCAGCATGCGCCGGGCGGCAAAGGCGGCCTTGGTCAGGGCGTTCTGCGTGGCGAGCTGATGTTCCATCACCATGAGCGCGACGATGTCGCTGGTGTTGGTCAGGTGCGGCTTGAGGTCGAAGTAGGGCGCGAGGTTGGTGACGTTGGCGCCGCGGCGGTAGTCGGCGACGAGTTCGCCCTTTTCCTCGCGCACGAACACGTTGCCCCGGTGGAGGGCCTGGCCGTGAAGCCCGGTGACATACCAGCCGCCCCAGCGGTCGTTGAACGGCGTGCGATGGTCCACCACTTCGCTGCCGAACTTCAGGAGCGGGTCGCCGCCCTCGTCGCTGTGGACGCTCCGGACGAACACCGACGGAATGCCGCGCACGAACTGACCCCCGTGGCAACGCAGGCAATCCTCGTCGCGCCCGAAGCGAGCCTTGTTCGGCACGGTCTCCTCGTGCGGGTCGAAGCCGTAGAAGATCGGCCCCAGCTCGGGGTCGAGGCTGGCCACCTCGAACAGGCCGCCGGGCACCCAGCCCAGGTAAACCTCGTCGTTGAAGAAGATCGCCCGCGGCGTGGACGGCTTGATGCGGTCGCGCTGGAAGCTCGTCTTGGCGAACACGATCACCTGACTTTCGACCGGGATGTCCAGTTCCCGCAGGAGCCGCTCAAACTTGGCGCGGTCGTCACCCGGCAGCTTCAGGTCGCCGGAATGGAGGCGCGCTTCCAGTTTCACGATGGCGTCCTTGGGCGCGGTCGCCGAATAGCGGATCGGAGCCTGCTCAAACTCGTCGCCGCTCTGGGCCGCCGTCGGTCCGGGCGCGGCCAGCGTCAGGAGCGCCAGCAGCCCGGCGGTGATTCGTTGCACTGGTTTCATGGAATCGGAGTCTGCCGCAAGGCCCACGCCCGAATCCTTGACCTGAGGCACGTTTCCGGGACGGGAACCCGGACGTGATGCCGGGCCGGCGAATTCAGCGCCCGTCGGGACTTGCCCAAGGCTGCCCGCCCGTTGTGGCTTACGCCGCCAAGTGACGGACAATCTCCAGGCACCGCGCACCCAGTTCGCCGACCCGGGCCTCGCTGGCAGCCTCGTTGTAGCAGCGGAACTCGGGCGCGTTGCCCGACGGCCGCAGGTGGACAATCTCGCCGTTGGCAAAGGTAACCCGGACGCCGTCGGTGCGATCCAGCGCGGTCATGGCACCCAGGCCAGGAAAGTCCCGCTCCAGGGCGGCTTGATTGGCCGTCTCATCCGGGGCGGAATACCGCGCCAAGATCGCTTGGCTCCGTTCCACCGGACATTCCTTGAGCAGGCCGCTCGCCGTGTAGCGTGGCGGCAACTGGCCCACGAGTCCCGATAGAGCCACGCCTTCCCGCCGCGCGAACAGCAGCAGGCTAAGGATCGGCAACACCGCGTCGCGGGTCGGCAGGGCCCGCAGCGTCCGGCCGTCGCGGACCAGGTCGGAGTTCAGCAGGAAGCCGCCGTTCGCCTCGTAACCGACCACGCAGCGGGATCCTGCCGCCGTAGCTTCCAGCATGGACGACACAACAAAGGGCGAACCGATCTTCGTGCGCCGCACCTTCTGGAACCAGCCGCTGAGTTCGACCGCGCTGTTGCAACTGACCGGCGTGCTCACGGAATCCGCGCCGAGGTAGCGGGCGCAGAGGATGCCGGCGACGTCGCCCCGGATCCATTGGCCACGTTCATCGCTGATCAACGGGCGGTCGCTGTCACCGTCGGCCGAGACAATGGCATCGAACTGATGTTCCGCGGCCCAACCACGGGCGAGTTCGACGTCTTCCTGCCGGATCGCCTCGGTATCCACGGGAATGAAGCTTTCGGACCGCCCGAGCGGGGTTACTTCGGCGCCCAAGGCCCGGAAAATCTCGACCAGCACGTCACGGCCCACCGCCGAATGTTGGTAAACCCCCAGCCGCACGCCCCCCAGGCACTCGGCCGGGAAAAAGTCCGCGTAACGGGCCACGTAACGTCGCCCGGCCTCCGGATTCACCGCCGGAATAGCGGTGGCCCGGGTGAAGTTCCCCGCCGCGTCGAACAGGCCGTCGGGGACGTGGATCTTCTGGGCGGTGATGCCGGCCTCGTCGGACTTCAGGACTTCGCCGGAACATTTGTTGAACTTGATGCCGTTGCGGTCGGCCGGGATGTGGCTGCCGGTCACCATGACCGTCGGGAAACCACCGGCCAGGCCCCATGCCGCCAGCGCGGGCGAGGGGATCTTGCCGCAATTGACCGGCGTGTAGCCGAGGTCGGCCGCCGCGCGCAGGGCGGCAGCCATGATGCGGTCGGTGCTCGGCCGGAAATCGCCGGCAACCGCCACGGGGGTGCCCTTCGTCCGTAGTTCGCCGGCGCTTTCAAGGAACTGGAGGAAGCCCTGCGTGTAGGCGTAGGCAACGAAGTCGGTGAGTTGGACCGCCAGGCCGCGGGCACCGCTGGTGCCGAAACGGACGCCGGTCTGCTGCATGAGTTCGTGGATGGCCGCGGTCATGGGCCGTGAGGGAACCGGGTTTCCCGCCCGTCCGTCAATTGCGCCCGTGTCGTCGCCTGGCTCCCGGCCAACAAAAAACGCCGGTGGCTTCACGGGGAAACCACCGGCGCGAAATGGGTGCGGGTCGCCTACTTCTTCTCGGCGGCAGCGGCGGCGGCCTTCTTGGCGGCCTCTTCCTTCTGCAACTTCTCCAGCTGCTCGGGCTTGATGACCTCGATCTTGGCGCCCTTCTCGAGTTCGGCCTTGCTGGGCACCTTGATGATGTCGCTCGTCACGACCGGCTGGGGCGCGGGCTGGGCGGCTTCCTTGATACCCACCAGCTCAACCTCGAACTGAAGCACCGCGTTGGGCCCGATCTTGGGCGGCGAACCCCGCTCCTGGTAGGCGAGCTCCGACGGGATGGTGAGCTGCCACTTGGAACCGACCGGCATGAGCTGCAACGCCTCCGTCCAGCCGCGGATGACACCCGTGACGCGGAAGGTCGCCGGCTGGGGCTTGCCGATGGAGCTGTCGAACTCCGTGCCGTCGATCAACGTGCCGCGGTAGTGGACGCTGACGGTGTCATTGGTGGAGGGCTTGGGTCCGGTGCCGTTGGTGATGACCTTGTATTGGAGGCCGCTGGGCAGGGAAATGACACCTTCCTTGGCCTTGTTGGCGGCCAGGAACGCCTCGCCTTCCTTCTTGTTCTTCTCGGTCTCGGCCTTGCGCTTCTCCTCGGCCTTCTGCCGCAGCTCCATGCTGTAGGCTCGCACCACCGTCTGGGCCTCGGCCTCGGTGACCGTCGTGGCCTGGCCGGTGAAGAAAGCGGAGAACGCCTTGGCGACGATCGCCGGGTCGACCTCGTAGCCGCCGCGCTGCAGGTTGCGCTTCATGTCGTTGGCCAGCATCACGCCGATGGAATAGCTGTTCTTCTCCATCGAGTCCTTGAACCGGGCATCCAAGGCCGCGGTGGAATTGGTGGCCGGGGTCGCCGGGGCGATGGTGACGGGCGTGGGTGCGGCGTTGTTTTGCGCCCAGGCCGGGGCGGCCAAGGCGCCCAAAAGCAGAAGGGCAATCGATGCGGGCTTCATGTGTTCTTCAAATTCGGCCGCCCGCGGTTTATTCGGCAATTGCGGGAGGCCAAGGCGGGAAGTCACTAGCAGCCGCGCCGGGGAAAGTCCAGCGGCCGCCACGCCCTGGACTGACGCATGAAGGGTGGGTTGGATTGCTACGCCAGCCTCTGAGGCCAAGCCTGCAAGGCCGTTGACAACATGCGGGGCGGCACAATCCAGGAACTGCAACCATCACTCCGCTTCGCGCGTTTCCCGGCTGGCCAGAGACCCGGCCAGGACGCCGGAATGGCTTACTGCGCGGCGGGTGAGGCCGGAATCCACGCCGGCGAGAAACCCGTCCACGTGCACGACTGCCGCCTGACCGGGATCCAGCATGCCCAAGTGGAGAAGGGGATGTTGGCGTGCAGGCATTCTTTTGGTTTCAATCCCCCCAACACTCGTCGTTGGATACCGCGCATGCAGCCATCACGCGTTGTCCGGTTTGTTTCCGCGAAGACCGCGGCCTTGGGCTGTGCGTTCGTCCTGTCGCTGGTCTCGTCGGGTCTGGCGGCGACCGATGGGGAGAGCGCGAATGAGGCGGCGCGCCGGGCCGACGCTAGGAAGGTCTTCAAGGAGAACGTGGAACCCTTCGTGAAGGAATACTGCACGAAGTGCCACGGCGGCGGCCGCGCCAAGGCGAACGTCAACTTCGAGGTGGACCTAAAAGATCCCGGCCGCGGCATCGCGTTCCTGCATTGGAAGAAGGCAGTCGCGAACGTGAAGGTGCACGACATGCCACCGGAAGACGCGGCCAAGCAACCCACCGACGAGGAGCGCCTCCAGTTCATCGAGTGGATCGGCAAGCTCAAACACCTGAGCCCAAAAAATCCCGGCGCGTTCGTGATGCGCCGGCTGTCCAAGGTCGAATACGCCAACACACTGCATGATCTCTACGGGATGAACCCGTCGATCGCCGACCGCCTCCCGGAGGAAGTCGTCGGGGAGGGCTACCTCAACTCGATCTCTCCGCTGCAATCGGAACTGTTCCTCGAAATCGCGAATGAGGTTGTCGGGCAGATCGTCGCGCCGGAAGGCAAGGCGCCGACCGCAGTCCAGAAGCGGCTCTTTGGCAGGAAGCCACCCGAGGGTGCCGATCTTCGCAAGGCCGCACGCCAGGTCGCGCGCTCCCTGGCCCGCGGGGCCTACCGCCGACCGCCCACCGAGGCGGAGCTGGACGTCCTCGTGGACGTCTTCGACCTCGCCCGCGGGAAGGAGCTGGATTACCCGGCATCGCTGGGCTTGATGCTCAAGGCGGTCCTAGTCTCTCCGCAGTTCCTCTTCATCGCGCCCGCCGGAGCGGTCCAGCCCGAAGAACAGATCGTCCAACTGGACGACCACCATCTGGCCGCACGCCTGTCCTATCTGTTGTGGTCAGCGCCGCCGGACGCCGAGCTGTCCTCCCTGGCCGACCGGGGCGAACTGCACCAGCCCAAGACCCTGCGGGCCCAGGCGAAGCGGCTCCTGCTCCACCCTCGCGCGCGGGCCCTGTTCGACGGATTCGGCGCCCAGTGGCTGCGGGTTAACGACCTGGAGCGCCAGGTTTTCGATCCCAAGCTGTTCCCAAAAATGACGCCGGCATTGCGGGCGGCGATGTTGGATGAGGCCCGCTTGTTCTTCGAAAGCCTCGTTCACAAGAACCACCGGGCCATCCGGTTTGTGGACAGCGACCATACCTACCTGAATGAGCCGCTCGCCGAGTTGTATGGCCTCGGATCATCCGTCAAAGGTCCGAAAATGCGCCGGGTCAAACTGGAGAACCCCAACCGGGGTGGCATCCTTGGCATGCCGGCCACGCTGGCGGCAACGTCGTTCCCCACGCGGACCAGCCCCGTTCGCCGGGGCGTGTGGGTGCTGGAGCAGATCCTCGGCGAACACGTGCCGCCGCCCCCGCCCGACGTTCCCCAACTCGACGGGCAGGAGCAGAAAAGCGCGGAGGAATTGACCCTGCGGCAACGGACCGAACTCCACACGAAGGATCCCGTCTGCGCCAACTGCCATCGGATGCTCGACCCGATCGGTTTCGGCCTAGAGAACTTCGACGCCATCGGCCGCTGGCGTGACAAGAATGAAGCCGGGGTTGCGATCG
Source organism: uncultured Verrucomicrobiota bacterium (assembly GCA_964602595.1). Lineage (GTDB taxonomy): Bacteria > Verrucomicrobiota > Verrucomicrobiia > Limisphaerales > UBA9464 > CAIWAH01. The sequence goes on along the minus strand of CAZRRO010000008.1, from coordinate 17,480 downwards.
ACTCGGCAGGAAGACTTCCCACCGGAGCAGCCTTCTCCACCCCCGCGGAATTGAAACGTCTCCTGGCCGGACGGGAATCCGACCTGGCCCGGAACCTGACCGAACGATTCATGGCTTACGCGCTCGGGCGACAGTTGGAAGGTTACGATGAAGTCGTCATCGACCAACTGGTGGCCCGGATTGCCGGAGACGAATACCGGGTGAGGACGATCTTCACCGAAGTCATCACCAGTTACCTGTTTACCCACCGCCGAGTCGAAAAATGACTGCGGCTCACAACCAGCTGAGCACCGATATGAATACCATGAATCACCCTTCCATCGTGGATCGCCGCACCTTCCTGAAAGGGGTGGGGGTCTCCCTTGCGCTGCCGTTCTTTGATTCCCGCGGCTGGGCGGCTGGCTCGACTTCCACCAAGCCACCGGTGCGCCTGGCATTCATGTATATGCCGCACGGGGTCATCATGGACCAGTTCTGGCCCAGGAGTCAGGAGGAGTTCCTCAACTCGCCGCCGCCCATCATCCGGTCGCTGCAACCGATCATGGATCAATGCCTCATGATGAAAGGCATCTCGGGCGTGCCAACCACGCCCTTCAGCGGTGCCCCGCACGCGCTGGAGTTGTCCACGTGGCTCACCGCGCGGTTGCCCGACCCCGATTCGCGCGACCGCATCAATATCTCCATCTCCGCCGACCAGATCATGGCCAACTTTGTCGGCGCCCAGACCCTGCTCCCTTCGCTCGAGCTGGCCACCATGCCCCAGACCTGGAAGGAGAATCAGGAAGGACTGCATGAGGGATACTACAACCACTGCAGTTTCCGCTCGCCCACGCAACCCGTGCCGGCCGAAACCGATCCCCGCAATGTGTTGAACCGGCTCTTCGGCAAACGCGGCCAGGAAGGCCAGGTCACGCCGGCCAACCCGCTGGACCGCCAGATGCTCGACCGAGTGCTCGGCGGGGCCCGCGACCTGCGCCGCACCCTCGGCCGGGGGGATCAGCAGAAGCTCGACGAATACCTCGACAGCGTGCGCTCGGTGGAACGTCGCATCGCCGCCATCGAAACCCGCCAACAGGAGGCGGCCCTGGAGAAGAACGGGGTCGCGCCCTCCAAACGCCACGCCACCGATTCGGCGCCCATCGAGGTGAAGATTCCCGTGGGAGACAAGCGCAGTGAGTATATGCAGGTCATGTGCGACCTGACCATCCTCGCCTTTCAGACCGACACCACCCGCGTCAGCACCTACATCGGCTCCCGGCCCAACGGCGCTTCCTATCCCGAGCTGGGGTTTTCCAACCAGCACCATTCGCAGACGCATTACGGCAGCGACCAGGAAATGATCGGCAAGGTGGCGGCCATCAACAAACTGAACGTCGATCAGTTCGCCTACATGGTGAAGAAGATGCACGCCCTCAAGGAGGGCGACGGCACGCTGCTCGACCACTGCATCATGCTGTGGGGCTCAGGCCTGGAAGACGGCGACAAACATCGGAGCGACAACCTCCCCTTCATCATTGCCGGCAAAGGCGGCGGCTCCCTCAGGACCGGCCGGTTCCTGTCCACCGTCCAAGGCAACCAGGGCGACCTGCTCACGACATTGCTGTCCTGCGCCGGCGTCCCGCTGGACCGTCCGATCGGCATCGCGACCAAACAGATCACCGAAATGAGGGCATGAAGGGAGCGGAGCTCACCTTTCCAGGCCAACCGTAGCCAGTCCCGAACCGCGCTGCCGCGTGCCTCGCGTGGGCTCTATCGCCACCATTCTGCACCTGACTTCATCGGCTGCCGCCGACTGGCCGCAGTTCGGCAGGCCAGCCCGCGACGGGCTTGCTCAAGACACCGTGGCCGGCAACGCATTCGACCGGCTCGGCTGCCTTGGATGACTCACCGCCTGCCGCGCCGGCTCATTTGCACGCCCGGCGGCGAGAAGACCCGAACTCTTGCGCCGCCGGCGACAAGCCAGCTCACGCTTCCGGGCGACCTCCGAAACGCGCCCGCAAGCCCGCCAGCGCTTTTGCCCGATGGCTCAACCGGTTCTTCACCGCCTCGCCCAGCTCCGCGAAGGATACGCCGTAACCCGCCGGCACGAACAGCGGGTCGTAGCCGAAACCGCCCCCGCCCGCCGGCGTGGCGCTGATGCGCCCCTCGCAGGCCCCCGCAAAGGTCTGCGTTGCCGCCGCCAACGCCGCCGGGGCTACGCCCGCGGCCACCGGCGTAAGCGCCAGGACACAGCGGAACCGTGCCGACCGCCGTTCGGCCGGCACCTCGGCGAGGAGCCGCAGCAGCTTGGCGTTGTTCTCCGCGTCCGGCGAATTCCCCGGGCGCCCGTCGTCCAACGCCGCGAACCGGGCCGAATGCACCCCGGGGGCGCCGCCGAGGGCGTCCACCTCCAGCCCGGAATCGTCGGCGAGCACGTAGTCGAGGTTCAGGTTGCAGACATCGGCGGCGAAGTAGGCGGCCCAGGTGACCGCCTTGATGCGCGCGTTCTCGGCAAACGTGGCCCCGGTTTCCTCGGGCTCGAGCTTCACGTTGGCATCCCGCTGGGAGAACACCGTGAAGGCCGGTCCCAGCACGGCCCGGATCTCCTGCACCTTGTGGGCGTTGCCGGTGGCGATGAACAGGTTGGTCACGCGGCGGAGTTCACGGGTCCGGGTCTGAAGTTCAAAGCCAAAAGTCGCTGCCCAGCCCAGCCAGATTGGCCCACGCCGCCAGAATTTGGCCTTTGAGCATCTTGCCCGCCGCGGTGTCACCCGCCATACATCCGCGAAGCACATGACGTCCGTGACCGCCCTCAACGCCGCGGTGCAGGAAGCCGGGTTCTTCCTGCAGCCGCTGTTCAACGAAATCCAACGCTGCGTCGTCGGCCAGAAATACCTGACCGAACGGCTCGTCATCGGCCTGCTGGCCAACGGCCACGTCCTGCTCGAGGGCGTGCCCGGCCTGGCCAAGACGCTGTCCGTGAAGACGCTGGCCACGGCGCTGCACACGCGCTTCAGCCGAATCCAGTTCACGCCCGACATGCTGCCGGCCGACGTCGTGGGCACGCAGATCTACAATCCCCAGACCGGCGCCTTCGCCATCCGGCGCGGACCTGTCTTCGCGAACCTGGTGCTGGCCGACGAAATCAACCGCGCCCCAGCCAAGGTGCAGTCCGCCCTGCTCGAAGCCATGCAGGAACGCCAGGTCACGATCGGTGACCAGACCTTCAAGCTGGACGACCCGTTCCTCGTGCTAGCCACGCAGAACCCGATCGAGCAGGAAGGCACCTACACGCTGCCCGAGGCGCAGGTGGACCGCTTCATGTTGAAGCTGAAGATCGGCTATCCGTCCCGCGACGAGGAGCGGCTGATCCTCGACCTGATGGCCCGGACGAGCGGCCAACCGGTCATCACGCCGGTCGTGGAGGCGTCGGCGATCCTCAAGGCCCGAGAGGTCATCAACGACCTCTACTGCGACGACAAGGTGAAGGATTACATCGTGGACGTGGTCTGCGCAACCCGCGATCCCGAGCACTACAAGATCGCGGTGAAGGACTTCATCCAGATGGGCGCCAGCCCGCGCGCGACCATCGCGCTGACGCTCGCCGCCAAGGCCCACGCGTTCCTCCGCGGCCGCGGTTACGTCACCCCGCAGGACGTTAAGTCCATCGGCCTCGACGTGCTGCGTCACCGCGTGACGCTGACCTACGAAGCCGAAGCCGAAGAGAAGTCCGCCGAGGACATCGTGCAGAAGATCTTCGACGAACTGCCGGTGCCGTGAGCCGTCGGCCTAGCAAGCATCCCGTCGCCGCCCGATGGCTTCCACCGTCCAGCCCGAATCCCGTTCGCCGGATCAACCGATCCTGCTGTTCGACGGCGTGTGCAATCTCTGCCACGGCTCGGTGCGCTTCGTCCTGCGCCACGAGCGGCGGCCGGAGCTGCGCTTCTGCGCGCTGGAATCGGCGACCGGCGCCCAGTTGCTGGCCCGCCACGGAATCGCAACGCACTATCGTGGCAGCCTCGTGGTCATCGAGGCGGAACGCGTGTTCCTGAAATCCGACGCCGCGTTGCGGGTCGCTTCCTACCTCAAGTGGCCTTGGTCGTGGGGTTGCGCCGCCGTGATCCTACCCCGCGGTCTGCGGGACTGGGCCTACGACCTCATTGCCCGGAACCGCTACCACTGGTTCGGCCGGCACGACGCCTGCCTGCTGCCTACCGCGGAACTAAAACTGCGCCTGCTCGCCTAGCCGGATGATCCCCAAGGAACTCCTCAAGAAGATCCGTCAGCTCGAGCTGCGCACGCGCCGCCTCGTGGACGAGTCGTTGGCGGGCCAGTATCACTCGGCGTTCAAGGGCCAGGGCATGGACTTCGACGAGGTCCGCGAATACCAGCCCGGCGACGAGGTTCGCTCCATCGACTGGAACGTCACCGCGCGCATGAACCATCCGTTCGTGAAGAAGTTCCGCGAGGAGCGCGAACTGACGGTGATCGTGGCCGTGGATGTCAGTGCCTCCGGCCTGTTCGGCTCGGGCGACCAGTCGAAGCGCGAACTCGCCGCAGAGTTGGCCTGCGTGCTGGCCTTCTCCGCGATCCGCAACCAGGACCGCGTTGGCCTGGTGCTCTTCACCGAGACGGTCGAGAAGTTCATCCCGCCGAAGAAGGGCCGCCGCCATGTGCTGCGGGTGATCCGCGACATCTTGTGCCACGAACCGCAGTTCCGTGGCACTTCAGTCAACGGGGCCTTGGACTTCGTGAATCGCGTGTTGCCGCACCGCGCCGTGATCATTTTGGTCTCCGACTTCCTGGCGGAGACGAATCCCAGCCGCGCCGAGATCGCCGCGCACCTGCGCCGGCGCGCCATCCGCAGCGAGACGCTCGGGCGGGTTTCGTCCACCGCACTGCGCCAAGTCAGCCGCCGGCACGACCTCGTCGCGGTGCAGGTCACCGATCCCTACGAACTTGAGCTGCCCAACCTCGGCCGCCTCGTGTTGCAGGACGCCGAGACGGGCGACCTCGTGGAGATCAACACCTCCGACGAACGCCGTCGGTCCGCGTTCGCGGAGCGCGGCCGGCGCACCCAGGCGGAACTCGACCGGCTGTTCCGCGGCGCAAAGGTCGATGCCATCCGCGTCCGCACCGGCGAACCCTACGACCTCGCGCTGAAGCAGTTCTTCGACACGCGCGACAAACGGAGGCGTCACGGATGAGCTCCCGAATGCGGAATGCGGAATGCGGAATGCCAATTGGCCGAAGGCTAGCCCCTTGGTCATTGCTGATTAGTCATTCCGTCGTCGCCCTTGCGTGGTTGTTGAACCATTCGGTAGTCGCCGCCGCGACGAAGACCAACACCGGCGCTGCCATAGTCGTGCCGCCGAAGACCAACGCCCAGGCCGTGCCGGCGCAGTTGCACGACATCAAGGGGCCCATCGAAATCACGACCTGGACCGATTGGGCGATCCGCGGGGCCATTGTCCTGGCCGCGCTCGGATTGCTGGCCGCCGCTTGGTGGTGGTGGCGTCGCAAACGTCCGCCCGCCGCGCCGCCGCGCTTGGTTCCGCCCGACGAACGCGCCCGCGAACGGCTCGCCGCCGCGCTGGCGCTCATCGAGCAGCCGGAACGTTTCTGCACCACGGTTTCCGAGATCGCGCGGACGTATCTGGAGGAACGCTTCGGCCTGAAGGCGCCTGAACGCACCACCGAGGAGTTCCTCGCCGAGCTACCGCGCAACGCCGTGCTGGAAGCCCGCCACAAGGCGCTTTTGTCGGACTTCCTCACAAGCACCGACCTCGTGAAGTTCGCCCGCTTTGAGCCGGGCCGCCGCGAGCTGGAGGAACTCCACGCCGCCGCGCTCCGCCTGGTCGAGGAGACAACGCCGCGGTTCGTGCCCCCGCCGTTGCCGGCCACCACCGCGCCCAAGCCATGAACGTGAACTTCTCCTTCGCTTCACCGTGGTGGCTGCTGGGTCTGTTGCTGATCCCGCTGCTGGCGTGGCTGCGCGGCAAGGCCGGACGCGAGAGCGCCTTCGTCTATTCCAGCCTCACGCTGGTGAAGGGCATCACCGAACTCAGCCGCAGCCGGGCGGGTTCGTTTCTGCTGAACCTCCGCTGGTTCGCGCTGGCGCTGCTGTTCATCGGCATGGCCCGGCCCCAGGTCGCGGGTGGCCAGGCGCCGCTCAAGGCCAGCGGCATCGACATCGCCGTGGCCGTTGACCTCAGCGGCTCGATGGTCGCAGAAGACTTCGAGCTCCGCGGCGAACGGGTGAACCGCCTCACGATGCTCAAGGACGTGCTCGGCAGCTTCATCGAACAGCGCACCAGCGATCGAATCGGGCTGGTGGCCTTCGGCTCGGAAGCCTTCATCGCCGCCCCGCCAACGCTCGACCATGACTTTCTCCGCCGCGTGCTCGACCGGCTAGAACTTGGCGTCATCGACGGCCAGCAGACCGCCATCGGCTCCGGACTCAGCGCCGCCGTAAACCGGCTGCGCGAGCTGAAGTCGAAGTCGCGCATCGTGATCCTGATGACCGACGGCCAGAACAACGCCGGCAGCATTCCGCCGCTCACCGCCGCCGAGGCCGCCGCTTCGCTGGGCGTGAAGGTTTATACCATCGGCGTCGGGACCCGCGGCTTCGCCCCGGTGCCGACGCGCGACGCCTTCGGCCGCAAGGTCTATGTGAAGCAGGCCGTGGACATCGACGAGGACACGCTCCGCAAGGTCGCCGACAAGACCGGCGGGAAATACTACCGGGCCGACAGCACCGAGACGCTCCGTCGCGTCTACGCCGAGATCGACTCGCTGGAGAAGACCGAGGCCGAACTGAAACGCTTCGCCTACTACGAGGAACTGATGAGTTGGTTCGTGCTGCCGGGACTCGGCCTGCTAATACTGGAAATCATCCTGGGCCAAACCGTTTGGAGGAAACTCCCTTGATTGCGGATCGCGGATTGCGGATTGCGGAATCTGAGACAGGCAACCGGCGTTAGCGTAATGAACCAAGAGGAACTGAAACAGCGCACGAAGATGTTTGCCCGGCGAATCATCCGGTTGGTGCAGACTTTGCCCGAGAATACGACCGGGCGGGCGCTTGGCTCACAATTGATCCGCTCCGGCTCCTCTGTGGCTGCCAACTACCGCGCGGCCTGCCGGGCCAAATCCAAAGCCGACTTCATCAGCAAGATGGGCACCGTCGAAGAGGAGGCCGACGAATCGGCGCTCTGGCTGGATTTGCTTATCCTAGAGCGGATTACCAATTCTCCCGATGCCGGTCCGCTTAAGACTGAAGCCGACGAGCTTACCGCAATTGCCGTTGCTTCCATCAATACCGCGCGCGGCGGTTCTCGCACCAATCCGCAATCCGCAATCCGCAATCCGCAATGAGTTGGGGCTCAAGACAGTTTCTGTTGCTCGCGCTGGTGTTCGCGCCGCTGACCGCGTGGTTCCTGTGGTGGACCTGGCGCCGCAAGCAACGGGCGGCGCAGGCGTTCGTGAAGTCGCGGCTGTTTCAGCAACTGACCGTAGGCCTTTCCGCCGGGCGTCAGATCGCCAAGCGGGTTCTGCTCGCGCTTGCTGTCGTCACGTTGCTCGTCGCGCTGGCCCGGCCTCAGTGGGGCTTCCACGAGGAGGAGACCACTGCCTCCGGGCTCGACATCATCGTGTGCTTCGACGTTTCGCGCTCGATGCTCGGCGACGACGTGAAGCCCAACCGCCTGGCCAAGGCCAAGCTTGCCGCCTTCGACCTGCTCGGCCTCAGCAAGTCGGACCGGCTCGGACTGGTCGCCTTCGCCGGCAGCGCCTTTCTCCAATGTCCGCTCGCGCTGGATGACGAGGCGTTTCGGCAAAGCGTCCGTGCGCTCGACACCGACCTCATTCCCGAGCAGGGCACCGCCATCGCCGACGCCATCCGCGAATGCGTGGCCGCCTTCGGCAAGGACAGCGCGGGCGCCAAGGCCATCGTGTTCCTCAGTGACGGCGAGGACCATGGCGACGGCGCGATCGAGGCGGCCAAGAAGGCCTCCGAGGACGGTGTGCGCATCTTCACGCTCGGCGTGGGCACCGGGGCCGGCGCGGTGCTGCGTTCGACGGATCCCTATGGCAATCCGGTGTTCGTTCGCGACGAACAGGGCAACGCCGTCCGCTCCAAGCTCAACGAGGACGCCCTGAAGCAGGTCGCCGACGCCGGTGGCGGCTTCTACCTGCCGCTGCAAAATCGCCAAACCATCCAGACCCTTTACGAACGAGGCCTCGACGTGCTGCCCAAGGCCGACCTGAAATCCGGCAAGAAACGCCAGTGGATCGAACGCTTCCAGTGGCCGCTGGGCTTCGCCATCCTCCTGCTCATGGTGGAAATCCTGTTGCCGGAACAGCGCCGGACCGTTGCCCCGCGAATGGCGGGTGCAATGTTGGGCGGCGCGGCGGCGGTGAAGTAGTCAGTCATCAATGTTCAGTTATCAGTGAAAACCTTTCGGACAGTTCGGAAACCAATCCCAGTGCGAGCCCTGCTCTCACTGATCACTGGTTACTGGTTACTGATCACCTCCACGAATGCCGCCTCGTCGCCCGATTCCGCCCTCGACGCCTACCAGCGCGGCAATTACCGCAGCGCCCAGGCCCAATACTCCCAGCTCGCCAAGCAAAAGGCCGAAGACGCCCGGCTTCGTTTCAACGCCGGTGCCGCCGCCTACAAGAACAACGACCTGACCAACGCCGCGACGTGGTTTGAGTCCGCCTCCGGCGCCCCCGACCTCGAACTGCAGCAGCAGGCCTACTACAACCTCGGCAACACCCGCTTCCGGCTCGGTGAATCCACGCAGGACCCCCAGGCGCGGATGAAAGAGTGGGAACAGTCACTCCAGCATTACGGCTCAGCCCTCAAGCTCAACCAGGCCGATACCAACGCCGCCGCCAACCTCGCGTTCGTGCAGCAGGCTTTGGAGCAGTTGAAGCAGCAGATGCCCCAGCAGCAACAGCCGGGCGAGGACGACAAGCAGAAGAAGGACAAGCAGGACGACAAAAAGGACCAGTCCGACCAACCGCAATCCAAGGACCGGCAACAGCCGCAGGACAAAAAGGATCAAAAGCAATCGGCCGAGAACCAAGATTCGCAAAGCCAGGATTCGAAGGACGATCCGTCCAAGGACTCCCAGAAGTCGGACAGCAAGGACCCCGGCAAAGAAGCCCAGCAAAACCCGGCGGAACCGGACCACGACAAGGGGACTGAGCAGAAGGAGGCGGGCAAGGAAGCCGGGCCGGGTAAGGACCAACAGGGCACCGGCAACGAGTCCTTTGCGGAACAGCAGGGCAAGCCGGGCGAGATGACCCCGGTCCAGGCCGAACGCCTCCTCGACCAGCAGAAGGGCGAGGAGAAGGCCCTCATCTTCAAGTCCGCCGCCGGCGGCAAGGAAGCCGGCCAACGGCAACGCAAGAAGCTGAAGCAATGGTAGGCGAATCCGACATGGCGAATCCGGGTCACGGAGCGGGCCTGGTTGAATCGGTCCTAGCAGCGTCCCGGCGTTGTCTGGCAGTGCTGCTGGCCGTGGTGATCCCGCTCACCGTGACCGCTGCGCCGAGTTTCCGGGCCGAACTGGAGGAGGATTCCATCGCCGCCGGCGACACGGCGACGTTGAAGCTGATCTTCACCGACTTGGGCAATGTCCAGGCCCCGGCCTTGCCGGAGCTGACCAACTGTCCCGCCCAATTCGCCGGTTCGGGCAGCCAGATTTCGATCGTCAACTTCGAGCGCTCGACCTCGATCATCCACCAGTATGTCCTCCAGCCGAAGGTGCCCGGGATTGTCGAGATTCCGGCCATGGCGCTGGAGGTCAACGGGCAGCGCTACACCAGCAACCCGCTCAAGCTCCGCGTCGGCCAGGGCTTCGACCAGAACCAGGTCGGCTTCCTGAAGCTGGTGGTGCCGAAGACCGACTTCTACGTCGGCGAGACGGTGCCCGTGGAGATCCGGTTTTACGCCAAGGCTTCGCCGGTCCGGCAGAATCCGCCCAAACTGAAGCTGGATGGCTTCATCAAGGGCAAGGAACACACCGACAACCTGCCCCCGGAGACGATCAACGGCGAAGTCTATGGCGTGATGCGCAACGTCATCGCCCTCACCGCCGTGAAGGCCGGCGAGTTGGACCTCGGCCCGGCTGAGTTCGAGACGCTCTACGTGTTCCGCTCCAACCGGCGCCGGAGCATCTTCGACGATCCGTTCTTCGGCGGCGGTGAGCAGAAGCAAATCACGTTCACCAGCGAGCCGGTGAAGATCCGGGTGAGTCCCCCGCCGACGGTCAACCAACCCGCCGGCTTCACCGGTGCGGTCGGCCGCTTCCTCATCGACTCGATGTCCGCCTCGCCGACCAATGTCGCCGCCGGGGATCCCGTCACGGTGCGGCTCGCGGTGCGGGGCCGGGGAAATTTTTCCGGGCTCAAGCTGCCCGAGTTTCCGCCCGGCACTGGCTTCCAGGCCTACCCGGGAACCAATTCGCTCGACGAAACTGACGTGCTGGGGCTGGAGGGGGTAAAGACCTTCGAACAGGTTATCGTCCCCGAACAGTCCGGGGTCCAGACCCTGCGCCTGCCGCCGTTTGTCGCGTGGAATCCGGAGGCCAAGCGCTACGACGTGCTGGAGCCCCGGACCATTGCCCTGAACGTCCGGGCAGGCGCGAACGCCCAGGCCCAGCCCCTCGGGAACCTACCCGTCGCCAAGGTCGCCGAGCCGGCGGAACCGCGGGCTGCGACGACGCCGGAAGTCGTTCCGCTCAAGACGCAGCTGGGCCCCCTCGTCGCCTTGACGCCGGCGTTGGTGCACCGGCCGTGGTTCCTGTCGCTGCTGGCCGCCCCGCCGTTGCTTTACCTTGGCATGGAACTGGCCGGACGCCTCCGGGCCCGGGCGCAAGCCCGCGGCCCCGACCTCCGCGGCCAACGGGAACGGGCCGTCGCCGAAGCGTTGGCATCATTGGAAAGCCAAGCCCGGGATGGCCGGTCACCGGAATTCTTCGCCACCCTCAATCGCGCGTTGCAGGAGCAACTGGCGCTCACCCTCGATGGCACCGCGGGCGCCTTCACGGAGGACGTCGTGGCGAGCCGGCTGGAACCCGCCGGCTTCGCCCCGAACGACGCCGCGCGGTTGCACAGCCTCTTCGAGGCGATGACACAGGCCCGGTATTCGCCGATCACCTCGCAGACCGAACTGGCCAAGCTAGCGGAATCCGCCCGGGGCGTCATCGCGGCCCTGCGCCAACTGGAGGGCAAGCGATGATCGATTTCTGGGGCGCAGTGCCGATAGGCCGTAGCCGGATCGGCGGCGGTCGGCTTCCCGGGCTCTGGTTGCTGCTGGCTTGGCTAACCGCCCTGGCTGCCCAGGCCGCTTCACCCTCGGAACATTTCAACAACGGCAACACGCACCTCGCCAAGGGGCAGCCTGCCGAGGCTTTGGCCGCCTACGGGCAGATTGCTCCGGAGGCGACTTCCGCCGCGTTGGAGTTTAACCGGGGTCTGGCCCACGCCCAACTCGGCCAGCTCGGGCTGGCCTTGGGCCGCCTGCGTCGCGCAGAACGGCTGGCCCCGCGGGACCGGGAGATTGGTGTCGCGCTCCGCCAAGTCCGCGCCCGGGTCAGCGCTCCGGCGACGGCTCCCTCGGCGTTGGGACAGACGCTGGGCCGACTCACCCTGAACGAATGGGCCGGGCTCGCCGCCTTGGGTGCCTGGGTTTGGTTCGGCCTGCTCTTCGCCACCCGGCTGCGGCCAGTCCTCCGTCAACAGCTGCGGAGTTATGTCATCTCATTCGGGTTCATCGCCTTCGGCTTTGCCATGGCCCTGGGCCTTGCTTGGTGGAGCCGGTGCCAGGAACCCGCGGTCATCGCCACGCAGGCCAACGCCGCGGTCCGCATCAGTCCCCTGGACGAGGCAAAAATCGCCTTCACCGCGACGGACGGCGCGGAGTTCCGCCTGACCGAACGGCGCGATGGCTGGCTGCGGGTGGAGGAAGCGGCGTCGGGCCGTTCCGGTTGGCTCAGCGCCCAGTCGGCGGTGCTGGTGCCTTTCCGGTAAGGACTCGGCGATGGCCACCTTCCTGCTTCATTGCTCACTCGCGGCCCTGTTGACGGCCGCCGCAGGCTGCCAAAGGCGATCGCCGTCGCCACCGCCGGTCGCAACCACTCCAAACATTGGGCCACAGTTCCGGAAATTCGCCCTCAGCGAATACGCTCAAGCAACCAACACAGTTACCCACGGTTTGGGTGGGAGGTGGATTTCTGAACGCCTCATCCGGTTGCCGGGCCAAAACGTCACCCGAGAGGACTTGGTTACCCGCATCTCTGGCGCAATGGACGCCGACGGTTGGAAGCGGACCAAGATTCCACACCCGCCGTTTCCGGGCGGGACCAAATGGGACCACTCGCGGGAGGACCTCAGTTTCAGCCGCCCCGCGAGAGGCGACGAACCGTCGGCCTGGTCTTTCAATCAGACCATTTTCATCAGCCCGGACGCCTCCGTCGTTTGTGTCTATTCCGAAGTTGGTTGGTGAGGGCTCCTGAACTCAACCCCCGCCCCTGTCGGGCAATGCAACCTCAAGGCAACTTCGCCGCCGGCGCATTCGTGGCCGGGATACCGAAGTCGGCGGGCAGACTCAGGCGGGCACGCAGGGCGGCCTGGAATTCGGCGCTGACCTCCGGATCGGGGCGCAGCATTTCCAGCAGCACGGAGCGTTTCAGTTCACCAATGGGCGGCAGCTCAACGCGCTTGATGCTGGCCTTGTGGTCGGTCCGTGCGGCGTAGTTGGCATGCACCCGCTGGACCATCCGTTCCAGCCCCTCGGCCTGATCCTCGTCGCCCATGGCAAGGTTGTAGAAGGATTGCGAGATCATGCCCTGGAGAATCGCCGTTTGCCGATCCCGGGACGTTTCGTTGACGTCTTCCTGCACGCGGCTGAGGGCATATTCCTCCATCGTCGCGTTGGTGATCCCGACCTGCGGGCCGAATCCGTAGAGGTCCTTCACCCGGCGGAACCAATAGTCCGCTTCCTTCAGCTTGTTGTTGGTGTAGAGGAAGTAGACCGCGTCCTTGATGAAGTTCCGGTGGGCCCGGGCGATGTGTTCCGCCTGCTCGGGTTCGGCCTTGATCGAGTCCTCGTAGGCGCGCGAGGCGTTGGTGACCATCAGCAGGTTGGGCACGACCTCGATGCGCTTGGCGAACCGGTTGGTGATCACCTTGCCACGGTGGAAGGCCGTCAGCATCGGCTGAAAGATCGCCCGGCGAAGCGGCATCTTGTCCTGCGCGGGCGAATTTTCGACGCCGACCATGCCCCAGTAGATGGCGTGGGTTTCAGGCAGTCGCCATTCCAGCGGACCGTAGGTGTCATCCACCTTCTTCATCATGGTCGGCTCCAGCTTGTAACGGCTGACCAACCGCTCGACCCGGGCCTTGGCCTCGGGGCTGGAAGGATTGAACAGTTCCTCGTAATTGGGCCGGCCACCGGGAATGACGTCCTCCATCATCGCGGCCCATTCGGTCTTATACACCCAATGGCCGTCGTCGAGGTTGGCTCCCATCTTGTGCTGGAACAGCCACGCCAGCTCCCGATACATGAGCGCCTGATTGGGATTGTAACGCAGGCCTTGGTCGCGCAGGAGCTCGATGCCCCGCTGGACCCACAGCCAGCGGTCCTCGGGATTCGGGAACTTGACCGAGATGTTGTAGGCCATGTTCCACGCCTGGTAGAGCCAGACTTGGCTGAAGTGCGGCTGAAGTGTCGTGATCCAGTCGGCGAGCTGCACGGCCTCGAAGTATTTGCCGTCTTCCTGCAACTGCGTGGTCCGGATCCAAAGGGCGTTCGCGATCAGCCCGCGGAAACCGCCTAGGGCGACGGTGGTGAAGGCCAGCACCGGCGGGGCGTTGCTGATGACCGCGGTGCGGGTCAGCCCGAGCGTCTCCCGCTGACGGGTGAGCGTGTTCTGCATCAGGCCGCTCGCGACGAGCGACACGACCAGCACCAGCGCGTAGATGAGCTTGCGACCGTTCATTGCGGGGCCGCCAGTTCACGGCGGGTAAAAATCCACATGCCCAGGCCGGCAAACGTGCCGCCGGTGACGACCACCACCAGGCCGAACGCGGTGGCCAACTGCGCCCAGGTGATGCTCCGGCCGGTGCTCAGCGCATCAATCGGGTTGTAGCCGGTGACGAGGTCAAGGGCCTGCTTGAGCGTGCCGTAGATCCGGACGGCAACGTTGTTGATGAAGGTCTTTTCCGCGACCAGGCCGGTCTCGTGGTCGATACCCATGACGCCGCCCTGCTCGACCACCTGGCCCAGCGTGCCGCTCGACAGCCCGACGAAAAGGATGCTCATGGACACGAAGGCGGCGACGGAGAATTGCAGCTTGGCGGCGGCGAAGAGGCCGATCGCCGCGAGCAGGCCGAGCCAGCAGAAGATGATGCCGAAGCCCCGGGCGAAGTTGGTGGCGAAACCACCCTCGCGGTAGAGCACCTCGAAGCCGTCGTCCACGGGGAAGAGGACCGCCTTGTCAGACAGGTTGTAGCCGTCGATCGTGATCGAGCCATCCGCCGCGATGTGGTTGGGCTCAATCGGGAAGGTGGCGAAGGACTCTGCCGCGAAGCTGTTCTCCAACGACTGCCGGCGATGCCCTTCCGGGGGGCCGATTTCCCAACCGAACGGGAACGTGGTTCCCTCGCTGGTGTAATCGGGGCAGATGAACTTCACCCGCAGGTGCAACGGGAGGTCCTTGAGCCGGCTGGCGGCGTCGCTCCCGAGTTGAACCACCCAACGACGGCCCTTGCCGGGCGGCACAAACTGCTGGGCGGCCCGGAGCTGTTCGCGGATCTGCTTGCGGACGAAATCCTGGTCCATCGCCGCCACAGCGGCCTCGCGCATGCGCTCCTTGAACAGCAATTCGACCTGCGGTTCGATGTTGAGGACTTCTTCCCGGGCGCCGGCCCGGGCGACAAAGATTTCCTCCCGCAACACCTGTTGCTGGCCTTCGCTGAGCCCGGAGGATTTCCACAACAGCAGCCCGTAAACGGTCGCGCCCGACACGGCGAGCATCACTACGTTGAGGGTCATGAGCCCAAGCCATTTCCCGAGCCAGATTTGCCAGCGGGGGATCGGCTTGGTGCAGACCAACTGCATCGAGAAATCCTCCACCTCGCGGGCGAGCGACCCGCAGGCCAGCCAGAGCGTGGCAATGCCGAGCAGCGCTGTGATCGCGGTCAGCGTGTAGGTGATCAGGATCTGGGTGAAGCCCTGGGCCGATCCGTCGTGCTTGATGATGACCGGCAGGATGACGACCGCGGTCATCAGCAGGCCAAGGAGGACCACGACCAACCGGAACCGCACCGCCGCCTTGAGCGTGATGTGGGTGATCGCGAATACGCCCCGCAACGACCGCGGCGCGAAATCCGGCAAGCTGAGTCCCGTGCGCCGGCGCCATTCGGGAGGAACCGCGCCCACCGCGGCCAACTTGGCCAACGCGTTCGCCCCGTTCGAACCCTCCACCGTGCAGAGATACGCGTAACCCCGCCGCTCGGCAGACATGGCCCGGAGCTTGTGGGCACCCAAGCCGACGGCGACCCCCTGAATCAACTGGACGACCGCGTAGGCGACCCAGTCCGCCCGGTTGATCGCCATCAGGAACGAGGTCAGGACGTTGACGAGCAACAGCACCGTGCCCTCCAGCCACAGGCGCAGCCAAAGCGCCCAGATCCAATCCAGCAGGAAAGCCGTGAACGAGAAGCCGCGCGGCACGGTGATCCGTTCGCCGTCGGCATTCTGGTAGATTTCGAACCTGCGGGACATGGCGGGAAGACGCTTACGGTTTCTTGCCGCCCAGCAGTCCGGACAGCTTCTCGTTCGCCTTGCTCAGGTCGGCTGGCTTCGCCGCGGTCGTCACGACCGGGCCGGCCGGGGCAGGAGCGGCTTCAGTCTTGGTCAGCGCGGCGAGTTTGGCGGTATCCACCGCCGGTTCCGGGGCTTGGGCCACTACCTCGGCCGGGACGTTCGGGGCCGCCTTCGTCAGGCGTTCGAGGACACGATCCGACTGCGAGTTGTTGGCGTTGCCGCCGGCCCGGATGAATTCGGCCACCTGGTTACCGCTAGTCGCCCCGCTGGTTTCGGCCTGCGCCCGGGCCTTTTCCACCACGCCGAGGAAGTAGGATTCCAGATTTTGCGTCGGATGGTCGACCCGGACGTTATCCCCGGCTTCGGCCCGGAGAATCGCCAGCACCTTGTCCATCGTCTCGCGGCTGAGAGCCGGTGTGGTGAAGCGGACCTGGTCCCGTTCGGAGAGCAGTTCTTGCAACGTGCCCTGCGCCTGGATCTTGCCGCCGTAGTAGATGACCGCGCGGTCGCAGACATCTTCCACGTCCGACAGCAGATGGCTGCTGAGGATCACGGTCTTGCCGCGTTTGGCGAGGGCCAGGATCAGGTCCTTGACCTCGCGGCACCCGATGGGATCTAGCCCGGCGGTGGGTTCATCAAGGATGACGAGGTCGGGATCATTGATCAGCGCCTGGGCGAGGCCAATGCGGCGCTGCATGCCCTTGGAAAACTCGCCCACCGTGCGGGTGCGGGCCTGATTCAGGCCGACCATTTCGATGAGCTGCTCGGTGCGCTTGTGCCGGTCGCCGGCGTCGAGGGAAAACAGGTTCCCAAAGAAGTCGAGCGTCTCGCCCGGATTGAGATAGCGGTAGAGGTAACTCTCCTCGGGCAGATAGCCGATCTTGGCTTTGGTGCGGACGTCGCGCGGTGACGCGCCGAAGACTGTCAGGTGCCCCTTGGATGGATACAGCAGGCCAAGGATCATCTTGATCGTGGTGCTCTTGCCAGAGCCGTTGGGCCCCAGCAGGCCGAACACCTCGCCGCGACGGACCTCGAAGTCCACGTTGTCCACGGCCCGCGCCTTGGGCCGGCCCCAGAAGTCCTTGAAGACCTTGGTGAGGCCGGTGGCCTTGATGACGACTTCGCCGGAGCCGGGGGCGGTGGACGGATTGGTCATGGTCGGAATTGGCGGTCGGTCAGATGCTTTACGCCACCTGCGGTGTCAACGTCACCGGCCCATCGGGGGTGCCACCCTCGGCGGGTTTTGACTCGGCCGAGAAGGGTTCCAGTTCCTCGCCCTGGCGGACCAGGCGGGCGCTGTTGAAGACCACGATCAGCGCGCCGGCGTTGTGCAGCAGCGCGGCGACGATCGGATGCACGTAACCCATGGCGCCGGCCGTGAGCACGATCACCACGAACAGGACGCCGAACAGGAAGTTCTGGTTGATCACCGACCGGGTCAGGCGCGACAGCGTGATCAGGAACGGCAGCCGCCGCAGGTCGTTGTTCATCAACGCGATGGTTGCGGAGTGGATCGCCACCTCGGAACCGGCGGCGCCCATCGCGATGCTGATGTCGCCGGCGGCCAGCGCAGGGGCGTCGTTCACGCCGTCGCCGATGACAGCGACGCGGTAGCCCTTGGCCTTGCTGGCCTTCACGAACTCGACCTTGTCCTGCG